>CAVRED010000007.1:0-292500 GCA_963719975.1 uncultured Alphaproteobacteria bacterium
TACGCATCGCCGCGAAGCGGCATTTTTCAACCACCAAGCACACCAAGCACACCAAGAGGCCGAGGTTGGCCGCGGCGCTGCGGCTACTGCTGAATCTTCGTGTCCTTGGTGTGCTGTGGTCAATTCGGGAGTCGCCGCTGTCGCGGCGCCTCGAGAGGCGCGCCCTTCGTGCCCTTCGTGTCCTTCCTCTTCTTTGTGGTTCAATTGGATGGCGCCGCTGCGCGGCGCTGAAGAAATCGCACTCGGGGTGTCGATTTGGGGGTAGGGGGTTCGACTAGGGGGTGCGGCGGGTGTGCGCCGCGGGAAAACCGAGAGCGGAGCAAGCCATGCAGTACCTGCTTTTGATCTACAGCGCAGAGAGCGATGACGCGAACCAGGATGCGTCGACGATGATGGCCGACTACGGCGCCTTCACCCAGGGGATCGTGCAGAGCGGCAACTTCAAGTCGGCCGACCGGCTTCGGCCGGTGGCGGCGGCGACCACGGTTCGGGTGCGCGACGGCAAGACGCTGACCACGGACGGTCCGTTCGCCGAGACCCGCGAACAGCTGGGCGGCTACTACCTGATCGAGGCCAAGGACCTGGACGAGGCCGTCGGCATCGCGGCCAAGGTCCCCACCGCCAAGCACGGCTCGATCGAGGTGCGCCCGGTCTGGGGCATGTAAGACGTAAGGCGCGGGCGCGTGACGACGGCGATCGACCAGGCGTTCCGGCGCCACGCGCCCGAGGCCCTCGCCACCCTCATCCGCCTGGTCGGCGACTTCGACCTGGCGGAGGAGGGGTTGCAGGAAGCCTGCGCCGCCGCCGCGGTCTCCTGGCCCAAGGAGATGCCAGCCAATCCCCGCGCCTGGCTGGTCACGACCGGGCGCCGAAAAGCCATCGATATGATCCGGAGACGGATCAATTTTCGGGAAAAGGCGGACGCGCTTAGGGCTTTGGCCGAGATCGAGGCGACCGCCATGCCGGACGACGTTTGCGACGCCACGTTCGGCGACGACGACATGCTGAGGCTCATCTTCACCTGCTGCCACCCGGCGCTCAGCCTGGAGGCGCAGGTGGCGCTGACGCTGAGAACCGTCTGCTCCCTGCCGACCCCGGTCGTCGCCCGCGCCTTCCTGGTGAGCGAGGAGACGATGGCGCAGCGTCTGGTGCGCGCGAAGGCGAAAATTCGTACCGCGGGAATTCCTTACCAGACCCCTCCGAGGGAGGCGTTGGACGCGCGGGTCGACGGGGTGCTGGCAGTGGTCTACCTGGTCTTCACCGAGGCCTACGCCGGCGACCCGCGGCGCAGCCTGGCCGGCGAGGCGATCGGGCTGGCGCGGCGGCTGGACGCGCTGTTGCCGGGCCGTGGCGCGGTCCAGGGCCTCTTGGCGCTCATCCTGCTGCACGAGGCGCGGCGGCCAGCGCGATACGACGCCCACGGCGACATCGTGCTGCTCGAGGAGCAGGACAGAATGCTCTGGGATCGGACGATGATCGACGAGGGCCTGGCGCTGGTCGAGCCGGCGCTGACCGCGACCACGCCGCCGTCGCCCTACGCGGTGCAGGCGGCGATCGCGGCGCTGCACGACCGCGCGGCGCGGCCGGAGGAGACCGACTGGCGGCAGATCCTCGGGCTCTATGCGGTCTTGATGCGCCTTTCGCCCTCGCCGGTGATCGAGCTCAACCACGCCGCGGCCCTGGCCATGGTCGACGGCCCCGCCGCCGCGTTGCCGGTCGTCGAGGCGCTGGCCGCCCGAGGGACGTTGGCCGGCTACGACGTGCTGCCAGCCGTCCATGCCGACCTGTTGCGGCGGTTGGGGCGGAGCGACGAGGCGAGGGCGGCGTATGAGGAAGCGCTGACGCTGGCGCGGCACGACCCGGAACGGCGATTCTTCCAGCGGCGGTTGGCGGAGTTGGGCGCCTAATCGTCCGCCCCGCGTCTAGCGGGGCTTTCCTATCAACCGCAAAGGACGCCAAGTACGCCAAGGCGCGCCAAGGGGCCCGGGGTAACGGAGACTCTTCGCGTCCTTGGCGACCTTGGCGGTCAAATTGGATGGCGCCGCTGCGCGGCGTTTCAGGAAGGGAAGGGTGAGGATGAAGACGCAGGACATTGCATACACGGCCGACGGGGCTGATCTGGTGGGGTTTTTGGCGGTGGATGACGCGAAGAGCGGCAAGCGGCCGGGGATCATCGTGGCGCATGAGGGCGGCGGGCTGGCCGAGCACGCGAAGAACTCGGCGCGCAAGCTGGCCGAGGCCGGCTACATCGCGTTTGCGCTCGACTACTACGGCGGGGGCCAGCCGCTGCCCGACCTCACCCAGGCGATGCCGCGGATCATGGCCTGGATGGCCGACCCGACCGGCATCCGCGCCCGCGCGCACGCGGCGCTGGAGGTGCTGACGGCGCAGCCGGAGACCGATACGAGCCGGCTGGCCGGCATCGGCTACTGCTTTGGCGGCACGACGGTGCTGGAGATGGCCCGCGCCGGCGAGCCCTTGAAGGCGGTGGTGGGCTTCCACTCCGGTCTCGGCACGGCGAAACCGGCGCAGGCGGGGGCGGTGAAGGCCAAGGTGCTGGTGCAGATCGGCGCCGACGACCCGATCATCCCGCCCGAGCAGCGCGCCGCGTTCGAGGAGGAGATGAAGGGGGCGGGCGTCGACTGGCGCATGCTGGTCTACGGCGGCGCCGGCCACAGCTTCACCAACCCCGCCGCGAACGCCCTCGGCCGCCCGGGGTTCGCCTACGATGCGTTGGCGGACAGGCGGAGCTGGCAGGCGATGCTGGATTTGTTTGCGGAGGTGTTTGGGTAGGTTCTGAGAGCCCCGCGCGAGCGGGGCTTTCCTATTCGACCACAAAGGGCACGAAGGACACGAAGGGGTCATGTCCTGAGGCGCCGCGGGAGCGGCGGCTCCGTGAATTGACCACCAAGCACACCAAGCACACCAAGGGGCCGAGCTGGCGGCGGCGTCGCGAGCACTGCTGAATCTTGGTGTGCTTGGTGTGCTTGGTGGTTTCAAAGGCCGCTTCGCGGCGTTGGTTGGGGGTCAGGCGGCGCGGGCGGCGCGGCTTAGCGCCTGCGGGGGTTGGCCTAGGGCTCGGAGGAAGGCGCGGCGCATGCGTTCGGGGTCGTTGAAGCCGGACTGGCGGGCGATGACGTCGATCGGCTCCGGGCCGGCCTCGATGCGGGCGCGGGCGGCTTCGACGCGCAGGCGCTCGACGGCGCGGGCCGGCGTGACGCCGGTCTCGGCGGTAAAGGCGCGGGCGAAGTTGCGCGGGCTCATCGCCGCCTGCGAGGCCAGTCGTTCAACGTTCAACGGCTCGTGCAGCCGCTCGCGCATCCAGCCCATCAGGTGCGCGAAACGCCCGGCCGGCCGCTCGAGGTCGAGCAGGGCCGAGAACTGCGACTGGCCGCCCGGGCGGCGGCGGTAGACCACCAGCTGCTCGGCGGTGCGCCGGGCGATGTCCTCGCCGAGGTCGTCGGCGACCATGGCCAGCGCCAGATCGATGCCGGCGGTGATCCCGGCCGAGGTCCACACCGCTCCGTCGCGCACGTAGATGCGGTCGGGCTCGAGGCGCACCTCGGGAAAGCGCCGCGCGAAGTCGGCCGATCGGTTCCAGTGGGTGGTCGCCCGCCTGCCGTCGAGCAGCCCGGCGGCGGCCAGCACATAGGCGCCGGAGCAGACGCTGGCCATGCGGCGGGCCTTGGCCGCGACGGCGCGGACCAAGGCCAGCGTGGCCGGGTCGGCGGCCGGCGCGCGGCTGCCCTCGCCGCCGACCACGACCAGGGTGTCGAAGGCGTCGTCCGGGCGCAGCACCTCGGCGGCCATGGTGACGCCGGCGGTGCTGGCGACGGCGCCGGGGTCCTCAGCGACGACGCGGATGTCGTAGGCGCCGCCGGCGTAGCGGCCGGCGATCTCGAAGGCGGCGATCGGGCCCGCCGCATCGAGGAGCTGGAAGTCCGGGAAGACGAAGAAGCCGATTTTGCGGGGGATCATGGCAGAAAAGGAGGGAACATTGGCGTTTCAGCCAAGGCATAGTCCTGCCACAGTGGCGTCGTCAACCGCCCGCGAGATCGCTCCCATGGCCAGCTTCCGCATCGTCGAGGTGCTCTATACGGGCATGACGCAGCTCGACTTCACCGGTCCGCATACGGTGATGAGCCGCATCCCCGGCGCCGAGGTCATCGTTGCGTCCGAGCCGGGCGGGACGATCGGCTCCGACGGCGGGCTCTGGTTCGCCCGCACGCGGCGGATGGCGGAGATCGACCGCTGCGACCTGCTGTTCTTCCCGGGCGGGTTCGGGTCGACCGAAGTGATCAACGACGCCGCTTTCATGGCCGAGGCGAAGCGGCTGGCCGGGACGGCGCGGTACCTCACGTCGGTCTGCACCGGCTCGCTGATCCTCGGCGCGTTGGGCGTGCTGAAGGGCAGGCGCGCGGCCTGCCACTGGGCCTCGCGCGACATGCTGAAACTGTTCGGGGCCATCCCGGACGAGGGCCGCGTGGTGCGCGACGGCGACATCATCACCGGCGGCGGGGTCACGGCGGGCATCGACTTCGGCTTGACCATCGCCGCCGAGCTGGCCGGCGAAGCGACAGCCCAGCGCCTGCAGCTGGCCATCGAATACGCGCCGGCGCCCCCGTTCAACGCCGGCCGCCCGGGAACGGCGCCGCCAGAGGTCGTGGCGGCGGTGGAGGCGCAGATGTCCAAGCTGATGCCGCAGCGCCTGGCCGAAGCAAAGGCCGCCGCGGCGCGGCTCGCCTGACGCGCCGCGCAAGCGGCGCTGTCGCCTTTCACCACGAAGGACACGAAGGGGGAGATCCTGAGGCGGCGCGAGAGCGGCGGCTCCCGGATTTGACCACCAAGCACACCAAGCACACCAAGATTCAGCAGCGTCCGCGACGCCCGCGGCTCGCTCGGCCCCTTGGTGTGCTTGGTGTGCTTGGTGGTTTAAAAGGCCGCTTCGCGGCGGTGGGTGAGTGCGCGCCCCTTCGTGTCCTTTGTGTCCTTCGTGGTTCGATCGGGCGGCGCCGCTGGCGCGGCGTCAGGAGATCAGGACCGAGGTCATCGAGATGGCGGCGAAGACGTCGTCGTTGAAGAGGCGGGCGGTTTCGTCGGGGCGCTGGAGGGCGAGGACGTAGAGCAGCGGCAGGTAGTGCTCGGCGCTGTTGATCGAGAGGACCGCGTCCTCGCCGAGCGTCTCGTACTGCACGAGCGCGTCGTGCCGGCGGGCGGCGATCAGGGCGTTCGCCTCGTCGCGGAAACGCTGGGCCCAGGGCAGCGGCGCGGGGTTGCGGAAGTCGATGGCGCGCAGGTTGTGCACGATGTTGCCCGAGCCCATCACCAGCACGCCCTCATCGCGGAGCGGCGCTAGGCGCGATGCCGATCTCGTAGTGCCCGCGGGCGCTGAGGCGCCGATCGAGGCTGAGCTGCACCACCGGGACGTCGGCCTCGGGATACATGCGGCAAAGCACGCTCCACGTCCCGTGGTCGAGGCCCCAGTCGAGCGCCTGGCGGGTGTCGATGGCGGTGATGTCGGGGATGCGCGTCGCGAGCTCGGGCGAGCCGGGGGCGGGGTATTGCATGTCGAAGAGGGCCTTCGGGAAGCCGCCGAAGTCGTGGATGGTCTTCGGCTGCGCATCGTCGGTGACCGCGAGGTCCTGGGTCTCCCAGTGGGCGGAGACGCAGAGGATGGCCTTCGGTCGCGGAATCTCGCGCGCGATATCCTCCCAGCCGCGGGTCCAGTCGTTGTCCTCGATCGCGTTCATCGGCGACCCATGGCCGACGAAGAGCGCTGGCATGCGGGCGTTGGGCATGGGGATGAGATGAGCGCTGGTGTGCAGCCGCGCAAGCGCTGTCTAGATCCTCCACCGTAGGGGGAGGGGGACCACCCGAAGGGTGGTGGAGGGGGGCAGTGGCCGGCCGCGCCGGTTTCAAGATTGATCTAGGTCTTGCTTGCAGGCCGGCCGCGCAAGCGGCGGGCCCCCTCCACCATGCTTCGCATGGTCCCCCTCCCCCAACGGGGGAGGATCTAGGCGCTAGGTCGCGTCCAGGGCGATGTCGAGGACGGGGGCGGAGTGGGTTAGGGCGCCGACGGAGATGGCGTCGACGCCGGTCTGGGCGATGGCGCGGACGGTTTGGAGGGTCACGCCGCCGGAGGCTTCGAGGACGACGGCGCCGGCGGTGCGGCGGACGGCTTCGCTGAGGGCGGGAAGGTCGAAGTTGTCGAGCAGGATCACGTCAGGCCCGGCGCCCAGCGCCTCGTCGAGCTGAGCGAGGGTGTCGACCTCGACCTCGACCTTCATCAGGTGGCCGGCGGCGGCCTTGGCGCGGGCGACGGCTTCGGCGACCGGGCTCGGATGAGCGCCAAGGGCAGCGATGTGATTGTCCTTGATCAGGATGGCGTCATCGAGACCGAAGCGGTGGTTGACCCCGCCGCCGCAGCGGACGGCGTACTTCTCGAGCACGCGAAGGCCTGGCGTCGTCTTGCGAGTGCAGACAATGCGCGCGGCGGTTCCCGCCGTCGCGCGGACGTAGGCGCGGGTCAGGGTGGCGACGCCGCAGAGGCGGCCGAGGAAGTTCAGCGCCACGCGCTCGGCGGAGAGCAGGGCGCGCGCGTTTCCCTCGACGCGAGCGAGCGCCGCGCCCTTGGCGAAGTCTTCGCCGTCGGCGACCAGCGCCTCGAAGCTGGCGGCGGGATCGAGAGCGGCGATGGCCAGGCGCGCGCACGCAAGGCCGGCCAAGCGCCCGTCGGCGCGGGCGGCGAAAACGGCGGCCAGGCGCGCGTCGGCAGGGATGAGCGCGGCCGAGGTCACATCGCCGCCGCGGCCGAAATCCTCGGCCAGCGCCGCGCGCACCAAGGGCTCGACCAGCGCGTCGGGCAGCGGGGCGATCATTCGGCGGCTCGCCGGGCCTTGCCGGCGCTGACCTGGTCGAGGGTGACGAAGGTCCGCTCGCCGACCGGCAGCGTCTTGAGGTGGTCCGAGCGCCAGTGGGCGCCGCGGCTCTCCTCGCGGGCCAGGGCGGGGACGGCGACCAGCCGCGCTGCGACGAGGGCGAGGCCGCGGCCATGCTCGGCTTCCAGCTGGTCGATGCGGGTGACGAGGCGCGCCAGGCCCGCGGCGTCGCGCAGCACGCCGGCGTCGCGGCCCATCTCGGCGCGCAGGAACTCGAGATCGTCCTGCGGCAAATCAGGCGCCGGCTGGGCGCGCAGGGGCTTGGACTTGACGTCCTCCGCCTCGCGGGCAGCTTCGCCGGCGCGGGTCCCGAACACGGCCGCTTCGAGCAGGGAGTTGGACGCGAGCCGGTTCGCGCCATGCACGCCGGTGGAGGCGCATTCGCCGGCGGCGAACAGGCCCTCGACGCTGGTCCGGGCGCTCGCGTCGGTCACCACCCCGCCCATGTGGTAGTGGGCGGCCGGCGCGACTGGGATCGGCTGGATGCGCGGATCGAGCCCGCCAGCCATGCAGGCGGCGAAGACGGCGGGGAACTGGTCGGGGAAGCGTTCGCCGATCGCCGCGCGGGCGTCGAGGAAGGCGCCGCGGCCCGACAGCACCTGCTCGTGGATGGCGCGGGCGACCACGTCGCGCGGGGCGAGGTCGCCCAGTGGATGGCGGCCGGCCATGATCGGCTTGCCCTCGGCGTCGACGAGCACGGCGCGTTCGCCGCGCAAAGATTCGCTGGCCAGCGGCGCCGGGTCGGCGTCGAGGGCGATGGCGGTGGGGTGGAACTGGACGAACTCGGGGTCGCCGATGCGGGCGCCGGCGAGCGCCGCCAGCGCCAATCCCTCGCCGGTCACCGCGCGCGGGTTGGTGGTGAGCGCATAGAGGCCGCCGAGGCCGCCGGTGGCGAGGATGGTGGCCGGCGCGACGATCTCGGAGAGCGTCCCGGCATGCTCGACCAGCGCGCCGCGCACGCGGCCCTCGGCGTCTTGCAACAGAGCGCGCACGCGGGTGCTGGCGCGCACCTCGACGTCCGTCTGCGCCATCGCTGCGGCGGCGACGGTGCGCATGATCTCGCGGCCGGCCTGGTCGCCCTTCACGCGCGCGACGCGGGCGCGGGAGTGGGCGGCCTCGAGGCTCTGCACGAAGCCGCCGCGGTCGTCGCGGTCGAAGGGCACGCCGAGCGCGGCGAGGCGGCGAACGGCGTCAGGCCCCTCGCGGGTCATCAGCAGCGCCATCTCAGGGTCGACCAGCCCGGCGCCGGCGGCGACGGTGTCGGCGGCGTGCAGCTCGGGGCTGTCGCCTTCGCTCAGCGCGGCGGCGATGCCGCCCTGCGCCCAGGCCGATGAGCAGCCGGAAAGCAGCGGCCCGGCGGAGAGCACCATGGTCTTGCGCGGCGCGGCGGCGAGCGCGGCCGAGAGGCCGGCGAGACCCGCGCCGATGATGAGGACGCCGTCGAAACGCAAGCGCTCGCTCATGGCCGGTGCCCGAGAAGGAGGCTTTGGCTCGACGTCGCCGCCACAACGCTGGCGCAGAGGACGAGCGCGAGGAGCCAGAGGCCGATCGCCGCGGCCAGCTCCGGACCGGTGAGCGGGCGGGCGACGAAGCGGGGAACGCCGGTGCGCAGCGCGCCGAGCGTCGCGATGCCGACGAAGGCGCCGAACAGCCAGTTGCCGGTCAGGATCGCCCAGTAGACCGCCGCGGCGCCGACGAGCACGAGCGCGACCCGCTCGAGCATCGGACTGATGCGGGCGAGCGCCGGGCCGAGCGCCTTGGAGCCGTCCAGGGGCGGCGCGGGGGCGAGGTTGATCAGGTTGATGATGCCGACGAAGAAGGCCCCGCCCAGCCAGATCGGATTGTCGTAGCGGGCCAGGAGGATGAACGGGATCGCCGCGATAAGGCCGAAGGTCGGGCCCGCGAGCGAGATCAGGACGCCCTTGAACTGGCTGTCGGGCGGCTGCGCCATCGTCGCCGCGCCGCCGAGGAAGGGGATGATGCGGATGCGGCCGGGGCCGGCGCCCAGCGCGTTCATCGCCAAGACGTGGCCGTACTCGTGCACGAAGACGCCCACCACGCCGGCGACGGCCCACACCCACCCCGCCTGCCAGCCGATCCAGGCGGCGAGCAGGGCGGTGGAGATGAGGCCCCAGACGATCTCGTTGAGCGGCGAGGCCCTGGCCTGCACGGGCGGCGGCGCGGGGTAAGGCGCCTCCGTCTCCGCCGACGGCATCGACCACGGCCCGAGCGGAGGAGGTTCGCTATCGCTCATCGCGCCCCCCGTCCCGGAATCCAACCACCAAGCACACCAAGCACACCAAGACGCCGCAACTCGCCGCTGAGCATGAGCCCTCTCAGAACCCTTGGTGTGCTTGGTGTGCTTGGTGGTGAAAAACGGCTGGGTCCCCGCTTTCGCGGGGATGAGCGGATGATGCGCTTGGGCATGGAACTAGCGGTCGCTAGATCAGCTCGACGTCGACGTGGTGGCGGGCTTTGACGAGGTCGTAACGGGCCGGGGTGGCTGGGCGGGGCAGGTCGATCATGCGCTGGACGGCGAGGCGGGCGCGGGCGGCGATGTCCTCGGGCACCTTGACCTCGTACTGCTCCTTGACGAGCGCCTCGTAGATGTTCTCCAGCGTGATGCGCTTCATGTGCGGGCAGAGGTTGCAGGGGCGCACGAACTCGGTCTCCGGCGCCTCGCAGGCGATGTTGTCCGCCATCGAACACTCGGTGATCAGCACCACGCGCCTGGGCTTGCGGCGCATGACGTAGTCGTTCATCGCCGCGGTCGAGCCGGCGAAGTCGGCGAGCTCGATGACCTCGGTCGGGCACTCGGGGTGGGCGAGGATCTCGGCGTCGGGATAGGCCTCGCGCAGTTCGCGAATGTCGTTTGCGTCGAAGCGCTCGTGCACCTCGCAGCGGCCCTGCCAGGCGATGATCTTGATCGCGGTCTGGCGGGCGACGTTCTTGGCGAGGAACTCGTCCGGCAACAGGATGACGCGGTCGGAGCCCCACTCGCGGGCGATCTGCTCGACCACCTGCACGGCGTTGGCGCTGGTGCAGCAGATGTCGATCTCGGCTTTCACCTCGGCGGTGGTGTTGATGTAGGCGACCACCGGTACGTTCGGATAGCGCTGGCGGATCAGGCGCACGTCGGCGCCGGTGATTGACGAGGCGAGCGAGCAGCCGGCGCGCAGATCGGGGATCAGCACCGTCTTGTCGGGACAGATCACCTTGGAGGTCTCGGCCATGAAGAGCACGCCGGCCTGGACGATCACGCGCGCGTCGGACTTGGCGGCTTCGCGGGCGAGGCCGAGGCTGTCGCCGACGTAGTCGCCGACGCCGTGGAAGATCTCAGGCGTCATGTAGTTGTGCGCCAGGATGACGGCGTTCTTCTGGCGCTTGAGGTCGTTGATGGCGGCCACCAGCGGCGCCTGCAGCCGCCACTCGAGCGGGGTGACGCGGGCGCGCACCTTCTCCCAGATCGGGCCGGTCGCGGCCTCGACCTCTTCGGTGAACCTCAGCGGTAGAGAACCGTCCGCCATTTCCCCCGTCTCCTTTTGCTCAATCTGAGCATTATTTGGGGCCGGAAAAACGCCGGGCATCGGAAGAGGACGCCGGCGCCACCCCAACTTATGCTATATTTGAGCATAAGTCGCCCGTTGATATAGGCCCGCTATACGCGCGTGAAAAGGGGGATTTTGTAAACGCCGATCACAATCCCGCGCTGCTGCGGTGCAAAAGGAAGAACCCTCTCCCCGTCGCACGACGGGGAGAGGGCAGGGTGAGGGGACGGCCTCACGGCGCGAGTAGCCGGCGCCGGCTTGCCTGCTGAACCGCCGCTGGCCCCCTCACCCCGCCCTCTCCCCACGCTGCGCGCGGGGCGAGGGAGAGACACGCAACGCCTGCTGCGCTAAGCCTTCGAAGAAGGGGGTCTCCATGGCGGTTTTCATTCCCGAGCTCGGCGACGTGCGGCGGGCGCAGGCGATCGTGGGCGGCTATACGCGCAGCCGGCTCGATGTCATCGCCGCGCGGACGGGCAATCCGATGGGGGCCGAGGTTCGCGTGTTCGACGGCGCGGTGGCGTTGCGGGCCCCGGGGTTCCCGGCCACGGCGTTTTTCAACCGCGCCTACGGCTTCAGCGATGCGCTGATCGAGGCGGTTCCCGGCGTCATCGACTGGTACAAGGCCGGCGTTGGCGGCACGTTCGAACTTGCGCCCGGCCAGCCGATCGCCAAGACGGCGCGCCTGCTGGCCGAGGCCGGCTATGCCCAACGCGACTTCCATTCAACGCTGGTTGGACCGGTCGGCCTGCCGGACGAGCCGGCGGAGGGCGTGGAGATCGTGCGCGTGGAGGGCGCGGCGGACCTCGAGGCCTTCTCCGACGTCTACCACCGCGGCTGGGGCCACGCCGGATTCCGCATCCCGATGGCGCCCTGGCTCACCGCGCCCGGGTGGTCGCTCTACCTGGCGCGGCTGAACGGCGAGCCGGCGGGCGCGGCGATCCTCTACGTCGTCGGCGAGGACGGCTACCTGGCGGACGGGGCGGTGGACCCGGCCTTCCGCCGCCACCGCGTGCACCGCGCGCTGCTCGACCGCCGCTGCGCGGACGCGCAAGCCGCGGGCGCGAGCCGGATCTTCAGCGGCTGCGATTTCCTCTCCGCGAGCTACCGCAACCAGCTGCGCAAGGGCCTGCTGCTGCTCTACACCGAAGCGATCTGGACGAGCGGCTAGGAACCCTCTCCCCGTCGAACGACGGGGAGAGGGCAGGGTGAGGGGACGGCCCTTCGGCGACAAAGACCTGCGCCGGCTTGCCCGCTGAACAGCCGCTGGCCCCTCACCCTGCCCTCTCCCCCGCTGCGCGCGGGGCGAGGGTCGAGCCTTTCACCCAAACGCCTTCGGGTAGTCGACTTTCAGCGGCGCCTTCAGCGCGCCTGCTTTCAGTTCCAGCGCCATGAAGGCGGGGCGGGCGGCGTAGGGGGAGATGAGCTTGGCGGCCGCTTCGGGAGAGAAGCCGAAGCGGGGGTAGTAGGGCGGGTGACCGAGGACGACGACGGCCTCCATGCCGGCGGCGCGGCAGGCCTCGATGCCCGCGCGTGCGAGCTCGGAGCCGATGCCCGTGCGTTGCCGGGCGGGCGCGACCCCGAGGGGGCCGAGCGCCGCGATCGCGCGCGAAGGCTCGGTGCGCATGCGGCTGAAGAGGACGTGGCCGACGATCTGGCCGTCGTCTTCGGCGACCAGCTCGGCGAGCACCAGGCCCTCGGCGCGCACGCCTTCGATGATGCCGGCCTCATCGCTGCGGGACTCGTCGAACGCGGCCTCGGTCACCGCGCGGATCATCGCGTGGTCGCGCTCGTTCGCTTCGCGGATCACCATGCCGGGATCACCATTGGCCGATCTTCTGCGCCTCCGCGTGGCTCAAGGCGTGATGCGCGCGCTTGTGGTCCTCCTCGGCGAGGAAGCGCACCGCTTCGAGCGCCGCCATGCAGCCCATGCCGGCGGCGGTGACGGCCTGGCGGTAGACGTCGTCGGTGACGTCGCCGGCGGCGTAGACGCCCTCGATCGCGGTCGCGGTCTTGCCGGCCTTCACCTTGAGATAGCCGGCCTTGTCCATCTCCAGCTGGCCAGCGAAGAGGGCGGAGGCCGGCGCATGGCCGATGGCGATGAAGATCCCGTCGCAGGCGACCTCGCTTTCCTTGTGGGTCTTGAGGTTCTTCAGCCGCGCGCCGGTGACGCTGCGCGGCTCTGCGCCGCCCAGGACCTCTTCGAGCGCGGTGTCCCAGATCACCTCGACCCGCGGATGGGCGAACAGGCGGTTTTGCAGGATCTTCTCGGCGCGCAGTTCGTCGCGGCGATGGATCAGGGTGACCTTGGCGGCGAAGTTGGTGAGGAAGAGCGCCTCCTCGACCGCGGTGTTGCCGCCGCCGACGACCAGCACCTCCTTGCCGCGGTAGAAGAAGCCGTCGCAGGTCGCGCAGGCCGAGACCCCGAAGCCCTTGAACGCATTCTCGGACTCCAGTCCCAGCCACTTCGCCTGCGCGCCGGTCGAGATGATCACCGTCTCGGCGAGGAACACCTGGCCGGAGTCGCAGGTGATGCGGAACGGGCGCTTGGAGAGGTCGGCCTCGACGACGATGTCGTTCAGGCACTCGGCGCCGACATGCTCGGCCTGGGCGCGCATCTGCTCCATGAGCCAGGGCCCCTGGATCACGTCGGCGAAGCCCGGGTAGTTCTCGACGTCGGTGGTGATGGTGAGCTGCCCGCCGGGCTCCAGCCCGGCGATCAGCACCGGCTCGAGCATCGCCCGGGCGGCGTAGACGGCGGCGGTGTAGCCGGCCGGGCCTGAGCCGATGATGACGCAGCGGGCGGAACGGGGCTCGGCGGACATGACGGCCTTTCGCGTGCGGCCGCGCGCAAGGCGGCCGGCCGGGAGTGCACTATGTAGCTATTCCGGGGCGCCGGTGAAGGCGCGATCACGCGGGAACGCGCGCCTTGCCGTCGTGCGGTCCACGCGGGCGCTTGGGGACGTCGGGCCAGCGCCACGGCGGGCCGTGAGTCGCCTCGTAGGCCAGGTTCAGCGGATAGCTGGTGCGGTTGTCCATCTTGCCGGCCTCGCCGACCACCAGCAGGCGCACCTCGCCCGCGGTGTTGTTGAGGAAGCTGTGGCAGACGCCCGTCCCGGCCGGGAAGGCCACAGCGTCGCCCGGCTCCAGGGCGTGCAGATGACCGTCGATCCAGGCGTCGGGGCGGCCTTCGATCACGAAGACGAACTCCTCCTCGGCGCTCTCGGCGTGCGGATAGGACGTGCGCCGCCCGGGCGGCAGCCGCATCTGATGGACGCCGATGCGGGTGAGCCCGAGCCGGGCGCCCAGCGAGGCGTCGAACCCCATCAGCTCGGTGTCGCCCGGATAGCACCAGGGCGCGTCGGCCTCGAGCGCGCTCCAATGGGCGATGAAGTCGGGCCGCGGCGGCGGGGCGGCGGACGACGGCGAGGCGACGTGCGCCATGCCGTCGTGGGGGCCGAGCTGGCGGGGCGGAACGTCGCTCCAGCGGTCCTCGCGCGTGGCCTCGTGCACCGGGTTGAGCGGGTAGTGGATGCGGTTCTCGGCCTTCGGCTTCTCGCCGAGGACGATGAGGCGGACCTCGTCGGCGGTGTTGTTGAGGAAGGCGTGGCAAACGCCGGTCCCGGCCGGGAGCCCCACCACGTCGCCGGGCGCGAGCGGATGCAGATGGCCGTCGATCCAGACGTCGGGCCGGCCCTCGAGCACGAAGGCGAACTCCTCCTCGGCGCTCTCGGCGTGGGGATAGGAGGTGCGCCGCCCGGGCGGCAGCCGCTCGTGATGGATGCCGATGCGGGTCAAGCCGAGCTTTTCGGCCAGCGGCGCTCCAATGGACATCAGCTCCGAGTCGCCGGGATAGTGCGAGTTGTCCTCGGCTTCGAGCTCGGTCCAATGGGCGATGAAAGCGGGGCGGTCGGGCATGGGACCTGAGCGATGAGCGGGCCGCGCATCCTATTCGTCGCCGACGCGGGCGCAAAGATCGGCGGCGGCCACGTGATGCGCTGCCTGACGCTGGCCGAAGCGCTGGCGCGGGCGGGGGCGGCGCCGATCTTCATCGCCACGCCGGCGGTGGCGGCGGTGCTGGACGTGTTCGCGCGCGCCTCGCTCGAGGTGATCGCACTGCCTGACGAGATGAGCGCCGGCGAGCTGGCGGCGGCCGGCGCGGAGATGGCGCTGGGCCACGGCGCGGCCGCCATCGTCGCCGACCACTACGGTTTTGCGCCCAAGGACGACGCGCTGCTGGCCGAGGCGGCGCCGAGGCTCTTGATCATGGACGACCTTCGCCGCCGGCACCCGGCCGGGATCGTGCTCGATCCGGCGATTGGCCGCAAAGCGGCGGACTATCCCGGGCGCGAGGTGCTGGCCGGCCCGAGCTTCGCCCTGGTGCGCGCCGCGTTCGCCGCGCTGCGTCCGGAGAAGTCTTACGCGCCGGGCGAGGGGCGGGCGGCCAGACCGGGTGCTCGTCGCGCTCGGCCTGACCGACGCCGGGGCGCTCACGGCGCGGGTGGTCGCGGCCTTGCGGCCCGCGCTCGGGGATGTCGCGCTGGACGTGGTGATGGGCGATGAGGCGCCCAGCCGGCGCGAGGTCGAGGCGCTCGCCGCGCAGGACCCGCGCGTGGTCGTGCACATCGACGCCCAGAACACGGCCTCGCTGACGGCCGACGCCGACCTGGGCGTCGGGGCCGGCGGGTCGAGCGTCTTCGAACGCGCGGTGGTCGGCCTGCCCAGCCTGACGATCGTGGTGGCCGACAATCAGCGCGAGAACGTCGCGAGCCTGGCCGCCGCGGGCGCCGCGATCGCCATCGCGCCGCCCTCGGGCGACTTCGACGAGCGCCTGAGGGCGGGGTTTCGCACGCTGATGGACGACGCGGGTTTGCGCGCGTCAATGACCGAGAAGGCCTCGGCCCTCTGCGACGGGCTCGGCGCCGATAGGGTGGCCGGACGGTTGCTGGAGGGCCTCTAGGCTCCGCACTCAATACCGGACCGCGCCGCAGAGGCATCCCCCTTCGCTCGCCATGGCGTCCTCCCTATTCGACGACGTTCGGGATCACCTTTTCCGGGTTCGCCGCCTGCCAGTCCAGGATGTCTTCGGTCGTGAACGCCGGGTTCGCCGGGTACAGGGCCGCGTAGACCGCGGTGACGAAGGCGAAGTCCTCTGGCGTGTCGACGGTCCAGCGGTAGCGCAGCGGCGGGTCGCGGGTGACGTGCTCGACCTTGAACAGCTCCGGGTGGGCGTAGAGGTAGGGCGTGACGTGTTCGCGGTCGTAGGCGCTGGTCGTTTCCCAGTCGGCCTTGACGAGGGCGTAGCTCTCGCAAACCTCGACGTCGAGGCCCTTGGGGAAGGTCCAGCCCGTCGTGTTGCTGGTGTAGTCCGCGTTGACCCGCTCGTGGGCGGCGACGCAGTCGTCGATGACGCGCCAGTCGGCGAGCGGGCAGTCTGCGGTGAGCCGCACGCAGGTTTTCGGATTCCCGGTCACTTCCAGTGCGCCCACGAAGCGGCTGAGCACGTCGTCCAGCGCACCGCGATGGACGCCGATGCCGAGGCGGCGAGCTTCGTCGGCGATCACGTCGTCTTCGGCGTTGGTGCTGGTGGCGATGACGATGGCCGAAAGGCGCTTGGAGCGCCGCACCCGCTCGATCTGCCGCGCGACCATCGGTTCGCCGAGGACCGGCCGCATCACCTTGCCGGGGAGCCGCGTGGACGACATGCGCGCCTGAAGGATGGCTAGAACCATGGCTTGAAAGAAACCCGCTCATCCCCGCGCAGGCGGGGACCCCGTCTTATGACCACCAAGCACACCAAGCACACCAAGAGGCCGTGATTGGCCGCCGCGCCTGAGCTCTCTCAGAACCCTTGGTGTGCTTTGTGTGCTTGGTGGTCGAATCGGGCCGCCCCGTTCAGCTCACCGCTTTCCGCAGTTCCTCCGTCCAGGTCCAGCGGGGGTCGGGGGCGTTGGGGACGGCGAGCATGGTGTTGGCGACGTAGGCGGCGGCGACGCCCGCTTCCGGGTTGGCGAAGCCGAGCCGCCCGCCGGCGCCGGCGTGGCCGAACGAGCCCTTGCCCAGCATGGGGTTCACCTCGCGGCTGAACTCGTAGCCCAGGCCGTATTCCACCGGCGCGCCGAACTGCAGCTTGGCGAAGTCGCCGGGCGGGACCATGTCGCCGGTCCTGAGGGTGCGGGCCTTCTCGATCGTCTCGGGCTTCAGCAGCCGCACGCCGTCCACCTCGCCGATCATCGCGGCGTACATCCTGGCGAGCGACTTGGCGTCGGTGACGCCGTTGCCGGCCGGAACCTCGGCGGCGCGGGCCTCGCGGTTGTTCATGGTCTCGATCAAGTCGTTCGTGTGCCTGAAGGAGGTCAGCACGACCTGGGCGAGGCGCGTTTCGGTGTCGATGCCCATGCCGGCGATGAAGGCGGTGATCTGATCGGTGCTGAGGCCGGGCGTCGGCGAGAAGTGGGGGGCGACGCGCGGCTCCTGCTCGGCCGGCAGGCCGATCCAGAAGTCGAGGCCGAGCGGCGCGGCGATCTCCTCGGCGAACACCGCACCGACGCTCTTGCCGGCGACGCGGCGCACGACCGCGTCCAGCAGCGAGCCGTAGGTGATCGGGTGGTAGTGGCACGACGCGCCTGGCGTCCATACCGGCGCCATGGCCTCGAGCGCGCCGATGTGGCGCTCGAGATAGAGCATGTCGTTGGCGGTCACGCCGCTCTCGGGCTCAACGCCGGGCAGGCCCACCGAGTGGCTCATCAGGTGCCAGATGCGGGCGTCGGCCTTGCCGGCTTGCGCGAACTCCGGCCAGTAGTCGGCGACCGGCGCCTCGTAGTCGATCAGGCCACGCTCCGCCAGGCGATGGACCACCGCGGCCGTCGCGCCCTTGGTGCAGGACATGATGACGGTGATCGTTTCTTCGCCGTAGGGGCGGTCCTTGATCTTGTCGCGGCCGGCCCAGAGGTCGACCACCGGCTCGCCGTGGCGATAGACGCACAGCTGCGCCCCGCCTTCGTCAGGGGCCTGCGCCGCCAGGAAGGCGTCGCGAACGCCCTCGAAGCCGCGTGCGACGAATCCGCCCGCCTCGGCCATGGTCAGAGCCACTCGATCTTGCGGATCGCATAGGCCCTGACGCCGCCGGGCGTGTTCACCTCGACCACGTCGCCCTTCTCCTTGCCGATCATGGCGCGGGCGAGCGGCGAGGAGACCGACAGCTTGCCGGACTTCACATCGGCCTCGTGGTCGCCGACGATCTGGTAGCGCGCCTTCTCAGCGGTGTCCTCGTCGACGACGCTGACGGTCGCGCCGAACTTCACCTGCGCGCCCGAGAGCTTGGACACGTCGATGACCTGGGCGCGCGCGATCTTGTCTTCGATCTCGGCGATCCGGCCCTCGATCCAGCCCTGCCGATCCTTGGCGGCGTGGTACTCGGCGTTCTCGGACAAATCGCCGTGCGTGCGCGCTTCGGCGATCTGAGCAATGACGCTCGGACGCTCCTGGGTCTTCAAACGTTTCAGTTCCTCGTCGAGGACTGCGTAGCCCTCGCCGGTCATCGGCACTTTTTCCATTATCGGATTTAGCTCGGTTGGCCCTAGGGGAGGTGAGTGGTCCGGCCGCGGGCGCTGGCGTCCGGGGGGCTGAAACGATAGATGTGACTCCCGCAAAATTCAAGGGCTTGTGCAGATGCGGGCCGCGCCGACGGTGGATCAGGTGAAGGTGCGGCGTGCGCGAGAGGCCGACGCGGCGGCGCTCGCGGACTACATGGCCGGCCTCATGGCCGAGCGCCTGGACACCATCTCGCAGCGTGAGACTCCGAGCGTGCCGGAAGAGCGCGACTGGATCCTGCGCGCGATCACCGCGGAGCGGGGCCTGGTTCTGCTCGCCGTCGCCGAGCAAGCTGTGGTGGGCGCTCTCGACCTCTGGGCGGGCGAGCGGCCGGACAACCGCCATGCGGGCCGGTTCGGGATGTCCGTGGCGCGGGGGTGGCGCGGGCTGGGTATCGGCCGCCGGCTGCTGACGCGCGCGATCGAGGAGGCGCGGGCCTGGCCGGGCTTCTGCCGGCTGGACCTCGAGTGCGTGGCCTGGAATGCGCCGGCGATCGCCCTCTACGAGGGCCTCGGCTTCAAGATCGAGGCCCGGATGGCCAAGGCGATCAACCTGCGCGGCCGGCCAGAGGACATGCTCCTGATGGCGCTGACCTGGTGAGCGAACGCGAGCTCGGCTACCGCTGGGAGACGCCGCCGTCGATGACGAGTTCGCCGGCGGTGACGTAGCGGGACTCGTCCGACGCCAGCCACAGCACCCCGTTGGCGATGTCGGTGGGCAGGCCCTTGACCCCCAGCGGCACCGACGCCGCGGACATGGCGTCGAGGTCGGGGGGCGCGTTGGCGCCGGTCGCGGGCGTGATCTGCTGCCAGATCGGCGTTTCGATGATGCCAGGGTGCACGGAGTTCACGCGGATGCCGTCCTTCGCCTGCGCGCACTCCATGGCGATCGCCTTGGAGAGGAGGCGCACCGCGCCCTTGCTCGCGCAGTAGCTGGCGAGCAGCGCTGAGCCGCGCAGGCCGGCGACGGACGACAGGTTGACGATCGAGCCGCCGGCGCCCGCCTTGCGCATGAGCAGAAGGCCGTGCTTGCAGCCGAGGAACACGCCCTCGACGTTCACCGCCTGCTGCTTGCGCCAGTCGGCCAGCGTGACGGTGGTGATCGAGAGGCTGGGGACCGCGATGCCGGCGTTGTTGACCAAGACGTCAAGCCGACCGTGACGCTTGTCGATCTCGGCCATGACCGAGATCCAGTCGTCTTCGTTGGTGACGTCGTGGTGCAGGTATTCGCACCTGCCGCCGGCGGCGATGATCTCGGCCGCCACGCCTGGCCCCTTGTCGTCCTGCACGTCGGTGATGACGACGCTCGCGCCTTCCCGCGCCAGGGCTTCGGCGCAGGCGCGCCCGATCCCGCTCGCGCCGCCCGTGACCAACGCCACCTTGCCTTCGACTCGTCCCGCCACGCCATCCTCCTGCCAGCTGCTGGTCGCCTCGGTTCTACACTTGAGACGCATCGGACCAAGCCTGACCCTGCGTCACCGGAGCGCAAGACATGTCAGACGACGTCGTCCTCTATTTCTCGCTGTTCACAAGCGCGTTCGTGCCGCTCCGGATGCTCGAGGAGCTCGGCGTCGAGAAAGCGCCGGCCGGCAGGCTCTGCGTGAGGTGCGCGAGCCTGCCCTTGCAGGTCGTTATCGCGGAGATCAGCGCCATGCCTGCTGATAGCTCTGCAGCGGGCGCACCTCGAGCTCGCCATGGGCGGTGATGGCGCGGGCGGCGGCCAGGGCGCCGGCGGTGGTGGTGTAGTAGGGGATCTTCATCATCAGGCGGTCCGCCGCAGCGAGAAGGAGTCCTCGAGGGACTGGCGCCCCTCGGTCGTGTTGAAGACCAACTGCACCTCGCCGTTCTTCATGGCGTCGACGATGTTCGGCCGGCCCTCGAGCACCTTCTTGATCATGGCGACGTCGAGGCCCTGCTCGCGCAGGTGGGCGCAGGTGCCGCCGGTGGCGATGACGGTGAACCCCGCTTCGAGCAGATGGCGCGCCGGCTCGACGATGAAGGGCTTGTCGGCCGACTTGACCGAGATGAAGGCGCAGCCCTTGTGCGGCAGCACGGTGCCGCCGCCGAGCTGGCTCTTGGCGAAGGCGCGCGCGAACGCGGCGCCGGGCTCTTCGCCAGGCCGGCGCCAGTCAAGGCCCATGACCTCGCCGGTCGAGCGCATCTCCGGGCCGAGCACCGTGTCGACGCCGGGGAAGCGCGCGAAGGGGAAGACGGCTTCCTTGACCGCGATGTGGTCGAAGGCGCGCTCGCTGAGGCCGAAGTCCTTGAGCCGCGCGCCGGCCATCAGCTTGGCCGCGATCCCCGCGATCGGCCGGCCGATGGTCTTGGCCACGAACGGCACCGTGCGGGAGGCGCGCGGATTGACCTCCAGCACGAAGATGCGCGGATGTTCCGACAACGGCTCCTCGATGGCGAACTGCACGTTCATCAGCCCACGGACGTTGAGCGCGAACGCCATGGCCTCGGTCTGCCGTTTCAGCTCGGCGATCGTCGCATCGGTGAGGGAATAGGGCGGCAGCGAGCAGGCGGAGTCGCCGGAGTGCACGCCCGCCTCCTCGATGTGCTCCATGACCCCGGCCACGAACACGCTCTCGCCGTCGCAGAGCGCATCGACGTCCACCTCGGTGGCGCGGCTCAGGTACTGGTCGATGAGCACGGGGCTCGCGCCGGACACCTCGACGGCCGTCTTGATGTAGCGTTCGAGCCCTTCCTCGTCGCGGATGATCTCCATCGCGCGGCCGCCGAGCACGTAGGAGGGGCGGATCACGACCGGAAGGCCGACGCGGCGGGCGGCCTCGAACGCCTCCTCGGCGCTGCGGGCGATGCCGTTCACCGGCTGGGCGATGCCCAGCCGATGCAGCAGGTGCTGGAACCGCTCGCGGTCCTCGGCCAGGTCGATGGCGTCGGGCGAGGTTCCGAGGATCGGTACGCCGGCCTCTTCCAGGGGCTGCGCCAGCTTCAGCGGGGTTTGCCCGCCGAACTGGACGATGACGCCCATGAAGTCGCCGTTGGACCGTTCGACGGCGATCAGCTCGAGCACGTCCTCTGCGGTGAGCGGCTCGAAATAGAGCCGGTCGGAGGTGTCGTAGTCGGTCGAGACCGTCTCGGGGTTGCAGTTGACCATGATCGACTCGATGCCGATCTGGTCGAGCGCGAAAGCGGCGTGGCAGCAGCAGTAGTCGAACTCGATGCCCTGGCCGATGCGGTTGGGGCCGCCGCCGAGGATGATCGCCTTCCTGCGGTCGCTGGGCTCGGCCTCGCACATGGGCGGTTGGCCGAGCGCCCCGGTCTCGTAGGTCGAGTACATGTAGGGCGTCGTGGCGCGGAACTCGCCGGCGCAGGTGTCGATGCGCTTGAAGACGGGGCGCACGCCCAGCTCGTGGCGCACGCGGCGCACGTCGTCCTCGCTTTGGGCGGTGAGCTGGGCCAGCCGCAGGTCGGAGAAGCCCATCGCCTTCAAGCGGCGAAGCTCGTTCGCCTCGGCGCTGAGGCCATGGCGGCGCAGCCGCTGCTCCTCGCCGACGAGGGTCTGGATCTGGCGCAGGAACCAGGGGTCGTAGGCGCAGGCCTCGGCGATCTCCTCGACATCGAGGCCGTGGCGGAACGCCTGGGCGATCACGCGCAGCCGGTCGGGAGTGGGCACGCCCAGCGCGCGCTGGATCGCGGCGCGGCCGTTCTCGGGATCGTCGGCGCCGGAGATGGCGATCTCGTCGAGGCCGCTAAGGCCGGTCTCCAGGCCGCGCAGCGCCTTCTGCAGCAATTCGGCGAAGGTGCGGCCGATGGCCATCACCTCGCCGACCGACTTCATCGAGGTGGTGAGATAGGGCTCGGCCCCGGGATACTTCTCGAAGGCGAAGCGGGGGATCTTGGTGACGACGTAGTCGATCGAGGGCTCGAACGAGGCCGGCGTCGCGCCGGTGATGTCGTTCATCAGCTCGTCGAGCGTGTAGCCGACGGCGAGCAGCGCCGCGACCTTGGCGATCGGGAACCCCGTCGCCTTCGACGCCAGCGCTGACGAGCGCGAGACGCGCGGGTTCATCTCGATGACGACCATGCGCCCGTCGCGCGGGTTGACGGCGAACTGGACGTTCGAGCCGCCGGTCTCCACCCCGACTTCGCGCAGGACGGCGATCGAGGCCGTTCGCATGCGCTGGAACTCCTTGTCGGTCAGCGTCAGCGCCGGCGCGACGGTTATCGAATCGCCGGTGTGCACCCCCATCGGGTCCACGTTCTCGATCGAGCAGACGATGATGCAGTTGTCCGCCTTGTCGCGGACCACCTCCATCTCGAACTCCTTCCAGCCGAGCACGCTCTCCTCGATCAGAACCTCGCGCACCGGCGAGACGTCGAGGCCGCGCTCGACGATCTCCTCGAACTCCTCGACGTTGTAGGCGATGCCGCCGCCGGTGCCGGCGAGCGTGAACGAGGGTCGGATGATCGCCGGCAGGCCGACGACCTCGAGCCCATCCTTGGCCTCATCGAGCGAATGGGCCAGGTGCGAGCGGGGACTCTCCAGCCCGATGGCGTCCATGGCGTCGCGGAACTTCAGCCGATCCTCGGCCTTGTCGATCACCTCGGCGCGGGCGCCGATCATCTCGACGCCGTACGCCGCGAGCACCCCCTGTCGCTCGAGCGCAAGGGCGGTGTTCAGCGCCGTCTGCCCGCCCATGGTGGGGAGCAGGGCGTCGGGCTTCTCGAGCGCGATGATCTTGGCGACCATCTCCGGCGTGATCGGCTCGATGTACGTGGCGTCTGCGACGTCCGGGTCGGTCATGATCGTGGCCGGGTTCGAGTTCACCAGGACGATGCGGTAGCCCTCGGCCCTGAGCGCCTTGCAGGCCTGGACGCCGGAGTAGTCGAACTCGCAGGCCTGGCCGATGACGATAGGCCCTGCGCCGATGATCAGGATGGACGAAATGTCGGTGCGTCTGGGCATTCCGTCTCGCACGCAGGCGAGCCGTCGCGCTGGTCCGCGCCACGGCCACTCTCGGATTGAAGGCTAAACGGCGGGTTTAGAGGGGCCTGATGCGCGGCGCAACCCGGGGAGGGGTTGCACGAATTCGGCCCCATCGGCAGGCAATAGGCCTGCACGACTGTGACTCCTGCGTCACTCATTACATTTTTGTCACGTGACCGCACAGATAGCCTTTCGGCGCGGCGCAACCGCGCGCTAGCCTGCCGAATAGGTTGCGGGTCGTCCAATGCAACCTGTCCGGGCGACGCTGCAGTTTGACCAAGGGGCTGGAGGCACATCCCAATGTCGATTCGCAAGGCGACGCTGTTCGCCGGCAGCATGCTGCTTACCTTCGCAGCCGCCGGCTACGCCGGGGCGCAGACAAGCACGAACCCGCAAACTCCGACGGTGATCGTCACCGGTTCGCGCATTCCGAAGCCGAACCTCGATCAGCCTGTTCCGGTCGCCGTCGTGACCCAGCAGATCATCCTGAACGCCGGAACGCCGGACCTGGGTCAGGTCATCGCCACCCTCCCGTCGATGGGCGTGCAGGGAACGATGCGCGCCAACGTCAACAGCTTCGGGAATCTCGGCGGCCTGAGCTTCGCCGACCTGAGGAACCTGGGCGTGTCGCGCACGCTGACGCTGGTCGATGGCGAACGGCACGTCGCGGCCGACCCCTCGAGCTTTGCCGTCGATCTCGGCTCCATACCGCCCTCTCTGGTCGACCGGGTTGAGGTGGTCACGGGCGGCGCTTCGGCGATCTACGGCTCGGACGCCATCGCCGGCGTGGTCAACGTCATCCTGAAGAAGACCTTCGTGGGGGTCGAGGGCGGTGAGCAGGCCGGTTGGTTTCCGGATGGAGACTATGGTCAGAGCGAGAGCGGTTACCTGACCGTCGGCCGCAACTTCGCAAGCGACCGTGGCAACGTGAACGTGACCCTGCTCTGGGACAACAACGCCCAGATCCTGGCGAACCAGGTGCCTGGGATGCACAACTACGGCACCATCACCAATCCTCTCACCGGCGGCGTTCCCACCCAGGGCCAACCCCAATTCATCGTCGTTCCGAACGTCGAGAGCGAGTTCATCAACAACACCGGCGTCCTGACCGATCTCGGCAGTTTCATTCCGTACGAGACGTTCACGGCCAACGGGACGCCGATCCCACAGCAGCAGCGCATCAATTCGAACAGCTTCGCGTTCGGCGAGTTCCAACCCGACTGCAACACCTGCTTCAAGATCGAGGACTACGAGCTGATCCAGGTGAAGACCGACCGCATCGGCGGCGACATCAGGCTCAGCTACGACATCACGCCGCACCTGAACTTCAACATCGACGAGAAGCTGCTGCAGCGCGAGATCTACGACTTCAACCAGCCGTCGATCAGCTTCTTCAGCTTCATCCCGCCGCCGGACAACGCCTTCATCACCCCGGCCATCGCCAACGCCATCGCGGCGACGCCGAGCGGCGCGGGCCTGGCGTTCCTCAATCGCTTCCTCGGCGACGGCGGGGCGCGCACGACCTTTGCGCGGCGCATCACAGAACGCGTGGTGCCTCAGCTGCGCGGCGACTTCGACGCCAAGTTCGCCCAGGTGAACTGGGACGCGACTTTCAACTACGGGGAGTCGCTGAACTACTTCAGCGACCGCAACACACTGTTGCCTGGCAACTTTGCGGCCTCGGAAGAACTCGGTCATCGACCCGGCGACCGGGCAGCCCGCGTGCCGGATCAACGTGCCTTCAGCGCCGCCCGACCCATTCAACGCACCGCCGTCGGGAATCGTCGGCAACCCCGCCGCCTGCGTGCCCTACAATCCCTTCGGTCTGCAGAACACCAAGGCCGCCATCCGGTACTCCCGGGTCACCGTCAACGAGTACCAGCGCCTGGAGCAGGAGGTCGCGAGCTTCAACCTGAACTTCGACACCTCGCGCTTCCTCAACCTGCCGGGCGGTCCGATCGGCATCGCCGCCGGGGTCGAGTGGCGCAAAGAACATGTTCTCGACAACCAGGACCCGCTGGTCGCGGCCGGCTCCACGGAAATCGCGCCGACGCCCAACTTCAGAGGCGGCTTCGAGGTGTCCGAAGTCTACGCAGAGGCGAACTTCCCGATCTTCAAGCACCAGGGCTTCCTGCTCGACGAGCTGACGTTCGACGTCGCGGACCGCAACGCGCAATACACAACGGTCGGCAACGTCAATGCCTGGAAGGTGAGCGGAATCTATGGACCGGTGCCGGGACTGAAGTTCCGCGGCGACTACTCGGAGGCGGTCCGCGCGCCGAACATCACCGAAGCGTTCCTGCCGCCCAGCGGCACCTTCTTTACCGTCGGCGACCCGTGCAGCGCCGAGAACATCAACGCCAACGCCAACCGATTGAAGAACTGCGCCGCACTGCTGGCCATGTTCCCGGGCGCCGCGCCGGCGGGAACGTTCATCGATGCGGCCGTCAATCTGTCGCCTCCCGGTGTGCAGTCGGGTAACGAGCACCTTACACCGGAACAATCGAAGAGCTACACGCTCGGTTTTGTGTTGCAGCCGACGTTCTTGAAGAATTTCTCGGTGACCGTCGACTACTACAATATAGACATCAAGAACGCGATCACGTTGCCGACCGCACAGGAGATCGCAGACAACTGTGTTGATGGCCCGTCGCTCAATCCCGCCTTCTGCAACCTCATCCAGCGGGCTCCGAACGACGGCTTCATAAACAAGGAAGGCCAGGTCGATAGCGTCGCCGACATCTCCTTCATCACCGACACCTACCTGAACGCTTCTCGCCTGTTTACGGACGGCGTCGAGGTGCAGGCGTCGTATGCGTTCTGGGCCGATCCGCTGCATCTGAAGCTGAGCAAGTCTGCTGACCTGCCGGGCAAGGTTACGTTGAACCTTGACTTCAACTACCTGATGCACCTGCACAACTTCCCGTTCCAGACAACGCCCAATCAGTACGTTGTTGGGGAAGGAACCCTGGTGAACGGCACGCCGTACCAACGCGCGCGTGGCGACATCACCTACGAGCAGGGGCGGTTCTCATTCACCTGGACCCTTCGCTACGTCGGGAGCACGGCCGACTTCAACCGCAGTCCGGGTCGCTTGGCCTATGCCGGAAACGAGATCTTCCCGCCGTATATACATGCGCAGGTCTATAACGACCTCATCGTCCACTACAAACTTCCGACCTGGAAGGGCAGCACGACCGATCTCTTCATCGGCGCCAACGATTTGTTCAACACACCGCCGCCGCCGAACGTGGTCACCGGCAACAACGGTGGTCCGGACGGCAGCGCCCTTTACGACCTCGGCCTGTACGTCTTCGGCGGCGCCCGGGTCAGATACTAAGGCGTCGGCAGGGGCGCGGCGCAGGCCGCGCCCCTCGCCCGGAGGTGGATGCGCGTTCCGTCGCGGCGTAGACTCGCCGACCGACGGGGAGGGCGCCATCCAATGCTGAGCGGTGGACTTGACCGGCGTCGGGTGCTGGCTGGCGCCGCCGCCAGTCTTGTCGCCGGCCGCGCGGCCGGACAAGTGCTTGTCGACCGGCGCTCGCCGTCTCTGGTTCCCGACGCCTCGATCTACGAGCCGCCGGCCACGCTCAAGGCCGTGTTCGACCTGTGCCGGCGGCTGACCGCGCCGGTCAGGGTGAACGGACGCGGGCCTTTCCCGTTCGTCATCGACACCGGTGCAAACCAGTCGGTGATCTCGGCGGGGCTGGCCGCACATCTTGGCCTTGCTGCCGGATCGTCCGAGCTGCTGAACAGCACGACCGGCGCGCAAATGACCCCGACCACGACGGCCGAGTTGACCGTCGGCGAGCGTGTCGAAGCAGGGGTGACGCTGTCGATCCTGCCGGAGTACGGCATGGGCGGGGTTGGCATGCTGGGCGTCGACCGGATGGACGGCCAGCGGCTGACGCTGGACTTCGCGCGCCAGCGCCTGTCGATCGAGTTCGGCGGAGCGCCCGCTGCGCAACCCCAACGACCTGGTCATGCGGGCGCATCGGCGCGATGGCCAACTGACCTTGGTCGACGCCGACCTCGGCGGCGCGCCCGTAATCGCCTTCATCGATTCCGGCGCGGAGAGCACCATCGGTAACCTGGCCTTGAAGGCTCTGGCGGCCGCGCGCCAAACACGTGCTGTCTGGATCGACGCGCCCGTGATGAGTGTCACCGGCCAAACGGTGAACGCCGTCATGACCAGTCTGGCCGGGTTGAACGTCGGGGGGCTGCGGCTCCCGACCTGGCCGGTCGCTTTCGCCGACCTGCACGCGTTTTCGCTGTGGAATTTGACCGCCGAACCGGCGCTCATGATCGGCGTCGACTTGCTCAGCCGCTTCAGCGTGGTGAGCCTGGACTTCCTGCGCAGCGAGGTGCGATTCCGCGATGTGGCGCAAGCCTGGTCGACTGAGGTCGCCTGACGGCACCGGTTCAGCGTGGATGAACCGGCGCGGCGGGCGTATGCTGCGCGCTGGGGAGGAAGGGCGCCGATGACGCGTAGCGCCTTCAATCGGCGGGCGTTTCTGGCCGGCGCGACCGTCGCGCTCGCGGCCACCCGTGCTGTGGCGGCCACCATCGAGGTGGACGCGAACCCCGCGACGCTCATTCCGCCGCCTGCCCCTTACGTGCCGCCGGCCGATCTTAAGACGGTCGTCGACATCTATCGGCGGATGACCGCGCCCGTGCGGGTGAACGGGTTGGGTCCGTATCCGTTCGTGGTGGACACTGGCGCCAACCAATCGGTGATCTCGGACACGCTGGCGGAACAGCTAGGCCTGACGAAGGGGACGCCAGAGATGCTGAACGGCGTCGCCGGCGCGCAGATGGCGTCGACCACCGCCGCGCGGCTCGATGTCGGGAGCCGCTCGGAGGCAGACGTGATGCTCTCCATCCTGCCTGAAGCCGCGATCGGGGCTGTCGGCATGCTCGGCGTCGATCGTCTGGCGGGCCAGCGCCTGACGCTCGACTTCGCCAACGCACGGCTGGTGATCGAGGAGGCGCGCCGCGCTCACCGCAACCCGGACGACATCGTCATGCAGGCGCTTCGCCGGGACGGGCAGCTGACCTTGGTCGACGCCGACCTCGCGGGCACGCCCGTGGTCGCCTTCCTCGAACTCAGGCGCTCAGAGCACCATCGGAAACCTGGCTCTGCGCGACATGGCCGTCGCCCGCCACGCGGCCATGCTCTGGGAGCAGGCGCCGGTGGTCAGCGCGACCGGCCAGACGATCACGGCGGAGATCGCCGACTTCCCGGGCCTCCGGATCGGCGGCATGCACCTGCCGAGCTGGCCAGTCGCCTTTGCCGACCTGCACACCTTCCAGCTCTGGTCGCTGGTCGACCGGCCGGCGCTAATGATCGGCGTCGATGTGCTGAGCCGCTTCGACTACGTCAGCCTGGACTTCGCGCGCGACGAGGTTCGCTTCCGCATTCCGGGCGGCCTGCTGCCCGCGTGAGGGCCCTATTCGTCGCGATGGACGCGGATGTAGGGCTGACCGTCGATGTTCATGACGAAGCTGCCCAGCGAGGCCGGCCGGATCCTGATCGCCGAGCCGGCGTGCGGCGCGCGGTTGAGCACCTCGTCGTCGATCTGTCGCCAGCGCGCGCCGTCTTCGAGCACGATGATCCATTTGCCCTCCGCGTTCTGGTAGGCGGAGGACGCGGTCGTGGTGAGGCTGTTGACCTCGTCCTTGGCCAAGGCGCGGTCGAACACCGATAGGGCGCTCAGGTTGAACCCGAAGGCCTGGCGTCGCGCGGCGCGCGCCTGCGCGCGGTCGACGATGACGACGTCGCCCGAAGCTTCGGCCTGATCCAGCGCGGCGGACGCCTTGTCGTAACAATCGAGCCTGGCCGCGGCGTCGCTGATCGCGCGGCAGGCGCTGAGCGTCTTCAAGACGTCCGCGCGCCCTTGCAACGCGATGGAGGGCGCCGCCCAGGCGGGGCAGGCGAGCAGGACCAGCGCGGCGGCAAGGACCAGCTTCGATGGCATGGCGCGGTGTCCCCCTCTACCAACCACCCTTCGCCAAGGGCGTCGGGCCCAGGAATTTGACGCCGCGAGACAGGCGGACGCCAGTGCAAAATCGGCGAACATCGTTACGTGGCGTGTCAGGGCTGTGACCGTAATGTGACACCGGTGTCAATTTCTGACGTGACACCGTAAGACGATCATTGACCAGAGCAACTTTGGGTCAGAAGCATGACCCTAATCGGATCCAGGACTCTGGGTCAGGGCACATCCACGGTTTTTGACCGGCGTCCGCCGTCGCTTCGCGGGTGCCAAAGGGGCGACAAATGAAATTGATGACCACGCGCGAGCGTTTGCTCGCGTCGACCATGATCTGTGGGGTCATGGCGATGGCTGCCGGCACGCCGGCGCTGGCCCAGACGGCGACCCCGCCGCCCGCCGCCGCCAACGGCACTCCGGTTATCGTGGTCACCGGCTCGCGCATTCCGCAGGCCGCAAACATCCGCAGCGTCAGCCCCGTGCAGACGGTCAGCAACACCGAGGTGAAGCTCACCGGCACGACCAACGTCGAGAACCTGCTGAACCAACTGCCGCAGGTCTACACCAACCAGAGCCAGGGCGCGTCGAACGGCGCCAGCGGCACGGCGACGGTCAACCTGCGCGGCCTCGGCCCGTCGCGGACCGCCGTGCTGGTGGACGGCACGCGCCTGCCGCCGGCCGACACCGTGGCGCCGGCCGCCGACCTGGATCAGGTTCCCTCCGCGCTGGTCGAGCGCATCGAAGTGCTGACGGGCGGCGCTTCGTCGGTGTACGGCTCGGACGCCGTCGCCGGCGTCGTGAACTTCATCATGAAGCACGACCTCGAAGGGGTCCGGATCGACGCCGAGTACGGTTTTGCTCAGCACAACCAGCAGAACCCAGACAACATCAACTCTCAGCTCAGCGGGAACCACTTCAAGATCCCTGGCGACGTCACCGATGGCTTCACCAAGGACATCACGCTGGCGATCGGCGTGAATTCGCCCGACGACAAGGGCAATATCGAGGTCTACCTCGGGTATCGGCACATCGACGCGGTGCTCGAGGGGACTCGCGACTTCTCCTCGTGCTCGATCATCACCAACAACGGCAGCAACACCCACCTCTGCGTCGGTTCCAGCGGAACCACCCCGCAGGGACACTTCCAGCGCGTCGACATCCCCGGACAAGGGCAGTTCGCAGGCTCGCCGACAGGTCTGACGAGCTCGCTCGGCCAGGCGTTCAACTTCGCGCCGTTCAACTATCTGCAGCGGCCGGACGAGCGGTACGAGGCGGGCTACTTCGCCCACTACGACATCAACTCGCACGTTCAGATCTACTCCAGCCTGATGTTCTCGGACAATCGGACGTTCGCCCAGATCGCCCCGAGCGGCCTGTTCTTCGGCTCGGCGTCGCTCAAGGTGAACTGCGACAACCCGTACCTGATCGCCGCCGGCGGCGTGGCCGACTTCTGCGTCGGACTGCCCTCGAACGGCCAAACCACGCTGTTCGTCGGCCGCCGCACCGTCGAGCTTGGCAATCGGACGGACGATCTCGAGCACATCGCCTATCGGATGAACTTCGGCTTCCGCGGCGATATCGTCGACGGGTGGAACTACGACGTCTACGCCCAGTACGCCGACACGATCTATCAGGAGCAGTACACCGGCGAAGTCTCGAAACAGAAGTTCCAGAACGCCCTGCTCGCGACCAGCACCACAAAGTGCGAGGGCACCGACCCGAACTGCATCCCGATCAACATCTTCCAATCGAGCGCCCTCACGCCGGCGATGGCCAACTACATCTCCGGCACCGGCGAGAAGGAAGGCTCGGCGACCGAGCAGATCGTTTCGGGATCGATCAACGGCGACCTCGGCCGCTATGGCATCCAGAGCCCGATGGCCTCGAGCGGCGTCGGAGTCGCGTTCGGCGCCGAGTATCGGCGCGAGCAGATCGACCTCAGCCCGGACCTCGAGTTCACCACCGGCGACCTGTCAGGCCAGGGCGGCCAGACGCCGCCAGTGCACGGCGCCTACGACGTGAAGGAAGTGTTCGCGGAAGTCCGCGTGCCTCTGGCCAACCACCAGCCGTTCGCGGATCTCCTGCAGGTCGAGGGCGGCTACCGGTATTCGGACTATTCGAACATCGGCTCCACCAACACCTACAAGATCGGCGGCGAGTGGGGCCCTGTTCCGGACATCCACTTCCGCGCCAGCTTCAACCGGGCCGTTCGCGCGCCGAACACCGTCGAGTTGTTCTCGGCGCCGGCATTCAAGCTGTACGGAGCGCAGGATCCCTGCGCCGGCTCGTCGCCGGCCGCCAGCCAGGCGGCCTGCGCGGCGCAAGGCGTGCTGCCTAATATCGGCGGCGGCGCCGGCGCCAACGGGGCCACGGCCTACGGCTTCGTCATCAAGTGCCCCGCCTCGCAGTGCACGAACCTGACGAGCGGCAACCCCGGCCTCGGGCCGGAGACGGCTGACACCTACACGGTGGGGGCGGTCTTCACGCCGACCTTCTTCAAGGGCTTCAGCGCTTCGGTCGACTACTTCCACATCGACGTTCAGAACCTGATCGGGTCATACGGCGCTTCGACGATCATGAATGAATGCGTCAACAACTATGCGACCCCCACCGGCGCCTTCTTCTGCTCGTTCATCCACCGCGACCCGGTCACGAACACGATCTTCACCGGGACTCAGATCACGAACCTGGGCAACCTGAACACGATGTTCGGGAACGGCTCAGTCAACAACTTCAACGTCAACACGGGTTTCGTGAGGACGTCGGGTCTCGACATCAACGCCAACTACAACACCCGGTTCAAAGACTGGAACCTGCCGGACTGGGGTTCGCTGGCGTTCGACTTCCAGGGGACCTACACGTTCAACTTCGACGTCGAGCCCTCTCCCAAGATCGGCAGCTTCGACTGCGCCGGCTTCTTCGGCGCGAACTGCTCGAACAATCTCCTGAACGCGTCCTCGGGCGGTCCAATTCCGAAGTGGCGCCACAAGTTCCGCGTCACCTGGGGCACGCCGTGGGACAACCTCAGCCTGTCGCTGCAATGGCGCTTTATCTCGGCGGTCGAGCCGGACTTCCTGAGTTCGAACCCGATCCTGCACCAATGCCCGCTGCCGCACTTCGTCGGGTGCGGCCCAGGCGGCTCCATCACCGACAACCAAGACAAGATCCCGGCGTACAACTACCTCGACCTCGCCGCGATCTGGCGCGTCAAGGACGGGATCACGCTGCGGGCCGGCGTCAACAACGTGCTCGACAAGGATCCGCCGATCCTCAACTCGTCGAACATCGGTCTGTCGTCGCCCCCGGTCGGCAACGGCAACACCTTCCCGGGCGTCTACGACACCCTGGGCCGGGTGTTCTTCGTTGGCTTGACCGCCGACTTCTAAAGGCCGTTTCGGAGGCCTAGTCTTCTGGCGGCGGTCCCTTCACGGGGCCGCCGCCTCTTCTTTTTCGCCGACGGCCCGAACAACTTGACCGATACAGCCGCAATCCTTCGCGAGGTCGCCGCCGCCGTGCGCGCTCCTGATCTCGAGCGCGCGCTCGAGCTTGCGGAACGGGCGTTGGACAGCGGCGTCGAACATGCGCTGTTGCTCAACCTGCGCGCCTATCGTCTCGAACAGGGCGGGCGCGATCTCGAGGCGCTGGCCAACCTCGAGCGCGCGCGCGCGCTCGCGCCGACGGACGTGCCGACGCTGAACGCGCTCGGCCTGTGCCTGGCGCGCCTGGATCGACCTGCCGAGGCCGTCGAGGCCTTCGAGGCGGCGGCCGCGTCCGATCTCGCCTTCGCGCCGGCTCAGTTCAATCTCGGTTGGGCGGCCGAGCAGGCCGGGGACCTCGACAAGGCCAAGGCCGCCTTCCAACGCGCGCAGGCGCTGACGCCCGGCGAGCCGGCGCCGCTGGCCCGCTTGGCCGCCATCGCGGCGCGGGCCGGCGACTATCCGCAAGCGAGGGTGCTGGCCGACCGGGCGCTGGCCGTCGATCCACGCCAGCCGACGGCGAACCTCGCCCGTGCGGCGGCCGACCTGGCGTCGCGACGACTGGACGAGGCCGAGCAGCGGCTTCGCAAACTGCTCGCGGTCGGCGCACTCACGCCCGACGACCGCGCGCTGGCGCACGGTCTCCTCGGAGACGTGCTCGACGCGGCGGACCGCCCGGCCGAGGCGTTCGCTCAATTCGAGGCTGCGAACGCTGGGCTCAGGACGGCCTACGCCGACAGATATGCCAAGCCCGGCCGGAGCAGCGCCGCAGATCAACTCGAGACGCTCATCTCGTACATGCAGGCCGCTGACCCGACACAGGCGCCAGCGGTCGTCCCTCCATCGAGTCCCGGCCGTGGGCCACGTCTTTCTGGTCGGCTTCCCGCGTTCCGGCACGACGCTGCTCGAAAGGGCGCTGGCCGCCCACCCGGACATCGTGTCGTGGGACGAGCGGGAGAGCCTCGCCGAGAGCGTGCGGACCTACCTCACCGACCGCGAGGCGCTCGTGCGCCTCACGTGGGCGAGGGAGCAGGATCTCGGCCCGCTCCGCGCCGACTACTGGCGGCGAGTCGGCGAAACCGGCGTCGACGTCGCCGGCAAGGTCGCTTTGGACAAGCTGCCGCTGAACACCCTGAAGCTGCCCTTGATTGCGCGCCTCTTCCCGCAGGCGAAGATCATCTTCGCGATCCGCGATCCGCGGGACGTGATCCTGAGCTGCTTCAGGCAGCGCTTCCGCATGAATGCCTCGATGTACGAGTTGCTGACCCTCGAAGGCGGCGCGCGCTTCTACGATGGGGTGATGCGGCTCGCGGCGCTCTGCCGCGCCAAGCTGGCGCTCGAAGTGTTCGAGCACCGTTACGAGACCTTGGTCAGCGACTTCGACGCGCAGACCGGAGCCATCTGCCGCTTCATCGGCGTACCGTGGAGCGGCGACGTCCGCGGCTTTGCCGAGACGCTCGCCGAGCGAGCCGCCGCCACGCCAAGCGCCGCCCAGGTCGCCCGGGGCCTCTACGCCGAGGGCGTGGGTCAATGGCGGCGCTACAGGGGCGAACTCGAGCCGGCCCTGCCGCTCTTGGCGCCTTGGGTCGAGCGCTTCGGTTACCCGCCGTCGTAGCGTTCGCTGAAACCGTGCGCGGCCTGGGCTATGGTGCGCCGCGAAGAACGAGGAGGCCGCTGGGGATCGAAATGAGCGCCGCGGAAGCGAACGGTAAGGACTTTGCGGACCTGGCCGACGCCCGCCAGGCCGTCGAGGCTGCGCTCGCGGCCGGCGACACGCCCAAAGCCATCGCTCTCGCCGGTTCGGCGATCGGTCGCGGCTTTCGGGACGCGATGTTCCACAACCTCCTCGCCTACGACCTGGAACAGCAGGGCCGATACGCTGAGGCGATGGCCGAGCTGCAGCGCGCCTACGAGCTTGCGCCGCGCGATGTGGTCATCCTCAACGCCATCGGGCGTTGCCTGTTGCCGCAGGGACGCCTGCCGGAGGCGCTGAAGGTGTATGACGCAGCGCTTTCGATCGAGCCGGCCTACGTGCCGACGCTGGTGAACAAAGCCGACGCGCTGGCGCTGGACAAGCAGTACGACGAGGCGCGGAGCGTGTTCCAGCAGGCGCTGGCGATCCATCCTGGCTCGGCCGACGCGCTCGCGGGGCTCGCATCGATCGAGCTTCGCCGGGGCGCGCTCGATGACGCCCGCGAACTCGCCGAACGCGCCCTGGCGCAGGCGCCGAACCAGGACGTGGCGGCGCTGACGCTGGCCGAAGTCGTAGCGGACGCGGCAGGCGCCCGCGCCGAGGACCTGCTGCGCGCGGTCCTGTCGCGGGGACCGAGCGGCGAGGTGCGGGCGCAGGCGGAGAGCCAACTGGGCGATGTCCTGGACGGGACGGGGCGCTACGCCGAGGCGTTCGCGGCTTACGCCGCCGCGGGCAAGACGCTCTCCGCGCTGCACGCCAGCCAGTACGCGATCCCCGGCGCCCCGACAGTGCTGGAGATGGTGCAATGGCATACGATGCGGTTCGACAAGGCCGCTCCCGCTGATTGGGTCGGCCCGACGCGACCGCCCCAGCCCTCCGACCCCCGGCGCCTCATCTTCTTCGTCGGGTTTCCCCGTTCGGGCACCACCCTGCTCGAGCAGATCCTGGCCAGTCACCCTGACGTGCTCGCGCTCGACGAGCGGCACGCGCTGGCCGAGGCCACACGCGATCTCTTCGTGTCGGACCCCAAGCTCGAGCGTTTGCGGACGATCTCCGCCGAGGAGGCGCAGGTCTACCGCGAGGGCTATTGGCGAAACGTGGCCGCCTATTGCCCGGACGTGGCCGGCAAGGTCTTTGTCGACAAGTATCCGCTCAACTCGGAGCGCTTGCCGCTGATCGCCAAGCTGTTCCCGGAAGCGCGCATCCTGTTTGCGCTGCGCGACCCGCGGGACGTCGTACTCAGCTGCTTTCGCCGCCGCTTTGAGATGAACCCCGCGATGTACGAGTTCTGCACGCTCGACGGTGCGGCTGCGCTCTACGGCGCGGTGATGCAGCTGGTCGAGCGCTATAAAGCCGTGCTCGCCCTTCCGCTCCAATATGTGCGCCATGAGCGGGTGGTCGAGGACCTGCGTGGAGAAGTTGGCGCGGTCTGCGACTTCATCGGCGTGGAGTGGGACGATGCGATGTTGGACTTCGCCCAGACGGCGCGGCGGCGCGGCGTTCGCACCCCCAGCGCCGGACAGGTCGTGCGCGGCCTCTACGACGAGGGGATCGGGCACTGGCGCAACTACCGAGCCGAGTTGGCCTCGGTGATGCCATTGCTTGCACCCTGGGTCGAGGCGTTCGGATATCCGGCCGACTGATGTCGACCGCAGCGCCATCCCCCGGCGAGACGGCTGACAGCCTGAAGGCCGCGGCCGCTGAGGCGGCTCTGCGCGGCAACCTCAGAGACGCTCGCGCCCACCTGGAAGGCGCGGTGGGGCTGGCGCCCGGCGAGGCCGAGCTCTGGATGAGCCTCGCCGCCTGTTGCCGCGGGCTCGGCGATGTCGCCGCAGCGGGGGCCGCGCTCGAGGCCGCGCTCCGCATCGATCCGCGGTACTTTCTGGCGCTGCTGATGAAGGCTTCGCTACTGGATCGCGGCGGCGAGCCGCGCGCCGCGGCGCTGGCCTATGGCGTGGCGCTGACTCAGGCGCCGCCGGACGAACGGCTGGATCCCGCAACGCGGGCGGCGGTGGCGCGGGCGCGGGAGGTCTATGGCGCGCACAATCGCGCGCTCGAGGAAGCGCTCAAGGTGGCCGCCCGCCAGGCGCTCGGCGGCGCTGACACCCGCGACCTGAAGCGCGCCGACACCTTCGCCGAGAGGCTGGTCGGCAAGCGGCGCGTCTATCACCAGGAGCCCGTGCAATTCCACTATCCGGGCCTGCCGGAGATCGAGTTCTGGGATCGCGAGGAGTTCCCCTGGATCGAGGCGCTGGAGGCCGCGAGCGGCGACATTCGCGAGGAGCTTGTCGCGATCCTCGGCCACGACGCCGATACGCTCGCGCCTTACGTGAACTACCCGGACGGCGTCCCCCTCGACCAGTGGGCGGAGTTGAACCGCTCGACGCGCTGGGGCGCCTTCCACCTCTTCTTCGACGGCCGCGAGGTCGCCTGGAACGCCAAGCGGGCGCCCAAGACCATGGCGGCTCTCGCCCACGTGCCGCAACCGACGCTACCGAACCGCTCGCCGGCCGCGATGTTCTCCGTCCTGCAGCCCAGGACTCGCATTCCGCCCCACACCGGCATCGCCAACGTCCGCCTTGTCACCCACCTGCCGCTGATCGTGCCCGAAGGTTGCGGTTTCCGTGTCGGGTCGGAGACGCGCCGGTGGAAGGAGGGTGAAGCCTGGGTGTTCGACGACACCATCGAGCACGAGGCCTGGAACGACAGCGATCAGCCGCGCACCATCCTGATCTGCGACACCTGGAACCCGAGACTCGGCGAGGACGAGCGCCACACCATTTCGGCGCTGATGGCCGCCATGGACGCGTTCAACGGAACGTCCGGCGAGGGCGGCGCGCTCTGAGCCGATGAGCGGGATCAGCAACGCGGCCCTGGCGGCTCAGGCGAATGCGCTCAAGGCGGCCGGTCGGCTGGACGGCGCGATCATGCTTTATGAGCGGATTGCCGAGTCCGAGCCGGACAGCGCTGTCGCCGAACACAACCTCGCCGCCGCGTTGGGCGACGACAATCGCTTCGCCGAGGCCGCGCATGCCGCCCGGCGCGCCCTGGCCAAGGGGAGCGACGCGCCGGAGACGATGCTGGTCCTCGGCCGCGCGTTGCAGGGGCTCGGGCGGTTCGACGAGGCGGACGCCGCCTTCGCGGAGGCCATAGCCCGACGACCGAGCTACGCCGACGCGCACGCCGACCTGGCCCAGCTGCGCTGGATGCGAGGCGCCGGCGCCGGCGCCGCCACGCTGGTGCTCGATCGAGCGATGGCGGCGGCGCCCCTGGACCCGTCGCTGACGTTGGCGAAGGCGAGGGTGCTCGAGTTCACTGGCGATCTGGACGCGGCTTACGCGCTGGTTCGCCGGGCGCTGGCCGCCGGCGTGGTGGACGGACGGCTGGAGATCGTGGCGGCCGAGCTCTGTCGCACAACCGATCCCGCGGCGGGGCTGGCCCACGCCGAACGCTCCCTCGCGCTGGGGCCAGAAGACTTCGCCGCCCTCACCACGCTCTGCGAGGCCAACCTGGCGGCCGGGCGGCCCGAGGCGGCTGATATGCTCGCGGCGGATCTTCGCCAGCGCAATCCTCGCGACCAGAGGGCCGTCGCCCTGCAGGCCACCGCCTGGCGGCTGCTTGGCGACCCGCGCTACCGCGAGCTCTACGACTACGAGCGGCTCGTCCATGCGTGGACGATCGACACACCGCCGGGCTGGGCGACGCTTCACGCCTACCTCGCGGACCTTGCCGCCAGCCTGGACGCGCTGCACCGCCTGAAGGCGCATCCGATCGGGCAATCGCTGCGCGGCGGCATTCAGACCACCCAGAACCTCGACCGCGTGGACGACCCGGTGGTGAAGGCCTTCTTCGCGGCCGATCGCCGGCCCGATCCGGCGTCATCTCGCCGCCATTGGCGAGCGCGGCGACACCCGCTTCCACGGCGCCTGGTCCGTGCGGCTTCAGCCCAACGGCTTCCACGTCAACCACCTGCATCCGATGGGATGGATATCGTCGGCCTGCTACGTCGCCGTTCCGCCGGCGGTCGAGAGCGGCCATGAGGGCTGGATCCAGTTCGGCGAGCCTGGCGTGCCCACCGACCGCACTCTGGCCGCCGAGCATTTCGTCAAGCCGGAGCCGGGTCGGCTGGTGCTGTTCCCATCCTACATGTGGCACGGCACCGTCCCGTTCGGCGGGGTGGCGCCGCGGCTGACCATCGCCTTCGACCTCGTGCGCGCTGCACCGTGAGGGGGCGTATGTTAGCCTCGCCGCGCCACGCCGATCCTTAGGCTGTCTCGCTATGTTCCATGAACTCGACGACGTGCTGAACGAAGCCGAGCTCGCCCGGCTGACGGCGATCGCCGCCGCCTCGCGCTTCGTCGACGGGCGGGTCACCAACCCGCACTCGGAGGTGAAGGACAACCTGCAGATCGACCAGGCCGACGCGCGTATGGAGGAGGCCTCCAAGCTGATGGCGGGGGCGCTGTTCCGCATCGAGGATTTCCGCAACTTCGCCTTTCCGCGCGTCTTGGCCCCGCCGCTCCTGGCCAAGTACACGCCGGGCATGCGCTATGGCGCCCACTCCGATGCGGCCTTCCTGCCAGTGGGCGCCAGGCCCCTTCGCTCGGACCTCTCGTGCACGCTCTTCATCGCCCCGCCCGAGACCTATGACGGCGGCGAGCTCTCCATCCGGCTGGGCTCGCGCACGGTGGAGTTCAAGGGCAAGGCCGGCGCGGCGGTGGTCTACCCGTCGAACACATTGCACGAGGTCAAGCCGGTCACCCGCGGCGAGCGGCTGGTGGGTCTGACCTTCATCGAGAGCATGGTCCCCGACGCCGTCCACCGCGACCTTTTGTACGAGTTGAACGAGGTGGCCGCGCTCGAGGGCTACAACATGAGCCAGGAGAACCGCACCCGGCTCGAATACGTGCGCAACTACCTGCGCCGCATGTGGGGCGAGGCCGGCTAGGCCGCCCGAGATGGATCTCGTCGGATCGGAACTCCGCGCCACGCCCGATCATCTATCCGCTGGCCTTCGACGAGGGCCAGGACAGCGTCGGTTTCGTGCGTCTGTCCCGCCCGCGCTACGAACACGCGAGCTTCCTCGATCAACGCGTCGCCGCGCCGGGCGACCAGGGCGGATGGGCGCCGTTCGGCGTCGTGCGCGCGGCGGCCGCGCCGCTCGCGGGCGAGAGCGACTTCATCTTCCACATCGGCCATGTCGGCTCGACGCTGGTCGCCAGGTTGCTGGGTCTGAGCCCGCGAATCTTTTCGCTGCGCGAGCCGGGCGCGCTGCGCACCTTCGCCCAGCTGGCGTTCGAGATCTCGACGCCGGAGAGCACGCGGAGCCAGGCTGCATTCGACGAGCGGCTCGATACTTTCCTCAAGCTCTGGGCGCGCACCTACGAGCCGGCCCAGAGGACCCTCATCAAGGCGACCAGCTTCGCGGGCGAGATCGCGCCCATGCTGCTCGCCCGCACGCCGTCGGCGCGGGCGATCCTGATGAACGGTCCAGCCCGAGGTCTACATGGCCAGCATCCTCGGCGGTCCGAACTCGCGCATCGAGCTCAAGGCCCAGGCGCAATCGCGCCTACAGAGGCTGCACCGCCGCGTGGGCGGGCCGCTTTGGCGCCTGGGGGAGATGTCCGAGGGCGAGCTCGTGGCCATGAGCTGGACCGCCGAGATGGCCGGCCTGGCCGAGGCCGCCGACGCCTTCCCCGACCGCGTCCTCTGGCTCGACTTCGAGCGCTTCCTCGCCTCGCCGCGCGAAGGTCTGAGCGCCGCGCTCGCCCGCCTGCATGGCCAGGCGGCGCCCGTCGACCTCGACGCAATGTTGAAGAGCCCCCTGTTCGGCCGCTATTCCAAGGGCCTGGAGCACGCCTACGACGCCAACCTGCGCCGTCAGGTGCTGAACCAGGCCAGGCGCGAGCACGGCGCCGAGATCGCAAAGGGCAGGGCCTGGCTCGCCGCCGCGGCCGAGGCGTCCCCGCTGGTCGCCAGCCTCGTCGCGCTGACGCCCTAGCGGGCCTCGTCCATCATGCGGGCGAAGCGTTCGAACAGGTAGAGGCTGTCGGTCGGGCCGGGGGAGGCTTCGGGGTGGTGCTGGATCGAAAAGACGGGCCGGTCCTTGAGCGCCAGGCCGGCATTGGTGCCGTCGAACAGCGAGACATGGGTTTCGACCAGCGGAGCGGGCAGGGTGGCGCGGTCGACGGTGAAGCCGTGGTTCATCGAGACGATCTCGACCTTGCCGGTGGTGAGGTCCTTCACCGGGTGGTTCGCCCCATGGTGACCCTGGTCCATCTTGATGGTTCTGGCGCCAAGCGCGAGCGCCAGCATCTGGTGGCCGAGGCAGATGCCGAACACCGGCTTGCCGCTCTCGACCAGCGCCTTGATCTCCGGCACGGCGTACTCGCCGGTCGCCGCCGGGTCGCCCGGGCCGTTCGAGAGCAGTATGCCGTCGGGATTGCGCGCCAGGATGGCCTCGGCGCTGGTCGTCGCCGGCACGACCGTCGCCCGCGCGCCAACGCTCGTAAGAGCGCGGAGAATATTCCGTTTGATTCCGTAGTCTAAGACGACAACCTCGTACCTCGCCTCACCGGCCTTGGCGTAGCCTTCGGGCCAGCGCCACAGGCCCTCGTCGAAGGTGAAGGGCTGCAGGCAGCTGGCGTCCTTCGCAAGGTCGAGACCGACGATGCCCGGCCACGCGCGGGCGCGCTCGACCAGGGCGCCCAGGTCGAACCGGCCGGCGGGATCGTGCGCGATCACCCCATGCGGCATGCCGCTCTCGCGGATGGCGACGGTCAGGGCGCGGGTGTCGACGCCGGTCAGCGCAATCACACCGCGGCGCTTGAGCCAACTGTCCAGGTCGCTCTGGGCTCGCCAGTTCGCCGGCGGCGTTGGCAAGTCGCGGAAGATCGCGCCGCAGGCCGCGGTCGCCGCGCCCTGGCCGAACTGCTCGATGTCCTCGAGGTTCACGCCCACGTTTCCGATATGGGGGAAGGTGAAGGCGACGATCTGCGCCATGTACGAGGGGTCGGTAAGAATTTCTTGGTAGCCTGTCATGGCGGTGTTGAAGCACACCTCGCCGACCGCATCGCCGACCGCGCCGGCGCCAATCCCTTGCAGGACAACGCCATTGGCAAGCGCCAGGACGCCCGTCGCGCCTTTCATCAGCAGCGACATGCGTGATCTCCTCGGTGGGGCAGGCGCCGGCTAGGTAGTGATCGCAAGCCACTCGGTCAACAGCGCCACGCAGTCGGGGCTGGCGCCTTTTCCGCGCCGCGATCACGCAGCGGGCCTCGGTGGCGCGAGGCCCTGCATTGGAGCGTGATCGGCGCCGCCTCGGCGCGTTCTGTCGGGTAGTTCGAACCACGTATGGACTGGACTGTGGCGTCGATTGGAGCGTCACTGCAGGTGCTCGCCCGGCCGTGTCCGGGCTCGCTCCGGTGGGACGCCAGCGGTCGTTGCTGGCGGTTAAGGACCTCCGGAGCGTGATGACAGCGCGCACAAGAAGAGCGGCGGGCGATGCAAGGCGCATCGCGGGTCCTGACGCCTCGAGCCTGCTAGAGCTCATGGAGCGGTCGCTGGCCGATCCGGGCGCCGATCTGGACCGGTTGGACCGCGTCGCGGTGATCTACGAGCGCGCGCTCGCCCGCGAGGCCGAGCAGAAGTTCGCCGTGGCGCTGATTCAGATGCAGCGAAGGCTTCCGGTCCTGGACGAACTCGGCGAGGTGACCGACGAGAGCGGGGAGGTGAAGTCCACCTACGCCTCCTGGGAGGATACGGTGGAGACGATCCGCCCGATCCTCTTCCGGCACGGCTTCGCCCTAAGCTTCCGGCCTGGGATCTCGGCTCGAGGCGAGCCGGTCGTGGTTGGCGTCCTTCGCCATGGGGCCGGTCACAAGGAAGAGGCCGAGCTCGTGCTGCCCGCCGACGTGAGCGGCGGCAAGAACCCGGTGCAGGCCGTGGGCTCGAGCCTCTCCTACGGCCAGCGCTATGTGACCAAGCTCTTGTTGAACCTCGCCAGCCATAAGGCGGGCGAGGACGACGACGGCCGGTCGGCCGGCGAGACCCGGGCCGAGCAGGACGCTATCGCCCAGATCAACACGCTTGAGACCGAAGCGGCCTTCCCCGCCTGGAAGCGCGCCAACCGAAGACAGCTGGGGGAGCTGGCGCCAGCCTCCTTCCAGCGGGTGATCGGCTGCTACAACACCCGCCTCGCCCGCGTCCGCGCTCAAGGGACGGCCGCGGCATGAGGATCGTTCGCCAGCGCACGGCGGAGTGGGAGAGCGCCAGACTCGGCAAGGCCACCGCCTCGCGCATCGCCGACGTCATCGCCAAGACCAAGAGCGGCTATGCCGCCTCAAGAGCCAACTACGCCGCCCAGCTCATCTGCGAGCGGCTGACTGGGGTGAAGGCCGAGGCGTTCGAGAGCGCAGCCATGCGCTGGGGCGTGGAGAAGGAAGCCGAGGCGCTCGAGGTCTACGCCTTCGAAGAGGACGCTGACATAACCCAGGTCGGCTTTCTCGATCACCCGAAGATCGCCATGGCCGGCGCCAGCCCCGATGGCCTGGTTGGCGATGCGGGCCTGGTCGAGATCAAGTGCCCGCTCACCGCCACCCACATCGAGACGCTTCTCGGCCAGGCGCCGCCTGGGCGATACTTAGCCCAGATGCAGTGGCAGATGGCGGTGGCCGGCCGCCTCTGGTGCGACTTCGTCTCCTACGACCCAAGGCTTCCGCTTCCCATGCGTCTCTTCGTTCGGCGCATCGAACGCGACGATCGGCTGATCACCGAGCTCGAACGCGAGGTCGGACGGTTCCTGGCCGAGATCGATGCGGTGATCGGCAAGCTTGAGAGCCTTGAGGCGCAAGCGGCATGAGGACGCTCACCCTCGCCTGGGACGGGGAAGCGTTCTGGCCGCTCTCCGCTGATCGCACCCTGGCGAGAGAGACCTACGGCCAAGGCGAGATCGTCGCCTTCGCCGAGGCGAAGGACCGCTCCTCGCCCAGCCACCGGCACTACTTCGCCTCACTGCGCGAGGCCTGGGTGAACTTGCCCGAAGGCTACGCCGAGCGCTTCCCCACCGAGGAGCACTTGCGCAAGTGGGCGCTGATCCACACCGGCTTCGCCCGAGCTCGCTCCGTCGTCTGCCGCTCAAGGGCCGAGGCCAGATCGATCGCCGCCATCGTCCGCTCCAATGACGCCTATGCGCTCGTCTCTGTCGAAGGACGCACGATCTGGCATCTCACCGCCATGTCGCAGTCGCTCGAGGCGATGGATCATGCGACCTTCCAGGCGAGCAAGCGCGCGGTGCTGGAGCTTCTCTCCGACATCCTCGGCGTCGAGCCTGCCGAGCTCATGCTCGCCGGCGCCGCGGCATGATCCGCTACACCAAGGAAGAGCGCGAGCAGCGAGCGTTGGTGCGCGCCATGGAGGACGGCAAGCGCCAAGACGCCGCCGCCCAGCGGCGCAAGCCGCCAAGACCGATCGCCAAGGGCCAGCGCCAACCCCGCGTCCGCGACCACGGCTACCTCGCGTGGCTCCGCCGCGCGCCCTGCCTCGCCGGCTTGATCGAAGGCGGCTGCCAGGGCCCCGTCCAGGCCTGCCACCTGCGCATGTCCATCCCCGGCCGTCCCAACCCCGGGCTCGCCAACAAGGCGGACGACGCCTTCGCCTGGCCGGGCTGCGTCCATCATCACATCGAGGACCAGCACCGCGCCTCCGAGGCCGCCTTCTTCCACCGCCTCGGCGTCGATCCGTTCGACCTCTGCAGAGCGCTCTATGGCGCGTTCAAAGTGGGGCAGGAGCCCTCGGCGGCGCTCGTCGCATTCCTCGTGGAGACGGGGGTCTTGTAGGCTCGGCAGTGCGGTCCTTGCGATCGCAACCGGACCGAAAGCGAGATCCCTGATAGAGGCGGAAACCTTCCCTGTTCGGCCGAAGAATTTCCCTGATCGGATGCTGCAGGGAATTCGTGCTCGAGCTTCTCTAAGATTCAGATTTTGCTCGCGAAGTTCGGACTCCAGCGGCGGTCAAACGCGCTCGAATGGCCCGATTTCGCGGCCGTTCCCTGCAAAATTCCCTGTTACCAGGGAAAACAGGGATGCAACGGTCGGAGAAGGCCGCCTGTTTTCGCCGCCTGTTATCGATCTGTTATGCCCCAGTTATTCCCCTGTTCCCGCACCTGTTTTCGGGCGCCGATGATGGCGCTTCCAGGTTCGGTAACCGCTGATTTCGCAACGACTTAGCGCGGCGTGCGGGCCCTCGCTGACCCGCAGAAACGCCAATTGCTGGCAATAACAGGGGCGTTGAACGCCCGGCGTTTCGCTTGCTCGATGTCACAGTTCGGCCCGCCCCGGCGTCATGACGATCGAGGAGGCGGTGAATGCGTCGAGCGATCGAGATCATCCTGGGCGGCGGGCTCGCGGTGCTGCTGATCGGCAACGGCATCGCCATGCTGTTCGCCGGGCCCTGGTGGTACGGCGCCGTGCCAGGCGCGCCATCGACCGGCCCGTTCAACGCCCACTTCGTCAAGGATATCGGCGCGGCTTATCTGGTCTGCGGCGCCGCGCTCGCCACCTTCGCATGGCGGCCGGCGGCCGCCATGCCGGCGCTCGCGGCCGCCGCCGGCTTCCTCACCCTACACGCCGCGGTCCACCTCGCCGATGCGATCGCGAGCCCGATCTGCGGCCAGGCGCTGGTCCGTGACGTCCCGGGCGTCTTCCTGCCCGCCCTGATCAGCCTTGGCCTCCTCGGCGGGCGCGTCTTTCCTCTGAAGGAGCTTGGCCATGCTTAGAGCGTTCTTTCGCGCCTACATCACCCGGATGGAGAAGGACTACGACTACGACGCCGGCTACATGCGCGACGTCCTGGCCGTGAGCCCCTGGGCCTTCCTCAAGTTCGCCGTGATCACCACCGTCGTCCCTCGGCGCGGCGCGCCGGCCGCCGCGGTCGCCGCCGCCGGCCTGGTCGGCACGCTGGCCGAAGACTGCGGCCCCTGCACCCAGATCAGCGTCGAGATCGCCACGCGCTCCGGCGTAAAGCCCGCCGTGCTCCGCGCCATCCTGGCCGGCGACGAAGCCGCGATGGGCGAGGCCGCCGCGCTCGCCTATCGCTTCGCCCGCGCCTCTCTGGCGCGCGACATGGCCGCGGCCGACCCGCTGCGTGACGAGGTCGTGCGCCGCTGGGGCCAGAAGGGCCTGGTGGCGCTTGCGCTCGCGCTGACGACCGCGCGTATGTATCCGACGATGAAGTACGCGATGGGCCACGGGAAGACCTGCTCGCGGGTCATGGTGGCGGGCGAACCTGCGCCCTTTCACGCGCCGCTCGCCGTCGCCGCATGAGCCCGCCCGACCCGTTCGAGGCTGAACGACCGAGGCTGAAGCGGCTCGCCTACCGCATGCTGGGCTCGGTCGCCGAGGCCGAGGACGTGGTGCAGGACGCCTGGCTGCGCTGGCGGAGCGCCAAGGGGATCGACGAACCCGCGGCGTGGCTGACCCGCGTGGCGGCCAGGCTCTGCCTCGATCGGCTTCGCGCCGACCGCGCCGAGCGCGCCGCCTATCGCGGCCCCTGGCTGCCCGAGCCGCTGATCGAGGACATCGCCGCCGACCCGGTCGAGCGGGCTGATGAAATTTCGGTCGCCTTCCTGCTGGCGCTCGAGCGGCTCTCGCCTCTGGAGCGGGCGGTCTTTCTGCTGCACGACGTGTTCGACTCCGACTACCCGGCCATCGCCGAGACGCTCGAGCGCAGCGAGGCGGCCTGCAGACAGCTCGCCGCCCGCGCCCGCGCCCACCTGAAGGACGCGCGCCCGCGCTTTCCGGCATCGCAGGACGAGGTCGCCCGGCTTGCGGTCGCCTTCATGGACGCGGCGCGTCGCAACGACCTGACCGCGCTGAAGGGCCTTTTGGCCGAGGACGCGGTGATGATCACGGACGGCGGCGGCAAGCGAAAGGCGGCGTTGCGCCCGCTGGTCGGCCCGGACGACATCGCAAGACTGATCGAGGGCCTGGTCTGGCGCGGCGCCATCCCGCTCGATGGCCAGATCGCCTTCGCCCGCATCAACGGGGTGTTCGGCGTGGTCCTGAGCGCCGAAGGCGAAGTGGCCACCATCGCCTTCGAGCCCGGCGAAACCGGCAAGCTCGCGGCCATCTACATGATCAGAAACCCGGAGAAGCTCGCTCACGTCGCGCGCTGAACGGAACCCCTCGCCCCACGATGCGGGGAGAAGGGAAGAATCGCTCAAGTCGCGCTCAACTCACCCGCTTCCGCGCTATCATCGCCGGATGCGGTTCGACGAACGCTTCCTCGACGAGCTCAAGTCGCGCCTGCGCCTGTCCGATGTCATCGGCCGGAGCGTCAAGCTGCGCCGCCAGGGCCGCGAGTTCGTCGGCCTCTCGCCTTTCACCAAAGAGCGAACACCGTCCTTTTTCGTCAATGACGACAAGGGCTTCTTCCATGATTTTTCATCCGGTAAGCACGGCGACCTGATCAGCTTCCTGCAGGAGACCGAGCGGCTGACGTTCGTCGAGGCGGTCGAGAGGCTGGCGGCCGAGGCGGGCCTTGCGTTGCCCGAGCCCGACCCCCGAGCCGCCGAGCAGGAGCGCGAGCGGCAGACACTGTCCGATTGGCTCGAGCAGGCCGCCAAGTGGTTCGAAGGCGAGCTTCGCCGCCCGGTCGGCGCCGACGCGCGCGCCTACCTCGCGCGGCGCGGCCTGCCGGAGACCGACTGGACGCGCTTTCGGCTCGGCTTCGCGCCGAATTCACGGACGGCGCTGAAGGACTACCTCGTCGAGCGCGGCGCCAAGCCGGGAGAGCTGGTCGAGGCCGGGTTGCTCATCGCGCCCGAGGACGGCGGCGGCGCGCCTTACGACCGCTTCCGCGACCGCATCATCTTCCCGATCGCCGACGCCCGCGGTCGGGTGGTCTCCTTCGGCGGCCGCGCCATGGATCCCGAGGCGCGGGCGAAGTACCTGAACGGGCCGGAGACGAGCCTCTTCCACAAGGGGCGCACCCTCTACGGCCTTGGCGAGGCCCGCCGGCTGCTCTCGGCCGGGGGCGCCGACCAGGTCAACGTCGTGGTGGTCGAGGGCTTCATGGACGCCATCGCCTGCCACCGCGCCGACATCCCCGCCATGGCGCCGCTCGGCACGGCGCTCACCGAGGAGCAGATGGAGGTGTTGTGGCGGCTCTGCCCCGAGCCTGTGCTCTGCTTCGACGCCGACGCGGCGGGCCAGCGCGCCGCGTCGCGGGCGATCGACCGGGGGCTGCCGCTGCTGAGGCCCGGCCGCTCGTTCAACTTCGTCTACCTGACCGGCGGGAAGGATCCGGACGAGGTTCTGCGCGAGCAGGGCGCAGCGGCGCTGAAGCGGCAACTGGGCAAAACCGTCCCATTCGTTGAGGCGCTTTTCGTCCGCGAACGCGATCTGGAGCCCTTGGACACGCCTGAGCGAAGGGCCGCGTTCAAGCTTCGCCTGCGCATGGCCGCGACCACGATTGCGGACAAGGAACTCGCCCAGGCCTATCGTGACGAGCTCACGAAGCGGTTCGACGCCCTGTTCGCCAGGGCGCCCACGCCCACCGTCGCCCGCCGTGCGCCGTTCAGGCGCGGCGATCGGCGCCCCGCCTACGAGGACGCGCCTCTGACCGCCGAGGGCCGCGCCGGCAGCCGCTCGCTCCGCCGCGCGCCCGAGCCGTTGCCGGCCGCTGTCGCCCAGGCGGCGATCGCCGATCCGGGCCGGCTCGACGCCCATCTGGAAGCCCTCGAGACGCATGGGTTCGGCGATCCGGCGCTGGATCATTTGGCCAAGGAAATCATTCGCCTGCGACTTGCGGCCGATCACCTTGACACCGAGGCCCTCGCACGCCATCTGGCGGGTGACGGATTCGGCGCGTTGCTTGGCGAGATCGACAAGGCGGCCCTCAAATCGGGCGCGCCTTTCCTGAAATCGGATGTATCGCCCACGCTCGCCAGATCCCAGTGGTCGCACGCCTTCGAGGCTCTGACTCGAATGGCGGCGCTGGGTGACGCCATCGAGGCCGAAAAGGGAAACCTTTCCGGCCGCGGCGGCATGGAAGCGATCGAACGCATGAAGACCGAACGCGACGCGCTGCGCAGAGCGATAGGGTCTGGAACGATTTGGACCGACGGCGAGTCGTGATGGTTAAGACTGGCCAGAAGTTTGCATGGGAATCGCCCCGAACGCCGCGGCCGCGGACGGACGGGAGCCGGAGATATCAATGAGCACGACGGCTGAACCTGCCGAGACCGAAGCCCCCACCGACGGCCCGCTGCTGGACCTGACCGACGCTGGGGTGAAGAAATTCATCAAGCAGGCGAAGACTCGCGGCTACGTCACGATGGACGAGCTGAACAAGGTCCTGCCCTCGGAGGAGGTGACCTCCGAGGCGATCGAGGACACGCTCGCGATGCTGTCCGAGATGGGCGTCAACGTCGTCGAGGCGGAAGAAGACGCCGAGACGCCGGAAGGCCAAGAGGTCGCGGTCCGCGAGGAGACCGCGGTCGCCGAGGCCCCGGCGAAGGAAAGCGCCTACGACCGCACCGACGATCCCGTGCGCATGTACCTGCGCGAGATGGGCTCGGTGGAGCTTTTGAGCCGCGAAGGCGAAATCGCCATCGCCAAGCGCATCGAGGCCGGCCGCGACACGATGATCCGCGGCCTTTGCGAGAGCGCGCTGACCTTTGAAGCCATCATGGTCTGGCGCGAAGAGCTGGGCACCGGCCGCATCCTGCTGCGCGAGGTGATCGATCTCGAACAGACCTACGGCGGCCTGGGCGGGGCCACGATCGCCGCGCCGGCCGAGGCCATCGCCGAAGAACCCGAGGCTGAGGAAGCCGCCGCCGACGAAGAGGGGGCCGAGGGCCGCCCGAGGGCGTTAGCGACGACGACGACGATTTCGATGACGGCGCGGGCCCGACGGTCAGCGCCATGGAGGCCGAGCTGCGCGAAGGCGTCATGACGACGCTGGATGCGATCGCCGCCGAGTTCGAGGCCTTCCGCGCGCTGCAGGAACGCCTGGTCAAGCATCGGCTGAAGGGCAAGGACCTGCCCGAGGGCGAGCGCAAATCCTACGAGCAGGCGACGGGCACGATCGTCCAGCACCTGAAGACGCTGAAGCTGAACAACAACCGCATCGAGGCGCTGGTCGACCAGCTCTATGCGATCAACCGCCGCCTGATCGGGCTGGAAGGCCGGCTGCTGCGGCTCGCAGACAGCTATGGCATCTCCCGCGCCGAGTTCCTGCGCGCCTACTTCGGCTCCGAGCTCAATCCGCAATGGCTGGATTCGGTCAAGCCGCTGGGCATCCGCTGGACCAAGTTCGCCGAGAACGACTGCGGCCAGATCAACGACATCCGCGCCGAGATCGGCGCGCTGGCCACCGAGACGGGCCTTCCGATCGACGACTATCGCCGCATCGTCCAGACGGTGCAGAAGGGCGAGCGCGAGGCGAGGCAGGCCAAGAAGGAGATGGTCGAGGCGAACCTGCGCCTGGTGATCTCCATCGCCAAGAAATACACCAACCGCGGCCTGCAGTTCCTGGATCTGATCCAGGAGGGCAACATCGGCCTGATGAAGGCGGTCGACAAGTTCGAGTACCGCCGCGGCTACAAGTTCTCGACCTACGCCACCTGGTGGATCCGCCAGGCGATCACCCGCTCGATCGCCGACCAGGCGCGCACGATCCGCATCCCCGTGCACATGATCGAGACGATCAACAAGATCGTGCGCACCTCGCGCCAGATGCTGCACGAGATCGGCCGCGAGCCGACGCCCGAGGAGCTGGCCGAAAAGCTCGCCATGCCGCTCGAGAAGGTGCGCAAGGTCCTGAAGATCGCCAAGGAGCCGATCAGCCTCGAAACTCCGATCGGGGACGAGGAGGACAGCCACCTCGGCGACTTCATCGAGGACAAGAACGCCGTCCTGCCGATCGATGCGGCCATCCAGTCGAACCTGCGCGAGACCACCACGCGCGTGCTCGCCTCGCTCACCCCGCGCGAGGAGCGCGTGCTGCGCATGCGCTTCGGCATCGGCATGAACACCGACCACACCCTCGAAGAGGTCGGCCAGCAGTTCTCGGTCACCCGCGAACGCATCCGGCAGATCGAGGCGAAAGCGCTGCGCAAACTCAAGCACCCAAGCCGGAGCCGGAAGCTCAGGAGCTTCCTGGACAGCTAGCTTTCCTCCGCTGAGCCCCGCGTAGGCCGCCGTCGGCTGACGTTCAGCCGGCCTTTCCCAATGATCATGAAGTGGCCGCGGAGGGCGGCGACGGGGCTTGTGCGGTCGTCCTGCCAGGCTTCGACGGTCAGGTTCGCCGCACGGCGGCCGAGCTTGAGGATGCGGGCCTCGGCATAGGTGGTGACGGGGCGGGCAGGGCGCAGGTAGTCGACGGTGATGTCGATCGTGCGCGCCCGTTCGCCCTCGGCGTCGAGCCGGGCGAGGGCGGCAAGCTCGAGGAACGAGGCCACGATACCCCCGTGCAGCGCCGGCAGGATCGGGTTGCCGATCAGGCGCGGAGCGAACGGCAGGACGGCGATCGGGCCTCCATCGCCCGGCTCCAGCCGCATGCCGAGGAAGCGCGCGTACGGCCAGGCGTCGAGCAGCGACGCGCGTGCGGGCGTGGCGGCTCTGGTCATACTCCCGCCTTCGTGGGGTCGAATCCCCGCGGGGCGGCGGTGATCATGAACGCCGCCTGCGCAGCGGCGATCGGGTCGGCGGCATCGTCCTCATAGGCCCAGCCGCGCACCACCGCGACGTCGCCTGTCAGCCGCAGGCACTCCGCCTCGGCGGTCACCGCGGCGCCGGGGCGCGGCGGGCGGATGTGGTCGAGACGGAAGTCCAGCGTCGCCATCCCGCCCATCATCGGCAGGAGGCCGGCCGCGCCCGCGCGATCCCTCAGCGCGATGCCGATCGCCATGCCGCAGGTCTGGTCGAGCAGGGCGAAGACCACGCCGCCGGCCAGGCCGCCCTCGGTCGGGTCGCCCACGAGGTCAGCGCGAAACGGCGCGCGCATGGCGCAGGCGCTGTCGATCAGCGTTTCGAACCCCAGCGCCAGCGAAAGCGCCGTGCCCCGCGACGCCAGCTCGCTCGGCGCCGCATCGCTCATCGGCTCTTCGGGCGGCTGAGGCTCGTCGGTCATGCCACCCCTATACGGCGCTGACGCAGGGTCGTGAAAGCTCGCTTGAATAGGCAACTAGAAAGTTGCATATAGTCAGTCGATGAGCATGGATGCGGTGTTCAGAGCGTTGGCCGATCCTCTACGGCGACAGCTGTTGGATGAGCTGCGTCAACGGAATGGTCAAACGTTGAATGAACTCTGCGAAGGGCGGAACATGACGCGGCAGGCGGTGACCAAGCACCTGGCGATCCTGGAGGCCGCCCACCTCGTCGTCACCGAGCGGCGCGGCCGCGAGAAGCTTCACCGGCTGAACCCCGTGCCCATCCACGACATCGCCGACCGCTGGATCGGCAAGTTCGAACGCGGGCGCCTTGCGGCGTTGGCCGACCTCAAACGCAAGCTCGAAGGAGAGACCGATGGCTGAGAGCCGCTTCCTCTATGTGACCTACATCCGCTCGACGCCGGAGCGGATCTTCGAGGCGCTGACCGATCCAGCCCAGAACAAGCTGTTCTGGGGCGGCTACAGCCAGCAGAGCAGCTGGGCCAAGGGCGCCGATTACGCGATCGTCTCCGGCGACGGAGAGGCCTGGGACACTGGCAAGGTGCTGGCGTTCGATCCGCCGAAGCGCTTGGCCGTGACCTGGACGCACCAGCGGGACGCGGTGATGAAGGCGGAGGGTAAATCCGTCGCGACCTTCGACATCGAACCGGTCAACGACCGCGTGACCAAGCTCACCGTCACCCACACGATCGGCGTCGCGCCGTCGACGTTCATCGAGGCGGTTTCCACCGGCTGGCCGAGCATCCTGGCCAGCCTGAAGAGCCTGCTCGAGACCGGGACGGCGCTGGAGAACGCCTAGCGCCCTCTTGGGAACTCCTGGCCGTCGTGTCGTTCCATCCCGGCCTGACCGACCTGCCCGAGACCGACGAGCGGCCGGTGCACGCCAAGGTGCTGGTCTGCGCCGGCGTCGATGACCCGCTGATCCCGCCGGCGGCCCGCGAGCGGTTGGTGACCCTGATGAACGCGGCCAGGGCCGACTGGCAGCTGATTGTCTACGGCGGCGCCGGACACAGCTTCTCCGACCGCGACATCGGCGGACTGGGTCTGGCCAACTTCGCCTACCACGCCCCCACCGACCGCCGCTCGTGGGCGGCGATGCGCGACCTGTTCGACGAGACGTTCGCGGCGCCGCTTAGGCCTTCGTCTTCGCCTTCTTTTCCTTCGGCGGCATCGCGGCGGTGAAGGCGACCGCCTTGGCGAGCGTCTCCGTCAGGCGCTCCTCATCGGCCAGGATGTCGTCGGGGATGAGCGTGTAGCCCTTCATCGGCCGGCCGGGCATGGGCTCGAACGGTTGAGCGCCGCCCGGCAGCACATCGGCGTCCGTTGGCGCCAGGCGGGCGAACATCCGGTCCTGGAAAAGGCCGGCGCACATGTTGCCGCCCACAAACACCGAGGGAAAGCCGAACATCTTGCGCCGCTCGATACGCGGATCGTCAGGCAGGCTTTCGGTGAACAGGTCGACCAGCGACTGCGGAGCCTTGGTCCAGGCCATGGGCGCCTCCTTCAGGAGGCGTAACTGTAGCGCGGCTCCCAGTCGGGGTCAGCGCCCGGCACGAGGTCGAACAGGTGATAGACGATGCAGAAGCCGTCGAACGGTCCGAGCTCGGCTTGAGAGACCCGCACAATCGTCTCGCCGTCGCGCCGGAAGACCGAGATCGCGGCGTCGAAGCCGTAGCGTTCGGACCATGCGCCCATCGCGCGGGCAAAGCCCTCACCCTGATAGCGCACCATGGGAAAGCGCCACCCACGCTCGGCCGCGACCTTGCGTTGGGTCTCGATCGGATTGGGGCTGACGATCGCAAAGGCGGCGCGGCTGGCCAGATGGTCGTAGACGCCGTTGAAGCCGTCGGCCCACATGGTGCAGCTTGTGCAGCCGACGCCCATGTTGTGGATCAGGATAAGGTCACGCTTGTCGCCGAAAAGCTCGGAGAGACGCACCGGCCCTTCCCAGCCTTCAAACGCCTGGTCTTCGACGCGCTCAGGCTCGATCGTAGCCTGCAGTTTCCGGATATCAGACTGGATAGCGCCAATCTCGGCCCGTTTGGCGTTCAGCGCGGCGATCGTCTCGGCATAGGTCATTCTCTCTCCTTCTCGATCCGGATGAGGTGTTGGGCCAGGGTCTCGAACTGGGCCTGCCAGTACTTGGCGTAGCGGTTGAGCCAGAGCGCCGCGTCCGACAGCGGCTCGGCGTCGAGGCTGCAGCGGCTGATGCGGCCCGAGCGCGCCTGGCTGACCAGGCCAGCGCGCACCAGCACCTGGATATGGCGCGACACCGCCTGCAGCGAGATCCGGAACGGCGCCGCGAGTTCGGAAACGAGCAGTGCATGACCGTCCAACCGCTCGAGGATCGCGCGCCGGACCGGATCACTGAGCGCGAAGAAGACCGCGTCCAGGCGGTCCTCGTTGGTCTCGGTCGTTTCGGCGAGGGCGAGGCTCATGGCCCAGTCAATCAACTGAGTGATTGAGAGTCAACAGATATGTTGATGATCGACAATCGGAACCGCCGGCGCCAAGGATGGCGCAAGACGTTGTCCGGGAGGATCCGATGAAGGTTGAAGGCGGCTGTTACTGCGGGGCTGTGCGCTATGTCGCCGAGGGCGACCCGATGCTGAAGGCCGAATGCCATTGCCGCGAGTGCCAGTACCTGACCGGCGGCGCGCCCAACTTCTTCATGGCCATGCCGCTCGCCGGGTTCCACTACACCAAGGGCGAGCCGAAGGCGTTCACCCGCACCGACCTGGAGCGTCCCGTCACGCGCGAGTTCTGCCCCGAGTGTGGCACCCATCTGGTGACCCGCGCCCCGGGCTTCCCCGCGGCGATCGTCAAGGTCGGATCGATGGACGACCCGACCCAGTTCGGCGGCCCGCAACTGGCCATGTACACCATGGACAAACAGGCCTGGCACATGATCCCCGAGGGGATCCCGACCTTCGAGAAACGCCCAGGGTGAGGGCTACCGCCCGAGCGCGGCGTAGGTCAGGTTCTGGAACGCCGGTAGCGCGGCGGCGGCGGCCATGCGCTGGCCGGTGGCGAGTTGCGAGGCCGCCTCGGGCCCAAGCTCCATCGAGTTCTGGATCATGTAGATCATGATCATGTTCTCGGCCGGGTCGGCGCGCCACCAGGTGCCGAAGGCGCCGGGCCAGCTGAAGGCCCCGTTGGTGCCCTGGCCCATCCAGGCCTGCTTTTCCGCGTCGGTGATCACCGAAAGCCCAAGCCCGAACCCCTGACCGGCCCAGAAGGGGATGCCCATGAACGGAATCTCGCGCTGGGCATCCGTCAGTCGGTTGGCGGTCATCAGCGCCACAGTCTCGGGCTGGAGCAGGCGCACCCCGCCGACTTCGCCGCCGCCGAGCAACATGCGGGCGAACTTCAGATAGTCGTCGACGGTCGAGACGAGGCCGCCGCCGCCGCCGGTGAAGGCGGGCGGTTGCTGGTAGGCGCGGAATGGCACCGGCTCAAGGTTGTTCGCTTCCTTCAGGCGGTAGACCACGGCGGCCCGGCCCGCCTTCGCGGGCGGGATCCAGAAGTCGGTGTCGACCATGCCGAGGGGATCGAAGATGCGCTCGAACAGCACGTCTCGGAACGGCTTGCCCTCGATCCGCCCAACGAGGAAGCCAAGGACGTCGGTGGCGTGGCTGTAGTGGAAGCGCTCGCCCGGCGGATAGGATAGCGGCAACGAGCCCAGCGCCTTCATCCAGACGTCGGGCGCCGTGTCGGAGTTCAAGACGTCGCCCAGGGCCTTCTGGTGAGCGTGCGCAATCGGTCCGATGGAGGTGAAGCCGTACGCCAGACCGCTGCGATGGGTCATCAGGTCTTCGACCGTGATGTCGCGCGGCGATGGATAGGTGTCCTCGACCGGCCCTTGCGCGTCTCTCAGCACCCGCATGTCGGCGAACTCAGGCGCCCATTTGGTGATCGGGTCGTCGAGCTTGAGCTTGCCCTCTTCCATCAGCATGAGCGCCGCGGCTGTGGTGACGGGCTTGGTCATCGAGGCGATGCGGAAGATCGTGTCGCGCTGCATCGGCGTCTTTGCTTCGCGGTTGGCGAGGCCGTTCGCCGTCACCTGCGCGATCTCGCCATTGCGCCAAAGCAGGGTGACGACGCCGGAGAGCAGCCCCTGGTCCACGATCCCCTGCATGGCGGGCCCGATCTTGGCCAGCTCCTCGCGCGAAAAGCCGCTCACGTTCACCGCGCCGTCGTCCATGGGCTCTGTCTCCTCAACCTTTGGCTGAGACGATAGCCGGGAATGCCGCGCGCGGCCAACGGCGCCGTTGCGTCAGCGCCAGCCGAAATTGAAGCTGATCGAGACGCGATCTCGCTTTGCGCCGTTCGGCAGCGCCTCGTGGCGCAGCCAGCTCTCCCACATGAGCAGCGCGCCCTCGCTCGGGGCGATCTCGACAAAGGTGCGGAGGGGCTCGGCGGCGTCGGCTCGGCGGGTGGGCGCGGCCATCATCAACGGCAGGCGCGGGTCCTCGAGCCGCAGACCGCCGGCGCCTCTGGGCATGGCGACATAAAGCACGCCCGAGATGACGCTGTGCGTATGGATGTGGCCCGAGTGGGCGCCGCCGGGGGCGAGCACGTTCACCCAGAGGCTGTCCAGCCGGAGCTTGCGGCGGCCAAGGTCGAGCGCGAGCGCCTGGGCGAAAGCGGCGGCATGCCGCTCGAGCCGCGTCTTCAGCGCGCCGAACACGCTCGCCCGGGTCGGGAGGTCGTCGAGGGAGGCGTAGGAGGTGTAGCCGCGATAGCCGTGCGCCTTCGACCAGGCCCGGCCGGCCGCGTCCTCGGCGGCGAGCATTCCGCAAGCCTCGGCCAGCTCCGCGTTAAATGCGTCAAAGCCAGGCTCGGCGGCTAGCGAGGCCTCGTAGAGCTGGGTGACGAAGAGGGTGCGGGTCGGCATGGGCGGGCGAGCTTAAGCCTCGGCGCCCGCGCGGTTGTCAAACGCGGCGCCGCTTTCCGGCTTGTCCGGCGCGCCCGATGCTGCTTTCCCCTGCCGCGCGACAACCCGCGGAGAAGCGCCTTGACCGACGAGGACCCCAGGGCGGGGGCTCATCCCGCCGACACCGACATCGACAGTCTCTGGGACTTCGACAATCCCGCCGGGACGGAGGCGAAGTTCATGGCGCTCCGCCAGCACTTGGGCGCGAAGAAGGACCACGCGAAGCTGCTCGAGCTCGACACCCAGCTCGCCAGGACCCAGGGCCTGCAGGGCCGCTACGCGCACGCGTTGATGACGTTGGAGACCGTACAGGATCGCCTCGGGGCGGAAGAGGCGCGTCCGGCGATCCGCCACGACCTCGAGATGGGGCGCGTGCTGCGCTCGAGCGGCAGCCCGGCGGGCGCGAAGGAGTACTTCGAAAAGGCGGCGACGGCGGCCAAGGCGGCCGGCGAAGCGGCGCTGGAGATCGACGCCCTGCACATGCTGGCGCTGGTCGAGCCGGAGCCCACCCGGCGGATCGCGATCAACATGGACGCTCTCGAGCGCGCCGCGGCCGCGAGCGAGCCGCGGGCGCGGCGCTGGCGCGGCTCGCTGTGGAACAACACGGGCATGGACTTTCACGAGCTGGGCCAGCTCGACCGCGCCATGGAAGCGTTCGAGGCGTCGCTGGCGGCGTGGCAAGAGGACTATCCCGAGCGCGCGGGCGTGGCGCGCTGGATGATCGGCTGGACGCTCCGCCTGCAAGGGCGTCTGCCCGAGGCGCTGTCGGCGCAGGAGGCGCTGGCCGCCGAGTACGCCGCCAAAGGCGCCAACGACGGCTACGTGCAGGAGGAGCTCGGCGAGATTCATCTCGCGATGGCCAAAGGCGTCGACGCCGACGCCCAGATGCAGGCCGCCCGCGCTCACTTCGCCCGCGCCCACGAGCAGCTGAGCAAGAGCGGCGAGATCGACCACGACCCCGACCGCCTCGCCCGCATGCAACGCATCGCCGAAGGCGGACCGGCGGACTAGGTGTTCCAGTCTGCGCGTCCCCGCGAAGCGGAGGGTCAGCTTTCGACCGCCAAGATCGCCAAGCACGCCAAGGGGGGGCGCCGTCGCCATGGATTCCTTGGCGCACTTGGCGTCCTTGGCGGTCCAATCGAGCCTAGCCGTCGCGCCAACTCTTCCCCGACTTCGTGCCGGTTCTGAGCTTGGTTCTTGCTTCGCGGATGGCGATTTTGGGAAGGGTGGCTTCGTTGGCGTCGATGTAGGCGGTGACGGCGGCGTGATGCCGGTCGGCCAGCGCGCGCAGGAGCCAGGACACCGCCTTCGTGATCAGGATCGGGCGTTCGCCCTTCACGCGCTCGATAACGGCGAACGCCAGGTCGGCGAGGCGGGCGGTCGCCGTCGTAGTGCACCGGCCCGGTCAGCAGCACCACCGAGGCCCTGCGCTTGTTGATATTCGGGTCGGTCGACAGCCGTTCGATCAACGCCCGCCACTCCGGCCAGTCCGCCAGCAGCTGATCGGCGGCGAACACGTTCTGGCAGAGGCTGTCCACTTCCGCCCAGCCGCTCAGGTGGTCGAGCCAGCGGTCGACGTCGCCGGGCCGCGCCGCCGTCCGCGCCGCCTTGCTGTAGCGCAGGAGCAGCGTCGCCAGCGTCCGCTCCTCGTGGGACTCGCCGTCGAGCAGACTCTCGACGACGGCGAGGACGGCTTCAGCAGGCGCGCGCTTTTGCTCACCCACCCAGCGGCGCGCCATCGCGCGGCGGTCGGGCACAGAGACGCCGTAGCACGGCCGGCCGCTGCTGCCGTACGAGTCGTTCATCGGCGGAAGAGGTGACCAGTCCGGGTCGGCCAGCGCCCTCAGTTCAGCCCGGAATCGGTCGTGCGCAACCTTTGCCTCGGTGCTCGCCATCGCCCGATTGAACCCTCATTCTTGGCGCTGCGATACATGAGTTGCGCGACAGAGAGAGGTCGTCGCCCGTGAAGCGCTCACTCGCGGCCGCATTCCTTGTGCTGCTCAGCCTTTCGGCCTGCGGGCCGAAGGCGAGGCCGCTGAACAACTCCGATGCCTTGGAATTGGCGATAGACCGGGGAATGGGCGGCATCGGCACGTGCGTGGTGCTGCTCGACACGAAGACGGGCGCGACGATCTACCAGTACAACAGCCCACAGGTGTGCAACTACCCGCTGCCGCCGTGCGAGACGTTCAACATCGTCACCAGCCTCGTTGGCCTCGACCAGGGCGTTGTCACGCCCAAGACCGTGTTCAAGTGGGACGGCGCGCCCCAGCCGGTCACCGCCTGGCAGACGAACGCAGACATGCAGAAGGCCTGGCAAAACCAGATCGGCTGGTGGTTCCAGCGACTGGCGGGCCAGATCGGCCACGACCGCTACGTCCAGGCGCTGGGCCCGATGGGCTACGGCAACCGCAACATAGCGGGACCCGCGACGGCGTTCTGGCAAGGGCCGCAAGCCGGGGGCCAGCTCCTGCTCTCGACCCGCCAGCAGGCGACGCTTCTCCAGCGGCTGTATGCGGGCCGGATCACGCTCGCGAACGGCGCCGCGACGAGCGTCGAGGGCCTGATGAGCAGCGAGACCCGCAACAGCGCCGCGGGGCCCGCGGTGATGAGCGGCCAGACCGGCGCCTGCGCGAGCCAGCCGGATGGTTCGCGCCATGTCGGCTGGTGGGTCGGCCGCCTCACAACGCCCAAGCGCGACGTCGTGTTCGCCGCCTCGATCGAGGGCGCGAACGCGCCCCCAGGGGAGGAGGTCGAACAGGCTTTGAAGGACGCCCTCGCCGACGCCGGGCTCTGGCCCAGCGACTAGTCCGCCTCGCTAGGCCGCCGTTTGCCAGGCGAGCGATTGCGGGTCGAGGATCGTCGCCAAGAGGTCGATGACCGCCCGTACGCCGGGGAGAAGTCCGCGCCGGGACGTGAAGACCAGGTGCAGGATCCCCTCGCGTCCCGACCAATCGGGCAGCACCCGCTCGAGCCGCCCGTCGGCCAGCGGCTCGCGGCAGGAGTACTCGGCCAGGAAGGCGACGCCGAGGCCATCGATCGCCGCCTGCCGAAGAATGGAGAACTCGCTCGCTGAGAGGCGCGGCTCGTGCGCGACGGTCTCCTCGCCGCGGTCGCTGACCAGCGTCCACCGGTCGATTCCGGGCCGTTCCGATTGGCTGAGCGTCGGCAACTCGGGCGAGGTCGGCTGGCGTCACAGGCCGCGGATGGGCGTCGAGGAACGCCGGGGCGGCGACCAGCATGGTGGCGCTGGTGCGGCTGATGATCCTCACCTGCAGGTCTGCGTCGGTGTCGAGCGTCTCGCGCACACGGATCGCGACATCGACCCCTTCCTCGATCAGGTCGACGCGGCGATTGGTCACGATCACCTGCACGCGCAGCTTGGGGGTCTGCTGCAGGAAGGCCGGCAGCGCGGCGGCGAGGATGCGGTCGGCGCCTTGCGGGCAGCTCACGCGGACCAGCCCTTGCGGCTCGGCCTTGAGCCGCGTGGCGACGTCTTCGATGGCTTCGGCCTCGGCCAGCGCCGCGCGGGCGTGGCCGTAGACGTCCTGTCCGACCACGGTGACGCTGAAGCGGCGGGTCGAGCGTTCGATCAGCCGCACGCCGAGTTGGGCCTCGAGCGCGGCGACCCGGCGGCTCAGCCGCGACTTGGGCACGCCCAGCGCCCGCGCCGCGGCCGAAAATCCGCCGTTGGCGACCACCGCCGCGAAGAAGCCCAAGTCATTTAAGTCGCGCATTTGTTCCCCGCATGGAACGATCTGTTGCAATCTGGCCGCCTAGCGCAGTTAGCGTTGCAGGAATAGCTCTCCTGCATCCAATCGAAAAGGGCTGCTGTGCAACCATGAAGCTTCTCCACATCAACTCCAGCATCACCGGAGCCAACTCCATCTCGCGCCAAGTTTCGGCCGAAGTCGTCAGGGCATGGCGGGCGCAAAACCCCGGCCTTCAGGTCACCTACCGCGACCTCGAGCGCGAGCCGCTGCCCCACCTGGACAGCCGCCTGCTGGGCGCCGCTTTCGCAGGCTGGACCAGCGACGATGAGGCGATCGCACCGGAGGTCGCGACCAGCGCCGCGATGCTGCAGGAGTTCCTCGACGCCGACGTCGTCGTGATCGGCGCGCCGATGTACAACTTCGCCATCTCGAGCCAGCTGAAGGCTTGGATCGACCGTCTGCTGATCGGCGGCAAGACCTTCCGCTATACGGAGACGGGTCCCGTCGGGCTGGCCGGCGGCAAGAAGGTGATCATCGTCTCCAGCCGCGGCGGGCTCTACACGCCGGGCATGCCGAACGAGGCGATGGACTTCCAGGAGCGTTACCTGCGCGCCGCGTTGGGGTTCATCGGTATCGACGACGTGGACGTGGTGCGCGCCGAGGGCGTCGCCATCGGCCCCGAGCAGCGGGAGGCGGCGCTGAAAGCGGCGCTGGCCCACGCGCTGCGCACCCAGTCGTTCTCCATAGCGGCCGCCTGAGCAGCGATCGAGCCGATCGCGCCTTTGCGGCCGCGCGCGCCCGCCGGGACCTCACCCCTGTCTCGGCGGGCCGCACCTTTTGGACCCTACCGGGCGAGCTCGTAGACGGCGCTGACGGTGATATCGACCGTGAGCTGGCCGGCGGAGACCGGCGTGGGCGCCGCCGCCCGGACGGACGCCATCGTCATCGGCCGGATGGGCGCCGACTGCTCCGGCGCGCCCTCGGTGAGGTTCACCAGCCGCACGATGTGGTAGCCGGTGGCTTGTGCATAGAGGTCGGCCTTGGCCTGCAGCGCCTTCACCGCCGCCTGACGCGCCTGGTCCTCGGCCGCGGTCGGATCCTTAAGCTGGAAACTGATGCCGCTGACCTGGTTCGCGCCGTTCGCCGTCACCGCATCGATGACCGGCCCGAGCTTGGCGAGGTCCTCGACGGTGATCACGACCTCGTTCGAGGCCTGGTAGCCGGTCAGCTTCGGCGGCTGGTTCTGGACGTAGGTGTACTGGGCCTGAAGGCTGATGTTCGAGGTCTGGACGTCCTTGTCCGGCACGCCGGCGGCGCGCAGCGCCGCCATGACGCCGGTCATTTGGGCCGCATCGTCGCGCATGGCCGCCTGGGCGGTGGCGTCTGTCACCTGCACGCCGAGCGTGATGGACGCCTGATCCGGCGTGATCTTGGACTGGCCGTCCGCCGAGATCGCCAGGGTCGTGGCCTGGAACATCGAACTCGCGGCGGGCGGCGGCCTGCGCCTCCGCCAGGCTCGCCATGGCGAGACTGGCCAACCCCACCAGCGCAAACATCAGCTTCTTCATCACCAGGCCTCCTCGGGCTTCGACCGGACGCTACCAGATCGGCGCCGGCTTGAGTGCAACGCTCGAGCTGAACGCAGGCTTTAAGGGGCTGACAGCCCATGGTAACCCGCCCACCCACGCCAAGACGGCGGGCCCGTAGCTCAATTGGTTAGAGCCGGCCGCTCATAACGGTCTGGTTGCTGGTTCGAAGTCCAGCCGGGCCTACCAGCCTTCGCGCTGCGCGCTACGGCTCGGCAAGCCAGCTGACTTGCTTGCGCGAAGGCTGTCGCGCCGAAGCCGGAGGCGAAGGCGGACCGCAATTCCGGTTGAACGCCGCGTCACTGTGGTCAAACTGCGATCAGCCATGGCCGAGCCGCTCGTCACCGTCGTCATCTCTCCGCGGGAGGGGCACTTCCTGACGGAAGCCTCTTTGCTCAGCGTCCTGGCCGATGACGAGGCGCCGTTCGAGTTGGTCTATCTGGACATCGCCTCAGCGCCCAGGACCGCGAAGATGATCGAGGCGCATGCCGCTTCGCGTGGGTTCAGGGTGATCCGCTCACGACGAGTGGGTCCCGCCGTCGGTCGCCCGCAAGGCGGCGCTCTTGGAGATCACCAGCAAGTACGTGGCGTTCGCCGACAACGACCTCGTGGTGGAGCGCGGCTGCCTGGCGAAGTTGATCGCCTGCGCCGAGGAGACGGGGGCGGGACTGGTCTGCCCGCTCTACATCGAGGCCGGCGGCGGCCGCGAGCCCGCCATTCACATGGCCGGGGGCGTCTTCCACTGGGCGGATCCGCCGGAGCGCGGCCTGGAGCGGGAGTCCCACCGCCTCGAGAAGCAACCCATCGTCGCCGCCGCGAGCCTGCCGCGCGAGAAGGTGGACTTCACCGAATACCACTACCTGCTCGGCCGCTCGGACCTGTTGCGCCGCCCCGGAGCCATCTCCGACGATGTCCTGCTCATGCACGAGCACATCGATCTGGGCCTCTTCGCACGCGAGCAAGGCGTCGACGTCGTTTTCGAGCCGACCGCACGGGTGACCTATGTGGCGTTCGAGCCGCGCGCACTCGCCGAAATCGCCTTCTTCCGACGGCGCTGGGATGTCGAGGCCTGCCGGCGGAGCACGGTGGCGTTCGCGACGCGATGGCCGAGGTCCGACCCGGACAGCCTGATCGCCGGCTCGACGAGCTATGCCGCCTCCCGTCTGCGGGAGGTCGAGCTTCGCCGCCCGGACTCGGCCCGCGGCGACTTGGACGCATGCATGCAGCCCGCCGAGCTCGCCCAGAGCCGCTATGCGCTTCGGGAGCAGGCGATCGCCCGTGGCTACGCCGAAGGACCGGTGCGGGCGCTCGAGACGGCGTGCGATCTGGCGACCCTGCGTTCGACGGCCTCTACCGGCCGGACGGGAGGCCGTTTCTCAGCCACGCGATCGGGACCGCCAGCGCGCTGGTGCGCTACGACCTGCAGACGTCCGTCGTGCAGGCCGGCCTGCTGCACGCGGCCTTCTCGCACCGGCCGGACTGGGTCTCGGATGACGAGCTCTCCGGGATGCTCGGGGGGCCGTCGGCGTCGAGACGGTGGTGCGCGCGCAGCCGGCCGCCCGAGGCTTCCTTGCCAAGGACGACGCCGACCTCGGCGCGCTCGAACATGATCGGCGCCGCCGCCGCGGCCATCCTTGCCGCCAACGAAGTCGACATGCGTCTTTCGGGCGAGTACCGCGCCACCGGACGTCCCGGCGAGATGAGCCCCGCGATGCTGGATCGGATCGCCGACGTCCTCAGCCATTTCGATATCGCCGGCCTGACCGCGTCGGCGCGCCAACCGATCGATGCGGGCGAGACCTGGCCCGTCCTCGGCGGCGGCGTCCGGCACGGCAGCTTCCGGCTCGATGCTCGCAACCGGCGCACGCTGCCGGTCTGACCGGCGATCGCGGAGCGCGCGCTAGAGGTCGGGGAACTTCAGGACGACGCGCATCTGGCCGTGGCTTGGCGGCCGGATCGTGGCGGTTTCCAGTTTGGCGTCCGTTCCCTGAACGCGGCCCTCGATGCGGTAGGTCCCGGGCGCGAGCTTGAGCAGGATCCAGGGGCCCTCGCAGAAGACGCTGAGCAACTCGTCGCCGCCGGCATTGCGGACCGTCAGCACTTCGTTGGCGAGGTAAGCGTTGCTGGCGTCGGAGAACTCGACGCGGACGGGGTAGGCGAGCCATTTCGGATCGAGCTTGCTCTCGCCGACGCCGGTGCAGCCGACACCAATGCCGTTCACGCTCGCCTCGCCGTCGATCGGGACCGCGACCGGTTCGGCCATGGCGCGCATCGCCGGCGCCAGCACAGACGCGGCGGCGAGAAGGCTCGCAATCGTTCGAAGCTTCGATCGCATGGCGGCTCAGGCTCCTTGTTCGTCGGCCGATCAAGCGCGCCGGATGGCCGAGGGGTCAAGCGTCGGGAAAGCGCAGGTCGAGGTGCACAGGGCCGTCGGGCGGCACGCGGAAAAAGCCGGATTGGCGTGCGGCCTCGCGCTTCGGCAGCCATCCCTCGATGCGATAGCCGCCCGGCGGGAGCTTGAGCAGGATCCACGGCCCTGTGCAGCCGACGCTGACGACCACGGCGCCGCTCTCGTCGAAAATGGTCAGCGCCTCGTCGGCCAGGAGGTCGCCGTTCGCGCCGGCAAACGCCACGCGGACCGGGTAGCTGTCCCAGTGCGGGTTGAGCTTGGCCTCGCCGACGCCGGTGCAGGCGACCGGAACCCCGGCCACGGTGGTCTCAGTGTCGAGGGGCACGACGGTCGGCGCGGCGGCGGTGGCGGCGCCGGCGGCCGCCAGCACGGCGAGCGCAGCCGTCGAGATCCACTTCACGCGGGCTGCCATCACGCGGGTCCTCGCCTTTCCGGCATCCTACGCCCTTCGCATTCGTGGGCCACCTTGCCGGATGGCGGGGGCCGAACACTCGCCGACCCGACAGGACCTACGCCGCCGAAGACCGGCGTCTCCGATCGTCACCTTGAACCGCGGCCGCGGGTCGTTGTGACGCCGCTGCGACACGCTTTTTGACGCCGAGGCTCTGTATCCAAACCCGGCAGGGGTTCTCGAAGGTCCGCCAACAGCACCACGATAGCGCCACCATCCCAACCATCGCGGTGAGCCAAATCGCTGGTGACGGGGCGAGGTGGGCGCGCTTCAGCGCCACTTGGCCGACGTCGAAGAGAAGCCGGTGCAGGAGGTAGATCGAGTAGGAAGCGCCTCCGAGAACGTCGCCGAGCCGGTTCTCCAGCCAGGGTGTCCGGGTTAGCGCAAGCCCGCCAACGATCAGGGGGAAGGCGAGGAAGGCTACGGCCAGCTCAACCGGCCACACCGTGGTTCCGCTGAAGCCTATGTAAGCCGCGGCGACGACTGCGGAGACGCCGCCGGCAATTGCGGCGAGCCGCGCGCCGCCGCGGTTCGATGCCTGGCTGATTGGGCCGGCGATGCGCGCGACCAGAATCCCGAGGGCAAAGCCGGCCAGCGCCCACGTCGGCGCCCATCGGCAGGGTCGCCCACTGCCAGCCGCCGTCGAGGGACTTGTTGGCCATCGTCATCACGCCGAGCGCCGCCATGGCGAGCGTCAGAATCCACCCCAGGCCTTTTCCTCCGGCGCGCAGCCAGGCGAAGAAGCACGCCGACAGCACGAATTCCCACAGGACTGACCAGGCCTGGCCGAGGAACGGAAACAGCGGCGCATCCGCCCTCAGCTGAGACGCCAGGGGATCGGGAACCACCATCGCGCTGTACAAGGCGCTGCGGGCCACGTCGGACACGCTGCCGTCGACGTGGGCGCCCATGAGTATCTTGGCGGCGAACAGCAGCGCGCCGAGGAGCGTGGCGGCCAGGTACAACGGATAGAGCCGCGCAAAGCGGAGCTGGGCGAACCGTGCGGCGCTGAGTTCGCCGCTGACAACGCCGGCGGCATAGCGGTGCATGAGGATAAAGCCGCTCAGAACGAAGAACAGATCGACCGCCATATAGGCGTGCGGCACGAGCGCCGTGTCGCCGAGCAAGTCGCGGCTATGGAAGGCGGCGACGCTGAGGGCGGCCAGCCCCCTCAACGTGTCGAGAGACCTGATCTGTGACGGTTTGCTCAAGACGATGCCGCCTGGGTCTACCCAGCCCCGGTGGCGCGCGCGGCGGCGGCGCCCGCAGGCTGTCGCCGGCCGCGAGCCGGCGCTGGCTGCGGCCGACCGCGCGGCTTCACGGCGGCCCCGTCGGGGCGAGCGGCGCCGGTCAATTCCGGCGAGGAACTCGGCAGGCTGCGCGACATGCGTCAGATAGGGCGTCGTCGGCTTGCGCAGGATCGCATACATGCCGACCGTGAAGTACGGGGCCAGACCCGGGACCTTGGCCAGGCCGGAGAACGCGGCCATGGCCGCTCGTTTGAGTCGCCCCTCGGTGGGGTTGATGCGGACCTGCTCCAGCCTCAGCCCAGATTGAGCGAACGCCCGCAGGAAGTTCGCCGGCTTCAGGCCGTTGAAGCCGCATTCCGCCAGGGTGGTGACGGCTTCGTGGTTGACCTTGTTGAAGGCGGCGATCACCTGCTTGCGCCCCGCGATCAGGTGCAGCCAGGGCAGGCGGAGCGGGGCCCGCAGGGCGCCGTGGTCGCCGAATGGGCTGTGATAGAGCGGGCTGAAGCCGAGATAGGCGACGCCGCCCGGCTTCAGCAGACGGCTGCAGGACGCCAGCACCGTGTCTATGTCGACAATGTGCTCGAAGGTGTTCTGCGAGACGACGATGTCGAACCGCTCGGCCTCGGGCATGCGATCGGTCGGCGTCGAATCGAAGCGGACATTGGTGAGGTGCGGGAACCGCTCGGCGAGCTTGCGAGTCCCGAACGCGACCCGCGGCGCGGAGATGTCGACCCCGAGCACGCTCTCCGCACCGGTGAGCGCGATGTGGGCGGTGAGGAACCCGAGGCCAGAGCCGACCTCCATGACCTGCTTGCCCCGGAAGTCAGGCCGCGTCCCCATCCGCTCCCAGAACGTCCCGGCCTGGGACAACCCGCGTTCGAACTCGGCGTCCACGTCGAGCCACTCTTCGTCCAGAAGCATCCGCCACTCCCTGCCTGTGGCCCGTGGCGGCAACCGATGGCTCCGAGGCGCCAGTCGCCGCTCCACAGCGTGCAAGCCAGGTTCTGCAAGCCCCGCGCCAGGATTCGCGTGGCACGATGTGGAGGAACGGGACGTGGCGGATGGCGTGGGGATCGAACCCACGGACCCTTCTCGGGCCTACGCCTTAGCAAGGCGCTGCATTACCGCTCTGCCAGCCATCCTTGAGGTGGCGGCGGGTGAAGGAATCGAACCCTCATCCTTTCGGAGGCGCGGTTTTCGGGACCGTTTGAGCACCTTGCTCGCCACCCGCCAGACCAGGCGGGGACGAGCCCCGCCGTCTAAAGACGCGAGGTTGAGCGACTTGAGCGGGTGCGCGCGATCGTCATGGGGCGGCGCCTATAGCGTGGCTCGGCAAGGCGCGGGAAGGGCGTTCAGAGGAAGGCGCGCACGGTCTCCAGGAAGGCGTCGAGGCGGTCGTGGTGCACCCAATGGCCGGCGCCCTCGAACTCAACGACGCGGCCGTCCTTGAAGTGCTTCATCCGCCCATCCGTCTCCGGGTTCGACGCCCAGCTCTCCTTGCCGTTCACGAACAGGACCGGGCAGGCGATGTTCGACCAGACCTCCTGCAGCTCCTTGGGCGCAAGATCCGTCGGCGAGTTGGAGCGGCAATAGTTGTCGAACTTCCAGCTGTAGGTGCCGTCCTCGTTCTGCGCCGCGCCGTGCACGGTGAGGTACCGGGCCTGCTCGGGGGTCAGGTGCCGGTTCTCCGTCTGCATGCGCGCGAACGCGTCCTCGATCGTCGCGTAGCGGCGTGGCGCGCGCCCGGCAAAGCCGCGTTTCTGCTCGATCCAGTTGCGCAGGCGCTTGGCCGCGCTCGTCTCCTCGCGCCGCCGCATCATGGCGGGCGAAGGGCCGAGGCCCTCGATCGCCACCAGCTTTGTGACCGTCTCCGGATAGACGCCGGCATAGCGCAGCGCGACGTTGCCGCCCATCGAGTGGGCGATGATCCGAACCGGCGCCAGCCTCTGCTGATGGATCAGCTGGGCGATGTCGTAGACGTAGGCGCTCATGCCGTACTCGCCTGACGGCGACCAGGCGCTGTCGCCGTGGCCGCGCAGATCCGGCGCGATGATGTGGTAGTCGCCGCGCAGTTCCTGGGCGACCCAGTCCCAGTTGCGGCAATGGTCCTGGCCGCCATGGATGAGCAGCAGCGGCGGCGCGTCGGGGTTGCCCCAGTCGGCGTAGTGCAGGCGCAGGCGCTGGGAGATGTAGCTCTGGGAGGTGGGACCCGAAGGCTGTTCGCTCATGAGCGGGTTTTAGCCGATGCAAGGGCCGCCGGGCCAGAGCGCGTGCCGGGGAACTCAGCGGGCCAACGCCGGCCGCTCTTGAGCACGATAAGCACGAAAAGCACGAACGGCCCCATTCTCTCCCGTCATCCCCCGCTGGAGCGAAGCGAATGCGGGGGACCCATGAACACTCACATGGCACGGTGATCATGGGTGGCCCGAACAAGTCGGGCCATGACGGTGGAAGAGGCGCCGCGCGAACTCATCCCTCTGCCGTTCGTGCTTTTCGTGTTTTTCGTGGTCCCTTCGGCGGCAAGCCGCCTTCTGTTGCTCGCGAGGAACACGCGGTCAAAGCAGCGCCTGCAGGCGGTCAGCGGGGCGGCAGAGGGCGGTTCCCTTGGGCGTGACGACGATCGGGCGCTCGACCAGCACCGGCTCGGCGACCATGGCGTCGTAGGATGGCTTCGTCGCTGGCGTTCGATGCGGTCAGGCCCAACGTCTCGGCGTTCGTGCCGCGCGTGCGCAGGATGTCGCGCGGCCGCGCCTTCATCGCGGCCAGCAGGCCCATGAGCTGCGGCTTGGTCCAGCCGGCCTTGAGGTATTCGACCACGCTGGGTTTCAGGCCGGCGTCCTTCAGCGCCGCCAGCACGTTGCGCGAGGTCCCGCAGTTCGGGTTGTGGAAGATGGTGACGCTGTCATTGGCCATGGCGGCTCCGCTCGCTTGTCCAGCCCGGGCGCTTCGGATACCTCGCCCGGCGGCGGCCCGGAAGGCCGGACGGCGCGAAAGAGGCGATGGAGCCGGTTCTCCTCTCGACACTGGTGGTCGCCCTGGCCGAGATCGGCGACCGCACCCAGCTGCTCGCGATCGTGCTGACCGCGCGCTTCGGCAAGCCCTGGCCGGTGCTGGCCGGCATCCTGGTCGCCACGGCGGCGAACCACACGCTGACCGCGGCGGCGGGCTTCCTGCTCTCCGGCCTGCTCAAGGGGGCCTGGCTGGACTGGGTGCTGGCCATTTCTTTCTTCGCGACCGCCGTCTGGATGCTGATCCCGGACAAGGCCGACGCCCAGCAGCACCACGCGACCCGCTTCGACGTCTTCCTGACCACCGCGATCGCCTTCTTCATCGTCGAGATCGGCGACAAGACCCAGATCGCGACGCTGTCGTTGGCCGCGCGCTTCCACGAGGTCTTCCGCGTCGCGGCGGGGACGACGCTGGGCATGATGATCGCCAACGTGCCGGCGGTGCTTGTGGGCGAGGCGGCGGTCAAGGTCGCGCCGCTCAGGCTGATCCGGTTCGCCTCCGCCGGCCTGTTCGCGTTGCTCGGCGTCTGGACTTTGGTCGCCGCGCTGAGAGGCGGCTAGGCCGTCGAGGTGGCGGCGCGCCGGCTGGATGCGAGCACGTCGGTTTCTCGGGCGGCGAGGCGCCCCGTCTTCCGCTCCCAGATGTGCTCGAGCCAGGCCCTATAAATGGCGACCGCCCACGGCCGCCAGGTCGCACCCGGCGATCGGCCATCGGTCACGCGGACGTAGTCGGCGATCCGCCGCGGGTCGCGACTGGCGTCCAGCGCGAGCTCGCCCAACACGCCCAGCGTCCTGGCTTTGAAGTAGCCCGCCGGGGGGCTCTGGATGAACCGCCCGCTCCCCACGGAGGAATCGTCCCACATCGCGCAGGTATTCGCGCAGCAGGGTTTCGGCGGCGTACTCAGGGTGCCCTTGGAAGAACAGCGCGAGCGCCGGGCCGGGCTTGATGAAGAGGTCGACGCCGATCTCCGGCGAGCGGGTCAGCACCTGGTAGCCGGCCGGCAGCAGATCGCTTTCGACGACCTCGTTCAGGCGCGAGTGGGGCGCTATCGGCGGCGGCGTCTCGGCGAGAAGCGAATGGCGCCGGGCCAGCGCGCTGGTGAAGACGCCGGTGCGCTTGACGGGGAGCAGGCGGCGCTCGACGCCATCCAGGTGCAGCACCGCCGCGTGGGCGGCGAGGCAGGACCAGACCGCGGGGACCTCGGCGGCCCGCGACCAGTCGATGACGCGGGTAAGGCTCGTCCAATAGGGCTCGTCGTCCAGCCGCGCGGCGTGCGGCTCCGCGCCCGTGACGATCAGGCCGTCGAGGCCGGCGGCGGGCAGCCGATCGATATGGGCGTAGCGACCGCGCATGTGCGCCCGCGCGTGCTCGCCGCGCTCGATCTCGGGCAGGGAGAGGTAGCGCAGGCTGACGTCGGCCCCGCCGGCCGCTTCGCCGAGCAGCCCCTCGAATTGCCGCTCGGTCGCCTGCAGGGCGCCATCGGGCATGTTGTTGACCAGCCCGATGACCAAAGGCGCGCGGTGCGCGGCGGGGATCACTCGGCCGCCACCGGGTAGGGCAGGGCGACGGATGCGCCAAGCGCCTGGTCGAGGTCGGCGATGATGTCATCGGCGTGCTCGATGCCCACGCAGAGGCGGATCATCTCCGGCGTCACCCCGGCCTTCGCCCGCGCCTCGTCGCTCATCTGGCGGTGGGTGGTGGAGGCCGGGTGGCACGCCAGAGACTTCACGTCGCCGATGTTCACCAGCCGCTTGATCAGCTTCAGCCGGTCGTAGAAGGCCTTGCTCGCCTCGTATCCGCCCTTCACGCCAAAGGTCATCAGCGAGGGCGGTCGCCCGCCGAGGTACTTCTGGGCCAGCGCGTGGTGCGGGTTGTCGGCGAAGCCTGTGTAGGTCACCCAGTCCACGCGCGGGTCGGCGCGCAGGAATTCGGCAACGCGCGCGGGCGTTCTCGACGTGACGCTCGACGCGGAGCGCGACGGTCTCGATGCCCTGCAGCAGAAGGAAGGCGCTCAAGGGCGCCAGCACCGCCCCGGTCGTGCGCTGATAGACGCTGCGCATGCGGGCGACGTACGCGCTCGGCCCGAAGCGGTCGACGTAGACGAGGCCGTGATAGGACTCGTCCGGCTCGTTGAACATCGGGAAGCGGTCGGCGTTGGCCGCCCAGTCGAAACGGCCGGAATCGACAACCGCGCCGCCGAGGGTCGTGCCATGGCCGCCCATGAACTTGGTCAGCGAGTGGACGACGATGTCCGCCCCGTACTCGATCGGGCGCAGCAGAACCGGCGTCGGAACGGTGTTGTCGACGATCAGCGGCACGCCATGGCGGTGCGCCGCGGCCGCGATCGCCTCGATGTCGCAGATGTTGCCGGCGGGGTTGCCGACGCTCTCGCAGAAGACCGCGCGCGTGTTCGCATCGATCAGCCGCTCGATGTCCGCGGCCTGGTCGGAGGCGGCGAAGCGGCCCTCGACGCCCTGGCGCGGCAGAACGTGCGACAGCAGGGAGTGGGTCGTGCCGTAGAGCTGCGGCGTCGCGACGATGTTGCCGCCGCCGTCGGCCAAGTGTGACGAAGGCGTAGTAGAGGGCCGCCTGTCCGGAGGCGAGCGCGATCGCGCCGACGCCGCCTTCAAGCTCGGCGACGCGCTGCTCGAGCACGCTGGTCGTCGGGTTGCTGATCCGGCTGTAGCGGAAGCCGTCGATCTCGAGGTTGAAGAGCGCGGCGCCATGGTCGGCCGAGTCGAACGCGTAAGCCGCCGTCTGGTAGATCGGCGTCGCGACGGCGTGCGTCGTTGGATCGGAGTCGAACCCGGCATGGACGGCGATGGTCTCGCGACGCATAGGCGCTCCTCGGCCGGACCGGTCTCGATTTGGCGCGCAAGCGGCCCGGACGCGCGGAAACGAGCATGAGGCGTGCCGCTCGCGCGCGGGGGAGGTGGCGCGCGCCTTGCGTGCTGGCGGCGCGATGTCCGCCGTCAGCGCCAATCTGAAACCGCGTCACCCCGGCAGCCGCCCCCGTTCGGTCGGCCTCGAAGGACTGGCTGCGCGCGCTCGAACTGACCGCTCGTCTCGACGCCGAGCCGACGCGGACGCTGCCGGTCGCGATCGACGAGCTCGCCAGGCGCTTCGGCGCCGCGCCGGCGCTGATCTCAGACCGCGAAACCTTCTCGTTCGAGGCGCTGGCCGTCCGCGCCCGCCGCTACGCCCGCTGGGCGCTGGCCCAAGGGGTGGAAAAGGGCGACGTCGTGGCGCTCCTGATGCCGAACCGGCCGGAGTACATGGCGGTCTGGCTGGGTCTGACCCGCATCGGCGCGGTCGTCGCGCTGATCAACACCAACCTGCGCGGCCCGGCGCTGGCGCACTGTCTCGCGGTCGCCGAAGCCAAGCTCATCATCGTCGATGCGACGCTCGAGAGCCCGCTGCGCGAGGCCCTGTGGTCGACGCCCCGCGCGCCGGCGATCTGGACCCATGGCGGCAAGGGCGCGCTCCGCGTCGACATCGCGGTTGACGCAGCCGATGGCGCGCCGTTCGAGCCAAGCGCGTCGTCGGTCACGCTCGATGACCGCGCGCTCTTGATCTACACATCGGGCACGACCGGCCTGCCGAAGGCGGCCAACGTCAGCCATCGGCGCGTGATGAGCTGGAGCGCCTGGTTCGCTGGCCTGACCGGCGCGAAACCTGAGGATCGCCTCTACAACTGCCTGCCGATGTACCACAGCGTCGGCGGCGTGGTCGCGACCGGCTCGGTGCTGGTCGCCGGCGGCGCGGCGGTGATCGCCGAGCGCTTCTCCGCCAGCGCGTTCTGGAGCGATATCAACCGCTTCGACTGCACGATGTTCCAGTACATCGGCGAGCTCTGCCGCTACTTGCTGGCGGCTCCGACCCACCTGAAGGAGCGCGCCCATCGCTTGCGGATCGTGTGCGGCAACGGCCTTACGGGTGACGTCTGGCCCGCGTTCCAGGAGCGGTTCGACATTCCGCGCATCCTCGAATTCTACGCCGCGACCGAGGGGAATTTCTCGCTGTTCAACGTCGAGGGCCGGCCGGGCGCGATCGGCCGCATCCCGCCCTTCCTCGCCCACCGCTTCCCGGTCGCCATCGTCCGCCACGACGCCGAGCGCGGCGCTCCGGCGCGCGGGGCGGACGGCTTCTGCATCCCGGCCGAGCGGGGCGAGGCCGGCGAAGCGATCGGGCGGGTCGGCGCCGGCGCTGGCGGCGGGCGCTTCGAGGGTTACACCGACGCGGTCGAGAGCGAGAACAAGATCCTCCGCGACGTCTTCAAGGCTGGGGATGCCTGGATGCGCACTGGCGACCTGATGCGCCAGGACAGCGAAGGCTTCTTCCACTTCGTCGACCGCATCGGCGACACCTTCCGCTGGAAGGGCGAGAACGTGGCGACCACTGAGGTGGCCCAGGCGATCGGGAGCTTCCCAGGCGTTCAGGCCGTGAGCGTCTTTGGGGTGAGCGTCCCGAACGCCGCGGGCCGCGCCGGCATGGCCGCGCTGGTCGCGGGCGACGGCTTCGACCTCGCCGGCCTGCGCGTGCATCTGAGCCAACGCCTTCCGGCCTACGCGCGGCCGCTCTTCCTGCGGCTGGCGGCCAGCCTCGAGACCACCGAGACGTTCAAGACCCGCAAGCAGACGATGGCCGACGAGGGCTTCGACCCGGGGCGGGTCTTCGACCCGCTCTACTTCGACGACAGGGCGAAGGGCGCCTACGAGGCGCTGGACGCGGCGGCCTTCGCGGCGATCGTGGAGGGCGGCGTCCGCTTCTGAACCTCGGCGAAGGCGGCCCGCATGTCGGCGCCGATCGCTTCGGCGGCCGTGTGCGCATAGGGGATCGCCCGCGCCATCGCGTAGAAATAGTGGATCATCCCCGGGTGGCGCACCTCGCGCACACGGACGCCGGCCCTGCGCAGCGCCGCGGCATAGGCGGCCGCCTCGTCGCGAAAGGGGTCGAACTCCGCGGCATGGATCACCGCCGGCGGGAGGCCGTCGAAGCGAAGCGCGCGCAGCGGCGAGACACGTGGATCGGCCCGGTCCACGCCGGGCGGGCAGTAGTCTTCGATGTCGCGCTCGATGGTCGCGCGGCTGACGAAGTAGCCTTCGGCGAATATGCGTCGCGACGCCGACTCCTCGGCGATGTCGAGGATGGGACAGATCAGCACCTGCAGCGCCACGGTCGGTCCGCCCGCATCGCGCAGGATGTGGCAGACGCTGGCGGCCAGCGCCCCGCCGGCGGAGTCGCCGCCGATCGCGATCCGGGCAGGATCGCAGCCGAGGGCCGCCGCGTTCTCGATCACCCAGCGCGTCGCGGCCAGACAATCGGTCAGCGCGGCGGGAAAGGGGTGTTCGGGCGCCAGCCGATAGTCGACCGCGATCACGCGACAGTCGGCCGCCTCGGCGAGGCGGCGGCACAAGCCCTCGTGGGTGTCGAGGTCGCCAGCGACCCAGCCGCCGCCGTGGACGATATAGAGCCCGGGCAAGAGGCGGTCGCCCGCGTTGGCTGGCGCGTAGATGCGGAATGGGATGTCGGCGTCGGCGGCGAGGATCGCTCCTTCGCGCGTCTCGGGGGCCGGCTCGGGAAGGCTCTCGACGGTGTGGGCCAGCGTCCGCAGGGCGTGGCGGCGGTCGTCTGCCGTCTCCCGCGGCGCATCGGCGCGGTGGGTCGCGGCGAGCATGTCCAGGAGGCGACTGGCGCGCCGGTCGAGGGGCATTTCAGCCGCCGCCCGCCGCTAGCCCGCCACCAGATAGACCAGCCGGTCGATGGCCGCGATGGTGCGGAAGTTGTCCGGCGTCATCTGGCTTTGCGGAATCTCGATGCCGAACTCGTCCTCGACGGCCAGCATCAGGTTGACCATGTCGAGCGAGGTCAGCCCGCAGTCGAGCAGATCCTCGTCGATCCCGACGTCGGCCCGGGCCTTCTTGCGGACCAGGAGGGCTTCGACGATGGCGGCGATCTGCGCCCGTCCCGAATAAACCGCCAAGTCCGACATGCCGACTCCTCGCTGCGTGCGCACGGGAATCCCCTTGCGTGCCAAGGAAGGCGGCCCGGGGAAGCGCCGGCCAAGTTGAGCAAAACGTGTGCCAGCCTCGCCCGCTGCACAAACAAGCTTGGCACGCGGTTTGAAGCTCGTCCGGCAACTTGTTGATCCCGCCCATCATTGGGACACCTGTCCCAGGCGGACGGGTCGCACGAACCCAGCGCCAGGAGCCGCGCATGACCCTTCACGAACTCGACCGCCCCGGCCCAGCCTTGCGACTTGTGCGAGGCGCAAAGAGGGCGCCAGAGGACTTGATGGCGCGCGCGCGCCGGGCGGCCGCTGTCGCGGCGCAGTTCGCCGACGACGTCGATCGCGGCGGGCGCTTCCCCGCCGAGGCGATCGCCGCGGCCAAGGCCGAGGGCCTGATGGGGGTGATGGCGCCGGCGAGCCTGGGCGGCGAGGACGCCAGCCTGAGCGAGCTCTCCGACATCTGCTACACGCTGGGCCAGGCCTGCGCGGCGACCGCAATGATCTACGCGATGCACCAGGTGAAGATCGCCTGCGTGGTCCGGCACGGCATGGACAGCGCCTGGATCCGCGCCTTCCTGCGCAAGCTGACCAACGAGCAAATGCTTGTCGCTTCTTCGACCACCGAGGGCCAGGGCGGCGGCAACGTCCGCTCGAGCGAGGCGCCGGTCGAGCGGGTCGGCTCCCGCTTCAGCCTGAAGCGCGACGCGACCGTGATCTCCTACGGCGCCCAGGCCGACGCCGTCGTCACCACCGCCCGCCGGGCGGCCGACGCCACGGCCTCGGACCAAGTGCTCGTGGTGCTGCTCGCCAGCGACTACACGCTGGAGCCCACTCTGTCGTGGGACGCGCTCGGAATGCGCGGCACCTGCAGCGGGGGCTTCAACCTCGACGCCACGGGCGATGCGGCCCAGGTCATGACCACCCCCTACGAGGCTATCCACGCCCAGAGCATGGTGCCGGCGGCGCACATTCTCTGGTCCAGCGCCTGGGCGGGGATCGCGGCGGGCGCGGTGGAGCGGGCGCGCAAATACGTCCGCAAGGCGATGCGCGGAGGCGGCGAGCTTCCTCCGAGCGCGCCGCACTTCTCCAAGGCCACGGCTTCGCTGCGGGCGCTGCGCGCGCTGATCGTCGCCGTTGTCGACCGCTACGAGGCCATCGCCGACGACGCCGACGCGCTCTCGACCATGGAGTTCCAGACCGCGATCAGCCTCCTGAAGGTCGACGCCTCGGAGCTCGCGGTCCAGACCGTGATGAGCGCCATGCGCGTCGGCGGTCTCTCGAGCTACCGCAACGACACCGACGTCAGCATCGGCCGCCACCTTCGCGACGTGCTCTCCTCGCCGATCATGATCAACAACGACCGCATCCTCGGCAACGTGGCGACCGCCACGCTGCTTGGCGAGGTCGCGACCTCGCTGAGGAGCTGAACGCCGTGGGGATGCAGCCGAAACTGGCGGTCGGCGACGCGGCGGCGCTCGCGGCGCTGAAGCACGACCTCTTCCACGAGACCGGCATCGACGGCGTCTATGCGCGCACCGGGCGGTACGAGAGCGTGGTCGAAGCGCTGACCGCGCTGATCTCGCGCCATCGCCCGGCCGACGCCGAGGTGATGCGGTTCCCGCCGGTGATGAGCCGCGCCCATCTCGAGCGCCACGGCTATCTGAAGAGCTTCCCGAACCTCCTGGGCGCGGTGAGCTGCCTCTGCGGCGACGAGCGGCACATCCGCGGCATCGTCTCCCGCTTCTACGAGGGCGAGGACTGGACCGCCGAGCTCGAGCCCGCCGATCTCGTGCTGGCGCCGGCCGCCTGCTACCCGGTGTATCCGCTCGCCGCCGCGCGCGGGCCGGTGCCCACTGGCGGCCTGACCTTCGACGTCGCCGCCGACTGCTTTCGCCGCGAGCCCTCGACCGACATCGACAGGTTCCAGTCGTTCCGCATGCGCGAATATGTCCGCATCGGTACGCCCGAGCAGATCGCAGCGTTCCGCGACGCCTGGGTGACACGGGCCGTCGCGCTGGCCGACCAGCTGGGCCTGAACCATCGCGTCGACCTGGCCAACGATCCTTTCTTCGGCCGCGGCGGCCAGCTCGCCGCCGCCAGCCAGCGCGAGCAGGCGCTGAAGTTCGAGCTCCTGGTCCCCGTGCGCTCGCACGATGAGCCGACCGCCTGCATGAGCTTCAACTACCACCAGGACCACTTCGGCCTGACCTGGGACCTTGTGCTGGCCGACGGCTCCCCCGCCCATACCGGCTGCGTCGCGTTCGGCATGGACCGCCTGGCGGTCGCCATGTTCGCCACCCACGGCGCGGATATGGACGCCTGGCCGGCCGGCGTGCGCGAGGCGCTGAAGCTCTAGGCGGTGTTGCCGGCGTCCACCGTCAGCACGCTGCCGGTGACGTTTCGGGCGCCCTCGCTCATCAGGTAGGCGACGGCGGCGGCGACGTCTTCGACGTCGGCCAGCCGACGCAGGGCGCTTCGGCGCACGACCTGCTCGCGGCCGTCCTCGCCAAGGCCTTTGGTCAGCTCGGTGTCGAGGAAGCCGGGGGCCACGGCGTTGACCGTGATCCCCATGCGTCCGACCTCGCGCGCCAGCGACTTGGTGAAGCCGATCAGCGAGGCCTTGGTCGCGGCATAGACGGAAAGCCCGCTGTAGCCGGTCGAGGCGACGATCGAGGCCATGTTGACGATGCGGCCTTCGCGTTGGGTCATCATCGCACGGACGATGTGCTTGGTCAGCACGATCGGCGCGACCGTGTTCACCCGGACCAGGGTCTCGATCTGCGAGACGTGCATGTTGGCGAGCAGGCCGTCTGTCCCGAGCCCGGCGTTGTTGACGAGCCCGTAGAAGGGGCCGACCCGCGTCTTCAGGCGGCGGGCCAGCTCGGGGATCGCGTCCACCTCGGCAAGGTCGAAAGGCTCGAAATTGAGTTCGCCGGCGGCGGCGGCGGCGACCTCTTTCATCGCCGGGCCGAGCTCGCCGCCTTCCGAACGCGCCAGCGCCACGACCCGGTAGCCGTCGAGGGCGAGTTTGCGGGCGATGGCGAGGCCGATCCCGCGGCTGCCGCCCGTGACGAGGACGTTACGCACCGACCCGCTCCAGCTTGCCGCCGGCGGTCATGGCCAGCGCCGGCACGAACCGAAGCCCCGCCGGAACCTTGTGCGGCGCGCAGATCGCGGCGACAGGCCGACAGGATCTCGGCCTTGACCGCGGCCTCGTCGTTGGCCGCATCGGCCGAGCACGACCTCGGCCACGACGATCGCGCCGGTGATCGGGTTGCGCCGGCCCTTGACCAAGGCCGCCCGCACGGCGGGGTGACGGTTGATTACCGCCTCGACCTCCTCGGGCGAAACCTTCAGGCCGCCGACATTGATGATGCCGCCGCGGCGGCCGACGAAATGGAAGCGGTCGCCTCGCCGCTCGACCATGTCGCCGGAGTCGACGAACCCCTCGGCGTCGACCAGCGGCGGCTGATCGGCGTTGAGGTATGCCGTCGCCGTCCGCCTGCGAGCGCAGGCGGAGCGAGCCGTCGACGACACGCATCTCGACCTCGCCGGACTGCTGGTCGACGAACCTTGTGGGGAAGCCCTCCAGCCCGTCGTTCACCTCAAAACCGACGCCGGCCTCGGTCGACGCATAGGCGTGGCCGATCGCGGCTCGAGGAAAGCGCGCCTTCAGCGCATCGAGCACCGCCTGGTCGGCGATCTCGCCAGAGAGGCGGACGTAGCCGGGCGCGAGCGGAGCGTTGTCGCGGCTCATCAGCACGCGCCGCCAGTGCGAGGGCGTGCCGGTGAGGTGGGTGACGCCGAGGCGGCCGAAACGCGCGAGCAGGTCGGCGCAACGGCTCGCCCGGCTCGGCCAGCACCATCGAGCCCTCGCCGACCAGCGCGCGCAGCAGGATCTGCAAACCGCCGTAGCGGCGGATGTCGTAGAAGGTGCCCCAGACCGGAGGTATCGAGCCCGCCGCCGCCGGTCTGATGGCGCCGGTCAGCCCCTCCAGCGTGTGGACGACCATTTTCGGGGCGCCGGTCGTGCCGGAGGTGAACATCACCCATTCGGTCTGGGCGTTGTCGGCGGGCGTCTCGGCAAGCGGCTCGAACGCGGCGCCGACCGGTGCGAGCGGCACGTCGAGCGCCTCGATCGCCGGCGTCGGCGCGTCGAGCACGGCCGCCTCGACGCCGGCCGTGGCGGCGACGCCGGGAAGGTCGTCGTCGTTCAGGTCCGGCGGGCAGATGACGATGCGCCGCGCGAGCCCGTCGAGTTCGATCAGCGCGACCGCGGCTGTGAGCGTGCTCTCGGTTCGAAGCAGCACCGCGCGCCCGCGCAAGGCCTCCCGGGCGGCGGCGCCGAGCGCCGTGCCGGCGGCGACGTCGGCGAGCCGAAGCTCGCGCGACACGCCCCACAGGCGTCGGGCCGCGAGCCGCGGAGAGGCCCGAAGGGTCGCCCGGAGCGGTCGGCTAGGCTGCGGCATGCTCGAGAGCGGCCGTCTCGTAGAAGGCCACGAAGTCGCCGAGCGTGACCGGGAAGTAGACATCGTCCGCGGCGCTGAACGGGTCGTATCCCAGCTCGTCTTCCAGTGTGGCCACGATGATCGCGAAGCAGAGCGAATCCAGGCCCGACTCGAGCAGCACAAGCTCGTCGGTCAGCGGCGCGAGCGCCTTTTCCTGGCTCGCGGCGACCTCCTTGAACTTGGCGAGGATGGCGGTGCGGACGGTCATGACTGTTGTCTCCAAGTGGCGCCGAACTGGGCCGAGGTTGCGCATGAATCTTGCTTTGAGCCGCGGTGCGCCGGTTCGCCGGTCTTCTGTCGGTCCATCGTCTTCAAGTCCGGAACCCAATGTCCTCGTTGCCAAAAACCCGCCGCCGCCTGATCGAGGAGAGTGATCCGGGGGACGTCGGCGATCTGCTCACGCGTGGCTCTGCGCCCAAGGCTCGCAAGTATTGGACCACGGCCCTCGCGCCACTGGCCGGCCGCGCGGCGCCTGCCCCATGAAGCTCGACGTCAAAGCCCGCACCGCCGCGCAAGCCCTGGTCGACCAGCTGATCGTGCAGGGCGTCGAGCATGTGTTCTGCGTGCCAGGCGAGAGCTTTCTCGCCGTGCTCGATGCGTTGCGCGACCGCGAGATCACGGTCACCGTCTGCCGCCAGGAAGGCGGCGCGGCGATGATGGCCGACGCGGTTGGAAAGGCGACGGGCCGGCCGGGCGTGTGCTTCGTGACCCGTGGGCCGGGCGCCGCCAACGCCGCGGCCGGCATCCACATCGCCCGCCAGGAACTCCACGCCGATGATCATGTTCGTCGGCCAGGTGGACGGTGGATCGCGCGATCGCGAGGCCTGGCAGGAGATCGATTGCCGGGCCGTGTTCGGTTCGATGACCAAATGGTCCGCGGAGATCGACGACGCATCAAGAGTGACCGAGTACGTGTCTCGCGCCTTCCACACGGCCATGAACGGGCGCCCCGGGCCGGTCGTGCTCGGCATGCCGCACGACATGTTGAGCCGGCCGACCACCGCCCGCGACGCGCCGACCGCCGTCCCCGCCGAGCCAGCGCCCAGCGGGCGAGAGCTGGACGCGCTGCAGGGGCTCATCGACGGCGCCGATGCGCCGGTGATGCTGCTGGGCGGCAGCCGCTGGGACGAGGGCTCGAGCGCAGCCATCCGCCGTTTCGCCGAGCGCTTCGCGCTGCCCGTCGCCACCGCCTACCGTCGCCTGCCGCTGTTTGATCCGCTGCATCCCAACTATGCCGGCGATCTCGGGTTGGGCGCGAACCCGAGGCTGGTGGCGCGCGTGAAGGCGGCCGACCTCGTGCTGGCCATTGGCGCACGGCTCGATGAGGTGACGACGCAGGGATACGGCCTGTTCGACGCCCCGCGGCCGAAGACCCGTCTCGTTCACGTGTATCCGGGCGCCGAAGAGCTCGGGCAGGTCTACGCGCCTGAGCTCTCGATCCAGGCGAGCCCGGCCGGATTCGCGGGCGCCCTCGACGGCCTCGTCGCCGCCCCCGCGCCGGCGTGGGCTGGGACCGCCGAGGCGGCGCATGCCGATTATCTCGCCTGGTCAGAGGCGCCCACGCCGCAGCCCGGAGCGGTCAACCTTGCCGAGGTCATGATTTGGCTGCGCGAGACGCTGCCGGCCGACGCCATCATCTGCAACGGCGCAGGCAATTACGCCGCCTGGCTGCACCGCTTCTTCCGCTTCCGCCGGCTGGCCAGCCACATCGCGCCGACCTCGGCCTCGATGGGCTACGGCATGCCGGCCGCGGTCGCCATGCAGCGCCTGCACCCCAAGCGCCGCATCGTCTCGATCAACGGCGACGGTGACTTCCTGATGAACGGCCAGGAGTTCGCGACCGCCGTACAGTACGGCTTGCCGATCGTCGTCGTCGTGCTCGACAACGCCTCGTATGGCACCATCCGCATGCACCAGGAGCGCGAGTTCCCGGGGCGCGTCATGGCCACCGATCTGGTCAACCCCGACTTCGCGGCCTACGGCGCGCGCCTTTGGCGGGTTCGGTGTGACCGTCGAGCGCACCGCCGACTTTCCGGCCGCCTTCGAGGCGGCGTCGGCCGCCGGCCTGCCAGCCATCGTGCACGTGAAGTACGACGCCGAGGGCGTCAGCCCCACCCAGACGTTGGGCGGAATTCGCGCCGCAGCCCTGAAAGCGATGGGCTAGCTGGCGAGGGCCACCGGCGTGGCGGCGTGGGCGAAGTCGCGGTAGAGCGCGGCCGCGCGACGATAGACTGGCCCGGGCGTCAGCCGCCGCTCGTCAATGCCCGTGATCGCGGAAACCTTGGCGAAGTTGCCGGTCGAGAAGATCTCATCGGCCCGCTGGAAGTCGGCATAGCGCAGCGTTGTCTCGACCACGTCGAGCCCATCACCGCGCAGGAGCCCGATCACCCGGCGGCGTGTGATTCCGTCAAGGAAGGTCCCGTTCGGGACCGGCGTGAAGACCACGCCGTCCTTGACCAAGAAGACGTTGGAATTGGCGAGTTCGGCCACGTTGCCCAGCATGTCGTTCATCAGGCAGTTGTCGAAGCCACGCTGTGCGGCCTCGATCAGGGCGCGCGACCCGTTCGGGTAGAGGCAGCCGGCCTTGGCGTCGACGGGCGCCGTCTCCAGGGTCGGCCGGCGAAACGGCGACAGCGTGATGGCGAGGTCGCGCTCACCGGGCATCGGAGTCTCGTAGAGGCAGAGGCACCAGCGGGTGGTCTCGGGGTCGAACTTCACGCCCCCGCCCGCGCCGGAATCGGCCCAGTACATCGGGCGGATATAGAGCGCCGCCGACGGCGCGAACTTCTTCACCCCCTCCCGGGCGAGTTCCAGCCACGTCTCGAGCGCGACCACCGGCTTGAGCAGGAAGGCGCTGGCAGATCGGTTCACCCGGGCCATGTGCAGGTCGAGGTCGGGTGTCACACCGTCGTACGAGCGGGCGCCGTCGAACACGCTTCCGCCGAGCCACGCCGCCTGCGTGCGCGGGCCCATGATCGCGACGTTGCCCTCATGCCAGGCGCCCTCGAAAAAGGTCCAGGTGGCCGAATGGGGTTGGACGGTCGAGACCAGGGCAGACATGGGGCGCCTCTTGCTGAAGAACGGCCGATCCTTGCAGGCTTCGTGCCGTTTCATGGCACGTTTCTGGCAGCCCGGGCAGGCGCCGGCGCTCTTTGTCCCGGCTTTAACGAGGCACGCCCTTGGACCCGGTTCGACCGTTTGCCCGCAGGGTCTCTCAGGCGGTGGCCAAGCGCATCCCCGTCAAGCCGGTCCGCTCGAAGCTGACACGGGCCGTGGCGAGCCTATCGTTCGACGATGTGCCCCGCTCGGCTACACACGCGGGCGCCGAGGCCATGGAAGCAGCCGGCGTGCGCGGCACCTACTACGTCTGCGGAGGGCACACCGGCGCGACTTTCGAGGGCCTGGAGCAGCACGATCGCGCCGACCTTCAGCGCTTGCGCGAGGCTGGCCACGAGATCGGCTGTCACACCTTCGCCCACCAGGACGCGTCCCTCGCCCGCGACGCGGACCGCCAGCGCGACCACGAGGCCAATCGTTCGTTCGCCGCCGATGCGCTCGACGGCGACGTCCCGGAGACGTTCGCCTACCCGTACGGGTCGACATCGATCCGCTCCAAGTTGTTCTACTCCAGGCGGTTCTTGGCTTGCCGCGGCGTGCTCGCCGGCCTGAACGCCGGCGTGATCGACTTCGCCGAGCTGCGCGCCGTCGGTCTGGAGAGCCACCGCGGCTTCGACCAGGCCCGTCTTGGCCGACCTCGTCGCAGAGGCGCGCGAGAGGGCAGGGTGGCTCGTGTTCTTCACCCACGACGTGTCACCGGACCCGTCGCCATTTGGTTGCCGGCGAGAGGAGCTGGAGACGGTGATCGGCGCGCTCGCCGACGCGGGCGTCGATGTGCTGCCCGTCAGGGAAGCCGCGGCACGCGTGCTGGCCGGCTGAGAGACGCCCATGCCAACACAGCCCACCGCGACGATTTCCATCGTCATCCCCACACAGCGCCGGCCGCTGGGCTTGGCGCGCGCCGCGCGATCGGCGCTTCGCCAGACGGGAGTGGCCCCTGCGACGCTGGAGCTCGTGATCGCCGACAACGATCAGGTTCCTTCCGCCCGTTCAACGGCCGAGCTGCTGGCGGCCGAAGCGCCCTTCCCGGTGATCTACGTGCATGAGCCGCGCAGCGGCGTCGCCAACGCCCGAAACGCCGCCCTCGGCGCCGCCTCTGGCGCTTTCGTCGCGTCTCTCGACGACGACCAGGAGGCGCCCGACGGGTGGCTGGCCGCGCTTGTCGACGTCCAGGCGCGGTTTGACGCCGATGCCGTGTTCGGGCCGGTGCAGGCCTGGATCCCGGCCGAAATCGTAGAGCATCGCGCCTATTTCGAACGCTTCTTCTCGCACCTCGGCCCCGCGGAGGCGGGCCTCACGGTCGGCCACACCGCCTGCGGCAACAGCCTGGTCAGGCGCGCGGCGCTGCCAGACCCGCACCGGCCGTTCTCCGAGCGCAGGAACCAGACCGGCGGCGAGGACGATCTTCTGTTCGGCGCCATGCGCGCGGCAGGCGCCCGGTTCGCTTGGGCGCCCGCCGCCAGCCTCTTCGAACACCCCCAGCCGGAGCGGTTCAGCTTGCGCTACACGATCGCGCGCGCCTTCGCCTTCGGGCACGGTCCGGCGGTGGCCTGCGCCGTCTCGAGCCCACCGGACTGGCTGGGCGTGGTTCGCTGGATGGCGATCGGCGCCGCACAGGCCTTGGCCTTCGGGCTTGTGGCCGCCGGCAAGTGGCTGGCGCGCGCCGAGGACCGCGCCTCGGCTTCGGACCAGGCCGCCCGCGGCCTTGGGAAAGCGCTGTGGTGGGTCAACATCCAGTTTTACGGGCACACCCCGTCAGCCCGGACTCTCGGACGGAACCCCAGCGCCCGGATCGCTGTGAAGGGCGCCGCGCGCGGAGGCCGGTGATCGGGCGCGGGTCCCCGGCCGCGTTTCCTCGCGCGGCGACGGCGGCATCGCGAGCTTGACCGCAATGGCCGTGAACATCAGCCAGGTCAGGTCGTTCTGCACGAGCGCGGTCGACTCCGTGATCCCATTCAGGCTGAACACCGCCAGGAACGGCAGCGGAAGATACGAGGCCGCGGGCAGGTAGAGCGTCCGCAGGGCTCTCAGCCAGACGCTCGTAAACAGCAGCGCCCAGGCGGCGAGGCCGACATAGCCAAGCTCGAGCCAGACCCCGAGCCATGTGTCATGCGCCTCGTCCGCGTAGAAGCCCTGCTGGAGCGAGATCCAAGGCAACGGGCCCCAAATGGCCTTGTTGTCCCAGACCGCTCCATAGCCGTATCCGAGCATCGGCCGCTGGGCGATCTGACGCATGACGGCCGACCAGATCGTCGTCCGCCCCGTCAGCGTGACGTCTTTGCCGACGAGCCCGAACAAGACATCGGGCGCCAGCCAGAGCATGGCCGCCAATCCCACGAGTGCGCAGACGAGGATGCCCGTCCCAGCCACGGCCCAACTTGGCCCGCGGCGAGTGATCACCATGAGCGACATGCAGGCGGCGGCGATTGCACAAGACACCAGGGAGGTCTTGGAGGTGGAAAGCAGGATCAAGGCGAACGCCGCCGCCGCCGCGATCGACCACAGCCAGCGGCGCGGCGCATTCGCAATGGCGCTGGCCACGAAGACGATGAACGCGACCGACATGTAGTAGCCGAGGTTGTTCTTGTGGCTCCAGGCGCCGCGCCAGGCGCCCGGGAAGTCAACCTGCATCAGTCCGTATTCGGGGAGGAAGAGGGCGAGGGCGAAGGAGAGCACGACCGTGACCCCGAGCGCCGTCGCCAGCACCTCGAGCAGCTGCGGCCAGGTGAACCGTTCGGCCAGCGTGACGCCTACGAGCATGGTCAGCAGCAATGCGACGCAGCGGCGCGCGGTGACGTCCGGCTCGATCGACCAGGCGATGGAGGCGATGGTGACCGCGAGCAGCAGCACGAGGGCGGGCGCGCGCAAGATGGCTTTCCCAATGCCGCCGATCCGCGTCAGCGCCAGCGCCAGCGCCACCACGTATATGGGATAGAACAAGAGGCGGATCATCGCCGCGACCGGCTCGCTTGGCGGAGGCTGTCCCGGACCGGTCAGAAACATGACCCAGCACTCGCTGAAAGCCAGCATCAGGGCTGCCGACGTCCAGAACGCCACACGATCGCCGAGCGAGGCGCTTTGCGCCCCCGCGACCGTCAGCGCCGCCGGTCCGCGCCCGGCCAGGGTAGTTTGGATCGACGGCGGGGCCATGTTCTCCCAGGCTCGGACAGTGGGGCTCAGTCCCACGAATCATCGGGACGCCAAGGAAAGATCGGCAGCCCTTTACGCCCGGTGAAGCCGGCGGCGGAGGCCACCCGCGCCACAGACGAGCCTGGACGGGCTAGGGTCCGAACAGCACCGCCTCCGTAAACGCCAGGTCGTTCTGGCGAGGCTTGGATGGCCCTTTGAAGTAGCGAGGGGTCCTGTCCCTGAAGAAGACGCCGATCAGGCCGGGGACAGGTCCATCCGCGTCCAGGATCACGCAGGTCGCGGCGCGGCCGAGCAGATAGCGCCCGAGCGGGCCTGCGAGCGCCACGTAGCTTGCCGTGTCGCGGCAGTAGACAAGCTGCATGACGCCGACTGGCGCGTAGGCGATGCGGCGGCGCACGAAGACGAAGGGAACGTGGCCCCGCGCCGTCTTGCAGACGAGCGCCAGGCAGCCCGCCTCTGCGTGCGCGCGCAGCAGCGCGTAGTCGCTCAGCGCACGGTGATCAGGGCAGTCGCTGAGCGGCGAGACCCTGGCCGCGGCGCCGCCGCCGAGCGACGGAATGGAGACAAACTGGCCCTCGCTGTACCGGCGATACCCCAGCGCCTCGAGCAACGGCCACGTGTGCTTCGAGGCGGTGGTGTTCAGATAGGTGACGTTCTTTGGCTTTGAGGCGATCGACACCAGAAGCGCTGCATAGCCCTGATAGCGCGGATCCACATAGAGCGCGGACGTGTTGCACTGGACAGGCGCCTCCGGTTGATCGCCGCGGCGCTGGAAGATCAGCAGGTGCACGCCCACCAAGACGCCGTCGGCCACCAGGGCGTAACCGAACGCAGGCAGGCCAGGCAGGCGCTCGCGAGACGCTAGCACTTCGAGGGCCGTGGCCCAGTACTTGCGAGTCCGGTCGGGGAAACCGCGCGCCAAGAGATCGACCACCACGTCCAGGTCGGCGGCCTCGATCGGGCGACAGCGGATTTGCTGAGACGACGGCATCGGAGAGCGACCCCTATGTTGGAAGCGGATACGCGCGACGCCCAGGCGCCTGGAGCGAGACGCCTGCAAGGTTCATGCAGCGATCGGTTCGATGCGGAACACGGCTCGCGGCGAACGCCGCCAGGGCCGGGCGACGCCTACCACGCCTCCGAGAGTCTCTTGGGCTGGATCGGCGAGAACCTGGATCGCTTCGGCGACATCTTCAAAGCCAGGGCGTTCGGTGGCGACATCTATGTGGTCAACCACCCAGACTACATCCGGCACGTCCTGCGGAGGAACTGGAAGAACTACCGGAAGGGCTTTGCAATCAAGAAGATCGGCCTTCTGCTCGGGCGCGGGCTCATGGTCAGCGAAGGGGAGCTCTGGAAAACTCAGCGCAAGCTGATCCAGCCCGCATTTCACCGCAGCGCCATCGACGCCCTGGTCGAGATCATGAACGCTGCCAATCGTGACCTCGTGAAGCGGTGGGCGCTGGCGGCGAGCCGGGGCGAGACCGTCAACGTCACGCGCGACACCAGCGCGATGGCCCTGAACACCGTGCTGATGTCCCTTTTTGGCGCTGACTTCGAGGAGATCGAGCCTCACTTCCGCATCCTCACCGAGGAGGCGGCGCGCAACCTCGAGCTGGTCGAGGCCTTCAAGCGCCTGCGCGAGATCGTCGGCGCGCTCGTGGGCCGCCGCCGGCGCAACGGCGATCCCTCGCCGGACATGCTGGCCATGCTCATGGGGCTGCGGGATGCCGCCGGCCGCCCGGCCATGTCGGATCCTCAGCTCATCAGCGAGGTGATGACGACCGTCGTGGCCGGCCACGAGACGACCGCCAGCACCTTGAACTGGACCTGGTATCTGTTGTCCCAGCACCGGCGCGTCGAACAGCAGGTCCACGCCGAAGTGGACGCCGTGGCGCAGGGGGACGCCGTCGGACTTGCCGACATGGCCAAGGCGACGCTGACGCGACAGGTTCTCGAGGAGGCGATGCGGCTCTATCCGGCCGGTTGGCTCATGACCCGACGCGCGCTGAGGGACGATCAGCTCGGCGAGTATTTCGTGCCGGCGGGAACCGAAATCTACATCGCGCCGTACTTCATGCAGCGCCATCCCGGATTCTGGGAGGATCCGCATCGGTTCGACCCCGACCGTTTCGCGCCGGAGCGATCGCAGGATCGGCCCGACCTGGCGATGCTCCCATTCTCGGCCGGCCCGAGGAATTGCATCGGCGAGCAGTACGCGCGCACCGAAATGCAGGTCCACCTCATGACGGTGGCCAGGCGTCTGCGATTAACCTACGCCGAAGGGCGGGCGCCGGAGCTGGACGTCGGCGTGAACCTTCGCAGCAAACACGACATCATCATGAGCCCACAATTGCGGGCCTAACGTCCGCTGCTGCGCTGGCATGGCGCTTGCTGCCGGGGCGATGCGCCAGGTCTTGGGCGCCGAATGTGATCGCACCCACGAAAGCAAGTCATGTCCGCGAGCGGCGCGTCGAAGTCCGATGGGGAGCGTATCGGCGTCATGGACGGCGTCCGGGCGTGCAGCATCCTGCTCGTTCTGGCGGGCCACCTGCTGCCTCTGGGTCCGAAAGTCCTTCAGCTGAACGAATTCGCCACCCTCGGCGGCATGGCGCTGTTCTTCACGCTGTCCGGGTTCCTGATCACCCGGTTGCTGTGCTCGGACAACAACTTCACGGATTTCCTTATCCGGCGCCTCAGCCGAATTGTGCCGTTGGCATATCTCTACATCCTCGTGGTGTTTGTCGTCTTCAACCACTCGATCGGCGCTCTGTTCAGTGAGTTGCTGTTCACGCTGAATTATAGCAACAGCATCCTGAACAACTACAACACGCACCTCTGGTCGCTGTGTGTCGAAGTCCAATTCTATCTGATTGTCGGCGCCTTGTTCAGAATGTTTGGGCGCGGCGCCAAGTGGTTCATCCTTGGGCTCTGCCTGCTCAGCACCGCGCTGCACATCGTTGGGGGCGACCCCTACACGATGATGACCCACCTGCGCGGAGACGAGATCTTGACGGGTTCGCTGATGTGCCTGTCCGTCAACGGCGAGTTCGGCGATCACCGGCGGTTCTGGCGCGTCATGGAGCGCGCCACGCCGTTGCTGGCCGTGATCTTCCTCGCCGTCTGCGATCCGCTGGGCGGCTTTCTCAACAATTTCCGAGGCTACGCGGCAAGCCTGCTGGTCGGGTCAGTTCTCTTCACCCGTCGCAAGTGGCTCGCGTCAGTGCTCTCGTCGCGTCCGGCGGCGTACATCGCCAACGTTTCCTATGCGCTCTACGTCATCCATCCCGCGGCCTCCGCCGGACCGCTCGGCGGCGGGCCCAAGTGGCTGCTTTATCTGGTGAAGCGGCCCATCACTCTGGCCATCACCTTCGGCCTGGCGCACCTGTCGACGTTCTACTACGAGCGCCGCTGGATGGACCTGGGGCGCCGTCTCGTGAGGGCGCGACGCGCAGCGCGAACAGTCGATATCCGCAGCGCCATTCTGCCGGCGCCGTATCGAGTTCCGCGCCGGTTCAGCAACCTGATGTTCTGGCGCGGGGTAGTCGGCTATCTGCCGATGAACATCGTGCAGGCCCTGGTGGGCCTGTTCTCCATCGTTGTCTTCACCCGTTGGCTCTCGCCGGCGGACTACGGCGTCTATGCGCTGACCTTCTCCGCGATGGCGCTCGTCCACACGACGGCCTTCAGTTGGATGGAAGCGGCGATGGCGCGTTTCTACGCGCCGGAGGCCGAGCGCGGCAGCCTGCCGCGCCACTTCGCCACCCTCTACCGCAGCTGGAGCGTGGCGGCCGCCCTCTTCGCCTTGGCGGGCGGCGCCGTGCTGCTGCTCTGGCCGGGCGCCGGGCCGGTGAAGATCGCCGTGGCGGCCGGCTTGGGCGCGACGCTCGCACGCAGCCTCGGCAAGCTGAACCAGGAGCGGCGACGCGCCGCCGGCGACGTCCGCGGCGCCGCGTGGATGGATATCGCGCAGACCCTGGGCGGTTTCGTCATCGGCGCAGGCCTGATCATCCTGGGGCTCAGGGGCGCCGCGCCGATCGCGGGTCTGGGCGCCGCGGCGGCCCTGGTGCTGGTCTTCGTGCTGCCGGGCGAGCTCAAGCGCGGGGCGGGCGGCGCGTTCGACCGTCGCAAAGCAGGCGCCTACGCCGCCTACGGTCTGCCTGTCTCGCTGTCGCTGATCCTGGCGCTGACCTTGGCGACCACCGATCGCTTCATGCTGGCCGGCTTCGTCAACGAGGCCGCCGTCGGGGTCTACCAGGCCGGCTACAGCCTCTCGAACCGCACCCTCGATGTGATGTTCATCTGGCTCGGCGCCGCCGGCAGCCCGGCGCTGATCGTGGCGTTCGAGCGCGGCGGCGCGGCCGGGCTGAACAAGGCGGCGCGGGAACAGGTGGCGTTCATGCTGGCCCTGACCCTGCCGGCGGCGCTCGGCCTGGCGATGATCGCCCGGCCGCTGGCTGCGGTAATGGTCGGGCCCGGACTTCGCGACGGCGCGGCGCTCGTGACCCCGTGGATCGCCGCCAGCGCGCTCTTCATGGGCCTCACCAACGCCTATGCGCAGCAAGCGTTCACCCTTGGCCGGCGCACCAGCCTGATGCTGCTTTCGATGAGCGTTCCGGCGACGATCAACATCGGGCTTTGCTTGTGGTTGATTCCGCGCTTCGGCGTGTTGGGGGCGGTCTGGGCGACGACCGCAAGCTATGGCGTCGGCCTCATCGCGGCGATGGCGCTCGGACGCTTCGCCGAGCCGATGCCAGTACCGCTCGCCGCCATCGCCAGGACGGCGGCGGCGACCGCCTTCATGGGTCTGGCGGTCGCGAGCCTGCCGAGTCCAGGCGGCATTGCAGAACTGGCCCTGAAGGCTGTTGTCGGCGTGCTTGCCTACGCGGCGGCCGCCTACCTGCTCAACGTGGCCGAGCTCAGGTCGCGGACGCTCCATGTGCTGACCGTCCTCAAGGCGCGCACGGCGGCCTGAGCGCGCGAGCAATGCAGCGTCCGAAGGCGGCGGCAGGGCGCTGTAGGGGTGGAGAAACGTGATGGCGCAGCCATCGTCTTTGGGCGCCGCTGCGGCAAGCTTAGCCGGCTTCCCCTGGCTTCCGACTCCCGATATCGCCTTTGCGCGCACGATCCTTGCAGCCAGGCGGCGGGTTGTGCATTGGTAGGTTCAAAAGCGGCCCGCGTGGGGGCGCGGCGCCGAAAAAAGAACGTTGGCGATAGGGAGCTTTTGTGACGGCAGGCGCCACCATCGCGGGGCTTGAGAGCGCGCCCACCCACCACGCCAAACTCATCGCCTGGGTCCGTCAAATCGCCGAACTCACCAAGCCGGATCGGGTCTATTGGTGCGACGGGTCGAAGGCCGAGTGGGAGCGGCTGACCACCGAGCTGGTCGATGCCGGGACGCTGAAACGGCTGGACCCGCTCAAACGGCCGAACTCCTTCTACGCCGCCTCCGATCCCAGCGATGTCGCTCGTGTCGAGAGCCGCACCTTCATCTGCTCCGAAAAGCCGGAGGACGCCGGCCCGACCAACAACTGGCTCGACCCCACCGAGATGCGGTCAGACCTGAACGGGCTGTTCGACGGGGCGATGCGCGGGCGCACCATGTACGTCGTGCCGTTCTGCATGGGTCCGCTGGGCTCGAAGATCAGCGCGCTCGGCGTCGAAATCACCGACAGCCCGTACGTGGTCGTATCCATGGGCATCATGACCCGCATGGGCCAGGCCGCCCTCGACCAGCTCGGCGAGGACGGTTTTTTGTGCCCGCCGTCCACTCGGTCGGCGCTCCGCTCCAGCTTGGCCAACCGGACGTCCCCTGGCCCTGCAACACGATCAAGTACATCGTCCACTTCCCCGAAACGCGCGAGATCTGGTCGTACGGCTCCGGCTATGGCGGCAACGCGCTCTTGGGCAAGAAGTGCTACGCGCTGCGCATCGCCTCGGTCATGGCCCGCGACGAGGGCTGGCTCGCCGAGCACATGCTGATCCTCAAGCTGACCTCGCCCAAGGGCGTGGTCCGCTACATCGCCGCCGCCTTTCCCAGCGCCTGCGGCAAGACCAACCTCGCCATGCTGCGCGCCACGCTGCCGGGGTGGAAGGCCGAGACCATCGGCGACGACATCGCCTGGATGCGGTTTGGCGACGACGGGCGGCTCTACGCGATCAACCCGGAGTCCGGCTTTTTCGGCGTCGCGCCCGGCACGGGGGTGGCCACCAACCCGAACGCGATCGCCGGCTTGGCCGAGAATGCGATCTTCACCAACGTCGCCTTGACCGACGACGGCGACGTCTGGTGGGAGGGCCTGACAGACCGGCCGCCGGCCCACCTCACGGACTGGAAAGGCCGCGCCTGGTCACCGGGCTCGGGCGAGCCGGCCGCGCACCCGAACGCCCGCTTCACAGCGCCAGCCAGCCAGTGCCCGATCATCGCGCCCGAGTGGGAGGATCCGGCGGGCGTGCCGATCTCGGCCATCCTGTTCGGCGGCCGCCGCGCCAGCACCGCGCCCTTGGTGACCGAGGCTTTCGACTGGGCGCACGGCGTCTTCATGGCTTCAAACGTCGCCTCGGAAGGCACGGCCGCGGCCGAGGGAACCATCGGCGAGCTCCGCCGCGATCCCTTCGCCATGCTGCCGTTCTGCGGCTACAACATGGGCGACTACTTCCGCCATTGGCTGGAGCTGGGCGAGGGGCGCGACCCGGACAAGCTGCCGCGGATCTACTTCGTCAACTGGTTCCGCAAAGACGCGCGGGGCAAGTTCATCTGGCCGGGCTATGGCGAGAACAGCCGCGTGCTCAAATGGATCATGCAGCGGCTGGACGGCGAGGCCGCGGCGCGCGAGACGCCGATCGGGCGGCTGCCGGCCGAGGGCGCGCTGGACGTTGGCGGCCTGGAGATCGGCCAGGCGGAACTCGAGAGCCTGTTCGAGGTCAACCGTTCGCTGTGGAAGCTGGAAGCAGGGCTGATCAGCAGCTTCTATGAGCGCTTTGGCGATCGGCTGCCGGCCGGGCTTTGGCGCGAGCACCACCGACTGGTGCGCCGCCTTGAGGGTCCCGATGTCGAGCCGGCGGCCCGCTATGCGCCGCTAACGGCGAGCGCCGCGGAGTAAGGTTCGCTCAGGCCGCCTGCTCGTCGCCCTCGGCCGCGTTCTCGAAGACAGTCTCCAGCGCCTCGAACAGCCGCGCCGCCTCGACTGGCTTGGCGATATGGCCGTCCATGCCGGCCGCGAAATAATCGGCCAACTGGTGGGCCATGACGTTGGCCGTGAGCGCGATGATCGGGGTGCGCGCGCGGCCCTCGGCCGCTTCCGCCGCACGGATGGCTTTCGTGGCGCTCGGCCCGTCCATCTTGGGCATCTGCACGTCCATCAGGATGACGTCCCAGTCCTGGGCCTTCCAGGCTTCCACCGCCTCGGCGCCGTTCGCCACTACGACAGGCTCGATGCCGACCTGGTGCAGCAGCGTCTTGAGCACCAGCTGGTTGACGGTGTTGTCCTCCGCGGCCAACACCCGCAAGCTGAGCGCATGCGTCTCGGCCTCGGGCGCAGGTGCGGCCGGCAGCGACGGCGCGCGTGCGTCGCCGACGCGCTCCAGCGGCAGGCTGAGCGTAAAGATCGAGCCCACGCCGGGCGCGCTCTCGACCTGGATCAACCCGCCCATCATGAGCGCGAGCTCACGGCAGATGGCCAGGCCAAGGCCCGTGCCGCCAAAGCGGCGCGTGGTCGAGGCGTCCGCCTGCGCAAAGCGCCCGAACAACAACGGGAGGCGATCGGCCGGGATGCCGACGCCGGTGTCGGCGACGGTGACCGTCAGCGTCTCGGAGCCCCAGCGAGCGGTCACCCTGATCTCGCCCTCGTCCGTGAACTTCAGCGCGTTGGAGACCAGGTTGTAGAGGATCTGCCGGATACGGGTGGGGTCGCCGCGGTAGAGCCCCTCCGCACCGCGGATGTCGAGCGAGAATTCCAGCCCTTTGGCGTTCGCCTGAGCCGTAAAGGCCTGGTGGGCGCCGCGGACGATCTCCTCCAGGTCGAAGTCGATCTCCTCCAGTTCGAGCTTGCCGGCCTCGATCTTCGCCAGGTCCAGGATGTCGTTCAGGATGGCTAGCAGCGCTTCGCCTGACGCGTGCACGACGCCGAGCCGGTCGCGCTGCACTGGCGTGAGGTCGTCCATCGCCATCGCCTGGGTCATGCCGAGCACGCCGTTCAGCGGCGTGCGGATCTCGTGGCTCATCGTCGCCAGGAAGAGGCTTTTGGCCCGATTGGCCGCTTCCGCATCGTCGCGCGCCTTGGCAAGCGCCAACTCCGCCCGCTTCTCCCGGTCGATATTGCGGATAACGCCGACGACCCTGACGATCCGGCCGCGCTCGTCCTTGATCGCCTCCGAGGCCGTCTCGACCCAGTAGTGCGGGCCGTCTCGCCGCATCATCCGGTGGACCAGGCGGTACGGCGCGCCGGTGTTGACGTGCTCGTCCCACATCGCCTGAGCGCGTTCGACGTCGTTCGGATGAACGCCCTGCCAGATATCGCGCTCCATCGACTCGTAGGTGGAGTCGTGGCCGGAGGTGACTTCCGCGCCGTCGCTGGAGAGCTGGCGGTTGCGGTAGTCCATCTCCCAGACACTGATGTTGGCGATCTCTGTCGCCAGGCTCAGGCGGCGCTGCGAATTGGCCAGCGCTTCGACAGCGCGGCTGCGCTCCCACTCGTCGGCCACAAAGGCGGCGTGGTCGACCAGTCGCTCGGCCATGTCGGCGTCAAAGGCGCGGGACAGTGGGTCGAGAATGGCCAGCGCCCCGATCCGTCGGCCGTCGGGCATGGTGATTGGCGCGGCGGCATAGAAGGCGTTGTCCGACTCGCCCGCGGACAGCGGGTAGGCGTCGCTCCAGCACTGCTCGCCGAGATCCTCGATCCAAAGCACGTTGGCGGTCTGCATGGCGAGCTGCGCCAGCGAGGCGGCCCGGGACGTCGGCCCTGGCTCATCGAGGCCGACCGAAATGATCCGCATGCCGCGCCGACCGGCGAGCGCGACCTGGGCTGTGGCGGCGCCGGCCATGCGCTGGGCGAGGCGAGCGATGCGTTCGTAGATGGTGCGGCCGGCCTTTGGATCGATCGGAGCAGTCGCGCGCGACCGCCTTCCGGCGTCCGCCGGCGGCTCTTCGTCAGCCATAACCGCTTGAAATCCCGATCACCCCTGAAATACGGACAGGATGAACGCGCGCGCTTAAAATACCGTCTACGCACCCTGGTCAGGCGGAGAGGCGCTCGGCCGCGGTCAGGGTGTTCTGGAGCAGGCAGGCGACCGTCATCGGTCCGACGCCCCGTGGCACCGGCGTGATCCAACCGGCGACCTGCAGGGCCTCGCGGAAGGCCACATCGCCGACGACGACCATCTTTCCTGCCGCGCGCGCCTTGGGCATGCGCGAGAGAATCCGGTGGATGCCGACGTCGATCACCGCGGCGCCCGGCTTGATCCAGTCGCCGCGGATCAGCTCCAGCTGGCCTACGGCAGCGACCAGGATGTCCCCCTCGCGCGTGACCTCGGGCAGGTCGACGGTCTTCGAGTGGCAGATGGTCACGGTGCAGTCGGCGCGCAGCAGCAGCTGGGCGATCGGCTTTCCGACCAGGTTCGATCGGCCGACGACCACCGCGTGTTTGCCGCGCAACGAGCCCAGCGCATGCTCAAGCAGCATCAGGCAGCCGACCGGCGTGGCCGGGAATAGGCCCGGTCGGCCGGACGCGAGCCGGCCGATGTTGATGACGTTCAGCCCGTCGACGTCCTTGTCGGGGTCGACCGCCGCCTGGATCGCCAACTCATCGATGTGCGGCGGGGCCGGAGACTGCACGATGATGCCGTGGATGGCCGGATCCGCGTTCAAGGCCTCGACCTCGGCGAGGAGCGCCTCCTGTGTGGTCTCCGTGGGCAAAAGGCGCGTCACGGAGTGCATGCCGGCGGCTCGGGACTGCTCGCCCTTGCTTTTGACGTAGATCTGGCTCGGCGGGTCCTCGCCGACCAAAATGACGGCGAGCCCTGGCGTCACGCCGCGCGTGCGCTTGAGCGCCGCGACGCCCTCGGCGACGCGGGCCACGACGCGCTCGGCGATCGGGGCGCCCTCGATCAATCGCGCTTCAGCCATTCGCGTCGCCAATGGCGCCGATTCAACGCCCGCCGCAAGGGTCCTAGTCGCGCGCCTTCAGGCCCTGTTGGCCCAGCCGCCACTTGAACTGTTCGAAGCGGTCCTGGCCGAAGAAGGGCTCGCCGCCGGAGGCGATCATCGGCACGCCGTAGTGGCCGGCTTCACGCTGGGCGATCTGGTTCTGTTCGACCACCTCGTGCAGGCGGAGCGCCTCGGCGTCGACCGCCGCGGCGAGCTCGGCGGCGTCCAACCCCGCCCGCTCGGCCGCCCGGTCCAGGTGGTCACCCTCGTGCCAATTGTCGACCGCGCCGCTCCAGATCACCTTGCTGACCTCGTCGAGGTACTCAAGGCCCCGTCCGCGCTCGGCGGCCGCGACGCCAAGGCGCGTCAGGCGATGGATGTAGGGCTGCTCCTTCGGATAGGTGCGCGTGGCTGGGTCCATGAAGACCGGATCGGGCCTCGGCCAGCGGATCGGGATCCCGAGGAACTCGGCTTCGCGCCGGATGTCCATCTGCAGGTAGGAGTACCAGAGCACGTCTCGACCATCGAAGAACTCAGGCGTGCGTACCGCGAGCGGATAGACCGGCCGTATGGCCCCCTTGACGTCGAAGTCGCGCTCTAGCTCCACCAGCCGGTGGGTGATCAGGTAGGAGTAAGGGGAGCGGAAGGACCAGAAGAGGTCGTAGGCGAGCGTCATGACAGCCCCTCAAGGCTTGGGCTTTTCCACCCGGCTTGCGCATAGTGAGGCGATCGCCGGAGCGCAAGGAACAGCAAGCCATGAGCGAAAACGCGCCGATCTCGCTGATGGGAGCGCCAGGCTCGCCCTACACCCGCAAGATGCTGAGCGTCCTGCGCTATCGCCGCATCCCCTACCGGTTCCTTTCATCGAGCGACGCCATGAGGGCGGGCATGCCGACGCCCAAGGTCCAGCTCCTGCCGACCTTCTACTTCCCGGCCGCCGACGGAACACCCGAAGCGGTGGTCGAACTCCTCGCCGATCATCCGCCGACTGGAGCGCGAGCACGCCGAGCGCAGCCTCATCCCGTCCGATCCGGGCCTCGCCTTCCTGAACGACCTGATCGAGGACTATGCCGACGAGTGGCTGACCAAGGCGATGTTCCACTACCGTTGGACCTACGAGAGAGGACATCGCCAAGGCCTCGACGATCCTGCCGCTCTGGCGCGGCTACAGCATCACGGACGAGGCGCTGGCCGCGCGCGCGAGGATGGTTGGCGAGCGGCAGATCGGACGCCTCTTCGTCGTCGGCTCCAACCCGGAGACCGGGCCGGTGATCGAAGCGAGCTACAAGCGGTTCCTCGCCGCCTTCGAGGCGCACCTCAGCGGCTCTGCGTTCGTGCTGGGCGGACGGCCGTCGTCCTGCGACTTCGCGCTTTTCGGCCAGCTCACCCAGCTTGCGCTCTTCGACCCGACGCCCTCGGCGCTCACGCTCGCAACCGCGCCCAGGGTCTATGCCTGGGTCGGTCTGATGGAGGACCTCTCGGGCTTTGAACCGCCGGACGAGGGCTGGGTGTCGATCGATGCGCTGCCCAAAACCCTGACCGCGCTGCTTGCCGAGATCGGGCGCGTCTATCCTCCGGTGATGCTTGCGAACGCCCGTGCCGTCGCCTCCGGCGCCCGCGAGGTGCAGCGCCGTGGTCGACGGCCGGCCCTGGCGCCAGCCCCCGTTCCCATACCAGGCCAAGTGCCTGCAGTGGTTGCGCGAGGGCTATGCGGCCCTGCCGCCCGCCAGCCGCCGAAAAGTCGATCCGGTCCTCGAGGCGAGCGGCTGCGCCGCCGTTGTGGCGCTGGTCGCCTAGCTCTGCATCTCAACGCCTGGGATGTCGCCGATGTGGGTGACCCACTCGGCCCGCGAGCGCGTCCAGATCTGGCGCACCGGCTTGAAGTGCTCGCGCTGGCGCACCGTGCCGAAGCGCAGGCTGTAGGGCTTGGGGTCGCCGCCTGGCGCCGTCGCGTAGACGGGCGAACCACAACGCGGGCAGAAGGCGTGTTCGCGCTTGTTCCCGCTGTCGGCGGTCTTGACGTAGATCGTGGGCTCGCCCGAGACCAGGCGAAACGAGCCCGGCTCGGCCGCGATCGTCACGCGAAAGGGAGCGCCGGTCAGCGCCTGGCAGTCGGTGCAGTTGCACATGCCCGTTCGGGCCGGGTCCGCTTCGGCTTCGAAGCGGATGAAACCACAATGGCACCTGCCGTCGATCTTCAAGGAAGCGCCTCCTACTGCCGCGCCATTTCGGCCCGACCGATCGCCTCGCCATCGAGCATCTGGTCGGCGTCCATGGTGACCGTCACGGTCTTGAGCTTTCCGGTGAAGGTGAACGGCGCGACGTAGTCCGCCACCGGACTGCCGCGGTCGCACCCGATGTCGAGGCCCGACCAGGAAATGAAATTGTTGAAGCCCATCGCGGTCTCGGCTGCCCCGGCCTCCGCGCCATCAATCAGCAACCGGAGGGCTCGTTTGTTCCCGTTCAGGACGGAGACGCCAAGCCGGCGACGCCCCGACGGTACGGTCCGACTGCTGACGACCGTGGCGTGCTTGCCGCCGACGTTCATGTCGTAGACCAGCCGGCCGTCGCGCACGAACAGCGAGTACCCGCAGGTGGCGTCGCCATGAGCGATCAGGACTCCCTCGTCACCTTCGGCCAGGGTCACCTCGGCCTCGATCAGGAACGCGCGCGAGCGGACGTCCGGCGCGACCTCGGTTGGCAGGTGGCCCATGCCGGCGTGGAAGACAAAACGCGTCCGTCGACCCTGGAACCGCGCAGCGTTCTCGGCGAAGCGCGGCGCGAAGCGATCGTCGAGCGGGAGGACCTTGCAGCGTTCGGCCTCGACCCACCACTCACTGACCAGCTCCGTCAGCTTCTCGGTGCGTCCGCCGGCAATGTCGTCCACCTCCGAAAAGTCCGTCTCCAGGTGATACAGTTCCCACACGTCCTCCTCGAACGCCGTGCCGGGGGGGTGGTAGGAAACCGCCTTCCAGCCGTCCTTCCAAAGCCCGCGGTGGCCAAACATCTCGAAGTACTGTGGACGCCCGCGCGGGGGGTCGGCATCGCCGAACGTGGCCGCGAACGAGACTCCTTCCAGCGGCTGCTGCGCCACGCCCGCGATCGTCTCGGGCGCCGCGGCGCCGATCACCTCGAGCAGCGTCGGCACGACATCGCACGCGTGGCGGAAGCCGTGGCGCAGCGCCCCGCGCGCGGCGATTCCTCTTGGCCAGCAGGCGACCAGCGGATCGCGGATACCGCCGCCGTGGGTGTTCTGCTTGTAGCGTTTCAGCGGCGTGTTCGCCGCCATCGCCCAACCCCATGGGAAGTTGGAATGGGTGTCCGGCCCGCCGATGTCGTCGATGCGGGCGAGCTTCTCGGAGACTGGCTCAGGCACACCGTTGTAGGGGCCCATGGCGTTGACCATCCCGTTCGGTCCGCCCTCCTGGCTCGCGCCGTTGTCGCTCATCACCATGATGAGCGTGTTCTCGCGCAGGCCTGCCTCGTCGAGGAATGCGACGAGCCGGGCGAGGTGCTGGTCGGCATGGTCGAGCATGGCGGCATAGGCCCCGGCCAGGCGGCGGAACAGCCGCTTCTCGTCCTCGCTATGCTCGGCCCACGGACGGACGAAGTCGTTGCGCGGCGGCAGGCGAGTGTCCTTCGGCACGATGCCCAGCGCCTTCTGCCGCTCGAGCCGGCGCTCGCGTTCGACGTCCCAGCCGTCCTTGAGCACCTCGTCGTAGCGCAGGATGAGGTCGTGCGGCGCCTGGTGCGGCGCGTGGCAGGCGCCGAAGGCGAGCCAGGTCAGCCAGGGCGTGTCCGGAGCATCGGCCGTATGTTCGGCGATGAAGCGGATGGCCTGGTCGGTCAGGTCCTCGGTCAGGTGGTAGCCGCTCGCATGGCTGCCGGGCGCGGCGATCGCGGTGTTGTCGCGCACGAGCTCCGGCGCGTACTGGTCGGTCTCCGCGTCCATGAAGCCGTAGAAGCGGTCGAAGCCGCGTCCCAGCGGCCAGCCGTCGAACGGCCCGGTCGGTCCCGTCTCCGTCAGGGAGGTCACGTGCCACTTGCCGACCATGTAGTTTCGGTAGCCGTTCGCCCGCAGGATCTCGGGCAGCGTGCCGGCGCTGTGGGCGATCTTGCCGCGATAGCCGGGGTAGCCGGAATCGAAGTTGGCCAGGCAACCGACCCCGACCGAGTGGTGGTTGCGCCCCGTGAGCAGCGCCGCCCGCGTGGTCGAGCACATGCCGGTCGTATGGAAGCCGGTGTAGCGCAGCCCCTCCGCGGCCAGTTGGTCGATGGTCGGCGTGAGGATCGGCGAGCCGTAGCAGCCGAAGTCAGAGAAGCCCACGTCGTCGAACAGCACGACCAGGATATTTGGCGCGCCCTCCGGCCCGCGGACCTTCGGCGGCCACCAGGGCGTGGAATCCGAGACCGTCCTGCCGATCTTCGCTTCCACCCAACTCACCCCTCGCTCGCCGAGCGGCAAGCTAGTGCGCTGCGCGCTGCGGCGCAAAGGGGGCGGACGCCGAAGCCGTCTTCGCCGCAGGCGAAAGGGCGGCATGGCTTTTGCCTCGATGCGGCCAAATCGGGCGCCCGCGCTTCATCGCGAACCCAGGTCGACAGGCCGTTTCGGCGGCGTGTGGAGAACAGCAGATGTCGGCGAGGCAATCTCCCGCGAACGAGGCGCCGCCTGGCGGATCGCTGCTGGCAGGCGTGCGCGTTAACCTCCCGACGCTTGCCGCCGCCACCGCCGAAGCCGTCCGACGCGCGGCGCTGGGCCAAGGCTTTCTGCTCTTCACCCTGAACCTGGACGATCTGGTGAAGGTGCGGTCGATCGCCGAATTCGGCGCTGTGTATCGGCGCGCAGATCTGGTCACCGCCGATGGCTGGCCGATCGTGTGGCTTGCTGCCCGCGAGGGAGTCCGAGTCGAACGCACCTGTGGCGCGGATCTGGTGGACCCCCTCTGCAGCGCGGCCGCCAAGAACGGTTTGGGCGTCTACTTCATCGGCCCAGGGCCGGCGGCCCAGGCGCGCGCTATCGACACGCTCAGGCGAGGCATCCCCGGCCTGCGGGTCGCCGGCGTCGAGGCGCCGCAGATTGCCGTTGGGGCTAATCCCTCGATCCTGCAGGGGGTCGACGTCGACGCCCTCGCCGCCCGGGTCAACGCCTCCGGGGCGCGTCTGTGCTTCGTCTCACTCGGTCACCCCAAGCAGGGCTACCTGGCCGAGGCGCTGGCGGCCCGGTGCCCCACGGTCGGATTCGTCTGCGTCGGGGCGGCGCTCGACTTCATCGCCGGATCGGTCCGCCGAGCACCCGGCTGGGTGCAAAGCGCGCGGCTCGAGTGGCTTTGGCGACTGGCCGGCGAGCCGCGCCGGCTGGGCGTCCGCTACGCGGTCTGCGCGGCGGTGTTTCTCCGGCTGGCCGTGGAGGCGGGATTGCGCTTGCGCCCCGTTGAGCCCGCCGGCGTCGAGGCCAGCTTGGCGATCGCCCGCCCGGTCAACGCGTCCAGGTCGCCGCCCTCGAACAGATAGCTGACAATCCCGGCCCGCTGGGCCGCAAGCAGGTCGCTCGGCTGGTCCCCGATCATAAACGAGCGCGCTGGATCGATATCGAGATCCCGCATTGCGCGCAGCAGCATGCCCGGGTTGGGCTTGCGGTCGGCGTGGTCGGCGCGGCGATAGGCTTCGAGCGTCGCCGCCTCATGAAATGGACAGTGGTAGAACCGGTCGATTCTCGCGCCCTGCGCGCCCAGAACGCCGCTCATCCAGGCATGCAGCGCCTCAACGTCGGCTTCCCCGTAGTAGCCGCGCGCGACGCCGGACTGGTTCGTCACGACCACGACCCAGAGGCCGGCCCGGTTCGCGCGCCGGATCGCCGCGGCGGCGCCTCGGATCCAGGTGATATCGGTGGGGCGATGGACGTAGCCTGTGTCGACATTCAACACGCCGTCGCGATCGAAAAACGCGGCGCCGCGCCTGGGGGCGCTGGAACGGTTCGCACAATCGATCATGCGGCGGGCCGGCGCCCCTGCAACAGCTGGGGGACGAAGCTTTGGCCGCGCGTAAAGTCCTGAGGCGTGCCGATGTCGATGAATGGAGCGTCGAACACCCTTCCGCGCAGCTGACCCTCGGCAGCGAGCACGGGGTAGATCTCCGCCTCGATGGACACTGACCGGCCGGGCGCGATGCGTGTCAGGACCGTTCGCCGCAGACAAGCGACTCCGCCGTTGATCAGACCGGCGCCGCCAAGTCCATTGCTCCGGAAGGCGGTGACGCGGCCGGCGGCCACGCTCGCGACCCCATATCGCGCGGTATCGCGAACCTGGCGCAAGGCGAGTACGGCCTCGCCCGCGCCGAGAGATGCCGACAGCGCTCCGTAGTCGATGTCGAACAGAGAATCGCCGTTGAGGAGCAGGAAGGCGTCGTCCAGCTGCGCCGCGGCAAGGCGAAGAGCGCCACCTGTGCCGAGCGGCGCGGGCTCGATGGAGATCTCCACATCGGCATCGCCGCGGAATTCCGCCGCCAGCACCTCGGCCCCAAATCCCGCGAGCAGCAGAATCCGGCGAAGTCCCTGCCGGCGCAGTTCGTCGACCAACCACCTAAGGAAGGGGCGGCCACCCACCTCGAGCAGCGGCTTGGGCGTCGACGCGGTCAGCGGCCCCAACCGGCTTCCCAGGCCGCCGACCAACACGGCGGCCTGCCTGATCCTCGGCCGCGCTGGAGGTCGCCGCGCAGGACGGACTCCGCTCATCATTGCGGAACGGGCCAGGCTTCGGCGCCGTCGAGGCTGAATTTGATCGAGCTGGCCTCGCCGCCGCCCGCGTTGAGAGCGGTGATGAGCTGGTGACGCCGGTCCGGATCGGTGCAGAACATGATGAAGCCGCCGCCGCCGGCCCCCGAGATCTTGCCAGCCCAGGCGCCCTCGCCGAGACCGACCTCAAAGAGCCGGTCGATCAATGGGGTCGAGATGCCGTCGGCGGTCTTCTTCTTGGAGGCCCAGGACCGGTTGAGCACCTCGGCCATGCCGCGCGTATCGCCGCGCTGAAGCGCGAGTTTCATGGCGCCTGCGTCTTCTTTCAGGCGATGCAGATTCTCCAGCGTGTCGGGCTTCATCGCTCGAATGCCCGAAATCTGCGCGCTGACGATGCAGTCCGAGCGACGGGACTGGCCGGTGAAGCAGATCACGAACGAGGACTCCACCTCGTTCAGATAGTCCCGGCGGATCCTGAGCGGATTGACGACGACAGCGTCGTCCTTGAGGAACTCGATATAGTTCAGACCTCCGAAGGCGGCGGCGTATTGGTCCTGGCGACCGCCGGCCAAGCCGAGCTTGATGCGCTCGATTTCGAACGCCAGCCGGGCGACGTCGTAGGGTCCAAGCGGCAGCTCCAGGAGGCTCCGGAAGGCCTCGACCAGCGCAACCACCAGCGCGGACGACGAACCGAGGCCGGAACCCGCCGGCGCATCGATACTGGTCGAAACGGTCACCGCCAACGGCTCGCCGCCGCGGTAGGTGTCGACCATGTGCTGATAGACTGCCTTGTGGAGGATGAGCCCCTCGGTCAGGGGGATCGGCGCTCCTGCCGCGTGGGTCTCCTCAACGCCCAGGTCACGGGCTCGGAACACCACCCGCGGGTCGTCATTGAAGGTGATGTGGGCGAAGGCGTAGCGGTCGATCGTGACGTTCAGCACGGCGCCGCCATAACGATCGCAGAAGGGCGAGAGGTCGGTCCCTCCACCGGCGAGGCCGAGGCGCAGCGGCGCGCGCGCCCTCACGTTCGCCAGCCGGCCTTCCCGGCCTGCCAGAACGGGGGCGCCCGTCCAGAACCGCTGTGGCTGGCCTGCGACCAGCGCGGTCGTGTCGCCGTCAGGCATCTTGAGCCTCCGCTGTTTGAATGAGTTCCGATAGGCCGCACACGATGTGGTAGAATGAACTCGCCGGGCTGGGCTCCTGGTCCCAGCTTCCGTCCGCAAACAGACGATCACGCCAAACGCCGGCGGTCGGCGTTTCCCAATAGCGTCGCAGGCCGTCGAAGGCCGCCGCCGCCTCCGCCAACTCGGCGGGAGCGCGCATCCGCCGCCAACGCGCCAGCGCCGCCTTGAGGCGCTCCGTCTGCGGCCAAAGCCGCGCGGTCGGATCGGAGATCCGGCCATCGAAACCGATTTCGTTGATGGCGACGCCGCGCTTGTGGTCGACCCCGAAGCTCCGCGCGAAGCCGACGAGGCGCTCGGCAGCGGCGCAGTCGGTCAAGCCGCGCTCTGCAAGCCCCTCAATGAGCCAGGCCCACTCGAAGCAGTGGCCGGGCTCGACCACAGGCGGTCCGACCTCCGGGCGCCACGTCCAATCTTCGCTGAAGTATTCGCTGAGCGCGCCCGTGGCCGGGTCGATGAAGCGATGCACGCAGAGCATCAGGATGTCTTCGACGAGGATGCGCCATGCCTCGAGCCCGGTGATGTCCCAGAGCACGCTGGCCGCCTCCAGCATGTGCATGTGCGGATTCTGCCGCCGCGGCGGCAGGGCGATCTCGCCTTCGGTGAAACCGCCGGCCGGATGGCGCCAGGACTGCAGGCCGACGCGCACCTCGGCGGCCGCGTCCAGCAGTTCGGGGCGCGCCAGCGCCCGCGCCGCGTGTCCGAGGCAGAAGAGGAAGAAGGCCTGGTCGTAGAGGTCGGCGCGCGTGTCCGCCGGCTCGCCGTCCTCGGAAAAGGTGTGGATGCACAGGCCGTCCGGGCGCCGGCCGCGGTCCAGCAACACTTGCAGCGCCGACTCGGCCGGCGTGCGCCAGTCACCGGTCCAGCCGAGGCGGCCCAACTCGCAGAAGGCGTAGACCTGCCGCGACTGGACGCGCGTGCGACGCACCGTGCGGTCCGCATCGCCAGACGGACTCAGGCGTTCGGCGAACATGCCGTCGGCATGCCAGCCGGCGCCAGACCAGAGCGGCGCGGCGACCTCGAACAGCCAGTCCCTGGCTTCGTCAGCCCGGCTCGTGAGCACACAGCAGGCCATCAGATGGCCTCCGCGCAGAGCGCGGCCCGGTAGAGCCTCAAGGCGAACGCGCGCAGCCGGACCGGCGCCACCTCGCCGAGAGCCATCGCCTTGAGCCAGGGTCGCCAGAGCCGCAACAGCGGCGCCCGGCGCAGCAGGCGCGCGGCGCGATAGCTGCGGTAGGCGCGGACAATGTCGGGGTGAGCGGCGGCCAGGCGGCCGAAGTTGGGGGCCGACTGCTCGTACTTGGCCGCCAGGATGGCCGGTGGATCAAGCCCGAGATGCGTGACGGGGATGTCGACATGGTGAATCTGATGCCGGCGTGAAACGCGCACGCCCCACTCCACGTCTTCCCAGCCCCAGCCGGCGAAACCCGGGTCGAACGGCTGGCTTTCAAAGACGTCGCGCCGGACCAGGAGGTTCGAGGTGAACACGTGCTTTTCGGGCGAGCGGCGGCGCACTTCGGCCGGCAGGCAGTCGCTGCGCAGGGCCAGAGCACGGTGCACGGCCACGGCAGGCGTCTTCGGCGCCTGATCGAGCGTGTAGCCGCCGAACGCCACCGCGGGTGCCGCCGCGTCTATGAAACCGAGCCAGCGATCCATGAAGTCCGCCGTATCCGGCAGCATGTCGGCGTCCAGAAAAAGCAGGAAGCCGCCGCGCGCCGCGTCCGCGAGCCTGTTGCGGCCCTTCGCCCGGCCTTCGTTGGTTCGCAAGCGGATGAACCGCGCGGGGACCGCCAGTTGGCGGATGATCGCCGCGAGACGATCCGCCAGCCCCTCGTCGCCAGAACCGTCGTCGAGCACGACGATTTCGAACGGAAGGTCGGTGCGATTGAGCGCTTCGAGCAGGCGGGCCGGTTCGGCGCGGTAGCAGGGAATCAGCACCGAAAGACGCGGCGCCGCGCCCACCCAGGCCCGGTTGTCGACCAGGCTCGCTCCAGCTTCCCGGGCCGGATCGGAGCGATCGGCCCTGGGTTCAAGCGTCCGAGTTTGGGACGCAAGCGAGCGTGGATAGCCGGCTTCGCGCATCGTGAAGCCTTTTGAGCAAGACCCGGGCCGCGCGAGCGCACTGCACCCGCGTGATCAGCGACGGGCGACGGACGCCGTATGCTGCGGTGCAAATCGCCAACGGCGGGCAGGCTGAATCGCGCTTGTCATCTGAACGACGTACAGCCTCTCTCGTCGCTTCGGATCGTGAGGGTATGGCGTCACAGACATTCGACCTGGCCGTGGTCGGCGCCGGCGTGGTTGGCCTGGCGCACGCTTGTGTGGCCGCCAAGGCCGGCAAGCGCGTCGCCGTCATCGAGCGCGACGCCCGGGCCAACGGCGCCTCCATCCGCAACTTCGGCTTCATCACCGTCACCGGCCAGGAACGCGGCGACAGTTGGCGGTTGGCCCGGCGAACCCGCGATGTGTGGGCCGAGGCGGCGCGCGCCGCCCAAATCCCGATCGAGCAACACGGGCTGTACCTGACCGCGCGCTCGGCCGAGGCCGCGGCGGTCGTCGAGGCCTTCCTCGCCACGGAGATGGGGGAGGGTTGCCGGATCCTGACGGCGGAGGCGTTCCGGGCCGAAACCGGCGGCGTGGGGGCCGCCGACCTCGTCTGCGTGTTGCACAGCCCGCACGAACTGCGCGTGGAGTCCCGGACCGCGATCCCGGCGTTGACGGCCTGGCTGCAGGAGAGCCTCGGCGTCTTCTTCTTCAACGAGACGGTGGTGTTCGACGCCGCCCCGCCGCGCGTGGCGACCTCGCGCGGGGTGATCGAGGCGGGGGCGGTCGTCGTCTGCCCCGGCGACGATTTCGTCACCCTCTACGCCGAGCGCATCGCGGCCTACAGCCTGCGCAAGTGCCGGCTTTCGATGCTCAAGCTGGCCGACCCCGGTTTTCGTCTTCCAGGCGCCCTGATGTCCGACCTCAGTCTGGCGCGCTATCGCGGCTACGCCGACCTGCCGGAGGCCAGCGCGCTCGAGGCGAGGCTGAGGGGCGAGCATCCCGGGGCCTTCGAGCACGGGGTGCACCTGATCGTGGCGCAGGGCGCGGACGGAGGGTTGATCGTCGGCGACAGCCATCACTACGAGCATCTGCCCGGGCCGTTCGCGCCGGCGGCGGCCGAGCGCGAGATCCTGGATGAATACGGCCGGGCGACTGGGCGGCCCGCGCCGGCCGTGCTCGAGCGGTGGACCGGGGTCTATGCGGTCGCCGACGATCGCACCTACCTGATCGACGCACCGCAAGCCGATGTGAGGCTGGTGATCGTCACCAGCGGTACGGGCGCCTCGACGAGTTTCGGCATCGCCGAGCGGGTCATCGGCGACCTTTTCGGTCCAACAGCGGAGGCGAAGGCATGAGCTTTCCGGTCAAGGCGGTGGTGTTCGACTGGGCCGGCACCATGATCGACTTCGGCTGCATGGCCCCGGTGCAGGCGCTGATCGGAGTGTTCGCCGAAGAGGGCCTGGCGCTCTCGGCCGAGGAGGCGCGCCGCGACATGGGACGGGCAAAGCTCGATCATCTGCGCGCGCTGCTGGCCGACCCGACGGTCTCGCCCCGCTGGACCGCGCTCAAGGGGGCGCCGGCGTCGGAGGACGACGTCGAGCGGCTCTACGCGCGGCTCGAGCCCGCCATGAAAGCTGCCGCGGCGAAGAGCTCGCGTCTGATACCCGGCGCGGCCGAGTTGGTGGCTGAGCTCCGCGCCCTTGGCGTGCGGATCGGGTCGGGCACCGGCTACACGCGCGAGATGATGACCGACATCCTTCCCGCGGCCGCCGCACAGGGCTACGCGCCGGAGGTGGTGGTCTGCGCCGGCGAGACGCCGAGCGGGCGGCCCGCGCCGTTGATGACCTGGAAGGCGCTGATCGCGCTCGACGCCTGGCCGGCGAGAGCCTGTATCAAGGTCGATGACGCGCCGGTCGGCATCGAAGAGGGGCGCCTCGCGGGCTGCTGGACGGTGGGCCTCTCGGCCTCCGGCAACGGCGTGGGACTCGACCTCGACGCCTACCGCGCGTTAGGCCCGGGCGAGCGGCTCCAGCGCCTTGCGCGCGCCGAGGCGGCGCTGCGGGCCGTGGGCGCGGACTTTGTCATCGAAGATGTGTCAGCGCTGCTGCCGGTGGTGAAAGAGATCGCCGGGCGCATCGCCGCAGGGTAGGTCTGGGGCGGCAGGGTAGGCTGGCGGGACCCGCCACCGCCAGACGTTGCGGCAAGCGGTAGATCGACGCCGTGCGGCGCAAGCGTTTCTAGCCGGACGGCTGAACGCCTGGATTGTCTTTTTTCTGTGGGCGAACCGTCACGAGACCGTCCGAAACTCTTCAAGGGTCTGAAATTTATCCATCACCGAAGCGTCACGGACGCAGCCTCCTATCCCCCCTCAAACGGCTACGCTGCACGCGATCGGACCCTTGCGGCCCCATGGCGGCGCGTCGCGCGGCTTTGGGGGCGCAATCATGAAGAATCGTTATCTGATCTCGTGCGCGGTCGTCGCGCTTCTCGCTGGAGGCGCCGCGACAACCGCCTCAGCCGCAGACCCGGTCGCACAGCCGGCGGGTAGCGCCCAGCCGGCCGACAGCGGCGCCCAGCCCGCTGGCGCCAACGCCAACGCGAACGCCCAAGGCTCGTCGAGCGCCTCCAACCTCGTGTTCGTGACCGCCGAGCGGCGAACCCAGAACGTCGAGCGCGTCCCGATGACGTTGCAGGCCTTCACCGGTCAGGCGCTTCAAAAGGCGAACATCGCCACGCTCGACGACCTCATCAAGTACACGCCCAACGTGACGTTCGGGAACAACGGCGCGGGCCAGGGCGAAATCTTCATGCGAGGCCTGAGCGCGGGCTTCCGGGGCGGCCAGTCGAGCGCCACGATCGCCAACTTCCCAAACGTCGCGATCTATCTTGACGAAGAGTCCATGCAGTTCCCGGCGCGCAACGTCGACATCTACGCGGTCGACCTTGATCGCATCGAGGTGCTTGAGGGTCCGCAAGGAACGCTCTTCGGCGGCGGGGCCGAAGCCGGCGCAGTCCGCTACATCAACAACAAGCCCAACGTCTATGCGACGAGCGCCCACGTCGAAGCGAGCTACGGTTGGACGGACCACGGCGACCCGAACGACAGCGTGAACGCCACCCTGAACGTGGCGGTCGTTCCCGACAAGCTGGCTTTCCGGGCGGTGATCTACAACGATCGGCACGGCGGCTACATCACGAACGTGGCGAGCAGTTTCACGCGCTCGAACTCGGACCTCGGCAACGTCTACTTCAACATCCACCCGGTCGCCGGGCTCTGCCCCAACGGCCTGCCGGGCGGCGGGCCACATACCCTCTGCACGCTGCCGAACCAGCCGCAGTTCAACAACAACGCGATCGCCGGATCGGCGTCGAACCCGACGACCTGGACCGGCGCGCGTTTCGAGGCGCTGTACAACATCAACGACGACTGGAACGTGCTGGTCACTGAGAGCCTGCAGAACCTGGACGCCGCGGGAATCGACGCCGAATATCCGATCGGCTCCGACTTCCAGCGGCTTGCGCCGCTACAGATTACGTCGTTCACGCCCTCGTTCGACCACGACAATTTCCAGAACACCGCCTGGACGGTCAACGGCAAGATCGGCCCGCTGAAGGCGATCTACACCGGCAGCTACCTTACCCGGAACATCGACGACCAGATGGACTATGCGAACTATTCGCGCACCACAGGCGGCATGTACTACCAGTGCACAGGCGGCTCGACGGGATGGGGCGGGCCTGAGCAGTGCTTCTCGCCGCTCGGCTTCTGGCGCGACACGCGTCCGCAACACCCACCTAAGCAACGAGTTCCGGCTGAGCACACCGGACAACTGGCGGTTCCGCGCGATCGCCGGCGTGTTCAACGAACAGTTCCGCGTCTACGACATCATGAATTTCAAGTACAAGACCATCCGGTCCTGCACGCCGGCCAACCTCGCCGACGCCCTCACGGGCAGCATGGCGCCCTGCGTCGCCGACGTCAGGACGGCTCCGGGCTCGACGGCCAACGACCCTGGCATCCGCAGCGACATCACCGCCTTCGGCGAGGACACCCAGCGCGGCTACGACCAGACGGCCATCTTCGGTTCGGTCGACTTCGACATCATTCCGGATGTGCTCACGCTGACCGCCGGAACTCGCTGGTATCAGTACCGCGAGTTCGAAGTCGGATCACAGTACGCCACCGTCACAGGCTGCCTGGACGTGCCGAACGGCCAATGCGTCGGCGGCCTCGTCAATATCAACTCGCACAACGACCGGGTGACCTACCAGGGGTTCAAGAGCCGCGCGGTCGTGACCTGGCGCATCACGCCTGACACAATGGCCTACGCGCTGTTCTCGCAGGGCTTCCGGCCGGGCGGGTTCAACCGCTCGGTCAGCAACGTCGCGCCCGGCCCAGGCCCTGGCAATCCGAAGCAGTTCACAAAGCCGAATGGCTACGGGCCGGACACCGTGACCAACTACGAGGCGGGCTTGAAGACCGAGCTGTTCGACCACCGTCTGACGGTCAACCTGTCCGCCTACTACATGAACTGGGACAACGTGCAGTTCCTGTTCTTCAATCCGACCGAGCTCGGCAACACCACCTTTGGCGTCAACGGGCCCAACTACAGAGTCGAGGGGGTCGAGGCGCAGGTGTTCGCCCGTGTCACCGACCAGCTGACGCTGCAAGGGTCGGTCACCTACAACAACGACCAGCAGACCAGCTCGCCGTGCCTGAAGGACAACATCGCCGGGCACGCCCGCGTTCGGCCAGTGCATCACCCAGGTGGTGCAGAGCGGCGTTGGGCTGGTGCCGTTCCAGAATCCGTTCGGCACGGTCGGATCGGTTCCGGCCTTCTCGCCGTACTGGCAGGGCAACGTTCGGGCTCGGTACGACTGGGATATCGGTCCGTACAAGGCCTACGCGACCGGCGCGGCGAGCTACACCGGCAACATGTTCAACCAGCCCGGCAACCTATGCGTCGGGCGCTGGGCGTGCTGATCCCGAACACCACGTTCCTCCGCTACGAGCAGCCGGCCTACACCCTGTTCGATGCGTCGATCGGCGTGCAGAAGGACAACTGGTACGCCGAGCTCTACGCCCAGAACATCGGCGACTCCCACGCCAGCATGTTCACGTCGTCGGCGCAGTTCATCAAATCGGAGGTTCCGGTTCGGCCGCGCGTGATCGCGATCAAGATCGGAGCGGACTTCTAAGCGGCGGCTCACGTCAGGGCTAAGCTAGGCGGCCGGCCAGCAGCCGGCCGCCGTGCTTTCGTCGGAGCCCCATGCATACCACCACAGCCATCGCGCCGCCGTCCCGATCGAGCAGGAGGTCGCTCGTCTGCGCGCGCATGCAGAACGCCGGTCGGCACGAGGAGGCGCTCCGGGCGCAGAAGCGCTGCTGACCGACCTGCCGGAGAACCGCGATCTGCTTGCTGATCGCCGCGGGCAGCCTGCGGCGGCTGTCGCGCATCCCCGAGGCGCTGGCGATGCTCGATCGGCTCGAGCCGCTGCAGCCGCGCTTCAGCCAGCTGCATCAGGAGCGGGGGCTCTGCTACGTCGCGCTGAAGGACGCGCCGCGTACGATCGAATCCCTGCTGCGCGCGGTGAACATCAACCCCGCGCTGCCGATGAGCTGGCGGATGCTGGAGGGCGTCTATCGGCTGTCCGGGCGACTTGAGAGAGCGCAGCGACGGCCTCCGCGCACAGCGCCACGCTGAAGGGCCTGCCGCCGGAGGTGGTGACGGCCACCTCGCTGTTCTCCGACGGCGAACTGGAGCTCGGCCGAGCAGATGATCCGCGCCTTCCTGCTCAAGCACGGCGACGACCCCGAGGCCATGCGGCTCCTGGCCAAGATCGGCATGGCTCGCGACGTGCTCGACGACGCCGAGACGCTGCTCGAGGCGGTGCTCGTGCTAGCGCCTGACTATCGTCGCGGCGCGGCGCGACTACGCCCAGGTGCTCGATCCAGCGGCAGAAGTATCAGCAGGCGCGCGACGAGGTCCGCCGGCTGCTGGAGGCGCGAGCCGAAGAACCTCGACGACCGCTCGCTCGCGGCCACCATCGCCGCGGGTCTGGGTGAGCACGAAGCGGCGATCGCGCTCTATCGCGAGATGCTGGTCGACGCGCCCGGAGTCGCCGGACGTAACCTCTGGCTCGGCCATGCGCTCAAGACCGTCGGCCGGCTGCCGGAGGCGATCGACGCCTACCTGGCGGCGGCGGCCGCGCGGCCTGACTTCGGCGACGCCTACTGGAGCCTCGCGAACCTGAAGACCTACCGCTTCGACGACGCGACCCTGGAGCGCATGCGGAGCGTGCGAAGGCGCGGCCTCGACGGCGCCGATCGACCGCTACCACTTCTGCTTCGCGCTCGGGCAAGGCGCTGGAGGACCGGGGCGAGGTCGGCGCCTCGTGGCGATACTACGAGCGCGGCAATGCGCTGAAGCGTGCCGAGAGCCGCTATCGCCCGGAGATCATCGAGACCAACACGAAGAAGCAGATCGAGGTCTGCACGCGCGCCTTCTTCGAACGCCGTGTGGGCTGGGGCGCGCCGAGCGCCGGAGCCGATCTTCATCGTCGGCCTGCCGCGCTCGGGGTCAACGCTGATCGAGCAGATCCTCGCCTCGCACTCGCTGGTCGAGGGCACCCAGGAGCTGCCGGACGTGCCGAGGATCGTCGCCGAGCTTCAGGGCCGCGATCCCGATCTCGACGATCCACGCTACCCGGCCGCGCTAGCCGACCTGACCCGCGACGACGTGCGCCGGCTGGGCGAGACGCTATCTCGCCGACACTCGCGCCTACCGCACCGGCAAGCCCTTCTTCATCGACAAGATGCCGAACAATTTCCGCCACATCGGGCTCATCCACCTGATGCTGCCGAACGCGAAGATCATCGACGCGCGCCGCGACCCGATGTCGTGCTGCTTCTCCAACCTCAAGCAGCTGTTCGCCAACGGGCAGGAGTTCACCTACAGCACGGACGACATCGCCCGTTACTACCGCACCTATCTCGAGCTGATGCGGCACTGGGACGAGGCGCTGCCGGGGCGAGGTTCTGCGCGTGCAGCATGAGGACGTGGTCGACGACTCGGAGAGCAACGTGCGGCGGCTGCTCGACCACTGCGGCCTGCCCTTCGAGCCGGCCTGCATCGATTTCCACAAGACCGAGCGCAGCGTTCGCACGCCGAGCTCGGAGCAGGTGCGCCAGCCGATCTTCCGCGACGGTCTCGACCAGTGGCGAAAGTACGAGGCGTGGCTCGAGCCCTTGCAGGTCGCGCTCGGCGACGCGCTGGTCCGCTACCGCGACTAGCCCGCCGCGGCCCGCCGGAGGGTCTCGCGAAAGTCCTCCAGCGTGGTCGGCTCTGGCGTCTCGAGCGCCTTGCCCCAGTCGTCCCAGCGCCGAAGGCGAACGGCCTCGTCGGCGAAGGGCAGCGTCCGGAACGCATCGGCCTCTCGCGGCTGCAACGGCCCGCCCTGCAAGCCGAGACTAAGCTGCGATGCCGGGCTCAGGTCGGTCGAAGTAGCTGGGCTCGGCGGCACAGAGGTAGCGCTTGGCGGCGACATGCAGGGCGATGGGCTGGGTTATCGCGGGGCCGAACCAGGCTGAGAGCGCGTCCGCGCCGATCACTTCGTGGGCGCCGTCCATGCCTTCGCGCTCGGCCAGATGACCGCGGTCGTCGATCAGGTGGCCGTAGTCGTGCAGCAGCGCGGCGGCGACCAGGGCGTCGGGCGCACCTTCCGCCTTGGCCAGCGCGGCGCACTGCAGCGCATGGTCCAGCTGCGTGACCCGCTCGCCGTACCGCTCGTGGCCGCGCACTTGGTAGAGGGCGAAGATCTCGTCGATGAAGCTGTCCGCGGTCACCTTTCGTCTCCCGTCGTTGGCGCACTCCGACGTCGGCCGAGCGCCAGTCAACGGCCGTATTGTTACAGGTTCAACCGTGGGCCGACCGGATCCGCGGCCTCGGGCCGGCCTGCGCGAGCCCGATCGCGAACGGCTTGATGAATTCGGCGAGGACCAGGTAGACGATCACGATGCCGGTCATGGCCGCCAGGGTGGCCGGCGCCAGGCTCACAAAGCCGAGCCAGTGTCCCAGCGGCGAAAACGGTATGGCCAGGGCGACGGCCAACGCGCCCAGCGTCGTAGCGACCAGGACCGGATTCGGCGCGTCCAGCCATGCGCGGCGCGGCGTGCGGATCAGGAAGACCACCAGGGTCTGGGTGGCGATCGACTCGATGAACCAGCCTGTTCGGAACGCCTCCGGCGTGCTGCGGAACACGAGGTACAGCACCGCGAACGTGGCGAGGTCGAAGATCGAGGACAGGGGGCCCATGACCGCGGCGAACCGCGCCACGCCGCCCGTCCGCCAGCGCTGCGGTCCGGCGATGTCGGCGGCGCTGACGTTGTCGAAGGGGATGCCGATCTCGGAGGTGTCGTAGAGCAGGTTGTTGAGCAGGATCTGGATCGCCAGCATGGGCAGGAAGGGGAGGAACAGCGATCCTGCCGCCATCGACAGCATGTTGCCGAAATTCGAGCTCGACCCCATGCGGATGTACTTCAGGATGTTGGCGAAGGTCCGCCGGCCCTCCTCGACGCCGTCCGCGACCACCGCGAGGTCGGTGTCGAGAAGGATCATGTCCGCCGCGGCGCGGGCGACGGCTGTCGCACCATCGGCCGAGAGCCCGACGTCGGCGCTCTTGATGGCCGGCGCATCATTGACCCCGTCGCCCAAGAAGCCGACCACCTCTCCCGCCGCGCGGAGCGCGTGGATGATCCGCACCTTCTGGTCAGGGGTCAGCCGCCCGAATGCATCGGTCTGCAACGCGCGCACGCGCAACGCCTCGACCGACAGCCGGTCGAGCTCCGGACCGCCGATCACGCTCCCGGCTCTCAACCCGACGATCGCCGAAAGCCGCTGGACGACGAGTGGATCGTCGCCCGACAGGATCACGACCCGCACGCCGGCGGCGGCGAGCCGGGCGACCGCGGCTGGCGCGCTGGCTTTCGGAGGGTCGGCGAAGGTGCAGAGGCCCTCGAAGGCGAGGTCGGCTTCGTCCTCGGGAACGGGGTCTCGGGCGGCGCCGGCCCAGGGGCGCGAGGCGACCGCGACGGTGCGCAGGCCCTGCTTTGCCAGCTCGCTCACGCGGTTCAGCGCTTGTTGCCGGGCCTCCGGCGTGAAAGGGGCGCCGTCCACGCGGGCGCACGCGGCCAGGACGGACTCGGGCGCGCCTTTGACGATAAGGGTCAGTCCGGTCGGACCCTCTCCAAGCACGGCGCCCATACGGCGCTGGTAGTCGAAGGGGAGGAGCCCTTTTCTCAGCCACCCGTCTGCGGCCGCGGGCTTCGCCTTGATCAGGGCCTGGTCCAGCGAGCCGGCGTCGCCGCCCAGACTGGCCGAGACACCGGCCAACTCGGCGGCGCGCGGGTCGGGACTGCCATCCGCCCCCAGCGAGCCGGCCAACTCGATCTGCGCCGACGTCAGCGTGCCGGTTTTGTCGGTGCAGAGAACCGTCATGGCGCCCAGGTCGTGAATGGCCGCCAGCCGTTTGACGATCACCTTCTTGCCCGACATCCGCACCGCGCCGCGAGACAGCGTGACGGTGGTGATCATCGGCAGGAGCTCCGGCGTCAGCCCGACCGCGAGGGCGACAGAGAACATCAGGGCCTCGATGATCGGCCGACCGAAGGCCACGTTTATCGCCAGCACGGCGACGACCAGGACAGCGGTCGCGCGCGCGACGAGGAGGCCGAGCTGGCGCAGGTCGTGCTGGAACGGCGACGCCTCGGCCGCCGCGCTGAGCGCCTTGGCCGCCTCGCCGAACAGCGTGTTGGGGCCCGTGCCCACCGCGAGCGCCACCGCTTCGCCCGTCTGCACGACTGCGCCGCGGAAGAGGGCGTTGTCAGCCTCGCTGGCCGACAGCGCCCGGCTGACGCCGGGCTGCTTCGCGACGGCGTATGGCTCGCCGGTCAGCGCCGCCTCGTTGACCGTAAAGGCGCTGGTTTCCAGCAAGAGGCCGTCAGCCGGTATGATGTCGCCGACCTTGACCCGGAACACGTCGCCGGGGACGACCGCGCTCGAGTTCGATGGAGACAAAGGCCCCGTCGCGCCTGACCTCCGCCTTGACGGCGACCGACCGTTCCAGAGCCTCGGCGGAGCGCTTGGCGGCGGCTTCTTGGAAGGTGTCCAGTGAGACCGAGGCGGTCAGGATGATCAGGATGATGATGGCGCTGGGCCGGTCGCCAGTGGCGGCTGAGACAAGCGCCGCGGCGATCAGGATCAAGCACATCGGCTCGAGCAGCCGGCGCGCGGCGGCGCCGACCAGGCCGACGCTGCGCGTGCGGGCGTCGCTGTTCGGCCCAAAGCGGGCGAGCCGGGCCGCTGCATCCGCGTTCGTCAGTCCATCGACCGAGCAGCCCAGGACGGCCGCGGCTTCGGCAGGCGTTTGTGTCCAGAATGGCGCATCGGACATCGCGTCCTATCATTGTCACGATTTGCCGGCTGCGGGCTCTCCGATCCGCATGGCCAAGCTGTGTGCGCCAGCGCGGGGGGCGAAATCAGGCGCGGATTGCCGTAAACAGCGCCGCGCGATTTCGGCGACGGGCGCCCGCGGTGGAAATGAAACGATACCAGACCCACAGGCTTTGCGTCGCGCCGATGATGGACTGGACCGATCGGCACTGCCGGCGGCTCCATCGCGGCCTGAGCGCCCGTGCACGGCTCTACACCGAGATGCTGACCGCCGAGGCGCTCATCCATGGTGATCGTGCGCGTCTCCTTGGCTTTGACGCCGGCGATCATCCGGTGGCGCTGCAGTTGGGCGGAGCCAACCCCTTAAGGCTCGCCGAGGCGGCGCGGATCGGCGAGGGCTTCGGCTACGACGAGGTCAACCTCAACGTCGGCTGCCCGTCCGATCGGGTGCAGGACGGGCGCTTCGGCGCCTGCCTGATGCGCGAGCCGGATCTGGTCGCCGAGTGCGTGGCGGCGATCGGCGCGGCCGTGCGCATTCCGGCGACGGTGAAATGCCGCCTCGGCGTCGATGACCAGGATCCCGAGGCGAGTCTGTTCCGTCTGGTCGACGCCTGCGCCGGGGCGGGGGCGTCGATCTTCGTCGTTCACGCGCGCAAGGCCTGGCTCAAGGGCCTTTCGCCGAAGGAGAACCGCGAGATCCCGCCGCTGGACCACGGCCTTGTGTATCGGTTGAAGGTTGAACGACCAGATCTGACGATCGTGATCAACGGCGGGATCGCGTCGCTGGAGGAGGCCCAGGCGCATCTCGGTCATGTCGATGGGGTCATGTTGGGGCGGGCCGCCTATCACGAACCAGGCCTGCTGGGCGCGGTCGATCGACGGCTGTTCGACCCGGCGGCGGCCGTGGTGGACGAGGTCGAGGCCGTGCGCCGCTACCGACCTCACATCGCGCGCGAGCTCGCAGTCGGTACGCGGTTGAATGTGCTGGTGAAGCCGATGCTCGGGTTGTTCCACGGCGCGCCGGGAGCGCGATCGTGGCGGCGCATCCTCACGGTGCAGTCGATCCGCCCGGGCGCCGGGCTCGAGGTGCTGGACGCGGCGCTGGAAGTCGATCGAGGCCGCCGCCGCGAAACGACTCGAACCGGCCTAGGGCCGTAGTATGAGCGAGGTCTGTGTGGCCTCGAACCGGTTGAGCCGGCCGAGGTAGCTCATGCCGAGCAGGGAGTGTTCGAGGCCGTTCTGGATCACGTAGGCGTCGACGTTGTCGACCTCGGCGCCGGCGACCACGACGCTGGCCAGCTCGACCCGCGCCGCGCGCGCCTGACCGCTCGCGGTGGTCACCGTGTAGCCGTACTGGAGGCTGTTCGGATCGATGCCGAGGCGCTCGGCGTCCTCGGGCGTCAGCGCAACCGCGCTCGCGCCGGTGTCGACCAAGAATCGGACCTCATGCCCGCCGACCGACGCTTCGGCCCAGAAGTGGCCATCGGGGCCTTTCGGCACCTCCGCGTCCTGGCCGGTGGCGGGTTGGGGATCGGGGACCTGCGCGGTGGCGAACTGGGCGGCCGGCGCGCTCGCGGCCGGAGCCGGGTGCGCGCGCGCGAGCGATATCACCACCTGCGCGCTGGCGGCCGCGCTGAGCGCGCCCATCACCGCAATCGCGGCCAGCCTCAACATTCCGACACCCCGCCTTCAAAGGCTTTGTTCGAGGCCGTTTCTCGGCCCGTTGGCGCGGACTATGCGGGAAGATCGGTTTGCAAGCGGTGAATCGCGTCGGCTAACGGCCGAAGCGCTCCAAGACCTCCGGCCGGATGCGGCCGCGGCGAGCGGCCAGGCCGCGCATGATCTCGGCCCGCTCGTCGTCGGAGTAGCCCGTCCAACGGGCGATTTCCGCCAGGGTCCTAAAGCAGCCGAGACAGAGGCCGCTCTTGCCGTCGACCATGCAGACGCGGATGCAGGGGCTCTCGATCGGGGGGGCGTCAGCTGGCGGCATGGCCCGGTCTGGCGCGCGCCGCCCGCGTTCGCAAGACCTGCCCTCGAACAATTTGGAACATGCGGGCGCGGGCCAGCCCTACAATCGGCGGCCAGGAACCCAATGGAACTGGTCAACCCATGGCGGCGGCCATTCTCAAGCCTGGCGTCAACTGCTGGCGCGTCGAGCGCGCCGGCCGCATCGCCTTCCTGGTCGACGGCCAGGACTACTTCGGCGCGGTGCTGGCGGCGCTGAGGGCGGCGCGCCGCTCGGTGCTCCTGCTCGGCTGGGGATTCGACCCGCGCACGCGGCTTCTGCCGGACGGATTCGAGCGCGGCGACGAGCCCGACGAGATCGGCCGTGTCCTGCTCGAGCTGGCGGCCGCCCGGCCGGGCGTCGACATTCGCGTGCTCATCTGGAAGTCGGCGCTTCCGATCGAGGCGTCGCAGGACTTCTTCCCCCACCGCGCGCGGGCATGGTTCGCCGACTCCGAGGTCAAGTTTCGCCTCGACAACCGGATTCCGCTGGCCGGATGTCACCATCAGAAAGTCCTGGTGGTCGATGACCGCATCGCGTTTTGCGGCGGCGCCGATTTCGGAGTCGACCGCTGGGACACGCTCGCGCATTCGGACGCAGACGCGCGCCGCATCGACCCCAGCTACGCAAATCACCCGCCCCGTCACGAGGTGGCGATGCTGGTCGACGGCGACGCCGCGCGCGCTCTCGGGGCGCTCGCGCGCGAACGTTGGCGGCGGGCCAGCGGCGAGGCCGCCGAACCGGCGCCTCCCGATGATGACGGCGACCCCTGGCCGCGCGGGCTCAGGCCCGACATGACAGACGCGCCGGTCGCGATCGCGCGGACCGAGCCGGCCTGGCGCGGCCGGCCGCCGGTGGAGGAGTGGAAGCGGCTGACGCTGGACGCGATCGCCGCGGCGCGCCGCACGATCTATCTGGAGAACCAGTATTTCACCTCGCCGGTCTTCGCCGAGGCGCTGGCCCGGCGGTTGACCGAGCCGGAGGGTCCCGAGATCGTGCTGATGTCGAACGCGGCCAGCCCGAGCTGGTTCGATCGGCTGAGCATGGATCGCGCCCGCGGGGTGGCGCTCGCCCGGCTCAAGAGCGCCGACGTCCACGGCCGGTTCCGCGCCTTCTTCCCTGAGACCGCGCAGGGCCAGCCGATCATCGTTCACGCCAAGCTCTGCATCAGCGACGACCGGCTTGCGCGCATCGGCTCGGCCAACCTGAACAACCGATCCCAGGGCCTCGATACCGAGTGCGAGCTCGCCATCGAGGCGGCGGATCCGCCCGCGGCGGCGGGGATCGAACGCCTGCGCGATCGTCTGATCGGCCACTACCTCAACCGCTCCGCCCGCGACGTCGCCCGCTCGATCGCGCGCCACGGCGGGCTGATCGCCGGCATCGAGGCGCTGGACCGCGGACGCCGCCTAAGGCCGATCGAGCCGGGGCCCATGGGACCGTTTGGGCGCCTGGTCTCCAGCCTGCACCTTGGCGATCCGCTTTGCGCCGACGACGCGTGGCGGCCTTGGCGACGCAAGGCGATGCTGGCGGCGGAAGTCCGGGCGATGGCGGCTGGCGGCTAGACCGAAAAATCCATCACCAGCGGCAGGTGGTCGGAGGCGACGCGGGTGGCTTGATCGTAGGGCGCATGCATGCCCGCGACGCTGACGTCGGCGGTGACGAACACGTGGTCGATACGCAGCAGCGGGAAGGCCGAGGGAAAGGTCGCGCCGGCGGCCCCGCGACGCGTGACGCGCCGGCGGGCGTCGTGGAGCGTCGCCGCCAACGTGCGGTAGACGACCGAGCCGGCGGTCGCGTTGAAGTCGCCGAGCAGGACAGCGGGGGAGCTCCGCCCCGGACGCCCGAGCCACTCCGGACCCGCCAGCGCGGCCGCCTGCCGGCGTTGTTCGCGCGGAACCAGGCCCAGATGCGCGTTCAGGATCTGCACCTCGGTTCCATCGACATCCACCGCCACCCAGAGCGCGCCACGGGGCTCCAGCGGCAAGCCCCGTTCGAGCGCCGGCAGCGGCCCCGCCTTGACCAGCCGCTCGGGGTAGGAGGTCAGGATGGCGTCGCCGTATTGCTCCTCCTCGACCCTGAGCGCGGCATTGAAGTGGCAGGCCATGTCGAGCCGCCGGGCGATCTCGTGGGCCTGGTCGACGCCGCCCGTCCGGGCGCGCCGCACGTCCAACTCCTGCAGGGCCACGATGTCTGGCTCGAGCGCGGCGATCACCGCGGCGATACGGCCCACGTCCAGGCGGCCGTCGACGCCGATGCAGCGGTGGACGTTGTAGGTCAGGATGCGCGGCATGGGCGCGCCCCTGGCCCAGCGAAGCCGATTGCGAACGCCAAGCCAGGCCCTATCATCCGCCGCCCGAACCGGAGTGCGTGCATGGACCTCGACTTCTCACCCGAAGACCTCACGTTTCGTGACGAAGTTCGCACCTTCATCGCTGAACATTATCCTACCGAGCTGCGAGGCCGGCAGGTGAGCGAGGACGCGCTCTCGAAGGAAGACTATCTCGCCTGGCACAGGACCCTGGCCAGCAAGGGGTGGATCGCGCCGAACTGGCCGAAGGCCGTGGGCGGCACCGACTGGACGCCGACGCAGAAGTACATCTTCTCCGAGGAGCTGGCGCGCGCCGACACCGTCACCATCATGCCCTTCGGCATCAGCATGGTCGGACCGGTGATCTACACGTTCGGCACGGACGCGCAGAAGAAGCGCTTCCTGCCGCCGACGCTCAGCGGCGACATCTGGTGGTGCCAGGGCTATTCGGAGCCGGGCGCGGGCTCGGACCTCGCCTCGCTGCGCACGCGCGCCGTGCGCGACGGCGACCACTACGTCGTCAACGGCCAGAAGACCTGGACCACCTACGCCCAGTTCGCCGACTGGGGCTTCTTCCTGGTCCGCACGGACCCCGACGCCAAGCCGCAGGCCGGCATCAGCTTCCTTCTCATCGACATGAAGTCGCCCGGCGTCACGGTCCGCCCGATCATCACCCTCGGCGGCGAGCACGAGGTGAACGACGTCTTCCTCGACAACGTCCGCGTGCCGGTCGAACAGCGGATCTTCGAGGAGAACCAGGGCTGGACGGTCGCCAAGTTCCTGCTCGGCAACGAGCGTTCGGGGATCGCCGCCGTGGCCCGTTCCCGGCGCGCGATCGAACACCTGCGCTCCATCGCATCGACCGAGGCCGGCGACGACGCCCAGCCGTTGCTCAAGGACCCGATGTTCAAGCGCAAGGTCGCCGAACTGGAAATCGACCTCCTGGCGCTGGAATACACCGAGCTCCGCTCCGTCGCGGCGGAGGGCTCCGGCAAGGGACCGGGGCCGGAGTCGTCGCTGCTGAAGATCAAGGGGACCGAAATCCAGCAGCGGATCAACGAGTTGGCCCTCGAGGCGGTGGGGCATTACGGCGCGCCATACCTGCGCGGCGTCCCGGCCGGCGACAACCGCTACCCGATCGGGCCGGACTACGCCCACGAGTTGGCCCCGATCTATTTCAACGGCCGCAAAACCTCGATCTACGGCGGCTCGAACGAGATCCAACGCAACATCATCGCCAAGATGGTGCTGGGGCTGTAGCGGCGCGTCTTCAACAGAGTAACCCGATGGACCTCAGCTTCACCGAAGAACAGTCGATGCTGCGCGACACCGTCGCGAGCTTCCTGGCCGATCGCTACGACTTCGAGACCCGGCGGAAGATCGCCAAGTCCGAGACCGGCTGGCGGCCGGAATATTGGAGGGCGTTCGCGAACGAACTCGGCATCCTTGGGGCGCCGTTCCCAGAGGCGATGGGCGGGCTGGGCGGCGGCCCGATCGAGACCATGATCATCATGGAGGCGTTCGGCCGCGCGCTCGTGATCGAGCCCTTCGTCGAGACCGTGGTCGTCGCCGGCGGCTTCCTGAGGCATTCCGGCCACCCGGGCGCGGCCGAGCTGATCGGAAAGATTATCGCAGGCGAGGCCGTCATGGCCTTCGCCTACGCCGAGCCGCAGGCGCGCTACAACTGGGCCGACCTCAAGACAACGGCGCGCCGGGACGGCGCGAGCTATGTGCTGAATGGCCACAAGGCCGTGGTCGTCGGAGCGCCCTGGGCGGACCAGATGATCGTGACGGCGCGCACGGCCGGCGGCCAGCGCGAGCGCGCCGGGGTCTCGCTTTTCCTCGTCGACAAGGCGGCGCGCGGAATCACGACCAGGGACTATCCGACCGTCGACGGCCGCCGGGCCTCGGAGGTCTACTTCGAGGATGTTTCGCTGCCCGCCGAGGCCGTTATCGGCGAGCCTGATCACGGATTGCCGCTGGTCGAGCGTGTGATCGACGAGGCGACAGCGGCGGTGCTGGCCGAGGCCATGGGCGTACTCGGCAAGCTGCACGAAAGCACGCTCGAATACACCAAGCAGCGCAAGCAGTTCGGCCAGCCCATCGGCGCCTTCCAGGTGCTTCAGCACCGAATGGTCGACATGTTCATCGCCGTCGAGCAGGCGACCTCGATCACCTACATGGCGACGCTGAAGCTCGGCGAGGCCGACGCCGAGCGCGCGACGGCCGTCTCGGCGGCGAAGGCCCACGTCGGCAAGGCGCTGCGATTCGTCGGCCAGAACGCCATCCAGTTGCACGGCGGCATGGGCATGACCGACGAGATGGCGATCGGCCACTATTTCAAGCGGGCGACGGTGCTGGAGGGCCTTTTCGGCTCGACCGACCATCATCTGCGCCGCTACGAGGCCCTGTCGTTCGAATTCCGCGGCCTAGTCGTCGAATTTCGTTAATTTAAACAACGGCTTAGCTTGTGCACTGGACGGCATTTCGGTGCTCGAAAGCGAGTTCTAAAAGTTGACGATTCCTTAATTTACACCCAATTTCAAGGGCTTGCCGGCGCTCTGGTGCGACAAAATGGTCCGAACCCGGACTTTTTTCTTGCGTTATGTCATAAACCTGTCATATTCAGCATCGACGCGCTGACGACTTTACGAGGCCTGAACCCTACGGGAGCCGCGACGTGTCTCTTTCTGGCTTCAACGCTGGCAAAGGGAGACGGACCATGAACCAACTGAGCCTGAACACGGCCATCCTGTCCTTCGCCTTCTCGGGTGTGCTCGCGCCGCATCGTCGCGGTTACGAGGCGCCACGGCCGCAAGCTCCGGCGCAACCGAAGAAGAAGTAAGGCTCCAAGGCCTATCTGAACCAAGAAGGCCCCCCGGCGATCCGGGGGGCCTTTCTTTTGGCTTGTGGCGCGCACGCGTATGCGCTTGTTCCGTCTCAACCTAAACGGCGGAGCCCGCGACATGAGCCTTCTTCTCCTGGAAAAGCGCGGCCACGTCGGCCTGCTCACCCTGAACCGGCCCGACAGCCTGAACGCGCTCGGCGCGCCGGGCGACGGCGATGCGGTCGCCGCGGTCTGCGAGCAGGTGAACGGCGACCAGGACATCCGCTGTGTCGTGTTGACGGGCGCCGGGCGGGCGTTCTCGGCCGGAGGAGACGTGAAGGCGATGAAGGCCAAGGAAGGGGCGTTCGCCGGCACCGGCGTCGCCATTCGCGACGGCTACCGCCGCAACATCCACCGCATCGTCCGCTCCATCTATGGGCTGGAGGTCCCCTCGATCGCCGCGGTGAACGGCGCGGCGATCGGCCTGGGGTGCGACGTGGCCTGCATGACCGACATCCGTATTTGTGCTGAAAATTCAAGGTTTGGTGTCACCTTTCTGAAGTTGGGACTGATCCCGGGCGACGGCGGCGCCTGGCTCTTGCCGCGCACCATCGGCATGAGCCGCGCGGCCGAGCTTCTGTTCACCGGCGACGTGATCGATGCGGCGACCGCGCTCGCCTGGGGCCTGGTCAGCCGCGTGGTTCCGGCCGACCAGCTCGTCGACGAGGCGATCGCGCTCGCGAACCGCATCGCGGTGCAGCCGCCGCACGCGCTCCGGCTGGCCAAGGCGCTGCTGCGCCAGGGCCAGACGGCGTCCTACGATACGCTGATGGAGATGTCGGCCGCCGCCCAGGCGATCGCCCACCTGACCGAGGACCACATGGAGGGCGTCGACGCCATCCTCGAGCGGCGCGATCCGGTGTTCAAGGGCGCGTAGTGGGCAAGGAGGCGCATGTCGAGGCGACGTTCGCCGACGGCGGCGACGCCGGCCGGCTGCAATATGAGCCTCCGAAACTGATCTTCCGCGGCCGCGCCCGCCGGGTGTTCGAGGCCGCCGCGCTGGCCGGCGTGCGCGCCGAGGCGGACGAGCTCGTGCTCGCGGACGGATCGCGCTTTCGCTTGGGGGACAAGGCGGCGCGCGGTTGGGCCGATGCGATCCTCAACCCCAAGGGCCGATTGACGAAGCTCGGTGTCAAACCTGGTCTTACCGTAGGAATTTCCAACTTGCGCGACGCTGCGTTCGCCGCTGAGCTCGCCGCCGAGGGCCACGCGGCAAGCGCCGGCGGCGGCCTCGACCTGCTGTTCCACGGTGCGGACAGCGCTGAAGAGCTGGCGGCTATCGGCCCGCTCTTGCCGCGCATCGCCGACCGAGGCGCGCTCTGGGTCGTGTCGCTCAAGGGCAAGCTTGCGCGGATCAAGGACACCGATGCCATGGCCGCCGCCAAGGCGCACGGGCTGGTGGGCGTGAAGGTCTGCGCCTTTTCCGAGACGAAGACGGCGCTGAAGTTCGTGCGCCGCAGGACCTGACGCGACGTCCGCCTTGCCGGGCCGCCGGCCGGCCGTCTAAACGTTCGTTTGAAGGCTACGCTTGGGAGAAGACGGCATGATCGGCGTTATCGCGACCTTGAAAGTGCAGGACGGCAAGAACGCGGAGTTCGAGGGGGTCTTCCGCGACCTCGCGGCGCAGGTGCGCGCCAACGAGAAGGGCAACCTGGCCTACCAGCTGACGAAGAGCCGCGCGGATCCGAACACCTACAAGGTCTTGGAGATCTATGCCGATCAGGCCGCGCTCGATCTGCACGGGCAGACGGAGTACTTCCGCGCCGCCGGTCCGAAGCTCGGCCCGTGCCTGGCCGGGCGGCCGGAGGTCGAATACCTCGACGGGGTGTGAGGATGGCGGCCGACGCCCTTTTCCAGCCCTTCGATTTCAAGGGCCTCAAGCTGCCCGAACCGCGTGGTGATGGCGCCGATGACGCGCTCTCAGTCGCCGGCGGGCGTCGCCACGCCCGAGGTCGCCGCCTACTATCGCCGTCGCGCCGAGGGCCAGGTGGGCCTTATCATCTCGGAGGGGACCGGCCCCGAGCGGCCCGCGGCGCGCAACGACCCCAACGTCCCCGCCTTCCACGGCGAAGAGTCCCTGGACGCCTGGCGGACGGTGATCGACGAGGTGCACGCCGCCGGCGGGCTGATGGCGCCGCAGCTGTGGCACGTCGGAGCGATCCGCAGCCACCGCGAGGATTGGGCGCCGCCGGGGCCATATGACAGTCCCTCGGGGCTTTCCAGGCCGGGCCACAAGTTCGGCGAGGGGATGACCGACGCCGATATCGCCGATGCGATCGACGCCTTCGCGCGGGCGGCGGCCGACTCCCAGCGCCTCGGATTCGACGCCGTCGAACTTCACGGCGCGCACGGTTACCTGATCGACCAGTTCTTCTGGGAGGGCACCAACGTCCGCGACGACCTGTTCGGCGGGCCGGAACTGCCGCAGCGGGCGCGCTTCGCCGCCGAGATCCTGAAGGCCACGCGCGCGGCGGTCGGCCCCGCGTTCCCGATCATCATCCGCGTCTCGCAGTGGAAGCAGCAGGACTTCAACGTCAAGCTGGCCGACACGCCGCGGGCGATGGAGGCGTGGCTCATGCCGCTGGTGGAAGCCGGCGCCGACGCGATCCACTGCTCTCAGCGCCGGTTCTGGGAGCCGGAATTCGAGGGCTCGGACCTCAACTTCGCCGGCTGGGCCAAGAAGCTGACCGGCGCGGTCTCGATCACGGTGGGCTCGGTCGGGCTCACCGGCGACTTCATCGCCGGCTACGGCGGCGAAGTGTCCAAGCCGGCCTCGCTGGACGAGCTGTTGCGCCGGCTCGAGCGCGGCGACTTCGACCTGGTCGCGGTCGGCCGCGCGCTGCTGCAGGACCCTGAGTGGGCCGTGAAGATCCGCGAGGGCCGCAGCGACGAGCTGATGGACTTCGACCGCTCGGCGATGGCCACGCTGAACTGATCTGGCGTACGCTCCGCCCGGGAGGACGCCATGACCCACGACTGGCCTGAGATCGTCGCTGACCTCGAGCAGCTGCTGAAGCTCCGCTCGATCCCCTTCGGCATGAAGATGTTCGAGCGGCGCGAGGACATGGAGGCGATCCCGCGCATCCGCCGCCCGCAGTCGGTGCACACGCTGGATCAGGTGGTCGGCCAGGCCTCGCGCCTGGGCTGGACGGTCGGGATCACCGCCGACGACCTCGTGGGCGCCCAGTGCCGGGCGGTGGTCGGCCTCGGCGCCGCCAAGACCGACGAGTGGCGGTCGGGCAAAGCCATGACCGGCGTATGGTTCTCGACCGAAGAGGACGCCTCGGCGCACCAGAACGCCATGCACTGCGTGCCGGACGGGCGCTACGAGGCCCTTGCCGTCGGGCCGCTCTCGGCGGGCAAGCTCGGCGAGCCCGACATCGCACTGTTCTATGCGACGCCCGGCGCGATGATCTACTTCATCAACGGCCTGCAGTGGGCGGGCTACAAGCGCTTCGACTGGAGCGTGGTCGGCGAGAGCGCTTGCGCCGACAGCTGGGGTCGGGCGTTGACCACCCGCACGCCCAGCCTCTCCATCCCTTGCTTCGCCGAGCGGCGATACGGCGGGGTGCTGGACGACGAAATGCTGATGGCGACGCCGCCCGAACACCTGCTCAAGGCGATCGAGGGGATGCGGGCGCTCGCCAAGAACGGCTTCCGCTATCCCTTCCCGCAGTACGGCGTTCAACAGGACGTGCGCGCCGGCATGGCGGTGAGCTACCCCAGCCGCGGTTGAAGCGGACCTGGGCTCGGGCCAAGGTGCGACGGCAAGGATCCGGAGGGGCCGCCGTGTTCGTCTTGACCGAAGACCTAAGGCAAGAGCTGCAGTCGTTTGACACGCCGACGGTGTGCAATGCGCTCGAGGCGCTGGCGCCGGACAGGCGAGGGTACGGGTTCACGACCGAGCCGCTGTTCTGCCTGCGCCCGGCGCTGAAGCCGCTCGTGGGCCTGGCGAAAACGGCGACCATCCGCGCCGCCCACCCCAGCGACCTTGCGGGCGCCGCCGCCCGCGAGCTCTCAGACGCCTACTACGCCTACATCGACGCCGGACCCAAGCCGAGCGTCGCCGTCATCCACGACGCCGACGAGCGCCGGGGCTATGGCGCGCTCTGGGGCGAGGTGAACAGCGCCATCCACAAGGGCCTGGGTTGCGAAGGGGTCATCACCGACGGGTCGGTGCGCGATCTTCCCGACGTCGCCGAAGGCTTTCAAATGTTGGCCGGCCGGGTCGGCCCGTCGCACGCTTTCGTGCACGTCGTGGATTTCGGAAGAGCGGTGGATGTCGCCGGCATGCGCGTTCGCGACGGAGACCTGATCCACGCCGACCAGCATGGCGCTGTGGTGATCCCGCACGATGCCGCCGGCGAGGTCGCAGCCGCGGCGCGCCGCCTGCAGGCGCGCGAGAGGGTGATCATCGAGGCGGCGCGGACGCCGGGCTTCGATATCAAAAGGCTGCGCGCCGCACAGGGAAGGGCGGGGGAGGTCGACTAGGGCCCATGCGGATCAAGGACGTCTCCCACCACGACATCCATCGCCACGACGCCCACTGCATCAACCAGGTCGCGACGCGCGTGCTGAGCGATGGGTCGCTGGTGGCGGTGTTCAACGAGGAGCGCTTCCCCTTTCACCACGACAGCGGCCAGACGCTCTTGTCGCGCTCGACGGACGGCGGGGTCAGCTGGTCCGCGCCCGAGGTCGTGCTGCCCTGGAGCGAGACGACCGGCAACTGGGACTGCGGCTTCTGCGAACTGGCCGACGGGACCTGGATCGTGAACCTGACGATCGCCGGCTTCTTCAAGCGCGGGGTCAGGGCCGAGGGCGTCTCGTGGCGCAACGGGCCGAAGACCAAGGAGTGGGGCGACTGGACCTGGTCAGCGCTGACGATGGGCTGGCTCGGCACATACGTCGTCAGGTCGAGGGACCGCGGCGCGACCTGGAGCCAGCCGATCCCCGTCAACGTGCGCCCGCTCAAGCATGGCGGCTGCCGCATCGGCTGCTGGCAACTTCCATCCGGCTCGCTGCTGATGGGCCTCTACGGCCGCATCCGCGGCTACGGCGAGGAGGGAGAGGGCGAGACCACCCGTTCGGCGCTGATGCGCTCGGACGACGGCGGCGACAACTGGGAATACTATTCGACGCTGGCCTACGACGCCGCCTCGATCATCGACTACGAGGAGCCGTCCCTGCTGCGCCTTGCGGACGGGCGGCTGGTGTCCTTCATGCGCACGCACGTGAACCCGTCGGGCGACGCCAAGACCATGGTTTTCGTGGTCTCAGAGGACGACGGCTTTTCGTGGACGGCGCCGAAGTGGACCAACATCTGGGGCTATCCGGCGGAGACCATCGCGCTTCAGGACGGCCGCTACCTGATGATCTACGGCTACCGCCGCCCCCCTTACGGGGTGAAGGGCGTCGTCTCCGAGGACGGCCTCACCTGGGACGAGAAGAACAGCTTCTTCGTGGCCGAGAATGGCGTGCCGGGAAAGCCTGGAACCCAGTCCGCCGCCGGCCCGCGCCCGATCGACTGGGAGAACCCAGGCGTCTACCAGCACATCGGCTACCCGAGCGTGCTGCAGACCGCAGACGGAACCATCGTCGCCTCGTACCACGAGTGGGAGGACAAGGAGCGGCCGCTGCAATACGTCCGCGCCACACGCTTCAGGCTGGCGGACTAGGGCGCGGCGCAGCCGTCCGGACTGTCCCCTAGGCCCCGATCTATGGGCGCTAGCGAGCTGGTGACTGCTGGTCCACGATGATGTGCAGTTCGAGGTGCGTGCGGTCCTGGTCTGCGTGCAGCGTTTCGTCGACGAACTCGCGTCCCGACCTTGCTCCAGGGCAAATTGGCGCTGGTGTAGGCGCCCATCACGTTGGCGCGGCTGCTTGCGTCGCCATAGATGTCGTTCGGCTGCGGCGCCTCTGGCGCGCCTAGGTGCGCGGCCTCGCCTTGCACTCCTCTGATCGCCGCCTGTCCCGCGGGCGTCACCAACCAGCTCGGATCGTCCTTGTGCGCGTCGATCATCGCCTGGTAGCCCCGCATAATGGCAGCATCGTCCTCGTGGTTTTCGTGGGGGAAGTTCGAGTTATCCTTCTCCTTCGTCACATCGTTGCTGTCTTCGTTGTTGATATTGTTGAGCACCAGCACCCCCATCAGGAAGTTTCCGAACAACGCGACCTGGCGGCTCTGGCCGTCGGCGGTGATCTTCTCGATTGGGAATCCCTGAGTGTTGAACGGCACCACCAACTCCGGCTGACGAGCGCAGTAGTTCAGCGTCGGCGCGCCCATCTTGATGTTGTACGAGCGCGGGCTCGTCAGCTCGGCGGGCGTCCCGCCCGCGCCGACCATGGTGAAGCCGGCCACGTTCACGTCCAGGCGGTCGTCGTCGAACCGCGGCGTGTAGCAGCCCGTGGCCCGGTCCATGGTGAGCGTCAGCCCGGCAAGGCCCGCCCAGGTGATGTCCATGTCGCCGCCCTGATCGCCCGAGCCGGTGACGTGGAGCCGGAGGACCAGGCTGTAGTGTAAAACCTTCGGGGCGTTCGCCGCCGAAGCGGCGCGCGCCGATGCCGCAGGTGAAAGGAACAACGCCAGGCAGAGAAGCCAGAACATTCCGGCCTGGGCGTAAAGTGATTGATGCGGCCGCTGGCGCGGCGCCGTGGACGCCCGTTGTCCGGACGCCGGAGCGAGGCGCCTAGGCATTGAAGTTCAGCTTCAGACCAGGGCGTGGCCAGCGGGTCTTGTAGAGTTTGCCGGTCGAGGCGGCGGTGATCCAGGCGTCCTTCATGTCGGCCCCGCCGAAGCAGATGTTGGTCGTGATCAGGTCCGGCACGGCGTAGTGCTCGATCGAGCCATCGGGGTCGAAGGCGGTGATGCCGCCGTTGAGGATGGTGGCGACACAGACCTTGCCGCCAGCCTCGACCGCCAGGCTGTCGAGCAGCTGGTAGCCCTGCAGGTTGTGGACGACCCGACCGGGCGCGAAGCCGGTCTGGGCGAGCTCGCCTTCGCCGGCGATGTCGAACGCCCAGAGCCGCCCGAGGTTGGTGTCGGCGGCGTAGACGACGGTCTCGTCCGGCGAGAGCCCGACGCCGTTCGGCGAGATGATGTGGTCGCGGGCGCGCACGATCTTCGAGCCGTCGGGCTTGGCGTAGTAGAGGGCGCCGAACTTGCGGCCCTCCGGCGTCGCGCAGCCATGGTCGGTGAACCAGAGGCCGCCGGACTTGTCGAAGACCAGGTCGTTGGGCGCGATCAGCCTGCGGCCTTCGCACGCGTCGTAGACGGTCTCGACCTTGCCGGAGGCGATATCCACGCGTTGGATCATGCCGCCCTTGTGGTCCGGGGGAGTGGGGCCGGGCAGTAGCAAGCCGTTCTGCCGCGTCGCTGCGAATGCGCCGCCGTTGTTGGTGACGTAGATGGCGCCATCCGGGCCGATCGCCGCGCCATTGGTCATGCCGCCGCAGTCGGCGACGCGCGCCTTCTTGCCGTCCGGTGAGATGCGGGTCAGCACGCCCGCAAACATCTCCGTCAGGATCACCGAGCCGTCGTTCATGGCGATCGGCCCCTCAGGGAACTCGAGGTCTTCGGCGACGAGTTTGAGGTCCAGGTCCATCTCTTGGCGCTCCCGTATCGCCGCACGGCTCGGCGGCGTTCGCCGGACTTTAAGCAGACGAAGGAACTGGCCGTCTAGCGCCGGACAAGGGTGCGGAAGACGAAGGGGTGCTCGTCGAGGTCGCCGGCCGGGTGCGCTTCGCGCTCGACCTCGCGCCACAGGGCCTCGTCGAAGGCGGGAAAGACGGCGTCGCCGCTCACGACGGCGTCCACCTCGGTCAGGTAAATGCGCGCGGCCCGCGGCAGGGCGAGAGCGAAGAGATCGGCGCCGCCGATCACGCAGACCTCGGCCGCACCGTCGTCCGCCGCCTGTTCGCGGGCGATCTGCACCGCCTCGGAGAAGTCCTCGCAGCGGATCGCGCCCTTCGGCTCGAACGAGCCGTCACGGGAAAGCACGATATTGGTGCGGCCGGGCAGCGGCTTGCGCGGCAGGCTGTCCCAGGTCTTGCGGCCCATGATGACCGGCTTGCCCATGGTCAACGTCTTGAAGTGGGCCATGTCGGTCGCGAGGCGCCAGGGCAGGCGCCCGTTGCTGCCGATCACGCCGTTCCTGGCCCGCGCCACCGGGCCTAGCGTCAGCTCAACTGTCATGCGAAGGCTCTAGCACACGATCTGCCTTGGGAGTTGAGGGGCGCCGGAGGGCCGTGTCCAAAACCGTCCAAATTCTCACCGTCGCCTTCGTCGCGGCCCTTGTGGTCGGGTTCACCATTGCCTTCATCACCGGTCTCGACGGTCAGCCCAACCTGTATGAGGCGGTCCTCAGCGGGGGTTTCGCCGGCGCCGGAGCGGCTTTCGTCTTCGGCAACCTGTCCGGCAACCGGCGAGTTGCCAGCGCGAGCGACGCGGAGAAGCGATCCGCGCTGAGCGAGCCGCCGCCGGCGGGCAAAGCTGTGCTCTTCGTGTACCGCCAGGGGTACATCGGAAAGCTGGTCGGCATGAACATCGAGCTCGATGGAACCGGCGTCGCGCAGATCAAGAGCCCGCGATTCATCCGCCTCGTCGTCGCGCCGGGCGTCCACACGGTGACCGCCTACTTCGGGGGCTTCGCCGCCCCGCAGAGCACCCCCGCCGCGATCGCCATCAACGCCGCGCCTGACACGGTCATGGCGCTGAAAATCACGCCGAAGATGGGCCTTGTGCAAGGCGGCCTTGCCCTTGAGCCCCAACCGGACATCGCCGCGGTCAAGCAGCGGCTCGCGCGCATCCCGATGACCCAGCTGGACGCTGCCGCGCCGGTTTGATGGGCGGAGCTCTAGACCGCGATCGGCGCCTTGATGGGCGGGTGGGCCGCATAGCCTTCGAGGCGGATGTCATCGTAGTCGAAGGCGAACAGGTCGCGCTTGTCGGCGAGCGCGAGCCTCGGGAAGGGCAGGGGGTCGCGCGCCAGCTGCCGCTTGGCCTGCTCGAGATGCGTCACATAGAGGTGGGTGTCGCCCAGCGTGTGCACGAACTCGCCCGGCTCGAGGCCGGTCGCCTTGGCCATCATCATGGTCAGCAGCGCGTAGCTGGCGATGTTGAACGGCACGCCAAGGAAGGTGTCCGCCGAGCGCTGGTAGAGCTGGCACGACAGCCGCCCGTCGGCGACGAAGAACTGGAACAGGCAGTGGCACGGGGCCAGCGCCATCTGGTCCAGTTCGGCGGGGTTCCAGGCGGTCACGACGTGCCGGCGGCTGGACGGGGTCTCGCGGATAGAGCGGACGACCTCGCTGATCTGGTCGATCACCCGCCCGTCCGGCGCGCTCCATGAGCGCCACTGCTTGCCGTAGACGGGCCCGAGGTCGCCATTCGCATCGGCCCACTCGTCCCAGATCGTGACGCCGCGTTCCTTCAGCCAGCGCACGTTGGTGTCGCCGCGCAGGAACCAGAGCAGCTCGATCGCAATCGACTTGAAGTGCAGCTTCTTGGTCGTGAGCAGCGGAAAGCCCTGCGCGAGGTCGAACCGCATCTGCCGCCCGAACACCGCAATCGTGCCCGTGCCCGTGCGGTCGTCGCGTTCGACACCGTTGGCCAGAATGTCGGCCAGAAGGTCGAGGTATTGGCGTTCCGGGTGAGGGGCGATGGCGGCATGGGCGTTCATGGCGCGACCAGTTTGCGGTCGAATCGTCGCGGCGGCCACTGCTGACGCACCGCCGTCCACACTATTTGGCCGCGGCGCGTCGCGGATCGTCAACCGGCGAAGCCGCCGTCGTCGAGGAAGGCCTGCTCTTCGGGTGTGGTGGCGCGGCCGAGGGCTGGGTTGCGATGGGGGAAGCGGCCAAAGCGACGGATGATCCCTCGGTGCGTTTCGGCGTAGTCCAGATTCGAGCGTTCCGGGTCGTCTGCGGCGTGGCGCTCGAACAGGCGGACCGAGAGATCCTGGTCCGCCAGGTCTTCCGAATGCATGAAGGGCATGTAGCAAAAGCTGCGCAGAGCAGGCGTGACGGCGCGATCCTGGCCGGCGTCGAGCATGCCGCGCGCGACCCTGCGCGCCAGGGGGTCGGTGGCGAAAGCGTGGGCCGAGCCGCGGTAGAGGTTGCGCGGGATCTGGTCGAACAGGAGCACGAGCGCGAGCGCGCCGTCGGCGGTTTCGGCCCAGGCGTCGTACGCGCCACGGGCGGCGGCGTGATGCACCGGCTCGAACCGGAGCCGCAGCGCGTCATCGAACGCGTCCGATTTCTTGAACCAACGGGTCGGGCCGGCGCTTGTCCAGAACTCGACGATATCGGCCGGGAGAGCCGGCATGGGCATCCTCGCTTGCGTTCGAGCGCTGAAGATAGGCGAGGGAGCGACGGATGAAACATCCTGCCGGTCCGCGAAATATCCGGGATCCAGCGGCTTGATGGCGCGCCACGCCGAGCGGCAAGGTGAACGAAAGCTGAAGCATCCCGTTCAAGGCTCATTCAGGGGGCGAAGCGTCACGGTCGCACAAAGCTCGGCGCGCGCACGGGCTTCAGGAGGACTTGCATGAAACGGATCGCAACGGCCGCGATTGCGCTTTGCCTGATGGGCGGAACCGCCGCACAGGCTGACCCGGGACACGACAACAACGGCGGCCACGACAGCGGCAGTCACAACAACAGCGGCCACAACGATGGCGGCCACAACAACGGCGGCCAGCCGCACCTTACGCCGCACATCTTCGAGGGCGGGCCGCCGAACGTCCAGCACGGTGCGCCGCAGGTCTTCGAGCACAACGTCCATGGCGGCCCGCCGAACCCGCAGCAAAACAACGCTCCGCAGGTCTACGAGCGTCACTACGAGGGTGTGCGGCACGACCAGGGGCCGCAGGTCTACGAACATCGCGATCAAGGTGTTCCGCAAGGCCGCGAGTTCCAGCAATTTCGGCGCGCCGGGTTTCCATCCCGGCGGCGAACGCCCGCGCTACAATCCCGAGTTCTTCCCGCGCATCTTCCATCCGCAGGAGCGCTTCGAGTGGCGCGGCGGCCATTGGCGCGGGCCTCCGGGCTGGTACTACCGCACTTGGTACTATGGCCAGATCCTGCCCTGGGGCTGGTTCGACGAGGGCTACTGGATCAGCGACTACTGGTTCTACGACCTGCCCGTGCCGCCGTACGGCTACGAGTGGGTCCGTAACGGCCCTGACGCCCTGCTGGTCGACCTCCGTTCTGGCATGATCGTGGAGGTCGTTCCCGGGATCTTCTACTAGCGTCCCGCGGTCGGCGGGCGCGGCCCGCCGGCGGCTTGACGCGGCCCGGAAAAGACGGTCGAAAGCGCCCTCGCGCGGCGGCGACCTTGCCGCAAGCGCGCCCGCCGGAGACCTTTGCCCATGCGCGTCTACTATGATCGCGACGCCGATATCGCTCGTATCCTCGACAAGAAGATCGTCATTGTGGGCTATGGCAGCCAAGGCCATGCCCACGCGCTGAACCTCAGGGATTCCGGCGCGAAATCGGTGGCGGTGGCGCTGCGGCCAGGCTCGGCGACGGCGAAGAAGGCCGAAGCCGACGGGTTCGAGGTGAAGTCGAACGCCGAGGCCGCCGCCTGGGCCGACATGCTGATGATGCTGGCCCCCGACGAGGTGCAGGGCGAACTCTATCGCACCGAGATCGCGCCCAACATTCGCGACGGCGCGGCGATCATGTTCGCGCACGGGCTGAACGTGCACTTTCGCCTGATCGAGCCCAAGCCGACGCTCGACGTCCTGATGGTCGCGCCGAAAGGCCCGGGCCACACCGTGCGCGGCGAGTTCCTCAAGGGCGGCGGCGTGCCTTGCCTGATCGCCGTCCACCAGGACGCCAGCGGCGGTGCGCTCGATCTCGGCCTCGCCTACGCCTCGGCGATCGGCGGCGGCCGCTCGGGCATCATCGAGACCAACTTCCGCGAAGAGTGCGAGACCGACCTGTTCGGCGAGCAGAGCGTGCTCTGCGGCGGGCTGGTCGAGCTGATCCGCGCCGGTTTCGAGACTCTGGTCGAGGCCGGCTACGCGCCGGAGATGGCCTACTTCGAGTGCCTGCACGAGGTGAAGCTGATCGTCGACCTGATCTACGAGGGCGGTATCGCCAACATGAACTATTCGGTCTCGAACACGGCCGAGTACGGCGAGTACGTCTCCGGCCCGCGGATCGTGAACGCCGACACCAAAGCCGAGATGAAGCGGATCCTGGAGGACATCCAGTCCGGGCGCTTCGTGCGCGACTGGATGCTCGAGTGCGCCGCTGGCCAGCCCAGCTTCAAGGCCACCCGCCGGCGCAACGCCGAGCATCCGATCGAGGAGGTGGGCGAACGCCTCCGCGGCATGATGCCCTGGATCAGCAAGAACGCTCTGGTCGACAAGGCGCGCAACTAGCCCCAGTCGAGGCTGGCCTCGCCGCGCAGGATCGCCTCGGCCTCCGCCGTGTGCTTCGCCCCGCCGCGGTCGTGCAGGACCAGCGGCGGCAGGAGCACGAGCGGCGCGCGGCCGGTCTTGACCGCCCGAACCAGCACCCGCTTGGCCGGCTGGTCCGCATGCGGATGCACCGGCCGCACCCGCACCGAACCCGCCTTCGGCGCCAGGAGCGTGAGGATGTCGCCCAGGCGGTCGGCGCGATGGATCAGCGTCAGCGTCCCGCCGGCGCGCGCCGCCTTCAGCATCGCATGCACCCAGGCGGCCAGCCCCTCCTCGCTCAGGTAGGCCGTGCGCCGGGCGGGATGCGGCGCCGCGAAGCCGGCTCGGATCGTCGAAGAAGGGCGGGTTGGCGAGGATCGCGTCGAAGGAGGAACCCGGCCCGGCCAAGCCGACAGCAACGTCGCCGGCGTGGGCGCTGACCCGCTCTCCGAGCCCGTTCAGACCGATGTTCGCCTCGGCGAGGGCGAGCGCCTCGGCGTCCCGTTCGACGCCGACGAATGTCGCGCCGGGCCGGCGGACAGCCGCGGCCAGCATCACCGCGCCGGCGCCGCATCCCAGCTCCAGCACCCGCTCGCCGGCGTTCACATCGCAGGCGGCCGCCAGCAGGGCGGCGTCGACCCCCGCGCGGTAGCCCTTGGCCGGTTGGCGCAGGATCAGGCGCCCGTCCAGCAGCCTGTCCTCGCTCAGGCCGTTTGCAACGCTCGATTGGGCCACGAAACGCCCCGCCACGGCTTGTGCTCGCTCTGACCCTGACCTATGCCCACCCGGTTGTCGCCGGCTATTCGGCGTCGCTGCCCGAGGGAGCCCGGTTTTGGACGCAGCCAAGGCGGCCCCCGCGCCCTCGAGCGCCTCCGTCGATCTGCTGATCAGGCTGGCCAAGCCCGACATGGCGCGGGTCGATGTGCTGATCGCAGAGCGTCTGAAGAGCGATGTGCCGGTCATCCCGGCGCTCGGCGAGCACATCATCTCCGCCGGCGGCAAGCGTCTTCGGCCGCTGCTGACCGTTGCGGCGGCGCGGCTGGCCGGGGCCACAGACGAGTCGTTCCTCAAGCTCGCCACGGCAGTCGAGTTCATCCACACCGCCACCCTGCTGCACGACGACGTCGTCGACGGCTCGAACCTCAGGCGCGGCAAGGTCGCGGCGCATCTCATCTGGGGTGGCGCGCCCAGCATCCTGGTCGGCGACTTCCTGCTCGCGCGTGCGTTCGAGCTGATGGTCGAGGCCGGCTCGATCCGTGCGCTGGGCATCCTTGCCACGGCCGCCGGCGTGATCGCCGAGGGCGAGGTGCTGCAGCTGACCCGCGCGCACGACCTGAACCTGGACCAGGCGACCTATCTCGAGATCATCCGGGCGAAGAGCGCCGAGCTGTTCGCTGCCTCGGCCGAGGCCGGCGCCGTCGCCGCCGGCGTTTCCGACGCCCAGGTGAGGGCGCTGCGGGACTATGGCGTGAACTTCGGCATGGCCTTCCAGCTGGCCGACGATGCGCTCGACTACTCCGGCGCGGCCGAGACGCTCGGCAAGAACGCGGGCGACGACTTCCGCGAAGGCAAGGCGACGCTGCCGCTGTTGCTCGCCATCGCCCGATCCGGTCCGCGCGAGGCGGCGTTCTGGGAGCGCGCGATCGGCCGGCTCGAGCAAACCGAAGCCGACTTCCGCCGGGCGCGAGAGCTGATCATCGGCGCCGGCGCGCTGCAGGCCACACTGGATCTGGCCGCGGACTACGCCTGGGCGGCCAAGGCGGCGTTGGCGGTCTACCCGGCCAGCGACTGGCGCACCGCGCTCGAGGACCTGGCCGACTTCGCCGTTACCCGCCCGGCCTGACCGGCCCTAAGACGATCGCGCTTCAGCCACCTTTGCGGGGCGGAAGGCGATGTACTTCGAGCCAAGGAAGGTCAGGCTGAGGCCGGCGATCGAGCCGACCGCCAGCGGCACGAGCAGCGCCTCGCGCAGCAGCGGGAAAAGCGCCAGCGTTGCGGCGTAGGCGCCGAAATTCGCCGCCGCGCCGGCGCCCTGCACCAGAAGGTAGATCACGGCCTGGCGCCATGGCCCGTGGTGGCTTGGCCGGCGGAACGTGAAGGCGCGATTGAGCAGAAGGGTGGTGGTCACGGCGACCGCAAACCCGCAAAGCCAGCCGGCGTAGACGTTGATCCCGACAAAGTCGACGACCAGGTGCAGCACGGTCGCGTGGACGGCGAAGCCAGCGGTTCCAACCAGGCCGAACCGGATGAACGCCGGATCGAACCGCTTCTCGAAGGCGATCGCGAGCGGGTGAGCGCGCAGGCGCTGGACGATCGCGGGCAACGTCGCCTCGGCGGGGACGAGCGAGGCCAGGCCGAGTTCGCCGCCGAGGTCGGCCAGCCAGGCGATCCGAGCCTGGTAGCGGGCGAACGGCCCGGACAGCGATCCGCAAACGAAGGCGTTGACCAGGACGGTCGCCAGAAGGAGGCCCATCGTCACCACGAACCGCCCGCGCTCGTCGTCGAACCGGAGCGAGAGGCTGCCGAAGGCGTCGCGCATGTCCTTTTCCGACAATCGCCAGGCGATCATCAGGACGCCCGCGATGAAGGTGACGCTGTGCAGCCACAGCGACCCCTGCATCGTCAGCCGCGCGCCGCAGCCCCAATGGTCGCGCCCGCAGTCGGCGACGTGGTTGATCAGCCAGGGGAGGTTGGTTGTGCTCCAGTAGGCGTTGGTCAGGTAGTAGTGCGGATTGCGTAAGGGGTCGTCGAGGTAGACCATCATCAGCTGGTCGCCCCAGTTCTTCAGCGACGCCCACGCCTGGCCGGCCGGATCGAACGCGACCGCGTGCAGGACGAACGGCGTCTCTTCCTGCTCCATCTTCAGCCGGTTGTCGTAGGTGGTGACGTTGAAGATTCCCTTCGACCGGTCGTCGGACCAAAGCATGTCCTGGGAATTGACGTTCGGCCGGTCCTTGAACTGGCAGAGCGTCCAGGCGACGCCGTTCTTGCCGCACTCGGCGCGGAGATAGGCGCGGCCCGGCCCGTCGGCGATCACCCGCATGGCCAGGAATGGCGGCCGATGGAGTTCGTCGCCGGTCTTCGCCTGCACGTAGGCCGCATAGCCGCCGTTGAGGGCCATGGCGGCCAGCACCGTCCCGATGATGGTGAAGGCGGCCGCCGACGCGCGCTGCCGCGGCGCCCGTAGGATCAGGAAGGCCATGACGGCGACGGCCACGACTGCGATGGTGTTCAACAGGTGCGAGGTGTGCACGACCATCGAGAAGACGAGCAGCACGGCAAGGACCGCGCGTTCGGCGATGTGCAAGCGATCCCAGAACACCAGGATGAGGGTCGCGGCGATGGCTGCGTAGGCCGCGAACACGTCGGGCATCGCGAAGCTGGCGAAGTAGGGCAGGGTCGAGCCGAATGCGCAGACCGCCTCGACCAGGTAGGCGGTCCATGGCGGCGCGCGTGGACAGGCGACCCGCCAGAGCCGCCAGACAAGCCAGGCGCCGATCAGCGCCTGCACGATGGTGGTGAACCAGAGCGTGCCGATCTTCTGCGTCACGTAGAGGAACGCGCCGTAGTACGGCGACCGGGCGCCGATCTCGGTGTGCGACATGTGCTCGTCGGCGGCCAGCTGTTGGGCGTCCGCGATCGCGTCGGCGTCGGTCGGCGGCGGCGGCGGCTTGGCGACTCCGGTCGCGTAGGCAAGGCCCAGCACGAAGTTGCGCCCCTCGACGAAATAGTCGTCGGTGTCGGTGAAGACCGATGGGCGGCCGTTGATCACGACGACCGCCATGATCATGACGAGGCCCGCCACGATGGGCAGGACCGACACCGCCAGTCGACGCATCAACGCCATTTCACCCTGATCGCCGGAGCGCGAACACGGAGGCCAGAAACCCTGCCGCCGCCAGCTGGATCGCGACCGCGATCGCGGTCAGCGACAACACGAGCACCCGTAGAAGGACGTCGTAGTGGATAGGGCCGAAACCAGAGCCCGCCCAATAAATTACGGCCCAGCCCGCGCCCGCCGCGCCCGCCAGGAAGACCAGCAGCGCCGCCTGCAGGATGGGCTCCAGATTGAGTCCGAGCAGGAAGGTCTGGAAGCGCGGGGCCGTCGGCAGCACCCCCTCGAGCATCTGGTAGCGGCGTGCGAGCGCCCCGAACACGACGAGCTGCACCCCGATGAGCACGGAGAAGCATGCGAAGACCAGCGAGTGGATGTCGAGCACCAGATGCGGGCTGACCCGCACCGCGCCGCGCGCAAGCAGCGCCGAGCCGGTCAGCCCGAGCGCAATCAACCCAAGGCCCGGATAGATGAACAGGAACCGCGGGCTGTGCAGCAAGAGAAAGCGCAGGTGCCGCCAGCCATCGCGCCAGGTCTTCAGGTGCGGCGGGCGCGTGCGGCCATCGGGCCGAAGCGACGTCGGCGTCTCCTCGATGCGCAAGCCCCGGAACGAGGCCTTCACCACCATCTCGCTGGCGAACTCCATGCCGGGGCTGCTCAGGCCCAGGCCAAGGATCGCTTCGCGCGAAAAGCCGCGAAGGCCGCAATGAAAGTCGCCGACAGGCACTGAGAAGAACAGCCGGCCGAGGAAGGACAGCACCGGGTTGCCCAGATAGCGGTGCAGGAACGGCATGGCGCCGGGTGCGATTCCGCCCTTGAACCGGTTGCCCATGACCAGATCGGCGCCGTCGCGGAGGTGCTCGACCATGCCGTCGAGGTTCTCGAAGTCGTAGCTGTCGTCGCCGTCACCCATGATGATAAAGCGGCCGCGGGCCGCGCGAATCCCGCCCATCAACGCCGCGCCGTAGCCGCGCTCGGGCACCGGGACGACCCGCGCGCCGGCCGCCTCGGCCAGGGCCTGCGACCCGTCGTCCGAGCCGTTGTCGGCGACCAGGACCTCGCCGTCGACGCCCGCGCGCTTCAGGTAGCGCAGCGCCTTGACCACGCAGACCTCGATCGTCTCCGCTTCGTTCAGGCAGGGCATCAGGATGGTGAGCTCGAGCGGCCGCGGCGCCTCGGCAGGCGCCGCGGGCGAGGTCGATTTCACCGCGGACAGGGCCATGAGCTCTCCAGGCGCGCCGGGACGTGGGGGCGCGCCGTCATTCGCGGCCGTCGCTACGTCGAGTTTGCCGGCGTCGTCAACGGGCGCGGCGTCGCACGCCGCCGCGCGCGGGCCGGTGCAGGGTTTGCAGCGGCCGTTGGCGAATCCGGCCGCAAGGCGCGGCGCGGCGACCCGCTCCGCGCGCGCGGAGCGTCGGGCAGGAGCGTCGATCGCGTGAAAAAGTCCGTTATTTCAATTATTTACGTGCGCGTTCCGTGGACGTTACGACAAGGCGGCAGAGAGCTCGGCCGGGTGCGCGCCAGAACGGAAACCCGGCAGAAATTGCCGCCGGCGTCGGCATGACCAGCCTCGAGCCGTCGCCCGACCTCCAGGCGGTGCTCGCCGCCGCCCTCGACAACCATCGGACCGGCCGCACAAGCGAGGCCGAACAGCTCTACCGCCAGGTGCTCGCGCAGGACCCCTCCGACCCAACCGCGCTCTACCTGCTCGGCCTCTTGGCCTTTGAGACGGGACGGGCCGATGAGGCCACGCAGCTCTTGGAGAGCGTCGTCGCCATCCGCCCCGACCATGCACAGGCGCGTCTGACGCTCGCGCAGCTCAGGCACTGGCGCGGCGAGCACGCCGCGGCCATCGCCGGCTACCGGCGCGCTCTTGCGCTTGCGCCCGACCGCGCCGAGGCGGCCGTCGGGCTCGCGAACGTCCTGCGCGAAGCCGGGCAGGCGGTGCAGGCCATCGCCGAGGGCGAAGCGGCCGCCGCGGCCTTCCCCCGCCTCGCCGAGGCGTGGATGGCGCTTGGCTCAGCGAGGCTCGCCGGCGACGAACCGGCAAGCGCAGCAAGCGCCTTCGAGGCGGCCATCGCGCTCGACCCAGTCCGCCTCGCCGCGCGGACTGGCCTGGCGAACGCGCGCCTCGCCGCTGGCCAGGCCGCGGCCGCCGAGGCCGCCGCGGCGGCGGCGCTCGCCATCGACCCCGCGTCGGGAAACGCATGGTTCCTCCGTGGCGCTTCGCTTCGCGCGCTTTGCCGGACGGACGAGGCGATCGCAGCGCTCGAGCGGGCCGTTGTGCTGGATCCCGGCCGACCGGCCGGGCACCTTGATCTCGGCGGCCTTTACGCCGAGCGGGGTATGGCGGTCGCCGCCGAGGCGAGCCTTTTGGCGGCGCTCGCGCTCGAGCCCTCGTCGGCCGGGGCGCACGCCAGCCTTGGCGCCGTCTACCTGCGCGCTGGGCGCCAGGAGCTCGCCGAGAGGCACTCTCGGCTGGCGCTTGCCCTCGATCCGGCGCTGATCGCCCCCCACCAGACCCTCGCCTCGTTGCTCGCCGGCCAGGGCTGGGCAGAGGAGGCCAGACGCCACCGCGATGCGGCCTACTCCGGGCGCAACCTCTTCATCGAGCCGGCGCCCGGGCCGGCGATGATGGTGCTGATGCCGATCACCGCCGAGGCGGGGAACACGCCGGTGCGCGATCTGATGCCGCGCGCCCGCGTCGGCCGCATGCGCTGGGTGATCGAGTACGCCACCGACGAGCAGATCGCACAGCTGCCGCCCTACGACGTCGTCTTCAACGCGGTCGGCGACGTTGACCTGGCCGGGCCCACGCGTGCGCCCATGCGCCGCTTCCTCGCCCGCTGCGAGCGCGCGGTGCTTAACCCGCCGGCGGCCATCGCGCGCACCCGGCGCGACCGGCTCCCCGCGTTGCTCGCCGGATTGCCAGGCGTCGTTGTCCCGCGGGCGCGCAGACTCTCGGCCGCAGTGATCCGCCGTCATGGCTTGGCGCGGGCTGTCGAGCGCAGCGGCCTTGCGCCGCCCCTCCTGCTGCGGCCCGCCGGAGCCCACGGGGGCCGGGGCCTATCGAGGGTCGAATTGGTCGACGAGCTTCGCGTGCCGCCGGCCGGCGATCTCTATGCAACGGCCTATTGCGACTATCGCTCTCGCGGTGGGCTCTACCGCAAGTACCGGGTGATCTATGTCGATCGGCGGCCCTACCCCTACCATCTGGCGATCTCGCCAGACTGGCTGGTGCACTACGAGAGCGCCGGCATGGACGCGCACGCTGAGCGGCGCGCCGAGGAGGAACGCTTCGTCGACGAGCCTTTCGCTGCAATCGGGCCATCCGCGATGGACGCGATCGCCGCTATCGGCGTCAGGATGGACTTGGACTACGCCGGCATCGACTTCGCTGTTCTCGACGACGGGCGCGTGCTGGTGTTCGAAGCGAACGCGACCATGCTCGCGCACGCGGAGGAGCCCGACGGCCCCTTCGCGTACAAGAACCCGGCGGTCGCCGAGATCAGCAGCGCGTTCGAGAGCTTGCTGGCCGCAGCGGCGGACAGGCCCCGGCCTGAGAGCTAGCCGACACGGATCTCGGTCCGCGCGAACGTCTCAACCGAACGTCTTTGTGAGGCCCACGAACAGTCCGCGGCGGGGGCCGAACTGCGGGGCGAACACACCAACGCCGGTGCCGTTGCGGATCTGATAGACAGCGTCAAACGCGTTGATCACATCGAAGCGGACTTCGATCGGGCCGCCGGGGGCCTGCTCGAAGCGATGGCTGACCGACAAGTTCACCTGGGTGTAGCCGGGCAGCTCGGCGCCGTTGGGGATCTGCGTCAGGACGGAGCCGTCGGGCTCGACGACCGGTGTCGCGAGCGGCTTGCCGGCGCGCAGCCCGCTCCCATAGATCAGATCGCCGCTGAAACGCGTGCCCCGCCAGAGGTAGGATGCGCCGGCGGAGACGGCGATGCGCTCATCGTGGTCGAGGTAGATCCAGTGCGAGCTGACGTAGTCGAGCTCCGCCTGGACGAAATTGAACTGGCTCGAGATCCAGTCGCGCCCCTGGGCGACCGAATAGGCGAAGTTGGCATAGGCCGACAGAGGTCCGTGATTGTAGTTGGCGGTCAGCTCGACGCCGTATTGGCGGCCGTCTTGGTAATTGAACGGCGTCAGGATGATCGGTGCGCCGAACTGCCCCTCGTCGACGAGATGTCTTGACAGCTTCAGGTAGCTATCGATGGTCAGCGTCAGGTCAGAGCCCACCTTCTGCTCGGCGCCAAGGTCGAAATAGTTGGCGCGCTCGGCGAACGGCGTCGTGTCAGCCGTAACAGGTGGTGCGGCCGAAGAGGTTACATTTGCGTTGCCCGCAAGGGGCTCGACGACCTTCTGGAGGCTCTCGCTTGCGATTAGCTCGAACGGCGGCGGCGAGAAGTAGCGGGCGTACCCCAGATGAACGGTCGTCGCCGGCATCGGCAGCCAGACCAGGTTCACCCGCGGGCTGACCTGGTTCTCGCTTCGGAAGCCATCGAACTGGTCGAACCGGACCCCGTAGTTGAGGGTCAGGTTGTTCAGGAGCTTCCACTCGTCCTGCAGGTAGGCGCTGTAGGTCTCGGCGGTCCTCGACCCGTCGTCGACGATGGTGAACGGCTGGTTGCTGACCTGCTGGCCGAAGGTTGGACTGGCCGGGTCGTTGTCAATCAACAGCACCTGCGAGGTCGTCGCGCTTGTCGAGCGATCGACCTCGACGATCACCCCGCCGCGCAGCGTGTGCGCGTCGTTCAGGTGATAGGCGCTCTCCGCCTGCAACCCGCCGGCCGTGTCGGTCTTGTCCGCCGTCTGCGAAATGCCGTTGTAGAGGATGTCCCCGACGGGGTCCGGGGTGAACTTGAGCGTCGAGTAGCGCGCGAACAGCGAGACCTGGCTTGTGAATCGGTCGGTCGCGTGCAGGTAGCTCACCACGCCGTACTCCGTCGACTCGTCCTGGCTCTCGTTGAGGCGCTCGCTGGCGAAGTCAGTCTGGCCGTTGACGTCGAAGCCAAATCCCCCGTTCAGGCCGCCAGCAACGTCTGGAATCTGGAACGTCTGATTCGAGACGCCGAGGATCGCCGAAACACGGCTCTGCGGGTCCAGGATGGTCTCAAGATAGGCGAAACCTTGAGCCTGTCGCGTATGGTCGTGCAGCGGGGTGGAACGGCCGTCGGGCGATTCAATGCCAAGGTCGTTTGCGAGGTAGCTGCCCGACACGTACATGTCGAAATTGCCATAGGCTGCGCCGTATTCGAAGCTCGGCTCGATCTCGTTGTGGCTGCCGCCGTACACGGAGACCGATCCGCCCGAGCCGGCGTCGCCGCTCTTGGTCGTGATGTCGATGATGCCGGCGGTCCGAAGGCCGTACTCAGCCGGCAAGGCCCCGGTGATCAGCTCGACCTGGCCGGCCAGACGGGGACTCAGCGCTTGGCTGAACACGCTCAGGCCCTCAGGCAGGATCACGCCGTTCAGCCGAAACTGCAGTCCGTTGTGCTCGCCTCGAATGTGCAGTTGGCCGAAGGAGTCCTGAGCCGCGCCGGGCGACTGCAGAACGACTTGATTCAGGCCGGTGTTCTGGCCCGCGGGCAAGTCTTCGATCTGCGCCTTCGTGACGGTGTATGTCGATGCGCCGACCTGTGGCTGGATGGAGGCGCGCGCCCGGTTCAGGCGCTGGGCGGTGACGACGACCTGCGGGTTCGACCCCACCGCCGCCTGGTCCTGCGCGTGCGCAGGCGGGCCGCCTAGTCCTAACGCGGCCGGCGCGGCGATCAACGCGCCGCACATCCAAATGGCCTTCAACGCCCGATCCCCTTACAATGTGGGCCGCGATCGATCCGGGCTTAGCCGGCCGAATCGCCATGGGCGATGGAGCCGTTTCCTGACGTTTGCGGGAATTCTTCCCGAAATCGGCGATCGCGCGCCAAAGCCGGCGCGGGAGGTTGAGGAGAACCGCATGAGCCTGCGCGCCCGCGTGCTCATCGCCTTCGGGTTCGTGCTGGCGGTCAGCCTCGCCATCGGCGTCGGCCTAGCCGGTTGGCAGGCCAGGCAATCGCTGCGCGACGAGCTCACGGCCGGCATGCTCGGCGGACGCCAGACGGTCGAAAGCGCCTTCGCCCAGTCGTCGCCGGGGCGCGCGCCCGGAGACCTGCGGCAGCTGATCGCCACCTTCGACGGCAACAGGCATGTGTCGGCGGCGCTGATCGCGCCCGACGGCCGCGTCGCGGTCGCATCGCGCCCCTTCGCCACGGCCCACGCGGCGCCGGGCTGGTTCAGGGCCTTGCTGGATCCGCGGATCGGCGCGACGACAATTCCCCTGCCTTTGCCGACGGGCGCGTATGCGGCGCTCCGGCTGACCTCGGCGCCCGAGGACGACGTCGGCGACGCCTGGCTGCAGTTCTGCAACGTGCTCGCGGTCGCCGCCTTCGCCTGCGCGAGCGCGTTCGGACTGATCTATCTCACGATCGGCCGCGCGCTGCGGCCGCTCAACGACCTCTCGTCGGGCTTCAGCCGCGTCGGCGCCGGCGACTATCGCGTCCGCGTCGCCGAAAGCGGTCCCTCGGAAGTCGCCGGACTGGCGCGCGCCTTCAACGGCATGGCCGCCGACCTCTCGGCGATGCAGAGCAGGAACCGCGCTCTGGAGGACCAACTCACGCGGCTGCAGGACGAGGAGCGCGCCGATCTCGCGCGCGACCTGCACGACGAGATCGGGCCGCAACTCTTCGCTGTCAATCTCGACGCCAGCATGATCGGACAGCTGGCGGCGGCCGGGCGCGCGGAGGAGATCGCCCCGCAAGTGCAGGCGATCCAGCGTGGCGTCGCCCACATGCAGAAGCTGGTGCGCGACATCCTCGGACGCTTGCGTCCGACGCCGGTGACCGAACTCGGCTTCGAGGCGGCGGTCGGCGACCTGGTCGCGTTCTGGCGTGAGCGCCAACCCGACATCGCCTTCGACCTCGAGATCGAGCTGGACGAGGCCGGTCTGTCCGACGCGACCCTGGAGACCCTCTACCGCGTGGTGCAGGAGGGGCTCAGCAATGCTGTTCGCCATGCGCGACCAAGCCGTGTGGAGGTCTTCGTCGGGCCTGAGGGCGTCGACAGGCTCATCGCCCGCGTGCGCGACGACGGCGCCGGCGCGGAGCTGGCGGCCGAGAAGGCTGGCTTCGGCCTGCCGGGGATGCGTGAGCGCGTGCAGGCGCTCGGCGGCGCGCTCGCGGTCGACCGCGGCGCGGACCGCGGCTGGTGCGTGACGGCGGCGCTTCCGCTCGAGCGACGGGCCGCCGCGGCGTGAGGATCCTGCTCGTCGAAGACCACGCCATCGTGCGGGATGGGCTGAAGCGGCTTCTCGGGGGGCTCGCCGGGGCAGAAGTGATGGAGGCGGCCGATGGCCGCCAGGCGCTCGCGCTCGCGCGGGCCGAGGCGATCGATCTCATCATCCTCGATCTCAATCTGCCGGGGTTGGGCGGCCTGGAGCTGTTGCGGCGGCTGGTCGTCGTTTCAAGCGCCAGGATCCTGGTGCTCAGCATGCACGCCGAACCGCTTTACGCCGCCCGCGCGCTCGACGCTGGCGCGGCCGGCTATGTGAGCAAGAACGCCTCGCCGGACGAGCTGATCGCGGCGGTGCTGCGGGTGGCCGGCGGCGGACGCTATGTCGAGGGCGAGATCGCCCAGGCGCTGGCGCTGCAGGGGGCCGCGCTTGGCCAACCCATCGGCCAGCTCAGCGCGCGCGAAATGGAGATCATGCGCCTGCTCGGCGCCGGGAACAGTCTTGCCGAGATCGCCGAGGCGCTGGGCGTCGGCTACAAGACCGTCGCCAACACGGCGAGCCAGATGAAGCTCAAGCTGGGCGTCGCGCGGACGGCGGACCTTGTGCGCCTGGCCATCGAGACTGGCGTGAGCTGAGCGTCCTCAGCCGCCGGCCAGCTTCACCACCGCGTAGATCAGGGCCAGCCCGAGGATGGTCAACAGGACGGTCGTGGTGCGCCTGTGCTGGTCCCGGCTGTGCGGCAAGAGTTCGCTGGCGCCGATGTAGAGGAAGAAGCCCGCGAACATCGCGAGCAGAAGCGCGAGCGCCGGCTGGGGCAGGCTCACGAGTCGCGAGACGCCTATGCCGACCAGCGGCGCGGCGGCGTCGGCCATGAGCCACCGGCGCGCCGTCGTCCGCTCCAGCCCGCCGGAGAGACCGAGGGTCACCGTGTTCAGCCCGTCGACCAGGTCGTGCGCCAGCACGGCGAAGGCCACGACGACGCCGGCCGCGGCGGACGCCTGGAAGGCGAAGCCGATTCCCAGCCCATCCATCAGGCTGTGCAGCGTGAGCGCCGCCGCACCCAGGTGACCGCGGTGACGCCCCTTGCCGGCGGCGAGCACCGGGGCGAGCCGGTCGATCGCGAAGTAGAGGGAGAAGCCGACCGCCGCGGCTGTCGTCATCGCGCTGGGCGGATGGCTGGCGCTCCCGAGCTCGAGCGCTTCGGGCAGCAGATCGAACAGCGCGACCCCGACCACCGCGCCGCTGGCGAAGGCGAGCAGAAGGCCGAGCGTCGACTTCAGCCTGAGCGCGAGCATGCCCCCGGCCATCGTCGCCGTCCCGGTCGCCAGACCGATGGCGGCCAGCAAGAGGTCCAGGCGGAGCGCGCTCAAGTCAGGTAGGAATGAACGATGGCCACCAATTCCTCGGCGGCCTGCACCCTCGGATCGTCGCCGTCGGCGGTCGGATCGATCATGTGCTCGCGGATGTGGTCCTCGATCACTTCGGCGATGAATCCGTCGAGCGCCCCGCGGCAGGCCGTCGCCTGCTGCAGCACGCGCGCGCACTCGCCGTCGGCGTCGACGGCGCGCTCCAGCGCCTCGATTTGGCCGCGGATCCGCTTCAGCCGGTTCAACAGCTTGGATTTTTCATCGGCGACGTGGGCCATGGCCGAATCCTTATTGTACTATACCCGGGTATATTATAGACGCCACCGTCCCGAGCGAGCGGGCGCCCAGAAGGGGAGCGGTATCGCAAACGCGCGGGCGTCACAAATCGCGACTATGGACGGGAGCTCGGCGCGGAGCGCAAGGGTCCTGAGGGGTTGAGGATGCAGCGCAGCCACGGCAGTTCGAACTGGCGCCTTCTATTGTGGCTCACCGCCGCACTCGCCGCCGCCCCGCTCGCCGCGCGCGCGGATGAGGACGCCGGCCCAGCGAAGGACCAGGCTTTCGCGGTCCATGGCCAGACCACATTGATCGTGCAGGGCGCGCCGGCTTTCCGCTCGCCCTATCGGGGACAGAACAGCCTGCCGCCGAGCGTCGGGCGCGAGACGTTCGACATCACGCTCTATTTCGGCCTGCGTCCTTGGAGAGGCGCCGAGATCTGGGTGGATCCAGAGCTCAACCAGGGCTTTTCGGTTGGCGACACCGAGGGCGTTGCCGGCTTCGTGAACGGCGAAGGCGCAAAGCTCGGCAAGACCCATCCTTATGGGCGCATCCACCGCTGGATGTTGCGGCAGACGATCGACCTCGGTGGCGATGTGGAAAGGGTCGATCCAGACCAGGACCAACTCGGCGGGTCCCAGACGGCCAACCGAATAGTGCTTACCGTCGGCCGCTTCTCCGTCGGCGATGTCTTCGACGTCAACAAATATGCCCACGATCCGCGCAACGACTTCCTGAACTGGGCGCTGATCGACACCGGCAGCTTCGACTATGCCGCCGACGCCTGGGGCTACACCTATGGCGTCGCCGGCGAGTGGTACCAGGGGCCGTGGACCGTGCGCGCCGGCGCGTTCGACATGTCGATCCGGCCGAATGACGTGCAGCTGGATCCGACCTTCCGCCAATTCCAGCTCATCGGCGAGGTCGAGCGGCGCTATTCCATCGCCGGCAAGGCCGGAAAGCTGGCGGTGACCGGCTTTGTGAGCCACGGCAGGATGGCGACATTCGCCGACGCAATCGCGCTCGCGCAGGCGACCGGAACGGCTCCGGACGTTAGTCGCGTGCGGCGGTTCCAGAACCGGGCAGGGGTCAGCATCAATCTCGAGCAGAAATTCAGCGACGACGTCGGAGTCTTCGCACGCGCGGGCGTCGACAATGGCTCGACCGAGCCGTTCGAATACGCCGACATCGACGAGACGCTCGCCGCCGGCGTCTCGATCTCAGGCCAACGTTGGGGCCGCGCGGACGATACGGTCGGCGTTGCGGGCATCCTCGATGGCATCAGCAAGGTGCACGAGCGCTACCTGGCGCTTGGCGGCCTCGGCATCCTTGTCGGCGACGGCAAGCTGCCGCATCCGGGGCCCGAGGAGATCGTCGAAGCCTATTATGACGCCGCTGTCGCGAAGCATCTCTGGGTGACGTTCGATGCACAGATCGTCGGCAACCCGGCCTACAACCGCGACCGCGGCCCGGCGCCGGTCCTGGGCGCGCGGCTGCACGCCCAGTTCTGACGGCCTCGCCTACTGCGAGATGTAGGAGTGCGACTGTACGAACTTGTCCGTCAGGGTGACGAAGCCCGTCGCGATGTCCGAGGAGTTCACCGCCTGGAAGTAGTAGCCGGTCGAGGCGCAGGCCTGCAGGTTGGCGCTGACGGTGCTCGGCGTGCTCGGGCCGCCCGGATAGATGATGTGGCGCACGGTCCCCTCGTACGGGGTGTTGTGGGGATCCTGGCCGGTCAGCGGCACGTAGGGCGTTTCCAGGACCGCGAGGACGACGCCATTATTCTTCAGGGTCGTGCAGGCGGCGGTGCTCATCGGGTGGTCGAAGCCGCCGGCAAGGCAGGTGCCGTTGAAGTTCCAGGCAGGGTCGTATCCCCAGTTGGTGCAGTTCTGCCAGTTCAGGTCCCGGTCGGATTGCAGCCCGTCGGTGACCAGGATCATGAACTTGAGCGGCGAGCTCGTCGATGAGCCGTTGCCGTTGGTTCCGATGGCGTTCGTTCCGTTGCCGGCGAACGTCGTCATCGCCTGGTTGATATAGGTGTCCAGGCCCGGCGAGACGGATGCCACGGCGGTCGTCGCCGCGGCGAAGCTCATGTTCGTCGTGCCGTATTGGTGGATGGCGGTGTCGAACGAGTAGATGTTGAAAACGTAGGTGTTGTGGGCCAGCTGGGTGCTGCTCGTCGACAGAGTCTGCACATGGCTGATCAGCTGGTTGGCGGCCGCGATCATGACGTCGTAGCGGGTGGTGGCGCCGGCGCTGTGGGCGTGGGTCAGACCCGAGTGCGACGTCCGCCGGCGTGGTCGAGCCTCCCACGTCATGGCAGGCGAAGGCGCATGGCGGGTTGTCGCCCCCCGTGTAGGGCGGTGGGTCGCCCGGCTTGACCAGGCTCCAGTTGTTGGTCACCCAGGTTGCGATGGTGGTCACGTCGGCCGGCGTCGCGCCGACGATCATCGAGGCCGACGTGTCCATGACCACGTTCAGCTGCAGCGTCGCGCCGAAGCCGATGACCGTTTGGGTGTTGGCGTTGATCGGCTGGCTGGTGGGCGGGCTGCCCGTGCACACCGTCGTCGGAAGCGGGAGCGGGATGCAGGGCGCCTTGGTCTGCGCCGAGATGGCCACGGTGTTGTTCGCCATGGTCACGCCGTTGTTGTTGCAGTCGTTCTGCACCGGCGCGCACACGTGGAAGCTCGTGATGGTGGCGGCGACCGTCCCGCCGTCGGGGTTCGGGTAATTGGCCTGCAGCACCGACAGAGCCAGCGTCTGCAGCGTCGCCTCGCTCTCGTTCGGGTTCTTCACCACCTCGGAGCTGACCGCCAGGCCAGCCGCGTCGGAGGCGTCCTGCAGCCGCACCTGGGCGTCTTCGTCGAACGAGAAATCGAGGCCGCCGCCGACCAGCGCGAGCAGGACAGGCAGCAAAAGGGCGAACATGATCAAGACGTTCGCGCGCTTGTCGCCCGCGAAGCGGCGTGCAATGCCACGCAGGCCCTTGGCGCGCGTTGGCGCGCCGCTGCGATGGTTGTTGAGTTGCCCCACCATGTCGGCTCTCTTCAATGTCCGGAGGCAACGTACGCAAACGCGGTTGGGGACTCGTTAAAACTTGACCGTTTTTTCCCATCGCGCCCTTGCGGGACGCCCGTGCGCCCAAGCGGTCGGAGGTCGCTGAGCGCGTGTGCGGGATCGCCGGCATCGTCATGCGCGACGGCTCGCCAGCCGACGAGGCGGTCCTCGACCGCCTTGCCATCGCCATGGCGCACCGCGGGCCTGACGGCATCGGCAAGCACCTGGCCGGACCGGTCGGGCTGCTCAGCACGCGGCTTGCGATCATCGACCTTCAGACCGGCGACCAGCCGCTGTTCGACGACGCGGGCGGCGTTCTGGTCGCCAACGGCGAGATTTACAACGACCCGGAGACCCGCGCGGCCCTCGTCGGCGCGACCTGGAACACAGGCTCGGACTGCGAGTCGGCGCTCAAGCTCTTCCGCCGCGACGGCCCCGATCTCATGCAGGACCTGCGTGGGATGTACGCGATCGCCTTGCTCGATCCGGCGCGGGCGCGGCTGGTGCTCGCCCGGGACCCCTTTGGGATCAAGCAACTCTATGTCGCGGAGACCGACGCCTATTTCGCCTTCGCCTCGGAGGCCAAGGCGCTGATCGATGCCGGCCTGGCGGGCCGGCGGATACGGCCCGCCGCCCGCGCGGAGCTCGCCCAGCTGAAGTTCACCACCGGCCGCGAAACCATCTTCACAGACATCCAGCGTTTGCTGCCGGGCGAGCTGGTCGAGCTCGCCGAGGGCCGCGTTGTCGAGCGCCGCCGGCGAGCGGCTCTGCCAGGAGGCGCCCCGATCATGGGTGACGACGAGGCGCTGCTGAAAGCCCTCGACGCCGTGCTGGTCGATACCGTCGCGCACCATCTCCGCTCTGACGTGCCCTACGGCCTCTTCCTCTCCGGCGGGATCAACTCCTCGGTGCTGGTGTCGCTGATGGCGCGGCTGACCGATCAGCCGGTGTACGCGCTGACCGCGGGCTTCTCCGGCAGTGGCGGCGCCGACGAGACCGAGCTCGCCGCGCGCGTCGCCCGCTCGGTCGGGGCCGACCACCATGTGGTCGAAGTCACGGAGGATGATTTCTGGCGCTTCGCGCCGCAGGTGGCCGCCTGCCTCGACGACCCCACCACCGACGCGGCGGCGCTGCCCACCTGGCTCCTTGCCCGCGCGGCCAGGGGCGGGATGACGGTGGTGCTGAGCGGGGAGGGGGCCGACGAGATGTTCGGCGGCTACAGCCGATACAGGCGGGCAGGCGTCCTCGGCGCGCTCGCCGGCCGCTCACGCACACGGGGAGTCTTTCAGGGGCGCGATCGCCGCTGCGCCGACGCTAAGGGGGTGGCGCGACGGCCTCGCGCGCGCCGAGGCTGAGGTGAAGGGGGCGGGCCGCACGACCATGCAGCGGCTGCAGGCCGTCGACTGCGCCGAGTGGCTGCCCAACGACCTGCTGGTCAAGCTCGACCGCTGCCTGATGGCCCACAGCCTCGAGGGACGCACGCCCTATCTCGATCCGGTGGTCGCCGACTTCGCCTTCCGCCTGCCCGACCGGGCCAAGGTGCGCGGGCGCATGGGCAAGTGGCTGCTGCGCGAGTGGCTGGCTCGCAATGTCCCGGCCGCCGAGCCTTTCGCCCGCAAGAGCGGCTTCAACCCCCCGGTCGGAACCTGGATCGCCGCCCGCGCCGATCGCCTCGGCGACCTGGTCGCCAATCAGCCGGGGGTGGCGGAATTCCTGCCCGCGGCGGCCGTTCGCGCCGCCATCGCGGGCGCCGGCAACAACGGCCAGGCGGCCTGGAGCCTGGTCTTCTACGCCCTCTGGCACAGCCATCACGTGCTCGGCCTTGCCGCAGACGGCGCGATCGACGATGTGCTGGCGGCGGCGGGCCAAGCCGGCTGACGCGTTTTCTGCGCGGCGGGGGTCTGGTATTCACGGCCCGCCATGCCGCAGCCCGCCGCCGGAGCAAAGGTCATTCCTATCGCGGACCCGCCGTCTGGCGGCCGCACGCTCAGCCTCGTGATCCCTTTCTTCGACGAAGCCGAGGCGTTGCCGAGCCTGGTTGCGGCGATCGACGCTTTTGTGCGCGCCGCCGGTCCGGCGCGGGAGCTGTCCATCGACGCCATCTTCGTCGACGATGGCTCGAGCGATCGCGGCGCCGAGGTCCTGAGCCGCCTCGCCGACGGCGGCAGACTCGCGTTCGACGTCCGCCTGCTGCGCCTCAGCCGCAACTTCGGCAAGGAGATCGCACTCACCGCCGGGCTGATGGCGGCCGACTCCGATGCAGTGGTGATGCTCGACGCCGACCTCCAGCACCCACTGGCGTTGGTCGACGACTTTCTGACCGGCTGGCTCGATGAGGGCTATGACGTCGTCTATGCCTATCAGGCGTCCGACCGGCCGCAGCCCTGGTGGCTCAAGGTGCCGCGCCGGGCGTTCTACGGGCTTATCAACGCCACCTCCGACGTCGCCATCGCCCCCGACGCCGGCGACTTTCGGCTGATGAGCCGCCGTGCCTACGAGGCGCTGAGGGCGCTGGGTGAGCGCCAGCGGCTGATGAAAGGCCTCTACGGCTGGATCGGGTTCCGCCAGAAGGGCGTCCCCTTCACGCCGCCTCCACGCGCGGCGGGCCAGAGCCACTATTCGCCGCTCAAGCTCGGCGTGCTGGCGATGGAGGGAGTTACGGCCTTCTCGGTCGCGCCGCTGAGGCTCTCGGTCTGGGCCGGAGTCGTGCTCGCCATCTTCTCCGGCGGCTATGGGATCTGGACCGTGTTCGAGACCCTCTACTGGGGCCGCAGCCCGCCAGGCTATCCGACGCTCGCCGTGCTCATCTCGATGATCGGCGCCGCCCAGCTGATCTTTCTGGGCGTCATCGGCGAGTACCTCGGCAAGGTCCTGATGGAAGTCAAAGGCCGCCCGTTGTTCGTTCTCGAGAGCGACACACGCCACCCCGGCGCCGCGACGGCCGATCAATCCCTGGCGGATGCCTAATCTTACGCCGATTTAATTTGTCCGGGGGCGCCCGAGGGTTGCGAATTGCGCGCGACGGTCGAGCTTTATGGCCGACCAACTCGGGGAGAAAAATGACCTACCGCAACGCTCTTATCGCAACCGCCGCCCTTGCCCTTCTTGCCGCGGCCCCTGCAGCCATCGCCAACACGCTGCACGCCCGCATGACCCTGGTCACGCCCGACGGGGTCGGGGCGGACGTGGGCGCCGTAACCATCATGGATTCCTATCAGGGCGCGCGCATCAGCGTCGACCTGCACGGCCTGCCGCCCGGTGAGCACGGGTTTCACGTTCACATGAACCCGGCCTGCGGGCCGGGCCCGGTGAACGGCGCGGTCGTCGCGGCGGGCGCCGCGGGCGGCCACTTCGATCCCAGCCACAACATGAGCCACGAGGGCCCGATGGGGTTCGGCCACCTGGGCGACTTGCCGTACCTGACGGTCAAGGCCGACGGGAGCGACCACGAGACGCTGCTCGCGCCGCACATCCGCGACGTGCTGGGCCTGCGCAACCACAGCCTGATCATCCATGCCGGCGGCGACAACTACGCGGACGATCCAAAGCCCCTCGGCGGCGGCGGCGCCCGCATCGCCTGCGGCGTCCTGGCCTGAGCCTTCGAGCCGTCGGGCCTCGGCCCGGCGGCTCCTCCCAATTTTGACCGCCAAGGACGCCAAGAGCCTGTGATCGGCCGCAACGAGGAGGGACCTCTCAGAACCCTTGGCGACCGTGGCGTCCTTGGCGGTCCATCTTACGGCTTCGCCGCGGGCTTGCGCGGGGAGGGTGATTGACGTTCACTTGGCCAACCAGCCGGAGACCGTCATGAGCCTCGACACCCTCGAACCCACCGCCGCCGCGCCGCTCGGCTTCGACCCAGATGCGCTGCGCGAGAAGTACCGCAAGGAGCGGGACAAGCGCCTGCGGGCGGACGCGAACGAGCAGTGGATCGAGGTCAAGGGCGACTTCACCCACTACATCGACGACCCCTACGTCGAACCGGGCTTCACCCGCGCGCCCATAAGCGACGAGGTCGACGCGCTGGTCATCGGCGGCGGCTTCGGCGGGCTGATGGCGGCGGCCCGCCTGCGCGAGGCCGGGGTCGAGACGATCCGCATCGTCGAGAAGGGTGGAGACTTCGGAGGCACCTGGTACTGGAACCGCTACCCCGGCGCCCAGTGCGACATCGAAAGCTACATCTACCTGCCGCTCCTGGAAGAGACCGGCTACGTTCCGCGAGAGAAGTACAGCTTCGCCAAGGAGATCCGCGAACACTCGCGCCGCATCGGCGAGCACTTCGATCTCTACAAACACGCGCTGTTCCAGACCGAAATCCGCTCGCTGACCTGGCTCGAGGCTGAGAACCGGTGGCTGGTCAAGACCAGCCGCGACGACGTGATCAGGGCCCGCTATGTCGTAATGTCGAACGGGCCGCTGAACCGGCCCAAACTGCCGGGCATTCGCGGCATCGACTTCTTCAAGGGCCACAGCTTCCACACCAGCCGCTGGGACTACGCCTACACCGGCGGAGATTCCGAAGGGGGCCTGACGAAGCTCGCCGACAAGCGCGTCGCCATCATCGGCACCGGCGCCACGGCCATCCAGTGCGTCCCGCACCTCGGCCGCCACGCCAAGCAGCTCTACGTCTTCCAGCGCACGCCCTCGTCGGTGGACCTGCGCGGCAACAAGCCGACCGATCCCGACTGGGCGGCACAGCTCCGCCCCGGCTGGCAGAAGGCCCGGATGGAGAACTTCAACATCCTGGTCTCCGGCGGCATGCAGGACGAGGACCTGGTCAGCGACGGCTGGACCGACATCATCCGCAGCCTGGCTTCCATCGCCGCCTTCAAGAGCGACAAGCCGATGACGATGGAAGACATCACGCGCGAGATGGAGATCGCCGACTTCAAGAAGATGAACTCCATCCGCGCCCGGGTCGAAACCACGGTCGAGGACGACCAGACGGCCGAGGCGCTCAAGCCCTGGTATCGGCAGTTCTGCAAGCGGCCGACCTTCAACGACGACTATCTGCCGACCTTCAACCGGGCGAACGTCACCCTGGTCGACACCGGGGGCAGGGGCGTCGAGCGCATGACGGAGAAGGGCCTGGTGGCGGGCGACGTCGAATACGAGGTCGATTGCGTCATCTTCGCCACCGGCTTCGAGGTTGGCACCGACTACACCCGGCGCGCGGGCTTCGAAGTCACCGGCCGCGACGGGCGCACCCTGACGGAGCATTGGCATGGCGGCGCCAAGACCCTGCACGGCTTCATGAGCGCGGGCTTCCCCAACTGCTTCCACATGGGGGTGAACCAGAGCACGCTGACGCCTAACTTCCCGCACCTCCTGGGCGAGCAGGCGGACCACATCGCCAGCGTCATCTCCGAGGCCAATCTCCGCCAGGCGACCCGTGTCGAGCCGACCGCAGAGGCGGAAGCGGGGTGGGTGAAGGAGGTGCGCGACACCGCCCGCTCGAACCTCGAATTCAGGGAGGCCTGCACGCCCGGCTACTACAACGGCGAGGGCAAGGCCGGCGCCGGCGAGGGCCTGTTCGACAACCTCTACGGCCCAGGACCCGTCCGCTTCTTCGAGCTGATCAAACAGTGGCGCGAAAGCGGCATGGAAGGGATGGCGTTCAGCTAGGGCCGCCAGCCCCGCCTGCGCTCAGCTGATCGAACCACTGGCGGATCAGCGGGGCCGCATGCAGGGCCGATCCGCCGTGGTCGTAGGGGCCGACGGAGATCGCCTGGGCGTCGCCCCCGAGCGCCTTTGCATCTGCGGCCAGCGCTTCGGCGTCCGCCGGCGAGACGTCGACGTCGTTGTCGCCGAAGTAGGCGCGGAACGGCGCGCGCGGCGCCCAGTGGTCGATCTGGTTCGCGCGCAGCGCGTCGACGAACCAGTCTGAGTCCTTGCCGTCGAACGCGGCCAGCACTTCAGGCGTGAACAACGCGCGCGGGTTGGCGGGCATGGCCTTGGCGATCTCCGCCAGCGAGTGGTCGCCGTCGAAGAGGCGCGCCACGCTCTGGGCATAGGGTTCGGCCAGCACGCTCCCGAGGGGCCGGTGATAGTAGGTGGCGTACGACAGCGACACGGTCGCCAGATAGTCGGCGTCCCCGGGCGAGCGGCCGTTCAGGGCGAACGGGAACGAGATGTCGCCCAGTCGATAGGGGCCGGCGATCCCGGCGCCCGCAACGACATGCCAGGCGGGGTCCGGATGCTGCTCCAGCGTCCGCTGCAGCAGCGCCGCTGCGTGTCCGCCTTGGGAAAAGCCGGTGAGGTAGAGGTTTGCGTTCCATGGCTGGCCTGCCTGAGCGCTCTCGAGCGCCGCGGCGCGCAGGAAGTCGAGCGTCACGTCGACCGTGCTCTCATTGACGAAGTACGCCTGTGGTCCTTTCGACACGCCCAGCCCGACCAGATCGGGCGCAAGCAACAGATAGCCGCCGCCGGCGAAGACGGCCGACGCCAGCGTCGCTTCCTCGGACCCCGCGTTCGACAGGGAGTCGGCCCGAGCGTCGTGGGTTCCGTGCATCCAGACCACCGTGCCGCGCGGCGCCTTGCCGTCCGGCACGGTCATCAATCCGGACACCAGCACCGGGGCGCCGTCGGTTACCGACCAATAGCTGACGCGATAGAGATGGATCCCGTTCTTGACGGGTGCATGGATTCCGACCGCCAGCAGCAGAACCTTCAGGTGCAAGGCGCTGTACGCCCCGATAGGTTCGACCTGCGCGATCGATCCGCGAGCGATCGCGCCGCTCGCCTGATCAGCGGCGTGCGAGCGCTCCGCCGCGCCGATCCAGAGCAAGAGCGTCGCCGCCAGCAACGCCGCCGCCCTGGTCAACGCCAACCCGCGCGGTGCGGGCCGTTTCTCCGCCAGTCCCTCGGTCGTCATGACGCCACCTCCATTGCACTTGGGTCGGCGATGAGTTAACACTGTTCACAACGTGATCAATGTTAATTCTCTGCAATCGAGGATCTCCTGATGGCGCTTGCCTTTCGCGCTCAGGTCGCGTCCGCCGAGCGCCGGCGGCGCGCCTTCCTGTCGCGTGGCGAGATCGTCGCGGCGGCGGCTGACATCCTCGAGCGCGACGGCTACGACGCGCTGAGCATGCGCGCCGTCGGCGCCGAGCTCGGCGTGCAGGCCGCGGCGCTCTATCGCCACATCGCCGGCCGTGACGAGCTCGACGACCTCCTGTTCGACCATCTGATGGCCGGCTGCGCCCCCACCACAGCCGGCCACGACTGGCGCGAGGACGTGCGGACGCTCGCCGCCGCCTGGCGCGCGCGCCTGATCGCAAAGCGCGACGCGACGCGGATCGCGCTCAGTCTGGTGTCTGTCGGGCCGAACGTGGCGCCCTTGATGGAGGCGATGCTGGATGCGCTCCGCCGCTCGGGCCTGCGCGACGACGATGTCGTGATGGCCTACGACGCCTGCCTTCTGTTCGTGCACAGCTTCGCCAGCTCGGAGGCCATCGACCGCAGACTCGCGGCGCGGCCCGAGGGTCCCCCGCGGCACACCCCGATGAGCGCAGAGTGGGCCAGCGCCTATCCGACGATCATGGCGCTTGCCGACCGCCTGTTCGCCAGCCCCGACTTCGACGCCCAGTTCGCCTTCGGCCTCGACGCCCTCATCGCCGCCATCGAACGCCGCGCCGGACGCTGAGACCAGTCCCGCGGGCTCACCCCCGCCCGACGAACGGCATCTTGTTGGCCATCACGGTCAGGAAGAGGACGTTTGCATCCTTGGGCAGGCCGGCCATGTAGAGCACCGCGTCGACCACGTGGCGGACGTCCATCACCGGCTCCGGCCGCACCTCGCCGTTCGGCTGCGGCACGCCCTGGCTCATGCGGGCCGTGAGGGGCGTCTCGGCGTTGCCGATGTCGATCTGGCCGCAGGCGATGTCGTCGGCGCGACCATCCAGCGCCAGCGCCTTGGTCAGCCCGGTGATCGCGTGCTTGGTCGCCGTGTAGGGGGCGGAGAACGGCCGTGGCGCGTGCGCCGAGATCGAGCCGTTGTTGATGATGCGCCCGCCCTTCGGCTCCTGCGCCTTCATGATCCGAAACGCGCCGCGCGCGCAGAGGAAGGCGCCCGTCAGGTTGGCCGCGACCACCCGGTCCCACTGCGCCGGCGCCAGCTGGTCGATCGGGACCGGCGGCGCCCCGGTTCCGGCGTTGTTGAACAGAAGGTCCAGCCGAGCGAACGTCTGCTTCGATGCGCTCGAACAGGGCGTCGACCTCGGCGGCGTTGCCCACATCGGTCGGGACCGCCAGCGCATGGGCGTGGTTCTCGCCGGCGAGGGCCGCCGTTTCCGCCAGCGCCTCGGCCCGCCGCCCGGCGAGGGCGACACGCCAGCCGTTCTCCAGCAGGGCCAGCGCGACCGCGCGGCCGATCCCGCTTCCGGCCCCGGTGACGAGAGCGGTTGGCTGCATGCTCAGTCGTCGCTCGCCGAGGAGGATGCAGGCTCACCCAGATGGTAGTCCGCCAGCTTGGCCACGCCGTTCCTGATCACGATGGTGACGGTCTCTTCGAGCTCGCCGTTGGCGCATTTGCGCGCGTAGAGCTGGGAGCGGAACGTGCCTTGTCCGTTGATGTTGGTGTGGATGTTGGGCTGCTTCGTCGGCGGCCCGCAGGCGCCCATGTTCTGGTCGATCCGCTGCATCATGGCGACGAACGCGTCGCTCGAGACGCTGTTCCTCAGGTCTGTCGCGGCCCCATCGTAGATCGCCTGGTACTGCTTGGCGGCGACCTGCTGATAGAACACCTGGGTGGCGTCGTCGGCCAGCTTGGTGTCGGCGGAGTTGAGACAACCGGCCAACAGCAGCGCCGGCAAAGCCCAGGCGAGCGGCTTGGCGACCATCCTGCTCCTCCCCAAAGACCCCACCCGCTCCGATTGTTAGCCGAGTTGCCGGCCCGCGCCACGACGCCCCGGTTCCCCGCGGGGTGTGGGCCAGCCTCCGGTGCGTCGGCGAGTTCGCGACGGAGCGTCGTGATCCGATCGGCGATTTTGGCGAGCACAGCGGTTGTGCGCTCTTGCGGGAACTGCACCGAGGCGGCGCGCCATGCCGCCTCGAACGCCTCCGCCGCGGCCGGGTCATCGCTGTCGTGAACCTCGAGCATCAACCGCGGAAGGTCGAACACCGCCGTGCGCATGGTGCCGTTCAGCGCCTCGAGCCATCCCCGCCCGAGCGGGCCGCGCTGGGCCAAGATGCGCATCTCTAGCGCATCGGCGAGCACCGAGCCCGGGGCCTGTCCCGTCCCGATCGCGACGCGATCAGCCTGGGGCCGCCAGATCATCCGCCGCTGCGGCAAGCAGGCCGCGCTCTGCGCCCCCCGCCGGACCTTCTGTTGCACCTCGAGGCGGCGCGGGTCGTAGCGCACCCCTTCCTCCCAGCCGCACACCGCTTCGCCGGACGCGGCAACCAGCAGCGCCGGCGCCAGGGGGAGCGGTTCGTCGGGCGGCGCGCCATCGAGTCGGACCAGCCGGATGTCAGGGCGCTCGAGCCTGGCGACCAATTCCGCAAGAGCGGCCCAGGGCTCGCGCACGCCGATCAGAAGCTCACGGCGAGCATAGCTCTGCTGCAGGTAGTCCCCGACCGCTGCCCGGACCCCAGCGAGGCTGCGTGCGCTCGGCATCAGGCAAGAGATCAGCGGTTCGTCGGCGATCGACGCGCGGCCGGCGATCGCATTGACCTGAGCGGGAATAGAGAGCGGCAGGCCGTAGCCCAGACCCGACGGCTTGAACCAGCTGTTGTCCCAGTAGTGAGCGACGAAGGCCTCGCGCGTCGCCTGCTCCCAGAATGCGATGTCGTGGGCGCGGCCGTCGCGCGCCTCCTCGTCGGTGAAGGGATAGACCAGCGCCGCCGGCAGGAGCCGGATGCACTCCTTCGCCTCGAAGCGGGCGTAGGCGCGGTTCATCATCAGCGGACCGGTCTGTTCGAGGACGCCGTCCCGTTCCGTCGAGCCCCGGACTTCATCGAGCACCGTCCGCCAAAACGGATGGCCTGGGGCCGCGGCGATGAACGAAATGCAGATGACCTGCTCTGTCCCGTAGTAGCGGTTGTGCGCGGCGGGCTCGACGGCGATCACGAAGCCGGCGTCGTCCACAAGGGGCCCGATCCCCCTTAGGCACTCGCAGTCGAGATCGGCATAGACGCCGCCGAAGGTGTCGAGCACCAGATAGCGGCCAAGGTCGGCGCGGCTGATCGCCCGCTCGTAGCCATTGAAGATCGGAAGCCACCCGGGATACCGCGCCTCGACGAGCTGGAGGAGATCCGCGTCTGTCCAGAGCCGGTAGGTCCAACCCGGGTTGTGGCGGCGCCAACTCTCGCAGAAGGCCCGGTAACGGTCAGGAACAACCTCGTTCTTCCACAACTGGTGGATGATGCGCGGGACCGGCATGGCGCCGGGCTCGCAGAGGGACCAGACCGTTGTCAAGGCAGCGCCGCCCGACGAACCGGAACGAAAAAAGAACATTGCGCTGCGGAACAAAACATGTACACTTCAACCTACGCGGGGGCGGCGGTCGATGAGGGCGGGCGTTCCCGGCCTTCGGAATCGTGGGATAAGGACGCCTCTTCAATGACGACTCAACCGGTGTTGCGGCTCGTGGGACGGGACGACGCAGATAAGCAGAGGGCGCTGGAAGCGGCGCTGGCGCAGATCGATCGGGCCTTCGGCAAGGGCTCGGTGATGAAGCTGGGCGACAAGGGCAAGATCGTCGAGATCGAGGCGATCTCGACCGGCTCGCTGGGCCTGGACCTGGCGCTCGGCATCGGTGGCCTGCCCAAGGGCCGCGTGGTCGAGGTCTATGGGCCGGAGAGCTCCGGCAAGACCACGCTCGCACTGCACGTGGTGGCCGAGGTGCAGAAGAGCGGCGGCACGGCCGCGTTCGTCGACGCCGAGCACGCGCTCGATCCCTCTTACGCCCACAAGCTCGGCGTGAACCTGGATGACCTGCTGGTCTCCCAGCCCGACACGGGCGAACAGGCGCTCGAGATCACCGACACCCTGGTCCGCTCCGGCGCGGTCGACGTGATCGTCATCGAACTCGGTGGCGGCGCTGACCCCCCGCGCGGAGATCGAGGGCGAGATGGGCGACAGCCTGCCTGGCCTGCAGGCCAGGCTGATGAGCCAGGCGCTCAGAAAACTGACGGCCTCCATCTCCAAGTCCGGCACGCTGGTCATCTTCATCAACCAGATCCGCATGAAGATCGGGGTGATGTACGGCAGCCCCGAGACCACCACCGGCGGCAATGCGCTGAAGTTCTACGCCTCGGTCCGTCTGGACATCCGCCGCACCGGCTCGATCAAGTCGCGCGACGAGGTCGTGGGCAACAGCACGCGGGTGAAGGTGGTCAAGAACAAGGTCGCCCCGCCGTTCCGCGAGGTCGAGTTCGACATCATGTACGGCCAGGGCATCTCCAAGCTCGGCGAGATCATCGACCTGGGCGTCAAGGCTGGCGTGGTCGAGAAGTCGGGCTCCTGGTTCTCCTACAACAGCGAACGCATCGGCCAGGGCCGCGACAACGCGCGGGAGTTCCTGAAGGCTAATCCCGACATCGCCGCCGACATCGAACGCGCCGTGCGCGGCAATGCCGGGGTCATCGTCGAAGAGCTTCTCATCGGCGGCCCCGCCGAAGATGAGGACTAGGGGCCAAGGTCTCCCCCAGACCCGCCCCACCCGTCATCCCCCGCGGGCGGCGCCAAGCGCGCCGCCGACCCGACACGCGGGGGCTCATGAGCCCTGTCCATGCGGTGACATGAGCGGCCCGTCTCCCAACTCGCCCCCCGGAGACGGGCCATGACGGCCTCCTAGCCCGCCCGTGACCGCGGGCCGGTCCTATTTGACCACCAAGCACACCAAGATGTCTGAGAGCGTGACGGCGCCGGGGCCAATCTCCGCCTCTTCGTGTGCTTTGTGTGCTGGGTGGTTCAATTGGGCGCAAAACCACCCGCGCCGGCGCCGGAACGGGAATGCCTGCTTGGCTCAACGCCCGGCCATTTCTATATGGACGCGCTTTTCGCGTGGGTCCTTCGTCCAATGCGCAGTCTGAACGACATCCGAAGCGAGTTCCTGAGCTTCTTCGCCGAGCGGCAGCACAAGGTGATCCCGTCTGCGCCGCTCGTGCCGCAGAGCGACCCCAGCCTGCTGTTCGTCAACGCCGGCATGGTGCCGTTCAAGAACATCTTCACCGGCGCCGAGCGGGCGCCGGCGCCGACCGCCACCTCGGCGCAGAAGTGCGTGCGGGCGGGCGGCAAGCACAACGACCTCGACAACGTCGGCTACACCGGCCGCCACCAGACCTTCTTCGAAATGCTGGGGAACTTCTCCTTCGGCGACTATTTCAAGGAAGGCGCGGTCGAGCTCGCCTGGGAATTCGTCAGCAAGAACCTCGCCCTGCCGCGCGATCGGCTGATTGTCACCATCCATCCCAAGGACGAGGACGCCGCCGACCTCTGGAAGAAGATCGCCGGGTTCAGCGACGAGCGGATCGTGCGGCTGGAAGAGAACTTCTGGTCGATGGGCGACACCGGGCCGACCGGCACCAACAGCGAGATCTTCTACGACCACGGCCCCGACGTCGCGGGCGGGCCGCCGGGCAGCCCCGACGAGGACGGCGACCGTTTCGTCGAGATCTGGAACCTCGTCTTCATGCAGTGGGAGCGGTTCGCCGACGGCTCGCAGAAGGATCTGCCCAAGCCGCAGATCGACACCGGCATGGGGCTCGAGCGCGTCACCACCGTAATGCAGGGCGTGCACACCAACTACGAGATCGATCCGTTCAAGGCGATCATCGCGGCCAGCGTCGAGCTCACCGGACGGCCGGCCGAGGGCGAGGATCGCTTCTCGCACCAGGTCATCGCCGACCATCTGCGCTCGTCCAGCTTTTTGATCGCCGATGGCGTGTCGCCCTCGAACGAGGGCCGAGGCTATGTGCTGCGCCGCATCATGCGCCGCGCCATGCGCCACGCGCACATCCTGGGCGCCGCCGATCCCTTGATGCACCGCCTGAACCCGGTGCTGGTCGACGAGATGGGGACCGCCTACCCCGAGCTCGCGCGCGCCCAGGCGCTGGTCGAGGACACCCTTCGCCAGGAGGAGGAGCGTTTTCGCCGCACGCTCGGCCGCGGCACGGCGCTGCTCGAGGAGGCGACTGCAGGCCTCAAGCACGGCGACGTGCTGGCCGGTGAGACCGCGTTCAAGCTTTTCGACACCTACGGCTTTCCGCTCGACCTCACCGAGGACGCGATCCGCGCGCGCGGCCTCAGCGTCGACCGCGCCGGCTACGATGCGGCGATGGCGCGCCAGCGGCAAATGGCCCGGGAGAGCTGGGCCGGCTCCGGCCAGACTGCGCAGTCGGCGATCTGGCTCGAGTTGCGCGACCGCCTGGGCGCGACCGAGTTCAGCGGCTACGACCACGTCGACGACTCAGGCGAGTTGATCGCCCTCGTGGCCGATGGCGCTCAGGTCGATGCGGCCGAGGCGGGCCAGACCGTGCAGGCGTTGTTCGACCGCACGCCCTTCTACGCCGAGAGCGGCGGCCAGGCGGGCGATGCCGGCGTCGCGACCTGGCCAGGCGGCCGGGCTGATGTGATGGACACGCAGAAGGAAGCCGGCGACCTGCACGTGCACGTGCTGAAGATCCTCGAAGGCCGGCTCGCGCCGGGCCAGCGGGTGCAGCTCTCGGTCGATCCGGCTCGCCGCCTGCGCACCCGCTCGAACCACTCGTCGGCCCACCTCGTGCACGCGGCGCTTCGCCATGTGCTCGGCCCGCACGTGGCGCAGAAGGGCCAGCTGGTCGACGGCGATCGCATGCGCTTCGACTTCGCCCACTCCGGCCCGCTCACGGCCGACGAGATCGACCGCATCGAGGCTGAGGTGAACGCGGTCATCCGCCAGAACCTGCCGGCCGTGACCGAGGAAATGGCGCCGAACGAGGCCATCGCCGCGGGCGCGATCGCCCTCTTCGGCGAGAAGTACGGCGAGAGCGTTCGCGTGCTCACGCTTGGCCGCGCGCTCGATGGGCCTGGCGCCTATTCGGTCGAGCTCTGCGGCGGGACGCATGTGGCGCGCACCGGCGACATCGGCCTCTTCAAGATCATCAGCGAAGGCGGCATCGCCGCGGGCGTGCGCCGCATCGAGGCGTTGACCGGCGAATCCGCCCGCCGCTGGCTGCTCGACCAGGCCGCCGTGGCCAAGGACCTCGCCGAGCAGTTCAAGGTTCCGGTGGTCGAGGTCCCGGCGCGTATCGAGGCGCTGGTCGCCGACCGGCGCAAGCTCGAGCGCGAGCTCGCCGAGGCGCGGCAGAAGCTGGCGCTGGGCGGCGGGGGCGCAGGCGCCGCCCCCGCGGTCGAGACCGTCGCCGGCGTGCGCTTCGACGGCCGCGTGATCGAGGGCGTGAACCCCAAGGACATGCGGCCGCTGGTGGACGAGGCGCGCAAGCGGCTGAAGGAGAACGGCGTCGTCGCCTATGCCGCGGTGAACGAGGGCAAGGCGGCGATCACGGTCGCGCTCACCCCGGACCTGGTCGGCCGTTTCGATGCGGCCGTGCTCGCGCGCGCGGCGGTCGCGGCCATGGGCGGCCAGGGCGCAGGCGGCAAGCCCGACTTCGCCCAAGGCGGCGCTCCGGATGGGGGCAAGGCCGCCGACGGCGTGGCGGCCGTTAAAGCAGCGCTGGCGGCCTAGGCGGCCGCGCGATCAAATCATCCGCTCATGCCCGCGCGAGCGGGCAATCAGCTTTTGACCGCCAAGGACGCCAAGAGGCAGGTTCCTGACATGGCGGCCGTCTCAGACCCCTTGCGCTCTTGGCGGTCCAATAGAGCTGCGCCGCTGCGCGGCGCTTAGGCGCGAGACTCGATCCTAGCCCGCCATGTGGAAGACGCAGATCTTGTTGCCGGTCGGGTCGCGCAGGTAGGCGCCGTAGAATTGCGTCCCGTCCGGCGGGCGAAAGCCCGGCGCGCCTTCGTCGGCCCCACCGGCGCTGAGACCGGCGGCATGGGCGGCTTCGACGGCCGCCTTCGAGGGTGCGACGAAGGCGATCATGATGCCGTTCCCACCGCGCGCCGGCTGGCCATCGAAGGGTTTGCACAAGCCGACGTCGCCGTCGGCGCCCTTCGTCCCGTAGAACGCCCAGCCGCCCTCGTAGGACTTCCGCTCCCCGCCGATGGCGCCGAACACCCCGTCATAGAAGGGCAGCGCTTTGTCGAAGTCGTCCGTCCCGATGGTGACGTAGCCGATCATGGTCCTGCTCCCGTTTGCGCTGAGCAGGTTAGGCGTCGGCGATGACGGTTCTTGTCAGCAGGCGCTACGCCAGCGCCTTGGCGAGGTTGTCGGCGACCTTGTCGATGAAGCCCTCGGTCGAGAGCCAGCCCTGGTTGTCGCCGACCAGCAGGGCGAGGTCCTTGGTCATCGAGCCGGACTCCACCGTCGAGACGCAGGTCTTCTCCAGCGTCAGGGTGAAATGCTCGAGGTCGACGTTGCCGTCGAGCTTGGCGCGGTGCTTCAGCCCCTGGGTCCAGGCGAAGATTGAGGCGATGGAGTTCGTCGAGGTGCTCTCGCCGCGCTGGAACTGGCGGAAGTGGCGGGTCACCGTGCCGTGCGCGGCCTCGGCCTCCATGATCTTGCCGTCCGGCGTGACCAGGACCGAGGTCATCAGCCCCAGCGAGCCGTATCCCTGGGCGACCGAATCCGACTGCACGTCGCCGTCGTAGTTCTTGCAGGCCCAGACGTAGCCGCCGGACCACTTCAGCGAGGCGGCGACCATGTCGTCGATCAGCCGGTGCTCGTAGGTGAGCCCTGCGTCCTTGAACTTACCGGCGTACTCGGCGTCGAACACCTCCTGGAAGATGTCCTTGAAGCGCCCGTCGTAGGCCTTGAGGATGGTGTTCTTGGTCGACAGATAGACGGGGAACTTGCGCGTCAGCGCGTAGGCGAACGTCGCGTGCGCGAAGTCGTGGATCGAGGCGTCGAGGTTGTACATGGCCAGCGCGACGCCGCCGCCGGCGAAGTCGAACACCTCGCGCTCGATCACCTCGCCGTTCGTCCCCTGAAACTTGAGCGTCAGCTTGCCCGGTCCCGGCACCACGAAATCGGTGGCGCGGTATTGGTCGCCGTAGGCGTGGCGGCCGATGATGATCGGCTCGGTCCAGCCCGGAATCAGACGGGGGACATTCCTGCAGATGATGGGTTCACGGAAGATCACGCCGCCCAGGATGTTGCGCAGGGTGCCGTTCGGCGACTTCCACATCTGCTTCAGATTGAACTCCTTCACCCGCGCCTCGTCGGGGGTGATGGTCGCGCACTTGATGCCGACGCCCAGGCGTTTGATCGCCTCGGCGGCTTCGATGGTCACCTTGTCCTCGGTGGCGTCTCGGTGCTCGATTCCGAGGTCGTAGTACTCGGTCGTCAGGTCCAGGAACGGGAAGATCAGCTTGTCCTTGATCATCTTCCAGATGATCCGCGTCATCTCGTCGCCGTCGAGGTCCGCGACGGGGTTGGCGACTTTGATCTTGGCCATGCGATCTCCAAGCGAATAAGCCCTCGCGTACGGCGAGGGCGGGCGCGTTGTAGACGCTCGCCCGCAGGTGCGAAACCCGCTATTGGCGCGCGATGAACGACAGCGTTCGGCCGCCTTGCGTCATCCTCGACCGGCCGCAGCTTGCGGAGAATATCGGCGCCGTCGCGCGGGTGATGGCCAACTTCGGCCTCTCCGACCTGCGCCTGGTCGCGCCGCGCGACGGCTGGCCGCAGGACCGGGCCTGGGCCAGCGCCTCCGGCGCCGACTGGCCGCTGGATCAGGCGCGGGTCTTCGGAACGATCGCCGAGGCGGTGGCCGACTTAACACGCGTCTACGCGACGACCGCGCGGGCCAGGGAGGCGCGCCTGCCCGTGCTCACCCCGCGCGAAGCGGCGGCGGCCCTGCGCGTCGCCGCCGGCGCCGGCGAGGCGAGCGGCCTCCTCTTCGGCGGCGAGCGAGCGGGGCTCGAGACCGCGGACATCGCCGCTTGCCAGGCGATCGTCACCGTGCCCATCGACCCTCGCTTCCGCTCGCTCAATCTCGCCCAGGCGGTCGCGCTGAACGCCTATGAGTGGTGGACGGCCGCCGGCGCCGGCCCCCCGGCCGCCTTCGACGACGACACGGCGCCCGCGAGGGCGGACGAGCTTGCCGGCTTCTATGAGCACATGGAGCGGGAGCTCGACGCCTCCGGCTTCTTCTTCCCGCCGGCGAAGACGCCCTCGATGGTCCGCAACCTGCGCGCCATTTTCGCGCGGGCGGGCCTCTCGGCGCAGGAGGTCGCGACGCTGCGCGGGGTGGTGACGGCGCTCTCGAAAGGCCGCGGCCGCGTGCTCGCGCGCCTCGCTCGCGAGCGGGCGGAGAAGGAGGCCGCGCGGTGAGCCTGCTCGAGGCTTTGCCGATCCCGATCATCCAAGCGCCGATGTGGGGCGCCTCGACTCAAAGCATGGCCCTGGCGGTCAGCCGCGCCGGCGGGATGGGCCAGCTGGCCGCCGCGGGCCTCCGCCCCGAGCAGATCGAAACGGCGGTCGCCGAGCTGAAACGCGACGCGGCCGCCCCGTTCGGCGTCAACTTCCTCATGAGCGAACCCGTGCAGCCGGACGGCGCCGAGGTCGAGGCGGCGCTGCAGGCGCTCAAGCCCTGGTACGAGGCGCGCGGGCTCGAGCTGCCGCCGACGCCCAACACCTACGCGTTGGACTTCGAGGCCCAACTGCGCGCCGTGATCGCCGCCGCGCCGCCGGTCGCGAGCTTCGCCTTCTCCATCCTGACGCCTGAGCAGGTCGCGGCGCTGCACGCGCGGGACGTCTTCGTGATCGGCACGGCGACCACGGTCGCCGAAGCCCGCGCCTGGGAAGCGGTCGGCGCCGACGCGGTCTGCGCGCAAGGCATGGAGGCCGGCGGCCACCGCGGCCACTTCCTCAAACCCCTCGAGCAGAGCCTCATTGGCGCGATGGCGCTTGTCGCGACCGTCCGCGCGGCGGTGAAGGTCCCGGTGGTCGCCGCCGGCGGGATCATGGACGGGCGCGGCGTGGCCGCGGCGCTGGCGCTGGGCGCCGTCGCGGCCCAGATGGGCACGGCCTTCCTGCTCGCCAGCGAGAGCATGGTGCAACCGCCCTGGCGCGACGCGATCGAGGATGTCGGCGACGACGCCACCGCGCTCACCCGCGCCTTCTCCGGCCGCTATGCGCGCGGGATCGAGAATGCGTTCATGCGCGCGATGCGGGACGTCGAGGTGCCGGCCTACCCGGTGCAGAACCGCCTGACCCAGCCGCTCCGCACCGCCGCGGCCGCGGCGGGCGACCCCTCGACCATGTCCCTCTGGGCCGGCCAAGCCGTCAAACTCGCCACCCCCGGCGACTCCGCCGCGCTGGTCCAACGCTGGTGGGCGGAAGCGAAAACCGTCGCTGCCGAGCTGGCCGAACGAACGGGGCGCTAACGCCTTCCCGCGAGCGGGCCGACGCGTTCTCCGGCGGGTGTGGCGCACCGGCGATGCCGGATATCACCACGAAGGACACAAAGAACACGAAGGGGAGTGGCCGCGGCGTCGCGGCTTCCTCGGCTTCTTCGCGCCCTTTGTGTCCTTCGTGGTGAAATAGGTGGGTCCCGCTTTCGCCGGCCCACGCGGAAGCTGCTACCTAAACCGCCACACAGGGGAAATGGCATGACCACCATCGTCACGGGCGGAACCAAGGGGATCGGGTTTGCGATCGCGCGGCGGCTGGCGCGGCCGGGCAAGTCGCTGGTGCTCGGATACGTCGGCGACGAAGCGGCGGCCAAGGCGGCCGTGCAGGCGCTTGCGCCGACCGGCGCCAAGGTGAGCGCCGTCCGCGCCGACGTGGGCGCGATCGACGGGGCGGCGAAGTTGATGGATCACGCCGCCGCCGTCGCCGACGGCGGGCAGGCGCACATCGTGCACAGCGCCGCGATGATCTACCCGACCACGCTGCTCGATGCCGACCTCGAGCGGTTCACCCATGCCATCCACGTCAACGGCCTTGCCCTGCTCTACGTGGTGCGCGCGGCGCTCGCGATGCTCACGCCCGGGAGCAGCGTGGTGCTGATCTCCTCGGCCGGCGCGCGGACGCCGCAGGCCAACTATGCGGCGCTCGGCGTCGGCAAGGCGCTGGCCGAGAGCCTGGTCCGCTACCTTGTCGCCGAGTTCGCGCCCCGCGGCGTTCGCATCAACGCCGTGGCGCCGGGCCTGGTCGAAACGACGTCGGTCGCCACCATGCTCGGCAGCCAGGAGGCCGCCGACCGCCTGTTCGAGCGCGCCGCGCGGGCCAATCCCTCCGGCCGCCTGACCGCTGACGACGACTATGCCGCCGTCGTCGAGTTCCTGCTCAGCCCCGCCGCCGCCTTCGTCCAGGGCCAGGTCATCCACGTCAACGGCGGCGCCTACGTCCCGGCCTGAACCCTAGGTCAAGAGCCGGACGAACGGCTCCTTCACCACGCGGTCGAGGTGGGCTCGGGCGGCGGGGAATTCGGGGTCTCCGGGCGCGACGCGGCCGACGCGGGGCGATGCGCCGTCGCGGATCGGCACCAGCGCGAGCGGGGAGGCGACCGGGGTCAGGTGGCCGCCGGGGCCGGATTGCAACGTGCTCAGGATGCCGTAGAGCTCGCCGGTGATGGTCGGGTGCCCGAGCGTGATCAGGCGGAACTGCCCATAGTGATTGGTCACCAGGTAGATGTGGCCGGACTGGTTCGACATCGCGACCTGGCCCACTTGCACGAAGGCCGCGTCGGTCCGCTCCGCCTCGCGGAAGGCCAGGCAAGACTGCGCCTCGTCCCAGCGGATCTCGGTGCGGTAGGCGTAGATCGCGTCGGTGTTCTCGAACGAGGGCCGAAGGGTCAGATAGTCGCCGGCGAGCCACGCGGTCGCCGCCCGCGAGTAGGCGCCGAGCGAATCCGGGGCCTGTCCGCTGGACGCTTCGGCGGGGCGCAGCCGCTCGCCCAGCGCCTGCTCGAGCCGCACGAGCGTCGCCAGCGTAAAGGGCCGCCGGCCGGAGAGGGCCTTCTCCAGCGTCGAGATGCTGATCCTGGCGTCGTCGGCCAGGCGCTGGCGCGAGATCCGCCGGCGGGCCAGCTCCTCGCGCACCCGGGCGGCGAGCTTTCGGCTCTGCTCGTTGGAGAGTTCGGTCTCGCCGGCCAGCGTCATGGCGCCCTTCGGATCACGGACAGTTGCGCACGTTGCCGCACGGGGAGGCGCCCGGCAAGGCGGCCGCATGCGGGCCGGCGCCAATCATCGCGCTGGCGCCGGACGGCGTAGCTTCGCACAATCGCGCTCGAAAGCAGGCCATGCAATTCCCGCTCGCCATCTTCGCGCTCGCCGCCGCGCTCGCCTGCGCGTCGCGGGCTCCGGCCGCCCCTGCGCTGGTGCTCTGGGCGTGGGAGCGGCCGGAGGACCTCTCGAGCGCGCCGGCCAACGTCGAGGTCGCGGCCGTGGAAGGATTCGTGCAGCTGTCCGGCGATCGGATCTGGGCGCGCGGACGGCGGTTCCCGCTGCTCACCGCGCCCGGCGCGCGGCGGATCGCGGTCGTGCATGTGCAGATCGACACCAGCCAGCCGCTCAAGTGGACCCCGGAACTGCGCGCGCGGACGGCCTCCGCCGTTCTGGCCTACGCCACCCGGCCGCGCTTCCAGGCCGTGCAGATCGACTTCGAGGTTCCAGCGTCCGACCGCCAGGTGCTGCTCGACCTCGCCCACGACGTGCGCGCGGGCCTAGCCCCGGGCACGCCGCTTTCGATGAACGCGCTGGCGTCCTGGTGCGAGACGGAAAACTGGATCGACGCCGCGCCGGTCGACGAGATCGTGCCGATGGTCTTCCGCCTCGGCGCCGGCGGCGCGAAACTCAAGGCGAAGATCGAGGCTGGCGGCGACTTCGCCGATCCGCGCTGCCGGCGCGCCATCGGCATCGCCACCGACACACCGCTTTCGAGCTACCCGCGCGACCGCCGCGTCTATGTGTTCAACCCGCATAGCTGGACCCCGGCGGCGATCGCCGGCGCCATCAAGGACCTCGACCCATGAGAAAGCTCCTCGCCGCCGCGAGCGCGCTCGCCATCTTCTGCGCTTCGGCAGCGCCGGCGATCGCCTGCGGACCGCCGCCGCAGGGCCCGTCCTACGTCGACGTGTTCGGCGGCCAGACGCCGGACCTGGTCGCCTTCTACGGCGGGCGCATCGGCCTGGTGATGGCGCAGTCGCCGCGGGCGCGGCTCTTCATGGACTGGCGGCTGTTGCACGGCCAGCCGGTGGGCGCCGCGGCCGGCGCGGGGCTCTCCGTCCCCTGCTGCGACAACTCCGACCCGCAGATCTGGGACGCGACAGACGCCTGGCTCAAGGCGCGCGCCCAGGTCGCCGGCGTCGTGGCGCCCAGCGACACGAGCTCGATCATCACCGACCTTCCCTTGCCTGACGGGAGTTCGCGTCCGAATTGCTTCGTCGACGCCTTCACCAGCGCGACCGCGACGCTGAACGCGCGCATCGCGACCTATGGCGCGTCGTCGCCATTCGTGAAGGCCTGGGTCGACGCTCAGGATGTCGTCTTCAGGGCCTGCGGCGGGACGGCCGCGACTTTGCCGCCGCCGCCGGCCGATGCGCCGGAGTGGCTGAAGGCCGACCGCGCCTACCAGGCTGCGGCGCTGGCGCTCTACCTGGGCGACAACGCCGGCGCCGCGGGCGACTTCGCCGCCATCGGCCGCGATGGCGGCTCGCCCTGGCGGCCGATGGGCCCCTATCTCACCGCCCGCGCGCTGCTGCGGCAGGCCAAGCTGACCAAGACGCCGCAAGCCTACGCCGCCGCCGCCCACGCGGTGGACGCGCTAGCGGCCGCTCCGGCGAGCGACTTCGGCCAGGGCGACGCCGCCGGCATGCAGCGCTTCCTGCTCGAGCATCAGAATCCGTCGAAGGCCCTCGCCCTACTCGAAGCCGAGCTTCTCGCGCCCACGCTGACGCCCGACGCGGCGTCCGCCTTCCGCGACTACGTCGACCTCAACGCCAAGACGACGCCCTCGCCCGAGCTTCTTGACTGGATCGCGACGTTGAAGGGCGCAGCCGCGGGCGCGCCGGTGGCCGATCCAACCAGCGATCAGGCGACACAGGCCGGGGTCGCCAAGCGCGCCCAGGCCTTCTCGTTGAGCCACGCCCAGGCGCGCTGGCAAGCGACGAAGGACCCCGCCTGGCTGATCGCCGCGCTTGCGCTGGCCGACCCCTCGGACCCGACGGCGCCGGCCCTCGCCGCCGATGCGGCCCAGGTCTCGCCGTCGTCGCCCGCCTTCGTCACCGCCGCCTATCAGCGCGTCAGGTTGACGATCAACACCGCGCCGGAGGCCGAGACCCGCGCCTTCCTCGACGGGATCCTGGCGCGCGGCGACCTTTCGACCAGCGACCGCAACCTGTTCACCGGCGAACGGATGCAGCTGGCCGAGGACGAGGCCCGCTTCGCCCGGCTCGCGCTGCGCACCCGCCTCTGCGGCGACGACACCGGTAAGGACGGCTGCGTGCGCAGCAACTTCAACGAGGAGGAGGAGTACACCAACATCTACGACGAGACCGGCAAGGTCGGGCTGGGCCCCGACGCGATGGCGCTCATCGACCGCATGCCGCTCGCCGAACGGGCGGCGCTCGTCACGGACACGGATCTTCCGACGGCGCTACGCCTCGACATCGCGCTGACCACCTGGACACGGGCCGTGCTCGAGCAGGACGACGGGCAGATCAACGCACTCTCCGTCGCGCTCGAGCCCTTGCTGCCGGCCGAGAAGACGAACCTGGCGACCGTGGCGAAGACGCCATCCGGTCCAGCCAAGCGCTTCGCCGAGTTCTTCATCATGGCGCAGATGCCGGGGCTGGCGACCGACCTGATGAGCTACACGCGGCCGTCGGGGCAGCCTCGGCCTCGTGGCAGGGGAATTGGCCCGACTGGATGATCCTGCCCAAGGGCGCGAGCAACGGCGACTTCGCGCCGCCCTGCCTGCCCACCTACCTGCCGGACGGCTATTGCGATGCGTCGACGCCCTCGAGCGACGCGGTGCTCTGGCCGACCGCCGACGTCGTCTGCCTGACCTATTGCGGGGCCGGCGGCGCGCCCATGCGGTTGCCCGATTTCATGGACGCGACGCGCCGGCAGGCGGCTGCTGAGTGGAAAACGATGGCGCAGCCGTACCACGACAACGACACCCTGGGCTCACCGGTCTGGGAGGAGGTGCTGGCCTACGCGAGCGCGCATCCAAAGGACCCGCGTTCGCCCGAGGCGCTCTATTGGCTGGTGCACGTGACCCGCTACGGCCACAGTCACAACCACCTGAGCCACCGGGCGTTCGACATCCTCCACCAGCGCTATCCGACATCGGCGTGGACGAAGAAGACGCCGTACTACTTCGACTAGGGGATCGGTGATGAAGAGCCTGATGATCGGCGCGTCCGCGCTCGTGCTGGCCGCGACGCCGGCGTTCGCCGCGGGCAGACACGGTCTGCCAGACTGTCGCCGCGCAGCTGCGAGCGCTGCCGGCGGCGGCCTATGACCCATCGTCGGACCTGATCGACAGCCCGATCGAGCGGCTGGCGGACAACCACGCCTCGGGGCTGGTCATCGATGCTTCGGCTCCGCTCACCGCCGAGCAGGTGCAGGCGCTGGGCGCGACACTGAAGAGCCGCTTCGCCGCGCCGGCCGCCGTCCTGGCCGCTGTCGACGCGCTCGATCCGGCGGAGGCCGACAACGTCTGGATCCGTCGGCTGGGCGCCTCGGACGCCTACGCCGTCGAGACCATGGCCGGCACGATGGACTGCGAGGACTTCGCCTTCTTCGGCGCCGCAGCCGGCAAGCCCGCCAAGCTGATCGCTGCGCCGCCGCAGCTCACCGCGGCCCGCGACGACGTCGGCTCCTTCTGCGTGACCGGCGAGGGCTTGCTCGGCCAGGTCGGGAAGACGCCCGTCTTCGTCGACCAGGGCTGGGACTCGGTCGCTCCCGTCTACGACATCAGTTTTGCGGCCTGGCGCGGCGGCGCCTGGACGAAACCTTGTTCGCTGCATGTGGTGTTCCGTTCGTCCTACCGGGTCGACAAGGTCGATTGCCACGGCGGCGTTTGCGCTGAGCTGCCCGCGGCGGCGCTCGCCATGGCCGAGCGACGCCAGGCCCAGATCGTCGCCCACGGCGCCGCCCAGGATGCGCCGGCGACATTCGCGTGGGGTCCGGCGCTCTCGGCGACAGCGCGGGCGAAGATCGCGACCTTGACGCCGCTCATCGACGATCCACCCACGCTGGATGTGTCGAGCGTCACCGGCGACACCAGCCACGGCTTCGCCGACGACACGGTGATTTTCCCGGTCATGATCGCGGGCCAGGCTTACGTGGCCGTGCTCAGCCACGGCGGGGTCGGCTGGCGCATCTACCCGGACTTCGTCCTCTCGCTTTACGACCTCAAAGCCGGCGCCGCCGAACGCATCGCCAGCGTCCACATCGTGCGCGAGGTCGGCCGGGTCCAATCCGTCGGCGTCAAGAACTAGGATCCGTACTCAATACCGCTCATCCCGGCTTTCGCCGGGATGCGCGGATGCGGGGAGCGGCGCTGAAGGCCCTCAGACGTCCTCGATGGTCAGTGGCCGGGGCCGCGCGCCGTCGATGTCGGTGACGCCGAGCTCCTGGGCGACGGCTGCGGCCACGAGAGCCTGGCCGGAGCGTTCGCGCGCCATCGGCGAGGCGGCGAGGGCGGCGATGACGCGGCCGATGAACTGCGGGCTCTCGCTGTTCGCCAGATCGAATGCGCCGCCGGCCGCCGCCGCCATCACCGCTTCGGTGCGCACCAGGCCCGGGTAGAGGGAAATGACGCTGACGCCGTGCGACGCAAGCTCGTGCGCCATGTCGGCGGTCATCTTGTCGGTTCCGGCGTGGGCGACGCCGTAGATGACGTTGCCGAGCGGCTTCTTCGCCGCCCAGAAGCTCAGGTTCACGATCAGGCCGCGTCCGGCCGGGAGCATCATCCGCGCCGCGTGCGCGCTGGCCACGAACGCGGCCCGCAGGCCGCCGTCGATCATCGCGCTCCAGCGGTGCAGCGGCTGCTCCCAGAACGGCGCCGGCCAGGTGAAACGACCGTCTTCGACCATGCGCTCGTAACCGCCCCAGGCTGCGTTGACCAAGAGGTCGAGCCCGCCGCCCGCCGCCGCGACAGCCGCGAACGCGCGGTCGGTCTGGGCGTCGTCGGTGTGATCGCAGACCAGGCGCTCGACCAATGCCGGCAAGTCGGCGCCGGCGATGGACCGGCCGGTCGCGAACACCCGATAGCCGGCGTCCGCAAGCGCGATCGCGACCCCGCGCCCGATCCCGCGGCTCGCCCCTGTCACCATCGCCGTCGGCATGCGTCGCCCTCCTCGGAGACCAACGATACTGGGCGTTCCGGCCGTGGGCGAGCCTTGGCTAGCCTTGCGGGTGCAGCCGCTTGAGCTGGACCTGCGCCCACTTCGCCAAGCCGGTCAGCGGGGCGCCGACAATCAGCAACAGCCCGACGTGCTTGAGGATCAGCAGAGCCAGGACCCCGAGCGCAAGCGCGCCGACGATGTGGTGCTGCGGCAGCACGAACAACAGAATGAGCCCCATGGCGAACAGGGAGGCGAGCACCAGCCAGAAGGCGATGCGCTTGTGGTCGTGGGTCATGCTTGGGCTCCAGCTTGCGGTTTGAGTCCGTCCCAGAGCGCGTCGATGAGCGCGCCGACGGCGTCCGGCGGCATGGCCTCGGCGTGCAGGCCCATGACCTCGAACTGGGCGACGGAATGGACGATGGCGACCAGCGCCATGGCGACGGCGAGGGGGTCTTTGGCGCCGATCTCGCCGGCTGCCGCGCGGCGGGCGATGAAGCCGGCGACCGCCGCGGTCAGCGCCTGGGCGCCGCCGAACTCGAAGTGACGCTGCAACCCCTCGAACCCGATGAGCGGGTTGGCGATGAGCGGGATGGCGAGCGGCAGCGCCTCGCGGAAATAGGCCAGCGCCCGGGCGCCGATCAGCTGGATCGCTTCGCGGGCGTCCGGAACGGCGTCGGCCTCGGCGATGATGGCCTCGGCGTCGACCTTCGGCGGGGCCATAGCGGCGATGAAGAGGGCGGCCTTGGTCGAAAACCGCTTGAACACCGTTGCCTCAGACACGCCGGCCACTCTGGCGATCTCCGCCGTCGAGCCCGCGGCCCCATCGCGAACGAACACCGTTCGCGCCGCCGCCAGGAGCGCCCCGTTGGAAATGGATTTCGGTCGGCCCATCGTGGTAAGTAAGTACTCACTCACTTATCGAGTTAAGTGGGAGACGAGCGGCGGGGGCGGCTAGGTGGAGCGCCGTACGAAGATCTGGATCGCGGTCGCCGGATTGCCGTTCATGGTGGTGATCGCGAGCGTTTCGCGCTCGACCGGCTCGAAGCTGGCGAGCAGGTCGTCGAAGTGCTCTTCGCTGTGATGACGCAGAACGGCGCCGTCCTCGGTCTCGAACACGCCGTAGACGCCAAAGCGCTCGCCGCCCGCGTCGTAGCGCGCGGCGTTCCGGGCATCGGCCTGGAGGGGCATGTCGCTGAGGTAGAGCAGCCCGCCGGGCCCGCAGCAGCCGCGTTCCGTCGGCGATCAGGCGCCTCTGATCGTCGTCGGAGGCGATGCAGGTCAGCACCGCGAACAGCAGCACGAGGTCGAAGGTTCCGGCCGGGAAGGGCGCTGCGTCGCCTTCGATGACCCGCAGGTCGAGCTCCGGATGCTCCCGCCGACCCCGCTCGATCATGGCGGGCGAACGGTCGATGCCGGCGGCGTTCCGGTATCCGAGCGCCGCGAGGTCACCCAAGACCCTCCCGTACCCGCAGCCGTAGTCGAGGATGCGCGCGTGCGGCTCGACCCGACGCCGAAGCCACGCCGGGTTCAGGGGATGGGTGAAGGTCTTCTCGCCCGCGACCCGATCCCAATAAGCCCGCGCGCCCACGATCGCCCTTCCGCCATTGTCCACCGGCGGCGATATTGACAGCCCCCGACGCCGGCGCGAAGCTCGCCGGTGGGTGGATACGGCCCGCCGTCTGCGATCCCGGCCCGGGATTGGTGAAACGTATCGGACGTCCCGCTTCAGCCTTTGCCCAGGCGAACGGGTCGGTAATGCAGACGCCGACTTCCCCGCGTTCGCCGACACGCAAAGGAACTCCCATGCGCGACTATCGCGACGCGAAGGTCATGGCCCGAGCGCTCCGCTCCGGCCTGACCGACCACGACCTCAAACTCACCCACAGCCAGAGCCTCGAGCTCATGGCCAAGGCGTTCGGCTACGACAACTGGAACATCCTGGCGGCCAAGATCGAAGCCGATCGCCCGGCCGCGGCCGAGACGGCGCTGAAGGGCAAGACCCTCCATTGTTCATTCTGCGGTAAGTCGCAGCACGACGTGAAGATTCTCATCGCCGGCCCGAGCAGCTTCGTCTGCGGCGAGTGCGTCGGCCTCTGCAACGACATCGTCGAGCATCACGAGGTGCTCGCCATGCTGGCCGAGGACGAGGCCGACGCGAGCTCCGGCCATCCGAAGGTGGAGGCGCTTCTCGCTGAGCGGTCCGGCGACCAGCTGCGCGTCTACCAAGCCGCCATGGAGCGCGACATGACCCGTATGCGCGACGGCCTCCGCAGCGCCGAGGAGGCGATCAAGACGCGCGCTGCTGGCGGAGGCGACCTTGGTCCGCCCTTCAAGACCATGTCCGACGACGAGCTTGCGGCGCATCAGCGCCGTCTGGATAAGACGCTCGCCGGAACGGTGAAGGTCATGGACATGGTCAAGGGCGTCCTCGAAGCGCGCGGGTAGACACCGCCTAGGCGTCGCCGGCCCTGCGGTCCTACAATCGTCTTCAAAGAGCGAACGGGAGGACGCGATGGCGGGTGCGCTCGAAGGCGTGCGGGTGATCGACTTCGGGCAGTACGTCGCCGGCCCCCTCGCCGCGATGCTGCTGTCGGACCAGGGCGCCGAGGTGATCCGCGTCGAGACGCCGGGCGGGCCGCGCATGGAGACGCCGGCCAACCGGGTCTGGAACCGCGGCAAGCGCTCGATCGTGCTCGACCTGAAGGCGGCGGGTGACCTGGCGACGGCAAGAGCGCTGATCGAGAGCGCCGATGTCGTCGTCGAGAACTTTCGCCCGGGCGTGATGGAGCGGCTGGGCCTCGGCGCCGCGGCGATGACCGCCGCCAATCCGCGGCTGATCTACTGCTCGATGCCCGGCTTCGCCGCCGACGATCCCCGGCGCGCCACGCCCGGTTGGGAGGGCGTGATCGCCGCGGCCGCGTCCACGGTCGGGCGGGGCGAACTCCCCGAGCCGGCCTCGAACGGCCAGGCCTATCGGCCGATCTACACAGCCATCCCAGCGCACTCGTCGTTCGCAGCCTTCTGGACCGCGGTCAGCGTGGCGATGGCGCTCAACGCGCGCGAGCGCGACGGGGTGGGGCAGACCATCGAGGTCCCTCTGTTCGACGCAACGTTCACCGCGCTGGGCTACCGGGCGCAGAAGATCCACGCCGGCGGCGATGGGCTCGGGGCCGACATGCGCGCTGCGATGGGTCGCGCGTTCGGCAAGGCGGGCGCTATCGCCGGCGTCCAGCGCTGCAAGGACGGCCGCTACATCTACGTCCACCCCGGCAACAAGAACATCGGCGACTTCATGCGCGCGATCGGCGCCGACCAGCTCGCCGGCGACGACGTCGCCGAGCAGGCGAAGGCTCTGTTCCTGACCAAGACGGCCAAGGCGTGGGAGGACCTCGGCGCCGAGGTGAAGACCGAGGTCGTCGCCTGCCGAACGACCGCCGAATGGATCGCCGCCGAACACGCGCAGGGATCGTCGATGCTGGCGCGCGTGGCCGACGAGATCCACGGCGAGATGATCCAGCCTGGGCTGCAGGTGCACCTGGACCATTGCGAGGGCGCGATCCGCCCGGCCTCCGCGCCCGACGCCGACCGACCGGCGGTTTTGAAGGACCTGGCCCTGCGCGCCCCCGCCGCACGGCGCGGGCCTTCGTCCCCGCTCGCCGCGCTCGCCGGCAAGAAGGTGCTCGACCTCTGCATCGTGCTCGCCGGTCCGACCTGCGGGCGCACGCTGGCCGAGTTCGGGGCCAACGTGATCAAGATCGAGCGACCGGCCGCGCTGGGCGCGCCGCGACAGCTGGCGGCCGCCTCGCCGCACGCGTTCAACATCGACATCAACCGCGGCAAACGCTCGGTGGTCATCGATCTGAAGACCCCCGCCGGGCTCGAGGTGTTCGCCGCGCTGGTCAAGGACGCCGACGTCGTCGTGCAGAACTTCCGCCACGGCGTGAACGAGCGGCTGGGCTTCGGCTACGAGGCGGTGAAGGCGATCAACCCCAAGATCGTCTACGCCTCGCTCAACATGTACGGCTACGACGGGCCGTGGGCCACGCGTCCGGGCCACGAGCAGCTGGGGCAGATGGGCGTCGGTCACGCCGTGCGCTACGGCGGCGACGGCGAGCCTCTGCTGCAGCACGTCGGCGCGATCAACGACTATGGCACCGGCCTGATGGGCGCCTACGCCGTGGCGCTCGCCCTCTATCACCGCGAGCGGACGGGGGAGGGCGGCCACGTCTGGACCTCGCTCGCCCACACCGCCCAGATCCTGCAGTCGCCCTTCTTCTACGACTACGCCCAGCGCGAGCCGTGGGACGAGGCGCGCGGCCAGGAGGCCTGGGGATCGAGCGCGCTGCAGCGCTACTACGCGAGCAGCGACGGGTGGTTGTTCTTCGGCGCGGCGCCGGAGCAGAAGGCGGCCCTTGCCGCCGTCGAAGGTCTCGAAGCCTTCCCCGAGGCTGGCTCCGACGGCGAGATCGCGGCCTTCCTCGCCGAGCGCCTGGCGCGCTCGCCTGCCTCGACGTGGACCAAGCGGCTGGGGACCGCCGGCTTCGGCGTGCACGCGGTCACGCGGCTCGAGGAGGTCATGGCCGACCCGTGGGTGCGCGACCACGGCCTCATCATCAGCCGCGAGCACCGCGGCATCGGCCTGATCGACCAGGCCGGCCCGCCGCCCCGCCTTTCGCGCACGCCCGTCGTCCCTGGCGTTCCCGCCCCGCCGGTCGGCGGCGACGGCCGCGAGATCCTCGCAGAGCACGGCCTCGACCCCGACGCCCTCGCCGCCGCCGGCGCGGTGGTGGTCTGATGCGGGTATGGTCCGCCTCCGCAACCCTCTCCCAGAGGGAGGGGCCGAGCGCCCCAAGGCGCGAGGGGGGAGGGGTTACGAGGCTGCAGGCTAGCCCCAGAGGCCGTAGCCCCTCACCCTCCCGGTCGCTTCGCTCCAGGCCCCTCCCTCTCCCTATGGGAGAGGGTTGATCATGGAAGACCGCACGTTCGAGGATCTGACGACGCTTCTGCCCGCTCTGTTGCGCTCGCTCGAGGGGCTGGGCTTCATCTCCCGCCACTTTCATCCACCGAACTTCGGGACGGTGCTGCAGGCGGTGGGGAGGCCGGACGACGAGCTGCGCGAGGCGCGTCCCCTCCTGGACGACTGGCCAGACCCGCTCTTGGGGGTCGCCGAGCGCCTGAAGGCGGCGAGCGATGCGGCGCTCGAGGGGTACGACCTTCTAAGGAGCATCGACGAGGGAGCGGACGGCATGCGCGGCGTCTATAGGGCGCTTGGCCGGCTGCCGCGGGCGCAAGAGGCGCTCTATCCGCTGGCCGCCGACCTGCCGCCGGTCAGTCGCCACTTCCTTGGGCCGGACGCCCGGGGCGACGAGGGCCTGATCGCGCGCCTCGCCGAGGCCGGGAACCCGGAAACAGCCGGCGTCTTCCACGTCGACAACGATCCTGGAACGCGCGGCGGCTACTCCCTCTACGTCCCGGAGACCTACGATCCGGACGCGCCGCCGCCGCTGGTCGTCGCCATGCATGGCGGCGCGGGCAACGGGCGATCGTTCCTGTGGAGCTGGCTGCGCGACGCCCGCGGGCACGGGGCGATCGTCATCGCGCCCACCGCCGTCGGCGACACCTGGTCTCTGATGGGCCCCGACGTCGATACGCCCAACCTCATGCGGATTCTGGACGAGGTCGAGAGCCGCTGGGCGTTCGACAAGCGGCGCATGCTGCTGACGGGCATGAGCGACGGCGGCACGTTCGCCTACGTGAGCGGCCTCGACCCGCGCTCGCCATTCACCCACCTGGCGCCGATATCGGCCGCCTTCCATCCGATGCTGGCCGCGATGGCCGACGCCGATCGGCTCAAGGACCTGCCGGTCCAGATCACCCATGGCCGGCTTGACTGGATGTTCCCCTTCGACATGGCGCGGGAGGCGCGTGATGCGCTCGCCGCGGCCGGCGCGGACGTGACCTACCGCGAGATCCCCGACCTCAGCCATACCTACCCGCGCGAAGTGAACGCCGAGCTGCTGGGTTGGCTGGGCTGAGCCTGCCCCTGCGACAGTCTTTTTGACGCCCCCTGGCTGCGCTAGGCTAGAAGTTGCAAGAGTAAGGCGAGGAAGACCGACATGGCCGACGACGCGGGCGAACTCAAGCTGGAGACGTTCAGGAGCGAGGCGAAGGCCTGGCTGGAGGCGAACTTCCCGAAGGCGCTGCGCGGCGGCGCCGGCATGGGCGAGCTGATGGAGGGCGGCGAGCCCCGCGGGGAGGCGCTCGCCTGGCGCCAGCGCATGGGCGAAAAGGGCTGGGGCACGCCGACCTGGCCGAAGGCGTACGGGGGCGGGGGCCTCAGCAACGCCGAAGCGCGCGTCCTCCAGCAGGAAATGGCCAAGGTTGGCGCCTACAACCCCATCGCCGGCGGTGGAATGGGCGTGACCATGATCGGCCCGACCATCCTCGACTACGGCACCGAAGAGCAGAAGAAGCGCCACATCCCGCCGATCGTGAAGGGCGAGGTGCGCTGGTGCGTCGGCTACTCCGAACCGGGCGCCGGCTCCGACCTCGCCTCGCTCACCACCAAGTGCGAGGACAAGGGCGACCACTGGCTGGTCAACGGCTCGAAGATCTGGACCTCGGGCGCCCAGTACTCTGACTGGTGCGGCGCGCTGGTTCGCACCGACACGAGCCACAAGCACGAAGGCATCTCGTTCCTGCTCATCCCGATGCATCAGCCGCAGGTCGAGACGCGGCCGATCAAGCTGATCGCCGGCGCCTCGCCGTTCTGCGAGACCTTCTTCACCGACGCCAAGGCGGCCAAGGACGACATGCTCGGACCGCTCAATGGCGGCTGGACGGTGGGCAAGCGCCTGCTGCAGCACGAGCGCGCCAGCCAGACCGGCGCCGGCAATCCCATGGGCGGCGGGCGCATGGAGCCGCTGCAAGACATGGCCAAGCGCTACATGGAGGTTGATGGCAATGGCCGCCTGGCCGACGCCGGCTTCCGCGCAAGGCTGGTGCAGCACCAGATGGACGCCCAGGCGCACGGCCTGACCATCGCCCGCGTGCGCGACGAAGCGAAGAACGACGGGGCGACGACCGCGGCCTCGATCCTCAAGAACTCCGCGACCAACGTCGCCCAGACGCGGGCGGAGCTCACGCTGGAGATCATGGGCCACCAAGGCCTGGGCTGGGAAGGCGACGCGTTCCAGCCCGACGAGATTCAGGCCGTGCGCGGCTGGCTGGGCGGGAAGGCGATGTCGATCTACGGCGGCTCGGCCGAGATCCAGAACAACATCATCTCCAAGCGCATCCTCGGCCTGCCCGACCCGACACAGTCGACCTGACGCCCGACCTAACGCGCGAAGAGTACTCCGCCCGGTTCCGCGACCCGGCCTTCGGGCTCGATTTAGCCGAGATCGTGGCGGACCGGCATCGGCTGCCGAGGCCGCTCGTGCGTAAGGTCGAAGGCTCGAACCTGGTGTTCAGGGCGGGCGAAGGGCCGTGGCTCAAGATCTGCCCGCCCTACTGGCGCGACGCCTTCGACGCCGAGGTCCGTGTGACCGAAGCCGTGCAGGGCCGGCTGCCCGCGCCGGTTCCGGCCATCGTCGAGACCGGCGAACTCGGTGATTGGCGCTACCTGATATCGGCCCACGTCCCTGGCGCGCAGATCGAGGCGGTGCTGCCCGGCCTGGACGAGGCGGACCTAGAGCGGATCGCGGACGAGCTCGGGCGGTTCATGCGCGCCTTTCACGCCGTGGCGGTTCCTGGGTTCGAGCGGCCGTTCGGTCCATGGTCCCGGTACCTGGGCGAGCGGCTGGCGGGCGCGCCCGATCTCCATCGCTCGCGCCGCGTCGATCCGGAACGGGTCGAGCAGATCACCGCCTTCCTCGACGAGCAGTCGCCGGCGCTTCGCGCGCTCGGCCCGCCAGTGCTGATCCACGCCGACCTGACCGCCGAGCACGTGATGCTGGTCGAGGAGAGGGGGCGCTGGCGGCTGTCCGGCGTGCTCGACCTGGCGGACGCGATGATCGCGCCGGCCGAACTCGACCTCGTCGCACCTTTCGTCGAACTCTTCCGCGGGCGCCGGGGCGCTCAACGGCGGTTGATGGCGGAGTCCGGCGTCGACGATCCGGCCGGGTCCTTCTCGGCGCTGTTCATGGCGGTCGCGTTGCAACACCGGTTCATGCACTTCGACGATTGGTTCGCACCAGAAATCGAGGCCGGCCTCACCGACCTGCCATCCATCGCGGCCGCTGCGTTTCCGGACTAGCCCAGCCGTCGGATTGGAGCGAGGTCGAGGGCGTGGGAGCCCTACGCGGTCTCGCGCTTGGCTACCCCCGCGCGGTTCCCGGGGGCCGGCCGCGCGGAAAGCCCGCGATCATCTGGGACGGCGCTTAGCCTTCGGCTGGGCGCGAAGGGTCTGGATCGCGCCGAGCGCCGCGGTGTTGGCGCGCTTGAGGATGTCGAGGAGGAGCGCGAGCGTCTTGTCGTCGTAGTCGGCCAGGAGCGTGATCATTGCGTCCTGCATCGGCTTGGCGAGCCCAGCGCCCTTCTTCTCCACCGCCGCGGTCACGCGCAGCATGACCTTGCGTCGGTCCCTCGCGTCAGCCTCGCGCCTGGCGAGCCCCGCCTCCTCCAGCCGGTCGACCAGGCCGGTGATGGCGCCGGTGGTGAGGCCGCTGGCGCGGGCGAGCTCGCCGGCGGTGATCGGGCCGCGCATGGCGATGATGTCCAGGCACTCCAGATCGGTGCTGCTGACTCCCAGCCGCTCGGCCATCGCCTGGCTGTGCAGCACGCCGAGCCCGCTCGACTCCCGGAGCGCCATCAGCACGGCATCGGTCAGCTCAGCGCGCGACATGTTCGCTCATGACACATAATTTAGTTGCTAAGGTAAATTGTTTAGTCCACGAGGCAAACGTCATAGCCACGAGGGAGAGCCGGAGCCATGGATATCGCGCAAACCACGGGAAAGAAAGGCGACAAGGGCGTGGTCATGGAAGGCGGCATGGCCCGCTGGTATGCGCGGACGACCGCCAAGAGCATGCAGGACTTCGAGACCGACGCACGTCGGATCGCGGGGCGCCTCGCGCCGGGCGCGGCCGTACTCGAGGTCGCGCCGGGCCCCGGCTATCTCGCCATCGCACTGGCCAAGCGCGGCTTCCGCCTGACCGGGCTCGACATCAGCCGCTCGTTCGTCGCCATGGCCAAGGCGCTGGCGGACGAAGCCGGGGTTGACGTCGATTTCCGCGACGGCGACGTGCAGGCGGCGCCGTTCGAGGCCGACCGGTTCGACGCCGTCGTCTGCCGCGCGGCGTTCAAGAACTTCGCCGACCCGGTGCAGGCGGTCTGCGAGATGCATCGGGTGCTGAAGCCCGGCGGCCAGGCGGTGATCATCGACCTGCGCAAGGACGTCACCAACGCCGAGATCGACGCTGCGGTCGAGGGGATGCGGCTGAACCCGCTCGACCAGCTGATGACCGGCATCGTGTTCAAGTCCACCCTGCGCAGCCGCGCCTACACCGGCGAGGACTTCCTCCGCCTCGTCGCGGCCACCCCCTTCGGCGAAGCCGACATCAAAACCGACGGGATTGGGTTGGAGGTATGCCTGCGAAAGGCCGCTTGAGCGACCGCTGCCAAGCCCCTTTCAACCACGAAAAACACGAAAAGCACGAACGGGACCAGCCTACTTCAACCGTCATCCCCCGCTGGAGCGAAGCGGAATGCGGGGGACCCATGAACACCCACGTTCGACGGAGATCTTGGGCGGCCCGAACAAGTCGGGCCATGACGATGGAGGTTAGGCCCGCGCGCTGATTTCTCGCGTTCGTGCTTTTCGTGTTTTTCGTGGTTCAGAAGCTCAGCCCAGCGCCGGCAGGATCTCGTCGGTGAGGAGGGTGAAGCTGTCTTGGCTTAAGGGGGCGCAGAGGAGGTAGTTCAGCGCCGCCGACTCCTGGAGTGCGTAGACCTTGTCGACGACCTCGTCCGGGGTTCCGTGGATGATCACCTCGTTCACGTAGCGCTCGACCGGGTCCACCTTGGGATTGGCCGGGCCGCCGATGTAGGAGCCCAGCATCCACTGCGCCCCGCGCCGGGCGATCGCCTCGGCCCGCTGCTTGTTGTCGGAGATCGCCAGCAGCCGCGCCATCGGGATGTCGCGTCCGCCATCCTCGAAGCCGGCCGCCTTCATCTGCTCGCCATAGCGCGTTCGCTTGGCGCCCAGCTCGGCGTGGGTGCAGTGCGGGTCCATGAGGATCGAGAAGCCCCTGGACGCCGCCCAGTCGATGGCGCTCTCCGAGGTGGCCGCCATCCACACCGGCGGGTGCGGCTTCTGCAGCGGCTTGGGCAGCACCTCGACGTTCTCGTAGTCGAAGAACTGGCCGTGGTGGGTCAGTCGGTCGTTGTCCCAGGCCTTCAGCACCACATCGACCGTTTCGCGGAAGCGCGGGGCGCTCTCCTCGACCGGAATTCCGAAGGCGGCGAACTCGCCGACCGCGAACCCTCGGCCGGCCCCCCAGTTCACCCGACCGCCGGAGAGCACGTCGAGCAACGCGACCTCTTCAGCCAGTCTGAGCGGATTGTAGAAGGGCGCCAGCGAGACGGCGGTGCCGATGCGCAGCTTCTCAGTCTGCGCCGCGGCCATCGTCCCCATCATGTGCACCGAAGGGCAGACCGAGAAGCTCGAGAAGTGGTGCTCGGCCAGCCAGACGGCGTCGTAACCCGTGCGGTCCATGACCTGGAACCGCTCCAGCGCCCGGGCGTAGACCGAACTCGAGCGGGATCGCCCGGTCGGCCCAGCCGAAGAACTGGAGGACGCCGACCTTCACCTACTGCGCCGGCTCCATGGCCGCGGCGCGCTCCGCCACGCTCTCGACATAGGCGCGGCGGGCGTCGAAGTCCTTGGCGATGGTGTCGTCGGCCTCCTGCAACGCCTGCACGTCGGTCTCGGCGAAGCCGATGATGCCCATCTCCTCGTAGCCCTTGCGGATGATCGGCCCCCAGAGGCCGATGTCCTTCACGATCGGCACGATGCGGGTGAACAGCGATGAGCGGAACATCTCCATGAAGCCGGAGTCGTACATGTGCTCGGCGCACTTGGCCGGATCGAGGCCCAGGGTCTTCCACACCTCGACCGCATCGAAGCGGTCGCGCATCAGGTAGCAGGCCTCGAGCAGGAACTGCTCGCGCTCGTCGCGCTCCTTCTGCGTGAGCTGCGGGTAGTAGTCGCGCAGCGCCAGGCGCCCGAAGGCGACGTGTCGGCTCTCGTCCTGCATGACGTAGGCGTTGACCGCAGCGGCCAGCGGGTTCTGCGCATGGTCGCGGATCTGCTGGAAGGCGGCCAGCGCCAGGCCTTCGATCACCACCTGCATGCCGAGGTAGGTCATGTCCCAGCGGCTGTCGCGCAGCACCTGGTCGATCAGCTCCTGCAGCGGCGGCGTCATCGGATAGGCGACCCCGAATTTCTCAAGGAGGCGCTTGTAGCTCTCGACGTGGCGCGCCTCGTCGATCACCTGCGTCGAGGCGTAGAACTTGGAATCCACGTCCGGCACCTGGGTCACGATCTTGGCCGCGCAGATCAGCGCGCCCTGTTCGCCCTGCATGAACTGGCTGATCTGCCAGCCCTGGAAGTGGCGGCGCACCTTGGCCTTCTCCTGCCGCGACATCGCCTCGTACTGGGCCATGCCGCTGATCGGCAGCATCTCTTCCGGCAGCTGCTCGGGATTGTCCTCGTCGAGCTCCTGGGTCCAGTCGATGCGGGTCTCGGCGTTCCACTGCATCTCTATCCCCTTGCGATAGAGACCCATCATGGTCGCGCGGCCCTCGTCGTAGTCCCAGTTGAACTCGACGTCGAAGTTCTGCGGCACGTTCCAGTGCGAGCCTTCGGCGGCGGGGAAGGGATAGCGGTCGGCGAGCTTGGGCATCGGTGCGTCGTCCTCATCCTTTAGGCGGCATTGGCGGCCGCTCCGCGGCCACTATGCGCAAGAACCGTTGGACTGCAACGAAGACGGCGCGGCGGCTCCGCCGAACATTACGCCGCTTTAAGTGCAAAACCGGCGCGATCGCGCCTAGACGTTGAGCTCAATCAGAGAAGCGAGGGCGGACATGGCGCGCAGGTGGATCGGTTTGGCGGCGGCGGCTGGGGCGCTGGCCGGCGCGAGCGGGGCGCACGCGGCGGCGGTCCAGATCCAGAACGCGGCGCTCCGCGTCGTCGTCATCCCCGAGGCGCGTTCGGATGTGAGCGTGACCGTCGTGCACGCCAATCCGCGCCTACCATTGCAGGTATCGACCGGTCTGAACGGCGACGTGATCGTCGACGGCGGCCTCGGGTTCGGCTGGTTGGGTGGTCGGCCGGTGAGCTGCGGCCCCGCCGGGCCCGGCGGCTGGATGAACGTCTGGGGCCTTGGCCGCGTCGCCTACGAGGACCTGCCGCAGATTATCGCGCGCGTCCCGATGGACGCGCACGTGCGCTCCGGGGCGGCGGTGTTCGGCGCGATAACGGCGGCCGATCGCCTCGACCTCGGCAGCGCCGGTTGCGGGGAGTGGGTCGTGGCCGACGTGCGCGACCGGCTCGCCGTGCGCAACTCCGGATCGGCCCGCGTGCGGACCGGCGCCGCCGGCGAGATGGCGCTTTCGATGTCCGGCTCTGGCGCGATCTACACGCAATCCGCCGCGCGCGGTCTTGAAGCATCGGTGTCCGGCTCCGGCGGAGTCCGCGTCGAGCAAGCGTCCGGACCCGTGCAGGCGCGCGTCAGCGGTTCAGGGGGCATCGAGATCGACGGCGGCGCGGCGACGACGCTCGTGGCGCGGGCGACCGGCTCCGGCGGCGTGGTGTTCAAGGGCGTCGCGCAGGACGTCGACAGCGACCTTTCCGGATCGGGCGGCGTCTCGCTCGGCGAAGTCACGCACAGCCTCGGCGTCGGGATCAGCGGGAGCGGCGGGGTTCGGGTGAGCCAGCTCAGCGGCGCCGTCAGCGCCCACATCAGCGGCTCCGGATCGCTGCGCATCGACCAGGGGCATGCCAGCGACGTGGACGCCAGGATCGGCGGCTCCGGCGGCATCGCCTTCGACGGGGTCGCCGACGCCCTGCACGCCCGCACCTCCGGATCCGGCAGCGTCCGCATCGGCCGGGTCCTTGGCGCGATGGATACGGCCTCCTCGGGCTCGGGCAGGATCCTCGTCGCCGGCCGCTGAATCCACTGGCGTCGATTGACGCCGGCGCCGATCCCACGCGAGATGGCCGCCTGATCCTCGGCATCGGGACATGGCGACCATGAGTGAGCGCGCGCTGGGCTTTCCAACCCGAGGGTTGAGCGGCCGTCCGCCCTGGCCGGCGCGGCGCGTCCTTCCGGTGTTCGGCCGCCGCGGCATGGTGGGCGCAGCCCACCCGCTGGTCGCCTCGGCGGGCGCCAGCGTGCTGGCCCAGGGCGGCAACGCGGTCGACGCGGTCGTCGCGGCGGGCCTCGCGGCCGCCGTCGTCATGCCCGAGATGTGCGGCGCTGGGAGGCGACCTCTTCGCCATCGTCCATTCCGGCAAGAGCGGCGATGCGCCGCTCGCCTTCCTTGGCAGCGGCGCCGCGCCGATGGCGACGAGCCTTGAGATGATGCGCGAGCACGGCGAGACAGGCCCCGACGGGACGCCGCGCATGCCGCTGCGCGGTCCACTTTCGCTCAGCGTCCCGGGTATGGTCGACGGCTACGGCGCGCTCCTCGCCCGGTTCGGCTCCTGGAGCTTCGCGCGCGTAGCCGAGCAGGCGATCGCGCTCGCCGACGGCGTGGCCCTCAGCCTGCCCGCGGCGGCCGCCATCCGCGCCTGCCAGGACCTCCTACGCAAGGACGCGCGCGCAGAGGCCATCTTCCTGCCGGGCGGCGAGGCGCCCAGCGCCGGCTCGGTCCTTGCCCAGCCCGAGCTGGCGGCAACGTTGCGCCTCTTGGCTCGCGAAGGCCCGCGCGCCTTCTACGAAGGCGATCTGGCGCGCCGCATCGCCGCCGGCGTGCAGGCGATCGGCGGCGCGCTGGCCGTGAGCGACCTCGCCGCGCATTCGACGGTGGTCGAGGCGCCGATCTCGACGCTCTACCGCGGCCACACCATCCACGAGACCGGGCTGCCCAGCCAAGGCCTCATCCTGCTCGAGGCGCTGAACATCGTCGAGCACGCTCATCCGGCGGGCCTGAACGACGATGCGCGCATCCACCTCTTCGCCGAGGCGCTGAAATGCGCTTTCACCGACAGGCTCTCGTTTGCCTGCGACCCGAGGTTCGGGCCCGACGTGACCGGGCGGCTGATCTCCAAGGCCTGGGGCGCCGAGCGGTTCGCGGCTATCGATCCCGACCGCTCGGCGGAAGACGCCCGCGTCCCGGCCATGGCCGATGGCGACACCACCTACATCGCGGTCGCCGACGGGGACGGCATGATGGTCTCGCTGATCCAGTCGGTGTCGCTCGCGTTCGGCAGCGGGGTCGTCGCCGGCGACACCGGCGTGTTGCTCAACGACCGCGCCGGCCGCGGCTTCAGCCTCGAGGATGGCGACCCGAACATCTACGCACCGGGCAAGCGCACCCTGCACACGCTGAACTGCTACCTCGTCACCGACGAGACCGGCGCGCCGGTGATCGCCGGCGGCACGCCGGGCGGCGACGGCCAGCCGCAGTGGAACCTGCAGGTGCTGAGCGGGCTGATCGACCAGGGCCTCGACGTTCAGCTCGCCGTCGAGGCGCCGCGCTGGGACATCACCCCAGGCTCCGACCCGCATTCGCGCCCGCGGCCGTTCGCGATCGTCATCGAAGGGCGGGTCGAAGAGGACGCGCTGAAGGGGCTCGAGCGCCGCGGCCATCGGCTGCACCGCATCGGCGACTGGGCGTCCGGCGGCGCCGCGCAGGTCATTGCGCGCGACCCCAGGACCGGCGTGCTCACCGGCGGCTCCGACCCCCGCGTCGAAGGGATGGCGATCGCGCTCTAAGGTCCCGTGACCCGCGTCATCGTCCTCGGCTGCGCCGGCAGCGGCAAGAGCACCTTCGCGCGGCGCCTCGCGGAGCGAACCGGCGCGCGCGCTCATCGACCTCGACGCGCTCTGGCGCAGCGACGAGGATCACGAGCGCTTCCGCGAAACGCTGCGGCGCCTGCACGCGGCCGACGCCTGGATCAGCGACGGCAATTTCGCCCTCGCTACCTTCGATATCCGAATGCCTCACGCCGACCTCGTCGTCTGGCTCGACCGCCCGCGGCTCCTCTGCGCCTGGCGAGCAGTCAAGCGGGTGCTAACCCCCGGCGAGACGCACCACCGTCTGAAGGACCTAGGCGATGTGCTGGCCTTCATCAGGCGCTTCGACCGGGTGAACCGCCCGCGGATCGAATCGGAACGACAACGGCACGGACCGGCCGTCCCGGTTGTCCACATCGCGAGCGATGCCGAGGCAGACCGTTTCCTGGTCCGTATGGCGTAGGCGCGAGCCAGGGCCGAGGCCGACGGTCGTGCGCATGATCGCCGACAGCGGCCTCCCCTGGCAGGCGCTCTGAGCGCAACGCCAAGCGGGTTGCCGATTTGTAAGACGACAAGCGCCACCGGCCCTGCGAACGTCGCCTTGAAAGGGCGGAGGCTCTCATGCAGGCGATCGAAGCGATACGGGCGGCGACAGACAAGCGGGTCAACGAGGACCACCGGTCCGTTGGGCTCGCCGTCGGCGTGTTGAGCGACTCAGGCCGGTCGGTGTTTTGCGCGGGCGTGAAGCGCGCTGGCGAGGCCGCGCCGATCGAGCGCGACACGCTGTTCGAGATCGGCTCGATCACCAAGGTCCTCACCGCGCTCTTGTTGGCGGACGCCGAACTGCGCGGCGAGCTCAGCCTGCAGCAGGCGATCAACGACTTCCTGCCCGAGGCGACCCAGGCGCCCGGCTTCGACGGGACGCCGATCCGGCTGGTCGACCTCGCGACCCATACCTCCGGGCTGCCGAGTTTCATGGACGCCGCGCCGCCCTTCGACGACGCATGGGTGGGCCGCTACGGACTTCCCGAGATGCTCGCCGACGTGGCGGCGTTCAAACTGACGCGGCCGATCGGGTCTGCGTGGAGTTATTCGAACACCGGCTACGGTCTCCTCGGCGTTGCGCTGGAGACGGCGACCGGCCGGACCTACGAGGCGCTGCTCCGGGAGCGGGTGCTCGACCCGCTGGGCATGGGCTCGACCGCGATCACGCTCACGCAGGAGCTCGACGCGCGCGCGGCGACCCCGCACGGCGCGACCGGCGACGTCGTCGCCCGTGTCGACATTCCGCCCATGCTCGCGGCGGGCGCGCTGTGGTCCAGCGTCGATGACCTGCTCACCTTCCTCGCCGCCGCCGGCGGGCGGACCAAGAGCTCGATCAAGCCGGCGTTCGACGCGGCCCTCGCGTTCCGGTCGCCCCATGGGCCGCCGCCTGGCCCGATCGAGACGAAACAGGCGTTGGGCTGGATCGTCTTCGAGACCGCGCAGGGGACCCTGGCCGCCCACGCCGGCGGGACGATCGGGATGTCGTCGATGGCGGTTGTCGATCTGGCCAACGGCGAAGCGGCTGTCGCGCTCGGCAACGCGACCTCGAGCCACGGGACCTTCGCCGCCAGCCTGCTCCGACCCGAGACACCGATGGTCGAGCCGCCGCTGCCCGAAGCGCACCAGCCGATCACCCTTCCTCCCGCCGCGCTCGCGCGCTTCGTCGGCCGTTACCAGATGGCGCCCGGAGCCGAGAGCGTCGTCGAGATGGACGGCAAGGGCCTGATCTGCCGCGCGCCGGACGGCCCGCGCCTCAGGCTCACGCCCTACGCGAGCACGGGCTTCTTCAACCCCGCCTACGGCTTTGCCGTCGCGTTCGAGGCGCCCGATGAAGGTCCCGTGACCGCGCTGACGCTGACCGCGTTCGGCGCAACAACGTCGATGACGCGCATTTGACCGCGCCGGCGACGGCGCTTACCCTGCACATCGTCGACTTCGCTTCGGAACAGAGGAGGGCACTCGACATGACCGATCTTGCGCGCGCCGCCCTCGAAGGCGTCGTCGACTAGGGCTGGGCGGCCCTTCTCAAGTCGGCGGCGAAACGCTGACCCGACTTGAAGGACAACTCCATTGATCGAAGATTTCGGTTGGAGCGAGACGCTCCAGCACGCTTTTGCGCCGCACGCGGCGCGCGGCCTCGAGCCGGGACGAATCGTCGTCCAGCAACGGGGCCTCTACACCACGCTCACCGACCATGGCGAGCTTGCGGCCCAGCTCTCCGGGCGGCTGGCCAACGATCCTGCATCCGACAGCCATCCGGCTGTCGGCGACTGGGTGGCGCTGGCCGCGCGGCCGGACGAGGGCGCGGCGACCATCCATGCGGTGATGCCGCGGCGGACGGTGTTCGTGCGCAGGGCGGCCAACACCGCGCAGACCGAGCAGGTGGTCGCGGCCAACGTCGACGCCGCCTTCCTGGTCGCCTCGATGAACGCCGACTTCAACGCCAGGCGGCTCGAACGCTACCTGGCCGTCGCCTGGCAGAGCGGGGCGCGGCCGGTGGTCGTGCTGACCAAGGCCGACCTCTGCGACGACCCGGACGGCCTCTTCGCCGCGGCCGAGGGCGTCGCGATTGGGGCGCCGGTGCTTGCGGTCTCGGCGGTGACCGGGGAGGGCATGGCGGCGCTGGCCGCCCAGCTCGAGCCCGGCGAGACCGGTGTCCTGGTCGGCTCGTCCGGCGTCGGCAAGTCGACGCTGGTCAATGCGCTGGCCGGCGAGGAGCCTTATGGCGACGGCGCAGATCCGCGAGGACGACGCGCGCGGACGGCACACCACGACCCACCGCGAGCTTATCCGCCTCCCGTCTGGCGCGCTCATCCTCGACACGCCGGGCATGCGCGAGCTTGGCCTGCTCGACGCCGACGAGGGCCTTGACGCGACGTTCGCCGACATCGAGGCCTTGGCCGGGGACTGCCGCTTTCGCGATTGCGCGCACGGCTCGGAACCGGGCTGCGCGGTGCGGGAGGCGCTCCAGACTGGCGCTCTCGACCCCGGCCGCTGGAAGAGCTTCCAGAAGCTGAGGCGCGAGCTGGCCATGATTGACCGGCGCGACGACCCGATCGCCCGCGAAGCCCACCGCCGCCACTGGGCGGTGATCAACAAAGCCAACCGCGCCCGCGCCAAGCAGAAGGAGCGCTGGTGAGCCGGCGCCGCGTACGGTCGACGCGCGCGCCCGGCTCGCTATGTTAGGCGCCACCTGTCGCAAAAGAGGTTCGCGCCCATGGCCGCTTCCGCCCGTCTGCTCGGCGCCATCGCCGCCGCCGGGGTCCTGGCATTCGCCGGCGGCGCCGCCCACGCCGCCGCTGACCCGGCCGCAACGCAGATCGAGCGGTTTGACCAGGCGCTGCTGAGCTCGATGCACGGCGGCGCCGCGCTCGGGGTGAGGGGCAGGGTCCGGCTGCTGACGCCGACGGTCGAGGCGGTGTTCGATATTCCGATGATGACGAGGTTCGCGGTCGGGCCGGGCTGGGCGAGCCATGTCCGACTCCGACCATCAGGCGCTGGTCGCGGCCTTCGAGCGACTGGTGATCGCCAGCTATGCGCACAACTTCGATAGTGAGGGGACGCACTTCGACGTGGCCGCGAACGTCGAGACGCGGGGACCGGACAAGCTGGTCCAGTGCAAGATCATCCCGGCGCATGGCGACACCGCCAACGTGCTTTACCGGATGCGTGAGGACGGCGGGTCGTGGAAGGTGATCGATGTGTTCTACAACAACTCGATCAGCGAGCTGACGACGAAACGCTCCGACTTCGCATCGAGCCTGGCGTCCGGCGGCGCCCACGCGCTGGTCGAGCACATCGACGCCCAGACCGCCAAGCTGATGAAATGATCAGTCCGCCGCCGGCGCCGCATCGCGCGGCGGCGGCCCCATGAGCGCCGGTTGAAACAACAGCGCCGAGACCAGGGTCCAGACGAGAGAGATCATCAAGAGCTTGCCCATGCTCGCCGTACCCGGATGACTCGAGGCCCATAGGCTGCCGAAGCCAGTCGCTGTCGTCAGTGCACTGAAGAAGACAGCGCGGGTCAGGCTGGACTCCAAGAGGTGCTCTCCGCCCGAGCGCCAGGCCATCACGAAGTAGATGTGGAAGGCCACGCCGATCCCGAACAGGAGCGGCAGCGCGATGATGTTGGCGAAGTTCAGCGGCTGGCCGATCAGCACGCAGCTGCCCAGCGTGAGCAGGCCCGTCAGCACGATCGGGGCCATGGTGATGGCGACGTCGCGCACCCGCCTCAGGATGGCGAACAACAAGAGCGTGATCGCGACGAAGGAAAGGACGCCAGCCTCGACGAACGCGCCGACCACGGTCTTGCCGCCTTCGTGGATTCCGACCGGGGCGCCGGCGAGGTTCGGCTGCACCGCCGCGACCGCGTCGATGAAGCGGGCGAGCACGTCGTTGTCGTTGGAGTCGCCCTTGGGGATGATCGAGACGCGGGCGCGGCCGTCGGCGGTCATCCACTGGCTGCGAAGGTCCGGCGGCAGATTGTCCAGCGTGATCTGCGACGCCTGCAGGGAGTCGCGGATCTGGGCGAGCATGGTGGTCAGCGGCGGGATCAGCATCTCGGTCGCCTGCGCTCGGAGCGCCGGGGCGCCCTGAGCGAGCTTGTCGAGCGCGGCCGCGAGCCGCCGCACGTGGTCCGCGGCGGGGCCAGGAGTCGCGCCAGCGGCGGCGCGAAGGTCCGTCGCGGCCTTGGCGAGGCTCGTCTTCTGCTCATCGTCCGTCGGCGCCGGTTGGGTCATGATCGGGTCGATGGCCAGACCGAGCAGCGTGTTGGCGTCGCCGATCGAGGCCAGCTTGGCGGGCTGATCGGTGGGCACGAAACTCTGCAGTGTACGGACGCTGTCAACCTCAGGCACGCGGGCGACGCGTTGAGCGACGACCTGCGCCTGGGCGAGCGACGGCGCTATCACCTCGAGCGTGTTCGGCGACTGGACCGGGTCGCGCATCAGGTCGAACAGGGTGGCGACCAACTCGACCTTGGGACTGCGCATGTGGATCGGGTTGAAATCGAAGTGCAGCAGCGGGAGCAGGCAGGCCGATGCGAGCGCCGCCGCGGCGCCCGTCCCGACCACGAGCCAGCGGTGGCCCAGCATGAAGGCGTCGAGGCGGTGGAGCGAGGCTGGGACGGCGCCACGGACCGGCGGGGTGGGCTTGAACAAGCGCAGCAGCGCCGGCAACAGCGACAGATTGAGCACCAGCGCGAAAATGAGGCCCAGCCCCGCGATCATCCCGAGCTGAGAGACACCGATGTAGGCGGTCGGGCCGAAGGCCAGGAAGCCGGCGGAGATCGCAGACGCGGCCAGCATGAGCGACTGGCCCATGCCGCGGCCGGACGCCACCAGGGCGTCGGGAACCTCCTTGCCGACCAGCTGCTCGGAGCGGAAGCGGACGCTGAACTGGATGCCGAAGTCGATGCCCAGCCCCACGAACAGCGGGATGAAGGCCACCGAGATGACGTTGAAGCGTCCGAAGATCATGAGGCCGAACGCCATGGCGGTCGCGAGCCCGACCACGGTGGTGATCAGGATGGCGCCCATGGTCTTTGGCGAGCGGACGGCGAACCAGAGCATGGTCAGGATGGCGGCGAACGCGATCGAGCCGATCAGCGGCGCCCGGTCGGCGAGGGTGGCGAACTCCTCGTCCTCGAGCGGCACCGGGCCGGTCAGCCGCACGCGCACGCCATGCGCCGGGTCGAGGTTCAGCGAGCGGGCGGTCGCGCGGATATCGGTCGAGGCGTCGGAGCCTGGCTCCAACTTGCCGAAGTCGAGCGTCGGGTTGACCAGGATAAGACGCCGAAGCTCCTCAGGACGGGCCTTTCCGCCGCTGACCAGCGTGCGCCATGAGAAGAAGGCCGGCTTGCCCGCCTCCAGCGTCTCGAGCGAGCTCGCCAGCCCGGTCGCCGGCTGATCGAGGTCGGAGAGGGACGCCGAGCCGCTGGTCACGCCGGTGGCGAGCGTCGAGAGGGTCGAAGCCACGCCGCGCAAGCTTGGATCGCCGGCCAGCGAGCCCAGGAACGGCTCGGCCTTGATCAGCTGCGCCATCTGGTCGCTGACGTCCTTGGTCGACTCGAACAACAGGCCGTTCTGTCGCCAGAACGTCCCGCCGTCGGGGCGCATCACCTGCGGGAACAGCCTTGGCCGGCTCTCGAGCCGGTCGGCGACGCCTTGCGCCGCCTGCTCGGCGAGCTCTGGCGACTGGGCGTCGATCACGATGACGATCTGGCCAGGCGACGGGAAGGCCTTGTCGAACACGGCGTTGTTGAGCCGCCAGGGCAGGGTGCGCGAGATGAGCTGGTCGGTGTCGGTGCTCATTGCGAAGTGGGTCGCTGCGAACCAGGCGGCGACCGGCGCCAAGCAGGAGGCCCGCCGAGGCGATCGCCCAGGCGTGCCGGACGCTGAGGCTGGCCAGCCGGCCGCCGAGCGACCAGAACAGGCCCAACTCCCGCGAAATGCGGCGAAGCGCGTTTGGGCCGCGCTCGTCGGCGTCACTGGACGTCATGCGAATCCCGCCTGGCCCCTCATTCCCCATTAAGCCTATTGCCAGATCGGCGCCGATCCTGCGAGCCTACTGCTTCCGCCGGGCCGCCGGCGCTCGAGGCGAGACGATGCGGCGCAGGTCATTGGCGCTTCTGCCGGCAATAGCCTCCGTGCTGCTCGCGACGGCCGCCCAGGCCGCCCCGCACAACGACGATCCGGCCGAGCCGATGAACCGGGTCGGCTTCGCGATCTACCAGGCGCTCGATCAGCCACCTCGTGCGGCCGGCCGCGCTGGCTTACCAGCGCGCGCTGCCCGGGCCGGTGCGGCGAAGCATCGAGAACGTTCTGGCCAATCTGCATGAGCCGGTGGTAGCGGCCAACGACCTGCTGCAGGGCCGCTTCGCCAAGGCGCGCGCCGCGGTCGTGCGCTTTGCCGTCAACTCCACGGACGGCGTGCTCGGGCTGTTCGACGTGGCCGCGCGGCTCGGCGTGCCTCGCCACGACAACGGCTTTGCGCTCACGCTCGGGCGCGCCGGCGTCAGGCCGGGCCCTTACCTGTTCATTCCGATCGCGGGACCCTCGACCGTGCGCGATACGATCGGCAACGGGATCGACGGCTTGATGGACCCGTTTCAATGGTTCGTCGGCGCGCGGCTGACGACGCTGCTTGTCACCCGCTCCGTGGTCTCCGGCCTGGATGAGCGGGCGAGCGCGGACGCCGACCTGCAGGCGCTGTTGGCCGACGCCACCGACCCTTACGCCACCCTGCGCTCGGTCTACCTGCAGAACCAGCAGGCAAAGATCGACGACCGGCCGGCGAACGCGGCGCCCGTCCTTCCCTCGTTCGATGACGACAGCCCGCCGACGTCGCAAGCCGATCCGGCGGTTCAGCCTGGCGCGAATCTGTGGGTTGACGGACGATTAACCGATACTCAAGTGAACTCGGACGGAATCTCTGGAACGGATACGGAGGGGACAGTGGACCCGAAATTCGTGCGCGGAACGGTCAGCGCCGCGGTGCTGCCGGCCCTGGCCTTGACGGCGGCGGCCTATGCCGTACCGGCGATGGCCCAGACCACGACGACGCCGCCGGCGACGGAGCAAGGCGCAGCCGCCGCGCAGAGCGCATTGCCGGTGGTCATCGTCCAGGCCCGGCGCGTGCCGGAACAGGCGCAGCATGTGCCCGTGGCCGACACCGCGCTCGGCACGCACGAGCTGCGCGAAGACACCGTCACCCAGGTCTCCGATCTGGCCAAGACCGTCCCGTCGTTCGAAGTCGACCCCGGCTCGCTGGGCGGCGCTGCCGACCCTGTGTTCACCATCCGCGGCCTCTCGGGCGCACTGGTGGCCGATCCGTCGGTCGTCTCCTACTTCGACGAGGTCGCGCTCGACCCGCGCAACTTCGCCTACTCGATGTACGACCTGGGCTCCGTCGAGGTGCTCAAAGGCCCGCAAGGCACGCTGTTCGGCAAGAACAGCACCGGCGGCGCGGTGACCTTCGCGCCGACGCGGCCGGGACCTGCGTTCGGGGGCTATCTCGACGCCCGCTACGGCAATTTCAACGACCGCGAGTTCACCGGGGTGGTCAACATCCCAATCACCGACCAGGTGTCGGCGCGGATCGCGGCCAACGACGAGCAGCGCGACGGCATCGTCAAGAGCGTCACCGGCGGTCCGAACTACGATGACCGCAACCACTACTCGGTGCGCGGCGAGCTCCTGATCACGCCGAACAGCAACTACCAGAACTACCTCGAGGCCACGGCCTATTCCGTGCGCGAGGTGGGCGCCGAGCCGACGCTGACCGCGGTCGCGCCGTGCATGACCGGGGCCGAGCCGCAGTGCTTCTTCGAGTTCCCGGCCGACCTCTTCCTGGGAACCAAGGATCTGAACGGGCTCCTGGCGCAACAGCAGACGCTGTCGCGCGACCGGACGGTGAACAATTTCGCAGTCGCCGTTCGACGTCGACTACGACGCCGTCACCGACATCGCGACCTTCCACTGGGGACCGGTGACGATCAAGAACATCGCCCATGCCGACAATGCGCGCTACCACATCGCCTTCGATCTCACCGGGACGGGCGCGGGCCTGCTGGACGAGAACGACTTCCAGAACAACCACAGCTATTCCGACGAACTGCAGCTGCTCGGCCAGGCGTTCAACAACCGCCTGAACTGGATCGTCGGCGGCTACTACAACAGCTTCACCCAGAACGAGCACGAGACGTTCGACGAGGCGAGCTTCCCGGGCAACCCGATGAGCCCGCAGTTCATCAGGCTGAATGAGCCGCAGACCTCGAAGGCGCTGTTCGGCCAGGCGACGCTTGATATCTCCGACTGGCTGCACGGCGTCAGCATCACCGGCGGCTATCGCTACACCTGGGACGACCGCACGTTCACCCAGAGCCGCTTCCAGCCCGGCGGCATCGTGCCGATCCCATTCCCGCCGGGCTTTGCGATCATTCCGACCTGCGCGCTCGCCGGTTTCCCCGGGCTCAATCCCGCCACCTGCGTCGAGCACCTTTCGACCCAGTTCAGCAACTACAACTACAATGTCAGCGTAAATTGGCAGGCGACCTCGCACCTGCTCGCTCTATGTGGCCAGCCGCCGCGGCTACAAGGCCGGCGGCTTCAACTTCGCCTCTCTGGATCCCGCTTTCATCGCCTACGCCCCAGAGACGGTCACGGACGTCGAGGGGGGGATCAAGGCCGACTGGGACCTGGGCGGCGTGCCCGTCCGCACCAACCTCGCCATCTACGACGCTCGCTATGACGACATCCAAAATCAGGTCGTCACCGTCGGCCCGACCGGCCAGCCGGAAGCGATCATCGTCAACCGCGATCCGCTGACCGGGACCAAGAACCGCGCCACGCTCAAGGGCGGCGAGTTCGAGGTGACCGTCGTCCCGTTCAAGGAGCTGCGCATCAGCGGCTTCTTCGGCTATGCGACGGGGACCTACGACCAGTTCATTGACTCCACGAGCGGCGTCCCGATCAGCCTGGCGGGGCAGGACATCTCGGGCATCGCCCACACCACCGGCGGCGTGACGATCGACTACCAGCCGACCCTGGGCGACCGGATCGGCTCGCCCGAGTTCGTGGCCAACATCTATGGCCGCTCGAAGCTGTCCTCGAACCTGCTCAATCCAGGCCTGCTTGGGGGCTACACCAACGTCGACCTGCGTCTCGACTGGCGCTCGGTCGGCGGCAGCCCGGTCGACATCGCCATCTACGGCAACAACGTGACAGACGATCGCCACGTCGTGATCAACAACGACCTGTTGAACGTGGTCGGGGTCCAGAGCGAACAGTTCGCCGAGCCCGCCACGTTCGGTGTCGAGGTGCGCTACCGCTTCGGCGCGAGCTAAGCACGACCACGACACTTTTGTGACAGCCTCCACGGCTGTCACTATTGTGCCGCCCCGGACCACCGGGAGAGGCGCGCATTGTCGGATCGCCGGAGCATGGCTGCGCCAAGCCGGGGCTGGATGTCGCTGCCGTTGTTCCGTTCGCTTGCCGGCTATCGCGCGCCTGACCTCGGTCCGGATCTGATCGCCGGCCTGACGCTGGCGGCGATCGTCATTCCCGAGCAGATGGCGACGGCCCGCCTCGCCGGGTTGCCGCCGCAAGCGGGCTTCTTCGCCTTCATCGCCGCCGCCGCCGCCTTCCTGGTGTTCGGCGCCAGCCGCTACATGTCGGTCGGCGCGGATTCGACGATCGCGCCGATCTTCGCCGCCGGCCTTGCGCTGCTCGCGGCGGGCGGATCGAGCGACTACCTGGCGCTGGCGGCGATCCTGGCGCTGATGGTCGGCGTGCTGGTCCTGGGCGCGGGCCTCGCGCGCATGGGCTGGATTGCCAACCTCCTCTCCGAACCCGTCACCGTCGGCTTCCTGGCCGGGATCGCCGTGCACATCGCGGTCTCGCAGGCGTCCAGCGCGATGGGGGTCGCGGCGCCTGGCGGGTCCCTGCCGCAGCAGATCGCCGGCCTGGTCATGGCCGCGCCCCACGCCAGCCTGGCCGCGCTCGCCATCGCCGGCGGCGTCGCCGCGCTCACCACGATCGCCCATCTGATCAGCCCGCGCATTCCAGGCCCGCTCGTCGGGCTGATCGGCGCGACCTGGGCGGTCCAGGCGCTGCATCTGCCGGTCGCCGTGCTCGGCCACGTGCCCGCCGGGTTGCCCGGCCTGGGCCTGCCCGCGATGACGCCGGAGCAGGTTCTTGGGGCTCGCGCCGCTGGCGATCCTGATCGCGCTGGTGGTGATGGTGCAGACCGGGCGCGACCTCGCGCGCCTTCCCGTCGGATCTGCGACGAGCCGCCCGACATCAACGGCGACTACGTCGGGCTCGGCGCTGCGAACATCGCCGCCGCCGTTTTCGGAGGCTTTCCGGTCGACGCGAGCCCGCCTCGCACCGGGGTGGCGGCCGAGAGCGGGGGCCGCTCCCAGATCACCAGCCTCGTCGCCGTCGCCGTCGTCGTGCTCCTTCTGCTGTTCGGCGCCGGCCTCCTGACCGAGGCGCCGCGCGCGGCGCTGAGCGGGGTGCTTCTGTTCGTGGCCGCGCGCATCGTCCGCGTGACGGGAGATGCAGCGAATTCTGCGCGCGAGCCCGGTGGAGTTCGGCCTGATCCTCGCGACCGCGGGGGCGATCGTCATCCTCCCGATCCAGAGCGGCGCGGCCGTCGGCATCGGCCTTTCGCTGCTCTACGGCATGTGGTCGAGCGTGCAGCCGCGCACCTACGAGCTGCACCGCGTGCCCGGCTCGACGGTCTGGTGGCCGACGACGCCGACCAACAAGGGCGAGACGCTGGAGGGCGTCAGCGTGATCGGGTTCCAGGCCCCGCTCACCTTCATCAACGCCGACACCTTCCGCGCGATGATGTTCGACCGCATCGACCGCGCCGCAAGCGCCGCTCAAGCTGCTGGTGCTCGAGGCGACCGGCGTGATCGACATCGACTACACCGCCGCCCAGGCGGTCAAGGCGGTGGTCGAGCACTGCCGCGAGGCAAGGCGTCACGTTCGCCGTCGCCAGGCTCGAGGCGGTCGACGCGCACCACGCGCTGCGCCGGCTGGGCCTGCGCCAGGCGATCGGCGACGACCACATCTTCCCGAGCGTCCAGGAGGCCGTCCAAGCCTTGGCGCCGGACGCGAGGGCCGTGCCGCAGACCTAGACGCGGATCGCGGCTTGCGGCGAGGGGCGCTCTTGGCGACTAGATGCGCTCCTCGCGACGGGCGGAGCGAAGGGCCGGCGCATGCACGAAGTCGCAACGGGCTACGGCCTGATCGAAGGGCCGGTCTGGGATCCCGAGCAGGGCCTCTATTTCAGCGACGTTCTGAACGGCGGCGTCTATCGGCTTGGCGCTCGACGACAGCATCTCGCGAGGTCATCCCGCGGCGGCGCGGGCGTCGGCGGCATGGCGCTGCACGCGAGCGGCGGGCTCGTGGTCAGCGGGCGCGACGTGAGCTACGCCCCGCTCACAGGCGCCGAGGGCAAGGTGCTGCTGACGCCGGCGCAGGCCTCGCCCGATGCGATCGGCTTCAACGACCTCACCACCGACGCCGCTGGGGCGCATCTATGTGGGCTCGCTGGCGTTCCGTGTCTTCGGCGGCGATGCGCCCAAGCCGGGCCATCTGCACCGGATCAATCTCGACGGCTCGGTCGAGACGCTGTCCGACGGCGTCATGCTGACCAACGGGCTCGGCTTCTCGCCGGACGGACGGGCGCTCTACCACTCCGACTCCCGCGCGCCCGGGGTGCGCGTCTACGACGTCGCGGCGGACGGGACGGTCGGCGCCGTGGCGTCTGTTCGCCTCGCTCGGCCAGGGGACGCCCGATGGGCTGAAGGTCGCTCAGGACGGCTCGGTCTGGGTGGCCGACGCGCGCGGCGGGCGGGTCGCGGTGTTCAATCCGGACGGCTCGCATCGGATGGACGTCAAGGTTCCCGCTGCCGATGGTGACCAGCCTCTGCTTCGGCGGCGACCTGCGCGATCTCTACGTCGTCACCGGCTCGGACGGCGGGCCCCGCGAGGCCTGCGGCAGCATCTTCCGCGTGCGGGTCGATGTTGCAGGATTGCCACTGTCGGCGGCGCGCGTCGCCGTCTAGCGCCCGAGCGGTAGCCCGCTCCCGGAGGTTCAGCCCCCGTTCAGGCTTGGCCGACTAGCCCCTCACGCGGGGGCGACGATTGCGACGGTCTGGAGAGTGATCGCGATGTTCCGCATAGGATTTCGAACGACGACCTTGGCCCTGGCCGCCGCGACGGCGCTCAGCGGCGCCGCGCCCGCCCTGGCGCAGGATGGATACGGGCCGCCTCCGCCGCCCGACCAGGGCTACCAGGGCGGGCCCTTACAACGTTCCGCCGCCGCCCGGGATATTCGCAAAACGACGCCCAGTACGAGGACTCCGCCCAAGCGCGAGAGCAGGACGACCGCTACAGCTACGAGGCCGAGCAGTGGGCGCGGGAGAACTGCGTCGAGCAGCGTGAGAACAGCACCGCCGCCGGCGCGGTGATCGGCGGCATCCTTGGCGCGATCGTCGGCGGGGCCGCGGCCGGGCGCTACGACCGTGGCGCCGGCATCGTGGCCGGCGGCGCGCTCGGCGCCGTGGCCGGCGGCGCCATCGGCAACGCGCAGGCCAGCCAGAACAATCCCAACTGCCCGCCAGGCTATCGTGCTGCGCGAGGGCGCCGAGGCCTTCTATCCCGGCCCGGTCTACGGCGACATCGTCTACGAGGCGCCGGGCTGGTACGACCCCTGGCTCTGGTACGGCGGCCACTGGATCTATCGGCCCGTATCCCTACCACCGCTTCTGGTACGAGCAGCACGAGGGCGACCACGACCGCGGCTTCGACCACGACCGAGGCTTTGAGCGCGGCGATCGCGACAACGGGGCGACCGTGGCGACCACGACCGCGGCTGGCGACCACGATCACCACTAGCTGAGCGCAGGGAGGCGGCCTAGCCCGCGGCGGCCGCCTCCAGCGCCGCGATGTCGAGCTTGCCCATCTTGAGCATGGCCTCGGTCGCGCGCTTGGCCCTGGCGGGGTCCGGGCCGCCGATCAGCCGAGGCAGCGCCGCGGGCACGACCTGCCATGACAGGCCGAACTTGTCCTTCAGCCACCCGCATGGCCCGGGCTCGCCGCCTTCGCCCAGCTTGTCCCAGTACCAGTCGACCTCCGCCTGGTCCTTGCAGGTGATCTGGAAGGAGACCGCCTCGGTGAACTTGTACATCGGCCCGCCGTTCAGCGCGTTGAAGGTCATCCCGTCGAGCTCGAACGAGGCGACCATCACCTTGCCCTTCTCGCCTGGGCCGGCGTCACCGTAGCGGGAAACCGGGCCGGCTTTGGCGTTCTTGAACACCGACAGGTAGAAGGCGACCGCCTCTTCGGCCTGGTCGTCGAACCAGAGGAACGGGGTGATCTTCGGCATCGCTGGCTCTCCTGTTTGAGGTTGGCCCGAAGGACGCGGCTGCTGACACGATTCCCGACAGCGAGCTGCGAATATCGGCCAACGGTGTTCCGGACAACGGGCGAGTGTCGGATACTGCGCGCCACATTCGTCCTACGCCCGCGAACGCCACGCTGAGGAGATGCAGATGGACGCCAAGACCGAGACGCTGATCCCGGCCGACCAGCTCGCCGAGTGAGAGTCCCGATCCGCATCCCGAACGAGAGCGCCGAGTACCGCGCCGCGCGCACGGCGCTGCTCGCCGAGGAGTTCGAGCTGCGCCGCCACATCGAGAGGGTCGCCGCCATGCGCCGGGCCTTGCCGCCCGGCGGGCCGGTCACCGGCGACTATCGCTTCGAGACCGAAGAGGGTCCGAGCGACCTCGCCGGCCTGTTCGGCGACAAGGAGACGCTGGTGGTCTACAACTACATGTTCGGCCCGGAACGCGAGAAGCCGTGCCCGATGTGCACGAACCTGCTGGACGCCTGGGACGGCAACGCCGACGACCTCGCCCAGAGAGGTCTCGCTCGTGGTGGTCGCGCGCTCGCCGTTCGAGCGGCTCGCGGCGGTGAAGCGCGAGCGCGGCTGGAAAAACCTCAGGCTCGCCAGCGACCTCAACGGCAATTTCGCGCGGGACTACGCCGGGGCCCCGGATGACGGAGCCGGATCCCGGGGGCCCAGCCGTCTTCACCCGTCGCGACGGCGTGATCCGCCACTTCTGGTCGCAGGAGATGATCGCCAGCGACCCGGGCCAGGATCCGCGCGGCGCGCCCGACCTGGCCCCGCTGTGGGCCGTGCTCGACATGACGCCCGAGGGTCGCGGCGCGGACTGGTACCCGTCGCTGGCGTATCCGGGCTAGGCGCCTATCTCGCTCGCACGCGGTTGTTTCGTGGCGCGTGCTCAAGTTCCACAAGGCCGAGGTGTTCCAGCACCGGCGGGACATACAGCGCGAAGCGGCCGCGGTATCCCTTGCGCAGCCCGTAGTAGCCGCCGACTGGATTGTCGGCGGCGCGCGCCCAGGCTTCGACGGTGTTATCCTTGACCGGCTTGCCCTCATCGGCGGCGCCGAGTTCGACCCAGTCGCCACGGGTCTTCAGCATCGCGGCGAGGTCCTCGATACCGCGCAGTTGGTAGGACAGGCGGGTTGCACCCACTTGCACGAAGAGAATGGCGGGCGAGGCGGTCTCGTCGCGCCACACCTCGAACTCCGACGTCTGCGGCGGCGTTTTCAGCCGCCAAGGATCGTCCTTCACGCCTGAACCTGTCGCCATGCGCCCACCTCCAAACTTGCAAGCCCGGGACCATAGCCCAGGTCTCCTGACACCAGTTGGCGCCATGCTCGCCGGGGCGCGCGAAAGATTGACTTTCGACGGCCTCGTCGCCATACACCCGGCCTTTCCGCGTCCGGCTCAAAGGCCAGGCGTGGATGATGACGGGTGATGCGTGCGCCGCCGTTGAGATCGCCAGGCCGCTCGAGGCCGGGCCGGACCGCATCGAGTTGAAAGAGAACGACAAGATGTCGAAGCGCCAATCGGCGAAGTACAAGATCGACCGCAGGATGGGCGAGAACATCTGGGGTCGCCCGAAGTCCCCGGTCAACCAACGCTCCTACGGCCCCGGCCAGCACGGCCAGCGTCGCCGCCAGAAGATCTCCGACTTTGGCCTGCAGCTGCGCGCCAAGCAGAAGCTGAAGGGCTACTACGGCAACCTCACGGAAAAGCAGTTCGCTCGCACCTATGAGGACGCGGCCAAGAAGCGCGGCAACACCGCCGAGACGCTGATCGCGCTCCTGGAGAGCCGCTTGGACGCGGTGGTCTATCGCGCCAAGTTCGTGCCGACCGTGTTCGCCGCCCGCCAGTTCGTGAACCACGGGCATGTGCTGGTGAACGGCAAGCGCGTGAACATCGCCTCGTATCGCGTGAAGCCCGGCGACGTCATCTCGGTGCGCGAGCGCTCGCGCAACATGGCGCTGGTGCTGGAAGCCATCCAATCGCCCGAGCGGGACGTTCCCGACTACCTCGAGGTGGACGGCAAGGGCCTGTCGGCGAAGTTCATCCGCGCGCCGGAGCTGGCCGAGGTGCCCTATCCGGTGAAGATGGAACCGAACCTGATCGTCGAGTTCTACGCCTCGTAACCTCGACTCGGCCGTCCCGTACGCTCGATCATCCGCGCCCTAGGGCAGGCGGCGCGCCGGGGGCGCTACGGCGGATCCGGTCGGAGCGCGCGCACGGCGGCTGCGAACAGTGCGAAGGTCGCGACCTCGGCCTCGCTGTCCTGATGCTCCAGCCACAGGCTCTGGATGGCGACGACCACCTGCTCGGCCGGATTGACGTAGATGTACTGGCCGTAGGCGCCGATCGCCAAGAAGGCGCCGGCGTGGATGCCGGTCGGCGCGTGCGGCAGCGCCCACCATTGGTAGCCGTATCCTGCGGGGGAGCGGGGCATGAGCCGGCCGAAGCCCGTTGGCGCGCTGTCGGGCTGGCCGGCGAGTTCGCGCCAGCCGGGTGGGAGGACGCGTCGGCCGTCGAACGCTACGCCGTCCTCCAGCACCAGTTGACCGAAGCGGCCGACGTCGCGCAGGCGCGCGCTGACGCCAGCCCCACCCAGCTCCATGCCGCCCTCTGCCTCCAACGCCCAGTACCCGTCGGCTTCCATGCCGGCCGGCCCCCAGATCATCTCTGCGCAATAGTCGGCCAGGGGCCGGCCCGTGGCGGCGGCGACCACCGCGCCAAGCACGCAGCTCTCGACGGTCGAATAGTTGAAGATGGCGCCTTGCGGATGCGCGCGCGGCAGGGCGCATGCCAGATCCAGGATTGAGCCGGGCCGCCGGTCCGCAAGAGTCTGGTCCAGGCGCGCGACGTCGGGTCCGTCGTCCAGCTCGCGCCAGTCCACGCCCGAGCACATCCGCATGACATTGCGGACCGTGACGCCCTCATAGGCCGAGCCGCGCAGTCGCGGCAGATAGAGGTCGCAGCGGTCGTCCAGGTTGCCGATCGCGCCATCGTGCAGCGCGGCGCCAACGAGCGTCGCGGTCATCGATTTCGCGGTCGAATAGCTGGTCTGACGCCGCCGCGGGCCGCTGCCCATGCCGTAGCGCTCCAGCGCGATCTCGCCGCCCTTCAGGATAAGGAGCCCGGCCGTGAGGCAGCCGGCCATGTAGTCGCTGACGCCGAGGCGGACGTCGCCGACCTCGATGGTCAGATCCGCGAGCGAACGGGCGTGCGGCGGCAGCGGCCGCACCGCGTCGCCGCGCCGGATGACTCGGTGCGGCCAGTTGCCGAAGGTCACCGTTTGGTTGTCGAGCGCCGTGTCCATGATGTTCGCAGCTCTCCCCTCGAAAGGGCGTGAGATCGCCCGGGGTGGGAGCGCTTGCAAAGCAAGTTAAGTTGGTTTGTAGTGGCCTCGTGGCGCTGGCGCGCTCGCGCCCCGCCGCCTTCCTCGAATTCGAACGGCCAGGCGTTCGCGAATGCGCTTTACGTCGAAAGCGGACACTGCCACGCGGCTGGAGAGCGACCTTCGCGCAGCCTACCAAACCCTCGGCCGTGCGATCAGCGCCTGGGCGCGGCCGCCGGCTTGAACAAACGTCGAGCCTCAGCCGTGACGGAGCGCCCGATCCGTGCTCTCATGCGCCGAGCATGAACCGCTTCGGCCTGTCAGCGAATCGTCTGAAGAAGGGCCTTCATGCGTTTGACGGCGAGTCGATGACGTTACACTGAACTCAGGGGGAGCCAAGGCTATGGACTTCAATCTATACCTCGATCCGATCACCAAGCACTACTTCGACTTCAACGGTGTTACTGGACGCAGGGCGTTCTGGATGTTCGTTCTGTTCAATTTCATAATTGCGGTGGTGCTGGACATTGTCCTTGGCCTCGTTCACTTGCAGGCCTTCGCGAGCCTCTATTCCCTCGCGGTGCTGCTGCCCAGCCTCGGCATAGCGGTCCGACGCTTGCACGACATCGGAAAGAGCGGTTGGTGGTTGCTGGTGGCCTTGGTGCCGCTGCTCGGCGCGATTTACCTCATCTATCTCTACTGCCAGCCAACCACGACGCCCTACGGCGCGGCAGCCTAAGCCAGGTCGAGACACCGCGCCTCGGCGTCTCGGCGTTGGCCGCTCGCGTCTTGGCGTGGTTCGCTCTGGGCCGACTGGATCGTCAACGCCCGTAGACCGGCGTTGACGGCCAGCGGCGTCCGCAGCCTTTCCGGACGGCCCTGGACCCCCTAACTCTGCGCTGCACGGGGCAGAGCGCTCAAGTCATGGCGTGGAGCATCAAGGACATTCCGGACCAGTCGGGGCGCGTGGCGATCGTCACCGGCGCCAACACCGGGCTGGGCTACGAAACGGCGCTTGCCCTGGCCGGAGCCGGGGCGGAGGTCGTTGTCGCGGCGCGCAACGCCGAGAAGGGCGCCGCAGCGGTCGCGCGCATCCGCGCCGCGCATCCCGCCGCCCGGGTCAGCCTGACGCGGGTCGATCTCGCCAGCCTCGCCGATGTGGCCGCCTTCGCCGACGCCATGGCGGCGTCACACCGAAAGCTCGACATTCTGATCAACAACGCCGGTGTCATGGCGCCGCCGATCCGGCCGGAGACCCTCGACGGCTTCGAACTCCAGTTCGGCGTCAACTACCTCGCCCACTTTGCACTCACCGCCCGCCTCCTGTCGTTGCTTCGAGCGGCAAGCGCGCCGCGCGTGGTCAACCTGTCGAGCGGCGTGCACCACATAGGGCGGATCCACTTTGACGACCTGCAGTGGACCCGGCGCTATCGCCCTGTTGCGGCCTACGCTCAAAGCAAGCTCGCCATGCTGATGTTCGCCTTCGAGCTGCAGAGGCGTAGCGACGAGGGCGGTTGGGGCCCGACGAGCAACGCCGCCCATCCCGGCTATGCGCGCACCGATCTGATCGCCAGCGGTCCGGGCGCGGATGCGTTCAGCACGCGCGTGGGCGAGATCCTGATCGCGCCTTGGGCCAGCCAGTCCGCTGCCGCCGGCGCCTTGCCCCAGCTCTATGCGGCCACCTCGCCGGACGCGGTCGGCGGCGCCTACTACGGCCCTGACGGCTTCCTCGAGATGAAGGGGGCGCCGACCACCGCCTGGGTCAGCGCCCGCGCGCGAGACGCCGAGGCCGCGGCGCGGCTCTGGCGCCTGTCCGAGGTGCTGGCGGGCGTGAGCTTCCCGAGCCCGGCGAACGCCGATTGACACCCCGCATTCGGTCAGAGGCTGGGTTTGGCGACCATCAGCCAGATGATGGCCAGCACCGCGGCGAAGGCGGGGAAGCCGAAGGCGAACCAGATCCGGTAGAGCCGGTGATAGGCGGCGGAAGCGGCTCCCCCGCGGCGGCCGCGGCGCGCGCGAGGTCACGCATGCGCAGCTGCATCCAGACCACCGGCAGCCAGAAGACGCCGGCGAAGACGTAGAGCGCGAGACTGAGCAGGATCCACGCCTGTGTCAGCGGCTGGCCCTCGAGCGCGGCCAGCGCGACGCCGGTGATCGGCTGCAGCACGATGGCCGTCGCGGTGAACAGGACATCGGCGACGACCACCACGCCCGGCGGTATGGGCGATGAGCCGGGCGTCGCGCGTGCGGTCGGCCATCACCATGAAGAAGGCGATGCCGACGCCGGTTCCGAGCAGCACGGTGGCGCCGATCACGTGCAGCGTCTTGATGAGGATGATGAGGCTCATCAGCGTTCGCTCATCACCGCCAGCATGACGAGCGCGAGCACGGCGGCTGGGACGGTCTTGACCAGCGGCCCCAGCGGGTCGGCCCAGAGCTCTGGCCTGACGATGGTCGCGCTGGCGAGATAGGCGACGGTCACCGCAATCATGCCTTTCAGCGCGGTCGGCGCGGTGCGGCGGAACAAGGCGAGGGCGGCGAGGCCGATGTCGAGCACGCCGCCAACGACGACGGCGGCGTGCGCGAGGGGCGGCGACAGCGACGGCGCGAGCAGGGCGGCCGCATGCTGGCGGCCGACGGTCAGGCCGACGACGCCCGAGGCCAGCCAGAACCCGATCAGGGCGGCCAGGCCAACGGGTTTGAGGAAGTAGAGCCTGGCGAACCAGCGTTCCTGCACGCCCGAGGGCCAGCCGGCCAACATCTCGCTCAGGGATGTTCGGCGTAAAGCCGAGCGCCGCCTCCGCCGTCGCGCCGCCGGCCTCGACGCCGGCGGCGAGCTGGGCGAGCGAGGTCGAGCGCATCGGGCTGCGCCAGCCGAAGACGGCGAGGATGTCGGCGGCAAGGGCGGCAAGGCGGCCGGCCAGGGCCGGCAGCGCGAGCACCGGCGCCGGCGCAAGGCCGAGCCATGCGCGCAGCGCCACGAGGACATCGCGCCAGCCGCGTCGCTTCCGCGGCGGCCAGGTCGACCACGATCCGCGCCGCCGCGCCTGGGCGAAGGCAGCGGGCGACGGCCTCGGCGACATCCTCGGCCGAGACCACCTGCACCACGCGGTCGGGATAGAGCGCTGGGATGAAGCCTGGAAACGCGGCCAGCCCGCGCAGCAGGGCGCTGCCCCCGTAGGCCGCCGGGGCGAGCACGAGGGCGGGTCTCAGGATCACCCAGTCGAGGTCGGTGGCCGCGAGCAGGGCTTCCGCCTCGCGTTTGGTCGTCGAGAAGCGCGTCTCGCTTCCGCCAAGGCCGGCGGCGGAAATGTGGACGACGCGGCGCACGCCCGCGGCCGCGCAGGCCTCCGCCAGCGCTCGGATCGCCTGCGACATGGACGGCGGCGAGGTCGTCGCGCGGACTGTCCTGCAGCGCGCCGGCGCAATTCACCACCGCATCGACGCCGACCAACAGATGCGCCCATCGGGCCGCCTCGCCCATTTGGCGCAGGTCGACCATCACCCAGGACGCATAGGGCGCCCGCCGTGCGGCCACCGCGATATCGCGGCCGGCGCCCACGATCTGGCATCCCTCGCGGTGCAAGCGGGCCGTGACGTATCCGCCGATCAGCCCGTAGCCGCCGACGACCAGAACCCGCATCACCTTCCGCCCCCTCCCCGCGGAGCGCGCTAGGGGCGGTCAGCCAGCGCCGCCGCCTCCCATTCCTTGAAGTCGGGCGTCTCGAGCAGCGTTTCGGCATAGACGCCCGCGGGCCCCGAGTCGCCGAAGTCGCTCGGATGGATCCCGTAACTGCGCAACCGTGTCGCCACCGGCGTGAAGAAGGCGTCGGCGATCGACCAGGCGCCGAGCAGGAACGGCCCGCCCGCGCCGAACCGGGCGCGCAGATCGCTCCAGAGCGCGACGATGCGGCGGAGCTCCTCCGCGGTCATCTCGGAAAGGTCGGCCTTGGTCATGAGCCCAAGGTCCATCGGGCATTCGCCGCGTAAGGAGGGAAAGCCGGAGTGCATCTCGGCGCTCGCCGAGCGGGCGGCGGCGCGGGCGCCGGCGTCGGCCGGCCACAGCCTGGCCTCGGGAAACCGCTCGGCGAGGTATTCGCAGATCGAAAGCGTGTCCCAGACCGTGACATCGCCGTCCTTGAGCACGGGAACCAGCCCCGTTGGCGAGCCGGCCGCGCGCGCCTCGGCGCGGGTTTCCGGCCGGCGCTGGTGGATGGACGTTTCGGTGAATGGCCGGCCGGTCCGCTTGAGCGCAATCCACGCGCGCAGCGACCAGGTCGACGTGAGCTTGTTGCCGATCAGAAGTTCCATGGCCGCCTCCATGCTCGCCTGCCCACTTGGCGGCAAGGCAAAACCGGGGTCTAGTCCAGCGCAAAGCCAACGAAAAGCGCGTCGGTTGCGGCGCGAGAGTTCCAGGGGAAACGCCTCGCATGACCGACGCCGCGCTGCCCGTCGACGCGCCCGCCAGCGCGCTGCCTCAAGCCGGCTGGCGGCGCTACGTGCTCGCGATGCTCATGATCGCCTATACGTTGAGCTTCCTCGACCGGCAGATGCTGTCGATCCTGGTCGAGCCGATCGAGAAAGACCTGCACATCTCGGACTCCGCGATCGGCATCCTGACCGGGCCGGTGTTCGTGATCTTCTACACCGTGCTCGGCATCCCGATCGCCTGGCTCGCCGACCGCTGGAGCCGGCCCGCCATCGTGGCGATCGCGCTGACGCTGTGGAGCGGATTCACCGCCCTTTGCGGCGCGGCCGGCGGCTTTGCATCGTTGGCCTTCGCGCGGCTTGGGGTCGGCTTCGGCGAGGCCGGCTGCAATCCCTCTTCCCATTCGCTGATCGCCGACATCAGCCGCCCAGACCAACGCGCTTCCGGCCTCTCGATCTATTCGCTGGGGGTGCCGATCGGGACGCTGCTTGGCCTGGCGCTTGGCGGCGTCATCGCCGACGTCGGCCCGCACGGCTGGCGCATCGCCTTCCTGGCGGCCGCGGTCCCCGGCCTGGTGCTGGCCATCGTCATTGCGCTGACGATCAGGGAGCCGCGGCCTCCGCGCCCGCTCGTCGGGCCAAGCGCGCTCCAGTCTTTGATGCAGCCGTACCTGGACCTGGTCGACACGGTGAAGGCGCTCTCTGGCAAGCGCACGTTCTGGCTGATGGCGCTCGGTTCCGGCTTCTCGGCCTTCGTCGGTTACGCCCACCTCTTCTTCACCTCGTCCTTCTTCCTGCGCTGCCACGCCGCCGACGTCGCGGCCATCGCGGCGGGTTTCGGCCTGAAGTCGAAGAGCTTCCTCGGGCCGGCGCTCGGGCTCATGACCGGCCTTGGCGGCATGACCGGGACGGTGATCGGCGGCTGGATCGCGGACCGCGCGGCCAGCCGCGACCGCCGCGCGTTCGCGACCGTTCCAGGCCTTGCCGCCGTGCTCGTGACCCCGCTCTATCTGCTTATCTTCACCACGCCGAACACGCTCCTGGCGATCGCGCTGACCTTCATTCCAGCCACGATTTCGACGATCTGGTACGGGGCTGTCTATTCGACGGCGCAAAGCGTGGTCGCGCCCCACAGACGGGCGACGGCGGCGGCGCTCTTGCTGCTGATCCTGAACCTGATCGGGCTCGGGTTCGGGCCGCCGTTCCTGGGCGCCGCCAGCGACTTCTACGCCAAGGCCGAGCATCTCGGGGCGGCCGAGGGCCTGCGTTGGGCGATGATCAGCGCCGGCGCCGTCAGCGTGGTCGCCGGCGGCTTCTTTCTCGCCGCGCGCGGACGCATGCAGGCGGATGTGGTGAGCTAACGCCGCTGGGACAGCCGGCGCGCGCGCGGCTAGGGTGGATTCAGGCGCATCGCGGGAGGGATCATGACCGACACGGTTCTCGAGCCTGAACTCGTAAGCGCGCCGCCGTTGCCCTTGTTTTCGCGGGCCTATTCGCGCTGGGTCGTGATCCTCCTGATGCTGGTCTACACGTCCAACTTCATCGATCGGACGATCGTCGGGACGCTGGGTCAGGCGATCAAGGTCGACATGAAGCTCAGCGACGCCCAGCTTGGCCTGCTCGGCGGCTTCGCCTTCGCCTTCCTCTACACCATCCTCGGCATCCCGATCGCGCGCCTGGCGGAGAAGCGCAGTCGCGTGACCATCATCTCGGTCTGCCTCGCGCTCTGGTCGGGCATGACCGCGCTGTGCGGCGCGGCGGCCAGCTTCCCGCTGCTGCTGCTCTGCCGCGTGGGCGTCGGCATCGGCGAGGCGGGCTGTTCGCCATCGGCCCAGTCGCTGATCGCCGACTACTACACGCCCGAGCGGCGGGCGACGGCGCTTTCGGCCTATTCCTTCGGCATCCCGCTGGGCGGCATGATCGGGGCGATCTCCGGCGGCCTCTTGGCGCAGAGCGTCGGCTGGCGCTGGGCGTTTGTGATCGTGGGCCTGCCCGGCATCCTGCTTGCGCTGCTCACCGCGACCTCGCTCAAGGAGCCGCCCCGCGGCTACTCTGAGCCGGTCAAGGCGGGCGATCCGACCCCGGCGCCCTCCCTCGTCGATGTGGCCAAACGCATGTGGAGCCGTCCCTCGTTCCGCCACATGACCGCAGGCGTGACGCTGGTCTCGTTCGCCGGATACGGCATCGGCCAGTTCGCCGCACCCTACTTCATCCGCCGTTTCGGCCTGAACTACGCCGAGGTCGGGATCATCTTCGGCACAATTGGCGGGATCTCGTCGGGCATCGGCACCCTGCTCGGCGGAGCGGTCGCCGACCGCCTCGGCAAGAGCGACTGGCGCTGGTACGCCTGGACGCCGGCCATCGGCGTCGCCATCGCCACCCCGATCTACCTGTCGATCTACTTGAGCCCGAGCTGGATCGCCGCGGCCGCGATGCTCATCCTGCCTGGGATCTTCGGCTACACCTACCTCGGCCCGACCTGGGGGGTGCTGCACAACCTGATCGAGCCGCGCGCGCGAGCCACCGCCACGGCGCTGCTCTTCTTCGTGCTCAACATGATCGCCTTAGGCGGTGGGCCGGTCTTCACCGGCGTCGTCATCGACCTGTTCGGCAAGTCCCTTTGGAAGAGCGTCGGCGCCGGCGACTTCATGACCGCCTGCCCGGGCGGGATCGCCGTGCACCACGCGATGGCGCACGTCTGTTCGACCACGCTGGCGCAGGCGACCCAATACGGCATCATCCTGACCATGGTCGCCTACGTCTGGGGCGCGCTGCACTACCTCCTGGCCTCGCGGACCATCCGCGCCGACATGGCTTCGGGGGCCGCCACGGCCTGATTCCTGGGTCCAACGCCCTGTCTCAGGGGGTGATCAAACGGGCCGGTCGGCGTAGCATCGAGTCGCCGATTGCCTTCGCGGAGGTTGACCGATGCCCTCGCCATTCGCCGGCTACGAGGTCGACGAGGCGCTTCGCCCCGTCGCCCGTTCCCTTGGTTTCGATCTGGATCATTGCCTGGCGTCCGTCGTCGCCCTGGAGTCCAAGATCCCCGAGGACGCGTTCTCGGCCGAGCGGCTGGGAACCGAACGCCTTGGCAACGGCATCGTCATCGGGGCCGACGGGCTGGTGCTGACCATCGGCTACCTGATCACCGAGGCCGAGGAGGTGACGCTGACCACCAACGACGGCCGGCGTATCCCCGCGCACCCGCTGGGCGTCGATCAGCCGACAGGATTTGGGCTCGTCTTCCCGCTCGAGCGGTTGGCCGCGCCGGCGCTGCCGATCGGCAACTCGCGGACGGTGCGGGCGGGCGAAACGCTTATCGCCGCCGGGGCCGGCGGCAGAGCCCATGCCCTCTCGGCGCAGCTGCTTGCGCGCGAGCCGTTCGCCGGCCCGTGGGAGTACGCCCTGGACGCGGCTCTCTTTACCGAGCCCGCCCACCCACACTGGAACGGCGCGGCCCTGCTCGGGTCGGAGGGCGAACTCGTGGGGGTCGGATCGCTGCGCATGGAGCACCTCGATGCGGAGGGCCAGGTGCAACCCCTGAACATGTTCGTGCCGGCCGAGCTGCTGCCGCCAATCCTGGACGACCTCGCCCACGGCAGGCAGGCCAGCCCGCCCAGGCCCTGGCTGGGCGTCCTTTCGCAGGAGGTCGCCTCGCACGTGGTGATCGTCGACGTCACCCCCGGCGGGCCGGCGGCCCGGGCCGAGCTGCGGCGCGGCGACATCATCCACCGCGTGGCGGGGCAGAAGGTGACCGACCTTGCTGAACTCTACAGCCGCGTCTGGGCGCTTGGCGGCCCAGGCGCCGTCGTCCCGTTGACGGTTCAGCGCGAGCGCGACGTCTTCGAGGTCGAGGTCCGCTCCGGCGACCGCGCCTCGCGGCAGAAGAAGCGGCGCCTCAACTGACGCCGGCCAACTTGTCCGTTGGCGGGGTTGACTCCCGCCCGCCCGGCGCCCATTCCAGCGACATGATCCCCCGCTACGCCAGGCCCGAGGCGGCCGCGATTTGGTCAGCCCAGACCCGGTTCAAGATCATGTTCGAGATCGAGGCGCACGCCGCCGATGCGATGGCCAAGATCGGCGTCATCCCCAAGCGCGCGGCCGAGGTGATCTGGGAGAAGGGCCGGGACGCCGTTTGGGACGTCGACCGCATCGACGAAATCGAGCGGGAGGTGAAGCACGACGTCATCGCCTTCACGACACATGTGACTGAAATCGTTGGGCCTGAAGGGCGTTTCCTGCACCAGGGGCTCACCTCGTCCGACGTGAACGACACCGCGCTCGGCGTGCAGCTGGCGCGCGCCACGGACCTTTTGCTCGAGGATGTCGATCTGGTGCTGGCGGCGCTCAAACGTCGGGCGTTCGAGTTCCGCCATACGCCGACGGTGGGCCGCAGCCACGGCGTGCACGCCGAGCCCACCACGTTCGGGCTGAAGCTCGCCGGGCACTACGTCGAGTTCCGGCGTGCGAAGCGGCGCCTGGAGACGGCCAGGACCGAGATCGCCGTCTGCGCCATTTCAGGCGCCGTCGGCACCTTCGCCAACGTCGACCCGAGCGTCGAGGCGCATGTGGCCAAGGCGATGGGGCTCGAGGTCGAGCCGGTCTCGACCCAGGTCATTCCCCGCGACCGGCATGCGGCTTACTTTGCGGCGCTCGCGGTGGTCGCCGCCTCGGTCGAGCGACTGGCCGTTGAGATCCGCCATCTGCAACGCACAGAGGTGCTGGAGGCGGAGGAGCCGTTCGACGAGGGGCAGAAGGGCTCGTCGGCGATGCCGCACAAGCGCAACCCCATCCTGACCGAGAACCTGACCGGCCTTTCGCGCCTGGTCCGCTCGGCGGTGATCCCAGCGCTGGAGGACGTCGCGCTCTGGCACGAGCGGGACATCAGCCACTCGTCGGTCGAACGGGGCATCGCGCCGGACGCTTGCGTGCACCTCGACTTCGCGCTGCGGCGCCTGGCAAGCGTGGTTGACCGGCTGGTCGTGTATCCGGAGAACATGCGCCGGAACCTGGAGCGGCTGGGCGGGCTCGTGAACTCACAGCGCGTGTTGCTGGCGCTGACCCAGAAGGGGGTCGCGCGGGAGGCTGCGTACGCGGCCGTGCAGCGCAACGCGATGAAGGTCTGGCGCGGCGAGGGGGTGTTCGCCGAGCTCCTGATGGCCGACCCGGACGTCCGCCCGCACCTCAGCGACCCCGAACTGGCCGAGCTGTTCGACCTCGCCTACCACTTCAAGCACTTGGATATGCTGTTCGAGCGGGCGTTCGCAAGGGACAAAACCGCAGCTGGCGTTGAGCTTGACGGCGTTGTCGCTGAAGTTGTCGCCCGCTTCGCCGTGGTAGGAGAGGCTGAGCGTCGTCCGCTTGTCGAGCTTGCCGGAGAGGCCGGCGGTGATCTCCGCGGCGTTGGCCGCGATGGGCATGCCGTGCACGGTAAAGCTCTCGCCGGTCGAGCGGAACATCGCCTGCGCCACCCCCGTGAGGTCGCCGCCTGCGTGCCGCCAGGCGATAGCGCCATGCAGGGTGAGCCCGAAGAGCGCGGTCTCGCCTTCGACGCCCAGCCGCTCAGTCAGGAGCGTCCGCTGTTCGGTCGTCACGTTCAGCGCCGACGCGCCGCCGGTTTCGCTCAGCACGAAGCCGCCGACCGTATCGAGCGCCACGCCTGCGAATGGCTCGATGAAGCCGCGCTCTGTCTTCCACGTCCAGCCGATCTCTCCGAACGCTTCGCCGGAGCTGACATGGCTCAGCGAGCGGCTGACGTCGGCGTAGCCGGGGACGGCCACCTCGCGGTTCGAGGCGAGACGGTGCCAGCCGTAGGTCGCGCCGAAGCGGGCGTCGAAGGGTCCGGTGTCGTAGGCGGCGTAGGCCGACGCGGTCCAGTAGGAGTCGACCGTGCTCGCCCCGCGCGAGGCGAGGCTCAAGCTGTCGTAGCCTACGCTCGTGGCGACGCCCGTTCGCCAGCCGCCGAGCGTGAAGTCGACGCCGCTGGCGCTGCCGCCGAGGGCCGTCCTGGCATGCTGGAAGTTCGCGCCGTCATCGGCCGCCGAGGTATCGCCGTAAGTCGCCACCCATAGCCCTTGCGTCGGGTTGGGGGCGTTCATGCGGTTGACCAGCGAACGGCGGGTCTCGTCCGACTGCTCCAGCATGACGCTGCCGACGTCCGCATAGCTCTCGCCGTCGAGTTCTCCGTACCCTGTCTGAAGGCCGAGCGCCGTCTGGCCGACCAGAGCCATGTATAGGGAGCTGTCGGAGCCTCCGGCCTCGATCGCCGCCGCGGCGGCGGCCTGGTTCGGCGTCACTGCCTGGCTGGCGAAGCTCTTGTCGTTGCGCTTCAGCTTCAGGCGCACCTCGTCGTGCGGGTAGATCAGCGTCGCAGAAAGCAGCGGCGCGGCGCTCACGACGTTGGAGAAGCTGCCGGAGACCCCGCCCGTGGCCGTGATCACCACATACTGGGTGTTGTTTGCGTAGTTGCTCGCATTGCCGGTTGGGACGGCCACGAAGTTCGCGCCCGACTGGATCGTCACCGGCCCCTTCACCGCGATCAGGTCGGTGGCCCCGCCGGCGGTCACTTCGGCGGCGTAGATCGAGCCCTTCGCGAAGGTGAGGTTACCGATGATATTGGCGGTCACGCCGGGGCTGCTGAACAACAGCTCGCCGAAGTCGGTGAGGTTGCTGGTGAGGGTGGTGTCAATCTCGAATGCGGCGCCGGCGTCCACGGTCGTGGTGGGATAGCTCGCCGGGTTCAGCAGCGTCCAATAGCCGGTCTTCACCTCGAGGCTGGAGAAGTCGGTGAAGCTCGGCGCATCCTGGCTCGCCGTCTGCGAGTTGATCGATCCCGCGAGGATCAGGGCGTTGTTCGTGCCCCCGACGATAGCGCCGTTGACTACCCAGCCCGTCCCGAGCGTCAGCGAGTTAACGCCCGGGTTGAACTTGATCGCCGTCCCGCCCGTGCCCGTGATCGTCCCGTCGTCGATGACGTTGAGGCCGCCCAAGACGCCGGCCGCGCCGGCGGTCGCGTCGATCCCGATCACGCCCGAGACGCTCGCCCCGGACTGCACCGTGACCTTCGCCGAGCCCCCTGACGCCAGCGCAATGCCGGTCTGAGGCGAGGAAACGTTCCCGTTCACCGCGACGGTGACCGTGCCGGTGGCGCCGATGACGTCGATTCCATCGCCGCCTCCCGAGACGTTCCCGGTCGTGACGGTCACGTTCGTCGGTGCGTCAGCGCCGTTGCTCAGAACATCGATGCCCGCGGCGCCCGCGCCCGAGACGTCGCCGGCCACAGCGACGCTGACGTTCCCGGTGGCGCCGGTAATGTCGACCCCCGCGTCGCCTCCGGAGACGCTGCCGGCCGTGACACTGACATTCTTCGGAGCGTCGGCGCCGCTGCCTGCGACGGCGATGCCGGTTCCATTCGCGCTGGAAGCGCTGCCGGCCACGGCGATGCTCACGTCCCCCGTGGCGCCGGAGACGCCGACCCCCACCCCGGCGCCCGAGACGCTGCCGGCTGTGATGGTCACGTTGGTCGGCGCGAAGGCGCCGGAGGCTCCAACACCAATGCCAGCGCCGGTCGGCGACGAAGCGGCGCCGGTCACGGCGACGCTCACGTTTCCGGTGGCGCCGCTGATGAAGATAGCGTTCTGAACGCCGCTGACCGAATTGGCGGTGATGCCGATATCAGTGGGCGCGACGGCCCCGCTGATCAGGACGATTCCAATTCCGTTCCCCCCCGAAACGTTGCCGGCGTTGATCGTTATGACGCCGGTTGTGTCAGCGACTTGGATCCCGTTATCGTTCGCCGACACGTCGCCGGTCGTGATGCTCACGTTGCTCGGCCCGCCGGAACCTTCACCCCCCACGACGACGCCTTGGCCGCCGCCGGCGCTCACGTTCTGGACATTGATGCTGACGTCGCCGCTGCCGGTCCGAGCGACGATGGCCGTGGTGGGCGGCGCCGACACGTCGCCGGCCGTCAGGCTCACATTGCCGTTGGTCGTGCGGCCGCCTAGCGCCTCTTGGTTGGGGTCGGTGCTTGTGAATGTGTCACTGGGATCACCGTTGATCGTGATGTCGCCCGAGCCATTGGCCGTGACGCCCTCTGTGGACACGGTCACGCCAGCTGCGATGTTGATCGTGATGCCCGGGTTGCTGGCGCCGTAGTTGATGCCCGAATACGTGCCTGCCGGGCAATTGACGACCTGGTTCGCATCCGGGCCGGTGCACAGGGCGTTTGCGGCGCCGGCCGCCAGCGCTGCCGTGATGCCAATGGCGGACGCGCAGGCCAGGGCGCGTACGCGAGTGGATGTGTTGACCGACATTTGTTCCCCCGTGCTCTGCCGACCCTTAGGGTACGGGCGCGGTGGAGCGCTGCGCATCACCCAAATTGGGGATGCCCTCGACCTCCGCTTGCACAAATATCGCGCCCTGCGCGATTCCAGCTGCGCGCCCTTCGCGCTTGAGGCACGCTTCCCGTCCAGGTCGCCTTCCGGCCGTCTTGCACCTCTTCGGGGCCGCACCGTAGGATGCAAAGCGCCAGGGTCGGCACGCGGACGGAGAAGGCTTCAACCCAGGGGGCGGGGGTGGAAGATCAGGTCGCCAGCATCGCCGCTGCTATGTCGTCGGCGGTCTATGCGCCATCGACGTGGCCCGATGCGCTCGAGGCTTTGGCCAAGGCTACCGGCGGTTGGGGGGGCCAGCTGCTCGGCGTGCGCGCCGGAACCCTCCTCTTCGACCATAGCGGCGGGATCGCCCCTGAGGTGATCTCCGAGTTCGAGGCCAGCGGCGGCGCCGATCCGGCGGTCAACCCGCGCGTGAAGGCGGTCCTTGAGCGTCGCGGCCTGCTCTCCGAGCCGGACTTCATCGACGAAGCCGACCGACGGCGGCATCCCTACTACGCGGACTTCCTCACCAAGGTCGAGGCCCCGTTCTTCGGGGGCGCATCCGCGGCAATCGGCCGTGACGCCCTCGGTCTCCTCGCAACGCTGCGCACGGCGAAGCAGGGCCTTCCCGATTCCGAGCAACGGGCACTGTTCGACGCCTTGTTGCCGCACACGGTCGCTGCGATGCGACTGCAGGTCGCACTGGAAGAACAAGCCGAGAAACTTGTCATCGGCGCCTTCGAGGCGGTTTCGAAAGCCGCGATCCTCTGCGACGAGCGCGGCGTGATCGCCGCCGTCACGCCCGCCGCCGAAGCGTGCCTGGCGGAGGGCGCTTTTGTCGCCCAGCGCTCCGGCGCGCTATCTGCGCCGAACCCGGGCGACGATGCCCTGCTGCAGGAGGCTATCCGGGCAGCCGCCGGGGCCGCCGGCCCTGTCGGTGGACATGGCCTGTTGATCAGAGGGCGCGACGGCGCCGGCTTCATCGGCGCACAGGTTTCGGCCTTGCCCCGGCGGCCCGGATGGTTCGGTGTCTCGGCGCGGGTGCTCGTCCTTCTAACCGAGCGAGCTTCATCGGTGGAACCGGCTCTCGTCCGGGGCGCCGGCCTGACCCCGGCCGAGAGCGCCGTCGTCCAGCTCTTGCGCCGCGGCGCATCGCCACGAGAAGTGGCTCGGCTGCGCGCCGCCTCACTGTCGACGGTCCGTTCGCAGATGAAGGCGGCCTACGCCAAGCTCGGCGTCAACCGCCTGGGCCAGCTCATCGCGCTGTTGCCGGAGTTCTAGCTTGGCGCAGAAGGTACAGGCGCTCGACCCTGAGGTTTGGCACGCCGGGGCGCGGCAAGGTCGGGCGAGGTCGCGCCGCGCTGCCGAGTGCGTGCGTCTCTCCGGTTTAGTCCGCTATTCCCCCGACTGGATCTGGCCGCGGGCGACGGCGAGGAGTTCGTCCATCTTGCCGCGCACCTGGCCCTCGGAGACCTTGAGGCCCGCGCCCTCGAGGTCGCGGCTCACGCGCCTCAAGACGTCCTCGTCCCCCGGCTCGGTCACGTCGGCGCGCACGATCGCGGCGGCGTACTCGTCGAGCCGATCCTTTTCGAGGCCCATCAACTCGCCGGCCCAGAGGCCCAGCATGCGGTTGCGCCTGGCCGTCGCCTTGAATTCCAGCGCCTCGTCCTCGACGAATTTGCGTTCGAAGCCTTCTTCACGCTCGTCGAAGGTGGTCATGCGTCACTCAAAGCAGCCTACGATGCCTTGTCCAATAGGGGACCTGACGTCCGGGATCAATCAAAGCCGTCGCCCGGCAACGGCTTTACGTCGTGAAACCTGTGGTAATTCACCAGCCTGCGCCCTTGGTTGTCCGTGCTGAGCACATCGGCGAACTGACGGTCCCACAGGATCTCGTCCGGCAGGTAGGCGTGGCGAGCGTAGATGCGCTGGGCGAACACCTCGTCGACGCCGTTCAGCGCGACCACGATCTCCCCGCCGATCGCCTCCAGCGACTCCCGCGTGTGCCCGTGCAGCGGGCTGGCCTCATCGATGCGGTGAATGAGCAACCATGTCAGCGAGAACATCGGCTGGCGGCTGCGAACCAGGTCGAGGTCCTGGAATCGGCGCATGCGATCGCCTTCCGAGGTGACGACCTCGCCGAACAGGCTGATCGAGGCCTGGGCCTCGAGGATCTGGTTCCCGCGCTGGTTGGCGGCGCGAAACATCAGCGCCGGCGCGCCGTCGAACGCGGTGATGACGGCGACGCGGCTGAACATCACCCGGGCGGTCGGCCGCGAAACGCGCGCGAAGATGAGGCCGGTGGCGACCGCGACAATGCCCAGCCCGACAAAGGCTTCGGCCGTCATCACCACATTGGCGTAGAGGCTCGTTGGCGTCATGCCGCCGTAGCCGATGGTCGATAGGGTCTCGACCGAGAAGAAGAAGTCGTCGGCGAACGAATGCGGCCGGGCGCCCGTGACCCCCGCCGGGTCAAGCCAGTAGAGGAAGGCGAAGATGGCGTTGGCGCCGAGGAACACGCCAAGCAGCAGCAGGAAGAAACCCCACCAGGGGATCGTAAGCACGCCATGATAGAGGTCGCGAATCCCGCCGGTCTCGGCGCCGACGACGTGGATGTCCTTTCGCGCGGCGCTGATGTTGGTGTAGCGCGGCCGGTCGTCCGGGCCGCGGCGCGGCGTGCGACGTTCGCTTGCGCTTCGCCGCCGTCTTGCCGGTCTTTGGTTTTCGCCGCCCGCGTCGCCATTTCTTTCAAGCGCTCAGCGCCCTACATTGTGTTCGCGTCGAGTCGGTTCGCGCGCGAGCGACGCCGCTTGCGCGCCCGCGCCCGGCTCGTCGGGGAAGAGTCCGAAAACCCATGACCCGCCGCAAGAAGATTTACGAAGGCAAGGCCAAGATCCTCTACGAAGGACCCGAGCCCGGCACGCTCATCCAGTACTTCAAGGACGACGCGACCGCCTTCAACGGTCAGAAGAAGGCGCAGCTCGAGGGCAAGGGCGTCCTCAACAATCGCATCAGCGAATACATGATGACGCGGCTGAACGCGATCGGCGTGCAGAACCACTTCATCCGCCGGTTGAATCTGCGCGAGCAGCTGATCCGCGAGGTGGAGATCATTCCGCTGGAGGTGATCTGCCGCAATATCGCCGCCGGCTCGCTGTCGCAGCGCTTCGGCCTGCCCGAGGGCCAGGTGCTGCCGCGCTCGATCATCGAGTTCTGCCTCAAGGACGACAAGCTCGGCGACCCGATGGTGGCCGAGGAGCACATCACCGCCTTCAACTGGGCCTCGCCCCAGGAGATCGACGACATCATGGCGATGACGCTGCGGATCAACGACTTCCTGAGCGGGGTGTTCTGCGCCGTCGGCATCACGCTGGTCGACTTCAAGATCGAGTTCGGGCGGGTGTGGGAGAACGACTTCTCGCGCATCGTGCTGGCCGACGAGATCAGCCCCGACTCCTGCCGGCTCTGGGACTCGGCCACGAACGAGAAGCTGGACAAGGACCGCTTCCGCCGCGACCTCGGCAACGTGATCGAGAGCTACACCGAGGTGGCGCGCCGGCTGGGGATCATGAAGGAGATGCCGACCGTCATTCAGGGCGGGCGGCCCGCCGGTCCGCGCCTGGTCGAGGACGAAGAGGACGAATGAAGGCGACGGTTCACGTGTTCCTCAAGCCCGGCGTGCTCGACGTGCAGGGCAAGGCGATCGAAGGGGCTTTGCACGGGCTGGGGTTCGGCGACGTCTCCGGCGTTCGCGTCGGCAAGACCATCGATTTCGAGATCGCCGGCGCCGACCGGGCGAAGGCCGAGGCCGAGGTCAAGGCGATGTGCGAGCGGCTGCTTGCCAACACCGTGATCGAAGGCTACCGCGTGGACGTCGCGTGACGGCGAGGGTGTTCCACATCGCCGAGGTCAACGTCGGCCGCCTCCTCGCGCCTGTCGAGCACCCGCGCATGGCCGACTTCGTGAACGCGCTGGACCGCATCAACGCGCTGGCGGACGCCCAGCCGGGGTTCGTCTGGCGACTGAAAGGCGCAGGGCAACAACGCCACCGACCTTCGCCCGGACCCGGCAGACGCGCTGCAGGCGATCAACGCCTCGGTCTGGGAGAGCATCGACCAGCTGGCCGCCTTCGCCTATCGCACCGAGCACCGCGAGTTCGTCCGCCGCCGCCACGAGTGGTTCGCGACGCCGCCAGAGCCCTATCTGGCGCTCTGGTGGGTCCGGCCGGCCACACGCCGACCCTGGCCGAGTGCGTCGAGCGCTGGCGCACTGCGCGCGAACGGACCGACCGGCGCATGCGTTCGACTTCAGGACCCGGTTTCCGCAGCCGGCCGCGGAGAGCGCCGCATGAAGGCCGCCGTCATCGTCTTCCCCGGCTCCAACTGCGACCGCGACTGCAAGACCGCGATCGAGCGCTCGACCGACGCCAGCGTCGAGATGGTCTGGCACGCCGAGACCGCAGTTGCCCGCCGGGACCGACCTGATCGTGCTGCCCGGCGGGTTCGCCTACGGCGACTACCTGCGCTGCGGGGCGATGGCGGCGCTGTCGCCGGTGATGAAGGCGGTGAAGGCCGAGGCCGAGCGCGGCGTCGCCGTGCTTGGCGTCTGCAACGGCTTCCAGGTGCTCTGCGAGGCGGGCATGCTGCCGGGCGCGCTCTTGCGCAACGCGGGGCTGAAGTACGTCTGCAAGCGGGTCGGCCTGGACGTCGTCAACAGCCAGACGCGCTTTACCGCCGCCTACCGCGGCAAGCGCGACGTCGAGATGACGGTCGGCAACGGCGAGGGGAACTACTACGCCGACGCGGCCACGCTCGACCGCCTGGAAGGCGAGGGACAGGTCGTCTTTCGCTACACCGAAAACCCGAACGGCTCGGCCCGCGACATCGCCGGCATCATCAACGCCCGCGGCAACGTCCTGGGCATGATGCCCCACCCCGACCGGGCGTTCGAGGAAGCGCTCGGCTCGGCCGACGGCGCGCTGTTGTTCCAGAGCGTGCTCGCCAGCGCCTGAACGAGTGCGCGTGCCAGAGCCCGTCGTCATCTGCGACTACGACCCTGCCTGGCCCGGGCGCTACGAGACGCTGCGCGCGGCGCTCGCCGCGGCGCTTGCCGAAGTCGCCGCCGAGATCGAGCACGTCGGCAGCACCTCGGTGCCCGGCCTGGCCGCCAAGCCGACGATCGACATCGTGGTCCGGTTGCGGGCGCGCGGCGACCTGCCCGCCGCGATCGAGCGGTTGGCCCGCCTCGGCTACGCTCACGAAGGCGACCTCGGCATCTTGGGCCGCGAGGCTTTCGCGACGCCGCCTGGCTATGCGATCCACGACCATCACCTCTATGTCTGCTCACCGGACTGGCGGGGGTTCGACGATCAGGTCGTCTTCCGCGACCACCTTCGTCGCATGCGAGCACGGCGCGGGCCTACGAGCGGCTCAAACGGACGCTGGCCGCGCGCCATGGGACCGATCGGTCCGGCTACACGAACGCCAAGGCGAAGTTTGTCGGCGACGTCCTGAAGCGCGCCGGCCGCTAGCTCCAAGAACCCTCGCCCCGTCGAATGACGGGGAGAGGAGAAGGGAAAGGAGGCGGCATCGCGCGCGCCGCGATTCCCCGTTAGAAGCCCGCCATGACCGCTGACGCCGCTCCCTCGATGGCCGCGCTTGCTCGCGAGTATGGGCTGAAGGACGACGAGTACGACCTGATCGTCAGGCGCCTGAACCGCGAGCCGAACCCGCTCGAGCTCGGCGTCTTCTCGGTCATGTGGTCCGAGCACTGCTCGTACAAATCGAGCCGCAAGCACCTGGCCAAGTTCCCCACCAAGGGCCCGCGCGTGATCCAGGGTCCGGGCGAGAACGCCGGCGTCATCGACATCGGCGACGGCCAGGCCGCCGTCTTCAAGATGGAGAGCCACAACCACCCAAGCTTCATCGAGCCCTATCAGGGCGCGGCGACCGGGGTCGGCGGCATCATGCGCGACGTCTTCACCATGGGCGCGCGGCCGATCGCGCTCTTGGACGCGCTGCGCTTCGGGGATCCGGCGCATCCGAAGACGCGGCGGCTGGTGGCCGGCGTGGTCGCCGGCATCGGCGGTTACGGCAACTGCGTCGGCGTGCCGACGGTGGGCGGCGAGACCAATTTCGACCACGGCTACGACGGCAACATCCTGGTCAACGCCATGTGCGTGGGCCTGGCCGACGCCGACAAGATCTTCTACTCCGCCGCGCCGGGGGCCGGGCTGCCGGTGGTCTATTTCGGCTCCAAGACCGGCCGCGACGGCATCCATGGGGCGACCATGGCCTCGGCCTCGTTCGAGGCGGACTCCGAGGAGAAGCGCCCGACCGTGCAGGTCGGCGACCCGTTCGCCGAGAAGCTGCTGATCGAGGCGACGCTGGAGCTGATGGCCTCCGGCGCCGTCGCCGCCATCCAGGACATGGGCGCGGCCGGCCTGACCTCCTCCTCGGTCGAGATGGCCGGCAAGGGCGGGGTCGGCATCACGCTCGACCTCGACAAGGTCCCGCAACGCGAAGAGGCCATGAGCGCCTACGAGATGATGCTATCGGAGAGCCAGGAGCGGATGCTGGCGATCCTGAAGCCGGGCCGCGAGGCCGACGGCCGGCGCATCTTCGAGAAATGGGGGCTGGACGCCGCCGTCATCGGCCAGACCACCGACACGGGCCACATCGTCCTGCGCCATCGCGGCGAGGTGGTGTGCGACCTGCCGCTGTCTCCGCTGACCGACGACGCGCCGCTGTACGACCGGCCGTGGGTCGCGCCCGCGCCGCCCAAACGCCTCACGCCGGCCGAGGTCCCCCCGCCGGCCGACTATGCGGCGGCGGTCCTCGACCTGATGAGCTGCCCCGACATGGCCTCCAAGCGCTGGCTCTGGGAGCAGTACGACCGCCACGTGATGGCCGACACCCTGGCCGCCAGCGACACCGGCCACGATGCGGCGATCGTGCGCGTGCACGGGTCGCGCAAGGCGCTGGCGCTGACCTCCGACGTCACCCCGCGCTATGTGGCGGCCGACCCCTACGAGGGCGGCAAGCAGGCGGTGGCCGAGGCCTGGCGCAACCTCACCGCCGTCGGCGCCGCAGCCGATCGCCATCACCGACAACCTCAACTTCGGCAATCCGGAGCGGCCGGAGATCATGGGCCAGCTGGTGCGCGCCATCGACGGCATGGCCGAGGCCTGCCGCGCGCTCGACTTCCCGGTCGTGAGCGGCAACGTCTCGCTCTACAACGAGACCGAAGGGACCGGCATCCCGCCCACGCCCACCGTCGGCGCCGTCGGGCTGATCGAGGACTACGACCGCCGCGCCGGCTACGCGGGCCTGAAGGCCGGCGATGCGCTCGTCCTCCTCGGCGAGACCCACGGCGAGCTCGGCGCCAGCCTCTATCTGCGCGAGCTGCTTGGCCGCCACGACGGCGCGCCGCCGCCCGTGGACCTTGCGCAGGAGCGCAGGGTCGGCGACTTCGTGCGCGGGCTGATCGGCTCGGGCGCGGCGAGGGTCGTGCACGACCTGTCGGACGGCGGGCTTGTCGCCGCGGCGGCCGAAATGGCGCTGGCGGCGGACGTTGGCGTGGTGCTGAACGCCACCTCGCACGAGCACGCCCACTTCTACCTGTTCGGCGAAGACCAGGGCCGCTACCTGCTCGCGACCGCGGATCCGCGAGGCGCTGATCGCGCAGCGCCCAGGCGGCGGCGTCCACGCCTCGGTGGCCGGGCGGGCTGGCGGCGAGGTCTTCGCCTCGGCGGCGGGCCTGTTCAGCATCCCGCTGGCGCGCCTGCGCGAGGCCAACGAGACCTGGCTGCCGCGCTACATGGGCGAAACCGCCGCCTAGCGGTCGCCGTCGCGGACCCAGTGGGCGGCGAACGTCGTCGTCGGACCACAGCTGGCTCGCATCGGCCGCCTCACGCACCGCCTCGCGCGAGGTCGTGGTGCAGTCGCTGTCGTTCGCGTCCATGGTCATGCCGGGGAAGGGGTGGGTCGCCGGCGCGGGTCCGGTGTCGCCGGCCTTCGCCTGCGGCGCCGGCGGGCCGCATAGCACCGGCCACATCTTGAAGGTGGTGATTCGCCCGCTGCGATCGCGGCGCTCGGCCCCGACGCCATAGTAGCTGTAGCCGCAGTCGGTGCTCTTGCCGTCCGCGTCGGGGGGCGTCTGCAGGATCTGCGGCGCACCGCCGGTCAGCAGGACGCGCTGGGTCGTCCAGGTCCAACGGCCGTCCTTCTTGTCGAGCGTCATCCAGCGCCCGTCCTTGATGACCACCCGCCCGGCGCAGTCGGGCCAGTCGCTGATCGGCTTTCGCTCATCGAAGGCGCAGTCGCTTGAAGAGCCCGCGCTCCAGACCCCCGAGCGAAGCTGTGGCGCGCCGGCCTGGTCCGCCGGGCCGAACAACGGCGCCTTGGTGACCACCCAGTTGCAGGCCGAGAGCGCCAGCATGCGCGCAGATCGCGACGAAGACACGCATGGCCGCCTCCCGATCACGGAGCCGTGATATTTGGCCACGTTTGCAGCCGCCGACCGCGAGAGTCGAGAATTTTTAAGCATTTCCTGTGCTGAAATGGCGCAAAGGGCCGAATGGGGTCGCATCGGCCCGAATCCTGCTTCGGTCTCGTTCATGCCCATGTCTGCTGTCGATCTGGAAAGCGAGCTGCGTCAGGCCTTCCCTGACGCGGAGATCGCTATCGACGACCTCGCCGGCGACGGCGACCACTATCGCGCGCGAATCACGTCGCCGGCATTTGCGGGCCTTTCACGGGTGAAGCAGCACCAGCTGGTCTACGCCGCGCTCAAGGGCAAGGTGGGCGGGGCGCTGCATGCGCTGGCGCTGGAGACCGCCACGCCCGCGGGCGGGGGAGCTGAAGGCCGATGCGCTACCGACCCCTGGGCAACACCGGCATGGCGATCTCGGCGATCTCGATCGTGCTTGAACGACAACGCCCAGCGCCGCGCCCAGGACTGGGTTCCACTCGTCTACGCCGGGCTGGAGAACGGCATCAACGCCTACGAAGTCAGCCGGCTTGCACCCGCAGCTGATCGAAGGCTTCGCCGAGGCCATCCGCGCCGTCGACCGCAACCTGCTCTTCGTCGCATGGCGGTTCGGCTGGGTGTCGACGCCGAACGGCCCGCCGGCGCGGGACTTCTCGGCCGAGGGGCTCACCGCCGCGATCGCCGGCGTGCTGGCGCGCACGGGCATGGACTATATCGACGCCGCCATCCTCGACGATCCGAGCACCACCGAGCTTTCGCCGGCCGGGCTCGAGGCGATGAAGCAGGCCAAGGAGGCCGGGCAGATCCGCATGCTGGGGGTCTCGGGCAACGACGAGGCGACCGACGCCTACATCTCCACCGGCGAGTTCGACCTGCTGCTGACGCCGTTCCACCTGCTGTCGGGCTGGAAGGAGCGGCTCAGGCTGAAGGCGGCGATCGATCGGGACATGGCCGTCATGGGTTGCAACTTCCACCCCGACATCGCCCGCGAGCGCGGGCCCAAACAGGTGCTGTGGGGCCGCGGCAACGTGCATCCGCTGTCCGGCGTCGGCAGCTATGCGTTCCTCGACGAGACCCCCAAGTGGTCGGCCGAAGAACTCTGCCTGGCCTACGCGCTGACCGAGCCTTCGCTGTGCAGCGTCGAGATCACCGGCGACCGCGTCGAGCGGATCGAACAGCTGGCGGCGATCTCCGAGCGGGAGCTGCCGGCCAACGTGCCGGCGCAGATCGAGATGGCCCGGTTTACGCCCTCGGCGGGGCGACAGAGTCGGACGTCGCGCTTGACCGGCGGCGGCAAGCTTCCTAGCTCAGGGGCGCCAGGATCCCGCTGGCGGAGTCAAACCCAATGACCGACGTCGCCACCCCGGCCGATCAGATCAACGCCTTCATCGCCAAGACGATCGAGGAAAACCCCGTCGTCCTCTTCATGAAGGGCGTGCCGGACGCGCCCCAGTGCGGCTTTTCCGCCATCTGCGTGCAGATCCTGGATCACCTGGGCGCCGAGTTCGTCGGCGTGAACGTGTTGCAGAGCGACGACCTGCGCCAGGGCGTCAAGGCCTTCACCGACTGGCCGACCATCCCGCAGCTCTACGTGAAAGGGGAATTCGTCGGCGGCTCGGACATCATCCGCCAGATGTTCGAGGCGGGAGAGCTCAAGCCCTTCCTCGTCGAACAGGGCGTCTTGCCAGGCTAGACTTGGGCGCATGCCGCAGACCGCAACGGCCGAGCCCGATCGCGCGCGCCTCATCGCGCGCATCCGGCGCGAGTTCGATATCGTCGAGGATCAGCTGAGCTTCGGCGGCCGGCGGCTCGCCTTTGTCCGCGTGGCCGACCCGGACAAGGTGCTGGATGACGTCTGCGAACAGGACACCCTGCGCGAGCGGGGCGTGCAGCCCAAGCGCGAGCTGCGCATGCCCTACTGGGCCGCGGTCTGGGAGAGCGCCAGCGCCCTCGGCGAGCACCTGGCGGCGCACGACCGCGAACGACCCCTTGCCGGCCTGAACGCGCTCGATCTTGGCTGCGGCATGGGGATGGTCGGCGCGGTCATGGCCATGCTCGGCGCGCGGGTGACGTTGGCCGACATCGACACCGCCGGCCTGCTTTTCGCGCGGCTGAACACGCTGCCGTGGGCGGCCCAGGCCCGCGTCACGCGGCTGGACTGGCAGGCCGACGACCTCGCCGGGCGCTTCGATCTGATCTGCGGCGCCGACGTGATCTACGACGTGACGCAGTGGGACGCGATCGGAGCGTTCGCCCGCCGCCACCTCGCACCGGAGGGCGTCCTCCTGCTGGGCGAACCCAGCCGCGTCAACGCCAACAACTTCCCCGCCTGGCTGACGGACAGCGGCTGGGCCTTTACCGCCACCGAACGCCCCTGCGGCGACCGCACGATCCGCATCTACGAAGCTAGAACCGCGCCGGCTCACCGGCCGTCGTCGGGAGGGGGTGAAATGGCCGACCAATCGCAGCTGCGGGCCGAGCTGGTCGCTCAATACCAGCGCGCCGGCGGCCTGCGCTTGAACGAACTGGCGTCCGGCAACCTCAGCTGCCGCTGGGGCGAGGGGATGCTGATCTCGCCGACCGGCGCCTCGGCCGAGACCATCGCCGAGGAGAATGTCGTCTTCGTCGGGGCGGACGGCGCCTGGAGCGGCGATCACGCGCCGTCCTCGGAATGGCGGATGCACGCTGCGATCTATCGGGAATGCCCGGACGCCGGCGCGGTCGTGCACACACATTCGGACCACTGTGTCGCCGTGGCGTGCCAGAACCAGCCGCTGCCGGGCTTTCACTACCTGGTGGGCTCGTTCGGCGGCGGCGACGTGCCGTGCGTGCCCTACACCACGTTCGGCGGCCAGGAGCTGGCCGACAACGCCGCGGCCGCCCTGCGCGATCGCACGGCCTGCCTGCTCGCCAATCACGGCATGATCTGTCGCGCCCGCAGCCTGAGGTCGGCGGTCAACCTGGCCTATCGGCTCGAGATCATGTGCCGCCAGTATGTGCTGACGCGCCAGCTGGGCGAGCCGACCTGTCTGACCGACGCGCAGTGGGAGGACTTCTTCGCCCAGGCGAAATCGGCCAGCTATGGGCCAAGGCGATGAATACCGGCCTTGTCGCGGTCGGACTGACCACGCTCGACATCGTCGCCGGCGCGATCGACGAGCTGACCCACACCGAGCGGGCGCGGCTGATCGATGGCATCGCATGCGCACCGGCCGGCACGGCCGCCGGCGCGGCGCTGGTCGCCGCCAGGCTCGGGATGCCGGTCAAGCTGATCGGCGCGGTGGGCGACGACATGAACGGCGCCTTCGTGCGTCTGGGCCTGGAACAGGTCGGGGTCGACGTCTCGCTCGTCAGCGTCCAGCCGGGTCAAAGGACGTCAACGACCTTGCTGACCGTCGAGTCCGATGGCCGTCGATCAAGCTACCACATGCCGGGCGCCGGGATCGCGGCGCCGATCGACGATGCGGCGATCGCCGCGGTCCGGGCGCCCGGTTCGTGCACTACGCCGCGGTCGGCGGGCGCCTGAGCGACGGCGGGCCGGGCGAAGCGCTGTTGCGGGCGGCCAAGGCGGCGGGCGCCGTCGTCACCTGCGACCTGATCGGGCCTCGGCGCACCGCCGCCGACGAGGTGCGGCGGCTCCTGCCCTTCGTCGACTACTTCGCCCCCAGCGCCGCCGAAGCGGCCGTGCTCAGCGGAACCGAGGACCTCGACGCGGCGGCCGCGCAGTTTCTCGCGATGGGCGCTAAGGCGTGCATCATCAAGAACGGCCGGCGCGGCGCGTCGGTCTGGCTGGACGGCGAACACCACATTGTCCCGGCCTACGACGTCAGCCCCAAGGACACGACCAGCTGCGGCGACTCCTTCTGCGCCGGCTTCATCGCGGCGCTGGATCGGGGCTGGGCGCCGCTGGACGCCTGCCGCTTCGCCAACATGACCGCCGGCCTGGTCGCCGAGGGCTTCGGCACGCTCGGCGCTCTCGTCGGCTTCGACGAGACGCAACAGGCCATGCGCCTGCGCCAAATCGTGGACGCCAGCGCGCCGGCCTAGAACAGCCCCAGCGCCTTCAGGCTGGCGACGCCGTCGCGGCCGACGACCAGGTGGTCGTGCACGGTCACGCGCAGCGGGCGCGCGGCGTCCACCACCTGGCGCGTCATCTCGACGTCGGCGGCGCTGGGCGTGGGGTCGCCCGAGGGGTGGTTGTGCACGAGGATGACGGCCGAGGCCGAGAGCTCGATCGCGCGGCGCACCACCTCGCGCGGGTAGACCGGGGCGTGGTCGACGGTGCCGCGGTTCTGCACCTCGTCGGCGATCAGCTGGTTCTTCTTGTCGAGGAAGAGCACGCGGAACTGCTCGCGCGGCTCGTGCGCCAGCGCCACGCGGACATAGGCGAGCAGCTGGCTCCAGGCGGTGATCACCGTCCGCTTGGCGACTTCACCTCGGCTGACCCGCAAGGTCGCCTCGTGCAACAGGGCAAGATCGAGCGCCACGGCCTCGCCGACCCCATCGATCCGGCAGAGCTCCGCTGAGGTCGCCGCCAGCACGCCGGCCAGGCCGCCGAATTGGGCGAGCAGCGCCTTGGCCAGCGGTTTGACGTCCCGGCGCGGGATCGAGCGCGTGAGGTAGAGCTCGAGCAGCTCGTAGTCGGGCAGGGCGGCGAGCCCGCCGGCGGCGGCCCGTTCGCGCAGCCGCTTGCGGTGTTCGGCATAGTGCGGCTTGGGCTCAGCTGGCGTGAACAGCTCGCCCAGGCCAAGGCCGATGTCGCTCACGCCCCTCGCGGTCATGTTCCTTCTTTGTTCGTGACCCATGTTCAAGTCAACGCCAATCTGGGGTTGAGCGCCGCCGGGGTTCCGGCGCGTTGACGCCGATCAGCGCGCGAGGGGAAGGAGCAGGGCCGCCGTGCGGTCCGCGACGAAGGCCTGCCAGCGCGGATCGCCGATCAGGTGGGGGCTCAGCGTCTCCATGTGCATCAGGCCGACGATGAACGCCATGACGGCGGTCGCGGCAAGCTCGGGGTCGGCGTCGCCCGGGAGCTCGCCACTGCGTTGCGCGGCGGCGACGCCGTCGCGGATCTCGCCGATCTGGCGGTCCAGCGAGCTTCGCAGCAGGCGGCGCACCTCGGGGTTCCTGCCCGCGGCATAGTGGACCTCGACCGCCATCTGGCGAACGCGCTTCAAACGGCGGGTGGTGTAGCTCGCCACGGTGGCCGGCAAGAACGCCTCGCCCGCCGCCGAGGCCGGCGCCGCTTCGACGGCGCGGCGAACGACCTCGAAGAACAGCGCCGCCTTGCTGGTGAAGTGCTTGTAGATCGCCCCCGCTGTGATCCCGCTGGCTTCGGCGATCGCGGGCATGGTCACCCCGTCGAAGCCACGGCTGGCGAACAACCGCTCCGCCGCAGCCAGGATGCGCTCGCGCGTCGAGCCCTTGGCGGCTGCGCGGCTCGGCATGGCGCCTGGCTTCCCGGCGGCGGCTTTCGGCATGGCCATTCCAAGCGGACTAAGCCGCCTCACGAAGCTTGGCAAGTAAATGCACGTTTACTTCGGACGCGTCTTCCGGTAAATGGTCATTCACCGGATAAGGAGCGATGGGATGGACAGAACCTGTGTCGTCACCGGCGCCGCTTCGGGCATCGGGGCCGCGACCGCCGAACGACTGGGGCGTGACGGCGTTCGCGTCATCGCCTGCGACCTTCACGACGCCGATGTGATCGCCGATCTCGCCACACCCGAGGGGCGCGCCGCGCTGGTCGACCGCGTCGCGGCGGCGTCCGGCGGGCGCATCGACGCCATCGTCGCCAACGCCGGCGGCGGTCCGGCCGAGACCAGCCTGCAGCTCAACTTCTTCGGCGCGGTGGCCACCCTCGAGGGACTTCGACCGCTGATGGCGGCGAGCCCCTCGCCGCGCGCGGTCGCGGTCTCGTCGATCTCGTCGCTGCGCCCGCCCTGCCGCGATCGTCGAGCCTGCCTTGCGCTGCGACGAACCGGCCGCCATCGCCGAGGCTTGCGCGCCTACCGCGCCGGCGAGCTCGGCGGCGGCAGCTCGGATCTCGTGCCCGGACGCGGCCCAGCTCTCGCTCGACCTCTATGGCGCGGCCAAGCGGGCGCTGAACCTCTGGTGCCGCCGGACCGCGACCGACGCCGGAGTGGGCCGGGGCTGGCATCCCGCTGAACGTCGTCGCGCTGGGTTTCTACGAGACGCCCGCGGCGGCCTATGTGCTCTCCGATCCGAGCCATCGCGCCGCGATGGCGGCGATGGCGCCCCTTGCGCGGGGCCTTCCCCGGCCAGGCGGACGAGGCCGCCGCCATCCTGGCCTGGCTCGTCAGCCCGGAGAATTCGCAGATGACCGGGCAGATCCTCTTCGCCGACGCGGGCTTCGAGTGCCTGGCCCGCAGGGAGACAGCGCAATGAACGCCGACCTCGACCTCCGGTCGACGCCGCGTGGCGCGCACCTTCGGCCGGAGCGACTTAGGGCCTGGACTCGCGAGCACGGGCCAGCCGCGCTCGTCGCGGTGCTGGTCAACTTCCGCTGCCGTTCCTGATCTACCGCGCGACGCATCGCGTCTTCGGCGACGTCTATGCGTTGATCGCCGCCTCGACGCCGCCGATGGGCTGGACGATCATGCAGTTCGTCCGCCACCGCCGCGTCGATGCGCTGTCGCTGCATCGTGCTGGCCGGGATCGCGCTGTCGCTCTCGCCTTCTTCGGCGGCGGGGGCGTGCGCGCCCTGCAGCTGCGCGAACACCTGGTCGCCGCCGTGATCGGGCTCGGCTTCCTGGTGTCGGCCGCGATCGGCAAGCCGCTGATCTACCAGCTAGCCCGCGCCCGCATGCGCCGGACGTCGGCACAGCACGGCAGATGGTTCGAGACGCTGCGCGACCACCCGATCTTCCGTCGCGCGATGCTGGCCATGACCCTCGCCTGGGGCGTTGGCCTGGTCGTCGAGTCGGCGGTCGCCTGCGCGCTCGTCTTCGCGCGCCGATCCGGCGTACCTGCTGGTCAGTCCGATCTGGGGCTATGGCCTGGGGGGGACGCTGACGGTCTGGACCTTCTGGTACGCGCGCCGGCGCGTCGGCCGCGGCGCGCGACGCAGTGGCGGCTAGCGCAGCGCGGGCCTGAACAGGCCTTTGGGCGAGGCCGTGAAGACCTCGGCGCCCGTCTCGGTGACACCGATCGAATGCTCGCATTGGGCCGAAAGCGACTTGTCGCGCGTGACGGCCGTCCAGCCGTCGGCGAGCAGCTTCACCTGGTGCTTGCCCAGGTTCACCATCGGCTCGATCGTGAAGATCATGCCGGGCTCGAGCCTGGCGCCTTCGCCCTTGCGGCCGAAGTGCAGCACGTTCGGCGCATCGTGGAACACCTGGCCGACGCCGTGGCCGCAGAAGTCGCGCACCACCGAACAGCGCTGGCTCTCGACATAAGCCTGGATCGCGTGGCCGATGTCGCCGAAGTGGGCGCCCGGCTTGACCTGCGCGAGGCCCCGCTCGAAGCCTTCGTAGGTCACCTCGACCAGGCGGCGCGCGCGCGGCGCGACGTCGCCCAAGAGGTACATGCGGCTGGTGTCGCCATGCCAGCCGTCGACGATGACGGTGACGTCGATGTTGGCGATCTCGCCGTCCTTCAGCGTGCGCGGCCCGGGGATGCCGTGGCAGACCACGTGGTTGGGCGAGATGCACAGCGTCTTGGCGTAGCCGCGGTAGAAGAGGCAGGCGGGCAGCGCGCCGTTGTCGAGGATGAACTCGCGCGCCATGCGGTCGAGGTCGTCGGTGACCACGCCCGGCCGCACGTGCTCGGTCAGCATGTCCAGGCACTCGGCGGCGAGGCGCCCTGCCTTGCGCATGCCCTCGAAGGCGCCAGGCCCGTGCACCTTGATCGTCGATGAGCGCCGAAGCGCCAGCATCGGATCAGCCACGCTGGTATCAGTCATTCCGTCTCAGGTCCCTCATGCGTCACGCTGGGCGCCACGGCATTGGCGCGCCGATGCGGACGCTGTCGCAGGTTATGTCGCAACCATAACACAAAACTTCAACGCCCTCCGCCGCGGCCTTGGCGAGGCCCGCCGCGTACGCCGGATCGAGGTCGGCGGCCGCGGCGAACGCGTCGCAGTCGGTGCGTTGGATCACGAACAGCATTACCGCGCGGTTCCCGGCCTGGACCTCGCGCGTGAGGTCGCCCAGGTGCTTTAGACCGCGCGCGGTCACGCAGTCGGGGAACTCGGCCAGGCGTTCGCCTCGCATCAGGTGGCAGTTCTTCACCTCGACGTAGCAGTACGGCCGGTCGGGGAACTCCAGCCTGAAGTCGACCCGGCTGTTCTCGCCATAGCGCACCTCGCGGCGGGCGACGTCGTAGCCGGCGAGCTCGGGGATGGCGTTCGCGGCCAGCGCCTCGGCCACCAGCCGGTTGGGCGCCATCGTGTTGATGCCCACGAGCCCGCCGTCGACCTCGACCAGCTCGAGGGTGTGGGCGAGCTTGCGCTTGGGATCGTCGGAGTGCGAGAGCCAGACGGTGAGCCCTGGCATGCCCAGCCCCAGCATCGCGCCCGGGTTCGGGCAATGGGCGGTGACCGCGCCGCCCTCGTCCAGCGCCACGTCGGCGAAGAAACGCTTGTAGCGGCTGACCAGCACGCCACGCTGCATCGGTTGCGGCAACAGCATGGGCGCCCTATGCCGTCTTCAGGTTGAAGGGTCCAGAGGCGGCGGAATCACCATGGACGACACCGATCGCGTCACCTGCGCCGTCCTCATCATCGGCGACGAGATCCTGTCCGGCCGCACCCAGGACACCAACCTGAACTTCATCGCCCGCTATCTGGGGACCTACGGCGTCGACCTGGCCGAAGCGCGCGTGGTCGCCGACATCGAGGACGAGATCGTGGGTGCGTTGAACGAGCTTCGCGCGCGCTACGACTATGTCATCACCACCGGCGGCATCGGCCCGACCCACGACGACATCACCGCCGACGCTGTCGCCAAGGCGTTTGGCACGACGCTCTACGAGCATCCGGACATCCTGGCGATGATGCAGACGCGCTGGCAGGGCGAGCTTACGCCGGCGAGGCGGCGGATGGCGCGCGTGCCCGTCGGCGGCGACCTGGTGAAGAACCCGGTGCAAGGGCCGCCGGGCCTTACGATCGGCAACGTCTTCGTGCTGGCGGGCGTGCCGCAGATCATGCGCGGCATGATGGAGGACGTCGCGCCGCGCATGCGCCCGGGCCGCGTCGTCATCGCCCGCACCGTGCGCGTGGAGGGCAGCGGCGAGGGGGTGATCGCCGCGCCGCTTGAGGCGGTGGCCAAGGCGCACCCCTCGCTCTCGCTGGGCAGCTATCCGTTCTATGGGCAAGGCGCCTACGGCTCGAACCTGGTCATCCGCGGCCGCGACGAGGGCGAGGTGGCCGCCACGGTGGAAGAGCTGATCGCGGCGCTGAAAGCGGCCGACATCGCCACCATCATCCCCGACCCGGTCGAAGCGCCGCGCTGATGCTGGCGCTGACCCCTCCGGCCGACGCGCCGACGGCGGCGACGGTCTGGATCGACCTTTTGAACCCGTCGGAGGCCGAACGGCGGCTGATCGAAGACCACTACCGGCATCCATCTCCCCACGCTGGACGACCTTCGCGAGATCGAACGCTCCAGCCAGCTGGTGTCCGACGGCGACACCTTGCGCGTGGCCTGCCCGGTGGTCGCGGAGGCCGACACCGATCATCCGGGACTGTCGCATGTCGGGATGATCCTGACCCCCAAGCTCCTGGTGACGGTGCGTTTCGCTGACCTGAAGGCCTTCCAGGCGGCCGCCGCGCGCGCCCAGCAGGACGATCGCGAACGGAGCTGCGTCGAGGTGTTCACGGTCCTGCTCGAGGCCTTCGTCGACCGTCAGGCCGACCTGCTGGAGCGCGCCAGCCAGCACCTGGACGAGATCTCGCACCAGGTCTTTCGCGCCACGCCGGACCGGACGAAGACCGTCGCCCGCTCGAACGAGCGCCTGCGGATCTCGTTGCGGCGCCTGGGCCACATCGGCGAGCGAGTGTCGCTGATCCGCGACAGCCTGCTCGGCGTCGGCCGCATCGCCGCCTTTGCGCCGGAGGCCGGCAAGGCCTGGATCGGGCGGCCGCACGCCGACCGGCTGAAGGCCGTTGGTCTCGACATCGACTCGCTCAACCAGTTCGACGAGCACTTGTCGGGCAAGGTCCAGTTCCTGCTCGACGCCATCATTGGCTTCATCGGCATCGAGCAGAACGACATCTTCAAGGTGCTGACCGTGTTCTCGATCGTCGGCATCTTCCCGACGCTGGTCGCCGGCTGGTACGGGATGAACTTCCACAACATGCCCGAGTACGGCTGGCGTTACGGCTACCAGTACGGGATCACCGCCATCGTGCTCTCGACCGTCCTGCCGCTGATCTGGTTCAAGTGGCGCGGCTGGTGGTGAGATCTCGCCTTGCGGCGCGCGAGGTTACCGCGCGGCGCCGGTGATGGTCTTGATCAGCGCCTGAACCGGGGCCTTGCCGCCGGCGGCCCAGACCGCCTTGAGGTGCGCCAGCGTATTGGCGGCGGCGTCTTCGAAGCGCCAGTCGCAGTCGTCGAACGTGCAGTTGTCGAACTTGGGCGGCTCGCCGCCGCGAAAGACCATGCGGCAGCCGCGGAATTCGCAGTCGGCGAACCGCTCGCCGTCCAGCGCGACGGTCTCGTGGTTGAATATGGTCGCGGTCTGCATGGTCGCGCGCTCAAGCTTTGTCCGCAGGCGGCGTTGCAGGGGTCCCATCGTCGGTTGGGGCGCGATCGCGCTCGCGTTGCAAGCGCTTGGCTTCGGCCTTCTCGGCCAACTTGAGCGCTTTGGCCCGATCCCGCTCGTGGCGTTCGAATGAATAGTTGGGCTTTCGCGCCATGGGAGATGACTTCCGTTGTGATTAGAGACGACCCGAGCAGGGTGGCGTTGCGCGCCACCCTGTCCGTTGGGCCGATTCTTATGCCGTCTGAAGCTGGCCGGCCGACATCTTGCCGCTTCTCTGGTCCTTTTCGAGCTCGAAGCTGACCTTTTGGCCCTCGTTGAGCGAGCCCATGCCGGCGCGCTCGACGGCCGAGATGTGGACGAAAACGTCAGAGCCGCCGTCGTCGGGTTGGATGAAGCCGAAGCCTTTGGCGGCGTTGAACCACTTTACTGTGCCAGTCGTCATGTTCGTTGTCCTTGCTATGCAGGTGTCCGCGCACGCCAAATAGCGGGCGCGATCAAATTCTCGGAGAGGATCATGGAAGACTCGGAAGCTCGATCCGAAGAGCAAGCATGGAGAGCAACCGAACCAGGGCGATATTCGATCACCTATCGTATGCTCTCTATTTCGCTAAACTGCAAGAGAATAGGGCGATTTCGACGGAGCGAGCACCAATTCTGACACCGGCGAGACACCCGCGCGGCCGCCCGGGCAGCCCCCTTTGGTCTCGCCCGCACCGGCCGGTATGATGGTCAGGGCGCGGGTGTGGCGAAATTGGTAGACGCAACGGACTTAAAATCCGTTGGGGGGAAACCCCCGTGTCGGTTCAAGTCCGACCACCCGCACCAGCGACACCAGACAGGCGCTCGGGCGCCCGAAACGACCTTAACCTTTTGCCTTGTTTCGGCCCCAAGTGGGCCACCGTCGGGCCGTCCTTCGGCGCGCACATGGTTTGGCGCGTGATTCGGAGGAGGGCTGGATGAAAGACCAGATCGACTGCCGCTGCCAGTCAGGCGAGTACCTCCGGTTTGCTCTGTTCAAAGAGGGTCGGCCGCTGTCGCCCATGGCCGGCAACTTCATGTACGTGCGCGAGGAAGGCGATCGGCTGGCGGTGCTCTATCTGGGCGAAACGGACAATCTGGCCCAACATGCGCAGGAGCGCTGGGGTGAAGCGGTCGATCACTTCGGCGCCAACGGCATCTACACCCGGCTCAACATCACCGCGGCCCAACGCCAGCGCGAGCAGATGGAGCTCATGCGCACCTACACCCCGCCAATGAACATGGCAGACATGCGCCAGGCCTGCTGAGGGCTGTTCGGCTGCGCCCGCGCTAGCGGGAGTCGGATTTCGACCACGAAGGACACGAAGGTCACAAAGGAGCCAGCGACGCGGCGGCGCTGCGGCCGTCTGCCGACCCTTCGTGTCCTTCGTGCCCTTTGTGGTTCAAAGGGCCTTCGGCCGGCTATCGCAGGTCCTGGAACTTCTTGCCTTCGGCGACGAGTTTTTCGAGCAGGGGGGAGGGCTGGAACGCCTCGCCCATCGCGCCCTGGAATTCCTTCATCTTGTCCAAGACCTTGGTCAGGCCGACCTTGTCGCCCCACCACATCGGGCCGCCCTCGTAGACCGGCCAGCCGTAGCCGTTCTCCCAAACCACGTCGATGTCCGACGGCCGGATCGCCTTACCCTCCTCGAGGATCTTCGCGCCCTCGTTGACCATCGGGTAGAGGCAGCGCTCGAGGATCTCATCGTCGCTGATCGCGCGCGGATTGGCGCCCGATTTGACGATGAAGTCGTGCAGGATCTTTTCCGTCACCGGCGACGGCTTGGCGTTGCGGTTCTCGTCGTAGTCGTACCAGCCGGCGCCCGTCTTCTGGCCGCGGCGGTCCATCTCGCAGAGCACGTCGCGGATGGTCTCGCCCGTTCGAGCGCTCCTTCACCCAGCCGATGTCGAGGCCGGCGAGGTCGCTCATGGCGAACGGGCCCATCGGGAAGCCGAAGTCGTAGAGAACCCGGTCAATGTCCCAGGGCATCGCCCCTTCCATGATCAGCTTGTTGGCCTCGCGCTGGCGTGCGCCCAGGATGCGGTTGCCGACGAAGCCCGGGCAGACGCCGACCAGGACGGCGATCTTGCCGATCCGCCGGGCCAGCTTCATGCACGTGTTGATCACCTCCTTCGAGGTGTGGTCGGCGCGCACGATCTCGAGCAGCTTCATCACGTTGGCCGGCGAGAAGAAGTGCAGGCCGATCACCGCTTCCGGCCGCTTCGTCACCGAGGCGATCTCGTCGATGTTCAGCCCCGAGGTGTTGGTGGCCAAAATCGCGCCCGGTTTGCAGATGGCGTCGAGCTTGGTGAACACCTCCTTCTTGATGTCCATCCGCTCGAACACGGCCTCGATCACGAGGTCGCAGTCGGCGAGCGCGGAGAGGTCCAGCGCCCCGGTCAGGCGGCTCATCCGCGCCTCGGTCTCGGCCGGCACGGCGGTGCGCGAGCGCTCGTAGTTGCGGCGGATGGTGGCGAGGCCGCGGTCGAGCGCGTCCTGCTGCACCTCGACGATCGTCACCGGGATGCCGGCGTTCATGAAGTTCATGGCGATGCCGCCGCCCATGGTGCCGGCGCCGATGATCCCCACCTTGTTCACCGGGATCACCGCGGTGTCGTCCGGCACGTCGGGGACCTTGGCCGCCTGGCGCTCGGCGAAGAAGGCGTAACGCTGGGCCGCAGATTGCGAGCCGCTCATCAGCTCGCCGAACAGTTTGCGCTCGGTCTTCAGCCCTTCCTCGAACGGCTCGTTCACCGCCGCCTCGACGCAGCGGATGTTGTACTCGGGCGCGAGGAAGCCACGGAAACGGCGGGCGTTCGCCTTGCGGAAATTCTCGAAGATCTCGGGATGGCCGCGGGCCGCCTCCACCTTGTCGTTGAGCTCGCGGACTTTCTTCAGCGGGCGCTGCTCGACCACGATCTTGTTCGCGAACGCGATCGCGCCTGCGCGCAGGTCGCCCTCCTCGACCAGCTCGTCGACCAGGCCCATCTCCAGGCACGACTTGGCCGGCACGTGCTGGCCCGACGTCATCATCTCCATCGCCTTTTCAGGCCCGACGATGCGGGGCAGCCGCTGGGTGCCGCCGGCGCCAGGCAAGAGGCCGAGGTTCACCTCCGGCAGGCCGCAGCGGGCGGAGGGGACGGCGACGCGGTAGTGACAGGCCAGCGCCACCTCCAGCCCGCCGCCCAGCGCGGTGCCGTGGATGGCGGCGACCACCGGCTTGGCCGAGCCCTCGATGGCGTCCTGCACGTCGTACAGGCTCGCGCCGCGCTGGGCGCCGCCGAACTCGGTGATGTCGGCGCCGGCGATGAAGGTGCGGCCCTCACAGACGATGACGATCGCCTTGGCGCCCTCGTCGGCCAGCCCCTTGGCCATGCCGCCGGCCAGTCCGTCGCGCACGTTGAACGACAGCGCGTTCACCGGCGGCGAGTTCAGCGTGATGACGCCGACGCCGTCCTCGAGCGCATAGTCGGTCACTTCATTGATGGCGGTCATGGCGTTTCCCTCAGGTTGTCCCGGCGCGCCCGCTGCTGGCGGCGGCCGTCGAAATTCCAGCGGCATAGGCCCTGCAAGGCCAAGCCGCGTCAATGGCGCTGGGTCAGAAGTAGCGCCTGAGCTGCGCGTAGACCTGGGCCGGCGGGGCGAACAGGATCGGGCTGCCGGTCGAGAGCGGCAGGCCGCCGAACTCCGTTCGCGCCGGCCCGATCGGCGCCTGGGCGCCGGCGATGAGGGTGAGGTTGTCGCCAAGCGACCAGGTCCCGGCGGCGAGCGCGAGCACGCTGCCATCGTTCAGGTCGGCGATCAGGGTCGGGCTGACCGTAAAGAGGGGCGTGACCTCCAGCGTCAGGCCGCCGGCCAGGTAGTCGCGGCGGGTGTTGAACAGCTGCCCGCGCGCCAGGCGGTCGGCTAGCTCGGGCGGCAGCGTGGCCAGCGCGAGCGCTGTGTTGGTATCGCCAAAGCCGTTGTGGAAGTACTCGGCGAACACGGTCGCGTTGCGGCCGAACAGGGTGACGGCGTCGCTGATGTTGGCGAGGGCTGAGACGCGCGTTCCGCCGCGGCGCAGGAAGGTGGGCACGACCTCGACGTTCCAGGTCGCGCCGCCGAGCGCGCCGTTCAGGCCGACGCCGGCCACCCAGTCGCCATGGTCGCGGGCGAGAAGGAAGGTCGCCTGATCGCCGGCGATCGTGGTGTGGACATGCACCGCCGCCGAGCTCGCGTCGGCCGTCGGCGACCCGCCCTGGCGCGCCGGCCTGGGCGCAACGATGAACTGGACGTCGGAGCCGTCGGGGAAGAGGCGCTGGACATAGAGCATGTCGACGCCGGGCTTCCACTCGGTGTCCGTGGCGCTGGGCGAGAAGGGGTCGAACAGGTCCATCGGCCGGAAGACCAGACCGCTGCCCCATGTGATCGCTTGGCGGCCTACGCGCACCACGAGATCCGGGGTGGTGTAGGCGACCGCCAGCCGGTCGATCGTCGCCTGGCCTTCGAGATTGTCGCGATTGGCGAAGGTCGCGGTGAGGTTGAGCCAGGTGGCGGGCGGGGCCGGCAGGACGCTCGCCTCCGCGCGGCTGAGCGCAACGGCTGGGCCGTCCTCGACGCTCGCGAGGCCGTGGACCTGCAGGCTCCAGGGGCCGAACGTCGGCTCCCAGGTCAGGCGCAGGCTGGCAAGGGCCTCGTCGCTGTCCTTGGCGCCCAGTGCGGCCTCGACGCTGTCGCCCTGCGAGAACAGGCCGGAGTCGGACAGCTCGAGGCGGCCATGGAGGCTGTTGTCGGATTGCGCCTGCGCCGCGCCGGCGGCCAGCGCGCCAAATAGGGCGAGCGCCGCCAGGCGCGCAACGGCGGCTATGCGGTCGCCGCAACGCCTTCGCGCTCATCGGCGGTGATCCGGCCGTCGGTCATCTCGATCCGGCGCCGGGAGTGGGCGATCACGCGTGTGTCGTGGGTTGCGATCAGGAAGGTCGGCGCCCGAGGCCGCGTTCAGGCTGGCCATGAGCCCGATCAGCTCCTCGGCGTTCTTGGAGTCGAGGTTGGCGGTCGGCTCGTCGGCGAGCACGATCGCGGGCTTGGGCGCGAGCGCCCGGGCGACGGCCACCCGCTGTTGCTGGCCGCCGGAGAGTTTGGCCGGCCGGCGATCCTCCAGGCCCTCGAGCCCCACCTCGCGCAGCACCTCGCGGGCGCGCGCCAGGCGCTGGGCCGCGGGCATGCCCAGGAGCCGCAGCACGAACTCGACATTCTCCTCGGCCGACAGCACCGGGATCAGGCTGTAGGTCTGGAAGACGAAGCCGATCTTGTTCAACCGCAGGTCCGCGAGCTTGGCCGCCGGCATGGCCGCGATCGCCTCGCCTTCGACGGTGATCTCGCCTTCGGTCGGCCGGTCGAGGCCGCCGATCAGGCTGAGCAGGGTGGTCTTGCCCGAGCCGGACGGCCCCGAGAGCGTGGCGAAGTCGCCCGCCTCGATGTCGAGGTCGACCCCGCGCAGGGCCGGAACGTCGACCAGGCCCTGACGATAGATCTTGGTCACTCCGCGGCACTGGATGATGGCGCTCATGCCCGTCCCCCTCGATCAAGCCGCGCCCATGGCGACGACCGGCTGAATTCTCGCGGCCGTCCGCGCGGGCCAGATGGTGGTTGCGACGCCCAACACCCAGACGACCAGCGAGTAGGTGAGCGTGTCGGCCAGATCGATCTTCGGATAGAGCACGCTGCCGCCGCCCGCCATCTCCGAGCCCGCGGCCAGGAAACCGAGGTTGAGGCCGTCGCCAAAGGGCAGGAGGGTCAGGACCATCAACCCGATCCCGACCAGCACGCCGACGCCGATCAGAAGCGCCAACTCCAGCATGACCTGGGCGATGATCAGGCCCGGACGCATGCCCAGCGCTTGCAAGCAGGCCGAACTCGCGCGTGCGCTCGAAGACGGCCATCAGCTGGGTGTTGACGATGCCGATGGCCATCAGGACGAACATCACCATCAGCCAGATGCCGGTGTAGCTCTTGGAGTACTGCTCCATCGTGTAGGCCAGCGGCGAGAGGGCCATCCAGGTCTCGGTGTCGAGCCCAGGCGCGCTGCGCTGCAATGACGCCACGGCGTCCTCGAGCTTGACGTTCTTGCCGGCGTCGAAAGCGATCTCGGAGAGCTGGCCGTTCAGACCGAGCGCCGACTGGGCGGCGCCCAGTCCCACGAAGGCGTACTCGTCCTGGGCTGGCGTGGTGTTGCCGAAGAGGCCGACGATGGGCAGCGCCGACCTCGGCCAGATGGCCGTCGGCCGCCTGCGCCATCAGGATCACGCGCTTGCCGAGCCTGGTCTTCAGCTTCACCGCCAGGTCCTTGCCGATCACGATGCCGACCTCGTCGGCGTTGGCGAGGTAGCGGCCCTCCAGCATCTGCCCCGGCAGGTCGGAGACCTTCCGCTCGGCCGCGGGCTCGACGCCCAGCAGCGTCACGGCGCGGGTGCGATATTCGCTGCGGATGATCGCCGGCACGCGCACGCGCGGCGCCCAGGCGCTGACCGAAGGGCCGTTCAGCGTCGCCAGCAGGGCGGCGGTGGGCTCCGGCATCGAATGCCCGACGCCGGGATCGTCGAGGTAGCCAGTGGCGTGGATCTGCCCCTCGCCGGTCAGCAGGCGGAGGCTCTCCTCCAGACTGCTCTGCGACCATGCCTTGAACATCACGTCGAAGGACAGGATCGACCAGACGCCAACGGCCACCACCGCGAGCGTGATCAGCGTGCGCCGCGGATTGCGCCAGAGATTGCGCCAGGCGAGCGGGCCGAGCAGCCAGAACCGGCCCATCAGGCGGCCCTCATCGCGAGCGCCGGCGTCAGGCGCAGCACGCGCATGAACGGCACGAGCCCGCCGATCGCGATCGCGGCCATCAGCGCGCTCGGGCCGGCCAGCGCGCTGAACAGGCTAAGGCTGGGATAGAGCCTGGACGGCATGCCGAACTGGGCGAGCAGCTTCGGGTCGATCGGGAAGACGATGCCGACGACTTGCAGCCAGAGCGTCACCGCGCCGCCGATCGTCACGCCGACCGCGCAGCCGATCAGCGCCAGCGCCAGAAGCTCGATCCAGACCATGGCGCCGATCTGTCCGGGCCGCATGCCGAGCGCGAGCAGCATGCCGAACTCGCGCGTGCGCTCCAGCACGCTCATGAGCAGGGTGTTCAGGATGATGAAGGCCACGACCAGCACCAGGCTCACGTAGAACAGCATCGAGGTCGCGTACTTGAGGTCGATCGCATCGCGCATGGCCGGCTCCATGTCCTGCCAGTCGCGCACCGAGACGCCGGTCCGTTCGGCGAGCGTCTTCAGCACGGGCAGGGCGCGGTCGACCGAGCTCAGGGACGGGCCGCCGAGCGCGATGGTGTTGGCGGCGTCCTGCATCTGGAAGGTGTCCTGGGCGCGGGCGAAGGGCATCTCGAGGATGGTGCGGTCGAGGTCCGGGATGCCGGAGTGGTAGATGCCGGCGACCTGAAGCACGTCGGCGGCGACCGAGCCGTCGCGCGCCGAGCCCAGCACCGTCACCTTGTCGCCGACATGCAGGCCGAGGTTCTTGGCCAGGAGGTCGCCCAGGATGGCCGCGTTGGTGTCGCTCGGCGGCGAGGTAGCGGCCGTCCTGGATCGTCGAGGCGATCGACGAGATGCGCGCTTCGCTGGCCGGGTCGACGCCGACCACGATGGCCGCATAGCTGCGCGGGCCGTTGGCGAGGATGGCGAAGCCGTTGACCCGCGGCGCGGCGACGGTCACGCCCGGGCACGCCCTCGGCCTCGTGCGCCAGCTGTGCGGGCTGGGCGATGGCGTGGTCCAGCGTCGGGTCGTCGGCGAAGCCGGGCGCCTGCAGCTGGGCGTAGCCGTCGAAGATGCGCAGCGTCGTCTCTTTCATCTGCCCGTAGACCCCGTCCTGGAACGACAGGACGAAGACGAGCAGGCCCGAGACCAGCGCGACGCTGAGCAGGCTGAGCAGCGTGCGCTGCGGCCGCCGCCAGAGATTGCGCCAGGCGAGCGCGGCCAGCATCGCGCGCTCAGGACCTGGGGTTCTGCAGGTTGGAGAGCGTGAAGAAGTAGCCCGGGACGCTGACTGTCGAAGCGCCCGTCCTGCGTCTCGATGCGCGTCCATTGGTTGGGCTCGATCGAGCGGGTGCATCGTCATGACCACCGGGTAGGCGCGCCCGGCGAGGAGCCCGATCTTGTCGGCGGTCATCGGCCGCGCCGGCTTCATGTCCTGATCGTAGAAGGTCTCCTCGACGAAGACGTTGTCGTCGCGGATCTTCAGCACGACCTTGCCCCAGACAACGGGCGCGCCAGGCTTGGGATCGGCCTCGATCGTCCAGGTCGTATGCCCGCCGGCCTGGTACGGTCGCAATGACCCGATGGGTGTACTCGGTCATCAGGTCCTCGGACTTGGCGAGGTCGTTGTAGGAGAAGTCCGAGCCCATCCAGGACTGGCTCATCATGCTGGCCGGCAGCTTGATCACCTGGTTGAGCTTGGGGTTGTAGACCCAGGTGTCGTTGCCGAGCTTCAGCGTCGCGTTGCCGGCGTCTGCCGGCCGGAGCGGTGAAGCGGACCAGCGCGTCGTCCTCGCCCCGCGTCCATGCCTTCATGCTCAAGTGCCGCTCCCAGGCGGGGCGGTGGATGGTCATCGAGACCGTCGTTGTCGAACTCTTGGCGCGATAGTTGTCGTAGGCGTGCTGCAGGATGGCGTCGGCGTTCGGCGCCGCGGCGAAGGCCGCAGGCGCTGCCGCGGCGACCAGCAGGGCGACAGGGACAGCGAGGCCAGGCCGCATGGGCTTTTCCTTGCGTTTTGCGCGCGGGATGCGTATCAGACCGACGGTCGGTCTACAAGCAGAACCGGTCGCCGGCCAAGGTGGTTTCAGCTGAGTATCGAGACGCTGCCATTCGGAGCCCTCCCGCGGCAAAGCCCGCGTGCTCAAACAGCCGGCCGTGCGCCGCGCGGAGCTGATCGACGGCGCGCAGGCGCTTTTCCTGTCGAAGGGTTACGAGCGGACGACGATCAACGACGTGATCGATGCGACCGGGCTCTCGAAGGGCGCCTTCTACCACCACTTCCGCGCCAAGGAGGACCTGCTCGAAGCGATCGCCGAGCGGTTCGCCCAACAGGCGATGGACGCCATCCTGGTGGTGCGGTCGGACACGACCTTGGACGCGCTTCGGCGCCTGAACGCCCTTCTCGCGCTCTCGCGGGAGTGGAAGGAAGAGCACCTGCCCGAGCTTCGGGCGATGTTCACGACGCTGCTCAAGCCGGACAACGCCCGGCTCTACCACCGCATCGTCGACGCCGTCTTCCAGGCGATGGCCCCGAGTCTGACCGAGATCATCGCCGAGGGCGCCGCCGATGGCGTGTTCGACGTCATCGACCCGCGGCTGGCCGCCGAGGCGTTGCTCTGGCTCGGCGAGGGGCGGCGCGCGCTGTTGGTCCAGACAATGCAGATGGCCGAGCGCGGACAGCTGGAGGCGGGCGCCGAGGCGCTCTATCGCCGGCTCCGCGCCGAGGAGGCGATGATCGATCGCGTGCTCGGCCTGCCGAGGGGCAGCGTCCAATTGGTCGGCTCTCTGGACTATCTGAGGACCATCATGGCCGCGTGGGTCGCGGCGCCGGCGCCGGCAGCGCTTCCCTAAGGACACGGCGGCTGGACGAAGGCGGCTTTGGCCCTTATCGGCATGGCCGAAAGCCACGTCTGGAGCGCTTGATGACCACACGAGCCGACCTCGTCGTCGACCCTGGCCTTGCCGCGTTCGTGGAGTCCGAGCTTCTGCCCGGGCTTGGCATCGCCGCCGACGCCTTCTGGCGCGGGCTCGCCTCGCTGGTCGCCGAGCTCGGCCCCCGCAACCGCGCGCTGCTCGACCGGCGCGACGCGCTGCAGGCGGCGATCGACGGCTGGTATCGCGAGCACAGCGACCGGCCGATCGACGTTGCGGCCGAAGAGGCCTTCCTGCGCTCGATCGGCTACCTGACCGCCGAGCCGCCGGCGTTCTCGGTCTCGACGGAGAACGTGGATCCGGAGTTCAGCCAGATCCCCGGGCCGCAGCTGGTCGTCCCGATCACCAACGCCCGCTATGCCCTGAACGCGGCCAACGCGCGTTGGGGCAGCCTCTACGACGCCCTCTATGGCACCGACGCCATCGACGAGAGCGGCGGCGCGACGCGCGGCGGCGCCTACAACCCCGTGCGGGGCGCCAAGGTGATCGCCCGCGCCAAGGCCGCGCTCGACACCGCCGCGCCGATCGCCGGCGCCAGCCACGCGGACGCCACCGGCTATGCGGTCGTGGGCGGCGCGCTCGCTGTGCGGACGGCCGGGGGCGACCGCGCGCTGGCCGATCCGGCCCAGCTCGTCGGCTACAATGGCGATCCCGCCGCGCCGTCGGCGGTGCTGCTGCGCGTACACGGCCTGCACGTCGAAATCGTCGTCGATCGCAGCCACAACGTCGGCAAGGACGATCCGGCGGGCGTCGCCGACATCGTGCTCGAGTCGGCGGTCACCACGATCATCGACTGCGAGGACTCCGTCTCGGCCGTCGACGCCGAGGACAAGACGCTCGTCTATCGGAACTGGCTCGGCCTCATGAAGGGCGACCTGAACGCCGACCTGGAGAAGGACGGCCGGCTGATCACGCGCCGCCTTGCGGCCGACCGACGCTATGTGACGCCTGCCGGCGGCGCGCTCGTGCTGCCCGGCCGTGCGCTGCTGCTGGTCCGCAACGTTGGCCACCACATGCACACCGACGCGGTGAAGACCGGTGGCGGCGAGGCCATCCCCGAGGGCTTCCTCGATGCGCTGGTGACCGCCACGGCCGCGCTCTACGACCTGCGGGGGATGGGGGCGTTCAAGAACAGCCGCACCGGCTCGATGTATATCGTCAAGCCGAAGATGCACGGGCCGGACGAGGTCGCCCACGCCGTCGACCTGTTCGGTCGCGTCGAGGCGATCCTCGGCATGCCGGCCAACACGCTGAAGATCGGGATCATGGACGAGGAGCGGCGCACCTCGGCCAACCTCGCCGCCTGCATCCATGAGGCGCGCGAGCGCGTCGTCTTCATCAACACCGGCTTCCTCGACCGCACCGGCGATGAGATCCACACCGCCATGGAAGGCGGGCCGATGATCCGCAAGGCGGAGATGCGCACGACGCCCTGGATCAAGTCCTACGAGCTCAGGAACGTGCAGATCGGCCTGGCTTCGGGGCTGAAGGGCCGCGCCCAGATCGGCAAGGGCATGTGGGCGGCGCCGGATCGCATGGCCGACATGCTCGAGCAGAAGATCGCCCATCCGCGCGCCGGCGCGAACACCGCCTGGGTGCCGTCGCCGACAGCGGCGACCCTGCACGCTCTGCACTATCACGAGGTCGACGTCGTCAAGCGCCAGGACGAGCTGGCCGGCGGCGCCGTCGAAGGCCTGACCGCGCTCCTGACCCCGCCGCTCGCGACGGGTCGCAACTTCAAGCCTGAGGAGGTGCGCGAGGAGCTCGACGACAACTGCCAGAGCATCCTGGGCTACGTCGTCCGCTGGATCGACCAGGGCGTCGGCTGTTCCAAAGTGCCGGACATCCACGACGTCGGCCTGATGGAGGACCGCGCGACGTTGCGCATCTCCTCTCAGTTGCTCGCCAACTGGCTCCGCCACGGCGTGCTGACCGAGGCCGAGGTCGAGGCGAGCCTCCGGCGCATGGCCCTGGTGGTCGATCGCCAGAACGGCGACGACCCGCGAGTACACTCCGATGGCCCCGACCTACGACGGCCCCGCCTTCGCCGCGGCCCGCGAGCTGGTGCTCAAGGGCGCCTCACAGCCCAACGGCTACACCGAGCCGCTGCTGCACAAGTGGCGGCGCGTGGCGAAGGCGGCGAAGGCTAGATCCTCCACCGAGGGAGGGGGCCGCCTACGCGTGGAGGGGGCGAGCGGTTGCCGTTCAGGCAGACCTGGCCGCCGCAGGCCCGTCACCCCCCCTCCACCCTCCGGGGGCCCCCTCCCGCGGGGAGGTCTCGAAGCGAAACGGCCCGGGATCTTGCGCCCCGGGCCGTCCCATCCCCTCGCGGCGTAGCCGAAGCTACTCGGCGGCGAACTGGTTCATCGTGTTGTTGGACCCGCCGGCCTTCAGCGCGGCGTCGCCGGAGAAGTACTCCTTGTGGTCGTCGCCCACGTCGGAGCCGGACATGTTCTGGTGCTTCACCGTGGCGATGCCCTGGCGGATCTCCTCGCGCTGGATCTTGGCCACGTAGCCGAGCATGCCCTCGGCGCCGAAGTAGTCGCGGGAGAGGTTGTCGGTCGACAGCGCCGCGGTGTGATAGGTCGGCAGCGTGATCAGGTGGTGGAAGATCCCCGCCCGCTTCGAAGCGTCGGCCTGGAAGGTGCGGATCCGCTCGTCCGCCTCGGCGCCCAGCGGCGGTCTCGTCGTATTGGCCGCTCATCAGGTGCTCTCGGTCGTAGCCGGACACGTCCTTCCCCGCCGTCTTCCAGGCGTCGTAGACCTGCTGGCGGAAGTTCAGCGTCCAGTTGAACGAGGGCGAGTTGTTGTAGGCGAGCTTGGCGTTCGGGATGACCTCGCCGGATGCGGTCGACCATGCCGGCGATCTGCGCGACGTGCGGCTTCTCGGTCTCGATCCACAGCAGGTCGGCGCCGTTCTGCAGGGACGGTGATGCAGTCCAGCACGCAGCGGTCTTCGCCCGTGCCGGCGCGGAACTGGTAGAGGTTCGAGGCAAGGCGCTTCGGCCGCATCAGCTTGCCGTTGCGGGTGATGACGACGTCGCCGTTGCCGACGGCGCTGGCGTCGATCTCCTCGCAGTCGAGGAAGCTGTTGTACTGGTCGCCGATGTCGCCCGGCTCGTGGCTGACGGCGATCTGCTGGGTGAGGCCGGCGCCGAGCGAGTCGGTGCGGGTGACGATGATCCCGTCATCGACGCCGAGCTCGAGGAAGGCGTAGCGGCAGGCCCTGACCTTGGCCAGGAAGACGTCGTGCGGGACGGTGACCTTGCCGTCCTGGTGGCCGCACTGCTTCTCGTCGGAGACCTGGTTTTCGATCTGCAGCGCACAGGCGCCGGCCTGGATCATCTTCTTGGCGAGCAGGTAGGTCGCTTCCGCGTTGCCGAAGCCGGCGTCGATGTCGGCGATGATCGGCACGACGTGGGTCTGGAAGTTGTCGATCTGGCCCTGGATCTTCTTCTCCTTGACCTCGTCCCCGGCCGCGCGGGCGGCGTCGAGATCGCGGAAGAGCATGCCGAGCTCGCGCGCGTCGGCCTGCTTTAGGAAGGTGTAGATCTCCTCGATCAGCGCCGGCACCGCGGTCTTCTCGTGCATCGACTGGTCGGGCAGGGGGCCGAACTCGGAGCGCAGCGCCGCGACCATCCAGCCGGAGAGGTAGATGTAGCGGCCGTGCGTCGAGCCGAAGTGCTTCTTGATCGCGATCAACTGCTGCTGGGCGATGAAGCCGTGCCAGCAGCCGAGGCACTGGGTGTAGTTGGCGGGGTCGGCGTCATAGGCCGCCATGTCCTTGCGCATGATGGCGGCGGTGTAGCGGGCGATGTCGAGGCCGGTCAGGAAGCGGTTCTGCAGCCGCATGCGCGCCACGGAGTCGGCGTGAATCCCGTCCCAGGCGCCGTTCTTCGACTTGATCAGCTGGTTCAGCTTGGCGGTGTCTTCCGAGTACGACATCTGGCTCTCTCTGCTCCGTCGCCGTCCGGGCGCGCGCAAGCGATGGCGCTGGCCAAGCGGCGGCTTGGGCTTTCACTAATCCTCCGCGCCGCTTTGCGCATCGGCCAGCGCGCGCAGAAAAGGCCGCGTTGTGCAAATTGCACCTACCGCCTTTTGTAAATTTGTGACAAGGAGACAAGATGGCGGTCGGCGGTCAGAAGAAGCTCTTCCTCGGCGCGCGGCTCAAGCGCCTTCGTCGCGATCTCGGCGTCACCCAGATGCGCATGGCCGAAGATCTCGGCGTTTCAGCCAGCTACCTGAACCTGCTCGAGCGCAACCAGCGGCCGGTGACCGCCCAGGTGCTGCTGCGCCTGGCCGAGACCTACGACCTCGATCTCCGCTCCTTGTCGAACGACGCCCAGCCGGGTGGCGCGACGGGCCTGTCCGAGGTCTTCGCCGACCAGATGTTCCGCGACCTGGGCGTTGCGCGCCATGAGCTCTCCGAGGTCGCGGAGAATGCGCCCGGAGTCGCCGAGGCGATCACGCGACTCTATCGCGCCTACCTCGACGCACGGCGGTTTCCGGGCGCCGACGGCTTTGACCGCCCGGAGGACATGGGGCCGGGCGCCGGCGCGCTCACGCCCTCCGACTGGGTGCGCGACTTCATCCAGGGCCAGCGCAACTATTTCGCCGAGCTTGAGGAGGCGGGGGAGGGACTGGCCGAGGCGATCGGCGCCGAACCGCAGGACTTTGCGACCGCGGCGCGCGAGCGGCTGAGCGACCGACATCGGATCGAAGTGCGCGTGGCGCCGGTCGACATCTTCCCAGACGCGCTCCGCCGCTACGACCACCACCGCAAACGCCTCTTCCTGTCCGAAGTGCTCGACGGGCCTGGCCGCGCGTTCGCCCTCGCCTACCAGCTCGCGCTGCTCGAACATGCCGACCTCATCGACGGCATCGCCACGCGGGCCGAGCCGCCGGACGCGCCGACCCGCGGCCTGCTGCGTGTGTCGATGGCCAACTATCTGGCCGCGGCGGTGCTCATGCCCTACGCCGCCTTCCACGACACCGCCGAGCGCAGCGCCTACGATCATCGGGCTGATCAGCGCCCGCTTTGCGGTCAGCTTCGAGCAGGCCTGCCACCGCCTGACCACCCTGGCGCGGCCGGGCGCGCGCGGCGTGCCCTTCTTCATGCTCAGGGTCAATTCCGCCGGCAACATCTCCAAGCGGTTCGCCAGCGCCGCCTTCCCCTTCTCCCGTTTCGGCGGAACCTGCCCGCGCTGGAACCTGCATCAGGCGTTCAAGACGCCCGGGCGAATTATCACGCAGGTTGTCGAGACCCCGGACGGCCAGCGCTACTTCACCCTTTCGCGCACGGTTCGCCGCGCCTCGGCGCCGTACGCCAACGAGGACTCCGACCTCGCCATCGGCCTCGGCTGCGAGCTCAAGTTCGCGGGCCGGCTGACCTATTCGCGTGGCCTCGACCTCGTCTCGCCGGTGACCGTCGCGATCGGCCCGGCGTGCCGGATCTGCGAGCGGCCGGCCTGCCCGCAGCGCGCCGCTGAGCCGGTCAACCGTACGTTGACCGTCGACGACTTCTCCAAGTCGGTCTCGCCCTATCCCTTCTCCAGCGGCCCAGCCGCCCCGGCCCGATCCGACCTCACGTGACGAGTGACTCAGGCGGCGCGCCGCCGCCGGCCAAGCGCTCGCATCACAAGGCCTATCGCCGCCGCGACGATGAGGGAGGCCAGAGCGGCGGCCGCTAGGAGCATGTGGGCGATATGCGGCAGCCCGTTGTCGACGCGAAACACCGGCGCCTGGCGCACGTAGCGGCTCGAATCCCCTTCGCCCCGATCGAAGAACGTCGTGAGAAGATGGTCGCGCGCGGCGGGCTGGGAATCCCAGAAGCTCTCGACGTGGCCAAGCTCGGCCAGCGTCACCAGGCGCCCGTGCGAGAGCTTCGGCATCAGGTCGCGGGCCACCCCTTCGACCGGCGTGGTGGCGTCGAGCGTGCCGCCGATCACCAGGGTCTCGACGTCGGAAGGACTCGTGGTTCTGTAGGCCGTATCGTCCGGCTTGGCTGGCCAGCCATGCGCGAGGCCCCAGAAAAAGGGCGACGGCGCGCCGACGACGGCGCTCGAGGGCGCGCGCGCCTGATCCGGCGTCAGATCGGAATAGTCGCCCGAGCCCATGGCGAGGAACTCGCCCCAGGTTCCGATGAGGCGCGGCAGAAAAGCGTGGCTGAGGCCCGAGAGCAGCGCAAGCCCGCTGGCGTCGCCATGGGCGGCCGCCAGCCAGGCGTCGACGGCGGCCGGTCCGTCCAAGGGGATCGGCGCCGTCCGGGGATCGATTGAACTCGTGCAGCATGAAGAAGGTCACGAACCGTACGCGGTCCGGGTCTATCGGCGCGCCGAGCCAGCTCGCCGGCATGTGGGCAGACACCCTTCGGAAGTCCGCCATCGGGTCGCCTGTCCGGGCTCGGCAACCGGCGTCCGCGATGCAGAGCGCGGCGTAACGAGCGAGCTTGGCGTCGGTGAGCGCTGGATTCCAGACGAAGTGGCCGGGCGGATTGGCGCCGATCATGACCACGCGGCGAAGGCTTTCGGGATAGCGCCACATGTAGATCAGCTCGAGCCGCGTGCCGTAGCTGCCGCCGAGAAGATCGACCCTGCCATAGCCCAGCGCCCGACGAGCCGCTTCCTGGTCGTCCACTGTCTCGGGCATCGAATAACCCGCGAGGTCGACCCCTTGGCGTGTCAGGCGTGCGGCGCAAAGGCGCGCACCCTCCGCGTAGCTGGCGAGCGCCGCGGCGCCCATGAGCGCGCCCTGGGCGGCGGCGATGTGGTCAGCGACCTCCGGGCAGTCCAGCTTTGCGCCGCCGTCGACGCCGCGATATCCGACCATGACGATGTCGTGCGGCCGGACTAGCGCCGCGATCGGGAAGTCAACCAGGTTGGGCGCCCCAGGGCCGCCTTGAAAGGTGAAGATGGGCTCGTCCGGCGCCGCGTCCTGGGCGTGGACTCGGATCAGCGGCAAGGCAATCAGCCGGCTTCCCGCAGCGCCCCGATGCTCCGGAACGACGAGCTGGCCACAGTCGGCGGCGAAATCCCGACCGTCGGCCATGGATCGATACATGCACGGATGGAGGCCGAGCGCGCCGGCTTTCGCGGCCGCCTGAGTGCTGGCTGGCTGGTAGCCCGTAGCGACCTCGTTTGTCCGGCCGCCCGGCATGCACGCCGTCATCACAAGCGCGAGCGCGGCGCTCGCCCAAACATGGCCACCGGCCGGCCGGGTCAGCAACCCGGCAAGTCGCCTGCGACGTTGCCGAAGCGGCGTGTCATCCCAGATCTCGCATGTCCTCCCGCCGGCCTTCTTCGCCCCCCGTCAGGGTTAGCCTTCGTGAGATCGATGGACAAATGAAGCCTAGGTAATCTCGCCAGCGCTCGCCGGGTGTCCGCTCTCAGGCGGCGTCCCAACAACTACGTCGACGCCGGGCAGGCCGCGCTTGGCGGCGGCAGTTGCGGCGAGGCCAGCCCGACGTTCCAGTTCCAGGCTTGGCCGGCGCCGCGGCGGCGGCAGACGACCTCTTCCTGCAGCGCATAGGCGGCGGCCGAAAGGGGCGTGACCGGGCGCGGGGCGTCGGCGAAGATCATGCCGGCGGCGTCGGTCTCGTAGGCCGGCCACGCGGGCGCGCCGGCGCTGCGCGGGCGGCCGTCGCGGGCGAAGCTAGTCCAGTAGTCCTGCATGGCGGCCGCGAGCGCGCCATCCGCGGCCTGCGGCTTCGGCCAGCGCGGCGGCGCGCGGTCCAGCGTGCCGAACACGTAGGGGATCTCCGATGCGTGGAAGGCGTGCAGGCCGGCGGCGTCGGCGGCCGGGCCGCCATGGTCGAACTCGTAGAGAAAGGAAGGCTGGCCGAGCGCCGTCTGCGCCCGCACGGCCCGCTCCGCGGTCCAGGCGTAGAGCCCGTCGCGGGTGGCCGCCAGAATACTCTCGCGCATGTCGGTGCTGGGGTAGAGGCGCAGGAACGCGTCGGCGAGGTCGCCGTAGCGGTCGCGGATCGCCCGTTCGTACGCGGCGGCGTCGCTTGGCGCGTGCGGCGTCAGAACTGTCAGCGAGCGCATCTCGCCGCTGTTGTATCCGGCGAGCAGCGGAACGGGCGCCTGGTCGCGGCGGTCGAACGTCTCTACCAACTGAGCCGGGACGACGACACCGTCGACCGTCGGGGCCGGGATGTAGCCACCGGCGTAGAGGATATTGGTGGCCGTGCGGGCGTCCAACGAGCGAAGCGTGGCCAGGTCGATCTGCCTCGCTTCGGCCACCTGCCGGCCGGTTTCCTCCGCCGAGGGCGACCCGAACGCGCTTTCGCGCAGCGCCGGGACGGAGACCATGTAGGCGCTCTCGGCGATCGCGCGGTGGAACAGACCCTGCGCTCTGGGCGAGGCCATCAGGTAGAGCACGCAGCAGGCGCCCGCCGACTGGCCGGCGATGGTGACGTTGGCCGGATCGCCGCCGAACGCGGCGATGTTTCGCTGGATCCAGCGAAGCGCCTCGATCTGGTCCAACAGCCCGTAGTTGCCGGAGATGCCCAGCGGGTCCTCCGCGCTGAGGTCGCCGACCGCAAAGAAGCCAAGCGGTCCGAGCCGGTAGTTGATGGTGACGACGATGACGTCGCCGCGCGCCGCCAGACGGGCGCCGTCGAACAGCGGCTCGCTGCTGGCGCCCGTCACGAACGCGCCGCCATGAATCCAGACCAGCACCGGCGCGTCCTTCGCCGCCGCCGGCGCCCAGACATTCAGTGTCAGGCAGTCTTCGCTCATCCGTCCAACGTCGTCGGCGTAGAGCGTGACGGTCGGTGGCAGCTGCACGCTGGCGGGCCCGAAACGCACGGCGCTCTTCACACCGGTCCAGCGCGCCATTGGCTGCGGCGGCCGCCAGCGCAGGAGACCGACGGGCGGCTGAGCGTAGGGGATGCCCTTGAAAACCTTGACCGCCCCGTCGCTTGCGCCCTGCAGCTGGCCGGCCGGGCAATCGATGACGGCCTCCGCCTGAGCTCTCGCCACCCCGGCGACGCCCAGCGCCAGACCGCCGGCGACCGCCATTCGTCGCGTGAGCGTCATCGGACGGTTACCCCGCCCAGAAAGCTCAGCACGATCACGCGCGTCTCGTCTTCGGTCATGGCAAAGCCGACCCTAGCGCTCACGAGGGAAAGGTCCACACTGCGGTCTTCCTGATTTCTCGTCAGGTCTGACAGCTTCCGCCCTGTCCGCTAAGCGCCAGAAGCTGACACAAGCTCCGTGCCCGAGAGCGGCCACCGCTCCGCTGGGGCAAGCTGACCCTTCAGCCTTGGTATACCGCAGCACTGCCGCGCACCTTGCGTGGCATTAGGCGAGCGTTCACCCCCATTCGTCGTCGCGTTTGGTCGATGCTTACCCAGTGTGTGGTAAGGCCGCAGACCTTGCAGCGATGGAACTCCAGCCTTCGCGGAGCCCGAACATAGATCGACGTCGCTCCCGGGTCGCAGACGAGGCGAACTTGGTCCTTCTTGTAGTAGGCCCATAGCGCGCCCAGCCGCTGACACCATGAGCATTGACAGTCGTTCAACTTCTCGGGCGCCTCGGCGACTTCCAGCCGGATGGCTCCGCAGTCGCACACCGCTTCGATCATCGATCCACCGTCCTCCTAGGTCGGAGCACAGTGCCCCGGCTCGCCGCGCTTCCACTCGTCCGCCGTGCGCCAGCAGGGGCGACTGAAGCGGTCGGATGTGACTAGCCATTCCTGCAGGATCAGCGAAAGGGCGCTTCGGCCAGCGCCGTTGTGACTCGCGAGCAGCTCGCCACTGTCAGTCGCGCGGAACCTGATCGTTTGGAAGCGATGGTCGTGAAACGCCACGCGCACTGTGACCGCGCCGCTGTAGGATGTGTGCGTACGGGCATTTACCCGCGTGTCGCGCGAGAGGTGGGCGCGCGTCTTCCTCTGGGCCCGGATGTGCCGGACCAGGTCTTCGGCCGCCTCCAGCGGCGGCGCCGTCCGCTCGGCTGCCTGGAACGTGACGTGATCCCGAGTCGGCGGCGGCAACCCGCCGGCAGTTGTCTCACCAAAGAACGCTGCCAGCTCTTCCTCGAACGGCGAGAGAGGGGCGTTACCGGGTTCTGTCTTCGACATCGGCGCGCATTCTAGCATCACTCAGGCCGACACCCGAGCGACCGCCTCTATCCCAAGGCTGATGCCGCAATGGCGGTGTCTGCTAAGCGCCGGGAGCGGTTATTCGGAATGACGACCGAGAGGCTAAGCCAATCCCTGAGCGCTCCCCCAGCGGCGCTATTCTCCGCTCGTCGCAACCGCATGAGAGCCCGCATGTTCAACCGTCACGGCAGAGACGTCCGCCGATCGATCCGTTCGCACAGCACGGCTCCCTCGCAGCTGCGGCCAGTCACGCCACGCGTCCCTTCCTCCACCCTTCTCCACGCGCAGTCGACGGCGCCTGGAGCGACGGAGCTGCTCTGATGGCCATCAGCAGCGAGCCGTTGCAGGTGAAGGCGGGCGACGTGGTGCGGCTGAAGTCCGGCGGCCCGCGCATGACCGCCGAGCGGGTCGACGATCGCGTGGAGCTTCCCTTCGCCCACTGCATCTGGATCGACGCGCGGAGCGCGGCCCGCACGATGTTCTTCAAGCTGGACGCGCTCGAGCTCGCCAGCGGCGACGACGACCAACCCGATTCCTCCTGACCCCCCGCGGGGAAGGATGGTCAGCGAGCTTCGCACCACCACCACCACCACCACCACCACCACCCGAAGTTCGCTGACCATCCTTCCCCGTGGGCCATGCCCCTGCGGCGGAACGCGATTCCATTTCAAACGGAGACACAACCCGGCGGGGACGCCGATTGACGGGGCGTCAAACATCTTCCAGGGTTTGCGGCAACCACGGGTTCGCCACGCAAAGCGAAGCTGGACAGTGAGAGACGTCGGGAGGTCGGGAATGCGCCTGTCTGAGCGCACGTGAGCGCAGTGAACGCGGCTGAGCGGCCACCTCTCGATACCCTGACCAAGTTCTTCTACGGCATGGGCACGATGGCCGGGGCCGTCAAAGGCCGCCTCTGCGGGCTCATGCTGTTCTTCTACAACCAGCTGGTCGGTCTGCCCGCGCCCTGGGTGAGCGCGGCGATCGGCATCGCGCTCTTCATCGACGCCTTCTGGGACCCGATTGTCGGCCAAATCTCGGACCGCACGCACACCCGCTGGGGGCGCAGGCATCCGTACATCTACGGCGCGACCATTCCGGCGGCGATCTGCTTTGCGCTTCTGTTCATGCCGCCGCACGGCGCGCCCCAGCGGACGATCTTCCTCTGGCTGCTGGTGACGGTCCTCGGCACGCGGCTGTTCGACAGCTTGAACGAGATTCCGGCGTCCGCATTGCTGCCCGAGCTCACGCAGAACTATGACGAGCGCACGAACGTCTCGAGCTATCGCTACCTGTTCAGCGGCGTGATCGGCGCGGCTCTCGGCGTCGTCCTGACCTTCGGCGTGTTCCTGCGCAAGACCAGGACCGAGAGCTTCGGCCAGTTCAACTTCGCCGCCTATGCGCCTTTCGCCATCACGACGGCGATCATCGGCGTCGTCGCCCTGTTCGCCTCGGCCATCGCCACCCACCGGTTCATCCCGTACCTGCACAGGCCGCAGCGCGTGCGCGAACCGGGTCAGCTCGCCAAGGTCATCGGCGCGGCGCTGGCCAACCGCAACTTCGTCTCCATCGCGCTGTCCAGCCTCATCTTCGGCATCGCGGTCGGGATCGCCGGCGGCCTCGGCTTCTATTTCTCGACCTACGCCTTCCAGCTCGGCTCGAACGCCCTGTTGGTCCTCGGCCTCACCCTCATTCCGGCCGGACTGATCGGCGTGGTGCTGGCGCCCATCATCGGGCGCATCATGGACAAGAAGCGCGCTTGTCTGACGGTCTTCTTCCTCGCCATCGCATCGACGACGGTTCCGCTCGGCGCCTGGCTGCTCGGCCTCATGCCGGCCGGTGCGCCGTGGGTGTTGCCGGTGATCATCATCGACAACATGGCGACCACCGGGCTCGCCACGACCGGCTTCATCATCGTCACGTCCATGATCGCCGATGTCGTGGACGAAGCCGCCGTCCAGACCGGCCAGCGCTCGGAGGGCCTGCTCTACGCCGCCGAGTCGCTGGTGCGGAAGGTGACGAGCAGCTTCGCCGCTCTCATTCCCGGCCTTGTGCTGGGCTTCGTGCACTTTCCGATGCACGCGCGACCGGGCCACGTCGATCCGACGATCATTCGCAATCTGATCCTGATCTACTTGCCGACCTACACCTTCATCACGCTCTGCTCGACCAGCGCGCTGATGTTCTACCGCATCGACCGCGCCCATCACGCGGACAACGTGAGGAAGTTGGGCGAGGCCGCGGCGCTCGCCGAGGCGGCGATCGAAGAGTTGCGAGCTGGCCGAGGGGCCGATCACCCCGCGGCCGGTCTGAGCCAGGTCCAGGAGCGCCCCTTGAGCGACGTCGCCGCCCGCCCGCCGCTGACGCTGGGCACCAAAGTCTCATACGGCGTCGGCTCCGTCGTGCAGTCGGTCGCCGGCGTCGCGCTGTCGACCTCGGTCATCAACCTCTTCCTGATCCGCGTGATCGGCATGGACCCGATCACCGTCGGGGTCGTGATCCTGATTTCGCTGATCGTCGACGCCGTCATCGATCCGGCCCTTGGCCGCTTCTCCGACACCTTCCGCTCGCCCTGGGGCCGGCGCCACCCGTTCATGTATGCCTCGGCGCTGCCGATAGCGCTCGCCATCATCCTTCTCTGGCGCCCGCCGCACGGCCTCGCCGGCGACGCGCTGGCGGTCTACACGCTGGCCATGCTGGTGCTCCTGCGGCTTTGCACCAGCCTCTATCAGGTGCCGTCGGACGCGCTCTCGCCGGAGCTCGCTCCCGACTACCACGAGCGCACCAGCCTGATCAGCTTCCGCTACTTCTTCGGCGTCTTTGGCGGCACGATCGCCAACTTCGTCTTGTTCGCCTTCTACCTGCAGAAGTCGCGCGAGCAATCCGCTCGGTCAGCTCAACAGGGAAGCGTACGGCAACTTCTTCCTCGTCGCCGCGATCGTCATCTTCGTCGCCATCCTGGGCTCGTCCTACGCGACCCACCGGTTCATCCCCTACCTGCGCTCGGAACCCAAGCGGTCGATGACTCTGGCCGCGTCGGCCAAGGAAATCTGGCACACGCTCGCCAATCGCTCGCTCATCTCGGTCATGGTCTCCGGCCTGCTGTCCGGCATCGCCGGCGGCATGGCGGCGAGCCTTCAGCTCTTCATGAGCTACTACTTCTGGGGCCTTTCCAGCCGGGTGATCGGCGCCATCGGCCTGTTCATCCTGCCGTCCTACTTCCTCGGCATCGCCATCGCGCCGGCGCTCAGCCGCGCGCTCGACAAGAAGCGGACCATGATGACGGTCTTCTTCCTGGCGATCTTCGCTGGCGTCATTCCGGTCGCCCTGAGGCTTGCCGGCCTTCTGCCGCCAAATGGGTCCCCGTGGATTCCGGTGATCCTGACCGCCGACGTCTTCGTCTCGAGCGCGCTCGCGTTGGTCGGGTTCGTCATCGTCTCGTCGATGATCGCCGACGTGGTCGAGGATGCGGCGGTCAAGACCGGCCGCCGCTCGGAGGGGCTGCTGTTCGCCGCCAACGGCCTGTTGCCCAAGTTCACCACCGGCATCGGCACGCTGCTCGGCAACGGGATGCTGGCCTTCGTGCATCTGCCGAGAGCGGCGGGCGCCGGCGCGGTCGACAAGGTGGACCCGGCGATCATGACCCACCTGGTCTGGCTGTCGGTGCCCGCCGGGATGGTCCTGAACTCGCTCGCGGTCTCGGTTTTGTTCTTCTACCGGATCGACAAGCGCTCGCACGAGAGCAACCTCGCGGCGCTCGCGCTCGAAGCCGGACTTGGCGGGCCGACGCCGACCGCCATCTCGACGGCGCCGCCGCCGATCGTCGAGCCCGGCCCGGCCGGGCCGCCCGTCTAGCTTGGCCGCCCGCCATAGCCACCCGCGGCGACCGATGCTATGCGAGGGTGAATGGCGATCACTTGATTTGCGGCGGCCGGGCCGAATTCATCGGTCGCCGGACCATCCGATTTAGGCGTTACACTTAAGATATGTCCGAATCCTCATTTCCATGGGCGGCCAGGCGGCGGCCACTACCCCAGGCGCAACCTGACCGAAGGCCCGATCGCGAAGACGCTGATCCTGTTTTCGCTGCCGATGCTCGGCACCAACGTGCTGCAGTCGCTGAACCTGACCGCCAATCAGTTCTGGGTCAGCCACCTCCTGGGCGTGACCGCGATCGCCGCCATCGGCAACGCCAACGTCATCGGCTTCCTGGCCCAGGGCGCGATCTTCGGTGCCACCATGGCCGCCAACATCATGATCGCCCAGGCCGTCGGGGCAGGGGACTTCACGCCTCGTCAAACGGGTGATGGGGACGGCGATCTCGTTCTTCTTCGCTCTGTCGGTCGTGCTGGCGCTTCTGGGCTGGAACTTCGCGCCGCACGTCCTGACGCTGATGCGCACGCCGCCGGCGGCGAGGGCCGACGCGATCATCTACATGCGCATCGTCTTCACCGCGATGCCGTTCATGTACTTCTTCATGTTCCTGCAGATGGCGCAGCGGGGCGCGGGGAATTCGCGAACCCCGTTCTATTTCATGGCCTTGGCGGTCGTCCTTGACATCATCTTCAACCCGCTGCTCATCGCCGGCATCGGGCCCTTTCCCAAGCTGGGCATCGCAGGATCGGCCATGTCGACCCTGATCGGACAGAGCGTCTCGCTGGCGCTGCTGCTCGTCTACCTCTACCGCACGCACAGCGTCATCATGCTTCGGCCGAGCGAGCTCGGCCTGCTCAAGCCGGACTGGAGCCTGTTGCGGCCGCTCCTGGTGCGCGGGCTGCCGATGAGCCTGCAGATGTTCATCATGTCGGGCGCTTCGATGGTGATGATCGGGTTCGTCAACGGCTTCGGGGCCGTGACCGTCGGCCGCCTACATCGGCGCGCAGCAGGTGTGGAACTACATCCAGATGCCGGGCATGGCGGTCGGGGCCTCGATCTCGTCGATGGCCGGCCAGAACGTCGGCGCGGGCAAGTGGGACCGCGTCTCGCGCATCGCCGGCATCGGCGTCCTGCTCAGCGTCGCCGTCACCGGAAGTTGCGCGGCGCTGATCTACCTCCTCGGCCCGATCCCGCTCTATCCGTTCCTGCCCTTCGGGTCGCCGACGATCCCGATCGCCCTGCACATCGACCGCACGGTGCTGTGGGCGTTCGTGATCTTCAACGCCACCTTCGCGCTGAGCGGCATCGTCCGCTCGACCGGCGCGGTCTGGCCGCCGATGCTCATCCTCATCGTCTCGATGTGGCTGATCCGCGTGCCGTTCGCCCACTTCTTGATCCCGCGCTTCGGAGCCGAAGCGATCTGGTGGAGCTTCCCGCTCGGCACCATCACCTCGAGCGTGCTCTCGGTGCTCTATTACACGTTCGGCGGCTGGCGGAAGGTGCGCATGATCCGCCCCGAGGCGGGCGGCGAGGTGCCGGACTCACCCGTCACCGGCCCGGTGATGGACTCGCACGAAGACGACGAGCCGCCTCCCGTCCGCGCGTGCCGGCCGAGCGTCGCGGCGTCGTGACCGCTACAGATCTAGAGAAGAGGAACCCCTCCATGCGTTTCGGCATCTTCTACGAGCACCAACTGCCGCGGCCCTGGACCAAGGGGCTGGAGCAGAAGCTGTTCCAGGACGCGCTCGACCAGGTCGAGCTGGCCGACCGGCTGGGCTTCGACAACGTCTGGGAGGTCGAGCACCACTTCCTCGAGGAGTACTCGCACTCCTCGGCGCCCGAGATCTTCCTCGCCGCCTGCTCCCAGCGCACCAAGCAGATCCGCCTTGGCCACGGCATCGTGCTCATGCCGCCGGGCTACAACCACCCGGCGCGCGTCGCCGAGCGCATCGCGACCCTCGATCTTGTCTCCAACGGGCGAGTCGAGTTCGGCACCGGCGAGAGCTCGGCCCTGCTCGAGCTCGGCGGGTATGGCGTCGACGTCGCGCAGAAGCGCAACGCCTGGCGCGAGGCGGTCGAGCAGTGCGCCAACATGCTGGCCATGGACCCCTATCCGGGGTTCGAGGGCGAGTTCTTCTCCATGCCCTGCCGCAACGTGATGCCAAAGCCGGTGCAGCGGCCGCATCCGCCGCTCTGGGTCGCCTGCTCGAACCGCGAGACGATCAAGCTGGCGGCCCGGCTCGGCATCGGCGCGCTGACCTTCGCCTTCGTCGATCCGGCCGAGGCCAAGCAGTGGGTCGACGACTACTATCGGATCTTCAAGGAAGAATGCGTGCCGATCGGGCATGCGGTGAACCCCAACATCTGCATGGTCTCGAGCTTCGGCATCCACCACGACGTCGAGGAGGCCCGTCGCCGCTTCCAGGATGGCTTCCGCTTCTTCCAGTTCGCGCTCGGTTGGCACTACGGCTTCGGCGAGCAGATCCCCGGGCGGACCGACATCTGGGAGAAGTTCCAGCAGGCGCTGCCCAACATGCCGGCCGGCGGCCAGATCGCCGAAGGCGGCATCGGCACGCCCGACGGCCTGCGCGACCACCTGCGCAAGTTCGACGAATGCGGCGTCGACCAGGTGGCCTTCATCCAGCAGGGCGGCCGCAACCGGCACGAGGACATCTGCGAGGCGCTCGAGCTGTTCGCCGCGAGGTGATGGGCGAGTTCAAGGAGCGCGAAGCCGAGCGGGTCAAGCGCAAGGCCGAGGAACTCGCGCCCTACGTCGAGGCGGCGATGAAGCGCAAACAGTGGATGCCGCCGCTCGCCGACAGCGAGATCCCGCCGGTCATCGCGCTCGGCCGGCAGATCGCCGAACAGGCGGCCCAGGCCGGACAGCCGCGCGCCCGAGCCGCCGCCGGCCCGCACGGCCTGGCGCGAAGCCTTCGACTCCGGCGAGGCGCTCAGGAAGAGCGAGGCGGCGAAGAAGAAGGCCGAGGCTTAAAGCCTCGCCCCTGTGGATGCGCTAGGCGCCAGCCTCTGGCTATGGGCGGCCTGGTTCGTGTCCTGGGAGCTTGCGGCGGTCGTCACCGGTCTTCGCCATCGCACGATCGCCCGGCCTTCGCTGCTCGCGCAGGCGCGCCACCACATCCCGACGAGTATCGGCGCGGTGTTGCTATTTGCCGGCACGCGGTCGCTGGCCGGCGCGCCCATCGGCGGCCCGCCGCTTTGGACCCTGCAGCCGTGGGCGGCCTGGGCGATGACGAGCCTGGTCATGGTCGGACTTCTGTTCACCTGGTGGGCGCGGATCGCGCTCGGAACGCGCTGGTCCAGCATGGTTGGACGCAAGGAGGGTCACGAGCTCGTCGCGACCGGTCCCTATGCGCTCGTGCGCCACCCAATCTACACCGGCCTCATCCTGGCCGGCTTCGCGCTCGCGCTTCAGTACGGCGGCGCGCTCAACCTCATCGGCGCCGCGATCGCGACGTTCGGCCTGTGGCTGAAGGCCAGGCTGGAGGAACGGTTCCTAAGCCAGGAGCTGGGCCTGGGCGCCTACGCCACCTATCGGACACGGGCGCCGATGCTGGTCCCGTTCTGGCCGAAGACCTGAAAGCCCGATCGCTACCGCCGCATCGCGCGGGCGAACCATACGACCTGGCTCGCCAGCATCTCGACCTGGCGGGCGTTGCCTTCGTCGCAGAGAGCGCCGGCGTCGTCGAACAGCTTGGCGGCCGAGGGGTTGAAGGTGACGCCCAGCGGCGTCGGCCAGCCGCGCAGCGCGTGCACGATCGTGCGCAGGGCGGAAAGCGCCGTGCCGCACGCCTGCCAGCCGTCGGCGGTCACGATGCAGCCGACCGCGCGGCCGTCGAGGTAGGGCCGCTCGTCGCCCCGCAAGCCCTCGAGCGCATCCAGCGTATTCTTGATCAGGCCCGAAACCGAGCCGTGGTAGCCCGGCGTCGAGATCAGGATCCCGTCCGCCTCGCGTACGGCGGCGAGCACGGTCTCGAGCTCGCCCGACTGGGCGCTGGTGCTCGGGTCGTAGATCGGCAGCTTGGAGAGGAAGGCGCCGCCGAACAGGCGCGTGCGAGCGCCGGCGCGCTCGGCCGCCTCCAGCGCCTTGATCAGCACCCGCTCGCTGGTCAACTCCGGTCGGGTCGTGCCGCCGAGGCCGACCAGCAGGGGGGCGTACGCGTCAGGCAGTGGCTTCCGCCTTCGCCTCTGAGCCCAGGCGCTTCTCGCGCTGTTCCTTCAGCGCCTTCAGGTCGTCGGCGAACCGCTCCGCCGCCGCCGCCCGCTGGTTGGGGATGTGGTAGGCGGGGAAGAGCTCGTTCGAAGGCCGGTAGTCAGCCAGGACCTGCTTGGCGACCGTGACCTTGTGGACCTCGGTCGGCCCGTCGGCGATGCCCATGACGAGCGCGCTCGTCACCATGCCCATGAACGGCATCTCGTTGGAGACGCCGATCGCGCCGTGCAGATGCGCCGCGGTTGTCGCGATGTCCTGATAGACCTTGGGCATGGCCACCTTCACGGCGGCGATGTCCTTGCGGACCTTGGTGTAGTCCTTGTAGCGGTCGATCTTCCAGGCGGTCTGCATGACCAGCAGACGGAACTGCTCGTAGGCGATCCAGCTGTCGGCGATCTGCTGCTGCACCATCTGGTAGTCAGCGAGCTTGCCCTCGCGCGTGGTGCGCGAAACCGCCCGCTGGCACATCAGATCAAGCGCGCGCTTGCAGGCGCCGACCGTGCGCATCGCATGGTGCACCCGGCCGCCAGAAAGGCGGGTCTGGGCGATCTTGAATGCGCCGCCTCGGTCACCGAGCAGAGCGCCGTAAGGCACCCGCACGTTGGTGTAGCGCATGTAGCCGTGGCCTCCCGGGCCGCCGACGGGGCCGGCCCCGACGTGGATCCCGCGCACGATCTCGACGCCCGGCGTGTCGGTGGGCACGAGGAAGATGGAGGTGCGCTCGTAGGGGTTCTTATGGTCCGGATCGGTGATCGCGTAGAGGACGAGCACGCTCGAGCCATAGGCGCCGGACGAGAACCACTTCTCGCCGTTGATCACCCACTCATCGCCCTCGAGCACCGCGCGGGTCTTGAACGTGAGCGGGTCGGAGCCGCCGGTGGGCTCGCTCATGGAGAAGGCCGAGCGGATCTCGCCGTTCAGCAACGGCTTCAGCCACCGCTCCTTCTGCTCATCGGTGCCGTAGTGGGCGATGATCTCGGCGTTGCCGGTGTCTGGCGCCTGGCAACCGAAAATCGAAGGGGCCAGCCCGTTGCGGCCCAGCTTCTCGTTCATCAGCGCCAGCTTCACCTGGCCATAGCCCTGGCCGCCGAGTTCGGGGCCGAGGTGGCAGGCCCACAGGCCCTCCGCCTTCACCCGGTCCTGCAGCGGCTTGATGAAGCGTTCGCGGCCTTCGGTCGAGAAGGCGGCCATGCCGAGATGCGAGAGCGGCTCGATCTCGTTCTCCATCACGTCTTCGATCCAATCGAGCTTTTTCTGAAATTCAGGATCCGTCTCGAAATCCCAAGCCATGTTTGAAATCCTCTCCCTTGGCCCGTCGCTCGCGGGCCTGTGTCCTTGCAAATGGAAGCGTTGTGGTTGCCGGCGGCATTATCCCGTCCGCGTTGACCCTACGCAATCCCTCGAACGGTTGTTTGGAAAGATGGCGCGAACGAAAGAGCCGGCCCGCGAGCGGGCCGGCTGAGTTGTCGTCGGGGGAGAAAACAGACAGGGCGCAGCTCGCCGCGCCCCGCTAGGCGACTAGAAGATGAAGCCGGTCTCCAGCATCGCGCGGCCCTGGTCGGTGCTCGTCCCGCTGGAGCCGAACAGAAGGCCAGGCGTGCCTGAACCGATGGTGGTGTAGGACAGCTCGCCGCGGACGAAGAAGATCCCCTTCTGGTAGGTCGGGGTGATGGTGAACGTCCACGCGTTGGAGCCGACGCCATAGCCCAGCAGGTTGGCCCCGCCGCTCGAGCTTATGTACTCGATGCGGCCCGCCACGCTGATCGTCGGCGTGAAACTGTACTTGGTCAGGAACGCGGCGCCCCAGGTGCTGCCGCTCGGGGTCAGCACCACGCCGCCGGCCCGGACCGTGGGAGTGCTCTGGTATTGCACATAGGGCATGAACTCCCACGACCCTTGGGTGTGGGTGAAGATGAGGTTGTAGATCTGCCCATTGTTCGCCGCGAGCGGCGTGACGAAGTTCGCGACGTGGTTTGTGCCCACGTTGCCTTCGCCGACGAACTCGAGCGTGTCGTTGTTCTTGAACGTGTACGTCACCTGTCCGGACAGCGCCGTATAGACGTTCGAGTAGTATCCGTCGGTCCACGCCAGCGACGCCGACCACTGACCTTTCGAGAGGTTCAGCTGGACGCCCTTGGAGACCACGGGCTCCACGTTCCAGAGCAGGCCGCGCTCGATGTTGAAGTTCTCGAACGAGAAGGCGTACTCGGCGCCGACGAGCGTCGGCAGGGCGCCGACCTCTATGTTGACATTCGAGTTCGGGACGATCTTCACAAACCCCTGCGGGACGTAGCCAAAGGTGTTGCTGTCCAGCTGGTTCGTGCGCAGGTAGGCCACGCCAAGCGTCGGGATCGAGTAGGCGCCGGCCTGGACGTAGAACTGGATAGGCCCGTCGGTCTTGTTCAGGATCACCTGGGCGTTGGTGATATCGGCGTAGCCGCTCTGGGTCTGGCCGAACGGCCCGAACTGCGGGTTCGACTGCCACAGAGCGTCGGCGCTCAGGACGCCGTCGACCATGATCTTGCCCAGCGGGCCGGCGTCGAAGACGGCCGGATTCGGATTGGCCGCCAGGGGGGCGGTCATCGACGGATAGGGCATGGGGTTGGCCGCCGGCGCAGCGGGCGGAGGCGTGGCGGTCTGCGCGGCCGCGGTTCCGGCCCAGGCCAAGCCAAGCGATGCGGCGCCGGCGCAGAGAGTCAGCTTCAGATTGCTCATTGAAATCCCCTTATTGATGCAGGCCGCGCGAGCACGCCGGCGTGACGGCCCCCAATTCCCGGATCGCCAGAGGTCCGTATTCCCGGACCGTGTTCGTTGCGCCAACCCGTTGAGGTCCTCTTTCGCCCATGCCAGACGTGCGTGGGCATTTCGTAGGCGACTATCCAACTGGCTGCCGAGTTCTTAGGCGCCTCGCTTGCCCACCAATTGGGCGAACAACTCGGCAAACCTACCTGGCCCACGCGTAAGAGATCGATCCGCCCAGGCGGCTTCGGCCATAAAGCAAAGCTAAAAGAGTCGGGCGGGAGCGAGGATCTAGACGAGACCACGGCGGGCGGGCCGCGGCGGCGGCCGGCGCAGCGGCGGCCGTCGGGGAGGTGGCCGGAGAGGCGGCCGGAAGGGTGGCGGCCGTCTCAGCACGATCGGCGGGGGCCTGATCGCGGCGATCCTCGGGCCGACAGCGGGGGGCCGCCGGACGATCGCGCCCACGCGGGTTCCGCGCTCCGTGACCGGACGCGGCGGTGGCAGGCTGGCGACCGCCCGCGCCGCGGCGGAGGTCGCGGCCGCGGACTCGGCGAGCGTGCTGGCGTTCGATGCCGGCGGGGCGGCGCTGGTGGAACTGGCGGTCGCCGAACTCGCAACGGCGGAACTCGCCACCGCCGCGCCGGACGCCGCTGGGGCCGCCTTTTGACCCTGTAGCCACAGGGCCGCGCCCCCGGCCACCGCCAGCGCGCCGCCGACGACGACCGCTCCGATCGCAACCAGCGTGCCGGTCGCCATCCTGGTCCGGGTTGGGGAGGCGGCGTGGGCCGGGGTCGCCGCCGCAGGATGCGCGCCGACCTGCGCGGCGACGGCCGCGACCGTCGCCGGCGCGACAGGCGCCGCCGGCGGCTTGGCGTCCAGCAAGGCGTGCAGCTGCCTCGAGAGCTCGCGAATGTGCGCTTCGAGCGGCGGCGTGAACGCGTCCAGCCAGTGCGGAGTGCTCAGGAAGTACTCGAGCCCGTGCTCAGGCGCCACATCCTCGATGCGAAAGGGCAGGATGGGGATCCGCCGGTTGGCGGCGCGCTCGATCTCGCGTTCGATCTGCGGCGAGGCGTTGGCGGCGTCGGAGAAGATGAGCACCATCGCGCGACATTCGTTGATCGCGTCGATGATCGCTCCGGCGTAGCTGACGCCGGCCTGGACGTCGCGCGGGGCGATCCAGCACCTTAGCCCGTCGGATTCGAGCAGCGCGCAGACCGCGTCGGCGGCCGGCTTGTCCTTTGACGAATGGCTGATGAAAACATCGTGCGCCATCAGCCAGCGACCCTAGCCGTGGCCGTTGGGGGTGGCAATTCGTTACCGGTCAGCGCGCTGCGAGCGGGGAATAGTTCAGGTGGCTGCCGGCGTCGACGAGCAGCATCTCGCCGGTGATGTGCCGCGCCGCCGGGGACGCCAGGAAGACCGCGGCTTCCGCTATGTCCTGGGCGCTGGACGCAACCTGCAGGGGCGTTGCGGCCGCCGCGCGCTCCCGCACCGCCGCTTGACCGGCCGCGCCGATCCCCTTGCCGAACCAAGGCGTGTCGATGAAGCCGGGGCAGATGGCGTTGACGCGGATCTTGGGCGCGAGCGCCCGCGCCAGGCTGATCGTCATCGTGTTCAGCGCGCCCTTCGACGCCGCGTACGGCACTGACGAGCCGATGCCGGCGACCCCCGCGATCGAGCTTGTGTTCACCACCGCGCTCGCGGTCTGGGTCGCTTCCAGCAGCGCGCGGGCCGCGCGCAACATCTGAAACGGCCCGACCACGTTGATGCGGTAGATACGCAGGAAGTCTTCGTCGCTGACCGCGTCCATGTCGGCATGGCCGGCGAACTTGGTCGTGCCGGCGTTGTTGAACAGCGCATCGATGCGGCCGTAAGGCTGCGCCTTCTCTGCGATGGCGCGACAGTCGGCGTCCTGGCCGACGTCGCCTTGAACAGCGATCGCCTCGGCGCCGGCCTTGCGCACCAGGTCGCAGGTCTCTTCGGCCTCCTTGGTGTTCGAGGCATAGTCGACGACGAGCGCCTTCGCGCCGCGGCCGGCTGTCTCGACGGCGATGGCGCGGCCAAGCCCGGTCGAGGCGCCCGTCACGACGACAATTGCGCCATCGAAGTCTCTGCCTGCCGTCGTCATGCCCAAGCCTCCCATTTGTCGTTGTCGCGGACGACCATAGTCGGGCGAGGCGTTCCTGCGCTAGGGTTCGCGCCGATGAGCGATGCGCGCCTCACCCAGCTCGGCCGCCAGACACCCTTGCCCGCGAGCCCGGACGAGGCGGTGTTGGAGCGTGTGGCCAACCCGCACCAGGACAGCCTCTACCTGGCCCGGTTCGCCGCGCCCGAGTTCACCTGCCTTTGCCCCATCACCGGCCAGCCGGATTTCGCGCATCTGGTCATCGACTACGCGCCGGACGCTTGGCTGATCGAATCCAAGTCGCTGAAGCTCTACCTCGGCTCGTTCCGCAACCACGGCGCTTTCCACGAGGACACCACGGTTGCGATCGGCAAGCGGATCGTGGCGGCGGCGAGCCCGCGGTGGCTGCGCATCGGAGGCTACTGGTATCCGCGCGGCGGGATTCCCATCGACGTCTTCTGGCAGACCGGTCCCGCCCCCGAGGGTCTGTGGCTGCCCGACCAGGGCGTCGCGCCTTACCGCGGGCGCGGTTAGGGAGACCAGGTGCTCGTCAAGTCGGCGACGGCGGGCCGGACGCGCTCGAGCGGTGTTTCCGCCGGCGTGCCGATGTGGACGAAGCCCGCGACCCGCTCATCGCCGCTGAGGCCGAGCACCGCCTTCGCCCGGGCGTCATAGGCGTACCAGTCGGTGATCCAGTTCGCGCCATAGCCCGCCGCCTGGGCGGCGATCAGCAGCGTCATGCAGACGGCGCCGGACGAGAGCCGCTGCTCCCACTCCGGAATCGCCCCTTCAAGCAAACGTGAAACCACGCAGACCGAGACAGGGGGGTTGCGCACCTTGGCGAGGGCCGCCTTGGCCTTGTCCGGATTGACCTGGTCGGCGGCGAGCGGTTCAAGCGCCGCGACGTAGGCCGCCTTCTCTTTCCCGCACAACACGATGAATCGCCACGGAAAAAGCTTTCCGTGATCAGGCACGCGGACCGCCAGCCTGAGCAACTTCGCGAGCTCGGACTCGTCCGGGCCGGGGGCGGTGAGGGCGGCGGCCGAGGCCGAGCGGCGGAGGGCCAGGAACCCCAGGACCTCGTCGTTCCGCTCGCCGATCGCCATCGGCTGACCGAATTCTGGCTCGTTCGGCAAGGTCAGAGTCAAGCGCGATCCCCTTGAAATTGGCCGATCGCGGCTCATCTGGGCTATAAGGCCCGAAACGTCGAGAGCGTTTTTCGGGTGGTGTTAAGCCCCGCCTGCGAAAATGCCGGTTGGGGAAGTTCAGGGGAGACGCCGATGCCGCAACGCTTGAAAGTGGTGGCGCCGCAGTCGACGCCGCCGGTGTGGGCGGCGCTGCGCAACGAGGCCCAGCACGCGGCCGCAGACCGAGCCCAGCCTCGCTTCCCTGCTGCACGCGACCATCCTCAAGCACGAGGACCTGGCCGCGGCGCTCTCCTACCAGCTCGCCCGCAAGCTGGGCGACCAGGAGCTGCGCGCCATGAGCGTGCGCGAGACATGCGGAGGAGGCGTTCGCGTCGGATCCGGCGATCATCGCCGGCGATCGAAGCCGACTTGCAGGCGGTGTTCGAGCGCGATCCGGCCTGCCGCGGCTACATGCAGCCGTTCCTGTTCTTCAAGGGCTTCCAGGCGCTGCAGACCCATCGCGTGGCCCACTGGATGTGGTCCCAGGGCCGCCAGACGCTGGCCTTCTACCTGCAGAGCCGCATGTCCGAGGTCTTCCAGGTCGACATCAATCCGGCCACGCCGCATCGGCAAGGGCGTCTTCATCGACCACGGCACCGGCATCGTCATCGGCGAGACGGCGGTGATCGGCGACGACGTCTCCATGCTGCAGGGCGTGACGCTGGGCGGCACCGGCGCCGAGCGCGGCGACCGCCATCCGAAGATCGGCCGCGGCGTGCTGCTGGGCGCCGGCGCGAAGGTGATCGGCAACATCACGATCGGCGACTACGCCAAGGTGGCCTCCGGCGCCGTCGTGCTGAAGAACGTCCCGCCCGGCTGCACCGCTGTCGGCGTGCCGGCGCGCCTGGTCAACTGCCCGACCTGCGAGGAGCCGGCGCGGTCGATGGACCATACGCCTCGCCGACGACGCCTACGCGCCGGACTACGAGATCTGACGCTTGCCCCTCCGGCGAATGCGGCTAGGGTCGCGCCCGATTTGCCGTCAGGCCTAGGAGGGCCTCGCCCGTGGACGAGAGAGACCTCAAGCGCGTCGAGGCGCACCTGAAGCGCACCTTCGGCAACCCGCACGTCGCGGTCATCGCGCGCAAGCAGAAGGACTCCGCCGAAGTGGAGCTCAAGGGCGAGTTCATCGGCGTCATCTACGAGGACGAGGACGAGGCTGGCTCGTTCCTGTTCGAGATGGCCATCCTGGCCGAGGATCTCGACGCCTAACCTGCCGTCGCATCCCTGGTCAGGCGCCCATCGCGGCGGACGGCGCCGCCCGCCGCGACGACCGCTAGCGTCACATCCCGGCGCCGACCGCGATCCCCGCCTGGACCTGCGTGATCGCCTGGTTGACGAGGCTGAGGGCCGCGACGCGGTGGCCGCCCTTGTCCGGAATGGCGACGCTGAGTTCGCTGCGCGCGGCCTGCAGGTCGCTCAGCGCATTCGTCATGTGCGGCTGGGCCGCCTCGGCGACGCCGACGCCGATCCCGACGCCGATCGCCAACGCGCCAAGAACACTTGCCGCGACAACCACTTTGGAACGCGTCTTCATCAGGGCTTCTCCACGGTTCCGGGCTCGGCGCCCACCGCGAGCACCCGCCCGGCGCAAGCTTAGATGTGGCGGAATGCCGCGGCCAAGCGCGGAAGCGTTTCAGGTGCGTAACAATGTCCGGGCGTCAGAGCACCGCAAGCATCTCGCCCACCAGCGGGTGGCGAACGATGTCGCGATCGGAGAGCCGCACCACAGCGATCGACGGAACGGCCTCGAGCCGCTGGGCGACCTCTGCGAGGCCCGAGACGGAGGGCAGCAGGTCCGACTGGTTCGGGTCGCCCGTGACCACCATGGTCGAACTCCAGCCCAAACGGGTCAGCAGCATCTTGAGCTGGACGTAGGTGCAGTTCTGCGCCTCGTCGATGACGACGAAGGCGTTGTTCAGCGTGCGCCCACGCATGTAGCCCACTGGGGCGATCTCGATCGCGCCCTCGGCCATCAAGCGCCCGCACCCGCTTCATCGAAAGCCGGTCGGACAGAGCGTCGTAGAGCGGGCGCAGATAGGGGGCGAGCTTGTCCTCCATGTCGCCCGGCAGGTAGCCGATCGACTCTCCGGCCTCGATCGCCGGCCGTGAGAGCACGATCCGGCCGACGCGCCCGGCGTCCAGCGCCTCGACCGCCTTGGCGATAGCCAGATAGGTCTTGCCGGTGCCGGCAGGCCCCAGCGCCAGCACCAGGTTGCGCGCGTCGATCGCCTCGATCAGCCGCGCCTGTCCGGGCGACTTCGGCTTGACCGTCTTCAGGTAGCCCTGGTCCCGGTCGTCGGCGCCGGCCAGCGGCGACCAGGCGCGCTCGATGGGCAGCCGGCGGATCTTGCCGTCGTCAAAGTCCCGATCGTCGAACGCGCTTTCGCGCACCAGCCGCTTGCACGCACGTTTGGCCATGGAGCTCTCCGTCCGGGTAAGAAAAAAGGGCAGGTCCGCAATGGACCGCCCTTCGGATGAATGGGAGGCGGGTGAGGAATGGGGCGATGCGCCGGGCGGGTGGCCCTTGGACTTCTGGCGTGGCGGGCTGAAGCTCCGCCGGACAACCGAACGCGACACCGCAGTCTCCGCCTTGAGGAGATCGAACCGGCTGCCGCCGGTTCGAATCGCACCACCAGGATGATGGTAACCGCCTTTCAGAACGGTTAAGCAAGGCGGACAATTGCAATAAAGGATGTGGACGGATGAATGTTTACACCTTGAACGGGGTCGGACCGACCCTGCCGGCGGATGACGAATACTGGATAGCGCCAAACGCCGCCGTTCTCGGCAAAGTCATTCTCAAGAAGAATGCGAGCGTTTGGTTCGGCGCCGTGCTGCGCGGCGACAATGATCCGATAACGATCGGCGAAAACAGCAACGTTCAGGACAATTCGGTGCTTCACACCGACTCCGGTTCGCCGCTGACGATTGGCGCGAATGTCACCGTCGGCCACATGGTGATGCTGCACGGCTGCACGATCGGCGACGGATGCTTGATCGGGATCGGCTCGGTGATCCTGAACGGCGCCAGGATCGGGAAGAACTGCCTGGTCGGGGCGGGCGCGCTTATCACCGAGAACAAGGAGTTTCCCGAAGGATCGATGATCCTTGGATCGCCCGCGCGGGTCGTGCGCGAGCTATCGCCGGAGCAGGCGAGCCGAATGGGCTCCGGCGCGCTGCACTACGTGCAGAACTGGAAGCGGTTCAAACAAGGGTTGGTCGCGGCCTGAGCGCTCAGCGCGCGGTCACGACCCAGGTTGCGGAGTCGATCTGGACGCCGTCGGGACCGGAAAGCGCGGAGAACGCCTCGCGCACCCGTGCGGCGGCCGGCTCGATCAGCGACGGGTTGTCGCGCAGTATCGCGCCCAGCGGGCCGGCCTGCAGGGCGATTTGCAAGGCCGTGTCGACGTCCGGCCAGCCCATCTTCTGATTGTGTGGCTCGATCTTGATGTCGCCGAACCCCGCCGCGCGGAGGATTCCCCTCACGTGTTCCCCGTCAGCGAACGCGAAAGGCCCGGGCGCCCCAGGTTGGGCGGCGGCGCCGGCGGCGGGAGCAGCGACGCGGCTGCAGCCATCGGGAGCGTGATCCACGGATTCTCGGCCATCGCCCGCCAGCAGACGAAGACGAGCCGTCCCGTCGGGCCCAGCGCCTTGCGCACGTTGGCGAACGCCGCGGGCGGGTCTTCGAAGAACATGACGCCGAAGCGGGAGAATGCGGCGTCCGCCGCCGGCAGGGCGTGGGTCTGCGCGTCGGCTTGCACGAACGTTGTCTGAGCCAGGCCGGCCGCATCGGCGCGCTCGCGGGCGCGGCCCAGCATCGGCTCGGAGATGTCGACGCCGACGACCGCGCCCGACGGGCCGACGCGCCGTGCGAGCTCCAGGCTGGTGGCGCCGCAGCCGCAGCCGATGTCGATCACCGTCTCGCCGGCGCGCGGGGCCAGCGCCTCGATCCCAGTCAGTCCGAGTTGCTCGAGCTGGGCGTCCAACATCGCCTGGCCGGCGACCCATGCGGCGCCAGCGCTCTCGTTCCAGTAGGTGATCTGGGCCGCATTCTGGCCGGAGGTTTCAGTCATCCCAGGCTCCCGCGTCAGAAGGGTTGCCTGCCACAGCGTCAAGCGCGCAGCATCGCCGGTGACAGCTGGAGGAACTCATGGCCTACGAATTCGTCGCCGTCGAGAAGGACGGACCGATCACGACCGTCACCCTGAACCGGCCCGAGGTGATGAACGCCCTGCATTCGCCGGCGCATTTCGAGCTGGACGCGGTGTTCAACGACTTCGCCGCCGACAAGGACCAGTGGGTCGCGATCGTCACCGGCGCCGGCGAGCGCGCCTTTTCCGCGGGCAACGACCTGAAGCACCAGGCGAGCGGTGGGCGCATGGGCAGTCCGCCATCGGGCTTTGCGGGCCTCACCAGCCGCTTCGACCTGAACAAGCCGGTCATCGCCGCCGTGAATGGAGTCGCGATGGGCGGCGGGTTCGAGATCGCGCTTGCCTGCGATCTCATCATCGCCTCGGAGAGCGCGGTTTTCGCGCTGCCGGAGCCGCGCGTGGGCCTGGCGGCGCTTGCCGGCGGCCTGCACCGGCTGCCGCGCCAGATCGGGCTGAAGCGCGCCATGGGCATGATCCTGACCGCCCGCCGCGTCTCGGCGAAGGAGGGCTACGAGCTGGGGTTCGTAAACGAGGTCGTCGCGCCGGCCGAACTCATGGCTGCGGCCAAACGCTGGGCGAAGATGGTCGCCGAGCTCTCCCCAATGTCGATCCGCGCCTCGAAGGAAACCGTCATGCGCGGCCTGGGAGAGCCGACGGTGGAAGCGGCGCTGAAGGGCCAGAGCGCCTACCCCGCCGTCGCAGCCATGTACCGCTCGGCAGACTTCATCGAAGGCCCGAAAGCCTTCGCCGAGAAGCGCGCGCCGCAGTGGACGGGGGCCTAGAGCGTCTGGCGAAGGCCGCCCGGCGTCACTTCGGCGCAGCCACCACCACGATCGGAGTCTGGCTGAGCCATTTGCGCGCTTCGGCCTGGACGTCGGCGAGCGTGATCCCGGAAAAGTCGCTGAGCCAGGTGCGGGCGGCGTCGAGCTTGTCCGGGTGCGCCCAGGATTGGTCCAGCGTATCCATCCACCACCCGACGGTGAGTTCGCGCGACTGGCCGCCATCGATCACGGGGCGGCGCGCCCGCTCCAGCGCCTCGCTCGTCATGTCGCCTGTCGCATAACGTTGAACGATCGTCTTGGTCTCGTCGACGACGGTCTGCGCGTCGGCAGGGGCTGAAATGAGCCCGATGTCGAGGTCGCCTTGGTCGCCGCCGCGGGCGAAGTCGACCCTGACGGCGGGGCTGTAGGTCTTGCCGAGCTTGCGGCGGACGACATCGATGATCTCGTCCTGGATCATGCCGGCCAGCACCTCGAGCGTCCGCTGCTCGCGGATCTTGTCCGGTGACCAGACGAAAAGGGGCCAGGTCATCAGGATTCCCGTCGCATCCTTCGGTCCGTCGTGAGTGACGTGGATCGGCGCAGGCGGCGGGTCGGGGAACCTCACATGCGGGGCGTCGGATCGCGTCCGATCAACCCGCTCGCGGGGCGGGATCGCGCCCAGCGTCTTGGCCAGCGCCTGCATCAGGCTCGGCTCATCGACGTCTCCGACGACCGTCACCTCCAGCGCATCCGTCGTTCAGGGAGCCGGCGAGCAGACGGGCGAAGTCGGCCGACTTGAGCCGCTCCGCCTCGGCCTCGCTGGGCAGGGTCATCACGCGCGGGGGGACGAGCGCATCCTGCAGGGCTCGGGTCGCGGCGGCATTCGGGTCGATCTCGAACTGGCGGTAGGCCGCGCGCATCGCCGTTGGCAGCTGCGCGTCGAGGTCGGGGCGAAACGCCGGATCGGTGAGATATGCGGCGAGCAGCTCCAGCTGGACATCGAGGTCGGCGACCCGCGTCGCGCCGTCGAGCACGAAACTGTCGCGGCCGATCCCCAGATGCAGGTCGCAGGCGTGCGTCTCGCAGAGCTGGGTGACATCATCGAGGTCGTTCTTTCCCAGGCCGCCCGCGCCCAGCATCTGCGCCCCGAGTTCGGCGGCGAACGATGCGTGCCGGCCGGCAGCTCTTGCTGTCCCGCGCCGAAGCGAATGCGGATGAAGACCTTGTCCGGCATGTTGTCGACCGACTTGAAGTTCACCCGCACGCCATTGGCGAACTCGACTCGCACGGCCCCGATGTCGCCCAGCACCTCGCGGTGGACGATCAGTCCCGGCGGACCGAAGTCGGTGTAGGCCCAGGGATGGCTGACCCGGTCGGTCGGCGGTGCGGGCTTGTCGCTCGCCTGCGCGGCCTGCCAGGCCTTGCGGATGTCGGCCGCGGCGACCGGCGTGGGCGTGATGAGGAAAAGCAGCGGCCCGTTGCCGTCCGGACCAAGCGCGGCGGAACTCGGCGTTCGACCAGATCCGGCGTCAGCCGGTCGAGCGCAGTGGTGACGATGCGATAGTCCTCCTCGACCGTGTCGATCGTCCCGTCGTGCAGGAAATTGTCGAGGATCAGGTCGGCGCGAGACTTCTGCGTCATGTTGTTGCCGCCGGCCAATCCGGCGTCGAGCTTGGCGCGAAGCTCGGCCCTGGTCGACGTCCATCTCCTGGGCGGTCAGGCCATAGAGCGCCATCCGCCGCGTCTCGTCCGAGACGGTCCTCAGCGCCGTGCGCCAGTCGCCGTCACGAACGTTGGCCTGCACGCAGGCGAGCGAGGCGGTGTCGTAGACGGTGTCGCGGCTGGCCGCGCCGGCGACGATCGGCGGCCGCGTCGTCTGCGCCAGCCGGTCCAACCGCTTGGTCAGCACCGCCGCCCAGATCTGATCCTCAAGGTCCACCATGTGGATGGCGACGTCCTCGACGTGCTCGGGGTCCTTGTCGCGCGCCCGGCAGACCTGCAGCTGGCCCGGCACGTCGGCGCTGGTCACCGTCGTGACGTCGAGCCCGCGCGCCGCGTCGATCCGCCCGAGGTTCGGCTGCGGCGATGCCGGCGTTTCGTCGGCCCACGAGCCGAAGGTCCGCTCGATCCGCCGCCGCACCACGTCGCCCGGCTGATCGGAGACCACGATCAGGATCGCGCGCTCCGGCCGGTACCACTTGCGCCAGAAGGCGCGGATCGAGTCTGCGTTTGCCGAATTGATCGTCGCCAAGGTTCCGATCGGCAACCGGCGTGAGCCCAGGAGTTCGGGGAACATGAACGTCCCGGCCCGCTTCGAGATCTCCGAGGCCGGACTCAGGCTCTCGCGATATTCCGACAGGATCGTGCCGCGCTCACGGTCGACCTCTGACGGGGCGATCGAGAGCCCCTCGGCCACGTCCCGCAGCCAGTCGAAGGCGAGGTCGACCTTGTCGTCGCCGGCATCTGAAATATCGAGACTGAACGTGGTGCCGGTCAGCCCGGTCTGGGCGTTCTGGTCGCGGCCGAGCCCCACCCCAATCTCTTCGAAACGCGGCAAGAGGGTCCCCGGCGGGAAGTGGTCCGAGCCCGAGAACGCCATGTGTTCCAGGAAGTGGGCCGTGCCGCGCTGGGCGTCGGTCTCGTCGGCGCTGCCCGCACCCATGTAGAAATCGATGGTCGTCTCCGGCAGGCCGACCGTCCGGGCGATGGCGTAGCGCATCCCGTTCGGCAGCTTGCCGATGAGGACATCCGGGTCGGGCGTGACCAGGTCCCCCGCGGGCTCGCTCGCTTGAGCCGCCGCCGCGGCGCCGATCCGTCGGGGCGGCTTCCGCTGCGAACGCCAACGATGCGGCGAGCAGGAATGCGGCGGCGGACAAAACCCGTTTCATCTCGGCTCCAGCTGGATCACCGCCCCGGCTCGCTCCTGCTCTAGGCGGCCCTCGACGCTGGCTCAAGTGGCGCCACCGCCCGACCGGGCTGTTGCGCGGCCAGCCTGCGGCCTATCATCGGCCCTGACCAAAGGATCCCAGCGGTTTGTTGACGGGAGATGACCATGCAGAAGCGTCCATTGGGCCGATCCGGCCTCGAAATCGCCCCGCTCGTGCTGGGCGGCAACGTGTTCGACTGGACCGCCGACGAGGCGCAGTCGTTCGCGATCCTCGACGCCTTCATTGGCGCCGGCTTCAACTGCATCGACACCGCCGACGTCTACTCGCGCTGGGTCCCGGGCCACACCGGGGGCGAATCCGAAGTCGTCATCGGCAATTGGCTCGCCGCGCGCGGCGGTCGCGACAAGGTGATCATCGCCACCAAGTTCGGCGCGCCCATGGCGGACGACAAGAAGGGGCTCTCGCGCGCCTATATGATGCAGGCGGTCGAGGCGTCGCTGACGCGGCTCAAGACCGACTACATCGACCTTTACCAGTCCCACTTCGACGATCCAGAGGCGCCGCAGGACGAGGTCGCCGAGGGCTTCGCGCGCCTGGTCGAGCAAGGCAAGGCGCGCGCGATCGGCGCGTCGAACTTCACGGCCGATCGCCTCGCCAGCGCGCTGAAGGCGGCGACGGACAAGGGGCTGCCCCGCTACGAGAGCCTGCAGCCGCAGTACAACCTCGCCGACCGCGACCGGTTCGAGGGCGACGCTGCAGGACCTGTGCGTCAGGGAGGACGTGGGGGTCATCTGCTACTACGGTCTGGCGTCGGGCTTCCTCACCGGCAAGTACCGCTCGGAGGACGACCTCGGCAAGAGCCAGCGCGGCCGCGGCGTCAAGCGCTACCTCGATGCGCGCGGCCATCGCATCCTGGCGTCGCTGGATGAGTCGCAGCCGAGGCTGGCGCCACGCCGGCGCAGGTCGCCCTGGCTTGGCTCATCGCCCAGCCCGGCGTCACCGCGCCGATCGCGAGCGCCACCAGCGTCGCTCAGCTCGAGGAGATCATGGGCGCCGCGCATTTGCGGCTCGAGACGGCGCAACTGGATCGGCTGACCCGGGAGAGCGCCCCTGAGCCCGTCGCGGCGTAGCGGTCTAGGCGATCTGGCGACCGTCCACCGCCGCCAGCCGCAGGCGGGGCAATTCGCCCTCGCCGGGGCGGGCCGCCGTCACGCCGCGTACCGTCAGGACCTGGATCGGCTGCCCGAGCAGGGCCGCAACCGGGGTCGTGGGCTGGTAGAGCCCGAGAATGCGATCGATCTCGCCGCTTACGCTCGTCAGCGGCGCAAAGGTGATCTCGAGCCCCAACGAGGCCTCGGCCTTCGGGGCGCGGGCTTCCGCCGCGACCACCAGCGGCTCGGGTTGGCGGCGGATGGCCTCCAACGCGAGCTGTAGCGGGCGTTCGGTAGGTCTCGGCCCAGAGACAGAGCGCATCGACGCCGGCAAGCCGGCCGCCGTGCAGCTCGTCGACCAAGCCCGCCGGCCAGGCGGAAGACGTACTGTCCCGGGCCTGTGCGCCCGAGGATGAAGACCTGCGGCACCAGGTCGGGGAACTCGCCAGGATCGATCGAGGCCCGCGCGGGGGCGGCGCAGGCGCCTTTGCGTGCGCGCCAATAGTCGATCAGCCGCTCGGTATTCGAATGGAACATCGTGAAGGCCTCGTCAGCGGCTGAAGGGTCGCCGCATGGGCCTTGCAGGAACGGATCGGACCAAGCTGGGGCCGTTTCAAATCGAGACGGCGGGGCGAAATCGGGCCGGCGCCCGTCTTGCCTTCACCAGCTCAACTTGGACAACGGAGACCCGCCATGAAGGCGCCTTTCAATTCGATCCTGGCCGCTGTCGGCGGGTGCATCGCGCTGGCCCTCGCGGCCGCGACCGCCTCGCCGGCCTTGGCGGGCGGAAGCGGCTACGGCAACAACGGCGGCAACTGCGGCTGCCAGCCGCACATGCCGCCCCACCAGATGCAGAAGATCAAGATCGACGTGAACGTCTACGCTCAGGCCAATGCGTCGGCGCGTTCGACCGCCCAGTCGCAAGGCGCCATCTTCTTCGGCGGTGGCGGCGGCGGCGGAAGTTCGATCGGCCCGGCCCCGGTCGGCGTGATCCAGAACCTCGCCGTTGGCGGCGACATTCGCAGGACCGCCTATGAGGCCGAGCGCGTCAAGATCAAGAAGGTGGTGATCGAGGTCGAGTGCATGGACGACAAGCTGGTGCCGCACCCAGGCTCGCAGGTCACCCCGGACCGCGACATCGACGACAACTACGACGGCGAGCTGTTCCGCTGCATCGCCGGCACGCACATGCACATCACGATGGCCGACTACGAAGGCGCGATCGATTTCGGCCATGGCTGGACGATGGACTGCGACAAGGGCCAGGCGCTCTACCATGCGCCCGGCGGTCACGTTGAATGCCGCACCCAGATCCCGGCGCGCGACTGCAACGAACGTTCGCTGCTCCGTCGCTTCGGCGCGGGCGTGAAGATCCTGACCATGATCACCAAGGAACGCTACACCGCCTACAAGGAAGAGACCGACGAGGCCACGAGCGTCGGCTCGATGACCATCGATGGCGGCGTTGGCGGCATGGTCTACTAGCTTACGCTGAGCGGTGCGGGCGGTTCTCCCCGCGCCAAGTCGCCTCGAACAGCCCGCCACGCCTGTCGTGGCGGGCCTTTTTGTGCTTGCTCGAAGGCGTCGACGCGCGCCTAGCCGCAGAGGATGATCCTCTGCTCAGCCGCCGTTCAGGCTGGGGGTTTGCGTCGCGCTCCGCGGCCTGACTTCGAGCTTCCAAGCCCTTTCGTCAAGCAGATAGGCCTTGGCCGCCTTGCGGACGTCGTCGGCCGTCACGCTCTGAACCTGCGCGACCGAGGTGCGAATGGCCTCAAGTTTGCGTGGATCGGTCTGCGCGCCGGCAAGCGCGCTCAGCCAGTATTCGTTGGTCTGCTCGGCGCCGCTCCAGGTCTTCGACCGCCGGCTTCTTCGCGCGCTCCAGCTCATCGGCGCTGACATCGTTGGCACGAAGATCGGCGGTGATCGCCTGAACGTCGCTGAAGAATCCATCGAGTTTGGCGGGCGGCACCTCGACCTCGGCGAGCATGTAGCCGTAGTGCGGGAAGACGTTCGACGGCGCCGACTGCGCCTCCGGCGAGTACGTCACGCTCTCGGCCTTGCGCAGCTGGTCGGTCAGTCTGAGCTCGAGCACCTCGCCGAGGATCGCGAGCCGGCGCGCCCTCAGCGTGTCGGAGTAGAAGTCTTCGGTCGGCCAGGCGATCAGTCCGACCGCCTGGTCGGCCCGGCCGGTGTGCGCGAGCACGACCGGCGCGCTCGTGGGCGCTGGGAAGGCGATCGTTTGATCGGGGTCCGGGCCGCCGGCGTCCCTAGGCGCCAGCGCGCCGAACGTCGCCGCGACGGCCTTGATCGCCGCGTCGACCGACGTGTCGCCGACGACCACGACCTCGACTGGCCCCTTCGCCAGGGGTTGGGCCAGCATCGCCTTCAGGTCGGCCGGCGTCTCGGCGCGGATCACATCGAGGGGCGGGAGGCCCCAGCGCGGAGTCCTTCGAGTGCAGCAGGTATCGAAAGCTCGAGGCTGAGCACGCCATTGGGCGTCGCCTTCAGCTGGTCGAGGATAGGTGGGCGCCAAGCGACTGCATGCGGTCGAACCCCTCCGGCCGCCAGCCGGGATGAGCGACATAGGCGGCGAGCAGCTGAAGTTGGGCGGCGAGGTCCTCCGGTCGGGTCGTCCCGCTCATCACGAAGGCGTCGTCACCGACCGCGAAGGCGCGCCCGAGTATCTTCGAGCGCAGCACCTGGTCGATGTCCTGGGAATCGATCCGCTCCAGCCCGCCTTCAGGAAACCCTGCGGACGCCGCCCAGAGCGGTGTCGGGCGGTCGCTCGGCAGGTCAAGGCGACCGCGCCCGACGCGGGCGGCGACCAGAATCTCGTCGGTCTTGAACTTCGTCGGCTTGACGGTCAGGCGCACGCCGTTGGCGAAGCGGACGAAGGTCACGCCAAGGTCGCCGATCTCCCGCCGCTCGGCGACCTGGCCCGGCGCGCCAAGGCTGTCGTAGGGCCAGCTCAGCGCTGCCTGCGCGGCTGGCGGCGCGACCGGCTGGGCGTCGATCTGCGCGAAGGCCTGCGCCACCGCGGCCTGTCCGCCCTCGACCGGCTGGCGTGGTCGCGACCAGCGTCAGCGGCCCAGAGCCGCCGAAGACCGACTTCAGCGCCTCTGAGATGTCGGCAGGCGTAAGGCCGCGCACATCGTCTTCGAACAGCGCCAGGTCCTCCGATGGGCTCGTCTCCACCTCGGGCGAGGCCACCGTGTCAACGATGTCGTCGGCAATGGCCGGCGTGTTGCGCGTCTTCTCACCCTGCGCGCCGGACCGGAGCGCGGCGCGGTAGGCGTCGACCTCGGTCGACAGCTCGTCGGCCGACACGCCATACTTGACCAGACGCCGCACCTCCTGGTCGACGGCGGTGAGCGCATCGCGCCAGTCGCCCGGCTTGGTCTCGGTCTGCACCGTCGTCACGTCCGCCGAATGGAAGACATCCTGTCGGTAGGCGCTGGCGCTCAGGAAAGGCGGGTTGTCAGAACGCACCAGCTGAGCAGCCGGCGGTTCAGCACGGCCAGCGCCAGGTTGTCGATCATGTTTCGCTGCCGCTTGGCCTTGGAGTCCAGCGACAGATCCGGCGGCGAGACCCAGCCCATCTCGACCACCTCGGGCGCGCCGGGCTCGACTTTGAGCTCGGTCGCCGGCCCGCGCTGCATCGGCGCGCCCCGATCCGGCTCGGGCCCTGGCGCAGCCTTGGCTGTCCAGTCGGCGAACCGGGCCTTGATCTTGGCCTCCATCACGTCCGGATCGAAGTCGCCCACCGCGATCAAGCACGGCCCGCTCCGGCCGGTAGTAGTGGGTGTAGATGTCGAGCAGCTGCTCGCGCGTGGCGTTCTTGACCGCCTCGACCTGTCCGATCGGGAAGCGGTTCGGCCGCGAGCTGGCCTTGCAGGGTCAGCTGAAGGCCGGCTTTGGCGACGTGATAGCTCGGCGTGTCGCGCAGCCGCTCCTCCGAGAGCACCACGCCGCGCTCCTTGTCGATGGCGTCCTGGCTCAGCAAGAGCTCGCTCGCGACCTCGCGCAGAAGCATAAGGCTCGAATCGACGCTGTCCGGATCGGCTTTCGGCAGGTCCAACTTGTAGACCGTCTCTTCCCAGGAGGTGGACGCGTTGGTGTCCGCGCCGAACGCCAGGCCGTGGCGCTCGAGGATCTTGATCATCTCGCCGTTCGGCACGTGGGTCGAACCGTCGAACGCCATGTGCTCGAGCAGATGGGCGAGCCCTTGTTCGGCGTCGTTCTCGTCGATGGATCCTGCCGCGAAGCGCAGCCTGAGACGACGCCTGGCCACCCGGCGTGGCGTTGCGCATGACGACGTAGCGCATGCCGTTCGGCAGCGTCCCGAAACCGCATCGCCGGATCGGGCGGCAGGGCTGCGTAGGTCTGGGGCCAGACGTTGGGTGGGGGTTGCGCTCGGCGCGGCCTGAGCGGCGCCGAAGAGAAGGCGGGAACGCAAGTGCAGCGGCTGCCGCCAGCCGCCTGGTGCCGATCATCGATGTGGGACGCCCTGGTCGTGGTCTTGTGAAACGGCGCGGACCATTGCCGCGCGTTGTGGCCCTGGCAAGGCGCAATAGCATCACGCCGGCGATCGAAGGATCGCCGGCGTGACGGGTAGGCTCAACCGAGTGCGGGCGCGAGAGCCCGCTGAGTGCGGCTAGTAGCGGCTGCGCTGGACGTCGCCGTCGGTGACGCCGTCCCAGCGGTTCGGCTGGGCGCGGGTCTCGCGCGTTGTTGGTCTGCAGATTGTTGTAAGCGGGCGTGAAGCCGCCGGTGACGCCGGTGGTGCGCCCGCCTAGCGGGTCGCCGTTCTGCAGGCAGACCTCCGGTCCCGGCGCGCCATAGAGGTTGGCCATCATCTCCAGCACTGCGCGTTCGATGACGGCGCGGACGCCGAGCTGGATCGGCTCGAGCCCGCCTTCGCCGACGGACACGTTGTAGATGTTGCCATGGAAGAAATCGAAGAGGCCGACGCCGACCTGACGGGCGATGATCTGCTTCTGGTAGGAGATCACGTCGACGACCTGCAGCGTGCGCGTGTCGACGAGGCGCATGTCCAGGCCGACGTTCATCACGTAGAGCTGCCCGGCCGCCTGGGCGGTGAGCCCGTTCGTGGTCGGCGCGCCGCTCGCGACGCCGATGTTGCCGCCCTGGGCGTTCAAGCCGGTCGAGCGGATGTTGAAGTTCAGCTCGGTAATGCCGCCGACCAGGTAGAAGTCCGAGCCGGGCACCTGGCCCGCCACGATATGACGATAGTCGCTCGGCGCGTCCGGGACCTTTGCTGGTCCCGTCGCTGATCAGCTTGTTGTTGGCGTACTTGAGCTCGAGCTCCGACACGGAGGTGTCATAGCGCTCGACCAGGTTTGCGCCCGCTTTCGCCAGCGCGGAGATCGCCATGAGCGAGGCGCCCTGGGTGAGCTTGCGTCCCGACCCGTCGGCCTCTTCCTTGCCCGTGTAGTCCGAGATCCGGCCGACGGCGATGCGCGGCGAGGCCAGATGGTGCTCGCGGGCGTACTCGCTCAGGCAGACCAGCGCCTCGGAGTAGGGCGTCGGATTGGCCGTGACCGGCGCATCACCCATCGGGCGTGCGTAGTCGCCGCCCGGGCCAGCCACCGGCGACACGCAAGCCGAGAGCGCCATGGCTGAGGCCACGAGCGCCGCGGGGAGTTTGGTCCGCGCGAGCAGGGACAGTCTTGAGGACGAAACAACCATGGTTTTCAGGGCTTTCCGTTGGTGTTGCTTGACGAGCCACCCGACGCGTCCTGGGTGGTGTCGACGTTGAGGTTGGTGACGGTGACGGTCGTGTCCCCGCCGGCGCCGATGAAGTTGTCGAGCGCGCCGGAGACGCCGTTGGTGATGGCGAAGACGCTTGTGGCGGCCGGAGCCATCTGAAGGCCGGCGCCGGTGGCCAGGTTCGGAGCGTTGAGGTCGGTCGACTGCACGTTGACCGGACCGTTCTCCTGGTCGGGGATGTGGTTGTAGCCCGTCTGAGCGGCGATGCCGCTGTTGTTGTAGCCCAGGTTGAAGCCGGCGGAGCCGGTGACCATCTGCGCCTGCGCCGCGCCGGCGAGCGCAACGGCCGCGCCGGCGGCGGCGGCGAACGCCAAGCGCTTCATCGCTCTGCTCGTCTTCATCATGAACCAGCCTCCGCGACGCAAACGAGCCGCGGGGCAGGCCCAAGCAACGGCCGTGCCAACGCGGGATCGGTCGCGATTAGACGGGCAACACCTCGAAATTTGGTTAAGCTGCGGCGGCCATGACGCCCTTTTGGAACGCTTTTTTGGCGGCGCACGGACTGGAATGCGCCGGCGTTTCGCTTCATTTCAGGTCAATGAGTTCCTGGGGCGAAACAACCGAACGGCGCGAGCCGATCTTCCAGGCGCCCTGGCCGGCGATCGCGCTGGTCGGGTTCATCCTCGCCTGTTTCGGCGTCCAGCTCTGGCTTGGCGTGCAGCGGACCGACGATGCGCTGGGGGTTTCGCCGGACGACCTGGCCAGGGGGCGGTGGATCACGCTGGTCACGGCCATCTTTCTGCACGGAGGCTGGGCGCACGTGCTGCTGAACTCGGCCTTCATCCTGACGTTCGGCGCGCCGGTCTCCCGTCGCATGGGGACCGGACCCGTCGGCGCCATCGCGTATTTCGGTTTCTTCCTCGTCTGTGGGGTTCTGGGAAACCTCGCGTTCTGCCTGATCCACAACCACGGCAAGGAGATCGCGGTCGGCGCTTCGGGCGCGGGCTCGGCGCTGATGGCGGCGGCATCGCGCCTGCTGACGCCGGGGCCGCGCCTTGCGCCGTTGCTGAGCCGGCCGGTCGTGACGATGGGCGTGGTGTTCGTGATCGCCAACGTGATCATCGCCGTCGTCGGGTGGGCCCCCGGCGCCGGCGACGCCAGGATCGCCTGGGAGGTGCATCTGGGCGGCTACGCGGCGGGTCTGTTGCTGTTCGCGCCGGTGCTGGCGGGCGCTCGGCCGGCTCTGAGGCGCGCGCGCCGGCGCCTTCGCCGACGTGGTTAGCGACGCTTGCCGCATGCCGTAACGCGCGAGCGCGAAGGTCGGATCACGGCATAGAGAATTGCGTTTTCGCCCAATTAGGCCGACGCTTCCCGCGCTTGGATATTGAGGAAGGAGGAACGGCTATGCTCGTTTCCCAGATCCTTCAGCATAAAGGCGACCTGGTCTTCACCGCCTCTCCGCACGAAACCGTGGCGGCGGCCGCCGTGCTCCTGCACTCGAGGCGCGTCGGGGCGATGGTCATCGTTGATCAGCAGGACAAGGTCGTAGGAATACTGTCCGAGCGCGACCTCGTGCGCGTGGTGGCCGAGGAGGGCGCGTCCGGGCCTCAGCCGGCCGATCTCCAGCTGCATGACCCGGGACGTGATCTTCGCCGAGCCAACCGAGACAGTTCATTCGCTGCTCGAGCGCATGACCGACAGGCGCATCCGTCACCTGCCGGTGATGAAGGACGGACGGCTTTCTGGGCTGGTTTCGATCGGTGATCTGGTGAAGAGCAAGATCGCCGAGACCGAGGCCGAAGCCGAGACGTTGAAGGCCTATATCGCGGCCGGCTGAGCCGCCGCCCCGACCTGCGCGGCGTCTGCGAGACTATAGCCCTCGAGCTCACGCGCGGTGGCGTCACGGGCTCTCAGCAACGCCGGGCGCAGCACGCAGGTCTCCAAGCTCTGGCAATCATGGCACTTGCGGAAGGCCGTCTTGCTGACGCAAGGCGCGAGCGCCAATGGCCCATCGATCACGCGGATCACCTCGGCGAAGCTGATCAGTTCTGGCGCTCGCGCCAGCGCATAGCCGCCGAGCTTGCCGCGGCGGCTGACCACCAGCCCGCGGCGCGCGAGCTCGAGCAGAATCGCCTCGAGGAACTTGCGCGGGCTGTCGGTGCTGGCGGCGATCTCGCCGGCGGTCCGCTGTTCGCCTGGCCCGCGCGCCAGCTCGACAAGCGCGCGCAACGCATAGCGGGCCTTTTGCGACAGCATGAGCGGGTTCCGCAACCGAAGCCCCTCCATAGGGTTTCGGCGGTCACAAGAGCAAGCGCGCTCGTTCGAATTGCACGGGCAGGGGGGTGGCGCGGCCCCCTCGTCGGCGGCGAGGGCGTGGGGCCGTCCGCGGCGGTTCGAGGCGACCGGCGCCGCGGCCGCATCGCGCCGGCGCGGCCGGCGGCGGATCGATACTTGATTTTCCCGAGGCTTGCGCGCGTATCTTCCGCGACTTCAATCGACTCGCAGCGGACTGATGAGGGGAGCCCCTCTGCGGCCCCGATGCGATTTTTGCGCCCTGGCGAAACCCGACCGGCGGAATAGCTGGCTGGGGCGTCATGGCCGGATTGACTTACGGGGGGGCGGCGACTATTGACGCCCCTCCTCGCCGCCGCCCGGGCGTAATCGGGTGGGGCCGGCTCGCCGGTCGGGTCTTTGACATCGTTGATTTGGAAAGAGAAAC
>CAVRED010000007.1:295000-1092064 GCA_963719975.1 uncultured Alphaproteobacteria bacterium
AGCACCGGGGAGGCGCGAGCACCCTTTGATCCGATGATTTCCGAATGGGGAAACCCACCTTTACGGTCTGCGAATTTCACTCCCGTCGAAAGGTGAGGGTGCGGTTCGTAGGTCGTCAGAAGGTATTATGACCTGAATACATAGGGTTCATAAAGCGAACCCGGGGAACTGAAACATCTCAGTACCCGGAGGAAAGGACATCAAAAGAGACTCCCGTAGTAGTGGCGAGCGAACCGGGACCAGGCCAGCGCCGTCGTGACATAAAGCCGAACGATCTGGAAAGGTCGGCCATAGCGGGTGACAGCCCCGTAGGCGTCAAATAGCGACGGACTCGAGTAGGGCGGGACACGTGAAATCCTGTCTGAACATGGGGGGACCACCCTCCAAGCCTAAGTACTCCTCAACGACCGATAGTGAACAAGTACCGTGAGGGAAAGGTGAAAAGCACCCCTACGAGGGGAGTGAAACAGTCCCTGAAACCGGAAGCCTACAAGCAGTCGGAGCCCCCTTTGGAGCAATCCATGCGGGGTGACGGCGTACCTTTTGTATAATGGGTCAGCGACTTCATGTATCGAGCAAGCTTAAGCCGTTAGGCGTAGGCGCAGCGAAAGCGAGTTTGAATAGGGCGACTAAGTTCGATGTATGACGACCCGAAACCAGGTGATCTATCCATGAGCAGGTTGAAGGCTGGGTAACACCAGCTGGAGGACCGAACCGGTGCCTGTTGAAATATGCTCGGATGACTTGTGGATAGGGGTGAAAGGCCAATCAAACCTGGACATAGCTGGTTCTCCGCGAAATCTATTTAGGTAGAGCGTCAGGCGAATTCTTCGGGGGGTAGAGCACTGGATGGATGCGGGCGACGCGAGTTGTACCAATTCTAACCAAACTCCGAATACCCGAAAGAACTACCTGGCAGTCACACGGCGGGTGCTAACGTCCGTCGTGAAAAGGGAAACAACCCTAACCATCATCTAAGGCCCCCAAGTAACGGCTAAGTGGGAAACGATGTGGGATTGCTTTGACAACCAGGATGTTGGCTTAGAAGCAGCCATCATTTAAAGAAAGCGTAACAGCTCACTGGTCAAGCGATCCTGCGCGGAAAATGTAACGGGGCTCAAGCCGTTCGCCGAAGGTATGGGTGCGTGCAATGCACGCGGTAGCGGAGCGTTCCGTAGGCCGATGAAGCTCGATCGCGAGGTCGGGTGGAGGTATCGGAAGTGAGAATGCTGACATGAGTAGCGACAAAGAGTGTGAGAGACACTCTCGCCGAAAGTCCAAGGGTTCCTGCGTAAAGCTAATCTGCGCAGGGTTAGCCGGCCCCTAAGGCGAGGCCGAAAGGCGTAGTCGATGGGAACCAGGTAAACATTCCTGGGCCAGTCAGAAGTGACGAATGCCGTAACTTGTCGGGGCTTACTGGATTGCTCCCGGCAGGGAAGGTGTTCCTGGAAATAACTCTGACGGAGACCGTACCCGAAACCGACACAGGTGGACTGGTAGAGAATACCAAGGCGCTTGAGAGAACTATGCTGAAGGAACTCGGCAAATTGCACGCGTAACTTCGGGATAAGCGTGACTCTGCTTAGGGCAACCTTTGCAGAGTGGCACAGGCCAGGGGGTAGCGACTGTTTATCAAAAACACAGGGCTCTGCGAAGCCGCAAGGCGACGTATAGGGTCTGACGCCTGCCCGGTGCCGGAAGGTTAAAAGGAGGGGTGCAAGCTCCGAATTGAAGCCCCGGTAAACGGCGGCCGTAACTATAACGGTCCTAAGGTAGCGAAATTCCTTGTCGGGTAAGTTCCGACCTGCACGAATGGCGTAACGACTTCCCCGCTGTCTCCAGCATAGACTCAGCGAAATTGAATTCTCCGTGAAGATGCGGAGTTCCCGCGGTCAGACGGAAAGACCCTATGAACCTTTACTGCAGCTTCGCCTTGGCGTTAGCAGCAACATGTGTAGGATAGGTGGGAGGCTATGAAACCGGGGCGCCAGTCTCGGTGGAGCCAACGTTGAAATACCACCCTTATTGTTGCTGGCGTCTAACCGCGGCCCGTTATCCGGGTCCGGGACATGGCGTGGCGGGCAGTTTGACTGGGGCGGTCGCCTCCCAAAGTGTAACGGAGGCGCGCGATGGTGGGCTCAGAGCGGTCGGAAATCGCTCGTCGAGTGCAATGGCATAAGCCCGCCTGACTGCGAGACTGACAAGTCGAGCAGAGACGAAAGTCGGCCATAGTGATCTGGTGGTTCTGCGTGGAAGGGCCATCACTCAACGAATAAAAGGTACTCTAGGGATAACAGGCTGATTTTGCCCAAGCGTCCATAGCGACGGCAAAGTTTGGCACCTCGATGTCGGCTCATCACATCCTGGGGGTGGAGCAGCTCCCAAGGGTTCGGCTGTTCGCCGATTAAAGTGGTACGTGAGCTGGGTTCAGAACGTCGTGAGACAGTTTGGTCCCTATCTGCCGTGGGTGTTTGAAGCTTGAGAGGATCTGTCCCTAGTACGAGAGGACCGGGATGGACGTACCTCTGGTGGACCTGTCGTGGCGCCAGCCGCGCAGCAGGGTAGCTAAGTACGGAAAAGATAACCGCTGAAAGCATCTAAGCGGGAAACTTACCTCAAAACAAGGCTTCGTTGAGAGCCGTGATAGACCATCACGTTGATAGGCCAGGTGTGGAAGCGCCGTGAGGCGTGCAGCTTACTGGTACTAATCGCTCGAAAGCTTGATCGTTTTCATCAAAACTCATGAAGCGCGTGTATTGCTTCGTCGGCAGTGATGTCTTCTCATCCTCTTCGTCGACCTGGTGGCTATGCCGGAAGGTCCCCACCCGATCCCATCCCGAACTCGGTCGTTAAGCCTTCCTGGGCCGATGGTACTTCGTCTCAAGGCGCGGGAGAGTAGGTCGTCGCCAGGTCTACAAAGAGGATGCCGCCGAGCAATCCGCCAAGTCCGTCCGACCCTTCATCACGCTCTTTTCGCCGGTCCGCCGGCCGCAAACGTTCGACGCGGGGTGGAGCAGCCCGGTAGCTCGTCAGGCTCATAACCTGAAGGTCACAGGTTCAAATCCTGTCCCCGCACCCAGACAAAGAAACGGCCCCCGCGGAAGTCCGCGGGGGCCGTCTTGCGTTTCGGTGGGCTCGGATCTTGCGCCTGACGGCGCCGGCTCCGCTCCCGAACGGTGGCTCAGGCGCCTTCGGCGGCTTGCAGCTGGCCGGCGGCCATCTTGCCGCTGCGCTGATCGCGCTCGACTTCGAAGTTCACCTTCTGGCCTTCGTGCAGCGAGCCCAGGCCCGCGCGCTCGACTGCGGAGATGTGCACGAACACATCAGCGCCGCCGGCGTCAGGTTGGATGAAGCCGAAGCCCTTTTGGCCGTTGAACCACTTTACAGTACCGGTTTGCATAGAATGTCCCTTTCCGGACAAGAGTTCTCGCGTCGACTGTCGACGGCGAGTTCAAATTTTCGGAGAGGGTCGAAAGACGAATCTTGGCCCGATGGGCGAGATGACGTGCGAGCCAAAACGAGATTTGATCGGCCCATAATGGGCTTTCGTCACGTGTTCCGCAAGATACCGGGGAAAAAACTTTCTAGTTTCCACGTTTTGTTATATTAATTGCTTATGCGCATGCAAGCTGATCGGGCGGTCCTCACCGTCATGAAACACGAGGGATTTTGGGCCGTCGAGTTCGATGGCGAGATCTTCGGCAAGTCGTCTGACAAAGAGATCGCCAAGGCGGCGGCTAACCGCCGAATGCGCCAGCTGCACGACAGCGGCCGCCCCTGCCAGGTCCGCGTCAGCGGCGAGCACGGTTTCTTCGCGGTCTCATGAAGGCCCCGCCGGCCAAAGGGCGACGGGGGTCGGTGGCGTCTCGGTTCCGCGGCGAGATCGAGGCGGCCGAGGCCGAGGGCGCCGCCCGCAAGAGCCTGACGCTCAAACTCACCCTTGGCGACGCGCATCAGCTCAAGCGTGACCCTTTGGTGGCGCTCGACGACATCAGCTTCGCCGACGGAACGATGTGGTTCCTCGGGGTGAAGGTCCAGCAGGGGGGCGTGCCCGAGAGCGCGCTCGAGCGCCCGGCTTCCGATTGAACCGCCCGCGTTGGGCGCCCCGCCTCACAGCTCGAATTTAACACCCTGCGCCAGCGGCAGGCCCGCGCCGTAGTTCACGGTGTTGGTCGCGCGCCGCATGTAGGCTTTCCAGGCGTCCGAGCCCGCCTCGCGGCCGCCGCCGGTCTCCTTCTCACCCCCGAACGCCCCCCCGATCTCGGCGCCGGAGGGGCCGATGTTGACGTTGGCGATGCCGCAGTCCGAGCCGCGCTCCGACAGGAAGCGCTCCGCCTCCCTCAGGTCGAGGGTGAAGATCGACGACGACAGCCCTTGCGGGGCCGCGTTGTTGAGCGCGATCGCCTCGTCGAGTTCGCGATAGCGCATGACATAGAGGACCGGCGCGAAGGTCTCGCGCAGCACGACATCGGCTTGGCCAGCCATCTCGACCAGGGCAGGGCGCACGTACACCCCTGGCCCATCCAGCCGCTCGCCGCCGGTCACGCGCCCGCCGGCGGCGCGGGCTTCGTCGAGCGCCCGCTGCATGGCCTCCGCCGCGCTGGCGTCGACTAGCGGGCCCACCAGCGTCTCCTGATCGCGTGGGTCGCCGATGCGGACGCTTGCATAGGCGCCCTTCAGCCGTCCAACGAGGGCGTCCGCGACCGCCTCGTGCACGAACAGGCGACGCAGCGTGGTGCAGCGCTGGCCGGCCGTGCCCATGGCCGCGAAAGCGATGGCGCGCACCGCCTGGTCGAGATCCGCCGACCGGCAGACGATGGCGGCGTTGTTGCCGCCAAGCTCGAGCAGCGCGCGGGCGAAGCGGGCGGCGAGCTTCGGCGCGACCTTGCGCCCCATCGCGGTCGAGCCGGTCGCCGAGACCAGTGGAACCAACGGGTGGTCGACCAGCGCCTCGCCAAGCCCCGGGCCGCCGATGAGGACCTCACTCAAGCCCGCTGGGGCGTCGCCGAACCGCGTTGCGGCGCGTTCGAACGCCGCCTGGACGGCGAGCGCCGTCAACGGTGTCTTCTCGGAGGGCTTCCAGACCACGGGGTCGCCGCAGACCAGCGCGAGCGCCGCGTTCCATGACCAGACAGCGACAGGGAAGTTGAAGGCGGTGATCACGCCGACGACGCCGAGCGGCTTCCAGGTCTCCATCATCCGGTGCTCGGGCCGCTCGGTCGCGATCGCAAGGCCGAAGAGTTGTCGCGAGAGGCCGACGGCGTAGTCGCAGATGTCGATCATCTCCTGGACCTCGCCCACGCCCTCCGAGAGGGTCTTGCCGGCTTCGAGGGTCACCAAGAGGCCGAGGTCGGACTTCGCGGCGCGCAGCTCCTCGCCAAGGAGGCGCACGAGCTCGCCGCGCCGGGGGGCCGGGACCGATCGCCAAACCAGGAACGCCTCGTGGGCGGCTGCAATCGCCTTCTCGGCATCGGCATGCGTCGTGGCCGCGACCTGGGCGATCTCCTCGCCGGTGATCGGGGTCCGCGCGGAAAGTGCGCCGGGCGCGAGGCGAACCCCCAGCCGCTCGAGCAGGCGCCGCCCCTCTGTGGCGATGTCCGGTTGCGCGTGGACGGTCATGCGGCGTGCTCCAGGTGCGGCGGCTCTTCGCTGCCGAGGGCATAGACACGGCCGAACCGGTTGGCGAGGAAGGCCGAGAGCGCAATGTCTTCCTGCCGTACGAAACCGCGCTGGGGCAAGCGTCCCTCGGCCAGGAGGTCGAGCACCGCACAGAGGCTGGAGGCGGTCGTGATCTGGATAGCGGACAACAGCGCCCCGCCGATCTCGCGGGCGTAGATCGTGTTGGCGTATGTCTCCTGCACCAGCTGGCCAGCCTTGAGGCCTGAGACGGTCACGAAAACGATCACGACGTCCTGCATCGTGGCCGGAACCGCGTGCTCGAGAATGTCCTTCAAGAGGTCGCGCCGGTCGCGCAGGCGAAGGTCGTTGAGCAGCGCCTTCATGAGCGCCGCGTGGCCTGGGTAGCGGACGGTGCGGTAGTTCACGTTGCGCGCGCGCCCGGCCAGTGTCTCGCACAGCGTGCCGAGGCCGCCGGAGGTGTTGAAGGCCTCGTACGCGACCCCGTCGAGGGCGAAGCTCTCGCATTCCTCCAGCGCCCGGGTCTGGCGTAGGGCGCCGTCGACGATGGCTTCGCACGGCTCGCAGTACTCGTTGATCACCCCGTCGGTCGACCAGGTCAGATTGTAGTTGAGGGCGTTCGAAGGATATCGGGGAAGGGCGCCGACCCTCAGGCGCACGTCGTGCAGGTCGTCGAAACGCTTCGCCAGGTCGGCGGCGACGATGGAGACAAACCCGGGCGCCAGTCCACACTGTGGGACGAAGGCGCTCTCCGCGCCCGCGGACAGGGCCTTGATCGCCCTGGTCGCCGCCACGTCCTCGGTGAGATCCAGGTAGTGGACGCCGGCGCGGCGGGCGGCCTCGGCGACAGCCAGCGTCTGGTGATAGGGCGCGGCGCTCAGCACGGCGAACTGGCCGGCCAGGACGGCCTCGAGCGCATGCGGGTCGGAGACGTCGAGGGTTCGCCGGCGGACGGCGCAGGCGCCCGCGAGCTCGGCGAGCGCCGTCTCCGACCGATCGACCGCGGTCACTTCGTAGTCGAGGCTGCGCGACAAGAGGCTCGCGACCACCCCGCCGATCTTGCCGGCGCCAACCACAACCACGTTGCGCATGGCCTGCCTCCCGGATGCGGATTCCCCGACGAGAGTCGCCGACGAGCCGCCGAATCGCCATGGCCGATCCGCCGATTTGCCGAGACAATCCGAGCGTTTCGCCGTATCGACCTCGCACATGGACGAAATAGATCAGGCTCTGATCGCTCGCCTGCGTGAGAATGCCCGCGCCTCCACCGCCGAGCTGGCGCGCACGCTCGGCCTCTCACGCACGACCGTGCAGAGCCGGCTGGAGCGGCTCGAGCGCACCGGCGTCGTCACCGGCTACACGGTTCGCCTTTCCGACGCCCACGAGCGCGGCCAGATCCACGCCTATGTGATGATGGTGGTCGCGCCCAAGGCCTCAGCGGCCGTCGCAGCGGCCATTCGGAGGATGCCGGCGGTCCGCCTGTTGCAGTCGGTCAGCGGCCCGTTCGACATGATCGCGCTCGCGGCCGCCCCGTCGGCCGCCGACATGGACGCCCTGATCGACGGCATCGGCGCCCTCGATGGCGTCGAGCGGACGACCTCCTCGATCGTGCTTTCGACGAAGATCGACCGGTAGCCGGCGGGTCAGCCGACCCGGCTGTATTCGTAGTCCTCACGCTCGACCGGTCCGGTCCGGAGGCCGCTGGGCAGCGGGGCGCGGGTGGCGTTGACCTGGCGGTGCGCCTCGAGCGCCGCCTCGTCCGCCCAGTGCTCGAGCAGGACGAGCTTGTCGGGATCGACCACGCTCTGGAACACCTCGAACTGCTCGCAGCCAGGCTCCTGCATGACCTCCGCGCAGCGGCCTCGGAAGGCCTGGGCGAGGTCGGCGCCCTTTCCTGGGGTGGCGTGCAGCGTGATGAGAATCCGGATCGCCATGGCTAGTTCGTCCATTGGGCCAGCCAGTCGGCCAGCGCTTGCGGGGTCATGTGGCGCGCGTCGGCCAACGCCGCGATATGGCCGGCGTCGATGAGACGGTCGCTTGTCGGGTCGACGACGAGCATGCTCGGCACGCCCTCCAGCCGGTGGCTGACGCCATAGCTGGCCAGAATCTGCAGGTTCTTGTCGAACCGCCCGACGTCGACGGTGACGACCTCATAGTGGGCGTCGATGAAGGCGCGGACCTCCGGGAGCGCCATCGTGCCGGCCAGGATGCGGCAGTCGGGGCACCAGTTCCCGCCCAGATCGACGAGCAGAAGCTTGTGGGCGGCGAGCGCGCGCGCATGGGCGCGCGCGACCGCCGCGTCGGCGTCCGCGTGCTCGTCGTAGGGGTAGGGCAGGGGCGTTCTCAGTTGCTCGAAGCTGGAGACGGTGACGTGCGGAGCCGGCGCTGCGAACGCAGGTATGGTCGCCAGCACAGCGGCCCCCGCCAGAGCCAGTCGCTTCCACATGCACGAGCCTCCATCGAGCTGCGCGTCAGTGCGCAGCAACACCACCCGCCCGGGCTATACGCCACGGACAATAGACGCGCGAGCACCCCCCCCTTATGCTTGGCGCCGTGACCGGCAGCCGCCGGCATCGACTTTCTGCCGGCGCCTGCTACGCAGGTCCTGCTCGCCCGTCCCGGGCTAGAGCGGGGAGGTCGCCTTTCATGCGCAACGTCGTTCTGGGCCTCGCCGGCCTCACACTGCTGGTCGCTTGTTCCAAAGCGCCGGGGAATGCAGAGAGCTCGGCCGCCCCCGCCCCCGCCTCCGCCAGTGCGGCGCCGGCGGCCGCCGCAGCCGCCGCGCCGACGGCTGCGCCAGTCACCGGCCCGCCCGTGTCCGGCTCTTACACCGTCGACGGCAAGGCGGCGGTGCTGACGCAGGTCACCAGCGCCAAGGACGATCCGTTCGACGGCCAGCCGGTCACGGACGTGATCTTCACGGCGAAGGATCAGGCGGGCGACGCGAAGCCCGCCGTCGATGCCCTCTTCGGCAACTTCGGCGACGCGATCGTCGTCAGGATCGAGCCCGACGGCACGGTGGTCGGCGCCGACATCGTCCATTCGGCGCTGAAGGAACAGGGCTCGGTCTCGCTGTCCGGCGTCTTCTCGGTGAAGAACTATCAGGCGAGCGGCGGCCAGATCTCGGGTGAACTCACCACCGGGGGCCCGAATGACGTCTTCGGGCAGAAGGTCGACGTGGACCTCACCTTCCACGTGAAAGCGCCCTAGCGCTCAGCGCGCCTTCAGGAAGAGGCCGACGGTCAGCGTCACGCCGATGATGACCACAATGACCCTGAGCGCGGTCTCGTTGACGCGCTTGAGCATCAGGCCGCCGAGGACGCCGCCCAAGATCGCGCCAACGCCGACAACGACGATCCGGCGCCAGTCGAGGTGGGTCGTGAAAAGGAAGATGGCGACCGCCGAGGCGTTCATCATGCCGGCCAGTACGTTCTTGGTCGCGCCCGCCTGACGCACGCCGAGGCCCGCGAGCGTCAGCCCCGCCAGCATCAGAAAGCCGATGCCGCCGCCGAAGTAGCCGCCATAGATCGAGATGCCGAACTGGATCAGGGCGGTCGGTATGCGGCCCAGGGGCCGCGTCGTCTCGGCCGGGCGGCGCAGGAAGCTGCCCCAGGCGAAGACGGCGGTCGCGAACAGCACCAGATAGGGCACGAGGCGGGCGAAAAAAGCCGGCGGCGTCGCGAGCAGCAGCACCGCGCCGACCGCTCCGCCCGCGAGGCTGATGGCGACCAGCGCGCCGAAGCCGTGGCCGCCGGCGCCGGCCACATTGTCACGACCAACCCAGCCGGTGGTCAGCTGACCGGGGAAAAGGGCGATGGTCGAGGTGATGTTCGCGGCGCGCGCGTCGAGGCCGGTTAGCATCAGCGTCGGCAGCGTGATGAATGACCCGCCCCCGGCGAGCGCGTTCTGCGCCCCGGCCCAGAACGCCGCGGCGAAAAGAAGAGCGAGCATGGCGACCATGCTCGCTCCATAGCCTCCGCAGGGCGGCGAAGGCCAACCAGACTTGCTGGCCGGCTCTAGAGCCTCTCCACGATGGTGACGTTCGACAGACCGCCGCCTTCGCACATGGTTTGCAGGCCGTAGCGCTTGCCACGGTCCTTCAACGCATAGACCAGCGTCGTCATCAGCTTGGTGCCGGAGGCGCCGAGCGGGTGGCCGAGCGCGATCGCGCCGCCGTTTACGTTGAGGCGCTCGGGATCGGCGCCCAGCGCTTTGAGCCAGGCGACCGGCACCGAGGCGAAGGCCTCGTTCACCTCGAAGAGGTCGATATCGTCGAGCGTCAGGCCCGCCTTCTTCACCGCCCGCTCGGTGCCGGGGATCGGGGCTTCGAGCATGATCACCGGATCGCCGCCGACCACGGTCATGTGGTGGATGCGGGCGATCGGAGCGATCCCGAGCGACTTCAGGCCCGCCTCGCTGACGATCATCACGCCCGACGCGCCGTCGCAGATCTGGCTGGAGGTCGCCGCCGTGATCGCACCGCCCTCCTGCAGCAGCTTCACGCCCTTCACACCCTCCAGCGACACGTCGAAACGGATGCCTTCATCGACAGTATGCAGCTCGGTCTTGCCTTCGGCGGTGGTGATCTCGACCGGGACGATCTCGTCCTTGAAACGGCCGCCTTGCGTCGCCGCGATCGCCTTCTGGTGGCTCTTGAACCCGAACACGTCGAGCTGGTCCTTGGTGAGGCCATACTTCTTGGCCATCATCTCGGCGCCCATGAACTGGCTGAACTGGATGTTGGGGTAGCGTTCCTCCATCCGAGGGCTCTTGGGCACGCCCATGCCTTCCTTTGCGGCCAGCATGACCGAAAGGCCCATCGGCACGCGGGTCATGCTCTCGACGCCCGATGCGATGACGATGTCCATCGACCCCGACATCACCGCCTGGGCGGCGAAGTGCAACGCCTGTTGCGACGATCCACATTGGCGGTCGACCGAGGTGGCCGGGACGCTCTCGGGCAGCTTCGAGGCGAGGACGGCGTTGCGGGCGATGTTGGTCGCCTGCTGGCCGACCTGGGAGACGCAGCCCATGACCACGTCTTCGATCTGGGCGGGATCGGCGCCCGAGCGCTCGACGAGGCTGTCCAGCACTTGCGCGGCGAGGTCGGCCGGGTGCACGCCCGCCAGGCGTCCCCCCTTGCGGCCGCCGGCGGTGCGCGCGGCGGCGACGATATAGGCTTCGGCCATCGGGCCCTCCATGGGTGATTGCCGACGAACTTGCCCGAGCGGGCGAGGCCGCGCAATCGTGCCGCCGGGTCACTCTGCCCGGCAAAAGCGCGCGGCTTAGCTTGCCGTCAACGCCGTTCGCGCTACCTCTGGAGGCATGTTCAAGGCCAAGACCCAGATCGAAGTGCACAACGGGCGGGCGGCGATCGAGACGATCGGGCGCATTTCGGACAATCTCATCGGCATCGGACCGTTCGGCATTGGCCTGGACGGCATCCTGGCCTGGGTCCCTGGCGTCGGCGAGCTCTACAGCATCGGCGCAGGGGCCGCTTTGGTGGTCCAGGGCTATCGGGCGCGCGTGCCGGCTTCGGTGCTGATCCAGGCCGCCATGTTGGTCTCGATCCGCACGCTCTCGAACATCTTCCCATTCCTGGGCGGGGTGATTGTCGACTTCTTCCGCGGCCACCGCATGGCCGCAAAGATGCTGGTGCGGGCCATCGACGACACGCTCTACATCGAGGGCGCCCAGGACCGCGATCACCCCGAGTATGCCCGGGTGATTGCGCGTATCCGCTCGGGCGAGGAGCGCCGGCGGGTGGTGTTCCTGGGCTAAATCCGCCGCGGAGTCCCGCGCGTAGAAGGGCCAAGGGAGGCCCCTTCATGACGCGCTTGCTCGCCGCCTACGCGGCCATGGTCGTTCTGTTCCCGGCGCTGGATTTCGTCTGGTTCGCGATAGTCGCGCACGGCGTCTATCAGGCCGAGATCGGCCGCCTGCTCAATCCGACGCTCCAACTCGCGCCGGCCATCGGCTTCTACGCCCTCTACGCGTCGGGGGTTCTCGTGTTCGTGGTCCGCCCGGCGCTGGATCGGGGCGGCTGGCGCGGGACGGCGCTCGTCGCCGCCTTCTTCGGCCTCGTCGCCTACGGGACCTTCGACTTGACCTGCCTTGCGCTGATCAAGGGTTTCACCGTGACGGCCGCCGCGATCGACATGGCCTGGGGCGCGTTCGCGACCACGATCGCGGCGAGTGCGGCGCGGCTCGCGGCCGCGCGCCTTTAAGTCCGGCTCAGGCGGGGACCGCCGCTCCCCACTCGTTCCAACCGGCCCAGCGCGGCGTGCCGGGCAGGTACATGGTCTCGCGCCGCTCAACCGTGAAGCCGGCCTGTTCGATCGCGCTGGTAACCGGCCGGGTCAGGTGACAGCCGCCGGCGATGCGCTTCCACACCGGCTCGATCCGCCGCTGCCACTTCACCACGTCGGCGTCGGGCGCCAGCCCGTGCTCACAGAACAGCAGCCGCCCGCCGGGCTTCAGGACGCGTCTTGCCTCGGCAAGCGAGGCCTTCGGGTCCTGCACCGAGCAGAGGGTGAAGGTGCAGACCACGCAGTCGAAGGCGTGGTCGTCGAACGGGAGCGCCTCGGCGCGTCCGTCCAGCACATGCACTGGGATGCTCGAGCCCTGGACCGCCTCCTCCGCTCGCCGGCGGAGCGGTTCCGACGGTTCGACCGCCGACAGATCCTGGACCTTGTCTGGATCGTAGTAGGGGAGGTTGAGCGCGCTGCCCATGCCGAGTTCCAGCACGCGCCCTTGCGCGTCAGGAACGACCTTGGCGCGCTGGTAGGCGATGGGCTTGGCCGAACACGCGCAGTTCAGCAGCCAGGGGACGACGTAGCGGTCATAGAGGCCCATGGGGTCAAGCTTAGGCGAGCCGGCCGGACTTGGCTATCCGCCCGGCTCGGGCGTCCAGCGGACAATTCCTGTTGCGCGGCGGCCCTCTCTTACGCTTGAAGTCGCCCCCGAATGTCGCGGCCTGGCCGCTTGGGAGGCTCGATGACCAAGAAGCGTGCGCAATACCTCTTCACCAGCGAGTCCGTCTCCGAGGGGCACCCCGACAAGGTGGCGGACCGGATCTCGGACGAGGTGGTGGACGCGTTCCTGGCCGCCGACCCTGTCGCGCGCGTGGCGTGCGAGACCATGGTCACCACCAATCGCATCATCCTGGCCGGCGAGTGCCGCGGGCCGGCATCGGTGCACGCCGAGCTCGAGGATCGGGTGCGCGCCGCGATCAGGGCGATCGGTTATGAGCAGGCCGGTTTCGACTGGCGCAACGCCTCGTACGACTGCTTCCTGCACGCCCAGTCGGCCGACATCGCCATGGGCGTCGACGCCAAGGGCAACAAGGACGAGGGCGCGGGTGACCAGGGCATCATGTTCGGCTATGCGACCGCCGAGACGCCCGAGCTGATGCCGGCGACCCTGCAGTACGCCCACAACATCCTGAAAACCCTCGCCGCCGCGCGCCACTCCGGCGCCGAGCCCGACCTCGAGCCGGACGCCAAGAGCCAGGTCACCCTCACCTACGACAACGGCAAACCGGTGCACGTGAACTCGATCGTGCTCTCGACCCAGCACCGCGAGGGCCTCACCCCCGCCGACGTCGCCGACATCATTCGTCCGTACGTGATGAAGGTGTTCCCGGAGGGCCTCGTGACCGGCGAGACCGAGTGGCTGGTCAATCCGACGGGCAAGTTCGTTATCGGCGGCCCGGACGGCGATTGCGGCCTCACCGGCCGCAAGATCATCGTCGACACCTACGGCGGCGCGGCGCCGCACGGCGGCGGGGCGTTTTCAGGCAAGGATCCGTCCAAGGTCGACCGCTCGGCGGCCTACGCTTGCCGCTACCTGGCCAAGAACGTCGTCGCGGCCGGCCTCGCCGAGACCTGCACCATCCAGATCGGCTATGCCATCGGGGTGGCCCGGCCGCTGAGCTTCTACGTCGATCTGCACGGCGGTCAGATCGATCCCGAGAAGCTCGAGAAGGCGCTGCCCGAGATGATCGGCGGCGCGACGCCGAGAGCGATCCGCGAGCACCTGATGCTCAACCGCGCTATCTACGCGCGGACGTCGGCCTACGGCCACTTCGGGCGCGAGCCCGACCCCGACGGCGGCTTCTCGTGGGAGAGGACGGACCTCGCCGACCAGCTTCGCGCGCTGGCCTAGCGCACGATTGTGCGAAAGCCTTCCTCGGTGACGATCGCGTCAACCGGGATGTCGTGTTGCTGCGGGTCGAAGCTGCGCAGCCGCGCTCGCTCGAAGGCGACACCGATGGTCCGCGGCCGCGGCGAGAGGGCGGCAAGCGTCCTGTCGTAGTAGCCGCCGCCGTAGCCCAGGCGGTGCCCCTTCGCATCAAAGCCCACCATCGGGACGATCACCAGGTCCGGGCGCAGCGGCCGCCCGAAGGCGGGCAGGAGGACGCCGCCGACGCCGGCGACCATCTGCGAGCGCGGTCCCCATGAGCGGAACTCCATCGGTTCGCGCGGCAGCAGCGGCGCGGGAATCGCGACGTGGCCGCCGAGATCGATGATGCGCAGCATGACCCCCTGCAGGTCCGGCTCGCCCCTGTGCGGCCAGTAGCAGGCGACGACGCCCGGGTTGGCCACGCCGAGGTGGGTGATCAGGGCGCGGGCGATGGCGGTCTCGGCGGCGGCGCGAACGGCCGGCGCGAGTTCGAGCCGCTCGGCGATCAGTTGCTTGCGCAGCGCGGAGCGCCGGCGGCGGATCTCGTTGGTTTCACGGCGCAATCGGGTCTCTCGCGGCTGACTGGCGTTACCCGCGGGAGGCGGCGAGGCCAAGACTACCGCAAAGGTGATCCAACCGTCTCAATTCGTGGGATCCGCCTGCCCAACGCGCAGGGCTGGGAGGGCGCGCTCTGAATGTCGGCTCGCGCGGGGGTTCGTCGTCCTCGTGCTAGAACCCGGCGGCGCCGGGGCGCGGACGAGGAGGGACCACATGCGCTTCATGATGCTGATGATCCCGAGCGAGAAGGCCGAGCAGGGCGTCCTGCCCGACCCCGAATTCTTCGCCGAAATGATGCGCTACAACGAGGAGCTGCAGAAGGCCGGCGCGCTGCTGGCGCTCGACGGCCTGCATCCGACCGCGAAGGGAGCTCGGGTCAGCTTCCGCGCCGGCAAGCCGATCGTCACCGACGGGCCGTTCGCGGAGTCCAAGGAAGTCCTGGGCGGTTACTGGATGATCCAGGTCCGCTCCAAGGCCGAGGCGGTCGATTGGGCCAGACGTTGCCCGGCCATGGACGGCGACACCATCGAGATCCGCCAGGTTCAGGAGATGGACGACTTCTCCGACGAGATCATCGAGGCGACGAAGGAGTTGGCGCAAGCGCTCGCGGGCGTCGGCGGGCTGACCGCGAAGAGCTGAACGGCCAGGCGTTACGGCGACCGCGCCTCGCGCGCCAGCAGCGCGGCCTTGCGCTCGACGCCCCAACGATAGCCGGATAGCCCGCCGTCGTTGCGCACCACGCGGTGGCAGGGGATGGCGACAGCCGCAGGGTTGGCCGCGCAGGCCTGGGCGACGGCGCGCACGGCTTTAGGCCGTCCGATGCGGGCGGCGACGTCCGCGTAGCTCGCTGTCGCGCCGGGCGGAATGTCGCGCAAGGCCCGCCACACCCGCTCCTGAAACGCCGTGCCCTTCACGTCCAGCGGCAACTCGACGCTCGAGCGCGGCGCCTCGACCATGCCGACGACCTGGGCGACCAGCGCCTCGAAGGCCGCATCGCCCCCGACCAACTCGGCGCGCGGGAAACGGTCCTCGAGCCCGCGCACCAGAGCGTCTGGGTCATCGCCGAACTGGATCGCGCAGACGCCCTTTTCGGTGGCGGCGACCAGGATCGCGCCGAGCGACGTCTCGCCGACCGCAAAGCGGATCGTCGCGCCGCGGCCGCCCTTGCGAAAGTCGCTAGGCCGCATGCCGAGGCGGCTGTTGCTGGTGGCGTAGAAACGGCCGTTGGAGCCGAATCCAGCGCCGTAGATGGCCTCGGTCACACTCGCGCCCTCGTCGAGTTCGCTGACGATGCGTCCCGCCCGGTGAGCATCGGCGTAGGCCTTGGGCGTCACGCCGGTGAGCGCCTTGAACAGGCGGTGGAAGTGGAAGCGGCTCAGGCCAACGGCGCGGGCCAGGGCGTCCAGCCCCAGCGGCTCGTCGCTCTCGGCGATCAGGCGGCAGGCTTTCGCCACCGCATGCGCCTGGCGCTCTGCGAGGGGCGCGGCCGTCGGCTGGCAGCGTTTGCATGGGCGCAGGCCCGCGGCCTCGGCGTCGGCCGCTTCGGTGAAGAAGCGCACGTTGGACCGCAGCGGCCTGCGCGACGGACAGGTCGGGCGGCAATAGACGCCCGTCGTCATGACGCCATAGAGGAAGCGGCCTTCGGCGGCCGCGTCGCGCGCCAGGACAGCGGCCCACATGGCATCTTCCGACATGGGCGCGGCCTCCCGCGAGGGGTCTCTTTTCAGCGCAACGGCGGTCATTGGCACATCCTTCACCCAAGGTGGGCGCCCAAGGCGCCCTTCGCCAGCTGATCTAGCCCATGCGCCACGCGAGCCGCGCTTCGAGCCTTGCTTTCAAATTCCCCACCCAAACTCGCGCTGAACGAGCGTATCCTGCGACCGGGACGTGTTGGAGGCGCAGCCATGCTGAAACCAATGATCATGGCCACGGCATTGGCGCTGGCGGCCGCGCCGGCGCTCGCGCAGATCGGCAACCCGGCCATGCCGATCGAGATCAAGATGAAGCGCGGAACAGACACCGCCACCATCAGCGGCGTCCTGGTGCAGAACGGCGACTGCTGCACGTACGTGTTCGGGGCGCGCGCCGGCCAGAAGCTCTATTGGAGCGAGCGCGGCGCGGTCGTGCGCATGGTGCTCACCAACCCGGACGGCGAGGCCGTGGGGCCTGGCCTCTACAACCCCCAGCCCCTGCCGCAGAGCGGCGAATACACGCTGGCGATCAGCCCGGATCTGATGGCCGAAGGCGCCTTTGGCCCCTACGTGATCAAGCTTCGGATCCCGCCCAAGTAGCCTTGCGCTTGCCCCGCGTCTCAGGCTCTCATCAACACCGGCAACCAAAGACGGGAGGCCGCCATGGCCGACGGCTCGCTCGCTCAAGCGTTCAAGGACCGCAATGAGGAAGCCCGCGCGCTTGCCTATGAGACGCCGCTAGACCGGTTTCACGTCGCGGACTCCAAGCTGTTCCGGGCGGACACCCTGTGGCCCTGGTTCGAGCGCCTGCGCGCCGAGGATCCGGTGCATTACACCGCCGAGAGCGAGTTCGGCGCCTACTGGTCGGTGACCAAGCACCGCGACATCGTCGCCGTCGATTCCAACCACGCTGTCTTCTCGTCCTGCTCCACCAACGGCGGCATCTCGATCGGTGATGGTTATGGACCCAAAGAGCAGTCCAACTTCATCGCGCTCGACCCGCCGATGCATGACGACCAGCGCAAGGTGGTCGCGCCGATGTTCACCTCGACCAGCATCCTGGGGCTTGAGCCGATCATCCGCGAGCGGGCTGCCAAGATCCTCGATGAGCTGCCGCGCGGCGAGGAGTTCGACTTCGTCGACAAGGTCGCCGTCGAACTGACCAGCCAGATGCTGGCGACGCTGATGGACTACCCGTTCGAGGACCGCCGCAAGCTCACCCGCTGCTCGGACCTTATCCTGGCCCAGCCCGAGCCGGGCGGGATCGTCGAGAGCGAGGAGCAGCGCCAGGTCGAGCTGTTCCAGATCCTGTCGCCGTTCACGGCGATGTGGGACGAGCGGCGCGCGGCGGCCCCCCGCGCGACGACCTTTCCATGCTCGCCCACGGCGAGGCCACCTATCGCGACGACCCGCAGGCCTACATGGGCAACATCATCCTGATGATCGTCGCCGGCAGCGACACCACACGCCACTCCATCACCGGCGGCCTCCTGGCGCTGAACCAGAACCCTGACGAATACGCCAAGCTGCGCGGCGAACCCGGGGCTGATCGACACCCTGGTGCCCGAAGATCGTCCGCTGGCAGAGCCCCGTCGCCCACATGCGGCGCACGGCGCTCGAGGACGCCGAGGTCGGCGGCAAGCCGATCAAGAAGGGGGACAAGGTTGTGATGTGGTACGTCTCGGGCAACCGCGACGGCGAGGTGATCCCCGACCCGGACCGCTTCATCATCGACCGCGTCCGGCCCCGCACCCACGTCGGGTTCGGCTTCGGCATTCACCGTTGCCTCGGCAACCGCCTGGCCGAGATGCAGCTGCGCGTGATGTGGGAAGAGATCCTCAAGCGCTTCCCTTTCATCGAAGTCACCGGCGAGCCGCGCCGGATGAACTCCAACTTCGTGAAAGGCTACGAGGCCATGCCGGTCCGCATCGCCGCCTAGCCGCCTTGTGCTGCGGCTGGGCGCATCGCATCATCGCGTTTTCGGGAGGAACATGCCTTGAACTGGAAAGCGCTGATTTCGGTTGCGGTTGTGGCCGGCGTTCTGGCGACGGCCTCAACGGGCCTGGCGACGACGCACAAGATCCACCACACCAACCACTCGACCAAGGCCCCCAAGGGCAAGACTCCGCCGAAGGGCGGCTACGGCTAAGCAACCTCCCTGGTCCCAAGCGTTGGGCGACGCGGCCGGCAAGCACACCCTGGCGGCGGCGCTGCTGCTGTCGCTTCTCGTCGCCGCGGTTGCGGCGGGTGGCTTCTATTGGACGCGACCGCACGGCGCCGTTGTACGCGAGCCTGGTGCGACGCCTGACGACGTTTCACTCGCGGTGAACAACCCAGACGAATACGCCTGGCGCCTGTTCATGTTCATCAACCGCCAGGCCGAGCCTGGCGCGGCTGGCGCCGCCGACCCTTCGCGCTCGATCCGTCAATACGACCCCGACCGGCCGGTGGTCTGGGAGACCTGGGCGCTCGCGTCGGGCGACGGCAAGACCCAGGTCGGCAGCGAGCTCCTGCCCCCCGGTGGGACGACGCCGGTCGCCTGGCCGGCCCTGCCGCGCGCGACCTGGCCGGCCAAGCGGCTCAGCGTGCGACTGTCGAACCCGAACGAGCCGGCGACGCTGGAGGTGCGGCTGAACCGGGCTAGCTATGACTTCATCCGATCGCGCGGCCTCTACAACGTCGCGGGGCTGACGGCGGCTTACGAACAGGCGGTGAGCCGAGGCGCGCCGGACGCCATCCAGTTTCCAACAGCAGCCAAGGCGGTGAAGGCGGAGTGGAAGGACCTGGGCGCGCGGCCCACGCCGGCGGTTCTCGCGCGCTACCACTGGCGGCGCATCGGCGGTCATGTCTGGGGCCTGACCGGGCTGCATATCGTGACCAAGGACCTGCCCACCTGGTTCTGGGCCGACTTCGAGCACGTGGACGATCCGCTGCCGGCCGGAGAGCCCTCGGTCGAACTCGACGACCCGCGGAGCCTCGGCGCCGGCGCGCGGCGGCGTCGAGGGCGAGCGGCGGGAGCTCTCGGGCAGCAAGTGGGCCTACTACCGGCTGCGCGGCGCGCAGATCGGCTTTACCGATGCGCGTGGGGCGCCGACGCGCCTGTCCGACGCCATGCTCGAGCAGAGCTTCGAACACACCTCGTGCATGACCTGCCACGCCCGGGCGACGATTGGGGTCCAGGACGGTCGGCTCGTCCGACTGAACCCAAACCCGGTTCACTTCGACGACGATCAGGGGCGACCGCCGGCGATCGCGGACGCCAGCAACAGCGACCTTGGCGTCCCCGCCGCCAGCCTGTTCGGCAAGGACCGGCTGACCTTTCTGCAAACCGACTTCATCTGGGCTATGGCTTTGCGGGCGCCGCGCGAGACCCTGCCGGCCGGAGGCGGACGATGAAGCTCTATCAGACCTACACATCGCCGTTCCCGACCCGGGTGCGGCTCGTCCTCTACGCCAAGGGCCTCGAGGCCGAGATCATCGAGCCGCCGGGGCTCCACACCTCGAGCGAGAGCAAGGGCGACTATTTCGAGGTCAATCCGATCGGCCGGGTGCCGGCGCTGGTGCTCGACGACGGCCGCGCGCTGCCGGAGTCGGAGGTCATCTGCGAGTACCTCGAGGACGCCTACCCCGACCCGCCGCTCCGGCCAGCCGACCCCTGGGCGCGAGCGCAGGTGCGCCTGATCTCGCGGCTCTGCGACATCTACCTGGTGATGGCGATGGTGCCGCTGTTCAACGCGTCCGGCCGCTCGCGGCGGCACTGGGACGCGGAACGGATCGCCGCGGCCCTTGCCGAGGTGGAGGCGGCGTTGGGCTACATCGAGGTCTACATCGGGACCGAGGGCTACGCAGTCGGCCGCGCGCTGACCACGGCCGACGGGGCGCTGCTGCCGCAGCTGGTGCTGGCCTACGAGTGGGCCCCGCGGCTGTTCGGCGCGGAGAACCCGCTCGGAAAGCACCCAAAGCTCGCCGCCTACTGGCAGGCGATCGCCGCCGATCCGATCGCCGCGCGCCTGCTGAAAGAAACCCGCGAGGCCATCACCGGCGAACAGGATCGAGCCCGGGCCGCGGCGGCGAAGGCGCCATCCGGAGCAGCGTGAACTCAACCACCAAGCACACCAAGCACACCAAGGGTTCTGAGAGGACACGCGGCGCTGCGGCCAATCGCGGCCTCTTGGTGTGCTTGGTGTGCTTGGTGGTGAACAACTCGGTCCCGCTTTCGCGGGGATAACGGGTTGGGTAGCGGCGCTACAGCACCGCGGCGGCGAGGATGGGGCCGCCATTTGCGGCCTGCACCAAGATCGCTGTTTTGAGCACCGGGTCCGGCCTGGGGGCGGGCAGGCTCAGCGCGGCGCCGGTCCAGCGGCCGATGCGTGCGAGGCGTCTTACGACATGGCGGTGGGGCAGGGTCTTGCCGCCGTTCTCGCCAGCGCGGATGGCGACGTTCAGGGTTCGCGGATCGTAGCGCACAAGCCAGACATCGGCGCCGCCTGAAGGCGCTCGCCCTGCCGCGATCGCCACGCCGCGAGCGCTGACCGTCAGCACGGCGCCGGCCGGAGCTCCCATGGAGCGGATCGTGGCCTCGAGTTCGTGCGCATCGACGCCGACGATGTCGCGCCGGCCGTCGATCACCACCTCGGGCGTCGCCACCTCGTCGCGCCGCCATTGGTGGGCGTAGTCCCACTGCCGCTGGGTGTAGGCGGGGTCGGCGAAGGTGTCCTTCCAGCCGAGGTTGTCCCAATAGGTGACGCCGAAGCTCAGCACGAGCAGCCCAGGCCGGTCGGCCAGTGCATTGACGTTCGCGTCGGCCGGCGGGCAGGAGGAGCAGCCCTGGCTCTGATAGAGTTCGACGACCACCGGACTTGGCGCGGCGACCGCGGAGCCGGCGGCGACCAAAGCGGCCGTGGCGAGTCCCAACAACGTCCGCATGGCGTCGCCCTCGTCTTGTGGCTGAGCTGAGTGCTACCTAGTGCGGCGCGGGACGGGATCAACCCGAAGTCGCCGTCGGAGCCGTCGATGACAGAGCCAAAGTCGTCCGCCGCCGAGAAACCCCTGGCCGGGATCATCGTCCTGGACCTGACGCTGGCGCGCGCCGGCCCGACCTGCGTGCGTCACCTGGCGGACTGGGGGGCGGACGTCATCCAGGTCCAGCAGCCTTCCGCCGGCGAAGACCTGATCGGCTCGCGCGACGGCTTCGACTACCAGAACCTGCACCGCAACAAGCGGGCGATCAGTCTGAACCTGAAGTCGCCACAGGGTCACGCCGCCTTCCTCCGCCTGGCCGCCAAGGTGGACGTGGTGGTCGAGAACATGCGCTCGCAGGTCAAGCATCGCCTGAAGGTCGCCTACGACGACCTCAAGGCGGTCAACCCGCGGCTGATCTACGGCTCGATCTCGGGCTTCGGTCAGGACGGCCCTTACGGCAAGCGCGCCGGCGTCGACCAGATCGTGCAGGGCATGAGCGGGCTGATGTCGATCACCGGCGAGCCCGGCCGCGGGCCGATGCGCGTGGGCATCGCCATCTCCGACATGGCGGCCGGCACACTGCTCGCGCTCGGGATCATGATGGCGCTCTACAAGCGCGAGCGGACCGGGGAGGGGACGAACGTCACCACCTCCCTGCTCGAGAGCCAGCTCTTCATGCTCGACTTCCAGGCCTCGCGCTGGCTGATCGCCGGCGAGGTTCCCGGCCAGACCGGCAACGATCACCCCACGATGACGCCGATGGGGACGTTCCCGGCGTCGGACGGTTTCATCAACATCGCCGCCTCCTCTCCCGACCAGTGGCGGCGGTTCTGCGAGGCGCTGGGCCGTCCCGACTGGCTCGAGAAGGACGAATGGCGCTCGGCCGGCCGGCGCACCCGCGCAAGGGCCGAGGTCAACGCCGCCGTCGCCGAGGAGACGCGCAAGCGGACCAGCGCCCACTGGGTCTCGGTGATGGAAGAGGCGGGCATCCCCTGCGGCCCGATCTACACGGTGGACCAGGCGTTCGCCGACCCGCAGGTAAAGCACCTGGGCGTCGCCGCGCCGGTGACGCACCCGAGGTTGGGCGCTATCGAGATGGTCGCCTCGCCGATCAACATCGACGGCGTCGACAAGGCGATCCGCAACGCCGCGCCGGCGGCGCCGGACGCGACCGACAGGGTGCTGGCGGAAGTCGGCTACAGCCCGGCCGAGATCGCCGAGATGCGGAAGGCGGGCGCGGTCTAGGCCAGCCGAGCGCCGACGAGACGCGCAAAAGCGCCGCCGAACGGCTAAGCGCCGCGGCGTTCGATTGAGAAGGTCCCCTGCCCGGATTGGCTTGAGGCTTGAGGCTTGATGCTGCTGCTTGGACGAGCGCAAGGCGCCCGCCGGACAGGGGTACTCTTAGTCAATCGAACGCGCGCGGAACTCGAGAATGATTAAACCACGCCCAAGCAGCGCTAAGGAAACCGCTTAGCGGGGCGTGAGGGCCAAAAGCGGCTGCGCCGCTTGGCTAGTCGATGTTCTCGGGGATCAAGAGCTCGACGATCACGCAGTCCTTCCAGACTCCCTCGAGCTTGCCGTGCTTCTCGTGCACGCCGATCTCCTTGAAGCCCATGCGGGACATCAGGCTCAGGCTGGCGCGGTTCTCGGGGAAGACGCGGGACAGGAGCTTCCACAGCCCGTCGGCGCGCGAGGCTTCGATCAGCGCGTCCATCGCGACCTGGCCGACGCCGCGTCCCCGATCGGGCCGACGCACGTAAACCGAGAACTCGCCGATCCCGCGATAACAGCAGCGGTCCGAGTAGGGGTGCGCGACCGCGTACCCAACAACTTCGCCGGCGGCGTCGGTCACCGACACGAAGGCGTGCGCCTCGTCGAACCATGGCAGGATGTCGTTCACCGCCCTGGGCTCGGTCTCGAAGGTCGCCATCCGGTCCTCGATGCCCTGGTTGTAGATCTCGGTGATGGCGGCGGCGTCCTCGCGCCGGGCCGCGCGTGCGCTGAGGTTCATGCTTGACTCTTCCATATTTCCCGAAATATTGAATGAATGTTCGGACAGGAGTCAACCATGAAGAGAATGCACCTGCACGTCAGCGTGCCGGACCTCGCCCAATCGATCGAGTTCTACGCCAACCTGTTCGGCGCCAGGCCGTCGGTCGTGAAGCCCGACTATGCCAAGTGGATGCTGGACGATCCGAAGGTGAACTTCGCGATCTCGGAGAGATGCGGCAAGACGCCTGGCGTCGATCACATCGGCATCCAGGTGGAGAGCGCGGCCGAGCTGGGCGAGCTCGCCGGCCGGCTGAAGGCCGCTGGCGCCCAGACGTTTGACGAAACCGGCGCCGCTTGCTGCTACGCCCAGTCGGACAAGAGTTGGGTCAAAGACCCGGCGGGCGTCCGCTGGGAAACGTTCTTCACCTTCGGCGAGCATACGGCCTACGGCGAGGATCCCGCCGCCCAAGCCGCGGCGATGGCCGCCCCCGCGACCAGCTGCGCCGTCGCGTCCGGCGCCAAGGCCTGTTGCTGACGCCGATGCAAAGTCTTTCCGCTGTCGCCGCGCTTTCAGCGCTCGCCCACCCCAGCCGGCTCGAGACCTTCCGGCTGTTGGTGAAAGCCGGACCGGACGGCATGGCCGCCGGCGACATCGCCCGTGCGACCGACAGCCTGCCGAACACGCTGTCGACGAACCTGGGCGTGCTCGCCGGGGCAGGCCTGGTGAGTTCGCGGCGCGAGGGCCGCTCTATCATCTACGCGGCGGGCTACGCGCGCATGAGCGAGTTGCTCGCCTTCCTGATGGAGGACTGCTGTGGCGGGAAGGCGGAGATTTGCGCGCCGCTGGCCGAGATCGCCGCCGCCTGTTGTGCGGCCGAACTCGCCTAAGGAGCCGCCATGCCCGACGCCAGCAAACCGCTCAACGTCCTCTTTCTCTGCACCGGCAACTCCGCCCGCTCGATATTCGCCGAGGCGATCGTCAATCGCGACGGGCAGGGCGCCTTTCGCGGCTACTCGGCGGGCTCGTTCCCGAAGGGCGCGGTCAATCCCCACGCGCTCGTGCTTCTCTCAAAGCTCGGCTACCCGATCGACGGCCTGCGCTCGAAGTCGTGGGACGAGTTCGCGACCAAAGACGCGCCGAAGCTCGATTTCGTCTTCACCGTCTGTGACGACGCCGCCGGCGAGGTCTGTCCGGTGTGGCCGGGCCATCCGATGACCGCCCATTGGGGGATTCCCGATCCGGCGGCCGTCACGGGGTCGGACGCGGAAATCGGGCTGGCGTTCGCCGAGGCCTACCGGGTGCTGCACAACCGCATCACGCTGTTCATGAGCCTGCCGCACGACTCGCTCGACCGGATGTCGCTGCAGCGGCACGTCGACGAGATCGGTAAGCTCACGGCGAGCCAAGCGTGAGCGCCAGCCACGACGCCAGCCTGGAGCCGCCGCGCGAGAGCTTCGACCTGGCCAAGCGGCTGGCGTCCGAGGCGCTCGGCACGGCATGGCTGCTCGCGACGGTCGTCGGCTCCGGCATCATGGCCGAACGTCTGTCGGGCGGAAACAACGCGATCGCCCTGCTCGCGAACACGCTGGCGACCGGCGGCACGCTCTTCGTGCTGATCACCATCTTCGGGCCGCTGTCCGGCGCCCACTTCAACCCGGCGGTCTCGCTGGTGTTCGCGATCCGGCGCGAGCTTTCCTGGCGCACGGCGGCGGCCTACGTCAGCGCCCAGGTCGCGGGCGGCGTGCTCGGCGTCTTCGCGGCGCACGCCATGTTCGCCGAGCCGATCCTGCAGATCTCGACGAAGCTGAGGGACGGCCCCGCCCAGGTCTTCTCTGAGTTCGTGGCCACCTTTGGGCTGATCGCCGCCATCCTCGGTTGCCTGCGTTTTCGCCCGGCGGCGACGCCGGCCGTGGTCAGCCTCTACATCGTCGCGGCCTATTGGTTCACCGCCTCGACTTCGTTCGCCAACCCAGCGGTGACGATCGCCCGCGCGCTCAGCAACACGTTCGCCGGGATAGCACCCGGCTCCGCGCCCTACTTCATGGTCGCGCAGTTTGCGGGCGCGGTGGTCGCCAGCCTGCTGTTCGGCTGGTTGCTGCGCGTACCCGCCCCCGGATCGCGGGCGTGACCCTGCAAGCGACGACCACGATTGCCGGCTTCGTCATTCCCTCGACCGACCCGATGTTCCTTGCCGTCCTGGCCCTGCACGCGCCCCTCGGCGCCGCCGGCGTCGCGACGGGCGCCGGAGCGATCTTCAGCCGCAAGGGTCAGCGGCGGCACGTCTGGTTCGGAACGGCCTACGTCTGGTGCCTGCTCGCCCTCGTCGCGACGTCGACGGCGCTCGCGCTGATGCGTTGGGCGGAGGACTACGCCCTGTTCCTCTTCGGTCTCGCCGCCTTCGCCGCCGCCTGGACTGGCCGCACCGCCATGCGGCGGCGCTGGCCGGGCTGCACGCGGCTGCACATCAGCGGGATGGGCGCCTCATACGTCTTGTTGCTGATCGCCTTCTACGTCGACAACGGCCATCAGCTGCCCGTCTGGAGCCTGCTGCCTCACGTCGCCTACTGGCTCGCGCCGACCCTCGTCGGCGCGCCGGTCATCGCCTGGGCGCTGCTCTTCCATCCGCTCGCGCGCGAGCGGCCGCCTCCGCGCGGATCGGCAGGTCCCGCTTTACTCAGGCCGTGACCGGAGACCGGTGTCGACCCACGCGGACAATCGCGGCGGACGTCGAAGCGGCATTGAGGCGCTGAAAATCGGCTATCGTCGGCCTCGGACACAACGCGGGGCCGGAGCTGCGACATGAACGAGAGTCGAATCGGCGCAGTCGGAAACGTGCGAACGGGATGGGGCGAGAGCGCGCGCTGGGATGAGGCTTTGCAGCGGCTCTACTTCGTCGACTGCGCCTCTAACGCGTTCGCGTGGTTCGACGCCGCCGCCCGGGATGTCGTGGTCAGCATAGCGCTGCCATCGCTTCCGACGGCCGTGTACCTGACCACCGACGTCGACCGCGTCCTGGTGCAACTGGACGAGGGTCTGTACGCGGTGGTCCCCTCGCGCCGGGAGGCGTCGCTTGCGATCGCCATGCCGCCGAACGAGCCACGCTTCAACGACGGCGTCGCGGATTCCAGCGGCGCCGTCGTGACCGGATCGCTGCTTCTCGATCCGCCTGGCGCGCCCGCCGCCGGGCGCTACTGGCGCTATGCGCCGCCGGCGGGCTGGACGAGGATTCTTGAAGGCAAGGGCAACACCAACGGGCCGTGCGTGACCGCTGACGGGCGACATCTCTACGTCGCCGACAGCACCGCCAGCCTCATCTACCGCTTCGACTACCCGCCATCTGGCGATCTGGTGGGAGAGAGGGTGTTCGCCGACACCACATCGCTTGGCGGCCTGCCAGACGGCGCGACGCTTGACGCCGAAGGTTGCCTTTGGAGCGCCATCGTTGGCGGATCCTGCGTCGCCCAATTCGCGCCCGACGGCGCCCTTTTACGCGCGGTGGACCTGCCGACGTCGCACCCGACGAGCGTCGCCTTTGGCGGGCGGAACCTCGAGACGCTCTATGTCACGACAATCGGCGCGTCCCTGCTCGGCGTAGAACCGACCGGCGAACTCGCAGGCGCGCTCCTGGCGATCGAAGGCCTCGGGAGCCAAGGCCTGCCTGCGTCCCGGTGTCCGTTCTGACGCTCTCGTCGATCCCTCGGTTCGTCAAGCCGCGCCAGGACATTGAGCCGACGTGCGGAGTGTCGGCTTGCAGGGCCAGACCGCAAGGATCGCTAGAAGTCATCGGCTTGGACCGTCGCGGAAAACGCTCCCGGATTTGGTCGTGTTACGCTGGCGCGGTCTTGCGCCCTATGACGAAGTGGACGATCACGGCAACTAAGGCCAAGAGAATTAGCAGGTGAATCAACGCACCGGCGACGTGGAACACTATAAATCCGAGAGCCCACAAGACCACGAGGACCGCAGCTATTGCTAAGAACATTTTCGATCCAATCTTAGGATGTCAGCCTTTGTCTTGGCACTAACGCCCTGCGGAGCCGTTTTGATCCGCCCGGGGCGGTCGACCACGACAAAATGTCCGCTCTCGCCAGCCAGGCCACCGCCGATCGCTAGGCGGCGGCCGATCCGCGTTCCGTCGGCCCAAGACGTTTCGAGAGAGTTGATGGGCGGCCAAGAACCGCACCCGCCGGGATCGAATCCGACTTCGAGTGCAAGTTATTGTTAGGAACGAGAAGAGTGCGCTCGCGTTGGGTGATCATTCGGCGCGGACTGACGGTCTTACCCAGTCAGGCGCGGGTTGGAGTCAGCCCAGTCTAAGCGCCGCTCTTCCGCGCGCGGTTTACATAAACCCGGCACGGGATGTTGGCGGTTAGCGTCTTGGAACGAATGGCGCGGGCACGCCTTTCGTCACTGTAGGGCCGGCCAGCCCCCAGGCCCCGCACGCCGCCTCAGAGCCCTCCGGGGGAAGCCCTTCTCGGAGGGCGTTTTGGCGTCGCAGTCGCGCTCGGTCCATGGTCGCCGGTCTGGCGGACCGATCGCAACCTCGGGCTCTGGAGCGGTGACGTGCGCGTGCTGCGCTTCCTCTTGCTTGAACTTGTCGCGTTGATCGGCCTGATACTCGCCGGCCCCTTCATGTTGCCGGTTCCAGAGTCGTATCGGCCTCCGACGCCGGCCGAGCGCGGCAGCACCGCGGATCGCGAACCACTTATAGCGTTGATACAGGGGGTCTCGTCCTCGTTGCCCGTCAATTGTTCCGCACCCGGTTTCGAACAGGCCGCGCAGATCAACTCGGCGAGCTTGAATACGCTCGTGTGGCAGCCGTTCCACCGCTACGAGGTCGGTTGGGAAGTCTACGCGCCGCGCATCGCGGTGGAGATTGGCGCTAACTGCCCGACGACCTCCCCGGGGTTTGCCGCGGCGCTTGCGCGGTGGCAGGGCGTCAGTCGCCTGCCGGCCAACGGTCAGATGGACGCGACCACGTTTGCTGTGATGAGCAACGCTTGGGAACGCGCTCGCCCCTTTGTGCGCGTTAGCCAGTCGGGAATCTGCCCCTCCGCGTCTGCCCCGGCGAACTTAGTCTGGGCGGATCCCAACGAGGGATACATGGGCAAACCGATTCAGTTGCGGGCTGGCGCGTTGGGCGCTTATCGCAGACTGGTCGCCGCCGCCCGGATGGCGTCGCCAGCGATTGCGGCTGACCATCGGCTGCTGAGCATCGTCTCCGGCTACCGCAGCCCGGAGTCTGACGCGGCCCGTTGCGCCAAGGACGGCGTTTGCGGAAATGTCAGCAGAGCTCTCTGTTCAGCCCATCGCACCGGACTGGCGATGGACCTCTATCTCGGAGCGGCGTCGGGCGATGCCGCTGTATCCAGCGACGACGCCAACCGGCTCTACCTATCCAAGACGCCGGCGTATGCGTGGATGATCGCCAATGCGGCGGCCTATGGCTTCGTCAACTACCCCTTTGAGCCGTGGCATTGGGAATGGACCGGCGAACCGCAGTAGTCGGATGTTGGATGTCGTCCCATGTCCCACGTTTCCACTTCGGGCTCGGCAGTTGAGGGCTGAGGCGCGGAACCGAAGCGCCTTTCGCGCCTTGCTCATAGGGGAGGACTGGAGAGGCTCGAATGAGGTTGCAACGGATAGCGGCGGGTGGGTTGCTCGTGGCGGCGATCTTCACCGCAAGTGGTTGCGACGGCTTCAAGTCCAATCCCAACTTTGGTCAGAGCGCCGCCCAGTCCGCGAACGCCGCACTATCTCCGAACGTGGCCCAGGTTGCGAACGTCGCCGCCCAATCTGGGAACGTCGCCTCGGCGCCCCCGACCACGCCCAACACCCCAGCTGCAGCCGCAGCGCCGACGGCGACGGAGCCCGGTCCACTTCAGCCTCCATCCGGCGAACCGGACTCTGCCGCGGCGCCAACCAGTCTCGCCGCTGCCCAGGGCTCGGCGGCGCCCGAAGCCGTGGCCATTGACGCGGCCAGCTTCTCCGCTCGCCCGTCAGCGACAGCAAAGCGCCGCCTCTTGATCCGCGCCCAGGTCATTCTCGACCGGGCCCATTTCTCGCCCGGCGTCATCGACGGCCGCAATGGGACCAACTTCCGCCGCGCCCTGTCGGCCTTCGAAGCAACGAAGAACGTTGGCGCGCCGGCTGCGCCCGGCCTTGCCACGCTCGATGCGGCGGGCTGGCAGGCGCTGGTGGCCGGCGACAGCGCTCCAGTTACCCAGGACTATGTGATTGCCCCCAGCGATGTGAACGGTCCGTTCCTCGGGACTGTCCCGACGGCCATGGTCGACCTCGCGAAGCTCCCGCACCTGGGTTACGCCACGTCGGCCCAGGGCCTGGCTGAGAAGTTCCATATGGACGAGGCGTTGCTCAGGGCGCTGAATCCCAAGGCCGACTTCACGTCTGTCGGAACCAGCATAGTCGTCGTTCGGCCAGCAGCCTCGCCTCTGCCACCCGTTGCGCGCGTGGAGGTGGACAAGTCGAACGACGAGGTTCGCGCATACGGCGCCAGCGGCAGCATCGTTGCCGTGTTTCCTGCCACTGTCGGCAGCACCGAGCGGCCCGCGCCTACCGGCCAATGGGCGGTGCGGAGCGTCGTATCGAATCCAACGTATACCTACGACCCCAGCCGCCTGACCTTTGGCGACCGTTCACACGGCAAGCTCACCATCCAACCCGGCCCGAACAATCCGGTGGGCTCCACATGGATCGATCTAACAGTCGCGACCTACGGAATTCATGGCACGCCGAACCCAACGCAAATCGGTAAGTCCGCCTCTCACGGTTGCGTCCGGTTGACCAACTGGGATGCGGCCGCGCTCGGTCGTGCCATCAAGAAGGGAACGCCGGTCCTTTTCGTTGGCGCCCAACAGCGCAAAGCCTAGGCGTCTATGCCTCAGCGCGCGTCTGGTCGGTCGCGGCGGCCATCATGTCTTCCTGGGTCTCCTTGAACGCCTCGATCACCGCCGTGGGATCGGCGGGCGTGGACATCGCATCGGCTTGCAGGTCGACGCGATTGGCGATGAGGGGGTTGTCGCGCCGCATCTCCTCGATGAGCGCGATGATCTTTGCACCCTTCTGTTCGGTCATGATGGCCAATTCGAGTATTAGCTGCTCGCGCAGCTCCGACAGTTCGTCTTTTCGCCGCTGGCTCATAAGCACCAAAGTCGTGATGTAGATGGCAGCAAGCTCGCCTGCGCCCTGCAGCCACGGGAACGCCGGGCCGTCGAGGCGCATCCCGCCCAAGCGGACCGCGAGGAGATTGCCAGCAATCCAAGCAAGCACCGCGACCGTGACAACGACGATGAACGACGGATGGGCGACGACGGCCGTGGTCCGATCGACGATGCGTTGCAAGGGGGTGGCGTTGCGGTGGTGTTCGGCGTGCAGTCTGGCGATCGCCTGGACGGTCTGCTCGATGTGCGCCGGAAGGATCTCAGGCGTCGCTTCTAAGTCGACCTCCGACATTCGATATCCTCCAAGCGCCCGAACTGCTGCGAGGCAGACCCGCGTAGGGCGTCGGTCGGCTCGCACTTTCCAGTTCGATCAAAGGCGGCCGTGTTCATGACAAATCCGCAGGCTCGATAGGGTTCCGGCCGAACCAAGAATGCTCCCCCCCGGCATCAAAGATGTGTCGGACCCCTTCCGATGGGGGGTGAGGAGACCCCGAGCTTTGGATGCGGGTGGGCGCTTAGCCCCGCCTAGACCAACCGCCGAGGATCGCGCCGGGACCACCGAGCACGCCAAAATAGAAGCCGACGTCGTAAGCGATGCCGGTTCCGGCCGTCTCGTACATGTGCACGCTCCAGGGCAGGGTGTTCGGGCGAACGACGTTCACCACCTCTACGACCAGCATGAAGGGAGCGAGAATCCCCTGCCAGAACCCCAGGAAGAGCTGGGAGATCCAGCCGCTCGCGGCGGCATGGTGCGACTCCGCCGAGCCTGCAACGCAGGCAGCCAGCAAGCAAAGCAGAACCAGGATGCCGGCGATCTTCAAGCCCGCGCGCATGGCGTTCTTCCCTTGCTTCCTGTCGTCCTGTCGCTGGACTAGTGCGAGGCGTCGTGGGCGGTGTCCGTCACGGCGTTGCCGGCCGCACTGACGTCCCGGCCTGCGCCGGCGACCGTGTTGCAGGCGGCGACCGCGAGGCCGAGGGCGACGATCGTCAGAAGAACAAGTTTGCGCATGTCGAGGTTCCTTGAGGCACAAGAGGCCAACGGCTGAGCCGTGAGGCGGTTCCCCCGCTTCGCGCCCGCGCACGAGGCCGTCGCGCGTGCGCCGACGGACGTTGGCAACGACCTTCGACCCGGATAGCGCGGGCGCAGTTCGTATGCGTTCGCGCGGTGCGAGGGAGACCAATGTTCATCGCGGTGCACGAGTGGACTACTGAGGTGGCCCGTCCGAGTCGCTGCCGCTGCAGGCGGAACAAACGGCGCCGTGGGTCGTTGGCTATCAGCTGCCGCTCAACTCAGCGGGTATCCCCTCGAAAGGCGAGCCATGGGCCTGATCATCATACTCATCATTCTGGTCCTGTTGTTCGGTGGGGGCGGCGGATACTATGGCTACCGGCGCGGTTACTATGGCGGCGGCGGCTTTGGCGGCATCCTCGGGCTCGTCGTCGTGGTCCTGGTCCTTCTTTGGTTCTTCGGTGGCCGTATCTAGCCCCCACCAATTCCAGCCACCGCGCGGGATGGAAGCGATAGGCCGCACTATCCTGATCGCGCTGGCGGCCATCGTGGCGCTCTCGGCCGCAGCGATGGCCTAAACGCCTGCTCCGGCAGCCCGGCCGGTGCGCGTCGATCTGGCCGAATAGCGATCTGATCTGCGCGGAATAGCGGCGGACCAAGACGGACGTTCGGCGACAAAGCACGTCGTCTCAGGCTTGCGGCGTTGGGCCGAGGCGCTCGAGCAGCAGGACGATCTCCGCCTGTTGTCGCCTTGCCTCCGACGAACCGCTGCCGCCGCGTCCGGTCGTCTGCGTTGCCAGCTTCATCGGCGTCGAGCCATTCGCGTTCTCACGTCGCGCGTCCGCTCCGCCTTGCAAGAGCGCGCCCACAGCCGCCGCGCACCGCGTTCTGACGGCGCGGTGCAAAGGGGTCACGCCGCCGCGATCGACTGCGCTCGGATCGGCCCCCGATGCGATCAGACGGGCGACCGTTTCAGCCTGGGCGAGAGGATTCCATCTGGGTGACCCAGGTTGACCATCGGCGGCGTAGTGAAGCGGCTCCGCGCCCCGCCGGTTTTTCGCCGAGACGTCGGCGCCGAGGTTGACCAACCTCAGCACCAGGTCCGGTCGATAAGCGGCCGCTGCAATGTGTAACGCCGTGTCACCCGCGTAGGCATAGTGCCCGATCTCGCCGAGGTAATATTCAGTAGCCGCCGCCCTGGTCGCCCCTGTCTTCAGGGCCGTTCGCGCGAGCGCCGGCGAGGCGGCCAACAACCTGAGGGTCGCGGCATCGTCGGCTGATGCGATCGCCTTCAGCAACTCGTAAAGGGCGTAAGAGGCGCTGTCCTCTGCCATTCGCCACCTTCTTCCGCTCAAAGCCCGCGCACGGCGTGGTCGGCGACCCGCGCTGCATAGTCCGTGACCGCGTTCGCGTGTCCGGCGCCGGGGACGATAGCCGGCTCGGTCATGAGCACTCGCCGCGCGGTCGCCCGCTCCCAAACGGGGTTGATCTGATCGTCGGCAGAGCCCGAGACATCGATGTTCTCAACCCTGGGCATCTGCTTCAGCGGGCAGATTTCGTAGAACCCCTTCATTGTGCTGGCGTAGGGCGAGGCCTGGATGTGGTCCCGAAGGGTTTCCCACTGCGCGGCGGTCGCATGCGGATCGGCGCGCAGCCGCAGAAACTCGTCCGTGACCGGCTGCGCGCCTTTGATGAGGTTGTCCAGCAGGCTCCCCGGAACGGCGACCGGCTGGGTCACGCAGGTTTCGATGAACGCCTTTCCGGGCTGCGGAATGCAGGCGTTGACATAGACCAGGCGCCGCACCGGGTGCGCGGCGGCCACCAGCGGCAGGACGTTGCCCTCGTTAGAAACCCCGAGGATTACCGCGGGCTCCGTCGCCGCCTCGAGGGCGGCGACAATCGAGGCTGCGCGTGTTTCGTTGGGCGTGAAGGACCCGTTCGGGTAGATGGTCGGCACCAAGGTCGTCGGAAAGCCGCGCTTCTCGAGCTCACCCACCAGCTTCCGCCAGCTCTGCGCCTCAGGGCCGTCGGCAGGCCCGCTGACGACCATGAAGAATCGGGCCTTGGGACCGGCCGCCGCCGCCACGGCCCGGTTGGCGGCGAGCGCCAGGCCCGCGCCGCCCATCGCCAACAGAGCTCTGCGCCCGATCTCCAGTCCGGCTCGGCTGTGGTTCTCGGGCCGACCCTGGTCAGCATTCGAGAGAGGCATTGGCGCTATGCTCGGGTGCGTGGCGGCTATTGCCTGGTACCGCTGAACGGCGCGGGCGGGATCGCCGCCGTCACCGTCCCCTTGATCGACCCGTCCGACTGGATCGCGCCCTTGAAGTCGACACGCAGCGGGCTGCCAGCCAAGTCATAGCCGAAATCGACGTCGTCACCGTTGACGGCGCCCGTAACCTCGACGGTCGTGCCTTGCGCGGTCACGCAGGACCCCGTGATGTTGTCCCCCGTTCGTGTCAGCGTGCAGGTCGTGGCGGAGGCGCCGCCCCGGGGGCCAGTCGCCTCGAACTTCCAGACGCCCGAGACGTCGGCCGCCCAGGCGACGGCGGGGACAAGAAGAATGGCCGCGGCGGCGATGGGAAGGACTTGCTTCACGTGGGTTCCCTTCTCTGAAAAGGCCTGCCTGACGTGGGCCCCATGTGGCGGCCGCTGGGAGCGTCCGCTTTTGACCCTGCAAAATTGCGCCGAGGGCGCAGCCCTCAGCGCCCCTGGAACACCGGGTCGCGTTTTTCCATGAAGGCTTTGCGGCCCTCGGTGTAGTCGGCGCTCTCGAAGCAGGCGTCGACGGCCTTGGTCACTTCGTCCAACTGCCGGCGGTCGGGGTCCTTCATCGCCTCGCGAACGGCCATCTTGGCGGCCTTCACGGTCAGCGGCGCATTGCGCCCGATCATGGCGGCGTAGTCGCGAACGGTCGCCTCGAGGTCGGCGGCGGGCACGACCTTGTTCACCAGCCCGATGCGCAGCGCTTCCTCGGCGGTGAACTGGCGGGCGGTGAACATGATCTCCTTGGCGAACGCCGGCCCCACCAGGTCGCACAGGGTCTTCAGGCCGTCGTAGCCGTAGCCCAGCCCGAGGCGGGCGGCGGGAATGGCGAAGCGGCTGTCGTCGGAACAGATGCGCAGGTCGCAGGTCAGCGCCACCGCGAGGCCCCCGCCGATGCAGTAGCCCTTGATCATGGCGATCGACGGTTTGGCGATGCGCGCCATCGAGCGGTTCGCGGTCGCGCTGCGGGCGGAATAGACCTCGTTCGCCTCGCGGTTGGCCCGCACGTCCTCGAACTGGCTGATGTCGGCGCCCGAGACGAACGCCTTGTCGCCGGCGCCCTTGTAGACCACCACGCGGATCGACGCGTCGGCTTCGAACGCCTCGAGCACGCCGGGGATCGCCTGCCACATCTCGGTGGAGACCGCGTTCCGCCGCTCCGGATTGTTGAAGATCATCCAGCCGATCGCGCCGTCCTTGCGCCCGACCAGCTTGTCGATACCGATGTCCATCGCCTGCCTTGCTCCTTACGACTCGCCGATCAGTTTGCAGGTCACTTCAATCGTCTTCCCGGCCGCCTGGGCGAGCGGCTGATCCAGAGGGATCGCTGCAGTCGAGCGTGTTGTTCTGGGTCGTGTGGTTCCCGGTGACGACCGTCACCTGGTACATCGCCCCGTTGCGCATGCCGGCCACCTTGCTTGGATCGACCTGCGGGATGGCGATCGTCGCCGTCCCCGCGCCCGTCATCTTCACCTCCGCGTCTGGCGCGAGCGGAAACTGGCCCTGGTACTGGCCTTCCAGTTTCGGATCGGTGGGGTCGCCATAGAAGTTGACCATCACGTCCACCGAGACGCCGCTTTGCGCGACGCTGGCCGCCGCGTTCGGACTCAGGGTGACGGCCACCTGGAAGCTGGACGCCGTCGCCGCCGGCGCGGCCGGGTCAGGCGCCGCGCTGGAAGCCGCCGGCGCGCTCGAGGCCGGCGCCGCCGAGCCTGCCCCGGACGATGGCTGACAGCCGGCCATGCCGATCAGGGCCGCGGCCAGGACGAGCCCGCCGCTGCGTTCAATGCGTGTCAACTGCCGGCCCTTTCGCTGCATCAGCGCCACCCTAGCCGCGGGTAGGGCCGGTTGAACAGCTACTGCCGCACCATCTCCGCCCGCACTTCGGCCCGAACTTCGCCGCGGGGCCTGGCGTCCGGCACTTCGAACACCACGCGCTCGATGCGGCCCGGGTAGACGAACGGCGCCTCGTAGTCCTGGGCCACCGGCGAGAGGCTGCGGCCGAGGTCCATGCCGGTCGACGAGACCATGAAGAGCAGCTTGGGCGCGTGGCCGACGCCGACGACCTTGCCGTCGATCTGCACCTCGATGTCGCCGGCGCCGTCCGGCGTGCGCTCGACCGTGACCTGCAGCTTGTGCGCGCCTGCCGGCAGCGGTTCGGCCGCGACGACGCGGGTGTGCGTGTGGAAGTGGTTGTAGTCGAAGGTCAGCCGGCCCTCCTTCACATAGAGCACGAACCCGCTGTTCAGGCTGCCGCGGGCGATCAGGGCGCCGTCACCGGCGCCCTCCGGATGGACGACCTCCGCCGTCATCGTCCAGCCGCGCGCGCCCGGCGGGCAGGCGTCGGAGACCAGGTGCGAGATCGGCGGGTGATAGACGAAACGCGTGCGCGAGGTCGGCAGACCCGGCCGTCCCGACGCGCGGAAGAGCTGCATGGCGTTGCGGTCGTCGAGCGGGAAGACGCCGTGCCGCTCGGCCTCCTCGTTGAAGAGCGCGATCAGCGCCTGCAGGCGCTCGGGTTCGCGCTCGGCGAGGTCGTCGAACTCCGAAAAGTCCTCGGCCAGGTGATAGAGCTCCCAGCGGTCGGACTCGAACGGCTGGCCCGGCGTGTGGCGGGTGACGGCCTTCCAGCCGTCCTTCCAGACGCCGCGATGGCCCAGCATCTCGAAGTACTGGACGGTCCGCGACAAGGCCGCGCCGTCGTCCGCGATCGCCGGCGCCAGGCTTGCGCCGTGCATGGGCATCTGCGTCACGCCAGCCACGACCTCGGGGGGCTCAAGGCCGGCGAGCTCCAGGATGGTCGGCGCGACGTCGATGGCGTGGCAGAACTGCCCCCGCGTCTCGCCCTTGGTCTTCAGCCCCGCCGGCCAGTGCACGATCAGGGGGTCGCGGACGCCGCCGCCGTGGGTGTTCTGCTTGTACCACTTCAGCGGCGTGTTGCCGGCCTGCGCCCAGCCCCATGGGATGTTGCAGTGGCTGTCCGGCCCGCCGATGTCGTCCAGGCGGAGCACGGCTTCGTCCGGGTTCTCCCGGATGCCGTTGAACCACTTCATCTCGTCGAGCACGCCGGTCGCGCCGCCCTCCTGGCTCGCGCCGTTGTCGGAGAGGACGATGAAGATGGTGTCGTCGAAGCGGTCGATGGACTTCAGGAACGCCGCCAGACGGCCGATCTGGTCGTCGGTGTGCTCGAGCATCGCAGCGAACGCCTCCTGCAGGCGGCAGGCGAACGCCTGCTCGTTCTGGCTGAGCTCGCTCCAGGGCCGGACGCCCGGGTTGCGGGGGGCGAGCCTGGTCTCGGCCGGGATGACGCCCAGCGCCTTCTGCCGCTCGAACCACTCGCCGCGCACGACGTCCCAGCCGGCGTCGAACTTGCCGCGCCACTTCTCGAGGTAGGCGCGCGGCGCCTGGTGCGGCGAGTGCATCGCCCCGAACGCGAGGTAGAGGAAGAACGGCCGCTCCGGCACCAGCGAGGTCAGATTGCGGATCATGTCCGCCGAGCGGTCAACGATGTCCTCCGACACGTGGTAGCCATCCTCGGGTCCGCCGGGCGCATCGACGAAGTGGTTGTCCGAGGTCAGCTCCGGATAGAACTGGTCGGTCTCTCCCTGCAGGAAGCCGTAGTAGCGGTCGAAGCCCTTCTGCAGCGGCCAGTTGGTGAAGGGCCCTGCGGCCGAGCACTCGCCCATGGGCGCAAGGTGCCACTTGCCGGCGGCGAAGGTGGCGTAGCCGTTCTCGCGCAGGATCTCGGCGAGCGTCGCCGACGAGCGAGGGATCGCGCCCCGCATGTTCGGAAAGCCGGTGTCGAAGTTGGAGATCGCTCGCATGCCGACCGCATGGTGGTTGCGGCCGGTGAGCAGGCAGGCGCGGGTCGGCGAACAGAGCGCGGTGGTGTGAAAGCCGGTGAAGCGCACGCCGCCGGCCGCCAGCGCATCGATGTTCGGCGTCGCGAGCGTCGAGCCGTAACAGCCGAAGTGGGAGAACCCGGTGTCGTCCAGCACCACCAGCACCACGTTCGGCGCGCCGTCACGGTAGCGGGCCGGGGGCCACCAGGGCGTCGAACTCGGCGAAGCTCTCCTTGATCACGCCATGGAAGTCTTCGCCGGCGGGGGTCTTCTGGCTCATCGCTCTCGTCTCCGGACGTTCATGGGGTGGGGGGTGCGCTGACGCCCGCCGCGCCAAACGTGGCCAGGCGCTCGATCAGGTCGTCCATGGCGGCGGCCGCTTTCGGTCCTGACGGCGTCTCGCGCGCCCAGCGGGCCAGGGCGAACACCACCGCGTCGGTGAACCATCGAAGTCGCTCCGTAACCGTGGCGGCGGGCACGGGCCTGGCGGCCTCGGCCATCAGCCGCCGCGTGCGGCGCACGCCGGTCAGGTTCTCGTCCTCCAGCGCCCGCTCGCCGAGCAGCTGCGGGTGGAACCTGACCTGAGCCAGGATCGAGATGTAGTCGCGGCCCCAGGGCTCCTCGACCACGGTCCGGCCGAGCGCCGCCACGGTGGCGCGGGTGATGGCGAGCACGCCGGGCTTGGCCGGCAGCGCGTCGAGCAAGGCCTCGCGTCGGGCGTTGATCGGCGCGAGCCGGCGGTCGAGGAGGGCGCTCAAGACCCCCTCGCGCGAGCCGAAGTGATAGTGCAGCGCCGAGCGGTTCCGCTGGCTGGATGCGGCCACGATCTGGGTCAGGGCGACATTCTCCACGCCCTGCTCGGCGAACATCCGCTCGGCGAGGTTCATCAGCTCGTCGGACGTTGCAGACGCCTCGTCCTTGCGCGCGGCGCCTCCGCCCATGGTCAGCTCCGGTCTAATACGTCGTATTAACTACGAACGCCTGGAAGCGTCAAGCCGGGCGAGGCGACTTTCCCTTGCCCCTCGCGCCGCGGCCCGATTAGGGTCCGAGCCGCGGCTGGGGGGTGGGCCGCCCAACCATGTCGGCGACGAGCCCGAACGCACGACTCGAGGCCTTCTGCGATGGCGTGTTCGCCATCGCGCTGACGCTGCTGATCATCGACATCAAGGCCCCGAGCTCGTCGGCGATCACCAGCGCCGCCACGCTCTGGCATGCGCTTCAGGGCGTTCTTCCGTCGATCTTCGCGTTTCTGTTGAGCTTTGCGATCATCTTCATCACGTGGATGAATCATCATTCGATCTTTCACTCGATCAACAAGTCCTCGGGCGCCTTTATCTACGCAAACGCGTTCCTGTTGCTGACGGTCGTCTTCATCCCGTTCCCGACCGCCTTGCTCGGCAGCTACCTGCTCACCGATCACGCCTCGCCCGCCGTCGTCATCTACAACGCCGTGATCGCCCTGCAGGCGATCGGCTGGATCCTGTTTTGCGGCTCGGCCTTGAAGGACAAGCTGGCCAAGGACGACGCGGCCGCATCGACGCTGCGCACGAGCTACCGGAATGCATGGTTCTCGCTGGTTCTCTACTCGGCCCTGGCGGTCGCGGCGCTTTGGTTCCCGCAACCGGTCGCCGCCGTGACGACGCTGACCTGGATCTTCTGGCTGGTCTTCGGCATCTACACGCTTAGGGCGGCCGCGTCGGCCTGAGCGCGGGTGTCACGCCTCGGGCGGCGCGAGGGCCTCCAGCCCGCCGGATGCGTCCTTCAGCCCAACGCCGGTGAGCTGGAGCCGCCGCGCGGCCGTGAGCAGCCAGACGATGCGGCCGGCCGCGTCATCGATTGTGAGACCTCCGGCGCGGATGTTGGAGACGCAGTTGCGCTCGGCGTCGGTCCGGCCGACCGCGGGGCGCCAGGTGATGTAGGCGCCGAGGCTCCCGGGCGCGCTCAGGCCTGGGCGTTCGCCAATGAGCACGACAACGAGCGTCGCGCCCAGCGCCTGGCCGATCTCGTCACCCAGCGCCACGCGCGCCTGGCGGGCGATCACGATGGGCGCCGCGCGCCAGCCCGGCAGCCGTTCAAGCAAAGCACGGGCGAGGGCCGGACCGCTCGCCGCGACCGCGCCGGCCGAGAGGCCGTCCGCCAGCACGATCGCAAGGTCGAAGTCGCCCGAGGCGAGGCGCGCGAGGGCTGTGGGCGCGAGGCGTCGCCCGAGATCGGGGCGGGCCAGGTAGACGCCGCGATCAGGGGCAAGACTCTCGACCTCGATCGCCGGCAGTTCGCCCAGCGCCGAAAGGACGTCGTCGCGCGCAAGCGGGGCGTGGACCGCGTCTCGCGCCAGGGCATGGGCGGCCTCGAGCTCGAGCATGGCGCGCGTCGGAAGCCCGTGGCCGCTGCGGCCGAGCCCGATGCGGGCGGCCGTGGCGCGCCTCAGACGCGCCCAGACGTCGGGGTGCGCGGGCGCCGCCGTCACAGCAGCGCCGTCGCGTGCTCGAGGAGGCGCCGGGACTCGCCCGTGAGCGCGCTGGAGGAGAGGCGGCCCGCCTCGTCGAAGATGCCGACGTCCATCAGCCACCGCTCGAACTCGGGCGCAGGCTTAAGGTTCATGAGCGCGCGCGCGTAGGCCGCGTCGTGGAAGCTGGTCGTCTGGTAATGCAGCATGATGTCGTCGCCGCCGGGCACGCCCATGATGAAGGTGACGCCCGCCAGCACCGCCATGGACAGAAGCGTGTCCATATCGTCCTGGTCGGCTTCGGCATGGCTGGTGTAGCAGACGTCCAGTCCCATCGGCAGGCCCATGAGCTTGCCGCAGAAGTGGTCCTCGAGGCCGGCGCGCAGGATCTGCTTGCCGTCGAACAGATACTCCGGCCCGATGAACCCCACGACCGAGTTGACCAGCAGCGGCCGAAACTTCCGCGCCACCGCGTAAGCCCGAGCCTCCAGCGTCTGCTGGTCGACGCCGTGGTGGGCGTCCGCCGACAGCGCCGAGCCCTGGCCGGTCTCGAAGTAGGCGACGTTGGTTCCGGTGACGTGACGGCCGAGCGACAGCGCCGCGTCATGCCCCTCCCTGAGCAGCGCCAGGTCGACGCCGAAGCTGCGGTTGGCGGCCTCGGTCCCGGCGACCGACTGGAAGATCAGGTCGAGCGGCGCGCCGCGCTCGATCGCCTGCAGCGCATTGGTCATGTGGGTGAGCACGCAGCTCTGCGTCGGGATGGCGTGCGCCTCGCGCAGCTCGTCGACCATTTGCAGGAGCCGCAAGGCGGACTCCACATTGTCCGACGCCGGGTTGATCCCGATCACCGCATCGCCGCAGCCGAACAGCAGGCCATCGAGGATGGAGGCGGCGATTCCCGCCGGGGAGTCGGTGGGGTGGTTTGGCTGCAACCGCACCGAAAGGCGCCCCTCGAGCCCGATGGTGTTGCGAAAGCCGGTGACGACCCGGGACTTGCGCGCGACGGCGACCAAGTCCTGGTTGCGCATGAGCTTGCAGACCGCGGCGGCCATCTCCGGCGTGACGCCGGGCGCCAGAGCGCTCAGCGCAGCGGTGTCGGCCTCCAGCAGCCATTCGCGAAAGCCGCCGACGGTCAGGTGGGCGATCGGCGCGAAGGCGCCAGCGTCGTGCTCGTCGACGATCAGGCGGCTGACCTCATCGGCCTCGTAGGGCACGACCAGCTCGTTCAGGAACCTCGTCAGCGGCAGATCGGCGAGCACTTGGCGCGCCGCCACCCGTTCGGCGCCCGAGCCCGCCGCCACGCCGGCCAGCCGGTCGCCGGAGCGCTCCGGACTGGCAGCCGCCATGACGGCCTTCAGGTCAGCGAAGACGTAGCGCGCGCCGCCGAGTGTCGTTGCAAACACCTGACCCCCGTGACGAGATGGCCTTCCTGACAGAACCGATCGCGCACCCTAGAACGGCCAGCGAGGCGGGCGCCAGACCCGCTGGGGAGAGACGGCCATGAAGACCCTGCTCATCGCCAACCGGGGCGAGATCGCCATCCGCATCGCCCGCTCGGCCGCCGATCTAGGCCTCAGGACGATCGCGATCTACTCCGAGGATGACACAGCCTCTCTGCACGTCGGTCGGGCCGACGCGTCCGTCGCCCTGCGCGGTCGCGGAGCGAAGGCCTATCTCGACATCGCCCAGATCGTCGAGCGGGCCAAGGAGGCGGGCGCCGACGCCGTCCATCCCGGCTACGGCTTCCTTGCCGAGAACGCCGACTTCGCCCGCGCGGTCGAGACGGCGGGCCTCACCTTCGTCGGCCCAGCGCCCGAGACGCTGGAGCAGCTTGGCGACAAGGTGCGCGCCCGAAGCCTGGCCGAGACCTGCGGCGTTCCGGTGCTGCGCGGGGCGGGGCCGGCCGATCTTACCTCGGCTGGTGCATTCCTCGCCGCCTTGCCGCAAGGCGGCGCTCTGATGATCAAGGCGGTGAACGGCGGCGGGGGGCGGGGGATGCGGCTGGTGCGCGGCGGCGCCGAGCTGGAGGAGGCGCTCGCCCGCGCCTCGTCGGAGGCCGCCGCGGCGTTCGGCGACCCGGCCGTCTACGTCGAGGAATACCTGCCCCACGCCCGGCACGTCGAGGTGCAGGTGATCGGCGACGGCGCCGATGTCAGCCACCTCTGGGAACGCGAGTGCAGCCTGCAGCGCCGCTACCAGAAGCTGGTTGAGGTCGCGCCCAGCCCGAGCCTGTCTGCAGGCCTGCGCGACCAGATCACCGGCGCCGCCGTGCGCATGGCCGCCGCGTGCGCCTACCGCGGGCTGGGCACTTTCGAGTTCCTGGTCTCCGAGGACGGCGGCGACTTCCGTTTCATCGAGGCCAACGCCCGACTGCAGGTGGAGCATACGGTCACCGAGGAGGTTCTGGGCCTGGACCTGGTCCGCGCCCAGCTGCAGGTGGCTGCCGGCGCGACCCTGGCCGACCTCGGCCTGCGTCAGGCCGACATCCCCCTGCCGCGCGGGCATGCGATCCAGTGCCGGGTGAATCTGGAGACAGTGGCGCCGGACGGCTCCTTCCGGCCGGGTGGCGGGCGGCTGACCACCTTCGAGCCGCCGACCGGCCCGGGCGTGCGCACGGACACCTATGGCTATGCGGGCTATGCGACGAACCCGGCCTTCGACTCCCTGATCGCCAAGGTGATCGTCCACACCCCCACCGGGACCTACGCCGAGGCCGTGGGGCGCGCGAGGCGGGCGCTGGGCGAGATGAAGGTGGAGGGCGCCGCCACCAACCTCTCGTTCCTGGCCGCGCTGATGGGCGACGAGCGGGTCGCGGCCAACGCCGTCCACAACAGCTTCATCGACGCCGAGGCCGCCGCGCTGGCCGGGGTCGCCGCGCAACCCGCGCCGGCCGCGACCGCGATCGCCGGCGTCCGGGTCACGGCGGCCGATCCGCTGGCCGTGCTGGACGTTGGCAAGGGCGGCGTCGGCGCCGCTACGGCGTCGGCGCCCACGGCGCTGGATCCCGCCACTGTCGAGGGACCGGTGGGCTCGCTCGCGGTCCGCACGCCGATGCAAGGCACCGTGGTCCAAGTGCTGGTCGAGCCGGGCGAGCCGGTGTGGGCCGGCCGCGTGGTGGCGATCCTCGAGGCCATGAAGATGGAGCACGAGGTGCGCAGCCCCGCCAGCGGCGTCGTCATGCAGCTGGGGGCCGGCGCGGGCGATCCGTTGTTCGAGGGCCATCCGCTGCTGTTCCTGGACCCGCGCGAGGTCGAGGCCCCGGACACGGGCGAGCGCGGGATCGTCGACCTCGACGCCATCCGGCCCGACCTGCAGGAGGTCTTCGCCCGTAAGGCCGCGGGACTGGACGTCAACCGCCCGGACGCCGTCGCAAAGCGGCGCAAGACCGGCAACCGCACGGCGCGGGAGAACATCGCCGACCTCTGCGATCCGGGCACCTTCGTGGAATTCGGCTCGGTGGTCCTGGCCGCCCAGCGGCGGCGCCGCTCGATCGAGGACCTGATCGCAAACACCACCGGCGACGGGATGGTTTGCGGCCTCGGCCACGTGAACGGCGCGCTGTTCCCCGAAGACCGCTCGCGGGTGATGGCCATGTCCTACGACTACATGGTCCTGGCCGGCACGCAGGGGAAACTGAACCACTACAAGAAGGACCGGACGTTCGAGATGGCCGAGAAAAACCGGCTGCCGACCGTCCTGTTCGCCGAGGGCGGCGGCGGCCGGCCCGGCGACACGGACGCCAGCGGCGTTGCGGGTCTCGACTGCCTGGCCTTCACCTACTTCGCCCAGTTGTCGGGGTTGGTGCCTCTGGTCGGGATCACCACCGGCCGCTGCTTCGCCGGCAATGCGGTGTTGCTGGGCTGCTGCGATGTGATCATCGCCACCGAGGGCTCGAACATCGGCGTCGGCGGACCGGCCATGATCGAGGGCGGAGGCCTCGGCGTCTTCCGGCCCGAGGAGGTCGGCCCGATGGACGTGCAGGTGCCGAACGGCGTCGTCGACATCGCGGTGAAGGACGAGGCCGAGGCCGTGGACGTGGCCAAGCGCTACCTCTCCTACTTCCAGGGACCCGTGCACGACTGGACCGCCCCCGACCCGCGGGCATTGCGCTTCGTAGTCCCGGAGAACCGCCTGCGCTGGTACGACATGCGCCAGGTGATCGAGGGCATCGCCGATGTCGGCTCGGTGCTGGAGCTCCGGCCGCACTGGGGCGTTGGCATCATCACCGCCTTCATCCGGGTCGAGGGGCGGCCGCTGGGCGTGATCGCCAACAATCCGGGCCACCTGGCCGCCGCCATCGACTCTCCCGGCGCCGACAAGGGTACGCGCTTCATGCAGCTGTGCGACGCCTTCGACATCCCGATCGTCAGCCTGGTCGACTGCCCGGGCATCATGGTGGGGCCGGAGAGCGAGAAGTCGGCGCTGGTGCGCCACGCATCGCGAATGATGGTGACGGGCGCCAATCTCGAGACGCCGCTGATGACCATTGTCATCCGCAAGAGCTATGGCCTTGGCGCCCAGGCGATGGCCGGGGGCAGCTTCCGGGCGCCCCTCTTCACCATCACCTGGCCAACCGGCGAGTTCGGCGGCATGGGCCTGGAAGGGGCGGTCAAGCTTGGCTACCGCAAGGAGCTGCAGGCCCTTGAGGACCTGGGCGAGCGCAAGGCCCTCTACGACAAGATGGTCGCTCAGTCCTACGAGCGCGGAAAAGCGGTCAACATGGCCTCGCACTTCGAGCTGGACGAGGTGATCGACCCGGCCGAGACGCGCGAGTGGATCATGGCGGGCCTGAAATCCCTGCCGCCTAAGCCCGTCCGCGAGCACAAGCGGCGGCCGAACATCGACACCTGGTAGCCGCCGGGCTTGGGGCGCTGGCTATATGGTGCCGCCGGGGGGAATCGGACCCACGACCTCATCCTTACCAAGGATGCGCTCTACCACTGAGCTACGGCGGCGTCTGGGAGCGCGGGTGGTAGCGGACGAGGCGGCGCAAGTGAAGTGAAAAGGGCTGGGCGAAGCGTTAGGCTGTGGCGAGGAGGGCGTTGCGCATGCAGCTGACGCCGGAGCAGGCGAAGGTGAAGGCCTGGCTGGACGCCAGACCCGGGGCGGTCGGGACGCCGACAGGCTACAAGGTCATGGGCAAGACGTTCGCCATCCTGTCGATCCGCCGCGACGGCTGTGGCTGGCTCATCCTGAAGTGCGATCCCCACCTGGCGGAGATTCTGCGCGAGCAGTACGCCGGCATCGGCCACCGTTCGCACCTGGATCGCCGCCACTGGATCGCCATCACGCTCGGCGCCGACGTGCCGGAAGACGAGATCGAGCGGCTGGTCGCGCACTCCTACGACCTGGTCTGCACGGGCCTGACGCGCAAGCAGAAGGCCGAGTTGGCCGCGCTGGCGGCCTGACCATGGCGGACTCCAGGTCTCCGCCGCCGAAGCCTCCCAAGGACGCCCGCGAGGCGAGGCTCGCTGAAGCGCTGCGGCAGAACCTGAAGCGGCGCAAAGCCGCACAACGCAGCCAGCCCGGTCCGAAAAAGAGCTGAAATGTCCGCCGCGGCGGTCGCGGCGCCATGGTATAGACACACCGTCAACAAACGCTCGCGATACGGACAGATTCGCGCGCTCGACGAGGGGCTTCATGGACCGCATTGCGATCACCGGCGGCGCCCGGCTGGAGGGGGTCATCCCCATCAGCGGGGCGAAGAACTCGGCCATCAAGCTGATGACGGCGAGCCTGCTTACCGACCAGCCGCTGCGCCTCACCAACATGCCCCGGCTGGCCGACACGCGGTTCCTGGCGCAACTGCTTCGCCGGCTGGGCGTCGACGTCGACGAGCGCGAGGGCGTGGCGGGTCCCGAGACGGTGCTGCACGCCCCGGAGGTGACCAGCGCCTTCGCCCCCTACGATCTCGTCCGCCAGATGCGCGCCTCGTTCAACGTGCTCGGCCCGCTGCTCGCCCGCACCGGCCACGCCAAGGTGAGCCTGCCCGGCGGCTGCGCGATCGGCGCGCGGCCGGTCGACCTGCACCTGAAGGCGCTGGGCGCGCTCGGCGCCCACATCGACCTGCACGAGGGCTACGTCTACGCCCAGGCGCCGCGCGGCCTGAAGGGCGCCGAGATCGAGTTCCCGATCTCCACCGTGGGCGCGACCGAACACACGCATGCTGGCCGCGGTGCTGGCCGAGGGCGTGACGGAGATCAGGAACGCCGCGCGCGAGCCGGAGATCGAGGACCTGGCCAACTGCCTGAACGCCATGGGCGCGAAGGTCGAGGGCGCCGGCACGCACATCATCACCGTCACGGGCGTCTCGAAGCTGAATGGCGCGACCTACGCCGTCATGCCCGACCGCATCGAGACCGGCACCTACGCTGTGGCCGCGGCGATGGCTGGCGGCGAGGTGCACCTGACCAAGACGCGCAGCGACTTCATCCAGGCCCTGCTCGATCGCATCGAGGAGGCCGGCGCCGAGGTCGTCCACGCCAACGACGGGGTCATCATCAAGCGCAACGGCGCGCGGCTGAAAGCGGTCGACATCGAGACCGACCCCTATCCGGGCCTGGCCACCGACCTGCAGGCCCAGTTCATGGCCTTGATGACCACCGCCGACGGCGAGAGCGTGATCAAGGAGACCATCTTCGAGAACCGCTTCATGCACGTTTCGGAACTGCTCGCGCCTGGGCGCCGACATCGTGGTGCAGGGCGGCGAGGCGCGCGTGCGCGGGGTGGAGGCGCTGGACGGCGCCCAGGTCATGGCCACCGATCTGCGCGCTTCGGTCAGCCTGGTGATCGCCGGGCTGGCCGCGCGCGGCGAGACGGTGGTCAACCGCGTCTACCACCTCGACCGCGGCTTCGAGCGGCTGGAGGAGAAGCTCGGCGCGTGCGGCGCCAAGGTTCGGCGCTTGCACGAGGGCGAGGGTTGACGTAGCGGCGGTCTCCAATGACGGAGACTGCGCCCCTTCGCCTGCTCGCCGAGGACGCCGAGGATCTGGAGCTGATCTCGGCGGCGCTCCAGGACGCCATCGCGCGCATCGGCGACATCGCCTACGAGAAGGCCGAGCGGCGGGTGACGCTGGTGCTGAACCGCTTCTGCTGGGAGCGCGACGAGAAGGGCAAGAGCCGGGTGCGCACCGCGCTGCAGTTCGGCTCGGTCCTGGCCGTGAAGGCGCGCAAGCTGAGGCGCGACAAGCCGGACGCCGTGCTCGAGCTGCTCGCCGCCGATTTCGAGCCGGGCGAGCCGCCGGGCGGCGGCATCCTGCTGCGCTTCGCCGGCGGCGGCGATCTCAGGCTCGAAGTCGAGTGCGTGGACGCGGCGCTGGCGGATCTGACCGAGCCGTGGCCGACCCGGCACGCGCCCGCTCACGACAAGACTTAGAGAGGCCTGCCATGCGCCGGTTCAACGCGGCGGAGCTCGCCTTCGAGGCCGACTTCGCCGCCTTCCTCGAGCGAGCCGCGGGGCGCGCCCGCGGAAGTGGGCGCGGCGGTGAGCGACATCATCGGGCGGGTGAAGGTCGAGGGCCTGCGCGCGCTCTTGGACTTCACGCATCGCTTCGACGGCGTCGAGCTGGACGAGGAGTCGATCCACGTCTCGCCGGACGAGATCAACGACGGCGCGGCCGCCTGCCCCGCCGAGGTGCGCGACGCGATCGCCTTCGCCGCCGGCGCGCATCCGCGCCTATCACGAGCGGCAACGGCCCGCCGACCTCCGGTTCGTCGACGAAGCCGGCGTCTCGCTCGGCTGGCGCTGGACGCCGCTGGACGCGGTCGGCGTCTACGTGCCCGGCGGGCGCGCCGCCTACCCGTCGACGGTCCTGATGAACGCCGTGCCGGCCGGCGTCGCCGGCGTCGGCCGCATTGCGATGATCACGCCGCCGGGCAAGCTCGAGCCCGCGGTTCTGGCCGCCGCCAGCGAGGCCGGCGTCAGCGAGATCTGGCGGGTCGGCGGCGCCCAGGCGCTGCGCGGCGCTGGCCTACGGCGCCGGCCCGATCCAGCCGGTCGACAAGATCGTCGGCCCCGGCAACGCGTACGTCACCGAGGCCAAGCGGCAGCTCTACGGGGTGGTCGGCATCGACGCCCTGGCCGGGCCATCGGAGATCGTGGTCGTCGCCGACGCCGCCAACGACCCGGACTGGATCGCCGCCGACCTGCTCAGCCAGGCCGAGCACGACCCCGACGCCCAGTCGATCCTGATCACCGACGACGCGCGCCTTCGCCGATGCCGTGGCGGCCGCGGTCGAGGCGCAGGTCGCGCTCGCTCGCGACCGCCGAAGTCCGCGCGGGCGTCCTGGCGCGACCACGGCGCCGTCGTCGTCGCCAGCGCTGGACCGCTGGGCCGCGCTGGTCGACCTCATCGCGCCCGAGCACGCGGAGCTTGCCGTGGCCGACCCCGAGCCGCTGGCCGCCGCCATCCGGCACGCCGGCGCCATCTTCCTCGGCCGCTACGCCCCCGAGGCGATCGGCGACTATGTGGCGGGGTCCAACCACGTGCTGCCAACCAGCCGCGCGGCGCGCTTCTCGTCCGGCCTTTCGGTGCTGGACTTCATGAAGCGCACCTCGCTGATCGGATGCGACGCGGACGCCTTCGCCGCGCTCGCGCCCGCAACCGTCGCGCTGGCCGAGGCCGAAGGCCTGCCTGCCCATGCCCGCTCGGCGTCAATCCGCTTCAATCGAAAGCCGTAAGAGGCGGCCGCCGATGGCGAAGGCAGGGCGCTGAGGCTAAAGCAGGCGCTGAACGAAGCAGGCGAGCGTGGCGACCTCCGAGAGCCGGGGACATGAGCGAGGAGCGACCAAACGAGCGGCTGGCGAGCGTGACCCTCGACGAGGCGTCGCTGGCGTCGGTCTCGCGCGATCAGGAGCACGAGCGCCAGGTCGCCATCTTCGACCTCCTGGAAGCCAACCGTTTCGAGCCCGCCGGCGCCAGCGGCGGCCCCTATGCGCTCACGATCGCGCTGATCGACAACCGTCTGGCGCTGGACATCACCGGTCCGGGTTTCCAGCACCGCCACCTGTTGTCGCTCTCGCCGTTCCGCGGCCTGATCAAGGACTACTTCATGGTCTGCGAGAGCTATTACGACGCGATCCGCAACGCCACGCCGCAGCAGATCGAGGCGTTGGACATGGGCCGGCGCGCCCTGCACGACGAGGGCTCGGCCCTGCTTGCGCGAGCGGCTCGCCGGCAAGGTCGAGACCGATCTCGACACCGCCCGGCGGCTCTTCACCCTCATCTGCGCCCTGCACTGGCGGGGCTAGGCGATGGCGGCGGTGGAGCGGCCCGGGGCGGTTCTCTTCGCCTGCAACCTGAACCGCGTGCGCTCGCCCATGGCCGAGGGGCTCGTCAAGCTGCTGTATGGCACGGAGATCTATGTCGACAGCTGCGGCCTTAAGCCCACCGGCGAGCTCGACCCCTTCGCCGTCGAGGTCATGAGCGAGCTCGGCGCCGACCTTAGTCGCCACCACGCCAAGAGCTTCGACGACCTCGACCCGAGCGCGTTCGACCTCGTCGTCTCGCTGACGCCCGAGGCGCATCACCGCGCCGTCGAGATGACCCGCGCCTCGGCGGTCGAGATCGACTACTGGCCGACCTTCGATCCGACGCTGGCGTCGGGCTCGCGGGACGCGGTGCTCGACGCCTATCGCGGCGTCCGCGATACGCTCATGGCGCGGATCATCGAGCGCTTCGGCAAGCCATCGACGTTCGGCGGCTGAATGCGTTATACTGAAATCGCTTTGTTTTAGGGCTCGCGCCCATCCGGATCCGGTCGGCGCGGGCCGTCTTGCTATGGTTCGTCAGTCAGAGAGGCCGCATGGCGAAAGAAGAATTGCTGGAGTTCCCGGGCACGGTGAGCGAGCTGCTGCCCAACGCGACGTTCCGCGTGAAGCTCGACAACGAGCATGAGATCATCGCCCACACCGCCGGCAAGATGCGCAAGAACCGCATCCGGGTCCTGGCAGGCGACAAGGTCCTGGTGGAGATGACCCCCTACGACCTGACCAAGGGCCGCATCACCTATCGGTTCAAATAGACTGGGCGCGCGGCCGAGGCTCGTGCTCGCGAGCGCCAGCCCGAGGCGCCTCGCCCTGCTCCGCCAGATCGGCGTCGAGCCAGACCTGATCGATCCGTCCGAAATCGACGAGACGCCCCAGCCCGCCGAGACCCCGCAGGCGCGCGGCCGTGCGGCTGGCGCGGCTGAAGGCGCTGGCCGCGCACGAGCGGCACCGGGACGCCTTCGTCCTCGCTGCGGACACCGTCGTGGCGGTCGGTCGGCGCGTGCTCGGCAAGGCCGGCGACCTGGAGGAGGCCAAGCGCTTCCTGCGCCTGCTCTCGGGCCGCGCCCATCGGGTGCTGACGGCGGTCGCGCTGATCGCGCCGGACGGCCGCAGCGCCGGGAGGCTGAGCGAGAGCCGGCTGATCTTCAAGCGCCTTACCCCGCGCGACATCGAAGCCCTGCTCTCCGGCGACGAGTGGCGCGACAAAGCGGGCGCCTATGCGATCCAGGGGAGGGCGGGGGCCATGGTCGCCAGCCTGTCCGGCTCCTACTCCGGCGTCGTCGGCTTGCCGCTGCATGAAACCGCCGGTCTGCTCGATGGGCTGGGGTTCAGGCCATGACCGCTCCCGTCTGTCCGATCTGTGGGAAGCCGTTCGAGGCGCGCTTCCGCCCGTTCTGCTCCAAGCGATGCGCCGACATCGATCTGCAGCGGTGGTTCACCGGGGCCTACCGCATCCCCGGCGCCGCGCTGGACGACGAGGCGGCCGAGCCTGGAAGCGACGAGGACGAGCCGTAGGAGTTCCTCGGCTGGACACCGCCTGGGGCGTCCCCTATAGACGGCCTCCCTCGACGTCCTGGGGCTTCAGCCTGGGTAGCTCAGTTGGTAGAGCAGCGGACTGAAAATCCGCGTGTCGGTGGTTCGAATCCGCCCCCAGGCACCACGCCCCGTCCCCCCGCAGTCCCCGCCCCCGCGACGTCCGACGAGCGCGCGCGTGCTCGGGCCTGCGGACCGGGCGCCGCTCTGGCCGCCATTCCGAGCCAAGTCGGGCCGTTAACCGGACCAGCAAACTCGAATAACAGCCCTATATTGCAGCGCAGCATCGGCTCTACCGGTTTGCGAGAAAATATCTAGGCGGTTCAAATCCGCTCCGCTTGTGCGGCGCAATATATCCTCCTGCTGTCCCAATCAGTCGCATGGGGTTAGGCTTTCTTCGCCCTTGACGATGCCAGAAGGGATTGCCAAAGGACGCGGGCCGCAAGTCTAACATCGCGGTAACACTTCCGAGCCGTTGGGTCGGAAAGATATACGGCGTGCGTGTTCGGAGCGTGCGCGCTCGGCGGTGCGGGGCTTGATCGGGTCCGATCTCGTTTCGGCCAAGTTTTCTTGGGTGGGCGAAAGGCTTACCGCTATGACGGCCACTCGGTCCTTAACGTGTTAGACCAAGCAGGAACTGGCGACAGATGTCCCACAACAAACTGAAGACCCCCTTCATCGCACTGATCGGCGCGCTGTCGCTGATGGTGACCGCGCCTGCCTTCGCGCAGTCAGCCGCTCCGGCCGACTCCGGCGCGTCCGCGGCGTCGGCGGCGGCGGATTCATCGGCGGCGGCCGCTGCGGCCCCCGGCGCTCCGCAGGCGACCAGCACGATCGCGGCCAACGCCTCGGGCGGCGCATCCAAGCTCACGCCGATCACGATGTTCCTCGGCGCGACCTGGGTCGTGAAGGCCGTGATCCTCGGCCTGGCTTTGTGCTCGGTGCTCTCCTGGACGCTCCTGATCACCAAGCTGCTCGAGTTCGCCGGCCTCAACCGCGAGTCCGACCGCTTCCTCGAAGCGTTCCGCGGCGCCCGGTCCGTGCCGGACATCAACCGCATCGCGGCCTCAGAGGAGTTCGAGGGCAACCCGATGGCCGACATGGCCGCCGCGGCCTCGGCCGAGGTCGAGCTGTCGACGTCAGGCTGGATTGGCCGTCGCCGGCGCGAACCGTGAATCCACGGTCGAGCGGGCCGGCAACGCGGTCACAGGCGGTGCAGGCATCGCTGGCCAAGCGCCTCTCGGGCGGCATGGCCTTCATGGCCTCGCTCGGCTGCGAACGCCCCGTTCGTCGGGCTGTTCGGCACCGTCTACGGGATCATGTATTCCTTCATCGGCATCGCCAACACCAACACGACCAACCTGGCCGTCGTGGCGCCGGGCATCGCCGAAGCGCTTCTGGCCACCGGCTTCGGCCTGTTCGCGGCCATCCCGGCGGTTATCTTCTACAACTACTTCCAGACCCGGATTTCCGGCTACGGAACGCGCGCCGAAGGCTTCGTCGCCGAGCTCTTGAACGCCATCTCGCGTCAGCTCGACAAGGGAGCCTAAGACGCTATGGCCGCCAAACTCTCGGGGTCCGGGGGCGATAAGTACAACGTCGAGCAAAACCACGACATCAACGTCACGCCGTTCGTGGATGTCATGCTCGTGCTGCTCATCATCTTCATGGTGTGCGCGCCGCTGACGGTGCCGTCGGTCCACGTCGATCTGCCGAACGCCGTGGCGGTCCCGACCCCGAACCCGCCGGTGCCGGTCTACATTACGATCGAAGCGAACGGAGCTCTGCACCTTGGCGACTTCCCGACCGACAAGGACAATCTCGGTGGGGATCTGCGTAAGCTCATCGGCAAGCGCGATCCGTCGCGCGAACGGATCTTCATCCGCGCCGACAGGGAAACCGAGTACGGGGACTTCATGGGCGTCATGAATGCGTTGCAGGATAACGGGTTCTACAGCGTCGCCCTGATCGGCCTCGATCAAAACGGCAAAACGCAAAGACTGGCGCCGTAGTGCGAGCAAGGACGCATGTCTGACGAACAGCATCTTCCCGAGCACCACCACTACGACCCGTTGACTGACGAACGGCGTCCGCGGCGGCGTGGGAACGGGTTTCTTGTCGGCGTCGGCATCGCCTTCGCTCATCCACGCCGGCATCGGCTACTACCTCTGGAAGGTGAAGTTCGAGCCCAAGTACCAGGAGTACTCGGACCAGGCTGTGAAGGTGAAGCTGCTCAAGGCGGCGCCGCCGCCTCCGCCGCCTCCGCCGCCGCCGCCGCCGCCGAAGAACGCGCCGCCGCCGCCGCCGCCGATCGCGCAGCCCAGGCCGGCCCCGCCGCCGCCGATCGGCATCACCCCGCCGAAGATCGCGCTGCCGCCGCCCGTCAAGGCGCCGCCGCCGCCACCGCCGGCGCCGGCCGCGCACGTCATCCACGGCGCCCACTACACGCGCTCGCCGGACGCCGACGCGATGGCGCAGTGCTATCCGGACCGCGCCCAGCGGATGAACACCGAAGGCTCGTCGACGATGCGCTGCTCGGTGACCGCCAAGGGGACGCTCGCCGACTGCTCGGCCGAAGGCGAGAGCCCGTCGGGCTTCGGCTTCGGCGAAGCCAGCACCAGCTGCCTCGCCAGACTCTTCCGGGTTGCGCCGCAGGACGACAACGGCGTGCCCGTCTCGGGCGGCTCGATCACGATCAGCATCCGCTGGCAGCTGCCGAAGGACGAGTAGTCTTCCGGACGGCCGCTTGATCGGCGGCGGGGCGGCGCATAGAAGATGCCGCCTCGCGTCAGGCCGCCTTAGCTCAGTTGGTTAGAGCGCCAGATTGTGGCTCTGGAGGTCCCCCGTTCGATCCGGGGAGGCGGTACCACGCGAGCGGGGACGCGGGCGCGAATGGCGCAGAACAGCAAAGAGGTCGGGCCCAATCGCTATCGCGAGACGTTCGGGCGCTATTTCGAGGACTTCGTGCTCGGCGACACCTACGAGCACCGGCCGGGCAAGACGGTGCTGGAGTCCGACAACCACCTCTTCACCCTGCTCACGCTCAACACCCACCCGCTGCACTTCGACCGCGAGTACGGCGCGGCGACCGAGTTCGGCCAGAACCTGGTCAACTCGACCTACACGCTGGCGCTCCTGATCGGGATGAGCGTCTCGGACCTCAGCCAAAAGACGATCGCCAACCTGGGCATGGACGAGGTCAAGTTCACCGCTCCGGTGTTCGCCGGCGACACGCTCTATTCCGAGAGCGAAGTGATCGGAAAGCGCCAGTCCGCGTCCAGGCCGGGGCAGGGGATCGTCGAGGTGCGCACGACCGGCAAGAACCAGCGCGGCGAGACGGTCTGCACCTTTCGCCGCTCGATGCTGATCCCGCTGCGCGGCCACGCGGTCGAGGATCGGATCGGGTCCTATTGACCATGGAGATATCGCTCGAGCCGATCGGGTATGTGCGTGGCGGCCGGACGGCGGCGACGGATGACGACTGGGGCCGCAATCTCGCGCATATCGAGCTCGACGCGGCGAAGTTCGCCGCCGACGCCCTGACCGGCTTGAGCGAGTTCTCGCACATCGAAGTGGTCTTCTTCTTCCACGGCGTCGATGCGGATGCGGTCGAGACGGGCGCGCGCCGGCCGCGCGGCCGCGCGGACTGGCCTTTGGTCGGCATCTTCGCCCAGCGCGGCCGAACCCGACCCAATCGGCTGGGCGTCAGCGTCTGTCGCGTGCTTGGCGTGGACGGCCTCGCCATCGAGGTCGAGGGGATCGACGCCATCGACGGCACGCCTGTGCTCGACATCAAGCCGGTGCTGAAGGGCTTCCTGCCGCGCGGCGTATTGCGCGAGCCGAAGTGGGCGAGCGAGATCATGCACGAGTACTGGCGAGCGGAGCCCAAGGAATGAACGCACCGGCAGGCGAGCCGTCGATGGACGAGGCGATCCTGGAATTGATCGGGCGCTGGCTCGACAAGAAGGTCGAGCCGGTCGCGGCCGAGCTCGAGCACGATGACGTCTATCCGGCCGAGCTGGTCGAAGACATGCGAGAGCTTGGGCTGTTCGGGGCGCTGATCGATCCCGAATGGGGCGGGCTTGGACTTTCAGCCACCACCTACGCCCGCATCATCGCCCGCATCTCCGAGAGCTGGATGAGCCTGACCGGCGTCATCAACAGCCACCTGATGATGGCGCTGATCGTCCAACGGTCGGGAACGAGCGCGCAGAAGGACTATTGGCTGCCGAAGTTCGCCAGCGGCGAATTGCGCGGGGGCCTCGGCCTTACCGAGCCCGACGCGGGAACCGACCTGCAGGCGATCCGCACGACCGCCCGGCGCGTCGGCGACAACTACGTCGTCAATGGCGGCAAGATGTGGATCACCAACTCCATCGAGGGCCACGTGCTGGCGCTGTTGGTGAAGACCGATCCGACGGCCGAGCCGCGCCACCGCGGCATGAGCGTCCTGATCACGCCGAAGTTCGACGCCCGAACCGGCAAGCCGCTGCCAGGCGTGCAGCCGGGGCGCAAGCTGCCGAAGCTGGGCTACCGCGGCGTCGACACCGGCGAGATCGCCTTCGTCGACTACGAATGCCCGGCCGACCTCTGCCTGGTCGGCGGCGAGGAAGGGCAGGGCTTCTACCAGGCGACCGGCGGCCTCGAGCTCGGCCGCATCAACGTCGCCGCCCGCGGGGTCGGCATGGCGCGCCGGGCGCTGCGCGAAAGCGTCCGCTACGCCCAGGAGCGTCGCACGATGGGCAAGCCGATCGCCGAGCACCAGGCGATCCAGCTCAAGCTGGGCGAAATGGCGACCAAGGTCCGCGCCTCGGAGCTTCTGGTCGAGGACGCCGCGCGCGCCTACGACGAGGGCGGCCGCGTCGACATGGAAGCCGGCATGGCCAAGCTGTTCGCCTCCGAGACCGCGCTCGAATGCGCCACCGAGGCCATGCGCATCCACGGCGGCGTCGGCTACTCGCTCGAGTACCCGATCGAGCGGCTCTATCGCGATGCGCCGCTGCTCTGCATCGGCGAAGGCACCAACGAGATGCAACGCATCATCATCGCCCGCCAGCTCGTCGCGCGGAACCGCATCTGAGGTTGCTTGACCGGCGCGGCGGCTGGCGTTCCTGATCGGCGCATGGTTGGGCTCGCCAGCGCGCGCGTGGTCGTCGCCGGCGCGGGGGCGCTGGGCGCATCGATCGCACTTGTCCTGGCGCGCGCGGGGGCGAGGGTCGTCCTTGCGGATCCGGCGCCGCAGGGCGCGAACGCCTCCGGCGTGGCGGCGGGCATGCTGGCCCCGGCGTTCGAGGCCCGGCCGGACCAGTATGCGATCCTGAAGTCCGCCCGCGACGCCTGGCCGGCGTTCGCGCAAAGCCTGGGCGCCGACTTCGGCTTCCACCGCTGCGGGGCGGTATGGGTCGACCTGCCGGACGCCGAGCCCAGGCTCGAGACGTTGATGCGGGGGCTCGCCGCGGCGGGCGCCCGGTATGAACTCTGGGACCGGCGGGCGCTCGAGGCCGCCGCCCCGGGGCTGACGAGCGCGGCTCGCGCCGGCCTCTTCACGCCGGAGGATTGGCGGCTCGAGCCACGCGCGGCGCTAGCGGCGCTTCGTCAGGCGTCGCTCGCCTCCGGCGTCGAGATCGTCGGCCAGACCGTCGCCGGGTTCGCGCCTGGCCGCGCCACGTTCGCAGACGGCGCGACCGCGCCGGCGGATGCGCTGGTGCTTGCGACCGGCGCGGCCCCAGGTGACCTCGCGCCGGAGACGCGGCTGCTTTCACCGATCAAGGGCCACATTCTGCAGTACGCCGAGACGCGCGCCGATGACGCGCGGCCGATGATCAGGACGGCGCGGGGCTACGCCTCGGCGGCGCGCGACGGGCTGCGCATCGGCGCCACCATGGAGCCCGGCCTCGCCGACAGTCGCGTCGATCCAAGGGCGGCGGCGCCGCTCGGCCAGTTCGCCGTCGATCTCTTTCCGGCGCTGGATGGCGCGACGTTCCTCGTCCAGGCCGGCGTGCGGGCGACGGCGCCCGACGAGTGGCCGCTGGTCGGCCCCTCGGCCGCCCCGGGCGTCTGGCTCGCGACCGGCGCCCGCCGCAACGGCTGGCTGCTCGCGCCGCTTGTGGCGCAGATGACGGCGGCGTATCTCGCGGGCGGCGATCCTGGGCCTTACGCGAGCGCCTTCGATCCAAGCCGGTTCGCCGTGTCCTGAGCAAAAGAGGGGATAAGCCTTGTCGAGCTTCTGGCTGAGCGACGAGCAGGAACAGATCCGCGAAGGCGTCGCCAAGGTGATGGGCGCCTATCGCGACGACTACTGGCTGAAGACCGACGACACCGGCGTCTTCCCCGAGGACTTCGTGCGCGACATGGCCGAGGGCGGCTGGCTGGGCGTGGCCATGCCGGAAAGCGTCGGCGGCGCGGGGCTTGGCCTCACCGAGGCGGCGATCGTCATGCAGACGGTGGCGCAATCGGGAGCGGGATTCTCCGGCGCCTCGGCGATCCACCTGAACATCTTCGGACCCATGCCGCTGGTGAAGTTCGGGTCGGACGCTCAGCGCGAGACGCTGCTGCCGCGCATCATCTCCGGCGAAGACAAGATGTGCTTTGCGGTGACCGAGCCGAACTCGGGTCTCGACACGGCGAGCCTCGAGACGCGCGCCGAGCGCACCAACGACGGCTATCTGATCAACGGTCGCAAGATCTGGACGACCAGCGCCCAGCGGGCCAACAAGATCCTGATCATCGCCCGCACCACGCCGAAGGACCAGGTCGCCAGGCCCCACCACGGCCTTAGCCTGTTCTACACCGACCTCAACCGCGACCACATCGACGCCAAGCCGATCCCCAAGATGGGCCGCAGGGCGGTCGAATGTAACACCCTCTTCATCGACAACCTGCCGGTGCCCGCCGGCGACCTGGTTGGCGAGGAAGGCAGGGGCTTTGAGTACCTGCTGCACGGCCTGAACCCCGAGCGGGTGCTGTTCGCCGTCGAGGCGGTTGGGCTTGGCCGGGCTGCGCTGGCGCGGGCGGCGACCTACGCCAACGAGCGCATCGTTTTCGGCCGGCCGATCGGCCAGAACCAGGGCGTGCAGCATCCGCTCGCCCGCTCCTGGGCCGAGCTCGAAGCCGCCAACCTCATGGCGATGAAGGCTGCCGCCCTTTACGACGCCGGCAAGGACTGTGGGGCCGAGGCCAATGCGGCCAAGTACCTGGGCGCCGAGGCCGGCTTCCGCGCCTGCGAGAACGCTGTCCTCGCCCACGGCGGCATGGGCTACGCCAAGGAGTTCTACGTCGAGCGCTATTTCCGCGAGGCGATGATCGCGCGCATCGCTCCGGTCAGCCGCGAGATGATCCTCAACTTCATCGCCGAGCGTGTGTTGCACCTGCCGAAGAGCTACTAGCGGTCGATAAGGCGAGACAAACGGCCCAAAAGGTCGTATATTAGTAGCAAGTGCTACTATGGTAGTCCGTCATGGCCAAAGCCGTCCGCCCTGCCACACCGCCGCGCCCGCCCGCCCAGGTGCGGGGTGCGCCGGACGCCCAGTCGCCCGAGCAGGCGCTGGGCGCGCTAGGATTCACCGACACGGAGGCGGCCGTCTACTGTGAGCTGCTGCGCGGCGCGCCGTCCACCGGCTACCGCCTGGCGCATGCGATCGGCAAGGCGCCGGCGAACGTCTATCAGGCGCTGGCGGCGCTCAGCCAGAAAGGCGCCGTCCTGGTCGATGACCGCGAGGCCCGCACCTACCGCGCCACCCCGCCCGAGGAACTGCTCGCCATGCTGCAGCAGCGCTTCGAGGGCCGCGCGGCCGAGGCGCGATCGTCGCTCGAGAGCCTGTACGCCCCAGTCGCCGACGATCGCCTCTACCAGCTGACCACCGTGGGCCAGGTGTATGGCCGCGTCGAAGCCATGATCGAGCGCGCCGAGGAGGTGTTGCTGTTCGATCTCTTCCCGGCGCCTTTCGCCAGGCTCAGGCCCAACCTGGAGCGCGCGGGGGCGCGCGGCGTGCGTGTCGCAGGCGTCGTCTACGAGGACGTGGGCGACGTGGGGTTCCTCACCGCCATCTCGCCTGGCGGCGCGCGCGTCGTGGAAGGTTGGCCCGGCCTGCAAATCGGCCTGGTGGTCGACGCCCGCGAGCACTTGCAAGCCCTGCTCAGCCGGGACGAGGCCGAGGTCCGCCATGGCGTCTGGAGCGACTCGACCTACCTCGCCTGCCTCGCGCACAACGGTCTCGCCTGCGAGATCTGGGTCTCGCTCGCGCCCCCGCCGCGAACGCCGCACACCTTCGCGCTCTTCACCAGTTCTCCGCCGGGCCTGCGAGACCTGCTGGGCCCGACCCCGCAGCCGGCCGCTGAAGGAAGGCCGGCGTGAACCGTATCCTGGTTCTCGCGCCGATCCTGGCCCTGATCGCGGTGACCGCGCTGGCCGTGGTCCTGATCGCGCCTAGCGCCTTCGCCGCGGGCGGGTGACGAGCGAGCGGCCTAGCCGGCGTCGCTCAGCCGAAACGCGATCGAGATCCTTGTCTGGCCGCCGTCCACCGGTTCACCGTCAACGGTCCGCGGCGTCATGCGGAAGAAGGCGGAGAGCTTCAAAGCCGCATCGCCAAAGCCGGCGTTCGGCGGGGTTTCTCCGACCACCCGGCAGTCGGCGAGCTTGCCCGAGGCGACGACGCCACAGAGCAGCGAGACCTGGCCGGCGACGCCAAGATCGATGTCGCGCTGCGGATAGAACCGGCTCATCTCGGCCGCGGTCGGCTGGCTGAGCCACTGCGGATCGGTGATCAGCCGCGACGTCGCCGGCGGCGTGAATGGCGTCAGGTTCGCGAGCGGCCCAAGACCGCTGGTGGCGACAACCGGTGGCGAAGGCCGCAGCGGCGTAACGGTGGTCGGCGGGCGGATGGGCGTGAGCACGGGGGAGTGGACCGCGACGGCCTGCTGGTGCGGCTGCTGGATTGGATGCGCGGGCGCGGGCGGCGGCAGCGAGACCAGGGTCATCATGGTGGCCCGGTCGGGAAGATCGGCGGGCGGCTGCGCGCCGATCCGCTCGAGGTAGAGGTAGGTGAGCAGGCCGAGGTGAAACGTCACGGACACCGCGATCGCGACGACGAGCGCTTTCGAGGGCGGTCGCGGAGCAGCCGGACCCTCGAGGGCGTGGATCAGCGCGTATTCGCTTGGATTGTTGCGGAGCGCCATCATCATGGCGGAACCTCCCTGGGCTGTGTTGACGTTGCGTCAACTTGTCGCGAGGCGTTGTAGAGAGCTTCGCTATCGAGTGATACGCAGACACGTACGGTTCGGGGTGATCTGCGCTTCGATCGGCCGCGCGGCGAGCTCGGAAAGCCCGGGCTTAACCCGCGCTTAACCATAAATCTTCACGTCTTGGTCATGGACGTGGACTCGATCAGGAGCGTCGTTGCGGGGGCGATTCAGCGCGCCGCGTCGGCCACCGGCGTCGACTTCAGCTTCCTGCTCGGCACGGCAAGGCGCGAGAGCGCCTTCAATCCGGCGGCGCATGCACGAACCTCGTCCGCAGCCGGCCTCTTCCAGTTCCTCGATCAGACCTGGCTCGCCACGCTGAAGCAGCATGGCGCGAAATACGGCTATGCCCGCTATGCCGCCTTGATCCAGCAGGCCCCCGATGGCCGGTATTTCGTCGACGGCGCCGATGCGCGCAAGGCGGTGATGGACCTGAGACTCGACCCGCACGCAGCCTCGCTGATGGCGGGCGAGCTTGCATCGGACCATGCCTCCTATCTGCGCGGTCGGATGGGCCGCGATCCCACGCCGGGCGAGCTCTATGCGGCGCATGTGCTGGGACCCAAGGGCTCGGCGACCCTGATCGAGGCCGTGAGAAGCAACCCCTCGACCGAGGCGGCGGCGCTGTTTCCCGATGCGGCCGCGGCCAACCGCGGGCTGTTCTACAATGATGGCCGCGCAGTGTCGGTGGGCGAGCTCTACGCCAACCTCACGCGCGAGCCGACGCTCGGCCCGGTTGTCGCGGCGCGCGCCGCAGTCGGCGCCGCCCGCCCTGCCGTGGACGAGAGCTTCACGCAGTATGCGACGGCGAGGCGCATCGACCGCGAGGCGCAAGAGCAAGCGATGATCGACATGGTCCTGCGCGGCCCCGAACAGAGCGACGACAGCCGCACCTCGCTGGCGCAGTCGATGTTCTCGGACGAGATCCTCCGCGCCCTTACCGCCGCTCGGAGTGAGCGGTAGGGGCCTTAGGCCACCGCGAGGGTGTCGGACTCGGCGGCTTTGGCGCGGGAGATCTCGGCCAGCGCGCGGGCGACGCTCGAGACCGTGACCGGCTTGCGCAGCACCTGGTCGGCGCCGGCGTCGATCACCGCGCGCGCCTCGTCCCCATCGCCATCGATCACCGCGACGATCGGCGTCTGGCCGGCCGGACCGCCCAGTGCGCGGATGGCGCGGGCGGCCTCGGCGCCGTCCATCTCCGGCATGCGGCCGACCAGCATGATCAGGTCCACCTCGCAGATTTGCGCCAGGTCGTAGGCGCGGCGCCCATCGCGGGCGTGCAGCACGTGGTGGCCGAGCTTTTCCAGCATGCCGCGCAGGCGCGCGGCGCCCAACGTGTCCTCGTCGGCGACCAGGACCTTGAGCGCCCGCGAGCGAGGGAGCGGGTGCACGTGAGCGGACGGCTCGTCGCGACGGATCGGCGTGGCCTGCTCGTCGTATGGCATGTCGAGCCTGAAGCAGCTGCCGACGCCCGGGCGCGCTTTCGGCCGTGACCTGGCCGCCCATCAACCCTGCGAGCTCCTTCGCCAGCGAAAGGCCGAGCCCGGCGCCCGGAACACCGGTGCAGGTGCGGTCGATGCGTCTGAACGGCTCGAAGGCGCGGACCAGCTCTTCGGCGGTCAGCCCCGGCCCGGTATCGGCGACCTCGACGCGGATGCGGTCGGCGGCCGTACGCTCGAGACGGACCTCGATCCGTCCCCGAAGCGTGTACTTCACAGCGTTCCCGATCAGGTTCGATAGGATCTGACGCGTGCGCACCAGGTCGCCGACGACCGCGCCGCCCTCGGCGAGCGATTCATCGACATGCATGCCAAGCTCGATGCCCTTGGCGGCCGCGGGCGGCACGGTTCATCAGCACCAGGTCCCGCACCAGGCGGGCCGGGTCGAACGGCGCCCGCGCCAACGCGAGCTCGCCGGCCTCGGCCACCTCGGTGTCGAGGGTGGCGTTCAGCACCGCGATCAGGTCCTCCGCCGACTCCAGAGCCACCGAGAGCTGCTCGCGCGACGCCTGCCCGCGCTCCCCACCGGCGGCGGCGGCCAGCACGTGGGCGACGCCGGTCAGGCCGGTCTTCACCTCCTGCGAGAGGGTCGCGATGAGGTCGGACTTCGACTTGGCCAGCCGCTTGGCTTCGGCCAGCGACCGGTTGCGCGCCTGCATCAGACCCTCGCGTTCCTCGGCGAGGGCGAACAGACGCCGCAGCAGGCGGTTGAAGATCAGCGAAAGCGCGAAGCCGAGCGCGGTCGCCGCCAGAGCAATGCGCGCCAGCGGACGCTCGGCCGGGGGCATGAAGAGCGCGCTGAGCGGCGCGACGACGGCAGCCGGCCCGACGATGAGCAGGCTCGGCAGGCTGGGCGCCGCGAAGAAGACACAGGTCGCGGCCGCGCCCAGCGCCAAGAGCAGCATCGGCTGGCTCAGAGGGCCGGCGCCCATGGCGAGCGCGGTCATCTGAGCCACCGCACCGGCCCAGAGCAGGCCGCCCAACACATGGACGCGGGTGCGCAGGCCAAGGCGGGCGTGCTCGGCCGGTTTGCGCTTGGCCCAGTCCAGCACCGCGTAGAAGGCGGCCCAGTTCAGCGCGAAGATGGTGAAGGTGGCGAGCACCCAAAGGCCATCGGGCGCGAATGACGCCGCCCAGGCGAGGACCGCCAGGCCCACGCCGAACAGAATCAGCGCGTAGCGCAATACCGATGACTGGACCTCGAGCGACTGGCGCGCGATCGATTCGTTCGTCGCCGCGGCCAGATCGTCCAGCTTCAGATCATCCTGGGCGCTCGGAAGATCGCTCAAGGGGCCGCTCCTCGGTTGAACGAGGAAAAGCCTACGCCGCCCGGGTTGCGGCGTGGTGAAGCAACGCGGTTAACAAAAGCCGGCCAACAAGCCTTCGTTAAGTTTAACCGGGCATTTCTATTCGCCGAATACCGGGAGCGGCCAGAAGCGGTCGCTTCGGCTCGGCAAGGGGGATCGGAAGAGCCGATGACCGTCACGCGCGCGGCGCTGACCGACGAGGATATCCGCCAGTTGGTCAGGGGCAGTCCGCCGACGATCGGGCGCTCGCGGCGCACAAGATCTGCCGCCACATCGATGCCGACGGCGCGCACCTCACCGATGAGGAACGCGAGCAGGCCTACGAAATCCTGCGCATCATGGCGAACGACGCGGCCGAGCTCGTGCGCCGCGCGCTTTCCGTGACGCTGAAGAGCTCGCCCATCGTGCCCCACGACGTCGCCATGCGTCTGGCGCAGGACGTGGAAAGCATCGCGCTGCCGATCCTGAGCTTCTCGCCGGTCTTCACCGACCAGGACCTCTGCGAGATCGTCCGCATCGGCGGACCGATCCGCCAGGTGGCGATCGCGAGCCGGCCGGTGCATCTCCGAGCGGGTGACGACCACGATCGTCGAGCACGGGGTCGAGAAGGCGGTCGAGGTCGCCTGCTCCAACGACAATGCGAGCTTCGCCGAGAAGACCCTGCAGACCGTCGTCGAGCGGTTCGCGAAGTCGGAAGTCGGTGCTGGCGGCGGTCGCCTACCGCAACGCGTTGCCGCTGGCGGTCACGGAGAAGCTGATCAACGTCGTCTCGGACCAGCTGCGCGACCACCTGATCAACCATCAGACGATCTCGCCGCAACTGGCGCTCGAGATCGCCCTCGGCAGCCGCGAGAGGGCCACCATCGACCTGGTCGACCAGGCGGGGCGTACGCCGGACGTGAAGAGCTTCGTCGGGCACCTGAACCGCGCGGGCCGGCTTTCGGCTTCGCTGCTGCTGCGCGCGCTCGCGCACGGGCACATGACCTTCTTCGAGTGGGGGCTGGCCGAACTGTCGGGCGTGCCGCACCACCGCACCTGGCTCATGGTGCACGATGCGGGCCCGCTGGGCATGAAGGCGATCTACGAACGCGCAGGGCTGCCGGCGCGCCTGTTCCCGGCCTTCCGCGCCGGCGTCGACACCTACCACACGATCGAACAGGAGGGTGCCCCGTTGGACGCTCCTGCGTTTCAGGAGCGCATGCTGCAGCGCTTCCTGACCCAGCCCAAGACCGCGACACGCGAGGACATGGACTACCTGATCGACAAGCTCGACCGCGTGCGGCGCGAAATCCGGCGCGAGGCGCAAGCCGCGATAGCCTGAGGAAGGCTTCCGCTGCGTCCGGCTTGCTATCTGCGCCGGGCGTTCAGCCACCATGGCGGCGCACTTGGAGCGCCCCATGCCCGACCAAGCCCGTCCCAGTACGCCCAGCCGCGACCGTCCTTCTGTTGCGCGACGAACCTGAGTTCCAGGTGCTGATGGTCAAGCGTCACCATCAGATCGACTTCGCCTCCGGGGCCCTGGTCTTTCCAGGCGGCAAGACCGCGACCAGCGATCACGATCCGGCCTGGGCCGGCCACGCGCTAGGCTGGGCGGAGGTCGAGCCCGACCAGCGGCCGTTCCGCATCGCCGCGGTGCGCGAGATCTACGAAGAGGCCGGCATCCTGATCGCGCGCGACGCGGCCGGCGTCTCCTTCCCGGGCGATGAGCGGGCGCATGCGGCGCGCGACATCATCGCGAAGGACGACACCGGGTTCCTTCCGCTGATCCGGGAACTCGACGTCTCCATCGACCTTACCGCACTCACCGTGTTCGCCCGCTGGATCACGCCGGCGTTCACGCCCAAGCGGTTCGACACCTGGTTCTACGTGGCGCGCGCCGACTCCGAGCAGCTGGCGATCTGCGACGGATGGGAGACCGTCGACGCGGAGTGGATCGCGCCCGCCGAGGCGCTCCGCCTGGCCGACGCCGGCCAGCGCACGGTGATCTTCCCAACGCGGATGAACCTGCAGCTGCTCGCCGAAGCGGCGAGCGCCTCGGACGCCATCGCCCGCGCCGAAGCGCGCAAGCTGGTCACCGTGCTGCCCGTCGTCGAGCGCCGCGAGAGCGGCCGCTTCCTCGTTATCCCCTCGGACGCCGGCTACGGCGAGATCGCCGAACCGATGGAGCGGATCGGGGTCTAGCGAAGCGCGGTGGGGGCTCGATGTAGGAGGTACTCGCCATGAACGCCTGGCGCGCACGTGTCCCCGGTTGTGGCGCTGTACTCTCAGGCATGAGCGAGGCCTGACCTTGGCCCGAAAGTTTACGCCCCTCGAGACGCAGCGGCTGACGCTGAGGCTGATCACCTCGACCGACGGGCCGGCAATCCATCGTTACATGGGTGATCCGGTGGTCACGCGTTGGCTGCCGGAAGGGCGGCTGAACGAGACTGAGGCGCAGACCTTCGCCGACACGAACGCGGGGAGGCGACCGAGGGCGATCGGCGTCGTCGAACGCGCCTCGGGCGAGCTGGTCGGGCACATGGTGTTCCATCCCTGGTTTGGGAGCGCCACGCAGGAGATTGGCTGGGTGATCGGCCGACCGCACCAGCGCCGCGGCTACGCCACCGAGGCGGCCGGCGCTCTGATCGCCTATGCATTCGAGACATTGCGCTGTCACAGGATGATCGCGACCTGCCAGCCGGAGAACACCGCGTCGTGGCGCGTGATGGAGACGTTGGGCATGCGCCGAGAGGCACACTTCCGCCAGGGCATCCTCAGTGACGCCGGCGACTGGTGGGATGAGTACTTTTACGCCCTGCTCGCGGAAGAGTATTTCGGCCGTGCGGAGTCCGCGACCGGCCGCTAGGTGGGCCTACCGCTCGTAGTCCTTGACGCGGCGGTCGAGCTCTTCGAGCAGACTTTTGGCCACGGCGTGGTCGGCTTCGCGGATGTTGCCGCGGACGGCGGCCTTGATGCCGTCGATGTGGGCGTCGAGCAGGAAGAGCGGGGCCTTCATGCGGGTCGCCGGCTCGTCGATCAGGCGGCACAGGGAAGCGGCGATCTGGGTCACGACGGGGTAGCCGTAAGTCGCGCCGAGGCCCTTCAGGTCGTGGGCGCGGAAGTAGAGGTTCTCGGCGGTCTCGGCGGTGTAGCCCTCGGAGGCGATCCGCGCGCGGGCTGCGTCCAGCTTGCCGAGTTCGTCCTGCATCCATTGGTCGAAGTTGTCGGCCAGGCCCTTGAGCGCGGCTTCGGCCTTGGCGAGCGCGGCCGGATCGATGCCGCCGAACCGGCTGCCCAGCTTCAGTTTCAAGGTGTTCGAGACCGGGATCATCTGCCCCTGAGTCTGCTGGCTCACGGCCGCCTCCTCAACCCGTCGGCGGCGCCCCCGCGACCGCGCATCAATGGTCGACACAGTCGCACCGCAGTCTTAACAACTGATGAGACGGCCTTAGCCGAGAAACTGTTCGGCCAGCACACGCTCCTTGAGGCTGCGCCCCGCGTCGAACAGCATGTGCAGGCGGGTCTCGCGGTCCTCGACCACGTCCACCCGGAGCACGTCGCGCACCTCGTAGTTGTCGGCGACGGCGCTCACCGGCCGCTTGTCGGCCTCGAGCACGTCGAAGCGCACTTTGGCGGTGTGCGGAAGCAACACGCTGCGCATTCCGCGCGGCCGGAAGGCGCTGATCGGCGTCAGCGCCAGGACCCGCCCGTCGAGCGGGATGATCGGCCCGTGGGCGGAGAGATTATAGGCCGTCGATCCGGCGGGCGTGGCGACCATGACCCCGTCACACAGCAGCTCGGGCAGGCGCACCTTGCCGTCGACCGAGATGCGCAGCTTGGCGGTTTGTCGCGTCTGGCGAAGCAGCGAGACCTCGTTGATCGCCAGCGCGCGATCCGGCTTTCCGGCCGCGCCGGCGGTTGTCATGACCAGCGGATGGATGACGGCGTGCTCACCGACGTTGATGCGCTCGAGCAGCCCTTCCTCGCTGTATTCGTTCATCAAAAAGCCGACGGAGCCCTGGTTCATGCCGTAGATCGGCGTCGGGCGGCCAAGCGTGCGGTGAAGGGTCTCGAGCATGAAGCCGTCGCCGCCCAGCGCCACGATCACCTGCGCCTCGGCGACGGGGACGTCGCCATAGCGGGCGGCCAGGCGGTCGCGCGCGGCGGTCGCCTCCGGCCGGTCGCTGGCGACGAACGCCAGCCGTTCGACTCGCTGAGGCGTCTCGCTCATGGGAGGCGGAGGAAGCCGCGTGGGGCGGCGCTTGTCAAACGGCCTGGGCGGCCTTGGCAAAGGCGGCCCTGGCTTTCGCCTCCTGGTCGGGCCCGTAGGCGTCGAATATGCGCCGGGCGCGGTCCGGGTCGCCGCCCGGGTGTCCCTCGGTGAGGTCGCGCACAAGACCGAGCAGCGTCGAGAATGCGCCGCGGTCCAGGCCGACGGCGGCGCAGGCCAGCGCCAGCCGATCCGGCTCGTCGGCCACGACGGCTTCGTGCACGGCCTCGAGGGGCAGGTCGCCGAGCGTGGCCAGCGCCGCCTCGAACAGCGAAAGGCGGCCTTCGCGCAGGGCGCGCAGCAGATAGCTTGGGCGGAGCTGGTCGGCGGCGTGCAACTTGGCGATCAGCCTCCGTTCCATCTCCTCCTGTTCGGCGACGGCGATCGGACTGATGTTGCGCGGCGAGCCGTCGCGCGCTTCTCTCACCGCTTCGGCGAGTGCGCGGTCCAGCGCTTCGACGTCGACGCGGAAGCGCGAGACGATCGCCGATCGCAGCGACTGCCCCACCCAGGCGTAGAGCCGCTCGGCCATCTCGGGCCGGAGTCTCGGGTGGCGCGCGAGCGGCGAGCGCATGCCCGCCACCTGCCGCGATGCCTCCACCATCCGCATCATCGCCTCGGGCGAGACGTCGGCGGTGTCGTTGCCGGCGAGCGCAATCATCACGGCCGGCTCGGCCTTCTCGAGGATGAACTCGACGACAGGCGGCCCGATCAGCGGGCGCTTGGCCACCTCGATCTGATGCTCGACCGCGCCCTCGACCAGCAGGCGGATGAGGTCATTGTCCTTGAGCACCGGGCTCTTGGCGATGATCGGGCGGGCGATCTCGATCTCGTCGAGCGCCAAAAGGTTGACCAGCGCCGGCGGCGGCCAGTCGGCGACCGCGAGCTTCTCGGCCAGAATCCGGCGGATGTCCGCCTCGGCCCCCTCGACCAGATCGGTGAAGATCGAGCCCAGGAGGGTCTGGATCGCGGGAGAGCGCACGGCCTCGTCGGCGCGGCCGCACAACTCGACGATGGCCAGCATCAGGCGCTCGCGGTCAGCGGGTGACCGGCTCCGGGCGAGCTCTCTCAGCTCCTCAGCCGTTTGCGCGGCGTTCACGTCACATCTCCACCCGATGGCGCAAGCCTGCCAGAAGGGTCGTGAAAACATAACTAACATGGGCTCGCGTCCCCGGTTGTGCGGCTTGACGCGTCGACCCACGGGGGCGAGTCTCTCGCCGAACCGTGGATGGGAAGGAGACCGCCGTGGCGGACGGATCGATCGCGAGCGCAAGTTCGCTGAAGGGCAAGGTCAGCGAGGACGAGTGGAGAGTCCGGGTCGATCTCGCCGCCCTCTATCGGCTGGTCGCGCGCGAGGGGTGGGACGACTTGATCTACACCCATATTTCGGCCCGCGTCCCGGGACCCGAGCACCACTTCCTGTTGAACCCCTACGGCTATTTCTTCGAGGAGATCACCGCCTCGTCGCTGGTGAAGGTCGACCTGGACGGCAACGTGCTCCAGGACACGCCATACTTCGTCAACGCGGCGGGCTTCACGATCCACTCGGCCATCCACGCCGCGCGCGAGGATGCGCAGTTCGTCATGCACCTGCACACCGACGATGGATGCGCGGTGTCCGCGCAGCAGGAGGGACTGCTTCCGTTGACGCAGCATGCGCTGATCACGTTGCCCAGGCTCGCCTACCACGACTACGAAGGGATCGCCCTCAATCTCGACGAGCGCGAACGGCTTGTCGCCGACCTGGGCGACCAGTCGGTGATGCTGCTGCGCAACCACGGCACGCTCGCGCTTGGCCCCACGGCGGCCGCGTGCTGGAACGCGATGTACTACCTGGAAAAGTCCTGCCACCAGCAGGTGAAGGCGCTGGCCGCCGGCCGCGACAAGATCCTGATCGCGCCGCAGGCCGCACAGGACGAGGTGCTGCGCCAAACCGGCGCCGCGCGGGCCAACCGCGCGCAGTCACAGGCGATGAACTCCGGCATGGGCAGCCTGCTCTGGCCGGCGTGCCTGCGCCGGCTCGACCGCGAGCTGCCCGGCTACGACGCCTAAAGCACGATGCGATCAGGCGGATCGCCTGATCGTTGAATCGTGCTTTAAAGTCAAAAGTGTAGAGCATGATTCAGCCTTCGGACCGCTTCGGCCCGAAGCCATCATGCTCTAGCTCGCGGGGGCGGGGCTGGTCGCGCCCTTGAGGTAGGCGATCACGTCGAGGCGGGCCTTGGGGTCCGAGAGGCCGACGAAGGTCATCTTCGTGTCCGGCAGGACAGCGCGCGGGTTGGTGATCCACTTGTCGATGCGCGCCGCGTCCCAGGTCCAGCCGGCCGCCTTCAGCGCATCGGAGTAGGCGTAGTCGGGCTGGCTCGCAGCCTTGCGGCCGAAGACGCCGTAGAGGTTCGGCCCTGTCATGTTCGGTCCGCCCTGCACGGTCGTGTGGCAGGCGGCGCATTGGGTGAACTGCGCCTTGCCGGCCTCGGGGTCGCCGGTGTTGTAGGGAGCGGGCAACGTGGCCACCAACGCCTTGACCTGCGCCGGCGTCAGAGGCGGCGGCGGCGGCGCCGTGGTCCCGGACGAGGACGACGAGCCGTTCTGGCCACAGCCGGCGAGAACAAGACCTGTGGCGACCAGGGCCAGGACCGGCGCGCGCATTCGGGGGATCTCCATCAAGGCCTTGCTGTCCGAGCGAGCCTTACTGGCCGCGCGCGCCGAAGGCTAGTCGTCGGGGCCGGGTCGTCCGCGCGCCGTCTTGACCCGGCTGCGGCGCGCCTTCGCCTCCAGCCGCTCGCGCCGGGCGGCGGTTGGCACGCGCGTGGGCCGACGGGGCTTTGGCTTCACGGCGGCGCGGCGGATGAGTTCGGTGAGCCTCGCCCTCGCGTCGGCGCGGTTGCGCTCCTGGCTGGCGAAGCGCGCCGCGGTGATCACGATCACGCCCTCGCTGGTCAGCCGCCCGCCCGCGAGCCGCTCCAGCCGCTGGCGAACGTCATCGGGCAGGTTCTTCGAGCCGCGCGCGTCGAAACGCAGCTGCACGGCGCTCGCCACCTTGTTGACGTTCTGGCCGCCAGGGCCGGAGGCGAGGATGAACCGCTCGTCCAGCTCTTTCTCGTCGATCTCGATTCCGTCGCCGATCGCGATCACGGCGCGAGCGTGACGTCCGTGTTCTGGTCAGGCTGGATGTCGACCGGCTGCAGGATGACGTAGTCGTTCCCGCCGGCCAGCGGCGGGCGGACCTTGACCCGCGCGAGCAGGAAGTAGCCGCCCGGGTTCAGGCCGCGGAAGCTGAAGCCGCCGCGCGCGTCACAGGTGGTCGAGGCGACAGGCGCCGTGTCGGGGCTGGGCGGCAGCTTGGCCGAGCGGGCCTTGACCTCGCCGATCGGCTCCATGACGCGGTTCGTCGCGCCGTAGAGGGCCTCGATGCGGCGACGATAGCGCACGAAGTCCGGCATCAGCGCCACCGAATAGCCGGCGCAGGTGACGTGCGTTCCCTCGCTGAGCCGGAAAGCGCCGTGGCCGTCGATGCCGCCGGGCGGCGGTGGCGGCGGGGGCGGCGCGAGGGGTGGCGGCTGGAATGCGGGGCCCCCGAGCTGGGTCTCGCAGGCGGCCAACAGAAGCATTGGCAGAACGGCGAGGATGGCGGCGCGGCGCGACATGGTGCGGAAAACCCCTCCAGCCCCGGAAATCCAGCGCACAATAGCGGCGCCTTGATGGCGCGTCACCGCTGCGTTGGCGCGCCGGGCCTGATCGGCGGCGTCACGGCGACGATGAAGGGATAGGCCGCGGCCGCTGCGGAGGCGCGTGGTTCGTGACCGGGCAGGACCAGGCGCGCCCATGTGGTGGCCGGGCCGGAGTAGCGCCACGCGCCGGCGAGGCAGCCAACGTCTTTCGCCGGGCAGATCACGACGAGCCCGGTTTGAGGCAGCGCGGCCACGTCGATCCATGGCGAGATCCGCGGATCGACCTTGATGAAAACGCTGGGCTTTCCCGGCGCATAGAAGCCGGCCGCATCGCCGTAGGTCTCGTCGCCGCCGACAACCAGGAGCGGCACGCCGGTCCGCGCGCGCCAGAGCTGCACCGCCGCGGCGACGACCTCGCGCCGCGGCTCCTTGTCCTTGGCCTCGGAGCTGAACGCCCGAGCGAACGGGGCGAGCAGCAGTCCGCCCGCGGCCAGCAGGACGCCAAGCGCGCCGGCGGTCGATGGCCAGCCGTCGCCGGTCCGGGGGATCGGCGAGCTCGATCAGAATGAGGGGAACCAGCGGGAAGACGCCGATCGTCCAGTTGGTCGAAAGCTTCAACCGAAAGACGAGGCCGGCGATCAGGGTGAGCATGAACGGCGCGAGGCCGAGGATCGCGAGCACGCGGAAGCGGGGGTCGCCGGCGCGCTCCCGAAGACGCGCGGGCAGCCCGGCGAGCGAGGATCGCGCTGCAATCAGCACCAGGGCGATGGCCAAGCCCATCAGCGCGATGTCCCCGCCGAAGAGCTTGGCCGCCGTGCCGATGGAAAAGCCGACGCCGTGGCCGCTCTCGCCGCCGAAGTAGTGCAAGGGAAGGAAGCCGGTCTGGAAGAGCCAGACGAGGTGAGGCGCAAAGACGAGACCGGCGACCAGGACCGAGAGGTATGGCCAGGGCGACGCGAAGTACGCCTTGGCCCTCGGATGGGCGAGGGCGGCGAGCACGCAGCCGGCGAGCAGAAGGACGGCATAGTACTTCGCCATCATGTCCAGGCCGGCCAGGACGCCGAACACCAGGGCGCTCGCAGCGCCGCGTTCGTCCATGGCGCGCATGAAGGCCCAGGCCGTCCACGGCCAGAGCGAAAGGAAGATCGAGTTGGCGTTGAAGACGAAGCCGTTCAACCCGTAGAACGGGGTGACGAGCAGCAGCAGGAACGCCGCCACCCGCGTCCAGCCCTGGGCGAAACGACCGATCAGCATCCAGGCCCCCCAGAGCCCGATCGCCACGTTCACCGCGCAGAGCAGTGCGAACGCCAGCGCCGTCCGCGGCGCCAGCTGGAACCAGCCGCCGGCGATCCAGGCCCAGAGCGGCGGGTGTTTGTAGTAGCCCCACTCGAAGTGGCTGCCCCAGACGTAAGCCTCGGCCATGTCCTCGTGGATCGCGCCGCCGCCGGTGGAGAGCGCGCTGATGCCGGCATAGGCGAGCGCGAGCACGACGATCAACACGCCGAGCAGCCGCGCGTCGATGACCTGCGCCGTTGGGTCGCTCGCCGCCGCCAACATTTCCCCCGATTGACGCCGGCGGAGCCGGGCGGGCTTATGCCGCATGTCCGATACCGCCAAAGCGCCGCCCGGTGAACCCTGGACGCAGGCGCGCATCGTGGTGTGCGCCGACGACTACGGCGCCGAGCCCGGTACGAGCGAGGTCATCCGCGGCTTGATCGAGCAGGGTCGGATCAACGCGACCACATGCCTCGTCGAGGCCGACGCTTGGGCGGAGGGCGCCGCAGCGCTGGCCGCGTTGGCCGCCGCGACGCCGACAGTCCAGGTGGGGCTGCATCTCAATCTCACCGAGCGGCTCCCGCACGTCGCCGACGCCGCCCTGATCGCCCCGATCGCCGCCCACCTGGCGTGGGCGCTTCTGCCGTCGTCGCCGGCCCGCGAGCGGCGGATCGGCGCGTCCTTCCGCGCGCAGTGGGATCGGTTCATCGCCGGCTTTGGCCGTCCGCCCGACTTCATCGACGGCCACGAGCATGTGCATCTGTTCGGCGCATCGCGGCGGGCGCTGTTTCGGCTCGCGGCCGACATCGGCTTTGCCGGATGGGTCCGCCAGTGCGAGACGAGCTCGCGCCGCGGCGGCCTGAAACGCCGCGTGCTCGACCCATTCAGCCGCTCGTTCCGGCGCGAGGCGGCCGCCCGCGGCCTCGCCACGAACCCAGGCTTCGGCGGTGTGCGCCTGTTCGATCCCAAGGAAGACATCGAGGCGCTCTGGCGCGAAGACGTCGCCGCGATGCGCAGTGGCGGATTGCTGATGGTCCACCCCGGCGCCGCGGACCAAACCAACGCCGGCCAGTGCCGGGCGCAAGAGGCGGCGCTGCTCGCAGAGGGAGGCATGGAGGCGTTCCTCGCCGAGCGCGACCGGGCAAGAGCGGCGCCGGTTGCCGGAATCGAACCAGCGACCTTCTGATTACAAATCAGCTGCTCTACCGACTGAGCTAAACCGGCGTCGTCTCTCCTCAAATGCCTTAGCGCCCAAACGTTTGCAATTTCGCCCTGCGGGCGGCAATGCCTTGGCGGGCGGCGGAGGGCCGCGGGTCCTTTGGCAGGCGAGGGCGGGACGCATGAGCCCAGGGGGGCGCAGCGACGCGGTGTTCCAGCGCAGCATGCACCGGCTGGGCAACCTGCTGATCACGCTTTCGGCCATCACCCCCGCCGCGTCGGTGTTCATCATGGGCTCCGACGTGATCAAACAGGCTGGCACCGGGGCGGTCATCTGCTTCGCCGCCGCGGCGGTCCTCGGGCTCCTCACCGCCTTTGTCTACGCGGAGCTCAGCTCGGCCTTTCCACTCACGGGCGGGGAGTACTCCATGATGGGCGCGACGCTCGGTCCATCGTTTGGCTTCATGGCGCTGGCGCTGAACATCTTCGGGGGTGCGCTCGGGCAGGCCGTGACGGCGTTGGGCCTGGCCGAGTATCTGGGCGTCGTGGTCCCCGGCCTGCCGGCCCTGCCCGTGGCGCTCGTCGCCACGGTGGTCGTGACCGCGATCTCGATCCTGAACGTGCGGGTCAACGCAGCCATCACCGGCGTCTTTCTGCTGATCGAGCTCTCGGCTCTGGGCGTCCTCGTCGTTCTCGGTTTCGCCCATCCCCACCAGTCGGCGGCGGCGCTCAGCCTGCACCCGGTGGTGGTCGGCGCGGCCGGGCTGGGGCCGACGCCCTGGACGGCGATCGGGCTCGCCTCGGCGGCGGCGATCTACGCCTACAACGGCTATGGCGGCGCCTGCTACTTCGGCGAGGAGATGTTCGAGGCGAGGACCCGGATGGCCTGGGTGATCTTCTGGTCGCTGGGCGTCGCCGTCGCAGCCGAGTTCCTGCCCATCACCGCCGCCATGCTCGGCGCCGGCGATCTCAGCGCCATCCTCGGCGCCGACTCGCCGCTGGCGACGTTCATCGCGTCGGCCGGGGGGCCGGGCCTGGCCAAGGCGGTCAGCCTTGGCGTGGCCTTCGCCATCATCAACGCGATGATCGCCATCGCCCTGATCAACGCACGCCAGCTCTACGCCTCGGGCCGCGACGGCGTCTGGCCGGCGACGGTCAACCGCGCGATGACGGCGCTGCATCCGCGGTTCAACTCGCCCTGGATCAGTTGCCTGGTCATGGGCTTCGCAACGGCTGCGGCCTGTCTCCTCAAGCTCGACCTGCTGGTCATGCTGACCGGCACCGGCATCGTGGTGATCTACGCCGGCGTCTCGGCCGCCGCGATCATCGGCCGTATCAACGGGACGACCGGCCACGGCGCCTATCGCATGCCGCTCTTCCCGCTGGCGCCGGTCCTGGCGCTGGCGGCGCTCGCCGCCGTCATCGCCGCCGATGTGTTCGACCCGGACGTCGGTCGCCCGAGCCTGATCGCCAACGGCGCGGTGATGCTGGCCGCTGTCGCCTACTACCTCGTCGTACTCAAGCGCCGCGGCGGCTGGGCCCTGCGCGGGGAAGGGGGTGCGTTGCTGGCAGCCGCCCAGGAAGAGACCTGAGCCGCCCGGGTTTGGTCCGTCGGCAAACCGCGCTATAGAGCCGGCGTCCTGAATAGGAAGAAGGCCATGCGTTTCTCGCCCACCTCCGTTCGACCACGCCGGCCGGCTGGCTGCGGAGCGCGAATGCGCATGGGAATGATGGGCCGCGCCTAGTCCGAACGGCTGGCGTCGCCCACGCGCGGCATCCATCCCTTCAGCCTTCCTCCGGACTCCCAATGGCTCGCATCCTGATCACCTCCGCCCTCCCAGGCGTCAACGGCGTCAAACACCTGGGCAACGTCGTGGGCTCGCTCCTGCCCGCCGACGTCTATGCCCGCTTCGAGCGTTCCCGCGGCGCCGAAGTCCTGTCGCATCTGCGGCACGGACGACCACGGCACCCCCGCCGAGTTGGCCGCGGCCGAAGCTGGCCTCGACATCTTCACGTACTGCGACCGCCAACATCGCATCCAGTACGACCAAGGCATCGCCTTCGGCCTCTCGTGGGACTTCTGGGGCCGCACCTCGTCGCGGCAGAACGGCGAGCTGGTGCACCACTTCGCCGCGGCGCTCGAGAAGAACGGCCTGATCGAAGAGCGGGTGGACAAGATGGTCTACTCGCCCGCCGACCAGCGCTTTTTGCCCGACCGCTACGTCGAGGGCACTTGCCCGATCTGCGGCTACCGACCTGCGCGCGGCGACCAGTGCGACAACTGCGGCTCGCTGCTCGACCCGGTCGACCTCATCGACCCCTATTCGGTGATCTCCGGCTCGACGGATCTGGAGGTGCGCGACACGCGCCACCTCTACCAGCTGCACTCGAGGATGGCCGATCGCATCCGCGCATGGACCGACGCCAAGACCGAGTGGCCGCCGCTGGCGCGCGCCATCGCCTACAAACACCTCGATGAGGGTCTGATCGACCGCGGCATCACCCGCGACCTCTCCTGGGGCTTTCCCGTGCTCAAGGACGGCCTGCCGCGCCCCGGCTTCGAGGACAAGGTCTACTACGTCTGGTTCGACGACGTGATCGGCTACATCGGCATCACGCGCGAGTGGGCCGACGCCGAGGGCGTCGACTGGGAGCGGTGGTGGCGGCTCGACAAGGGCGCGGATGACGTCCGCTACGTCCAGTTCATGGGCAAGGACAACGTGCCCTTCCACTCGGCCTACTTCCCCTCGACCATCCTGGGGTCGGAGGAGCCGTGGAAGACGGTTGACCTGCTCAAGGCCTTCAACTGGCTGAACTGGTACGGCGGCAAGTTCTCGACCTCGCAGAAGCGCGGCGTGTTCATGGACCAGGCGCTCGAGGTGGCGTCGGCGGACGTCTGGCGCTGGTACCTGACCGCCAACAGCCCCGAGGGGTCGGACACCAGCTTCACCTGGGAGCAGTTCCAGGCCGCGGCCAACCGCGACCTCGCCGACGTGCTGGGCAACTTCGTCAACCGCATCCTGAAGTTCTGCGAGAGCCGCTTCGACGGCGTCGTCCCGGCCGGCGGCGCGCCCGGCGAGATCGAACAGCGCCTGTTCGCCCAGGTCTCGGAGAAGCTCGCCGAGACTCACGTCGCAAATGGAGGCGATCGAACAGCGCAAGTCGGCGCAGGCGCTGCGGGCGCTCTGGGTGCTGGGCAACGAGTACCTGCAGGAGGCCGCGCCCTGGAGCGCCATCCGCGAGGACCGCGACCGCGCCGCGGTGATCGTGCGCACCGCGATAAACCTCGCGGGCCTCTTCGCGCGGGTCTCGGCGCCGATCATCCCGTTTGCCTGCGAGGTGCTGACCGAAGCGCTGGGCGAGCCCTGGCCGCCGACCTGGCCGAGCCACAACGCCGAAGCCGAGCTCCGTCGGATCGAAGCCGGCCGCCCGGTCCGCGCGCCTGAGGTGCTGTTCAAGAAGATCGAGGACGCCCAGACCGCCGAGTGGACCGAGCAATTCGGCGGGGCCGAGCCGGAGAGCGCGTGAGGGCCGACAGGCCCTATTGGACCGCCAAGGTCGCCAAGGACGCCAAGGGGACCGCGGCGCCCCAATGACGTCTTGGCGAGCTTGGCGACCTTGGCGGTCGAAAGCGGCTTCGCCGCAGGAAGGTTCGACTAGAGCCACTTCAGTTGGACGGCGCCGTCGAGGACCATGCGGACGGCGACGTAGAGTACGACCAGGAGGCCGATGTAGCCGATCCATGGCCAGCGGTGCAGGAGCTTGGCGACGCCCACCGCGGCGAATCCGGTCAGAGCGACCGAGAGGGCCAGGCCGATGAACAGCACCCAGTCCGGCTGGTTGCGCGCGACGCCGGCCACCGCCAGCACGTTGTCCAGCGACGTCGACATGTCGGCCAGGAAGATCAAAACGAGGGCTCGAAGGAGCGTCTTCGGCTTAGACGGATGGTCGCGGTGACCGTGACGCGCGGGCTCGTTCGCGCGCAGGTCGCGCCACATCTGCCAGCCCACGAGGAGCAGCAGCAGGCCCCCGCCGAGGATGAGGCCGCCGCCCCCCGCTTTGAGCAAGTTGATGGCGAACACCGCAAGGACGCAGAGCAGCACCACCGCGCCGGAGAGCCCGAGCACCATCGCAAAGTGCCGCTGGGGGGTGGGCAATCCAGACGCCGCCATGCCCACGGCGACGGCGTTGTCGCTCGCGAGCGTCACGTCGATCAGTGCGATTTGCAGGAGGGCGCCGAGCGACGCCGCCCAAGGCAAGCCGCTCAGGCTTTGAAGGAACGCCATCCCGACGTTCTTGGGGCAGCCGCGCCAGCTTAGCAAGTCGCTGGCGCGGCGCGCTCGCGCCTACTCCTTGTCGTCCTTCGTCACGCCAGGGGGTGGCGGCGTGTAGTTGTTGTTCGACCGGGGCCGCGCGCCATAGTCCGGCGGGCGGCGGCGCGGGCGGCCCATCATCGAGTTGCGGGCCGCGGCGATGAGCACGACCAGCGCAATCAGGAGCACGATGATCGCGGCGATCACCTTGCCTTGGGGTCCCGTCGGCGCGTTGGCGGGCGCCGCCTCGGTGTTGGCGGGCGCGCCGCTTTCGCTGGCGGCGGCCGCATTGGACGACGCCTGGCTCGAACTTGCGTTCGCCGAACTCGCCGGCGGCAGCGCCGATGTCGCGCCGCTGAGGCTCGCGTTCGGCTGGCCGTGAATGTGGCGATGGCGCCGGGCGGCCATCGGCGCCTGGGCGTTGGCGGCCGCGGCGTGGTTAGCCGCCGCGTTCGAACTCGTAGCGGCGGCGCCGTGGTGATGATGGGGATGCTCGCCCACGGCCCCGGCGTGGCGGCGCCAATGGTGGTGGCGCTCGTGGCGCCAGTGCATCGCCGCGCCATGATGATGGTGGTGATGGCGCCCCCAGCCATGATGGCGACGGCAGTGACACGCGTGCGCCTGCCGCGGATGGTCGAGGTAGTCGTACTTGTGACCGTAGACCTGTTGCCGCTGGTCGGGAGGCATGTCCTCGGGGTTGGCGATCGGCTGCATGGTCGCCGGCGCTTCCGGCTCGCCCGACTCCGGCTCGCCTGAGTCGGCTGACGGCTGGCTCGACGGCCCGCCCATCAGGTCGGGGGACGGCTGCGCGGGTTCGGGCGCCAACATCGGCGGCGGCGTCGTTTCCTGCGGGTTCGGCGCGCCGCATCCGGCGAGGGCGAAAACCGCGAGCGCGGCGACGCTCAAGGCTGCGATGCGCAGGCTGTCCTTCAACATAGACTCTCTCCGGCGACCGAGCGCGGGTCAGCAAACCACTCTGAGGCAGGGAATCAATAACCTTACCGCCCAAACGGGAACCGGTTTCTCTTGGGGGGCGAGCGGGCGCCGCCGCGCGGGCTAGCGCTCGCGGACAGTCTCGTAGAGGGCGATAGCCGCCGCCGCCGCGACGTTCAGGCTCTCGAACCCACCGGCCATCGGGATGCGCGCTAGCGCGTCGCAGTGCTCGGCCACCAGGCGCCGCAACCCCTCGCCCTCGGAACCCAGGACCAGGGCGACTGGGCGCTCGTCGAGCGTCTCGGCCAGCGAGGCCGCGGCGTCCGCGTCCAGACCGACCGCCCGCCAGCCGTGGTCCGACAACGCCTCCAGCGCGCGGGACAGGTTGGTGGCGCGGACATGCGGCACGCGCTCGATCCCGCCAGCCGCAGCCTTGGCCAGCGCCCCGGCCAGCGCCGGCGCGTGCCGATCCTGCAGGACGATGGCGCGAGCGCCGAACGCAGCCGCCGAGCGGAAGATCGCCCCCACGTTCTGGGGGTCGGTGATCTGGTCGAGGACGACGATGACGCCCTTGGCCGGCCGCGCCACGTCGGCGATGTCGAACGGCTCGAGCGGGGGCGCCTTCAGGGCCAGGCCCTGGTGGGCGGCGCCCGGCGGGGCCAGGCGCGAGATCTCCGCAGCGGGAAGGATCTCAGGCCTGATCCCGCCGCCGATTCCACTCGGCAACTCGCGCGCCCGCTCGGCCGTCGCGACGAGGCGCAGCGGGGCGCCGCGGAGCGGATTGGCGAGCGCGGCCAGGACGGCGTGACGCCCCCAGAGCCAAGGCGCGGCGTCGGCTGCGGACCGGCCGCGGCGGCCCTTGGACGCGCCTCCGCGACCGCGATCTAGGCCCGGCCGGCGCGCGTTGCGTTCGGGGGAAGACGACACTATAAGACGCGCTCCGTTTTCGGGCCTTTAAAGCACGAGGCGCGCGCGGGGGAATGTCCCGAGCGGCAAAGGGGGCGGACTGTAAATCCGCTGGCGTACGCCTTCGTAGGTTCGAGTCCTACTTCCCCCACCACGCGCACGCGAGCGTCGAGCTCTGAAGATCCGGCAAGCGAAGCGAAGGAGATCGACCGGTCGCCCGCCGCGCGTTAGCGGGTATAGCACAATGGTAGTGCAGCAGCCTTCCAAGCTGAGGATGCGGGTTCGATTCCCGCTACCCGCTCCATCCCACCCCTAGAAATCGACGACGACCCTCAAGGAAAGACCATGGCCAAGGAAAAGTTCGCTCGGACGAAGCCGCACTGCAACATTGGAACGATTGGTCACGTTGACCATGGGAAGACGACGCTGACGGCGGCGATCACGCTGGTGTTGGCGAAGGCCGGGGGCGCGACGGCGAAGGCGTATGCGGACATTGACGCGGCGCCGGAGGAGAAGGCGCGCGGGATCACGATCAACACGGCGCACGTGGAGTACGAGACGAAGAACCGTCACTACGCGCACGTGGACTGCCCAGGGCACGCCGACTACGTGAAGAACATGATCACGGGCGCGGCGCAGATGGACGGGGCGATCCTGGTGGTCTCGGCGGCGGACGGTCCGATGCCGCAGACGCGCGAGCACATTCTTCTGGCGCGGCAGTCGGGCGTTCCGGCGCTTGTGGTCTATCTGAACAAGATCGACATGGTGGACGACCCGGAGCTGGTCGAACTGGTCGAGATGGAAGTCCGCGAGCTTCTGTCGAGCTACAACTATCCGGGTGACGATATCCCGATCGTGAAGGGCTCTGCGCTTGCGGCGCTGGAGGGCCGGGACGCGCCGATGGGCGAGGACTCGATCAACGAGCTGATGACGCAGGTCGACGCCTACATCCCGCAGCCGGAGCGGGCGATCGACCGTCCGTTCATGATGGGGATCGAGGACGTGTTCTCGATCTCGGGCCGTGGGACGGTGGTGACGGGCCGGATCGACCAGGGGGTGATCAAGGTCGGCGAGGAAGTGGAGATCGTGGGCCTTCGTCCGACGCAGAAGACGGTGTGCACGGGCGTTGAGATGTTCCGCAAGCTCCTGGACCAGGGGCAGGCGGGCGACAACGTCGGGGTTCTGCTGCGCGGGACCAAGCGCGAGGAGGTCGAGCGGGGGCAGGTTCTTTGCAAGCCGGGCTCGATCACGCCGCACACCAAGTTCGCGGCCGAGGCCTACATTCTGACCAAGGAGGAGGGCGGGCGGCACACGCCGTTCTTCACCAACTATCGTCCGCAGTTCTACTTCCGCACGACCGACGTGACCGGGATCATCAAGCTGAGAGACGGCGTCGAGATGATCATGCCGGGCGACAACGCCGAGCTGGACGTCGAGCTGATCACCCCGATCGCCATGGACCCGGGGCTTCGCTTCACCATCCGTGAAGGCGGCCGCACCGTCGGCGCCGGCGTCGTGGCGAAGATCATCGAATAGCGACCAGCCTCCAAGGCTGTCGTACTTGAGCCGTCGGGCCCCGCGCCCGGCGGCTCTTTCGTGTTCGACCACCAAGCACACCAAGCACACCAAGAGGCCGAAATTGGCCGCAACGCCGCGTGTCCTCTCAGAACCCTTGGTGTGCTTGGTGTGCTTGGTGGTTCGATTGCGGCTTCGCCGCTTTCAGGGAATAGGCGGCGGGGGTCACACGTCATTCGGTCGCGGGGGGTCGATTGGCGCTTGGGGGTCCGATGGCTTATATGAGCGGCAACATCTTGGGCGCCGACTCGGGTGTTCGCGCTAGAGGAGTGGGTACATGCTCGGTGGTTTGAGTCCCTGGCACCTTCTAATCCTCGCCGTCATCGCGCTTCTCGTGTTCGGCGGCCGGGGCAAGATCTCCGGCATCATGGGCGACGCCGCCAAGGGTATCAAAGCGTTCCGCGACGGCCTGAAGGACGAGCACGAGACCCCGCCCACCCAGACCACGCCCAGCCTTCCCCCGGCGAACGAAACGCCGAAGGATCCGATCGCCCGCTAGGCCCTGCTGTCGGGGGCCCTTGAGCTTCGATGTTTCCTGAAAACCGGCTGCTGGAGATCCTGATCATCGGCGCTGTCGCGCTGATCGTCGTGGGACCCAAGGACCTGCCGATCCTGCTGCGCCGGGTCGGCCAGTTCGTCGGCCGCATGCGCGCCATGGCCTCGGAGTTCCGCGCCAGCTTCGACGAGCTCGCCCGGCAGTCGGAGCTCGACGAGCTCAGGAAGGAGGTCGAGGCGATGCGCAACGACCCCCGCCACTACAGCCACTTCGACCCGATGGCGCAAGGCGCGGCCACCGCGCCCGAAGCCGGGTTCACCCCGCCCGAGGAGACCGCCTCTGCGCCGGCCCCCGCCGTGGCTGCGGACCCGGCCCCGGCGGAACCTGCGCCCAAGCCCGCGCGCCCGCGACGCCCGCGCGCCAAGAAAACAGCCGGCGAGGCCTGAGCGGCATGGCCGACGATGAAGCCGAGATCGAGGCCTCCCGCGCGCCGCTCCTGGATCACCTGGTCGAGCTTCGCAGCCGTCTGATTGTCTGCGCCGCGGCGATCGCGATCGGATTTGTGATCTGCTTCATCTTCTCAACCCAGATCCTGGTCTTCCTGCTTGCTCCGTTCGAGCGGGCGCAGGGCCTCCTCGCCGTACAGCAGGCGACGGGCGCCCATCGCGGCCCCTTCGACCTCTGGCTGGCCATGATCGGCCTGAAGTCGATCGCCAACGTCCACGTGCAGCAGGTCCACATGGTGTTCACCGCACCGCTCGAGGTCTTCTTCGAGAAGGTGAAGCTGGCCGTGTTCGGCGCGATCGTGCTGACGTTCCCGGTGCTCGCGACCCAGCTCTACCGCTTCGTCGCGCCGGGGCTCTATCGGCGCGAACGTCGCGCCTTCCTGCCGTTTTTGATCGCTTCCCCGGTGCTGTTCCTGCTGGGCGCGGCGCTGGTCTACTTCGTCATGCTGCCCTTCGTGCTCTGGTTCTCCTTGAATCAGCAGATCACGGGCGATGCCGCGGTCTCGGTCTCGCTGCTGCCGAAGGTCTCCGACTACCTCAACCTGGTGACGACGCTCCTGCTGGGCTTCGGTCTTTGCTTCCAGCTGCCGGTGGTGCTGGCGCTGCTCGGCATTGCCGGGCTGGTCACCAGCAAGTTCCTCAGATCCGGCCGCCGCTACGCGATCGTCGCCGTCTTCGTCGTCGCAGCGCTGGTGACCCCGCCCGACCCGATCAGCATGATGAGCCTCGCCCTGCCCGGCGTGCTCCTCTACGAGGTGTCGATCCTGGTCGTCTGGCTGATCGAGCGCCGGCGGGCGCGCGAGGACGCAGCGGCGGAAGCGGCGGAGACCGAGGAAGCCTAGCCCCCCGGCGGCGCGCCGATGGCGGCGTCAAGGATCGCCTCGACCTGCTCGTCGCGGGGCAGGGGATCGCTCCATTCGGCGGTGAACCGGCCCGCCTCGTCGAGGACGAGGAAGCCGACGACGGTCGAGAGCAGCGTCACGCGCTTGCGCCTCAACCAGCTCGGTTCAGCGTTCGGCCAGGTCTCCTTCAGCACCGCCCACAACGCCTCGTAGGTCCGTCGGTAGGGGGCCGCCAGGGCGGGCGGAATCGGGCTGCGGCGCAGCAGATCGCTCTCGAACATCAGCCGGTGCAGGCCGGGCCGGCTCCAGGCGAAGCCCATGTAGTCGCGCATCGCCCGGCGCAGCCGCGCTGTCCCCGCGCCGGAGCCGGCGCGAGCGGCCTCGTAGATATCGGCCAGCATCTCGAACCCTTGCGCGGCGACGGCGGCGAGGAGCGCGTCGCGGTCGGGGAAATGGCGATAGGGCGCGGCGCGGGAGACGCCGAGGGAGGCGGCCAGATCGCGCAGGGACAGCGCGTCCGAACCCTCGCTCTCGACGACCTTCATCGCCGCCTCGACGAGGGCGTTGGCCAGGTCGCCGTGGTGGTAGCCGTTCTTGGCCATGCGCGATGTTGACACAGCTCACATCAACTGGCAATGTGAGCGCCGACAACATCGGAGACGCCGCCATGCGAATGATCGCAATCCTCGCCGCCGCCCTCTTGCTCGTCGCGGGCGCCGCCAGCGCAGCGAACGTCGGTTTCGAACAGGTCAGCGTGCCTGACGGCGCCGCCAAGCCGCTGATCGTCGGCATCTGGTATCCGACCGACGCCCCGGCCGGCCCGCACGCGCTCGGGACCTTCACTCAGGACGTCGCGGAAGGCGCGCCGGTGGCGGGCGCGCATCTGCCCGTGGTCGTGTTCAGCCATGGGACCGGCGGCTGGTACGGCGGCCACTACGACACCGCCCTCGCGCTCGCGAAGGCCGGATTTGTCGTCGCGGCGGTCAGCCACACCGGCGACACCTACGACGACCAGAGCCAGGCGGCGCAGATCTGGGTCCGCTCGGCCCAGATCCATCGTCTGCTCGACTACATGCTGGCCGAGTGGCCCGAGCACGACCAGCTCGACGCCGGGCGCGTCGGGATGTTCGGCTTCTCGGCGGGTGGGTTCACCACCCTGGTCACCGCCGGCGGCGTGCCCGACCTCACCCTCGTCGCGTCGCATTGCCAGGCTGTGCCCGGCGCCTTCGAGTGCGGCGTGGTGAAGAAGGCGGGGCCTGGCCTGCAAGGCGCGCTCGCCACGCTTCCTCCGTCAGTCTTCGTGCACGACGCGCGCGTGAGGGCCGCCGTCGTCGCCGCGCCGGCGCTCGGGTTCACCTTCGGCAAGGCCGGCCTTCAGAACGTGACCATTCCGATCCAGCTCTGGCGGGCCGAGGACGACCACATCCTGCCGGGTCTCGACTATGCGGCTGCTGTGGATCGCGACCTGCCGCGGCCAGCGGACTACCACGTGATCCCAAACATGGATCATTTCGACTTTCTGAGCCCTTGCGACGATCAGCTGAAGGCGCGCGTCGCCGGCATCTGCGCCGAACGGCCCGGCTTCGACCGCGCCGCTTTCCACGCTGAGTTCGACCGCGACGTCGTGGCCTTCTTCGAGAGGACCCTGGGCTAGCCCTACTCGGCGGCCACCGCCGTCTTGGCGCGCGCCGGCGCGTCGGCCGTCCCCAGGTGGCGCAACCAGAAGGCTTCCCAGTCGATGCGCTCGAACTCGGGGATGTCCATGTGGCCGCCGGGGTTGATGTGCATCGTCTTCTCCTTCGAGCCGAAGGCGTTGAAGAGGGCGATGCCGGTCTCGCGCGGCGCGACCGCATCTTCCCACTGGAAGACGAACTGGAGCGGGATGGTGATCTTCCTGGCGGCCGCCTCCATGTCGGTTGCGCCCTCGCGCAGGCCGGCAAGGCCGAAGATGGCGGCCGTGATGCGCGGCTCGCTCGCCACGAACGGCACGCCGATCGCGGTCCCCATCGAGACGCCCCAGTAGCCGACCGGCCCCTCGGCGCCGACGAAGTCGAAGGTCTGGGCCAGGTCGAGCGCCGCCTTCCATTCCGGAACGGCTCTTCTGGCTGCTGCGGAGCATCTGGCGGAAGCGCTCGGGATCGACCACCTGCGCCGGCGCCTCGCCGCGCACGCGCGCACCAACCTCGCGGGCCAGCGCCACGGCCTCCTCGCGACTGATGCGGTCGCCGTGCGCCGGCGCGTCGATGGCCAGCGTCGCGTAGCCGAACGCCTTCGCATACTGGCGAGCGCGGGCGGCAAGCGTCGGCGTCTTCTTGTGCTGCGAGCCGCCGTGGCCCATCAGGACCAGCGGCCGCGGCCCCTTCGCCGCTTCCGGCGCCCAGATCACCGCCGGAACGGTCTCGCCGTCGACGACAAGCTCGAACGAGCGGCGCACGACGCCGCCATCTTCGATGCGCTCCTGGGTGAAGGTCATGCCCGTGCTCCCTCTTACGTTGCTCTTTGCGGCGGCCAAGGGCGCCGGAACGGGTTGGCTGTCAAGATTCGACGTCCGCGAGCGCCGGCGGGCGAGGGGTAGCCGCCCCTCTCAACGCGCCTTATGGAGGGCGCTTCCACCAGGCGCCTCCAAGACCTTCAATGCACGACATCAGGGCCATCCGCGAAACCCCAGACGCCTACGATGCGGGCTGGGCGGCGCGTGGGCTCTCCGCGCAGACGCCGGCCATCCTTGCGCTCGACGCCGAGCTCCGCGCCGCGCAGACCGCGCTGCAGGCCGCGCAGAGCCAGCGGAACGACGCCTCGAAGCTGATCGGCATGGCGAAGGCCAAGAAGGACGAGGCTCACGCGGCCGAGTTGATGCGCCAGGTCGAGCAGCTGAAGGACGTGATCGCCGAGCAGGCCGAGCGCGAGCGGGCGAGCGGCGAGGCGCTGCGCACGCTGCTCGCCGCCTTGCCCAACCTGCCTGCCGCCGATGTTCCGCCAGGCGAAGACGAGGCGGCCAACGTCGAGGACCACCGCTGGGGGGAACCGTTCGCGATCCGGCACGCCAAGGACCACGTCGACCTGGGCGCCGCGCTCGGACTGATGGATTTCGAGGCCGCCGTGCGCATGTCGGGGGCGCGGTTCGTCGTCCTGAAGGGCGAGCTTGCGCGGCTGGAGCGGGCGCTCGGCCAGTTCATGCTCGACATCCAGACACTCGAGCACGGCTACCAGGAGGTCTCGCCGCCGCTGCTCGTGCGCGACGAGGCGGTGTTCGGCGTCGGCCAATTGCCGAAGTTTGCCGAGGACCTGTTCCACACCACAGACGACCGCTGGCTCATCCCCACCGCCGAAGTCTCGCTGACCAACCTGGTGCGCGAGCAGATCACCGCCGAGGAGGAGCTGCCGCTTCGGCTGACGGCGCTCACGCCGTGCTTCCGCTCGGAGGCCGGCGCGTCGGGCAAGGACACCCGCGGCATGATCCGCCAGCACCAGTTCTACAAGGTCGAGCTGGTCTCGATCACCGCACCGGAGGACTCCGAGACCGAGCACCAGCGCATGGTCGACTGCGCCGAGGCCGTGCTCAAGAGGCTGGACCTGCCGTTCCGCACGGTCGTGCTCTCGACCGGCGACATGGGCTTCTCGGCCAGGAAGACCTACGACATCGAGGTTTGGCTGCCGTCGCAGGCGACCTACCGCGAGATCTCGTCCTGCTCGAACTGCGGCGACTTCCAGGCCCGGCGCATGGACGCCCGTTGTCGCCGGGCCGGCGAGAAGGGGACGCGCTTCGTCCACACGTTGAACGGTTCCGGCCTCGCCGTCGGCCGCACGCTGGTCGCCCTGATGGAGAACTATCAGGACGAGCGCGGCCGGATCGCCATCCCCCAGGTGCTGCAAGGCTACATGGGCGGCCTGACCCACATAGGGGGCTAGAGCGGCGTTGCGCATCCTGCTGACCAACGACGACGGCATCGGCGCCGAGGGCTTCGCGGCGCTGGAGAAGATCGCAGGCGAGCTCTCGGACGACATCTGGATGGTGGCGCCGGAGGCCGAGCAGTCGGGCGCGAGCCGTGCGCTCACGCTCAGCGAACCGCTGCGCGTGCGCCAGCTGGACGAGCGCCGCTTCGCCGTCGCCGGCACGCCCTGCGACTGCGTCACGCTGGCGCTGATGGAGCTGATCGATGGTCCCAAGCCCGACCTCGTCCTCTCCGGCGTCAACCGCGGGCACAACGTCGCCGAGGACGTGACCATGTCCGGCACCGTCGCCGGTGCGATCGAAGGCATGGCGCTGGGCGTGCCGGCGATCGCGCTCTCACAGGGCCTGACCTGGAAGCGCGACCAGGAGCCGACCATCCACTTCGACACCGCCGAAGCCTTCGCGCCGGGTCTCATCCGCCGCCTGGTCGAGGTCGGCTGGCCGGCGGGCGTGATCATGAACGTCAACTTCCCGGGCCGTCCGCCCGAAGAGGTCGAGGCCGTCGAGATCACCCGGCAGGCGTTCCGCGACGCCCAAACGAGGCACTTCGAACGGCGCAAGGACCTGCGCGGCCGGGATTACTACTGGCTCGGCTACCGCAACCTTCCCTCCAAGCCGGCGGATGGCACCGACCTTCGCGCGATCTATGATGGGAAGATATCGGTGACCCCGCTGCACATCGACCTCACCCATATGCAGACCGTGCACGAGCTGAGGGCCGTGATCGGCGGCGCGCCGCCGAAGATATGAGCGCCGACGAGCCCATCGACGACGAACCGCAGACCCAACGCGCGCGCCTGATCCTGGCGCTCCGCTCGCAGGGCGTCTCCGACGGCGCGGTGCTGGCGGCGATGGAACAGACGCCGCGCGACCTCTTCACGCCGCAACTGTTCCAGGACAGGGCCTGGGAGGACTCGGCGCTGCCGATCGCCTGCGGCCAGACGATCAGCCAGCCCTACATCGTCGCGCTGATGACCCAGGCGCTGATGATCGAGCCCCGCGCGCGGGTGCTCGAGATTGGCACCGGTTCCGGCTACCAGACCGCGGTGCTCTCGAGGCTGGCGCGCCTGGTCTACACGGTCGAGCGTTACCGGACCCTGCTCGCCGAGGCGGAGGCGCGGTTCCGCGCGCTCGAGCTCGGCAACATCATCACGCGCTTCGCCGATGGGGGGGCGGGCTGGCCGGAGCAGGCGCCTTTCGACCGCATTCTGGTCACAGCCGCGGCGCCGGGCGAGCCCAAGACACTGCTTTCGCAACTCAAACCGTCGGGGATTCTGGTGGCGCCGGTTGGGCGCGGCCCTGTTCAAACGCTGAAACGGTACATCGGCGACGGCAAGAGCGGCTTCAAGGAAGAGGTGTTGTGCGATGTTCGCTTTGTCCCGCTGTTGGATGGCGTGGCGCGCGAACTTTAGGCCGCGGCGCCGGTTCGGGGTGGCGCGCGCCGCGCGCATGTCCGACACTGACCGCACCGCGCAGGCGATTCCGGGCGAGGGCGTAGCGACGATGACAGCATTCTGGGTGCGGGCCGCGGCGTCGGCCGCAAGCGTCCTGGCGTTGCAGGCCTGCACCATCCCCCACTCGGAATATCCTCCGTCTGAGGACTATCAGACCCCGGCCGCGCTACAGCCGGCGAGGCCGATGTATCCGGTCACGCAAGACCAACCGGCGCCGGCGCCGGCCGCCGCGGCTGATCCGCAAGGTCCGGTCGCCAGCCCGAGCACGCCGATCACCGGCCAGCCGTTGCCGCCGGCGGGGTCCCCATCGGGTCCCACCGCGTATTTCGGCCCGAGGCCGACCTACGCGGTGGCGTGGAACGAACCGCTCCCGCTCTGGCAGGCGGCGCGTCACCGCGTGCACTCGCACGTCCGGGGGGCGGCGCACGCCCGGCTCGAGGCGGCCGGCGAGGCGAAGACGGTCCGCGTCAGGAAGGGCGACACGCTGCGCACGCTCGCCAAGCGCTTCGGCACGACGGCGAAGGCGCTGATGAAGGAAAACAACATCAAGCACCCGACCGACCTCGCGGTCGGCGCGCCGCTCATCGTCCCAGGGACGTCCACCGCTCACCTGACGAGGCGCGAGCGACGAGAGGCGGCGGCCGCTGAGGCGGCGGAGACGCGCGAGGCCCGAGTCCCGAAGACCTATCGCGTCCACACCGGCGATACGATCTACGCGATCGGGCGCCGCTTCAAGGTTTCGCCCAAGGAGATCGAGGCGCTCAACGGCTTCACCCAGAAGACCCACCTGAAGACGGGAGAAGTCGTGCGGCTCCCGGGCTACGAGCCGGAGGTCGCCTCCGAGCGCCCGACGCCGCGGGCCGAGCCGTCTTATGTTCCACCGTCGGTTTCCGCAGACACGGGCTCCGCGGCCGCGCCCGACCACCCGATCCCCTACGCCGACCTTCCCGGGCACATCGCCGGGCCGATCGCCCCGCTCACCACGCCGCCCGAGCGGCCGCTTGTCCCGCCGCTCGCCCAGCCGCAACCGGTCGCGCCGCCTGACGCGTCAGTGCTTCTGGCCGGCCGCGGACGCTTTATCTGGCCGCTGCACGGCAGCGTGCTCTCCGGTTTCGGCCCCAAGGAGGGCGGGCAGCGCAGCGACGGCCTCGACATCAGCGCGCCTGACGGCACGCCCGTCGTGGCGGCCGCGACGGGCGATGTGGTGTACGCCGGCGCGCTGCCCGAGCTCGGCAATCTCGTCCTGATCAAGCACGAGGACGGCTGGATCACCGCCTACGCTCACCTCTCGAAGACCGAGGTCAGGATCAAGGACCACGTGACCCAGGGCCAGGAGGTGGGTCAGGCCGGCCGATCGGGCAGCGCCGTCCAATCCGAGGTCTATTTCGAGATCCGCTATGCGCCGACGCCGCGCGACAAGGCGCGGCCGGTCGACCCGGCGCTCCTGCTCGCCAGCCAGTAGCCGGTGGGCTGCGCTAGAATGACAGGGATTTAAGCTGCTTACCCGCGCCGAAGCGCCTAGCCTGATCGGAAGAGCTGGGTCGGAGAGACTGTCGATGCGCGCAACGTTGGCCCTTGTCGCGGGTTTGATCGCCCTAGGCTGGGCGGGGTTCGCCTCGGCGGCGTCCATCGAATTCCGCAACGTGTCGGCCCGCGTGGTGATCGTTCCCGAAGACCGCTCGGACGTGAAGGTCATCATCCTGAAGACCAATCCGAACCTGCCGCTCCGGGTCGAACAGGGCTTTGGCGACAGGACCATCGTGCGCGGCGCCGAATGGTTCGGCCTGTTCTGGGGCGCGCACGCGGACTGCAATTTTGGCGACGGGGCCCCATCCACGATGGTGCCGCGGGTCGGCGAGGTCGCCTTCGACGACCTCCCGCAGATCGTCGTGCGCGTGCCGCAAGACGCGGTCGTCGACGCCGGGGGCGCGATCTATGGCAGCGTCGGCCGCGCACACAGTCTTCACCTGCGCATCGCGGGCTGCGGCGAGTGGACGGTCGCCAACGTCGAGGACGACCTGACGGTGGCGGCGGCGGGATCTGGCCGCCTGCACACCGGCTCGGCGGGGCACATGAATCTCGAGATCGCCGGCGCTTCGACGGCGACCACCACGCTGGTGCAGAACGGGCTGGACGTGTCGATCGCCGGCGCGGGAGACGTGCGTGTCGGCCAGGCCTCGGGCCCCGTTCAGGTCAGCATGGCCGGCGGCGGCAATGTCCGGATCGACGGCGGCCGCGCATCGAGCCTTGGCGTCAACATCATGGGGTCGGGGAACGTGGACTACGGCGGCGTGGCCGACACCCTCCAGGCCAGCATCGCCGGCTCCGGCGACGTCCATGCCGCCAAGGTGCTGGGATCGGTCAACAAATCGATCGCCGGCTCGGGCTCGGTCGAGGTCGGACCCTAGCGCGACGCTGGTCAGCCGAGCAGCGCCAGCAGTCCCTTGAGCAGCGCGGTCGGGCTGGGCGGACAGCCAGGGATCGTCAGGTCGACCGGAACGACATCCGAGACGCCCCCCGCACAGGCGTAACCGCCCGCGAACAGCCCGCCGTCGATCGCGCAGGCGCCGGCGGCCACCACCCACTTCGGCGCCGGCGTGGCGGCGAACGTCCGCTGCAGCGCCTCCTTCATGTTCAGCGTCACCGGGCCGGTGACGAGCAGGACGTCGGCGTGGCGCGGCGAAGCGACGAAGCGCAGGCCGAAACGCTCGAGGTCGTAGTAGGCGTTGTTCAGCGCGTGGATCTCGAGTTCGCAGGCGTTGCAAGAGCCAGCGTCGACCTGACGGATGGAGAGGCTGCGGCCGAGCCGCTTGCGCGCTGTCGCCTCGAACGCGGCGCCAAGCTCGGCGAGGTCGGGAGCGGGCGCGCGCTCCGTCACGGGAGAGCGGACGAGTCCTTCGGCGAAGAGCCGTGGCATGCTCATGTCAAAGATCGACCCCGGCATAGGAGCAGTTGAAGGATTTGTTGCAGAGGGGGAAGTCGGCCACGATGTTCCCTTCGACGGCGGCTTCCAGCAGCGGCCATTGGAACCAGGAGGGATCGCGCAGGCAAACGCCGCCGACCTTGCCGCCTTCCAGTCGCGCCCAAACCAAGACGTCGCCGCGGAAGCCTTCGACCAGCGCCAGCCCCTCTCCATCGCCCGCCAACAGCGGCGCCGCGATCGCGCCCGGCGGCAGGCCGGCCAGAATCTGCTCGATGAGGCGAAGGCTCTGGCGGACCTCGTCGATCCGCACCCAGACCCGGGCGTTGACGTCGCCCTCGTCGCGGACGGGGACCTCGAAAGCGAGCACGTCGTAGGGCGGATAGGCGAACGCGGTGCGGGCGTCGAACGGCCGGCCGCTGGCCCGGCCGACGAAGCCGCCGGCGCCGAAGCGCTCGACGAGGTCCCGGCCGACGATGCCGGTCCCGACGGTGCGGTCCTGCAGCGAAGCGGTGTCGTCGTAGAGATCCACCAGCAGGGGAAAGCGCTCGCGAACGATCCGGAGCAGAGCCGCGATCGCCGCCGCTCCGTCTGCGCCGAGATCGACAGCGACGCCGCCCGGCGACACCCGGTCCATCATCAGCCGATGGCCGAAGGCCGCGTCGGCGGCGCGCAGGACCTGCTCGCGCAGCATCGCGCAGTGGGCGTGCATGAGCGCGAAGGCCGCGTCGTTGCAGACCGCGCCGATGTCGCCGAGGTGGTTGGCGAGCCGCTCCAGCTCAGCCATCAGCGCGCGCAGCCACTGCGCGCGCGCCGGCGCTTCGACCTTGAGCGCGTCCTCGGCGGCGCGGGCGAAGGCGATGGCGTAGGCGACCGTGGAGTCGCCGCTGACGCGGCCGGCGATCTGCGCCGCGCGGCCGAGGTCGGCGCCGAGCATGCGCGCCTCGACGCCGCGATGGACGTAGCCGAGGCGCTCCTCCAGCCGCACGACCGTCTCGCCGCTGGCGGTGAAGCGGAAGTGGCCGGGCTCGATGATGCCGGCGTGGACCGGCCCGACCGGGATCTGATGCAGACTCTCGCCCTCGGCGGCGAGGAAGGGATATGGCGCGGGGCCGGTCGCGGGCTCGGCGGCGCCCAGCGGACGGCGAACGGTCCATCGTCCATGATCGAGCCAGGGTCTCGGGTCGGGGGCGCCTTCGGCGACGAGACCGGTGAGGTCGCTGAGCGCGCGCTCGAGCCGCATCGCCGGTGGGTGACGCGCCGCGACCGAGGGGAACCCGCCGCGCGGGCAGGGCAGCTCCACGACGAGAATGTCACCCCCACCGGCGTGGATCGCCATGCGGGCCGCGCGGGGCTCGCCCCAGAGTGCGAGCAACGTCCGCTCGCCGCCTGCCAGCGCGTCGATCGCGCGCGTCCACCCGCGCCTGTCGACGATGTCTCGCGCCCAGGTCATCCGAGCAGCTTCGCCACGTGCTGGAACCAGACGGTGATCAACGGCGGGAAGAAGACGCCAGCGGCGAGCACCAACGCGAGGTGCGCAAACATCGGAAGGTAGGAGGCCTTGGCGGGCGCGACGCCGGGGCTGGGCTCGCCGAACGCCAGCCCTTGCAAGCGAAGCAGGAGCGCGCCGAACGCGACGATCAGGCCGAACACCAGGGGGATGGCGAGCAGCGGCTGCCGGGCGAAAGTCGAGCTTACGACCAGGAACTCCGAGGTGAAGATGCCGAACGGCGGCAGCCCGGAGATCGCGACGACGCCGGCCACCAGCGACCACCCGAGCACGGGGTGGGTCACGGTCAGTCCCCGGATGTCGGCGATCGCCTGCGTGCCCTTGGTCTGGGAGATATGGCCGACGTTGAAGAAGATCGCCGACTTGGTGAGCGAGTGCATGGTCATGTGCAGGAGCCCGGCGAAGTTCGCCAACGGCCCGCCCATGCCGAAGGCGAACGCGATGATCCCCATGTGCTCGATCGAGGAGTAGGCGAACAGCCTTTTGATGTCGCGGCGGCGGTAGAGCATGAAGCCCGCGAAGATCAGCGAGACCAGACCCATCACGACCATGAGCGGACCTGGCGCGATGGCGGCCGGATTGGCGGCAAGCAGCATCTTGAACCGCAGGAGCGCGTAGAGCGCGACGTTGAGCAACAGGCCCGACAGGACCGCGGAGATCGGCGTCGGGCCTTCGGCATGGGCGTCGGGCAGCCAGGCGTGCAACGGGGCGAGCCCGACCTTGGTTCCGTAGCCCAGCATCAGGAACACGAAGGCGAGGTTGAGCAGGGCCGGATCGAAGGCGTGGGCGTTGGCGATCAAGGTGGTCCAGACCATGCCGGCGAGGCCTTCGCCAACGACCGGTCGGGCGGCGACGTAGACGAGGATGGTGCCGAAGAGGGCCAGCGCGATGCCGACGCTGCCCAGGATGAAGTACTTCCAGGCCGCCTCGATCGCCTCGTGCGTGCGGTAGACGGCGACCATCATGACGGTGGTCAGTGTCGCGAGTTCGATCGCCACCCACATCAGCCCGATATTGTTCGCCGCCAGCGCCAGGTTCATGGCGAACATCAGGACCTGGTACATGGCATGGTAGAACCTGAGCCGGGTCGGCGTCAGGCGACCGATGTCCACCTCGTGGGCGATGTAGCTGGCGGAGAAGACGCTGGTGGTGAAGCCCACGAACGCCGAGAGCGCGATGAAGACGGTGCTGAGGTCGTCTACGCGGAGGTAGAGCCCGCCCGCCGGTCGCGCGACGAACATCGACAGCGCCGCCGCCAGCGTGGCCAGGCTCGCGAGTACGTTCAACGCCGCGGACACGCGGTAGCCAGGCGTCAGCGCGAGAATGGCGGCCGCGGTCGCCGGAATGATCAGGATGGCGGCGAGCGCGGGACTCATCTGCGGTCTCCGCGGAAGCGGTCCAGCGCCTCGACGTCGACGGTCTCGAAGCGCTCGCGAATGCGGAAGAGGAAGACGCCGATCACGATGAAGGCGATCAGGACCGAGAAGGCGACGCTGATCTCCACCACCAGCGGCATCCCCTCGGCGCCGGTGGCCGCAAGCACCAGCCCGTTCTCCAGCGACATGAAACCGACGACGAGGCCGACGGCGTTGCGGCGCGTGACCATCATCAACAGGCCCAGCAGGACGACCGACAGCGCGAAGGCGAGGTCCTCGCGCGCCAGCCGGTTGGCGTCGGCCGTGACGCCCAGCATGACCACCAGGGCCAGGGCCACCAAGCCGATGCCGGCGAGCATGGTCGGTCCGACGCCCACCACCTGATCGATCTCCCGGTGGATGCCCAGCGCCTTGATGATGCGGTGCAGGGCGACGGGAATGACGCCGGCCTTGAACACGAGCGCGATCGCCGCGGTTACGTAGAGGTGCGGCGCCCCCTGGACATAGGCTTGCCACGCGACGGAGGCCGCCAGCGTCACCGCCTGGGCGGCGAAGACGTTGATCAGCGCCGTCAGCCGGTCCTGGTAGAGCATCAGCAGGCTGATCAGCACCAGGCCGCCGGCCAAGAGGTGGGCGATGTCGAAGGAAAGGCCGCTCACCGGAGGCCTCCGCGGGAGACGAACAAGAGCAGCACCCCGAGGATGCCCATCATGAAGGCCGCGCCCAGGAAGGCCGGGACGCGGAACACGCGCATCTTGGCGATCGCGGTCTCGAAGCCCGCGAGCAGGGCACCGGCGACGGCGAGCTTGCCGACATACGCGGCGATGCCGATCACGTAGGCCTGCGGGCCGGCGTCGACGGGAGCCAGGCCCCACGGCACGAAAACGCAGGCGATCAGGGAGACGTAGAGCAGGAGCTGCAGCGACGAGGCGAGCTCGATCACCGCCAGGTGGCGGCCGGAGTACTCCAGCACCATGGCCTCGTGCACCATGGTCAGCTCGAGGTGGGTGGCGGGATTGTCGACCGGGATGCGCGCGTTCTCGGCGATCGCCACCATGATCAGCGCGACCAACGAGAGCGCCAGCGTGACCCGCAATCCGACGTTCGACGAGAGCAGGTAGCCCGCGACCGTCGAGAGCTGGGTCGAACCGGCGAGCAGCGCCAGCGAGAAAACGATCATCAGCATGGCCGGCTCGGCCAGCGATGCGATCATGACCTCGCGCGACGACCCGATGCCGCCGAAGCTCGTGCCCACGTCCATCCCGGCCAGCGCCAGGAAGAAGCGCGCGCTGCCGAGGAGGGCGATGATGGCGATGAGGTCGGCCGACCAGGAGAAGAGCAGCCCGGTCGCAAAGGTGGGCACGAGCGCGGCCGCGACCCAAGTGCCGGCGAAGATGAGATAGGGCGCGGCGCGAAAGAGCCAGGATGCGTTCTCCGCCAGCACCGCTTCCTTGCGCATCAGCCGCCAGAGGTCGCGATAGGGCTGCAGCAGCGGCGGGCCCTGACGGCGGACCAGTCGCGCCTTCACCTTGCGCACGAAGCCGGTCAGCAGCGGCGCGAGCGCCAGCACCAGGGCCATCTGGGCGCCCTGGATGGCGAGGGAGGCGATCAGCGCCATATCGCCAGCACCAGGAGCAAGCCGATCAGCGCCACGAAAACGAGGCTCAGGTAGACGCGGATGGTGAGGAACTGCAGCCGGTTGAGCCGGCCGGCGGCGAAGTCGACGGCGGCCGCGATCGGCGCATAGAGGCTCTCCCAGATCGGGTCGTGGACAATGGCCTCATAGCGGGCAGGGCGAAGGTCGCCGGGAGGCGGCATGTCCACATGTTCGCGCGCGCCGAAGAGGATCGATCCGAACACGCGCCGGATCGGCTGGGCGAAGCTCGAAGCGGTGTACTGGGTGGCCGGGCTCGGGTCGGGGGCGCCGCAGTCCCAGGCCGGCGCGCGGCGCACGGCCCGCGAGGCGAACTCGTGGATGGCGAGCGCGCAGAGCCCCGCTGACGCGGCGATGAAGAGCATCACCAGAAGGCCGTTGTAGGAACTGCGCGCCTCGGCGATGGGGACGATGGTCAGCCAGGCCTGGCTTGCCTGCGCCGGCATTCGCCCGCCCTCGAGCGCCTGCACCGCGGGCGCGAGCGCGTCGATGACAAACCCCGGCAGCACGCCGGCTGCCAGGCAAAGACCTACAAGGATGAACATCGCCGCGCGCGAGAAGCGGTCGGTCTCGGTCGCCGCCGCGGCGCTCGGCGTGCGCGGACGGCCGAGAAAGACGACGCCGAACGCCTTCACGAAGCACGCCGCCGCCAGAGCCGCGGAGAGGGCGAGCAGGGCGCCAACCGCCGGGACCAGAAGCTTCAAGGCCCAGGGGTCGAGGCGCGGACTGAGCAGGATCGCCTGGAAGGTCAGCCACTCGGAAACAAAGCCATTCAAGGGCGGCAGCGCTGAGATGGCGATGCACCCGGCCAGGAAGGCGAAGGCCGTTTGCGGCATGCTCCTGATCAGCCCGCCGAGATGCTCCATGTCCCGCTCGCCCGTCGCGGAGAGGACCGCGCCCGAGCCGAAGAAGAGCAGGCTCTTGAACAGAGAGTGGTTGAAGACGTGGAACAACGCCGCGGTCATGGCCAAGGCCGCGGCAAGGGGAATAGCCGCGGCGTGGAAGGCGAGCGCGAGCCCAAGCCCGATGAAGATGATCCCGATGTTCTCGACCGTGTGGTAGGCGAGCAGTCGCTTCAGGTCATGCTGCATCAGCGCCTGCAGCACGCCGATCAGCGCGGTCGCCCCGCCCAGCGCCAGCACCACCACCGCCCACCACCAGGCCGGCGGGCCGGCGAGGTCGAAGACGATGCGCACGAAGGCATAGACGGCGACCTTGGTCATCACGCCGCTCATCAGCGCCGACACGTGGCTGGGCGCCGCGGGGTGGGCCAGCGGCAGCCATACGTGCAGAGGGACCAGGCCCGCCTTCGATCCGGCGCCAAGGATGGCGAGCGCGAGGACGGTCGCGGCGACCGCGGCGGTCGGCCGATGCGCCCGCATGGCGTCGAAGGCGTAGGCGCCCGTCTGCCCCGCCAGAAGTCCGAAGGCGAGCAGGAGGCAGAGGGCCCCAAAGCTGGCCATCAAGAGGTAGACGTAGCCGGCGTACGCGTTGCCCGCTTCGCGGTGGCGGGCCATGACCAGGCCCCACGAGGCCAGCGACATCAGCTCCCAGGCGATCAGGAACGAGAAGGCGTCGCCGGCCATGACGACGAGATTCATCCCGGCCAGGAAGACCGGATAGAACGGCAACACCCGCTCGGGCTCCGCCTCGTGGCGGCCGTAGCCCAGCGCATAGAGGCTGGCGATCGCCCCGCCCAGGTTCACCACCACCAGGAAGAAGGCTGCGAGCGCGTCCAAATGAAAGCGGGCGCCGATCCAGGGCAGGCCCAGCGGCAGCACGACGTCAGCGGAGCGGGGCGTGAGCCCGAGCAGGCTCAGGAGCGCCGCTGCGCAGGCGACCCCGCAGACCACAAGAGCGCCGGCGTAGACGGCCCACCGCCCGACGCTCGATCGGCCGCCGGCGACGCCGATCGGGGCTAGCGCCAGAAGCGCGCCGGCCGCCGCCAGAACCGTTTCCAGCGTGCTCACTTCAATCTGACGCCGCGGCCGCCGCCGGCGCTCGCGGCGCCATCCCCGATCAGCGCGACCCCAGCGGCATCGAGTGCGCCGATGAGCTTCATCAGCGAGTCCACGTTGCCACGGATGACGCCCTCACTGGCTTCCATGCGTTGGATCGTCGGCACCGAGAGTCCGGATCGTTCGGCCAGATGCCTCTGGTCGAGGCCTGCAAGGGCGCGGGCGGCGCGGAGCTGTGCAGCAGTTATCATGTTTCAAACATGACTCTATCGGGAGCAGCACTGATAAATCCGACTCGACACATGGATCAAGCCGCGGCCGTCGTCCGATTTGATCTAGATCAAGGACAGGCGCCCGGCGTCCGCGCGATCCGCCGCTAGGCCGAGGGGACGTCGCGTTTGTTGCTCAAGACCTACACCTTCTATCTTCGCGCCGACGAACCGGGCGGCCGATCGGCGCAAGCGCCCGCCGACCCGCGCCGCGATCCATTCGAACCGGTCATGTGCCGAACCGACAGCGAAGCGCGGGCGCGGGCCGAAGAGACCCTCTCGCGCCGGCCCGACCTCGCGGCGATCGACATCTGTTTCGGCCACGACCTGCTGTTCAGAGTCTCGCAGCAACCCCGCTAGGCGAGGGGGCCGAACCAGCCAAACGCCCTGCAGCCTTGACGCCGCGGGTCCGCGCGCGTATGACCCGCGCCTCTTCAAGGACCGGCCGTAAGTTACTGGCTTAGACGCGGTCCGCGAGACGACCAGCCACAAGCGTGACGCCGGCTTTCGCCAGGTCTTCGCGCGGTCTGGGATGAGGGCCCCCGCGGTGCTACATCGCGTGGGCCGTTTCGTTTTCGCGGATTAGGTGAGTAAGCGTAACTCGAGGCTTCGACAGAGCTTCGGGCCGATCTTTGAAACGGTGGATGAACGAGGCGAGCGTTTGCAAAGGAACGCGGGCTAGATGGATCGACAGAACATACGCATCCGGCTCAAGGCCTTCGACCACCGGGTGCTGGACCATTCGACACGCGAGATCGTCAACACGGCCAAGCGCACCGGCGCGACCGTGCGTGGTCCGATCCCGTTGCCGACCCTCATCGAGAAATTCTGCGTCAACCGCTCGCCGCACATCGACAAGAAGTCGCGCGAGCAGTTCGAAATCCGCACGCATAAACGCGTGCTCGACATCGTCGACCCGACCCCGCAGACCGTGGACGCGCTGATGAAGCTCGCTCTCTCGGCCGGCGTGGACGTCGAGATTAAGCTCTAGAGGGCGGGGTCATGCGCACCGGCGTCATCGCCAAAAAGCTGGGCATGACCCGCTTCTTCGACGAGGCGGGCTCGGACGTCGCCGTGACGGTGCTGTCGCTCGACGGCTGTCAGGTGACCGCCCAGCGCACCAAGGACAAGGACGGCTACACCGCCGTCCAGCTCGGCGCCGGCGCCGCCAAAGTCAGGAACATGTCCAAGGCCATGCGCGGGCATTTCGCCAAGGCGCTGGTCGAGCCCAAACGGCGCGTGGCCGAGTTCCGCGTCTCGGAAGACAACCTGCTGCCGGTCGGCGCCGAGCTCACGGCCGACCACTTCGTCGCCGGCCAGTTCGTCGACGTGACCGGCGTCTCGATCGGCAAGGGCTTCCAGGGCGGCATCAAGCGCTGGAATTTCGGCGGAATGCGCGCGACCCACGGCGTATCGGTCTCGCACCGAGCGCTGGGATCCACCGGCCAGCGCCAGGATCCGGGCCGCACCTTCAAGGGCAAGAAGATGGCGGGCCACATGGGCCAGGAAGCCGTTACCACCCTCAATCTGACCGTGTTCCGTGTCGATCCGGAGCGCGGTCTTATCATTTTGAGAGGCGCCGTTCCTGGCGCCGACGGCGGCTATGTGAAGATCCGCGACGCCGCCAAGCGCGCCGCGCCGGACAATCTGCCGAGGCCGGGCGCCTTCAAGGGCGCCGGCGCCGCCGAACCCGCCCCGGAGGCGGAAGCGGAGCCGCAAGCCGAAACAACAACGGACGAAGCCCAATGAAACTGGACGTCGTCACGCTCGCCGGCGGCAAGGCCGGCCAGATCGAGCTCTCCGACGCCATCTTCGGCATCGCGGACATTCGCGGCGACATTCTGGCGCGCTGCGTGAACTGGCAGCTCGCCAAGCGCCGCGCCGGCACGCACAAGGTGCAGACGCGCAACGAGAACTCGCGCACCGGCAAGAAGATGTACCGCCAGAAAGGCACTGGCGGGGCGCGGCACGGCTCGCGGCGCGCGCCGCAGTTCGTCGGCGGCAGCCGGGCGTTCGGGCCGGTCGTCCGCAGCCATGCCTTCGACCTCCCGAAGAAGGTCCGGGCGCTGGCGCTGAGGCACGCGCTCTCCTCGAAGGTGAAGGACGGCGCGCTCGTCGTGCTGGACGCGGCCACGCTCAAGGCCCCGAAGACCGCCGCGCTCCGCGCCCAGTTCGACAAGCTGGGCCTAAAGAGTGTGCTGGTCATCGCCGGGCCTGAGGTCGACGGCGCCTTCGGGCTCGCCGCGCGCAACATCCCGGGCGTCGACGTGCTGCCGAACGCCGGCCTGAACGTCTACGACGTGCTCCGCCGCGACACGCTCGTGCTCACGCGCGCCGCGGTCGAGGGCATCGAGGCCCGCTTTGCCAATGGGGGGGCCGCCTGATGCCGACCGTCCGCCACTACGATACCGTGCTCGCGCCGGTCATTACCGAGAAGGCGACCCTGCTGTCCGAGCAGAACAAGGTCGTGTTCAAGGTCGCCAAACACGCGACCAAGGACGAGATCGCCGAAGCGGTCGAGCAGCTGTTCAAGGTCAATGTGACCAAGGTGAACACCTTGATCGTCAAGGGGAAGACCAAGCGCTTCCGCGGCCACCCCGGTCGCCGCTCCGACTTCAAGAAAGCCGTCGTGACGCTCGCCCCCGGCCAGTCGATCGACATCGCGACGGGACTGTAAGGCCGATGGCGCTCAAGACCTTCAACCCGACCTCGCCATCCCGCCGCGCGCTGGTGCTCGTCGATCGTTCCGACCTGCACAAGGGCAAGCCCGAGAAGAGCCTGATCGAGGGCCTCACCAAGAGCGGCGGGCGCGGCGGCGGCGGGCGCATCGCCGTGCGCTTCCGTGGCGGCGGCGCCAAGCGCCTCTACCGGAAGGTCGACTTCAAGCGCCGCAAATGGGGCGTCGCCGGCACGGTCGAGCGGCTCGAGTATGATCCGAACCGCACCGCCTTCATCGCGCTTATCAAATACAAGGACGGCGAGCTCGCCTACATCCTGGCGCCCCAGCGCATCCGCGTCGGCGACGAGGTGATCGCGGCCGAGCGCGTCGACGTGAAGGTGGGCAACGCCGCCCCGCTGCGCTCGCTGCCGATCGGCACGATCGTGCACAACGTCGAGCTCAAGCCCGCGAAGGGCGGCCAGCTGGCCCGCTCCGCCGGAACCTACGCCCAGCTGGTCGGCCGTGACGCCGGCTATGCCCAGATCCGCCTGGGCTCGGGCGAACTTCGGATGGTGCTCGACGGCTGCATGGCGACGGTCGGCGCGGTCTCCAACCCCGACCACATGAACGAGGTGCTCGGCAAGGCCGGCCGCGTTCGCCACAAGGGCCGCCGCCCGCACGTGCGCGGCGTCGCCATGAACCCGGTCGACCATCCGCACGGCGGCGGCGAGGGCAAGAGCTCCGGCGGCCGCCACCCCGTGACGCCCTGGGGCAAGCACACCAAGGGCGCAAAGACCCGCAGCAACAAGGCGAGCGACAAGTTCATCATCCGCTCGCGTCACGCCAGGAAGGGCCGCTAGTCCATGACCCGCTCCGTTTGGAAAGGCCCCTTTGTCGACGGCTACCTTCTGAAGAAGGCCGAGACCGCGCAAGGTTCGGGGCGCAAGGACGTCATCAAGACCTGGTCGCGCCGCTCGACCATCATGCCGCAGTTCGTCGGCCTGACCTTCGGCGTCCACAATGGCCAAAAGCATATCCCCGTGCTGATCAGCGAGGACATGGTCGGCATGAAGCTCGGCGAGTTCGCGCCCACCCGCTACTTCCCGGGTCACGCCGCCGACAAGAAGGCGAGGCGCAAGTAGCCATGGGCCAGAAAGCCAACGAGCGTCGCGTGGGCCAGACCGAGGCGATGGCCAAAGTGCGCGTGCTGCGCACGGGCCTGCGCAAGCTGAATGTCGTCGCCCAGTCGATCCGTGGCATGAAGGTGCAGCGGGCGCTGAACGAACTGGAGTTCAGCCCCAAGCGCATCGCCAAGGATGTGCGCAAGGCTCTCTATTCGGCGATCTCGAACGCCGAGAACAACCACAGTCTCGACATCGACCAGTTGGTCGTGGCCGAAGCCTACGTCGGCAAGAACCTGGTGATGAAGCGCATTGCCTTCCGCGCGCGCGGCCGCTCGTCGCGCATCCAGAAGCCATTTTCGGAGATCACCATCGTGGTCAGAGAACTCGGGGAGGCCGCCTGATGGGTCAGAAGGTCAACCCGATCGGTTTCCGCCTCGGCATCAACCGCACCTGGGACTCCCGCTGGTTCGCCAGCGGCGAGGACTATGGCCGGCTGCTGCACGAAGACATCAAGGTCCGCCGCGAGCTGAAGAAGCGCCTCGGCCAGGCCGGCGTGTCGCGCATCATCATCGAGCGCCCGCACAAGCAGTGCAGGGTGACGATCTACGCCGCCCGCCCCGGCGTCATCATCGGCAAGAAGGGCGCGGACATCGACAAGCTGCGCAAGGATCTCGCCGCCATGACCGAGGGCGAGGTCAACCTGAATATCGTCGAGGTGCGCAAGCCCGAGACCGACGCCCAGCTGGTGGCCGAGAACATCGCCCAGCAGCTCGAGCGCCGCGTCGCGTTCCGCCGCGCGATGAAGCGCTCGATGCAGTCGACCATGCGCCTGGGCGCCAAGGGCACCCGGGTCCAGGTCTCCGGCCGCCTGGGCGGCGCCGAGATCGCGCGGATGGAGCGGTACCACGAGGGCCGGGTTCCGCTGCACACGCTGCGCGCGGACATCGACTACGGCTTCGCCGAGGCCAACACCACCTACGGCATCATCGGGGTCAAGGTCTGGGTGTTCAAAGGCGAGGTGCTCGAGCACGACCCGATGGCGCAGGACAAGCGCCTGGCGACGGAAGCTGGCCCCGCGGGCGAAGGCCCCGGCCGCGATCGGCTCGACCGCGGCGACCGGCCGCAGCGCCGCGAGCGGGCCGCGTAAGGGGTCGTCATGCTGCAGCCGAAAAAGACCAAATACCGCAAGCAGTTCAAGGGCCGCATCCACGGCGCGACAAAGGCCGGGGCGACGCTGAACTTCGGCTCGTTTGGACTAAAGGCGCTCGAGCCCGAGCGGATCACCGCGCGCCAGATCGAGGCCGCGCGGCGCGCGATCACTCGCCAGATGAAGCGCCAGGGCCGCGTCTGGATCCGCGTCTTCCCCGACGTGCCGGTTTCGGACAAGCCGGCCGAGGTGCGCATGGGCAAGGGCAAGGGCGCGATCGAGTACTGGGCCGCCCGCGTGGCGCCCGGCCGCATCATGTTCGAGATCGACGGGGTCTCCGACGAGACCGCGCGCGAGGCGCTGCGCCTCGGCGCGACCAAGCTGCCGATCAAGACGCGCGTCGTCACCCGGATCGGTGCTGAGGAGCACGCCTGATGCGCATCGACGACGTGCGGGGCATGACCCCAGACCAGCTGGCCGACACGCTGACCAACCTGAAGAAGGAGCAGTTCAACCTGCGCTTTCAGGCGGCGACCGGCCAGATCGAGAAGACCCATCGCGTCGGCGAGATCCGCAAGGATATCGCGCGGATCAAGACCGTCATGCGCGCCAAGACCCCGGCCGCCTAAGGACAAGAAGAAGAATGCCGAAGCGAATTCTCGAGGGCGTTGTGGTTTCCGACAAGGGGAACAAGACGGTGGTGGTGCGCGTCGATCGCACGCTGCTGCACCCGGTCATGAAGAAGCCCGTGCGCCGGTCCAAGAAGTACCACGCCCACGACGAGGCCAATGTCCTACAAGGTGGGCGACATCGCGCGCATCGTCGAATGCGCGCCGCGCTCCAAGCTCAAGACCTGGGAAGTCCTGCCCAAGGAGGCGGCCGCGTCATGATCCAGATGCAGTCCAACCTCGAGGTCGCCGACAACTCCGGCGCGCGCCGCGTCATGTGCATCAAGGTGCTGGGCGGGGCTGGGCGCCGCTATGCCGGCGTCGGCGACGCGATCGTCGTCTCGGTCAAGGAAGCCATTCCGCGCGGCCGCGTGAAGAAGGGCGACGTCCTGCGCGCCATCGTGGTGCGCACCGCCCAGGGCATCAAGCGCAAGGACGGGTCGGTGATCCGCTTCGACCGCTCGGCGGCCGTGATCGTCAACAAGCAGAACGAGCCGATCGGGACGCGCATCTTCGGTCCGGTGCCGCGCGAGCTGCGCGCGAAGAACCACATGAAGATCATCTCGCTCGCGCCAGAGGTGCTGTGATGGCGGCCAAGATCAAGAAAGACGACCGCGTCGTGGTGCTGACCGGCAAGGACAAGGGCCGGCAGGGTCAGGTCACGCGCGTCTTCCCGAGCGAAGGGCGCGCTGGTCGTCTCCGGCGTCAACATGATCAAGCGGCATACCCGCCCGAGCCAGGCCGACCCGCAAGGCGGCATCAAGCATCGCGAAGCGTCGTTGCACGTCTCCAACGTGGCCCTGGTCGACCCCAAGACCGGCGAGCCCACGCGCGTGGGCTTCCGCATCGAAGGCGGGCAAGAAGGTGCGGTACGCCAAGAAGTCCGGCGAGGTCATCGATGGCTGAGCAAGCTTACGAGCCGAGGTTGAAGACCGAATATCGCGCGCGCATCCGCGCGGCGATGAAGGATAAATTCAACTATTCCAACGACATGCAGATCCCGCGCCTCGACAAGATCGTGGTCAACATGGGGATCGGCGAAGCGGTCGCGGACTCCAAGAAGGCGCAAGCCGCGATGAAGGACCTGGCCCAGATCACCGGCCAGAAGCCCGTCGCGACCAAGGCCGCCTGTCGATCGCCAGCTTCAAGGTGCGCGAGGGCATGGTCGTCGGCGCCAAGGTCACGCTGCGCAAGGACCGCATGTACGAGTTCCTCGATCGGCTCATCACCGTCGCGCTGCCGCGCGTGAAGGACTTCCGCGGATTGAAGCCCACGTCCTTCGACGGCCGCGGCAACTACGCGCTGGGCCTGCGCGAGCACATCGTGTTCCCGGAGATCAACTACGACGAGATCGACCAGATCTGGGGGATGGACGTGATCGTCTGCACCACAGCCGGCAGCGACGACGAGGCGAGGGCGCTGCTTACCGAATTCCAATTCCCGTTCACGGCGCAGTGAGCGGGCGGACAGGACCCCATGGCCAAGAAGAGCACCATCAACCGCAACAACATGGTCAAGCGTCTGGTCAAGCAGACGAAGGCCAAGCGCGACGCGCTGAAGGCGATCGCCAACGATCAGAACCTGCCGCTCGAGGAGCGGTTTCAGGCCAGGCTCAAGCTCGCCAAGCTGCCGCGCAATTCGTCGCCGACCCGCTATCGCAACCGCTGCGAGGTCACGGGGCGGCCGCGCGCCTACTACCGCAAGCTGAGGTTGAGCCGGATCGCGCTGCGCGAGCTGGGCTCGGCCGGGTTGATCCCCGGCCTCGTGAAGTCGAGCTGGTGAGGAGGGTCTAGATGGCTGTTAACGACCCGATCGGCGACATGATCACCCGCATCCGCAACGCCGCGATGCGCAAGCGCTCCAAGGTGCTCACCCCTGCCTCCAAACTGCGCCAGCGCGTCCTCGACGTGCTGCAGGACGAAGGCTACATCCGCGGCTACTCGCTGATCGAGAAGCCGGGCGAGTTCCCCGCCTTCGAGATCGAGCTGAAGTATTTCGACGGCGAGCCGGTGATCGCCGACATCTCGCGTGTGTCCAAACCGGGCCGGCGCGTCTATTCGTCGATCAGCGACCTGAAGCCGGTGAAGAACGGCCTCGGGATCTCGATCCTTTCGACGCCCAAGGGCGTCATGTCCGACACCGCCGCCCGAGACGCCAACGTCGGCGGCGAAGTCCTCTGTCGCGTGTACTGACCGCCATGTCCCGCATCGGCAAGAGACCCATCGAGATCCCCCAGGGCGTCAGCGTGACGCTCGAGGGCCAGACGCTCACCGTGAAGGGGCCCAAGGGCCAGCTCGTCTGGACGGTCACCGACGAGATCGGCGTCGAACACAAGGACGGCGTGCTGACGCTTCGCGCCGCGCGACGAGAGCACGCGCGCCCGGGCGATGTGGGGCCTCTCCCGCAGCCTGGTCGCCAACATGGTCCACGGCGTGACCCAGGGCTACGAGACCGCGCTGGAGCTGGTCGGCGTCGGCTATCGCGCCGCGATGCGGGGCCAGAACCTCTCGATGCAGCTCGGCTACTCGCACGACGTCGACGTGCCGCCGCCGCCGGGCATCACCTTCGCGACGCCGCGGCAGACCGAGATCAGGGTCAGCGGCATCGACAAACAGCTGGTCGGCGAGACCGCCGCCCGCATCCGCCGGATGCGCCCGCCCGAGCCCTACAAGGGCAAGGGCGTCCGCTACGCCGGCGAGGCGGTCCGCCGCAAGGAAGGCAAGAAGAAGTAGTCTCCATGCCCGTCAAGCATCTCTCCCCCACCGAGCGGCGCATCCGCCGCACACGCACCAGGCTGAAGTCCCTGGCCGGCGGTCGCCCGCGGCTGTCGGTCTTCCGCTCGGCGAAGAACATCTACGCCCAGATCATCGACGACGATGGCGGGGTGACTCTGGCGCACGCCTCTTCGCTCGAGGGCGGCAAGGAACGGCCGAAGGGCGCGGACAAGGACGCGGCCGTCCGCGTCGGCAAGCTCATCGCCGAGCGCGCGTTGGGCAAGGGCGTTAAGGACGTCGTGTTCGATCGCGGCGGGTATCTCTATCACGGCCGGGTCAAAGCGCTGGCGGACGCCGCCCGCGAAGCCGGCCTGAACTTCTAGGAAGCGAACGGAAAGCATGGCCCGAGGCGAACAACAGCGCGGCGACCGACGCGATCGGCGAGGCGGCCCCTCGAACGAGGAGCGCGGCGACGGCGACATCGTCGAGAAGCTGGTGCACATCAACCGCGTTGCCGCGACGGTGCAGGGCGGCCGGCGCTTCTCGTTCGCCGCGCTCATGGTGGTCGGCGACCAGAAGGGCCGCGTCGGTTACGGCCACGGCAAGGCGCGCGAGGTGCCGGAGGCCATTCGCAAGGCCACGGAAGAGGCCAAGAAGTCGATGGTGCGCGTGCCCTTGCGCGAAAGCCGCACCCTGCACCACGACGGTGCGGGCCGGCACGGCGCGGGCAAGGTGATGCTGCGCGCGGCGCCCGCCGGCACAGGCGTCATCGCCGGCGGCCCGATGCGCGCGGTGCTCGAGACGCTCGGCGTGCAGGACGTCGTCGCCAAGTCGATCGGTTCGTCGAACCCCTACAACATGGTGCGCGCGACCTTCGATGCGCTGAAGCACCAGGCTTCGCCGCGCCAGGTCGCGGCCAAGCGCGGCAAACGGGTCAGCGATCTGCGCCGCGGCGACGCCGCCGCAGCCGAGGCGGAGGCCTAGAGGAAGCGTCCGATGGCTGAGTCGAAGACCCTCACCGTCCGCCAGACGGGAAGCCCGATCCGGCGGAAGAAGGATCAGCGCGCGACGCTCGCCGGCCTCGGCCTGAATCGCGTCGGCCGCGTCTCGGTGCTCGCCGACACGCCGGCCATCCGTGGCATGATCGCCAAGGTTGCGCACATGGTCGAAGTCCAGGAAGGCTAGCGCGAGATGACCAAGCTCAACGAAATCCGCGACAACGAAGGCGCGCACGCCAAGCGCATGCGCGTCGGGCGCGGTCCGGGCTCGGGCAAGGGCAAGACCGCCGGCCGCGGCGTCAAGGGCCAGAAGTCGCGCTCCGGCGTGGCCTTGAACGGCTTCGAGGGCGGCCAGATGCCGCTGCACATGCGCATGCCCAAGCGCGGCTTTCGCCGGCCGTTCCCCGAGCGGCTGGTCGAAGTGAACCTGTGGCGCATCGCCGCGGCGATCGAAGCCGGCAAGCTGGATGCGAAGAAGCCGGTCGACGCCGAGGCGCTCAAGGCTGCCGGCGTGATCCGCCGCGCGCGCGACGGGGTGCGCCTGCTCGGCGAGGGCGAGGTCAAGGCCAAGTTGACGGTCACGGTCCATTCGGCGACCGCCTCGGCGAGGGCTGCGGTGGAGAAGGCCGGAGGGGCGGTCGTTGAGACCCGCAAGCCCCGGGAAGCCGTCGCGGAAGCCTAAAAAGCGTTCAACTGGCGCCTCGCCATCTTCGACGCCCTCACCTATGTCTGAATCGGGTATCGTCTAGGGGACGCCATGGCCTCTGCCGCAGAACAGCTCGCCGCCAACATGAACCTCGAGGCCTTCCAGAAGGCCTCCGAGCTGCACAAGCGTCTTTGGTTCACCCTGATCGCGCTCGTCGTCTACCGGCTGGGCACCTACATCGCGATCCCCGGCATCGACACCAACGCGTTCACCAAGGCGTTCGAGGGCCAGTCCAAGGGCCTGCTCGGCATGTTCGACATGTTCTCGGGCGGCGCGGTCGCGCGGATGGCGATCTTCTCGCTGAACGTGATGCCCTACATCTCGGCGTCGATCATCGTGCAGCTCCTGGGCACGGTCTATCCGCCGTGGGAGAAACTGAGGAAGGAAGGCGGCGAGGCGGGGCGCAAGCAGCTCAACCAGTACACGCGCTACCTCACCGTCCTCTTGGCGATCTTCCAGTCGTTCGGGATCGCCGTCGGCCTGTCGAACAGCCAGGGCGTCGTCGACACGCCGGGCGTCTTCTTCGTGGCGACCACGGTCACCACGCTGACCACGGGCACGATGTTCCTGATGTGGCTGGGCGAGCAGATCACCAGCCGCAGGCGTCGGCAACGGCATCTCGCTGATCATCATGGCCGGCATCGTGGCGCGCGTCGTCCCCGCGACCGGTCAGCTCCTCCAGTCGGCGCAGGCGGGCAACCTCTCGGGCTTCATCCTCTTGACGATCGCCGCCGCGGTCGTGGGCATCATCGTCTTCGTGGTCTTCATGGAGCGTTCGCAGCGCCGTCTGCTCGTCCTCTATCCCAAGCGCCAGATGGGAAACCGCATGTTCGGCGGCGACTCCACCTACCTGCCGCTCAAGATCAACACCGCCGGCGTCATCCCGCCGATCTTCGCCTCGAGCCTGCTCTTGATGCCGGTGTCGGTGCTGAACTTCGTCCCCATCACCAAGTTCCCCTACTGGGCGCAGCCCTATGTCACCGGGATCCAGAGCCAGCTGCAGCATGGCCAACCTGTCTTCATGACCCTCTACGGGCTGATGATCATCGGCTTTGCCTTCTTCTACACCTCGATCGTGTTCAATCCCGACGAGACGGCCGAGAACCTGCGCAAGTACGGCGGCAACCTGCCCGGGATCCGCCCGGGCAAGCGGACGGCCGAGTACATCGACTACGTGCTCACCCGGCTGACCGTGATCGGCGCGGCCTACATCACCGCCGTCTGCCTGTTGCCGGAGTTCGTCATCGCCTCGTCGCCGACGATCGCCAGCGCCACGACCTACTTCGGCGGCACGTCGATCCTGATCGTCGTGACCGTGACCATGGACACCGTGGCCCAGATCCAATCGCACCTGCTCGCCCACCAGTATGAGGGACTGATCCGCAAATCGAGACTGCGCGGCGCACGGCGTTAGATCGCCTCGCTAGCAATCGCAGCCGACCTAATCCCGTAGGGGGGTTGATGAATCTGATTCTGTTCGGCCCGCCGGCGGCGGGCAAGGGCACCCAGGCCAAACGCCTGGTCGAGACCCGTCACATGGTCCAGTTCTCCACTGGAGACATGTTGCGCGCGGCGATCGCGTCGGGCTCGACGCTCGGCAAGCGGGTCAAAGGCATCATGGAGCGTGGCGAGCTCGTCTCCGACGAGATCGTCATCGCGTTGATCGAAGAGGCGCTGCCGGCCGCCGAGGCCGCCGGCGGAGCGATCTTCGACGGCTTCCCGCGCACGGTCGCCCAGGCCGAGGCGCTGGACGATCTGCTCCGCGCCAAGGGCACACGCATCCATCTGGTTCTGCGCCTGGTCGTCGATGACCAGGCGTTGGTCGCGCGCGTGGCCAAGCGCTTCGCCGAGGAGGGCCGCTCGGACGACAACGCCGAATCGTTCAAGGTCAGGCTCGGCGCCTACAACGCCCAGACCGCGCCGCTGCTGCCTCACTACATGGCGCAGGGAAAGCTCGTCGAGGTCGACGGCATGGGCTCGGTCGAGCAGGTCGCGCGCGAGATCGACGCGGTGCTGGATGCGACGAAGGTCTGAGTTGGAGCCGCCTGCGCCATTGACGTTCGGCCAGCGATCCCTATAACAAACGCCTTCCGCGAAACAGCGCGAAAGACGTTTCAGGGTCGCCCGCCGCATCAGGCGGCGGGTCCGGGTGCGTCCTTCGCGCTTTCCGTGCATGGTCCTTTAGGAGATCGCGAGTGGCCCGCATCGCCGGCGTCAACATCCCGACGAACAAGCGCGTCGTGGTCGCGCTGCAGTACATCCACGGCATCGGCAAGACCAAGGCGAACGAAATCGTCCGCAAGGTCGGCATCGAGGACTCGCGCCGGGTCAACCAGTTGACCGACCAGGAGGTCATCCAGATCCGCGAGGCGATCGACCGCGACTATAGCGTCGAGGGCGACCTTCGCCGCGAGACGGCCGTCAACATCAAGCGTCTGATGGACCTGGCGTGCTACCGCGGCCTGCGCCATCGCAAGGGCCTGCCTGTCCGCGGACAGCGCACCCACACCAACGCCCGCACCCGCAAAGGCCCCGCCAAGCCAATTGCCGGCAAGAAGAAGTAAGGCTGACACCATGGCCAAGGAACCGGCGCGCGTCAAAAAGCGCGAACGCAAGAACATCACCTCCGGCGTCGCGCACGTGAACGCCTCGTTCAACAACACCATGATCACCATCACCGACGCGCAGGGGAACACCATCTCCTGGTCGTCGGCTGGGATGATGGGGTTCAAGGGCTCGCGCAAGTCGACGCCATACGCCGCCCAAATGGCGGCCGAGGACGCCGGACGCAAAGCCGGCGAGCACGGGGTCAAGACCCTCGAGGTCAACGTCTCCGGGCCGGGATCGGGGCGCGAATCGGCGCTCCGCGCGCTGCAGGCGGTCGGCATGACGATCACGACCATCCGCGACGTGACGCCAATCCCGCACAACGGCTGCCGGCCGCCCAAGCGCCGGCGCGTCTGAGCCCCTATCTAACGGCCTTCCTCCCAGCTGGCGCGATCTTCCGCCGCCGGCGACCGCCCCGAGAAAGACGAAATCCGTGATCGAACGAAACTGGAATGAGCTGATCCGCCCCGAGAAGCCGCTGATCGAGACCGGCGTTGATGCGGACAAGAAGGCCCGCATCGTCGCCGAACCGCTCGAACGCGGGTTCGGGGTGACGCTCGGCAACTCGCTTCGGCGGGTGTTGCTATCTTCGCTGCAGGGCGCGGCGGTCACCGCCGTGCAGATCGACGGCGTCGTGCACGAGTTCACCTCGATCCAGGGCGCGCGCGAGGACGTGGTCGATATCGTCCTTAACATCAAGCAGTTGGCGCTGCGCATGCACTCGGAGGGGCCCAAGCGCATGACGCTGCGCGCCTCCGGCCCCGGCCCGGTCACCGCCGGCCAGATCGAGGCGCCGTCCGACATCGAGATCCTGAACCCCGACCACGTGATCTGCACGCTGGACGAGGGCGCGACCGTGCGCATGGAGTTCACGGTGCAGAACGGCAAGGGCTACGTGGCGGCCGAGATGAACCGCCCCGAGGATGCCCCGATCGGCCTGATCGCGGTCGACGCCCTCTACAGCCCGGTCAAGCGCGTCGCCTACCGCGTCGAGCCGACGCGCCAGGGCCAGAGCCTCGACTACGACAAGCTGGTGATCGAGATCGAGACCAACGGCGCCGTCTCGCCGGTGGACGCGGTCGCCTATGCCGCGCGCATCCTGCAGGACCAGCTGCAGATCTTCATCACCTTCGAAGAGCCGAAGAAGAAGACGGAAGGCGAGGCCAAGCCCGAGCTGCCGTTCAACCCGGCGCTGCTGAAGAAAGTCGACGAGCTGGAGCTGTCGGTCCGCTCGGCCAACTGCCTGAAGAACGACAACATCGTCTACATCGGCGACCTGATCCAGAAGACGGAGGCGGAGATGCTCCGCACGCCGAACTTTGGCCGCAAGTCGTTGAACGAGATCAAGGAAGTGCTGGCGGGCATGAACCTGCACCTGGGCATGGACGTGCCCAACTGGCCGCCGGAAAACATCGAAGACCTGGCCAAGAAGTTCGAAGACCAGATCTAGGGGTCAAGGAGAGTTCCCGATGCGCCACGGCGTCGCGCAGCGCAAACTGAATCGGACGTCCGCGCACCGGACGGCCATGTTCGCGAACATGGCCGCCAGCCTGATCAAGCACGAGCAGATCACAACCACTCTGCCGAAGGCGAAAGAGCTTCGCCCGTTCGTCGAGCGGCTGGTGACACTGGCCAAGCGCGGCGACTTGCACGCCCGGCGCATCGCGATCAGCCGCGTGCGCGACGTCGACCAGGTGGGCAAGCTCTTCACCACGCTCGGTCCTCGCTACAAGGCCCGCAACGGCGGCTATATCCGGGTCTTGAAGGCGGGCTTCCGCTATGGCGACAACGCCCCGCTGGCGGTGATCGAGTTCGTCGATCGCGACCCGGCCGAAAAGGGCAAGGATAGCGGCCCGGTCAACGTCGGCTTGGACGACTAGGCCGCCACGCGGCCTGACCCAGCGTTTCATCCCACAAATTCACACGTCCCGCCTCGACGACAAATCTGGTTGACGAGATAGTTGCGATATGCGTGAAATATTTCACTATCCATCAACAAGCGGAGCTGGGTCATGCCCACCAGCATCACACCCGTCGTCTTCTACAGCGATCCGATCGCCGCCATGCACTGGCTGGAAAAAGCGTTCGGGTTCGAGACGTCGATCCTGGTCACCGACAAGGAGGGCCGGGTGGGGCACGCCGAGATGAAGATCGGCGAGGCAATCTTTGGCGTCGGCGGGGAGTGGGCTTCGCCCGAGCTGCTCGGCCCGGCGGCGATGAAGAGCCCTGCCTCGCTCGGCGGGGCGGGCACGCAGTTCATCCGCGTCCATATGGCCGACGGTCTCGACCGCCACTTCGAGGCCGCGCGCAAGGCGGGCGCCCACATCACCCAGGAGCCGGCCGACCAGTTCTACGGCGAGCGCACCTATCGCGCGCTCGACTGCGAGGGCCACGTGTGGAACTTCGCGCAGACCGTCGCGGTGGTCTCGAACGCCGAGATGGAAGCGGCGAGCGGGCTCAGCATTCGCGAAAAGCTATAGGAGAACCGACCATGTCCGAGTTCAAACGGCCGTCGCTCACCTCCGGCGTCCACTACAAGGACCCGAAAGCGGCTCTGGAGTGGCTCGAGAAGGCCTTCGGCTTCGAGCCCATGATGGTGGTGGTCAACGATGACGGCACGATCGGCCACTCGGAGATGCGGTTTGGCGACGGCATGATCTATGTCGGAAGTGAGTGGGATGCCGACCACGTGAGTCCGGCCTCGCTCGGCGGCAAGAACACCCAGTCGCTGCACCTGCAGGTCGAGAGCGGCCTCGACGAACTGTTCGAGCGCGCGAAGCGGGCAGGGGCCAAGGTCCTGCGCGAGCCGGCCGACCAGTTCTATGGCGACCGCAGCGCCATGGTCGCCGATCCGGAGGGCCACGTGTGGAGCTTCGGCCAGACCATCAAGGAGATGTCCTTCGACGAGATGGCCAAGGCCGGCGGCGGCCAGATGGACATTCGCGAGCGGCTCTAGCGGATGGCCAAGTCGAACGCCAAGGCCGTCGAGAACGCCCTGATCGCCTACGCAAGCACCTTCCCGCAGGCGTGGGAGGATCATCCCTGGGAGCACACGGTGCTGAAGGTGGGCAAGAAGGTCTTCGTCTTCTTCGGCGGCGCCGCCGGGCCGCCGGACGAACTCTCGATGACGGTCAAGCTGCCGGTGTCCTACGAGATGGCCCTGACCCTGCCCTACGTCTCGCCGGCTGGTCACGGCCTCTGGAAGGGCGGCTGGGCGAACGTGCGCCAGGGCGACGGCGAGGAGATCGACGTCAATACGCTCAAGGCGTGGATCGTGCAGAGCTACCGCGCGGTCGCATCGAAGAAGCTGGTCAAGCTGTATGACACGGAGAGCACATCAGCATGATCGCCTATGAGCTTGAAAAGACGTACCTTCCGTTGGACGGAACTGTTACGCGGCGCAAGCCAGTCGCATGAGGGCGGCCGCGCTCGACTCCACGCTGGCGGCGCTCGCCGATCCGCACCGGCGGCGCGTGATCGAGCTTCTGCGCGTGCAGCCGCGACCGGCGGGCGAGCTTGCGCGCGAGGCCGGCCTCGCGCCGGCGGCGATGAGCCGCCACCTGCGGGCGCTCAAGGCGAGCGGGCTGGTCGAGGACTCCCCACCCGGCGTTCGACGCCCGCGTGCGGGTCTATGCGCTCAGGCCGGGCCCTATGGGCGAGCTCAAGGCCTGGCTCGAGGAAACCGAGCGGCTGTGGAGCGAACAGCTGGCGGCGTTCAAGGCCCATGTCGAGCGATGAGCCCGGCGCTGCAGATGCTGGTCGCCCTGGCTTACGCCTGGCGCCGCAGCCTCGCGGCCTTCAAGGACAGGGTGGAGCGAGGATGAGCGGCTCGAAGGTCATCGTCGCCATCCGCGTCAAGGCGTCGCCCGAGCGGGCGTTTCAGGTCTTCGTGGGGGAGATCGGCGCCTGGTGGCGGCCCAACATGCTTTTCCGCTTCACGCCGCGCGATCCCGGCGCGATGGCGTTCGAGCCCGGGCCTGGCGGGCGCCTGATCGAGACGCGGGCCGGCGGCAAGGTGTTCGAAGTGGGCAAGATCCGCGCGTGGGAGCCGCCCGACCGCATCGTCTTCGGGTTCCGCCAGGCGACCTTCACGCCCGACCAGGACACCGAGGTCGAGGCGCGCTTCGAGGCCGTCGGCGACGGCGAGACCCGCGTCACCATCAGCCACACCGGCTGGGATTCGATTCCCGCGGCGCACGTCGCCCGCCACGGCTTCCCGAACCAGATCCTGCTGACACGCCTGGGCGAATGGTGGCGTTTGCTGCTTTCGGCCTACAAGGAGGAGCAGGTCGAACGGGGATGAGCGTGGGCGAGGACGCAGGCGGACAGAGTCGGCGCCGCCGGGCAGCCCCGCCCGCGCCGCCGCGCGGCCTTCGGGTTCATCTACGCGACGGCCGTGATGAACAACCTCTCGTTCGGGCTGATGATCCCGGTTCTGCCGAACCTGATCCGCTCGTTCTTCGGTGCGACCAACGCCGCTTCCACCGCTTCGGCGGCCGACTGGCAGTTCGTGTTCGGTGTGACCTGGGGCGCGATGCAGTTCTTCTCGGGCCCGGTTCTGGGCATGTTGTCCGATCGTTTCGGGCGCCGGCCGGTGTTGCTGATCTCGATCCTCGGCCTGTCGCTCGACTTCCTGGTCATGGCGTTCGCGCCGACGCTGGTGTGGCTGCTGCTCGGGCGGGTCGTCAACGGCGCCACGGCAGCGAGCTTCTCGACCTGCAACGCCTATGTCGCCGACATCTCAAAGCCGGAGGATCGCGCCCGCAACTTCGGTTGGATGAGCTCGGCGTTCAGCGTGGGCTTCCTGTTCGGTCCCGTCGCCGGCGGGGTGCTTGCAAGCCACGCGCTGCATCTGGGCGGAATGACGATCGCCGGCCTGCGCGTCCCGTTCCTGGTCGCGGCGATCATCTGCGCCATCAACTGGGTCTATGGCCTCCTCGTCCTGCCCGAGTCGCTGGCGCCCGAACGGCGCATCGTCCGCTTCGAGTGGCGACGCGCCAATCCGATGGCCAGCTTGATGCTGCTGCGCGCCCACCGGGACCTTCTGCCGCTCGCCGGCGTCAACTTCCTGTTCCAGCTTTCCCAGCAGGTGCTGCCGAACGTCTTCGTGCTCTACACAACGCTCCGCTACGGCTGGTCGCAGAGCTTTCTCGGGGTCACCTTCCTCATCACCGGCTTGCTCGGCGTCCTGGTGCAGGCCTTCGCAGTCGGGCCTATCGTGCGCCGGATCGGCGAGCGCGGGGCCGTCATCGCCGGCGCGGTCGCTGGCATCACCGGCTTCGCCATCTTCGCCTTCGCCCCAACCGGCGTGCTGTACTTCGTCGGCATGCCGATCTTCGCCTTCCAGGGGCTGATGCAGCCCGGCATCCAGGGCTTGATGACCCAGCATGTCACGCCGATGGAGCAGGGGCGGCTGCAGGGCGCGAACCAGTCCACGGGCGGCATCGCGTCCATCGTCGGTCCGGCCATCTTCCCTCTGAGCTTCGCGTTCGCGCTGCGCGACTGGCCGGCCATGCCCGGGTTGCCGATCCTGATCGCCGCAGGGCTGCTCACGTTCGGTCTGCTGCTGGCGCTGCGCTCGGCAAGGCCCGTGCGAGCAGTGTCCGCCTAACGCGGGCGCCCCCCGGATCCTCGAAAAAGGCAAGACACGCGGCCGCGCGTGGGACAACCTCGGGTTCGCAGCGTTCGGGGGACGCCACCCATCCATGGCCAGGACCACAGAGCCCGCCGCCGACGTCGGCCAGACGGACGCAGACCAGCCCGTCCGGCTCACGCGCATGCGGCTGGTGTTCGTGCTGGCGGTGGTGCTGCTCAACACCACCTCGCTCGGAATCGTCGCGCCGGTCCTGCCGATCCTGGTCAAGCAGCTCGCCCACGGGAACGCGGTGGCCGCGGCCGAGGCGATCGGGCTCTTCACGGCCGCCTGGGCGGCGATGCAGCTCATCTTCGCACCGGTGCTCGGTGTGCTCTCCGACCGCTTTGGGCGAAGGCCGGTCGCGCTCCTCTCGCTGGTCGAGCTCTCCATCGACTACGTCGTCATGGCGCTGGCGCCCGTGCTGAGCTGGCTCTTCATCGGTCGGCTGCTCTCGGGCATGGCCGCGGCCGGGCGGGCGGCGATGTTCGCGTATGTCGCCGATGTCGCAGCGCCCGAGGAGCGCACCCGCTACTTCGCCCTGCTCGCGGCCGCCGGCGGGATCGGCACCGTGCTGGGTCCCGGCCTCGGCGGCATCCTCGGCGAAATCAGCCCGCGCGCCCCATTCTGGGCCGCCGCCGGGGTCGGCTTCGTGAACGCCGCCTACGGCTTTTTCGTGCTCAAGGAGTCGCTGCCCAAGTCCAAGCGCATCCCCTTCACCTGGCTGCGCGCCAACCCGTTCCACGCGCTGTGGATCCTGTTTGAGGGCAAGGGCCTGCTAGGCCTGGCGGTGATCATGTTCCTCGCCAACGTTGGAATGTCCGCCTTTTCAAGCATCTACGTCCTCTACGTGAACTACCGCTACCATTGGGGCGCAGGACTCGCTGGCCTGGTGCTGATGGCCTACGCGGCGACCAACATCCTCGTGCAGGGCGTGCTCGCCGCCCCGGTCGCCAAGCGGCTCGGCGAGAAGGGCGCGATCGTGCTGGCCTTCCTGTTCGGGGTCGCGGGCCTGGCGCTGATCGGGCTCGCCTCCTGGCCGCCGATGCTCTGGGTCGGCGTGATCTGCATCGCGCCGGTCAACATCGGCATCGCCGCCATCCAGTCGCTGCGCTCGCAACTGGTCGAGCCCAGCGAGCAGGGCCGGCTGCAGGGCGCCATGATCAGCCTCGCCGGCCTCGCCGGCATCGTCGGCCCCGTCGTCTTCGCCGAGCTCTTCGCCTGGTCGGTCGCGCCGGGCCGCGGCCTCGCCGCCTCGGGGATCTCCATGCTCGCCGGCGCCGCCGTCTTCGCCGCCGCCATCGCGCTCACCCTCGCCGTCGTGAAGCGTCCAGCCGCCCAGGTTGCCAAGGTTTAATGGCCGGGCCGGTTCAGCGGCGGCCCGATAGCTGTTAAGCCGGCGCGGCCAGCGCGAATCCGCCGAGACGAGAGGGAAGAGGGGACGTGACCAGCGTCGCGCCTTCGAGCGATCTTACGCCGCCGCGGCGCAAGCGGCCGGCGGCGCTCGGCTTCATCTACGCCGCCATCCTCATGAACACGATGTCGATGGGCGTGATCATCCCGGTCTTCCCCACGCTGGTGAAGCTGTTGTCGGGACAGGGCGACGCCGGCGGGGCCCGCATCATGGGGTACTTCGCGGCCGCCTGGTCGTTGATGAACCTCATCTTCGCGCCGATTTTCGGAAATCTCTCCGATCGTTATGGCCGTCGGCCCGTCCTGCTCGTCTCCATGTTCGGGCTGGCAATCGACTATGTGATCATGGCGCTCGCGCCGTCGATCGCGGTGCTGTTCATCGGGCGGGTGATCAGCGGGATCACCGCGTCCAGTGGTGGCGCGGCCGGGGCCTACGTCGCGGACGTCTCGAGCGAAGACGAGCGGGCGCGCAACATCGGGCGGTTCCAGGCGGCGGCGAACGCCGGCATCCTGATCGGCCCGGCGCTCGGCGGCTTCGTCGGCATTCTCGACCCACGCGCACCGTTCTGGGTGGCCGCGGTGCTGGCCTTCGCCAACGGCATGTTCGGCCTCTTCGTCGTGCCGGAGTCCCTCGCGCATGACCGCCGCGCCCTGTTCAGCTGGCGGCGCGCCAACCCGATCGGCGCGATCGCGCTGTTGTTCAGCCGCCCTGGCCTGCTGGGCATGGCGCTGATCTTCTTCCTGCTCCAGTTCGCGAACTCGTCGTTCAACAATATCTTCCAGTTCTACACCCACTATCGGTTCAACTGGGGCCCGCCGAACGTCGCGGTGCTGCTCATGGTCCTGAGCGGCGGCGGCATCGTGATCTCGAGCTTCGTCGCCGGCCCCGCCGCCGACAGGCTCAGCGAGCGCGGCGCTGTGTTGGCCGGCATCGGGCTCTCGGTCCTGTCCTACTTCGCCGTCGGGCTCGCCGGAACCGTCCCGCTGTTCTGGGCGGCGATCGTGCTCGTCGTGATCTCCGGGTTCGGCTTTCCCAGCCTTTTTTCGCTGCTGACCAAGCGCGTCGGCGTCGACCAGCAGGGGCAGCTACAGGGCGCGATGCAGATCCTGTTCGGCCTGACCGGACTGGTCGGCCCGATCACCTTCACCAGCCTGTTCGCCTGGGCGATCGGGCCGGGCAAGGCCCTGGGCTTGCCGGGCCTGCCCATCATAGTCGGCGGCGTCCTGACATTCTGCGCCTTCCTGATGGCGGTTGTGTACGCGCGGCCTTTGCGAGGTGCGGTCAGCGTGGATGACGCGGCCGCCGGCCCAAGGCCGATCTTCTCCAGCCACTAGCGCGCCGAGCGGCCGTCATCATTGCGCCCGAAAGCTCCGCTGAATAGGACGGCGCGGAAAGCCATGCGCGGAGACATTCACGTGTCGCGACGACCCCTACTGATCCCCCTGACGCTCCTTGTGCTCGTGCTCGGCGGCGCGGCCGCCGCCCAGGAGGTCCCGACCAGCGCCGGACAGATCAACCTCTCGTTCGCGCCGGTGGTCAGGCGCGCCGGCCCGGCGGTGGTCAACGTCTACGCGCGGGTGATGCGCCAAAGCGTCAACCCCTTCTTCCAGATGTTCGGCCCGCCGCAGGCCGCCAAGTCGCTCGGCTCGGGCGTGATCGTCCGCGCCGATGGGGTCATCGTCACCAACAACCACGTCATCGCCGGCGGCGACGACATCATGGTTGCGCTCGGCGACCGCCGCGAGTTCCCGGCAAAGGTGCTCTACGCCGATCCGAAGGTGGACGTGGCGGTGCTGAAGATCGACACCGGCGGCGAGAGCTTGCCGGTCATGCCGCTCGCGACCGGCGACCAGGCGCAGGTCGGCGACCTGGTGCTGGCCATCGGAGATCCTTTCGGGATCGGCCAGACCGTGACCAACGGCATCGTCTCGGCGCTGGCGCGCTCGAACGTCGGGCTGACCGACGTCTCGTACTTCATCCAGACCGACGCGGCGATCAATCCGGGCAACTCCGGCGGCGCGCTGGTGAACATGGCCGGCGAGATGATCGGGATGAACACCGCCATCCTCTCCGGCTCGGGCACCTCGTCGGGCGTTGGCTTCGCTATTCCGGCCCCGCTCGTGCGCCACGTGGTGCAGGAGGCGCTGGCCGGCGGGGTGGTCCAGCGGCCGTGGATCGGCGTGAAGACGCAAGGCGTGACAGCCGAAATCGCCCGCTCGATGGGAATGGACCGGCCGGAGGGCGCGCTCGTCACCGACGTCTGGCCGGGCGGCCCGGGCGAGCAGGCCGGGATCAAGACCGGCGACCTCATCCTGGCGGTCGACGGCCATGCGATCGACGACGACTCGGCGCTGAACTACCGCATCGCCACCCACGATCTCGGAGACGAGGTCGCGCTGACCCTGCGCCGCGCCAAGGGCGCCGACCAGACGGCCGACGTGCGGCTCGCGGCCATCCCGGCCGAGCCTGCGCGCGACGAGCAGACGATCGCCGGCCGCAACCCGCTCGAAGGCGCGACGGTGGTGAACCTCTCGCCCGCCGTCGCCGACCAGCTCGGCCTGGACCCGTTCGCCGCGACCCACGGGGTGATGATCACCAAGATCGCCGGCGGGCTCGCCGCCAACGTCGGCCTGCGCCCCGGCGACCTCCTGCGCGAGGTCAATGGGCACACGCTGACGACGGTGAGCGACCTTAAGGCCGCGCTGACCGAGCAGGGCACGGGCGTCTGGAGCCTGGTCATCGTCCGCGAAGGCCAGGTCATCACCGCTCAGTTCCGCATCTGAATCGTCGGCGCATTCTCTCAACCGTCATCCTCCGCCGGAGCGAAGCGGAGTGCGGGGGACCCATGAACACTCACGGTCGACGGTGATCATGGGTGGCCCGAACAAGTCGGGCCATGACGGTGTGGAAATACGCGTTAAGCTCTGTTGGCCAGGGAGATTCTGCCATGCGCACTCGATCGATCGCCGCCTTGTTGGCCGTTTCGGCCCTTGCCTTGGCCGCCTGTGGGCCGAGCGGCTCGGGGGCGGCGTCGAGTGCGAGCGCCAGCGGCAACCAGGCCGCCGCGTCGCCGGCGGCTGCGCCCGCGCCGGCGACGCAGCCCGCCGCCGCGACCAGTGGTCCGCCGACGGCGGTCGGGCAGTGCGTGCAGACGAGCGTGCATGACGTCGGGACCCGGCTCGAGAACACGCCCGGCTCGGGCAGCGCCATCAGCTACGCCGACGGCGTCAGCCAGGTCTCCTACGACCAGGTGCCGGGCATCGACGCCTCGCAGGCGGGCGATGCGGTCAAGCTGTGCCTGACCTCGCTGCCGCAGAACTGTCCGCCCGGCGATGATCGCGGCAAGACCTACACGGCCACGAACCTTCGCACCGGCCAGACCTGGACCGAAGCCGACTCAGAGCACATGTGCGGCGGCGCCTAGCGCCGCCTCGAGGCGCCCCAGGCGGCGCCGGGACCGCTGAGCAGGCCGAAGTAGAAGCCGACGTCGTACGGCACGCCCGTCCCCGCCGTCTCGAACATGCGCACGGTCCAAGGCAGCGTGTGCGGCCGGATCGTGTTCACCACCTCGACGATCAGCATGAACGGCGAGATCATCCCATGCCAGAAGCCGAGGAAGAGCTGCGAGACCCACCCGCCGGCCACGGCGCGATGGGACTCCTCCGAGCCCGCCACGCAAGCCGCCAGCAACAGAACCAGCGCCAGGGCGCCGGCGATCTTCAGGGATGCACGCACGACAGGTCTCTCCGGCTAGCGGCGGATCAGCCTGAGGATCAGGACGAGCAGCCCGGCGCCGACCACCGCCGCCGCGAACTCGCCGATCAGGCCGCCGATGGTCAGGTGCAGAATGTGCTTGAAGAGATAGGCGCCGATGAACGAGCCGATCACGCCCAGAACGATGTCGCCGATGATGCCGAAGCCGCGCCCGCGGACGACGAGCCCGGCGAGCCAGCCGGCCACGCCGCCGACGACGAGAAAGATCAGGATATGTACAATCGACATGGGCTTCGTCCTCCCTCCCCAGGCCAAGCTCAACGCTGCCCATCGCCCGGACCTTCCGTCAAGCCGCTCAAACGTCTCTCGAAAGAGAGCCTGGCCTTGACGCTCGCCGCTCCAGGGCGGTCAGATTGCGGGGGAGGGGTGCGATGAAACGAGGACTTCGAATTCGCAGCGGCGGCTTTCGGCCTGGTGTTCATCGGGTTCGCGGGCTGCACGCGTGCGGCGACGCCGTGCGAGGACCTGGTCAAGCTTCAGCTGCCGCATGCGACCGTGACCAGCGCCGCGCTCACGCCGGCGGGGTCGGTAAGCGCCTGCAAGATCGACGTGATCTCGCGGCCGAGCGCCGATTCCGCGATCGGCATCGAGGTCTGGATCCCCGAAGGCGCGGCCTGGAATGGGCGCTACCTCCAACTCGGCAACGGCGGCTTCGCCGGCATGATCTTCTCGCAAGGCTTGGCGGCGGCCGCCGCCCGTGGCTACGCGGTGGCCATGACCGACGACGGGCACCAAAGCCCGATGGGCTTCCCCGACGCCAGCTGGGCCATCGGCCACCCGGACAAGGTCACCGACTACGGCTGGCGGGCGCTGAAGGAGACCACAGACACGGCCAAGGCGCTCATCCGCGCCCACGCTGGCCCGCCCAAATTCAGCTATTTCAACGGCTGCTCGGACGGCGGGCGCGAGGCGCTGATGGAGGCGCAGCGCTTCCCGCGCGACTTCGACGGCATCCTGGCCGGCGCGCCCGCGAACAACCTCTCGGGCCTGGTCACGCTGGGCGCCTTCTACGAACAGCGGCTCAGCGCGCCGGGCGCCTGGCTCGGCGCGGACCAGCTCAAGGCGCTCGAGGCCGCCGCGCTGGCCGACTGCGGCGGCGGGCCCTACATCGCCAACCCGGCCGCGTGCCGCTTCGACCCGGGCGAGCTCGCGTGCCCGCCGGGCAAGAGCGCCGGCGCCTGCCTCACGCCGGCCCAACTGGACGCCGCCCGCGCGCTTTATCGTGGCCTGGTCATCACCGAAGGCGGCGAGGCGCGCTTTTCCTATCCGGGCTATGCCCCCGGCGCCGAGGCCGAGCCGGGGTCGTGGGCCACATGGGTCACCGGCCCGTCCAAGGACCAGCTGAACCGCTCGCTGATCTGGGGCTTTGCCGCCGGATTCTGGCGCGGTTTCGTCTTCGGCGACGCGGGCTACGACATCCTCGGCCTCGATCTGCAGACCGCGCCGGTCGAGTCCGCCCGCGTGGCCGCGGTCGTGAACGCCACGAGCCCCGATCTCAGCGCCTTCCGCGACCATGGCGGCAAGCTGATCCAGTACCATGGGTGGAACGACCCCGCGATTCCGGCCCGCGGCTCGATCGCCTACTACGACGACGTCGCCGGCGTGATGGGCGACCCTTCCGCCTTCTATCGGCTCTACCTCGTGCCCGGCATGCTTCACTGCGGCGGCGGGCGCGGACCTGGCGCGGTGGACTGGCAGGGCCTGCTGCAGGCCTGGGTCGAGCAAGGCCAGGCGCCAGGCGAGATCGCTGCCCAGACCGCAGCCGCCGACGGCGCGCTAGGCCCACCCACCCAGACGCTGCGTCCCTACGCCCATTGAGCCCCGTTCCGATCCTGCTTTGCCGGCCGCTCGGCGGGCTGAACGACGTGCTCTGCCAGATCGAACGCTGCTGCGCCTACGCCGACCGCTTCGGGCGGCTCGTGGTGGTCGACACCGCCGAGCAATCCGACGAGTATTTTCGGGATCGGTTCTCCAACTATTTCATAAGCTTGCGCCCAAACCTTTTGCTCGACACCGACCTCGTCCGCGGCCAGCTCGACTCGCTCGATGTCCGGCCCGCCTTCCTTGCCGGGAGGCTGCGCGCCGCCCGTCCCCGCTACGTCCTCGAGCGGCGGATGTTCATCGACGAGCAGAGCGGGCAGCCGATCAGCTTCGATTTCGAATGCGACCACCCCGAGACGCTCATCGTGCACCACCAGGCCGGCGGCGGCGCCCGCTCGATCGGTGCGCTCGCGCGGCTGAGCCTGAGGAGCGAACTCGTAGAGGCGCTGCGACAGCGGCTCGCGGTGCTGGGCCACGGCTACGTCGGGATACACATCCGCGACACCGACTATAGCACCCACTACCAGGCCCCCCTGGAGCAGGTCGCGATCGACCCGGGCGCGCACATCTTTGTCGGCACCGACAGCGCAGCGGCGCTCGCCTATTGTCGCGCGAAGTACGGCGCGGACCGCGTCTTTTCCTTCGCCGCTCTGCGCGCGGACGGAGCGCGTCTGCATCGCATCGAGGACACAGCCCAAGCCTACGAGCGCAATCGCGACGCCATCCTGGATCTCGTCACGCTGGCGCTGGCGACCCAGTTCCACATGTTCGAGCTGCAGCCGAACGCGATCGGAATGCGCTTCTCTGGCTTCTCCCTGCTGGCCGCCACCCTGCGCGCCCAGCCGGCGGTGCTGGCGCAGTTGACCGGCGTGACCGAACTGGCGGAGCTGTGGTGACCAAGAGCAGGAGGGGACTGCCCATGCCAGCCCGGAGAATTGTCGTCGCGACGGCTTTGACCGCCAGCCTCGGCCTGCTCGCGGCCTGCGGCCAGGGCCAGCCGCAGAATGCCGTTTCCGCGGCGCCACCGGCGAGCGCAGCCCTCTCGGCTGCGCCCATCTCCGGCGCGCCCGTGTCCGCCGCCCCGGCGGCGGCGACCGGCGACGCCGACAGCGCCCACGCCTTCCTGGCGGCGCTGTACGCCAAGTATGCCGCGGAGAGCGACTCGGGCCCGGACATCCCGGCGGCGGAGGAGTTCGATCCGTCGCTGGCCGCCATGATGGCCCTCGACGACAAGCGGGGGCGGGACGAGAGCGCCCTCGACTACGATCCGGTGTGCGACTGCCAGGATCCGAGCGAGATGAAGGCCGCGATCGTGATCGGCGGCGCGACGGCTGAGGTCGCGACCGCCGCCGTGACGTTGTCCTGGCCTGGCCCGCCGCCGCCCGACGGCCCGACCAAGCTCACCCTCGACCTGGTCAAGGTGAATGGCCAATGGCGCATCCACGACATCCATGCCCACGACACGCCGAGCCTCAGGGCCCTGTTGCAGAAAGCGAGCAAGTCGACCTTGCGCGACAACTGACGGTTCAGGCCCAGTCCAGGGCCGGATCGCTGCGGCTGGGCCGGCCGGTCTCGACGTGGCCGGCCAGGCGGCGGAGGAACCGCGGGTCCTCCGCGACGCTCACCGAGACGTCGTACCAATGGCCGGCCGCGGCGATCGGCCAGGCGTCGAGCGTCTCGGCCCCCGGCGCGAGCGCCAGCGTGCGCTCCGCGCCCGCCGCATAGGCGTTGGCGGTCCGCACAGTGATGGCGGCGGCGCCTGTGTTGCGCAGCCGGACCTCCAGGGTCTCGCCCGGCTCGTGGACGCGGACATCGATGCGATCGCCCGAACCGCCTGCGAACCGGCGCAGGAAGCCGTTCGGACCGTGCAAGATGAGGTCGTAGGCTTGCCCGACCGGCAAGAGGTCGCTCAGCGTCTTGCCGGCCTCGACGGCGTAGAACCACGGTCCGCCGGCCTCGGCCTCGGCCGGATAGAGGGCGAAGCCCGCGCCAGCCGCGCCGGTGTTGGCGATGGTGAGCTCCAAGCCCCCAGGCGTCAGCAGCGCCGAGGCGTCGAAGGCATAGGGCAGGGCGCGCGCGGGTCTGGCGCCCGGCTCCTGCCTGGGCGGCCGCGCCGGCGCCTCCGGGGCGCGAGGCGAGGGCAGGCGCGCCTGCGCCCGCGCCTGGGCCGGCAGCTGCGATGCGTCCGGCAGCCCCAGCGCGACCGCCGCGTTGGCCGCGGCGAAGTCGAACACGCTGGTCAGGTCGCCGGTCACCGCCCGGCGCCAGTGCGTGATCTGCGGCTCGGCGACACCGAACCGCGCCTCGAGGAGGCGGATCACCGAGGTGTGGTCGAACAGCTGGGAATTGACCCAGCCTCCCTTGGTCCAGGGCGAGATCACGATCATCGGCACGCGCGGTCCCAGCCCCACCGGCACGCCGCGATAGAGCTCTCCGTCCAGCGCGACCGTGCTCTTGCCCGGCGCCTGCCCCACGGGCGGCACGAGCGGGGGCACATGGTCGAAGAAGCCGTCGTTCTCGTCGTAGTTCAGGATCAGCGCCGTCTTGGCCCAGACCGCGGGGTTGGCGGTCAGCGCCTCGATCAGCCCCGCCGTCAGCGCCGCGCCGGCGCCGGGCGTGGCCGCCGGGTGCTCGCAGAGCGCATAGGGCGCGACGATCCAGGACACCGCTGGCAGGCTGTCGGCGGCCACGTCGCGCGCGAACGCCGCCACCAGATGCTCGCCGACGGAGGTCCTGGCGTTGGCGGCGTTCGACCCCTCGACCCACGCGCGGCCCTTGCGGTAGAGCGGCGAGGCCGGATCAAGTCCGCGGAAATTCACGAAATACGCCAAGGCGTTGTCACCGTAATTGTCATACTCCTGATAGACCCGCCAGGAGACGCCCGCCGCTTCCAGCCGCTCGGCGTAGGTGGGCCACCGGTACGCCCGAAAGCCCGGCGCGTCGTTCGCCTGGTCGGCGGTCTCGTTGAGCTCGTCGTACGGGTTGGAGACCGCCTGGCGCCCTCCGTCACCGGCGGCCAGGCCGCTGGTGCCGGTGAACAGGAACATCCGGTTCGGGTTGGTCGCGGCGAAGATCGAGCAGTGGCAGGCGTCGCAGACGGTGAACGCGTCGGCCAGCGCGTGGTGGAACGGCAGGTCCTCGCGGGTGAAGTAGCCCATGGTCAGCGGCGTCTTCGCCGGAACCCAGGCGTCATGCCACTTCCACCGCTCGTGGCTGCCCTTCCAGCTGTGGTCCAGGCTCTTCAGGCTCTGGGCGCTGGTCGTCGCCGCGTCCAGGCGGAAGGGCGTGACCACCTCTGCCGACCCCGGCGCCTGCGGCTGATGGAACACGTCGCTGCCCCCTGGCAGCATCATCGGCCTTGGATCTGCGAACCCCCGCACCCCGCGCAGCGTCCCGAAGTAGTGATCGAACGAGCGGTTCTCCTGCATGAAGATCACCACATGCTCGAGATCGCGGAGCGTGCCGGTGCGCGCCGCCGCCGCCGGCAGCGCCAGCGCACGCGCGATGGCGTCCGGAAAGGCCGTGCCCGCGGCCGCGCCGGAGGCGAGCTGGAGGAAGCGGCGGCGGTTGGCGTTGGGTTTCGTCATCTGGAGTCGCGGCCGAGCATGTCCGCCTTATGCCCGAGGGACTTGAACGCCGCACCACAAGTCGTTGGGTCGTGTCTCAGGTTCAAGTCCGCCGCCGTTGACCTTGGCGGCAATGGAATCGCGTTCCGCCGCTGGGCATGGCCCACGGGGAAGGATGGTCAGCGAACTTCGGGTGGTGGTGGTGGTGGTGGTGCGAAGCTCGCTGACCATCCTTCCCCGCGGGGGTCAGGAGGAATCGGGTTGGTCGTCGTCGCCGCTGGCGAGCTCGAGGGCGTCTAGCTTGACGAACATCGTGCGGGCCGCGCTCCGCGCGTCGATCCAGATGCAGTGGGCGTAGGCAAGCTCCACGCGATGGTCGACCCGCTCGGCGGTCATCCGCGGTCCGCCTGACTTCAGCCGCACCACGTCGCCCGCCTTCACCTTCAACGGTTCGCTGCTGATGGCCATCAGAGCAGCTCCGTCGCTCCAGGCGCCGTCGACTGCGCGTGGAGAAGGGTGGAGGAAGGGACGCGTGGCGTGACTGGCCGCAGCTGCGAGGGAGCAACGCTGTGCGAACGGATCGATCGGCGGACGTCTCTGCCGTGACGGTTGAACATGCGGGCTCTCAGGCGGTTGCGACGAGCGGAGAATAGCGCCGCCGGGGGAGCGCTCAGGGATCGGCTTAGCGTCAGTGTCGTCTGATTAGCACCCTCTTCGTCTTGGCTTTGCTTTACCCACGGCGTTAGTAGAGATCGTCGGCTGATCGGTGTGTTCCGCGATCTTGGAACCTGATCCCCCAGCCCCCCTTGATCGCGAAGGCCGGTCGGCCGACACCCCAAGAAGAGCCTTGCGCCAAGCTCGGACATCCGGCGAGCATCGGCCGATGGCGATCCAGCTGCGTCTTGAGACCGGTCGGCTGGCAGGCCAAGGTGAGCGCCTGCGCAGCGCGCAAAATGAGGTAGCAGGAAGATGACCGTGCCAATCCGCGTTGATCCCGCGAGCGGGCGTAAAGTCTTTGATACGCGGGCTGCGAAGGCCACGGAGAACATCGCAGGGAAAGGCTACTCCATCGTCTCCGACGAGGCGCTCACGACGCTGCCCGAGCTTCCCGCAGGCGCGACGTTCGATGCCGAGGAACAAGCCAAGTACCGCGAGTTCAAAGAGGTGCGTCGGGGCGCTGCCGACTACATCGCGATGGAGGGCGCCTTCGCCAAGTACCTCGCCGACGTCTATTCGGCTGACCCCGTGCCGAGGGCGGCGCTGACCGACGAGTGCGAGATCCTGGTGGTCGGCGCGGGCTTCGCCGGCTTGTTGCTCTGGCACAAGCTTCGTGCGGCGGGCTTCGAAGACGTGCGTTTTTGCGAGAAGGGCGGCGACGTCGGCGGCACCTGGTACTGGAACCGCTATCCCGGCATCGCCTGTGATGTGGAGGCCTACAGCTACCTGCCTCTGTTGGAAGAGAGTGGGTACGTGCCGACGATGAAGTTCGCGTCGGGGTTCGAGATCCTGGAATATTGCCAGCAGCTGGCCGAGCAATCCGGTTTCTACGATCGCTGCCTGTTCCACACCACGGTGGAACGGACGGACTGGGACGAAGCCGCCGGGCGATGGGTGGTCACGACGGACCGCGGCGACAGCATTCGGGCGCGCTTCGTGGTCCTCGCCAACGGCATTCTGACGACACCGAAACTGGCCCGCATCGAGGGGATGCAGAGCTTCGCGGGCGACTCCTTCCACACCTCCCGCTGGAACTACAACGTCGACCTGAGGGGCAAGACCGTCGGCATCATCGGCACCGGCGCCACGGCGGTGCAGGCGATCCCCGAGCTCGCGAAAGTCGTCAAGCAGCTCTACGTCTTTCAACGCACGCCGTCCTCCATCGACGTGCGCGACCAGCGAGCAACAACCGAGGAAGAGAGGTTGGCGTGGGCCCAGGAGCTTGGTTGGGCGCGGGCGAGGCGCGCTCGCTTCGCCAGGATCTCGGCCGGCCGCACCGCCATGAAGGCCAACGACGACTACCTTTCGGGCAAGGTCGCCGACTTCAAGGAACGCAAGCAGTACGAGCGGATGCTCAGCCCGGAGGAGCTGATCGAGAAGCAGCTGGATGCGAACTTCCGCATCATGGAGCAGATCCGGGCTCGGGTGGATGCGATCGTCAAGGATCCGAAGACCGCCGCGGCGCTAAAGCCCTACTACCCATACGGCTGCAAGCGTCCGACGTTCCACGATGAATACCTGCCCACGTTCAACCTGCCGCACGTCCACCTGGTCGACACCGCGCCGATGGGTGTCCGCCAGATCAACGAGAGAGGTGTCGTCCACGACGACGTCGAGTACCCACTCGACGTTCTGATCTACGCGACCGGATTCCAGTGGATGGCCACATCGACCTTCAACATGATCACCGGTCGCGACGGCCGTACCTTGAAGCAGAAGTGGGATTCGGAAGGAACCAAGACATTCCTCGGCCTGCACAGCGCAGGGTTCCCCAACCTCTTCATCGTCTCCGGTCCTCAGGGTGGCGGCGGAAGCTTCAATTTCACCGACGCGATCGACACCCACGGCGACTACGTCGTTTGGATGTTGAAGACGATGCGGGATCAGGGCCTTCGGATCGTCGACGTGCGCAAGGAGCCGGAGGAAGCCTACGCAGAACACTGCCGCCAGGCTGACATCGCCTCGGCGCCGTTGCGCGACTGCCTCTCTTACTACAACGGGCACGGAGAAGCGGCGCCTGGCAGCCTCGCCTACTATGGCGGCGGTCGCTGGCACAAGATCCGTATCGAAGCCCAGGCGACGCTGGCGCCATATCTGTTCGAGAGCGCGAGCGAACCGACCATGTGATGGTCCGCTTTCGGGCGGGCCACCCGCCTCCGCCCGAGGACGGCACCGCCGATCGCCGAGACCTTGACTCCGGAACAAACCGTGAATAAGAACAAAACAGGTACAACTCAAGTGGGGATGTTCGGATGGTTTGGCTGGCTCGCGAGACGATGGCGCTTGCGTCGGTGGCGGGGTTCGTTTGGATGATGTGTTCGCTGGCGCATCTGGTCGCCTGAGTCGCGAAGGCATGAGCAGAGGTCGATGGCGGCTGACGGTGAAGCACACGACCTGAGTCAGGGCTTCATCCACCTGCGCGTTCGCTCGGCCTATTCGCTGCTGGAAGGCGCGATCAAGGCCGAGCAGATCGGGCCGCTGGCGCATGCGGCGCACATGCCGGCGGTGGGATTGGCCGACCGGGCCAACCTGTTCGGCGCGCTCGAGTTTTCCGTCACCGCCAAGGACGCGCACGTCCAGCCGATCATCGGCTGCGCGCTGCCGGTGACCGGCATCGGCGAGGGGCCGCCCGAGCGCTGGGCGCGGGCCCCGACGGTCGTGCTGCTGGCGCAGAACGAGACCGGCTATCGCAACCTGATGACGCTGTCGTCGGCGGCCTATCTCGACATCGAGCCGTCCGACGAGCCGAATGTCCCCTGGGCCAGGGTCGTGGAGCACGCCGAGGGCCTGATCCTGCTTTCCGGCGGGCCGGACGGGCCGATCGACCCGCTGTTCGCGGCCGGGCGGACGGCCGAGGCGAACGGCGCGCTGGCCGCGATGCACGCCGCCTTCGGCGACCGCTTCTACATCGAGCTGCAGCGGCACGAGCTGGCCATCGAGGCGGCGTCCGAGCCCGGCCTGGTCGCCTACGCCTACGAGCACGACGTCCCGCTGGTGGCGACCAACGACGTCTATTTCGCCGATCCCGCCATGCACGAGGCGCACGATGCGCTGTTGTGTATCTCCGACGGCGCCTTCCTCGGCCAGGACGAGCGGCGGCGCGTCACGGTCGAGCACGCGTTCAAGAGCGCCGAGGCGATGCGGCATCTGTTCGCCGACCTGCCCGAGGCTTGCGACAACACCATCGACATCGCCCGCCGCTGCGCCTTCATGGTCGCCAAGCGCAACCCGATCCTGCCCCGCTTCCCCACCTCGGAGGGGCGCACGGAGGACGAGGAGCTCGCGCTGCAGGCGCGCGAGGGCTTGGCGGCGCGGCTGAAGGCGCACCCGCCCGCGGCGCCCATCGCCGAGTACGACGAGCGGCTGGAGCGCGAGATCGGGCTCATCCAGTCGATGGGCTTCTCGGGCTACTTCCTCATCGTCTCCGACTTCATGAAGTGGTCGGTGGCGAACGGCATCCCGGTCGGGCCGGGTCGCGGCTCCGGCGCGGGCTCGCTGGTCTCCTGGTCGCTGATGATCACCGGCCTGGACCCCATCGCCTACGGCCTGCTGTTCGAAGCCTTCCTCAACCCCGAACGGGTCTCGATGCCGGACTTCGACATCGACTTCTGCCAGGAGCGGCGCGGCGAGGTCATCGACTACGTGCAGGCGAAGTACGGCAAGGACCGCGTCGCCCAGATCATCACCTTCGGCTCGCTGCAGGCCCGCGCGGTTCTGCGCGACGTCGGCCGGGTGATGCAGTTGCCGCTAGGCCTCGTCGACCGGCTGGCCAAGATGGTCCCGAACAATCCGGCCAATCCGACCACGCTCGCCCGCGCCGTCGAGCTCGAGCCGCGGCTGCAGCAGGCGAGGGACAACGATCCCGAGGTCGCCCGCCTGCTGGTGGTCGCCCAGCAGCTCGAGGGTCTCTACCGCAACGCCTCGACCCATGCCGCCGGCATCGTAATCGGCGATCGGCCGCTGACCGAGCTCGTGCCGCTCTATCGCGACCCGCGTTCCGACATCCCCGCCACGCAATTCAACATGAAGTGGGTCGAGAGCGCGGGCCTGGTGAAGTTCGACTTCCTCGGCCTGAAGACCCTGACCGTCATCGACCGGGCGGTGAAGCACATGCAGCGTCGCGGGGCCGGCATCGACCTCGAGCAGCTGCCCCTGGACGACGAGGCGGTCTACGACCTCATCGCCTCCGGCCAGACGATCGGGGTGTTCCAGCTGGAAGGGCAGGGGATGCGCGACACCGTGCGCAAGCTCCGCCCCTCGTCGATCGACGATATCACCGCGCTGATCTCGCTTTACCGGCCGGGGCCGATGGCCTCGATCGACGACTACGTCGACCGCAAGTGGGGCCGAAAGGACGTCGACGTCCTGCACCCGCTGCTCGAGCCGGTGCTGGCCGAGACCTATGGCGTCATCGTCTACCAGGAACAGGTGATGCAGATCGCCCGCATCCTGGCCGGCTACAGCCTTGGCGAGGCGGACCTGTTGCGCCGCGCCATGGGCAAGAAGATCAAGAAGGAGATGGACCAGCAGCGCGCGCGCTTCCTCTCCGGCGCGACCGAGCGTGGCGTGCCCGCGCCCACCGCCGAGCTGATTTTCGAGCTGATGGCGAAGTTCGCCGGCTACGGCTTCAAGAAGTGCCACGCCGCGCCCTACGCGCTGATCGCCTACCAAACCGCCTGGCTGAAGGCCCATGCGCCGGTCGAGTTCTACGCCGGATCGATGAGCCTGGACCTGTCCAACACCGACAAGCTCGCGCTGTTCTACCAGGACGCGCGGCGAGGGGGCGTCGTCGTCCGGCCGCCGGACGTGAACCGCTCCGGCGCCGACTTCACCGTCGAGGACGGCGAGCTGCTCTATGCGTTGGGCGCGATCCGCAATGTCGGCCTGGCCGCGATGGAGCACCTGGTCGCCATACGCGAGGAGGGCGGCCAGTTCGCCGACCTCCACGACTTCGTGCAGCGCGTGGATCCGCGGCTGGTCAACAAGCGGGCGCTGGAGAACCTCGCGCGCGCCGGCGCCTTCGACAGCCTGCATGCGAACCGCGCCGAGGTGGTCGCGGCGGCGGATATCCTCATCGCCCATGCGCAGAGCGCCGCGGCCGACCGCGCCTCGGCGCAGGCCAACCTGTTCGGCGAGCAGCCGGACGCCGCGCGGCCGCGGCTGCCCCGCCGCGACCCCTGGAGCGAGACCGAACAGCTGGACGAGGAGCGGGCGGCGGTCGGCTTCTACCTCAGCGGCCATCCGCTGGAGTCGATGCTCGAGGTGTTGCGCCGGCGGCGCGTCAGCCTGTTCACCGAGGTGCTGGCGCAGGTGGAGCAGGGGATGGAGGCCTTCCGCATGGCGGGCGTCGTGCGTCGGCGCCAGGAGCGCGCCTCGGCGCGCAGCGGCGACCGCTTCGCCTTCGTCACGCTCTCGGACCCCACCGGCGAGTACGAGGTGCTGTTCCCGCCCGAGCAGCTGCGCCGTTGCCGCGAGGCGTTGGAACCCGGCGGGTCGGTGGTGATCAAGGTGCGCGCCAAGGCGGCCGACGGCGATGTCCGCTTCTTTGGCGACGAGGCCGAGCCTCTCGAGCGCGCGGTCGCGGGCGCAACGGCCGGCCTGCGCGTGCACCTCTCGCCGGCGCTCGCCGACATGGACGCCCTGAAGAAGCGTCTGCGTCCGGCGGAAACGCCGACCAGCGGCGGCGAGGTGATCCTGGTCGGAGGCGCCGGCGACGGCCGCGAGATCGAGCTGCGCCTGCCAGGCCGCTTCTCCCTCGACCCCGCGGTGAGGGGGGCGCTGAAAACCGCGCCGGGGGTGGCTTATCTGGAGGAGGTGTAGGGTCGGCGCCCAATACCGCTCATCCCTCGACTTTCGGGGGCAGGGGTGTTTCTCCGGGGGCTACCGTGAACGCTGAACCTTCCAATTTGACCGCCAAGGACGCCAAGGACGCCAAGAGTCAGCATCTGGCCGCGACGTTTCCGTCCTCACCGATCCTCTGGCGATCTTGGCGTCCTTGGCGGTCCAAAAGAGCTCGGCCGCCGCGCCGCGTTTCAATGTCTGGCCCCGCGTCGCGGGGAAGAGTGGGTGCGAACGCGCGACACGCGCTCACCCTCCTGTTCGCGCTGGCCGGCCTGGCTCTCGCTTCCGCGGCTCAGGCTCGGGCGGCTGATCTCGCACGACTGCAGGCCGAAGCATCTCGGGTGACGATTGTGCGGGACGATTGGGGGATCGCGCATGTGCACGGGCGCACCGACGCCGATGCGGTGTTCGGGATGATCTACGCCGAGGCCGAGGACGACTTCCATCGGATCGAGCGGAACTACCTGACCGCGCTCGGCCGCACGGCGGAGGCCGACGGCGAAACCGGCGTGATGCAGGACTTGCGTGCGCGGATGTACGTGGATCCGGCCGACCTCGAGGCGCGCTATCGGGCGAGCCCGGTCTGGTTGAAGTCGCTGATGGACGCCTGGGCCGATGGTTTGAACTTCTACCTCGCCACGCATCCGAACGTGCGCCCTCAGGTCATCCGCCACTTCGAGCCCTGGATGGCGCTCAGCTTCACCGAAGGCAGCATCGGCGGCGACGTCGAGCGCATCTCGCTCACGGGTCTGGCCGACTTCTACCGCACCCCGCAGTTCGCGGGCCTGGGCGACGACCCGTCGACCCGCGAGCCCGACCAGGCGGGCTCGAACGGCATTGCGATCGCGCCGGCGAACACGGCCGACCACCACGCGCTGTTGCTGATCAACCCACATACCTCGTTCTACTTCCGCTCCGAGTTGCAGGTGACGAGCGAGCAGGGCCTGGATGTCTACGGCGCCGCGACCTGGGGCCAATTCTTCATCTACCAGGGCTTCAACGAGCGGCTGGGCTGGATGCACACGTCCAGCCAGTCGGACGCGGTCGACCGTTTCGTCGAGACCATCGTGCGCAAGGACGGGCGGCTCTACGCCCGCTACGGCGCCGCGCTGCGGCCGGTTGGCCAGACGTCGGTCACGCTGCGCTACCGGACCCCGGCCGGCGGGCTCGCAGAGAAGACGTTCACCGTCTACCGCACCCGTCACGGTCCGATCGTGGCCAAGACGGCCGACGGCCGTTGGATCGCCGAGGCGATGATGTTCGCGCCCGTCCCGGCGCTGGAACAGAGTTACGGGCTGACCAAGGCGCGTACGTTCGCCGACTACATGCGGGTCATGGGGCTGAAGGCCAACACCTCGAACAACACGGTCTTCGCCGACGCCGACGGCGACATCGCCTACCTGCACCCGCAGTTCATTCCCCGCCGCGACGATGCCTTCGACTACAGCCAGCCGGTGGACGGTTCCGACCCGGCGACCGACTGGCGCGGCCTGCATGCGCTGGACGAAGCCCCCCACCTTCTGAACCCGCCGAACGGCTGGATCCAGAACACCAACAACTGGCCCTATTCGGCCGCCGGGGCCGACAGCCCGAAGCAGGGCGCGTTTCCGCGCTACATGGACGAGGGCGGAGAAAACGTGCGCGGCCTGCACGCGATGGCGGCGCTCTCGGGCAAGCACGACTTCACGCTTCAGTCCCTGATCAGCGCCGCGTACGACCCGCGCCTGCCGGGGTTCGACATCCTCATGCCCCGCCTGCTCGAGGCCTACGATCAGGCCGCCGCCGCCGATCCGCTGAGGTCCTCGCTGGCTGAGCCCATCGCCGTCCTACGCGGGTGGGACCGCCGCTGGTCGACGGACTCCATCGCGACCTCGCTCGCCGTCTACTGGGGCGAGGCGCTGTGGCGCGCGGCCGGCGAGACGTCCGACGACGGCAATCTGGTCAACTACGACTGGGTGCTGGCCCACACCACGCCGGCGCAGAGGCTTGGCGCGCTCCAGGCGGCCGTCGACAAGCTGGACGCCGACTTCGGGACCTGGCGGACACGCTGGGGCGAGATCAACCGCTTCCAGCGGCTGAGCGACGACATCCAAGCCCACTATTCCGACGCCCAGCCCAGCACGCCGGTCGGCTTCACGGCGTCGCGCTGGGGGTCGCTCGCGTCGATAGCCGGGCCGCCCGCGCCGGGCGCCAAGCGGCGCTATGGCGAGCGTGGCAACAGCTTCGTCGCCGTCGTCGAGTTCGGGCCGCGGGTGAGGGCGCTTGCGGTCACCGCCGGTGGGGAAAGCGGCGATCCCGCATCGGCGCACTTCGACGACGAGGCGGAGCGGTACGCGACGGGTGCCTTGCGGCCGGTCTACTTCTACCCCGACGAACTCGCCGGCCACACCGAGCGCACCTATCATCCGGGCGGGTGAGGTCGGGGGAGACCGGTGGCCAGCAGGGAACCACGAAAAGCACGAAAAGCACGAACGGTGGGGCGGCTCGCGCGGCGCGCCCACCTCAACCGTCATGGCCCGACTTGTTCGGGCCACCCATGATCACCGTCGAATGTGGGTGTTCATGGGTCCCCCGCATTCCGCGGCTGCGCCGCTCCAGCGGGGGATGACGAGTAAGGTAGGGCGCTTTTCGTGCTTTTCGTGTTGTTCGTGGTTCAACAGGGGCAGCGCCGACTGCGCATGGCTTGACGGGTGGTCTGTCGGCGCATAATAGTGAGTGACCAGTCGGTTTTTTTCAGACATGCCCAAGATCTCTGAAGCTCAGCGCGAGACGCGCCGCCAGCACATCATGGCGGCGGCGTTGCGCTGTTTTTCGCGGGACGGGTTCCACGCCACCACGACCGCCGACATCGTCCGCGAGTTCGGCGTGAGCCAGGGCGCGCTCTACCTCTACTTCGCGACCAAGGACGACATCGTCGTCGCGCTCGCCGACGACCGGCGCCAAAGCGAGGCCTTCATCAACGCGCTGGCGCAGAGCGAGCAGGACCCGGTCCGTGGGCTGCTGAGGCTTGTCGAGCTGTACGGACAGGGCCTCACCGATCCGCGGCGCGCGGACGCGCGCCGCGTCGCGGTGCAGGGCTGGGGCGAGGCGCTGCGAAACGAGCGCATCCAGGCGAGCACGGTCGAGGGCCTGGCGCTGGTGCGCGCGGCCATCGTCCGCCTGGTCGAGCGGGGCCAGCGGACCGGCCAGATCCGCGCCGAGCTCGACCCGGACTCGGTGGCCAGAACGCTGGTCGCGACGTTCCAGGGGCTGATGCTGCAGCTCGCCTGGGGCGAGCCGCTCGACCTGGCCGCCTGCGGCCGGATCGTACGCGGCCTGATCCACGACAGCCTGCTGACACCGCAAGGGCGCGCAGCGTTTGCGTCCGCCGCCAAACCGTCTACCTCAACACCCAGGAACGCCCCGCATGACCATGACTGAAACGATGTTCGCGCCTGCCGAGACCCGCCTGCGGCCGCCACGCCGCCAATGGGGCGTGGCGTGGAAGGCCCTCGGCCGGCTGTTGTCCGACAAGGAGGACACCGGCCAGGTCTTCGACATCATGGCCGCGCTGAACGGCGACTCGACGCTGAAGAACTACCGCCGCCTGCTGACGACGGAGCGGGGTGGCCGGCTGGCCTACGAGCGCGTCGAGCTCGCGCCGCGCCTGATGGACGGCGCCTGGCTGGACAGCTTCGCGCCCGGGACGGTCGGCGCGGCCTACCGCCAGTTCGTGCGCAGCGAGAACCTCTCCGCCGACGGCCTGGCTGCCATCAGCCGCCAGCGGCGCGACCAGGCGGACGAGCGCCATCCCTACGCCTGGTTCGGCCGCCGTATCCGCGACAGCCACGACATCTGGCACGTGCTGGCGGGCTATCACCGCGACGGCCTCGGCGAAGCCTGTCTGGTCGCCTTCTCCTATGCGCAGACCGGCAGCCTTGGCTGGGCGCTGATCGCGCTCGGCGCAGCCATGCGAGCCCGTCGCGAGGGCCATGGCGTCGCGGTCGCGGCGATCTGGCAGGGGTACAAGCGCGGCAAGGCCGCCCGCTGGCTCCCCGGCGAGGACTATGAGCAGCTGCTGAGCGAACCCCTGGCGGCCGCGCGCCGACGGCTGAACCTGACGCCGCCGACGCTTTATGACGCCATCGCCGGCGATCAACCGATCCCGGCGGTCCGGGAAGCCTGGGCGGCTTGAGCGAGGACCCTTGCGATGACCATGACGATGGAAACCAAGCCCGCCGCCAAGCGGCCGCTCGACAAGCAGGCGCTGCTCGCCAAGTACCTCGAGGAGCGCAACAAGCGCCTCAGGCCCGACGGCAACGACCAGTACTTGCAGATCAAGGGCCAGCTGTCGCACTACCTCGACGATCCCTACACGCCTCGGCAGGAGCGTGAGCCGAAGACAGACCATGTCACCTTCGCCTTCGTGGGCGGCGGTTTCGCCGGGCTGGTCACCGGCGCGCGCCTGGTCGAGGCGGGTGTGAGCGACGTGCGCATCATCGAGAAGGGCGGCGATTTCGGCGGCACCTGGTACTGGAACCGCTATCCGGGCGCCCAGTGCGACACCGCCTCGATGGTCTACATGCCGCTGCTCGAAGAGACCGGGCACAGGCCCACCGAGAAGTACGCCCACGCGCCGGAGATCCTCGAGCAGTGCCAGCGTATCGGCAAGCAGTACGGCCTCTACGCCAACGCGCTGTTTCACACCGAGGTCACCGCGCTCACCTGGGACGAGGCCAATGCCCGCTGGGTGATCCAGACCGACCGCGGCGATCGTTTCACCGCCAGCTTCATCGGTCTCGGCACCGGACCGCTGCACGTGCCAAAGCTGCCCGGCATTCCGGGCATCGAGTCCTTCAAGGGCCACTCCTTCCACACCAGCCGTTGGGATTACGACTACACCGGCGGCGATCCGTCCGGCGCGCCGCTGGCGAAGCTCGCCGACAAGCGCGTCGCTATCATCGGCACCGGCGCGACGGCGGTGCAGGCCGTTCCGCACCTCGCCCGCGCCTGCAAGACGCTCTATGTCGTGCAGCGGACGCCTTCTTCGGTGGACGTGCGCGCAAACGCGCCGATCGATCCGGACTGGTTCGCGACGATCGCGACAGAGGGCTGGCAACAGCGGTGGCTGGAGAACTTCACCGCCAACCAGGCCGGCGGCTCGGCCGAGGAGGACCTCGTCCAGGACGGCTGGACCGACCTGTCGCGGCGTATCCGGGAGAAGATCGCCGAGTTGCCGCGCGAGGGACTGACCCCGCAGAAAATGCTCGCGGCTTACGAGGATTCCGACTTCGAGAAGATGGAAGAGATCCGCGCCCGCGCCGAGGCGATCGTGCGCGACCGCAAGACCGCAGAGCAGTTGAAGGCCTGGTACCGCCAGCTCTGCAAGCGGCCGTGCTTCCACGACGAATACCTGCAGGCGTTCAACGAACCCAGTGCGCACCTGGTCGATACCGACGGCAAGGGGGTCGAGCGGATCACGCCGAAAGGCTTTGTGGTCGCCGGCGTCGAGTACGAGGTGGACTGCATCATCTACGCCTCGGGCTTCGAGGTCGGCACCGCCTACAAGCGCCGCGCGGGCTTCGAGGTGACGGGGCGCGATGGCCTGACCCTGTCGGAGGCCTGGGCCGACGGCATGCGCTCCAAGCACGGCATCCACGTGCACGGGTTCCCAAACGCCTTCTTCGTCCAGCCGACGCAAGGGGCGAACCTGATCTCGAACGTGCCGCACAACCTGACCGAGTTGGGCAGAACCATCGCCGCCGTCATCAAGCACGCGCTCGACGGCGGCTACCGCGAGGTCGAGGTGACGCAAGACGCGCAGGACGCCTGGGTCGAGCTGCTGCTGACCGGCATGGGCCGCATGCTGGGCTCGCCCGACTGCACGCCCGGCTACTACAACAACGAGGGGCAGCCGCTAGGCCCCGCGGCGCGGCTGGCGGTCGGCTACCCCGCCGGGGCTTCGGCCTTCTTCGCCTACATCGACGCCTGGCGAAACTCGGGCGCGTTCGAGGGCCTGGCGTTCAGCTAGAATGAAATCGAGTTCCACCCCCATCCCCGCGAAAGCGGGGACCTACGTTTTTTCAACCACCAAGCACACCAAGCACACGAAGAGGCCGTGGTTAGCCGCGCCGCCTGATCCTTCTCAGAACTCTTGGTGTGCTTTGTGTGCTTGGTGGTCGAATCGAACGGCGGACGTGACACCGCCGACCCGGAACGCCTGGGTCCCCGCTTCCGCGGGGGGGTATAGTGATACTCGGATTTGGGATCAGGTTTGACCCAGGAGGGAACCACCTCCGATCTCACGGGCAATGCTGCCCGCTAGGCGGAAGATGCCGTTAGAACGCGCTCTTTGCGCCCCCGCATAGCTCAGCAGCATGCGCCAACGCCTTGGCAACCGATGTGGCTCGATCGAGGCCGTAGAATGGAATTAGGACGTAAGTTCCTACCCCAATAACTCTAGCGTGAAGGACGCCTGGATTACTACCGGTACCGGCGCCGAACGTTGATGGCCAATTGGCAGGCGGACAAGAGGCGAGCTCCGCCCAGACGCCTGACGGGGCCACGACTCCTGTTTCAGATTCCGTCAGTCCACAATGACCTCGCCCGGTTCGCAGCTGACCGCCCTCTCCGCGGGAGAATGTCTCCTTACGCGCAGTCCCTTCTGGACACTGAAGGTCAGCGTAAGGAGCACCGCATCCGAGATCGTTGAGGCTGCTTCAGATCCACTACTCGCCTTAGACCCAGAGGAAATTTCGAGAGCGCGTTTGGTGTTGGTAACGCCACGCTCTCGGGTGGCCTGCGAGGTTGGCTGGCTACCTGGTGTGTCGCCCGGCCGCGCTCGTCAATTGGTGGAACAGCTCCTTAAGGCACCTCAGGACGTGGTCGCTGAGACTGGCTTGCCGGCGACCGCCGCAGCCAGCGTAACCTACCGCATAGCGATAGGAGCAGGCCCTCAACTAGCAGAGATTACGTTAAGCAACTCCAAGGTCTTCGGAGAAGCCGTCAGCCGGCTATGGAAGATTGCAGGTTTTCGACTGGCCACCAAGATGTTGCAACATCTGTCGAGAGGCGGCGACATAAAGATCGGTGGAATATCCTTCAATGATGAAAGCGTTGTCCTGTTCAATCCGCGTGTCTCTGCCAAGAGACTCATCCAGAACTTCTTTTCGTTAACCACGCCTGCGTGGGAGCATGAAACCGTGCCGTGGGCCGCCACGAAGGTCTATGATCGAGATGGCCAATTCGTAGTATGCGCTCAAGCTGACGCCCGCTTGCAAGCGTCTGCGTCATATCAGGCCGCCGACAACACACATGTTCTCGCCAACGTCGTCCGCGCAGCTTTCGACAAAGGCCATACTCATCTGAGCGCACTTCTAGCCAGCTGACCAAGGTCAGGACTTGCCAACCTTGAGCGGGTCAAAGCCGGTCCCGAATCCGGTTATCACTATACCCCCCCGCTTCCGCGGGGATGAGCGGTGTTGAGTACGTAGGCTACCGGCCGTTCAGGCCAATGCGGTGATCAGGCCGACCGCTTTCGTGCCGTCGGCCCGGACCGGGTCGTGCGCGACGTCGCTGTCGTCGAGCACCTTGGTCCAGGCGGCGAACTCCAGGCAGGCGCCGTCCGGATCGAAGAAGTAGATCGAGCGGACAAAGACGTCGGGCGTCACCGTCGCGCTGACCTGCATCGGCGAGTTGTCGTGGTTCATCACCGGGCTGACGCCAATGCCCTTGGCCTTCAGGCGTTCGACGTACTCGTCGAACTTCTCGGGCGGGACGTCGAAGGCGATGTGGTTCATCGAGCCGTGCGCCGTGATCATCGACCCCTTGCCGGGCAACGCCTGCGGGCTGGCGACGCCGGGGGCCGTCTCGGGCGCGTTCGGGAACCAGAAGAAGGCGAGGGAGTCGCCGTTGCCGATGTCGAAGAAGAAGTGCTGACCCATGCCGCCGGGCAGGTCGATGGTCTTGGTCAGCGGCATGCCGAGCACGTCGCGGTAGAATTCCACGGTGCGGGCCATGTCCTTGCAGACCAGCGCCAGATGGTTGACGCCCCTGATCTCGAATTCGTTGTTCTTGCGCTTGCCCAAGTCTGGCTCCCTTGCACGTCTGGATTGCGGCCCCGCGGCCGAGCTCTCTGGTTGGCGCCACGAAGACGGCCAAGGCTATCACGCGGGCCCCGACTTCGTCACGCCGGGCGGCATGATCATCCGCCGTTAACCGATTCCAAAAGCGACGCGGCGCAGCGTGGGAGCGAGCTCGACCCCAATGGGAGCGGCGATTGCGCTCGAAGTCCGTCAGAACAGTCCCCGCACTGGCCGCGCTTGCGGCGATCGGCCTCTCGGCGTGCGTCAGCCACAGCGGCGGGCCGTTGGCCTGGATGCACTCCGGCTCGATGCGGCCGTACGAGGTGGGCGGCCAGCGCTACGCGCCGCACGCCTACGATCACTACGACGAGAAGGGTCTGGCCTCCTGGTACAGCTATCCGCCGCACACGCGGCGGACGGCCGACGGGGAGTGGTTCGACGCCCGCGCGCTCACCGCCGCCCACAAGACCCTGCCGCTGCCCTGCATGGTCGAGGTGACGAACCTGGAGAATGGCCGCAAAGTCCAGGTGCGCGTGAACGATCGCGGTCCGTTCGTCTCTGGACGGATCATCGACCTTTCGCGCGCCGCCGCCGAGCGGCTTGGGATCATCGGCCAGGGCACTGCCCCCGTGCGCGTGCGCCTGATCGGCGCCGTCGCCGACTTCGGCGAGACCGAGATCGCGGTTGCGGCGCCTGACCGTGCCCCGCTCGCCGGCCTGCGCGGTGAGGAGTAAGGCTCAGGTCACCAGTAGCGGGACCTCAGCCGGGGCAAAGGCTTTGGTGCCGGGCAGGACCTTTTCGGCGAAGAGGCGCATGTTGGCCTCGGCCTTTTCAACCGACATCGAGCCGTACGAGAAGACAGCGACGAACTCGTCGGCGCCCATCATGCTGTTGATGCGCTCGAGCTTCTCGAGGCAGGTCTTCGGGCTGCCCCAGATGTTGTTCTGCAGGTAGATGCCGGCGGTGTCGAACTCGGGCGGCAGGTTGGCGCGCATCTTGGCCATCTGGGCGTAGTACTCGTAGCCCTTCAGCCCCTGCAGGTGCTCGCCGAGGAACTGGTAGTGGCGAAGGGCGCTGTCGCCGTACTCCGGCAGGTACTGGCGCGCGCCTTCCTCGGCCTCGGCGTCGGTCTCGGCGCAGTACACCCAGCAGACGACCGTCGGGCGCTCCGGCTTCCAGCCGTGCTCCTCGACGCGGATGCGGTTGTATTCGCCGAGCTCGCGCTTGTGCTCTTCCCAGAGCCGCTGCGGGATGAACAGCGGCTTGCAGTTCTCGTGCGCGGCGACCGGCATTGACGAGGGGCTGCCCCAGGCGATGTAAAGGTCGTCCAGCAGCGTGTTGTTCGGCCGCGGCCGCGGGCGAAGCGAGGTTCGGCCGATGTTGTGGAACTGGCCCTCGAAGGAGAACCACTCGTCGGTCAGCGCGGCGCGGAGCACGTCGAGCGACTCCTTGAACCGCTCGCGGGACTCGTCCATCGGCACGCGCAGGCCGTTGTACTCACGGATGCCGAGGCCCCGGCCCATGCCGACCTTGAGCCGCCGGCCGTCCAGCATGTGATCGAGGGCGACGAAGCCCTCGGCGACCTGCACCGGGTCGTGCCAGGGCAGGACGACGACCATCGTGCCCATGTCGATGCGGTTCGTGCAGCCCGCGAAATAGGCGAGGAACTGGGTCGGATTGTTGATCATCGTGTAGGGCGTGAAGTGGTGCTCGACGGTCCAGAGGGAGTTGAACCCCAGCGGCTCTACCAGCCGCCCGAGATGGAACTGCTCGCGATAGATCTGCGCGTCGGGGACGAGCTGCGGCAGGCTTCCCGCCTCGACCTTGGCCTCGGCGGCCTCGAACCGGTCCCAGTCGACGTAGTTCTGGGCAAACAGTGAAACGCCAACCTTCATCGCGCACCTCCAAGACCTCGGGCGGGCCTGGAGTCATCGTGTCCGCCGCCCGCGCGAATGGCAAGGCGAGGCCTGTGCGGGCTAGGCGACCTCGGCGGCCGGGGCCTCGAAGCGGAAGGGGTCGGCGACGGCGTAGCGGCCCATCAGCTCGTCGCGGAACAGCCGGATCGAACGCATGGCCTGCGCGTGCCCGAGGCTGCCCCACTGGAATGACAGCACCATGTAGTCGGCGCCGGTGGAGAGGTACTCGTCGAAATAGGGGCGCACACTGTCGGGGGTCCCGACGATGAATCCCGGGATGCCGCCGGGGGTGCGCCGGCGGGCGTCGCGCTGCTCGCGCTCCTCCTTCGCCAGGGCCTGCAGCGAGGCGTCGAGGTCGCGCCGCTCCTCGACGGCGCGGTGCCGCTCCGGCCCGCCGCGCTGGGGCGCGCCGGAGTCCGCGCGATTGGTGAACTGGGTCAGCCCCCGCCGCTCAGCCTCGAGGCGCCGCGGGGCCGACAGGTTGTAGCCGTAGGCCTTGGCGGCCGGTTCCGCGTCCGCGATGGCGCTCGCTTCGTCCTCGGCCAGCAACATGTGGACGACGAGGCCGATCATCGGCCGCCGCCCCTGCGCCGTAAGCGGGGAGGGGTTGTGCTGGTCCCAGAGCCGCCGATAGCGTGTGACGTTGGCTTCGAGCGTGTCGAGCGAGCCGACCACGATGCAGTTCATGCCATTCTGGGCGGCGGTCTCGGGGTTGCGCATGTACCAGAACGGCGGCGTCGGCTGTTGCAGCGGCCGAAGCCGCATCGGCACACGGTCAAAGGCGTAGAACTCGCCCTCGTAGGTCAGTTCGTCGTTGGCCAGCCCGGCCCGAAGGGCCGCGAGCGTCTCCTCGTAGCGGCGGGCGTTGGTCTGCTCGTCGCCCTCCTGGCCCCAGAAGAAGGCTTCCAGCACCCCGCCGCGGCCGACGCCCACCTCGAGCCTGCCGCCGGAGAGGTGGTCCAGCATCGAGACCTCCTCGATGAGCCGGAGCGGATGGTGCAACGGCAGGACGTAGACGCCCGGCCCGAAGCGCAGGCGCGTGGTGCGCTGGGAGGCCGCGGCCAGGAACACATTCTGCGACGGCGCCATCGAATGGACCGCCGGCGTGTGGTGCTCGGCGAGGTGGTAGGCGAAGAAGCCGGCCTGGTCCAAGGCCTCCATCTGCACCAGCCGCTCCTCGTAGAGCGTGTGCAGCGGCACGCCCGGCAAGTGCTCGATGTGGTCGAAGACTCCGAACCTGATGCGCGCCACGCCGCGTTCCTCCACCCTCGGTCGTGTCGAGCCTAGACGATTAGGGGACGGGCGCGAAAGCGGCCCTCAAAGAATGGTCCTGGCGTAAGGCAGGCCGAGTTGCCGCCTGCCGATCAGACCCAGGAACGCGGGCGTGAACGCGGCGTGCTTGAGCCCGGCGAAGATGTCGCGCAGCCGCCGTTGCAGGGGCGCACGCGCGTGGATGACCGAGGTGCTCGAGTAGTCGAAGGCGAAGATCACCACCTCGCGCGCCGCACGCGCCAGGGTCTGGCAGGCTTGGACCAGTTCGATCGCCTGGTCGGGGTCGGTCGTGTCGCCGCGCGCCGCCCGCGCGTCCATCGCCGCCACCAGCCCGGCCAGATGCGTGCGGGCCGCGCGCATGCGGCCGTCGAGCTCGCCGATGCCGAACTGCACGACGCTGTCCTCGGCCAGCAGGCCCTCGCCGACCGTGCGCTTGGTCTTCGTCGCCGATGCGACCAGGTCGGCGAGCGCGGCCTGGCCGATGCCGCAGGCGAAGGCGGAAAGGCCAACGGCGTTGAGCCGTATCGCGTCGGAGGCGGACACCGGGCCGGAGGCGTCGCGGCTGGCCCAGTCGTACTCCCAGCTCCGCCGCGCCGGCACCAGACGGTCGGCGATCGTGTAGTCGATGCTGGCGGTGGCGCGCAGGCCCATCACGTCCCAGCTGCCGTCCTTGATCTCGACCTCGGCCTTCGGCAGCACGAAGGCGCGGTAGCGCCCGGCGCCCGGGTCGCCGACGAGCGCGGCGACCAGCACCCAGTCCGAAAGCGAGCTGCCGGATCCGAACGATCCAGGGCAGTTGACGCGGAACCCGCCGGCTTCAGGCGTCGCCGCCGCGCGGGGGATCAGCGAGGTCCAGAGCGAGGTCGGGCCGTGGCCGAACACCTCCTCGCGGCCCTCAGGCGGCAGGCCGACGAAGGCGGCGTGGTTGACCGTGTTGCACACGGAGACGCACCAGCCGGCCGACCCGTCGGCGCGGGCGATCGCTTCGACGGCCTCGAAGAACTCCAGCCTGCTGCCGCCGAGGCCGCCTATCCGTTCGGGCAGGAGGATCGCAAGCAGCCCGGAGTTGAGGAGCGCCGCCTTGACCGGGTCGGTCGGACGGCCGAGCCGCTCGCTCTCGGCGGCCTCTTCGCTGATCAGGTCGTGAAGCGCGCTCGCGCGGTCCAAGACCCCCGCACGCATGGACAGGTCGTCCATTCCGCCCCTCCATCATCGTCGACGCGCCTAGCAGCCCTCCAAACCAGGCGTTAGGCAAGCGCTTTCGCCCGAGCGGGGCGGGGCTAGCTCAGATGGACGCCGCGCGGACTGCCGCGGTAGCCGATCATCACGCCGCAGTCCTGGAGCGCGCGACGATGCAGCTTGCGGCGGCGGCCCAGCCACTCCGCCTTTACCGCGGCCAGGCGCTTGGGGACCGGGCCGCGGAGGTCAAAGCGGTTCAGAAATCGCCATCCCGCCTCGGCCTCGGCGCTCCAGGTCCGGACGGCCTCGACCGCCGCGCCGGTGGACCAGATCACCACGACGATGCGATCGTCGCTCGGCGCCGCGCCCGGAAACCGCAACCGCGCACCGCGCAGGCTGTAGTCCTTGACGACGCAGTCCAGGCCGCCAGGGAAGGCCTTGGCGCGCAGCGTGGTCGGCGTGCGCGCGGTGTCGCGCCGCTCGGTCGGGGAGGTTGCGGTGGATGAGCGCCTCATCCCACCATTGTGCCTGACGAACGTTAAGGGTGGTTTTCCATCGTCAGAGGCCGGCGATGATGTCCGGCGCCACCTTGTGTTCGGCGGCGGTGGTCTGCGCCTCCACGTCGTCGGCCGCCTTGCCCCAGAACTCGCCGCTGGCGACCATGACGTCGATCTCGACGCCGCGATCGCCCTTGCGGACATAGAGTCCGCTGAAGCTGTCGTGGGCTTCGTCGCCAAGGCCCGTGACCGTCTTGTCGTCCGGCGAGGCGTCGTAGACCATCGACCAGGGCCCAACCATCACGGTGATGATGCCCTTGTCGCTGCCGTACTGGCATTGGGTCATCTTCGGGTTCGGTTGCGCCTTGCGTTTCAAGACCGCGTCGGGGCCGAGGTATTTCTTGGCGATCGCCTCGCTCAGCACATCGCAGGCGTTGGGGATCGCCGCCACGGCGGGGGCGGGCGCGCTGACGCCTTTGGCGCCGGCCGAATTCGACGATGAGGGTCCGCAACCGCTTGTGGCCGCGGCCATCAGCAGTCCAACCAAACCGATCCCGCCCCGTCCCATCGTCATCGCAAGCGTGCTCCCTACTGGGCTTCCCGACGCGCCAGTCTAGCGAGGCCGTCGCGAGCGCGGTAGCGGCGCTGGCGGCCGCCGACCTTGCCTTCCGGCCCGCAAACCCCTATCTGGCCCGCCATCACGCACGTGGCGCGTTCGGCGAAGCGACGGGTCAATCCCCGCGCTCTTCCGTTCCGGTCCCTCGCAAGGGTCTGCGCCGCGGAGGCTAACCGGAAGAAGGACTTCAGAACGTCATGGCGCTACCCGATTTTTCCATGCGGCAGCTTCTCGAAGCTGGCGCCCACTTCGGCCACCAGACCCACCGCTGGAACCCGAAGATGGAGCACTTCATCTTCGGCTCCCGCTCCAACATCCACATCATCGACCTGTCGCAGACGATTCCGCTGCTGCACCAAGCGCTTGTGAAGGTGCGCGAAGTCGCGGCGTCCGGCGGGCGGGTGCTGTTCGTCGGCACCAAGCGGCAGGCGTCGGATCCGGTGGCGACCGCGGCCAAGCGTTGCGCCCAGTACTACGTCAACCACCGCTGGCTGGGTGGCACGCTGACCAACTGGCGCACCATCAGCCAGTCGATCGCCCGCCTGCGCGAGCTCGAGGGCCTGGCTGAGACCGGCGGCGAGGGCCGCACCAAGAAGGAGCTCCTGCAGCTCACCCGCGAGCAGCAGAAGCTGGAGCTGTCGCTGGGCGGCATCAAGGACATGGGCGGCATTCCCGACCTGATGTTCGTGATCGACACCAACAAGGAAGCGATCGCCATCCTCGAGGCGAAGAAGCTCAACATCCCGGTCGTCGCGATTCTCGACACCAACAGCGACCCGGACGGCATCGCCTATCCGGTGCCGGGCAACGACGACGCGGCGCGGGCGCTGCAGCTCTACTGCGACCTTGTCGCCGACGCGGTGCTGGACGGCCTGGTCGAGGGCCAGGTCGCCCTGGGCGTCGACGTCGGCGCGGCCGAGGCGCCGGTCGAGCCGGCGCTGCGCAAGCGCGCCGAGCCGAAAGCCAAGGCCGAGAAGGCCGAAGCCCCCCCGGCCGCGGCCGAGGCGGCGGCCGAGCCGGAGACCACCGCGGCTGAGCCAGAGGCCGTGGCCGAGGCTGAGCCGGAGACCGCCGCCGAAGCTGAGGCTGAGGCTGTGGTCGAAGCCGCCGCACCCGCCGAGGAGCCGGCGGAAACGGTGGAAGAGGAGCAGGGGACCGCCTGAGGGTCGTCAAAAACCATCACACGGCCGCGCGATGATGGCGCGGCGCCGAGAGAGTTCGAACTGGAGGAGACGGACCATGGCTGAGATCACCGCCGGCCAGGTGAAGGACCTGCGCGAGAGAACTGGCGCGGGCATGATGGATTGCAAGAAGGCGCTGACGGAGACGGGCGGCGAGATCGAGCAGGCGATCGACTGGCTGCGCGCCAAGGGCCTGTCGAAGGCCGCGAAGAAGGCCGACCGGATCGCGGCCGAGGGCCTGATCGCCGTCGCCCTGCGCAATGACGGCCTGGGCATGACCGGGGCGGTCATCGAGCTGAACGCGGAGACCGACTTCGTCGCGCGCAACGGCCTGTTCCAAAGCGCGGCGCTGAAGACCGCGGCCGCGGCGCTGGACGCGGGCGGCGATGTCGACGCCATCGCGGCGGCGAAGACAGCGGACGGCGAGACCATCGGAGAGATGATCACCCAGCTGATCGCCACCGTCGGCGAGAACATGCAGCTGCGGCGCGCGGGCCGTTTCCAGGTCGCGCGCGGCGCGGTCGCGGCCTACGTGCACAATCAGGTCGCGCCCGACGTCGGCCGCATCGGCGTGCTTGTCGCCGTGGAAGGCGAGGGCGACCAGGCGGAGCTGCAGGCGCTGGGCAAGAAGATCGCCATGCACATCGCCGCCACCCAGCCGATGTCGCTCTCCGCCGACGACCTCGACCCCGCCGCCATCGAGCGTGAGCGGGCGATCTTCACCGAACAGGCGCTGGAGTCCGGGCGGCCGGCGAACATCGTCGAGAAGATGGTGGAGGGCCGGATCCGCAAGTTCCTCGAGGAGGTCGTGCTCTTAAAGCAGGCCTTCGTGATGAACACCGACCAGACGGTCGAACAGCTGGTCGCCGAGACCGCCAAGACCATGGGCGCGCCGATCAGCGTCACGGGTTTCGTGCGGCTCTCGCTCGGCGAAGGCGTCGACAGGTCCCAAGCCGAGGCCGCCTAAGCCGTCGGCTCCTGCCAGGAACTGACAGCAGGAGCCGGCCGCGACCCCTGTTTGGACGCAATAGGCCCGCCTATATGCTGCCGGTTGAAGGGAACTGGCGCGCCCCTTGCGTGTTCGATCGCGAGCGGGGCGGGCTTTTGAAGGCGCGGAGGGGACCAGCGGATGACCGTGCGGCCAGCTGAGGAACCGAGCGCTTGACCCCCGCCGACGGCGCCGTCGAGCGCCCTGACGAAACCCCGCTTCTCGCCCGCTCTGCGCTGGCCGACCGCTACGCCCACGTGCGCGCGCAGACGGTGGCGCTGACCATGCCGCTGTCGGCCGAGGACCAGACAGTGCAGTCGATGCCGGACGCGAGCCCGGCCAAGTGGCACCAGGCGCACACGACCTGGTTCTTCGAGACCTTCCTGCTCGCGCAGCAGCAGCCGGACTACCAGCCGTTCGACCCGCTGTTCGGCTATCTGTTCAACTCCTACTACGAGGCGGTGGGGCCTCGCCGGGCGCGCCCGGCGCGCGGCCTGGTCACGCGTCCGATCGCTGAGCGAGGTCCGCGCCTACCGCCGCCACGTCGACCAGGCGATGGGCGAACTGCTGGCCGGTCCGGCCGGCGACGATCCGCCGTTCAGGCCCTGGTCGAGCTCGGGCTCGCGCACGAAGAGCAGCACCAGGAGTTGATCCTGATGGACGTGCTCCACCTCTTCGCCCAGATGCCCGGCCACCCGGCCTACCGGCCGTCCGCGCCGGCGCCGCTGGCCGATCCGGGCGCGATGGGCTTCGTCGCGTTCGACGGCGGGCTGGTGGACATCGGCCACGCGGGCGACGACTTCAGCTTCGACAACGAGCGGCCCAGGCACCGGGTCTGGCTCGAGCCCTACCGTCTGGCCGACCGTCTGGTGACCAACGGGGAGTGGGTCGCCTTCATCGAGGACGGCGGCTACGCCAGGCCGGAGCTCTGGCTCTCTGACGGCTGGGCGCTCGTGAAGGCGGAAGGCTGGGCGCACCCGATCTACTGGGTGGACGAGGAAGCCGGCGGCTGGCGCGAGATGACGCTTCTCGGCCTTGCGCCTCTCGATCCGCACGCGCCGGTCAGCCACCTCAGCCACTACGAGGCCGACGCCTACGCCCGGTGGGCCGGCAAGCGCCTGCCGACGGAGGCCGAGTGGGAGCACGCGGCCGCGGCCCTCGACTCCGCCGAGGGCGGCCTCGACCTGGAGCGACTCTCGCCGACGCCGGCGGGCGATGGCCCGGGCCTGCGCCAGATGTTCGGGACGCTCTGGCAGTGGACGTCGAGCGCCTATCTGGCCTACCCGGGCTTTCAGCCGGGCGCCGGCGCCGTCGGCGAGTACAACGGCAAGTTCATGATGAGCCAGATGGTGCTGCGCGGCGGATGCTGCGCCACGCCAAAGGGGCACGCGCGCGGGACGTATCGCAACTTCTTCTATCCACATCAGCGCTGGATGTTCTCAGGCCTGCGTCTGGCCGAGGACGCGCCCGCAGCCGAGCCGGCAAACCGGCTGTTCCTGGCCGATGTGATCGACGGTCTCGGCGCGACGCCGAAGCGGCTCCCCGCCAAGTACTTCTACGACGAGCGGGGCTCGGCGCTGTTCGAGGCGATCTGCGGCCTGCCGGAGTACTACCTGACCCGCACCGAGACCGCCCTGCTCAAGGACGCCGCGCCGGAGATCGCCCGCTACATCTCGCCGAACGCCGCGCTGATCGAGTTCGGTTCGGGCGCCAGCACCAAGACCAGGCTGCTGTTGGACGCCGCGCCGCAGATCAGCGTCTACGTCCCGATGGACATCAGCGCCGAGGCGCTGGCCGCCGCGGCGGCGCAGATCCGCGCCGACTACCCCAAGGTGCTGGTCGAACCGCTGTTGGCCGACTTCACCCACGCGTTCGACCTGCCCAAAATCGCCAAGGACCGCCCGCGCACGGGCTTCTTCCCGGGATCGACCATCGGCAACTTCGGACCGGATGATGCGGTCGAATTCCTCGCCATCGCACGGCGGCACCTGGGCGAGGACTCCCAGTTCATCGTCGGCGCCGATCTGGTGAAGGACCAGGCCGTGCTGGTCGCGGCCTACGACGACGCGCAAGGGGTGACGGCTCACTTCAACCTGAACCTGCTTGGCCGCATCAACCGCGAGCTCGGCGGCGACATCGACCTGGCGGGGTTCGGCCATCGCGCCGTCTGGAACGCCAAGGACAGCCGGATGGAGATGCATCTGGTCAGCCGCGCCGACCAGAGCTTCACGGTTGGCGGCCGGCGCTTCACCATCGCGGCCGGCGAGACCATCCACAGCGAGAACTCCTACAAGTTCACGTTGGATGGCTTTACGAACCTGGCCGATCGCGCCGGCTGGCGCGTCGGCGCGCGCTGGGTCAGCCCCGATCCGGGGTTCGCCGTCTTCCTGCTGCAAGCTTGGCGCTGAGCGCCTAGGCCCGGGCGCCCGCCCGCGAGTCTAGTCGAGCGGCGGCGGCCGCCGCCGTGGCTCGCTTCGCCACCCTTGCGGCCGGCCGCGGCCGCAAGGCTGCGGTCCTGGCTGAAGCTTCGCTTGTCGTCGGGCACGCTGGCGCCGCCCTTGCGGGCGATCTCGCGCTGGCGCTCCTTGTCCATCGCCGCGAAGCCGCGACGGGCGGGCTTGCGAGTGCGGCCATTGGCTTCCGTCATGGAGTACTCCCTTCGATTACAAGCTCGAGCGTGACCCCCGCAGCCCGCGCGGACACTATCGGTCCGGCGCACGCAACAGATGTCACCTGCGCAAATTCGTGAGGCGAATTTAGGTTCCGGCCGTTTCCAACTTTGCCGCGCCGCGGCCGCGCGCCCCGTCCGCGAGCGCCACCTAAGGACCTAGATCCGCCCGCGGCGCTCCAGATCGGCGATGATGGCCTGGGCCGCCTCGGCGGGATCGCGGCCGTGGGTCTCGATCACGATCTCGGCGCTCTCCGGCGGCTCGTAGGGCGAGCTGATGCCGGTGAAGTTGTCGATCTGGCCCGCGAGGGCCTTGACGTACAACCCCTTGGGATCGCGGGCGATGCAGTCGTCGAGCGGGGTGTCGACGAAGATTTCGAGGAACTCGCCCTCGCCGAACAGCTCGCGCACCATCCGTCGCTCGGCGCGGAAGGGCGAGATGAACGAACAGAGCACGATGGTTCCCGCTTCGACAAACAGCTTGGCCACCTCGCCAACGCGACGGATGTTCTCTACCCGCTCGGCGTCGGAGAAGCCCAGGTCGCGGTTCAGGCCGTGACGCACGTTGTCGCCGTCGAGCAGGAAGGTGCGCACGCCGCGCTCGTGCAGCTCGCGCTCGACCAGGTTGGCGATGGTCGACTTGCCGGACCCGGAGAGGCCGGTGAACCACAGCGCCGCCGGCTTGTGCCCGTTCAGCCGCTCGTGGTCGGAGCGGGATACGAGCAGGGCCTGGCGATGGATGTTGGCGGCGCGGCGCAGGCCGAAGTCGATCATCCCGGCGCCCACCGTGGCGTTCGAGAAGCGGTCGATGAGGATGAACGCGCCGGTCTCGCGGTTCTCCGCGTAGGCGTCGAAGGCGACCGGCGTCGTGGTCGACAGGTTGCAGACGCCGATCTCGTTCAGGGTCAGCGTCCTGGCCGCCAGGTGCTCGCGCGTGTCGACGTCGATCTTGTGCTTCAGCGCGGTCACGCGCACCGGGGCGTAGCGCGCGCCGATGCGCATGAGGTAAGGGCGGCCGGGCAACAGCGGCTCGTCGCCCATCCAGATCACGTGCGCCGCGAATTGGTCGGCGACCTCCGGCCGCGCGGTCGGCGCGGACAACAGGTCGCCGCGGGCGATGTCGACCTCGTCGGCCAGGGTCAGCGTCACCGCATCGCCCGCCTTGGCCTCGGCCAGATCTCCATCGTAGGTGACGATCCGCGCGACCTTGGTCTGCACGCCGGTGGCCGCGACGGTCACCGGATCCCCCGGCCTGACCAAGCCCGTCGCGACGGTGCCGGAGAATCCGCGGAAGTCGAGGTCGGGCCGGTTGACCCACTGCACCGGGAAGCGGAACGGGGCGTTCTCGGCCTGGCTCTCGACGTCGACCTCTTCCAGGTGCTCCAGGAGGGTCGCGCCCTCGTACCAGGGCGTCTTGGTCGAGCGCAGCGTGACATTGTCGCCGAACCGCGCCGACATCGGGATCGGGGTGATCGTGGCGAAGTTAAGAGTCTCGGAGAAGTTCTTGTAGTCAGAGACAATCTTGTCGAAGATCGCTTGGTCGAAATCGACCAGATCGATCTTGTTCACGGCCAGCACGACATGCCGGACGCCGAGCAACGAGCAGATGTAGCTGTGCCGCCGCGTCTGCGTCAGCACCCCCTTGCGCGCGTCGATGAGAATGACGGCGAGGTCGGCGGTCGACGCCCCGGTCGCCATGTTGCGCGTGTACTGCTCGTGGCCGGGCGTATCGGCGACGATGAAGCTGCGCCGATCGGTGGTGAAGAAGCGGTAGGCGACGTCGATAGTGATGCCCTGCTGCCGCTCGGCTTCGAGTTCGTCCACCAGCAGTGCCAGGTCGAGATCCTCGCCGGTGGTGCCGAAGCGCGTGGAATTGCGCTCGAGCGCCGCAAGATGATCTTCCAGGATCAGCTTGGAATCGTACAATAATCGACCAATCAGCGTCGACTTTCCGTCGTCGACGGAGCCGCAGGTCAAGAACCGGAGCAGGCCCTTGTGCGCGTCAGCGCCCGTGGCCGCCGTCGGTGCGGGGGCAAGACCGGCTTGCGCGCCGTCCATCAGAAGTAGCCCTCGCGCTTCTTCTTCTCCATCGAGGCGGACTCATCGACGTCGATCAGCCGACCCTGCCGCTCGGAGGTCGTGGCCGCGCGCATCTCGCCGATGATGTCATCCAGCGTCTCGGCATGACTTTCGACGGCCGCGCTCAAGGGGTAGCAGCCCAGGCTGCGGAAGCGGACCCAGCGGGTCTCTTCCTTCTCGCCGGGCAGCAGCGGCATGCGGTCGTCGTCGCGCATGATCAGCATGCCGTCGCGCAGGACCACGGGCCTGGGCTTGGCGAAGTAGAGCGGCACCACGGGCAGGCCCTCGGCGGCGGTGTATTCCCAGATGTCGAGCTCGGTCCAGTTGGAGAGCGGGAAGACGCGGATGCTCTCGCCCTTGTTGATGCGGGTGTTGAAGAGCCGCCAGAGCTCCGGGCGCTGGTTGCGCGGGTCCCAGGCGTGGTCGGCCGATCGGAACGAGAAGATGCGCTCCTTGGCGCGGCTCTTCTCTTCGTCGCGGCGGGCGCCGCCGAACGCCGCATCGAATCCATATTTGTCGAGCGCCTGCTTCAGGGCCTCGGTCTTCATCACCTGGGTGTGCAGCGACGAGCCGGAGTTGATCGGGTTGATGCCCCGCTTCACGCCCTCTTCGTTGGTGTAGACCAGGAGTTTGACGCCATAGCGCTCGGCCACCGTGTCGCGGTGGCGGATCATGTCTTTGAATTTCCAGGTCGTGTCGACGTGCAACAGCGGAAACGGCGGCTTGCCGGGATAGAAGGCCTTGGCGGCAAGATGCAGCATGACGCCGGAGTCCTTGCCGATCGAATAGAGCATGACCGGATTGTCGAACGCCGCGGCCACTTCGCGGATGATCTCGATCGACTCCGCCTCGAGCCGTTTCAGATGATCTGATAGCGGCTCTCGCGCCTTCACGGGCGCCGCGGCTTCAGCTTCAGCAACCGACATCCGGCCTATCCCTCCAACCGGTCAGCCAAATCCGCACGCCGGGCGAGCGACACATAGGGGCTCGCTCCACCGTTCGCAGCGCATCTTATCTTGTTTGTGACTTAGAGAAGCTAATCGCCAAGTCCAATGCCCGGGGGGCTAGATCGGCAGCACCACGCTCGCCGTCAGTCCGCCGCCTTCGCGGTTGGCCAGGCGCGCGTCGCCCCCGTGGGCGCGGGCCACCGAACGGGCGACGGCGAGGCCCAGCCCGATGCCTCCCGTCTCGCGCGACCGCGAGGTCTCGTGACGGTGGAACGGCTCGAACACGCGCTCCAGCTCCGATGCGGGCAGCCCGCAGCCGTCGTCGTCGATCTCGACGATCGCCGAAGCGCCCTGGATAAGGACGCGCACACGAGCCTGGCGGCCGAACTTCACCGCGTTTTCCAGCAGGTTGTTGAACAGTCGCCGCAGCGCGACAGGGTCGCCCTCGAGCACGACCCGCTCGGCCCGCTCGATGCTGACGCAAAGGCCCGTCTCGCTCATCTCGTCCACGACGCTTTCCACCAGGGAGGACAGCTCCAGCCGCGTGCGCTGGGTCTTGCGCGTCGCGTCTCGCACGAACGCCAGCGTGCCGGAGATCATCGCTTCCATCTCGGCGATATCGGCAATCATGCGGGCGCTGACCTCCTCCGGCGCCGACTCCGCCCGGAACCGGAGCCGGGTCAGGGGCGTGCGCAGATCGTGCGCGACCGCCCCGACCATCGCCGTGCGGTCCTGGACGTAGCGATCGAGGCGCTCCTGCATCTCGTTGAAGGCCCGGACGGCGACCGCGATCTCGCTCGGCCCCGCGATCGCGAGCGGCGGGGCGCGGGGATCGCGGCCGAGCCGCTCGGCGGCCTCGGCGAACAGCGAGATCGGCTTCGCCAGCCGCCGGGCGAACAGGTAAGCGACCGGCGTCAGCGCCAGCGCGCTCAGCATCACGGACAGGATCAACCGCTGCTGCCACGCATCCGGCGTGAGCGTCGGCTTCGGCCGGACGACGAGCCAGCGACCGTCGGGGCGTTTCAGGCCCACCTGGAACGGCGCGATGAGGAAGCGCTCCTCCGCCGGCTCGCCCTTCAGCGTCAGCTCGTTGCGCACGATGCGGAACTCGCGCCGGTCCGAGAATGGCGACAGGTCAGACGTGATGACCAGCTTGGACGGATCCACCCCCAGCATCTGGGCCAACGCCTTCTTGCCGGCCGGCGCGAGCTCCGCGGGCGTCGGTGGTTCGACGGCCGGAGGCTGGTCCGCGAGCCGGGTGACCAGGGGCCGGTGGTCGTTGGTGGTGACGCCAGGGCCTTCCTTCAGCACCTGGGCGATCTCGCCCATGCGATAGAAGTCCGGCGCCGGCGGCGGCAGGTTGAGCACGACCAGCAGATTGATGGTCAGCGCGCCGACGACGCTGAGCACGATCAGAACCAGGAGCTGGGCGAAGAGGGTCGCGGTCGGCGGCTGCCGCGCCTCGCTCACGCGCGCGAAACCTTGGCCGTAAAGACGTAGCCCTCGTTGCGGATGGTGCGGATCAGCTCTTGCCCGCCAGAGCCATCGTCCAGCTTCTTGCGCAGGCGGCTGATCTGCACGTCGATCGCCCGGTCGTAGGCCTCGGTATCGGGCCCCCGCGCCAGATCGAGCAGCCGATCGCGCGTCAGCACCCGTTGCGGCCGTTCGACGAAAGCGCGCAGCAGCGAGAACTCGCCGCTGGAGAGGTTCACCACCACGCCCTGCGGCGAGCGGAGCTCGCGGCGCACTAGATCAAGCCACCAGCCGGCGAACGCGCATCCCGCGCCGAGCTGGCCCTCGGCCGAGCGCGGCTCCTGGCGCCGGCGCAGGACCGCGCGGATGCGGGCCAGGAGCTCGCGCGGATTGCAGGGTTTGGGCAGGTAGTCGTCGGCCCCGAGCTCGAGGCCAACGATGCGGTCGGTCTCCTCGCCCATGGCGCTGAGCATGATGATGGCCGGGCCGTCAGGGCCGGCGATGCGGCGGCAGATGGCGAGCCCGTCCTCGCCCGGCAGCATGATGTCGAGCACGATGAGATCGACCGGCCCGCGCGCCAAGAGCTGTTCCATCTCATTGCCGTCGCCGGCGGTCTCCACCGCAAAGCCATGTCGGCGCAGGAATTCAGAGACCACGTCGCGAATCCCAGGGTCGTCGTCGACCATGAGAACGCGCGCGGCGGGTCCGCCATCGGTGCGTTGCGCCGCCATCTGGGTTTCAACGTTCATGACGTCCTTATCCCGTCGGCGGCTTGCGAGCGCATTTCAACGCTGAAACCGGATCATCGCGGCGCCTCGGCCAGGATCTCGTCGGCGACGAAGGGATTGGTGCGCCGCTCTTGCCCGAACGTGGACATCGGCCCGTGCCCTGGCACGAACGCGACATCGTCGCCGAGCGGCCAGAGCTTGGTGGTGATGGACTCGATCAGCTGCGCGTAGTCGCCACGTGGGAAGTCGGTCCGGCCGATCGAGCCTTGGAAGAGCACGTCGCCGACCTGCGCAAAGCGCGCCTGGCGATGGAAGAAGATCACATGGCCCGGCGTGTGCCCGGGCGTGTGGCGCACCTCGAACTCGGTCTCGCCGAGCATGACGACGTCGCCGTCGCCGAGCCAGCGATCAGGAGTGAAGTTGCGCGCGCCCGTCATCCCGTAGCGGGCGCCGCTGTCGGCGATGCGGTCGATCCAGAACTGATCGTCCGGATGCGGCCCCTCGATCGGCGCACCGGTCGCGTCCTTCAGCGCGGCCACGCCCCCGGCATGGTCCATATGGCCGTGGGTGACCCAGATCTTCTCGACCTCGAGGCCTTGCGAGCGGATGGCGCCGAGCAGCCGCTCAACCTCGCCGCCGGGGTCGATCACCGCCGCCTTCTTCGTCTTGGCGCACCAGACGATCGTGCAGTTCTGCTGTAGCGGCGTCACCGGCGCGATCACGGCGCGGATGGGCAAGGCTTCGGCTTCGGCGGCGCTCAACGCGGGGGGCTCCTGGAGACGGCGGACTACAGGTTTCCACGAAAAACACGAAAAGCACGAGCGCGCCAATCTTCCCCGTCATCCCCCGCCGTAGCGGCGCAGCCGCGGACTGCGAAGCAGAGGCGCGTAGCAGCCAATGCGGGGGACCCATGAACACCTGCGTCAGGCCGTGATCATGGGTGGCCGGAACAAGTCGGGCCATGACGATGAAATTGGGATCTCGGTGGCCGATCCCACCTGTTCGTGTTTTTCGTGTTTTTCGTGGCCAATTCTTCTCCAGATGCGCTGCCGATCGAGGAGTTGCTGCCGGCGATCAGGGGCGCGCTCGATGAGCGGTCGAGCGCGGTGATCGTGGCGCCGCCGGGCGCGGGCAAGACGACCGTCGTGCCCTTGGCGCTGCTCGACGCGCCTTGGGCCGAGGGCGGCAAGCTGATCCTGCTCGAGCCCCGCCGGCTCGCCGCGCGGGCGGCTGCGGCCCGCATGGCCGAGACGCTGGGCGAGGCGGTCGGAGCGAGCGTCGGCTTTCGCGTCCGGATGGAGAGCCGCGTCTCGGCGCGGACGCGCATCGAGGTCGTCACCGAGGGCGTCTTCACCCGCATGATCCTGGATGACCCGGGCCTCGACGGCGTCGCCGGCGTGCTCTTCGACGAGTTCCACGAACGAAGCCTCGACGCCGATCTGGGCCTGGCTTTCGCGTGTGACACCCAGTCGGTGTTGCGACCGGAGCTTCGCCTGGTGGTCATGTCCGCGACCCTCGATGGGGCGCGGATCGCGAGCCTGCTGGACGACGCTCCCATCATCGAGAGTCACGGCCGCGCCTGGCCCGTCGACACCCGCTACCTCGGCCGCGATGCGAGCCGCACCATCGAGGACCAGACCGTCCGGGCCGTCGAGCGCGCGCTTGCCGAGGCCGAGGGCGGCGTCCTTGTCTTCCTGCCGGGGCAAGCGGAGATCGAGAGGACGGCCGAGCGACTGGCCGAGCGCATCCGCGACCCGGCCATCCTGATCGCGCCGCTCTACGCCGCCCTTGCGCCGCAGGCGCAGGACCTGGCGATCGCGCCCGCGCCGTCCGGCCGGCGCAAGGTGGTGATCGCGACCTCGATCGCCGAGACCAGCCTGACGCTTCCGGACATTGCGGTCGTCGTCGACGCCGGGCTGGCGCGCGTCCCGCGCTACGATCCGGCCAGCGGGCTCACGCGCCTGGCGACCGTGCGCGTCTCGCGCGCTTCCGCCGACCAGCGGCGCGGGCGGGCCGGCCGCCTTGGGCCTGGCGTCTGCTATCGCTTGTGGGACGAGGCCGAGACCCGCGCCCTCGTCGCTTTCGAGCGGCCGGAGATCCTCGAGACCGACCTCTCGCGGCTGGCGCTTGACCTCGCGCGCTGGGGCGCGAGGGACGGGGGCAGCCTGGCCTTCCTCGACCGCCCGCCGGCGGCGGCCATGGCCGAGGCCGCGGCGCTGCTAGAACGTCTCGGCGCGCTAGACGCGGACGGCGCGCTGACGCCGCACGGGCAGGCGATGGGCGCGCTCCCGCTGCCGCCCAGGCTGGCCCACATGCTGGTCAGAGGGGCGGAGCAGGGCGCCGGGCCGCGCGCGGCGCGGATCGCCGTGCTTTTGACCGAACGCGGCCTCGGCGGCCGCAGCTCCGATCTCACCCACCGCCTTGATGCGTTCGAGACCGACCGCTCGCGGCGGGCCAGCGACGCCCGCGGGCTCTCCGACCGCTGGGCCGCGCTGGCCGGCGGCGCTCGCGGTCAGGCGGCCGTCGATGACGGCCTTCTCCTCGCCGAAGCCTTCCCCGAGCGCATCGCCAAGGCGCGAGGGCCCGCGGGCGCCTACCAGCTCGTGAATGGCAGGGGCGTCGAGCTCGACCCAGCCGAGGCGCTGGCGCGCGAGCCGTGGCTCGCTGTCGCCGAGCTCGGCGGCGGGAAGGCGCGCGACCGAGTCCTGCTCGCCGCACGGCTGGGCGAGGCGGCGCTGCGCACCGCTTTCGCCGACCGCATGACCCGTGAGGAGCGGCTCGAAACCGGGACAGACGGCCGTGTGCGGGCGAAAGAGACCCTCTGGCTCGGCCGATTGCCGGTCGAGGAGCGCACGATCGCGACACCGCCGCCGGCGCTCATTGAGGCCGCGCTCTTGGATCAGGTTGATCGGGAGGGGCTGGCCACCCTCGCCTGGGGCGAGGCGTCGGGCGGCCTGCGCGCCCGCGTCGCCTTCCTGCGCAGCCTCGACGACGCCTGGCCTGACCTCGGCGACGCCGCGCTGGCGGCGCGGCTGGGTGATTGGCTCGCCCCACTGCTCTCCGGCAAGACCGCGCTGCGGCAGGTGACGGACGCCGCCCTCGAACAGGGGCTTCGTGGCCTGATCCCCTGGGAGCTCCAGCGCCGCCTCGGGCCCGAGGCGCCGACGCGCTGGACGGCGCCCACCGGCTCGACATTTCGGATCGACTACGGCTCAGAAGGCGGGCCGCGCGTCGATGTTCGCGTGCAGGAGGTCTTCGGGCTGACCGCGCACCCAACGCTCGCCCACGGGGTCCCGCTCACGCTCGCGCTGCTCTCGCCGGCCCACCGACCGATTCAGCTCACCAAGGACCTGCCTGGCTTCTGGGCGGGATCGTGGGCGGAGGTGCGCAAGGCCATGCGCGGGCGCTACCCCAAGCACGAGTGGCCGGAGGACCCGGCGCTCGCGGCGCCGACGCGGCGAGCCAAACCGAGGGGCTAGGCATCGACCCTCGCGAACGACTAGGCTCTCGCCTTCCGGGAGAACCTCGCATGCACAGGCGGCTGCGGTTGTGGATCGCGCTCGTCGCCGCCGCTCTTCTCGCGGCCGGTGCGGCGGCGCTGCACGCGATGCCGGAGCTGCAGGCCGAGCTGCTGCTCAAGGTATCGCCGAAATCGTTCCGCGACGCCGAGTTCCTGCGTTTCACCAACCGGGCTGGCGATGCGCTCTACCTCTTGGGGACCATCCATGGCGACCACCTGACGACGCCCGGCTACTCGCTCTGGAACGTCGGCGCGGTGGTCAGGCGACTGCATCCGGACCTCCTCTTGGTCGAGGAGCGACCGGACGCAGTGGCGCGCGGCCACCTCGGCGATGGTCCGGTCGAGATGCCCTTCGCCAGCTTGACCGCCAAGGCTGACGGGATCGCGGTCGAAGGGATGGATTGGATCGCGATGGACGCAAGCCACCAGGTCGATCCGTCGGCGCGTGAAGATCACATGTTCGCCAACATCGCCGCGGCGCTCGCGGGGCACCGCAAGACCTTGATCCTTACCGGGTTTTCTCACCTCGAGGCGTTCGCGCCCAAGCTCACGGCGCTGGGGTGGAGCGCGGCGCCTTTCGCGAGTGAGGACAAGGAGCGCCTGTTCGACACGACCGGCGAGCCGCAGACCTTTCCACCAGGGATGAAGCAGGCGATCGAGCAGCGGATCACCGATGCCGAGGTCGAAATGGCGGGCGTGACCGACAGCTTCTGGCGGGCGCGGCTGGCCGACGTCATCGCCTCCCGCCGCGGGTTGCTCGCTACGATCGACAAGGTCGGCGAGCGGGCGCGCTAGCCGCGCTCTCGCGGCCTTCGAAGGCCGCATTGCCGGACCGCGCGGCTGCCGCTAGCGTGCCCGGATCGGGGGTCGCCCGAGTTCAGGCGAATTTGCAGGAGAGCCAGATGGCGGGCGCGGTCGTACGGCCAACGGTTCTTGCGCGCATCTTCCAGCGCAAGCCCGTCGAACTGATCCATGCGGAAACGGATCACGGCGAGCTCAAACGCTCGCTGGGCGCGCTGAACCTGGTCCTGCTCGGCATCGGCTGCATCATCGGCACCGGCATCTTCGTGCTGACCGGCCACGCCGCCGCCGAGTGGGCCGGGCCGGCGATCATGATCTCGTTCGTGCTGACCGGCATCCTCTGCGGGTTCGTGGCCCTCTGCTACGCCGAGCTGGCCTCGGCCCTGCCGGTCTCCGGCTCGGCTTATTCCTACAGCTACGCGTCCATGGGCGAGATCGTCGCCTGGATCATGGGCCTCTTGCTGCTCTTGGAGTACGGGCTCGCCGCCTCGACGGTCGCGGTCGGCTGGTCGGGCTATCTAACCAGCCTGCTGCACGACAACCTTGGCATCACCATCCCGCAGGCGCTGACCGCGGCCGGCCCGATCAAGGTGAACGGCGTCGTCGTGGGCCACGGGATCATGAATCTGCCGGCCATGCTCGGGATTGCGGCGGTCACCGGGCTGCTCATCGTGGGGGTGTCCGAAAGCGCGACCGTCAACAACGTCATCGTGTTCATCAAACTGACGGTGGTGATCGCCTTCATCGCGATCGGTTCGTTCTTCGTGCACCCGGCGCTCTGGCATCCGCTGATCCCGCCGCAATCCCCGCCGCCGCCCGCCGGCACGCCGATGGACATGGGCCATCAGATCGTCCGCGCGCTGGTCGACGTGATCACCGGCGCCAAGAGTTCACATTATGGCCTGGGCGGCATGATCCACGGCGCGGCCGTCATCTTCTTCGCCTACATCGGGTTCGAGGCGGTCTCGACGGCGGGCGCTGAGTTGAAGAACCCGGGGCGCGACATGCCAATCGGCATCCTGGGCGCGCTCGTCATCTGCACGATCCTCTACATCGCAACCTGCGCGGTTCTCGTCGGCATCGTGCCTTACGCCTCGCTGGACGGCCCCGCGCCGATCGCAACCGCGGTCAACCGCATGGCGCTGGAGTCCCACGATCCATACATCGGCTGGTTCGCCATCGCGGTGAAGATTGGCGCGATCGCGGGCCTCTCCAGCGTCATGCTGGTGCTGCTCTACGGCCAGACGCGCATCTTCTACACCATGTCGCACGACGGGCTATTGCCGTCGCATCTGGCTGTGGTGTCCAAGCGGTTCATGACGCCCTGGATCAACACCATCATCGTTGGCGTGCTCGCCGCCGCTGCGGCCGGCTTCATGTCGTTGGAGGCGCTCTCCGACCTGACCAACGTCGGCTCGCTCGCCGCGTTCGCCATCGTCTGTGCGACGGTGATCTACCTGCGCGTGACGCACCCGCACATGGCCCGCCCGTTCAGGACGCCGCTGTTCCCGGTCGTGCCGATCCTGGGCGTCCTGATGTGCCTTTTTCTTCTGATGAGCCTCATGGCGGTGCCGGTCACGAGGAACTTCTTCCTCTTCTACATGGCGGGCGGCGTTGTGGTGTATTTCGCCTTCGGCCTGTGGAACTCCAAGCTTGGGCGCGGACTTGCAACCGTGCCCGATACTCTGGCCGGCATGGAGGCGCCGCACGTCGAGCCCTAGGCGGTCGCTGCGTAGAGCATGACACCGGTCGCGACGGCCAGGTTGAGGCTGTCCGCGCGCCCGCGCATGGGGATCTTCACCGTCACGTCGCAGAGGCCGGCCAACGCCGCGCTGAGGCCCGCCTGTTCAGGCCCCATCAGCAGCAGGCAGGGCTTGCCGTAGCGGGCGGCGCGAAAGTCGACGTCGGCCGAGAGCAGGGTCCCGACCACCGAGCCCGGCCATTGCGCACGCCAAGCGATGAAGTCGGCCGCCGACGCGCGATAGATCGGAACGGCGAAGATCGAGCCCATCGTCGCTCGCACGGCTTCGACCGAGTAGGGGTCGCAGGTCTCGCCAATCAGGATCACGCCCCCGGCGCCGGCCGCATCGACAGTGCGCACGATGGCGCCCAGATTGCCCGGGTCCCGCACGCCCTCCAGCGCCACCCAGGCCGGCGCGGTCGCCGGCCGGAGCTCACCGAGCGTCGCCAACGCCTGGCTGAAAACGGCGACGACGGCCTGCGGATTGTCGCGGCGGGAGACCTTTTCGAGGATGGCGTGGCTGACCTCGACCACCTGGCCGCCGGCTCCAGCGGTGGCGTCGGCCACGCGCTGGAAGGCGGGAAGGGCGGCCGCCTCTGCCGCATAGAGAACGGTCCTTGGCGTGCGATCGAGCTCGACGGCCTCCAGGACAAGCTTCAGGCCCTCCGCAAGGAAAAGCCCGCTCTCTTGCCGCGCCTTGCGCATGTGCAAGGCCCTGGCGGCCTTGACGAGCGGGTTGGCGAGCGAGGTGATGGCCCGCGCGCTCACGTCGCGCTCCAGCGGGCGAAGAAGGACAGGCCGACGCCGCGGTCGCCGCCTTCCTCCATCAGAGCCAGCTCGCCCCAGTCGATCCGCCCGCCGCGTTCTGCCATCGCCTCGTTCAACAGGCCCGCGAGCGCGAGTCCCGAGATGCGCTCGGCGTAGGCGTTCAGGATCAGGAAGTCCGCCTCGTCCGACAGCAGGCCAACGCAGAGACGCAAGAGCTCGGGCAGGTCATCGTACAGCCGCCAGACCTCGCCCTTCGGCCCCCGCCCGTACTTCGGCGGATCGAGGATGATCCCCTCGTAGCGCGAGCCGCGACGGGCCTCGCGGGCGACGTAACGGCGGGCGTCCTCGCAGATCCAGCGCATCGGCGCCTCCGCAAGGCCTGACGCGATCGCATTCTCACGCGCCCAGCCGATCGCCTTCGGAGAGGCGTCGATATGGGTCACCGCCGCGCCCGCCACGGCGCAGACGAGGCTCGCAACACCGGTGTAGCCGAACAGATTCAGCACCCGTCGCGGCCGGCGTGTGCGCAGGCGCTCGTCCAGCCAGGCCCAGTTGGCGGACTGCTCGGGGAAGAAGCCCAGGTGTCGGAAGGCGGTGAAACGGCCGTGGAATCGCACCTGGCCCCACGTCATTGGCCAACTCTCGGGCGCCGCCGCGCGGAATCGCCAGTGGCCGGCCTCGTCCTCGTCCGACGGCTCGAAGGTCGCGTCCGCCGCCGCCCACGCGGACGCATCGCTTCGGGGGGCCCACAGGCACTGAGGCTCGGGCCGCACCAGGCGGTATGGCCCACACCGCTCGAGCTTGCGCCCGCCGCCGGAATCGACCAGGCCATAGTCGCTCCAGGCCGACGCGCGGTTGACCAGGGGCGCGTCGGCGATCGCGGGGGATCTCGGGCCGTTCATGGGAACCCCCGTTACGCGCCGGGGCGCGCCCGCGTCCAGCCCGCGCCTGACTTGCGGTGCGCGAGTGATTACCGTTTAGTAATGCGACTCTTGACGCAGGGGGAACGCCGCCGGTGACGACGACGCTGACCAAACCGCCGAAATCGGCGCGAAAAGCCAAGGGCGACGGCCACCTGCGCCGCGCCGAAATCCTGGCGGCCGCCGAGCGCATCTTCGTCCGCGACGGCTACCAGGGCGCCACCATTCGGAAGATCGCCGAGGAGGTCGGTGTCTCCTCGACGGCCCTCTACATGCACTTCCACGACAAGGACGAGATCCTGCTCGAGATCTGCGAGTGCGTGACCTCCACGCTGCTGGCGTCCAACAGCGAGATTTCGGTCCGCCCGATCGACCCCGTAAGCCGCGTGCGCCTGATGCTCGACGCCTACATGCGCTTCGGGATCGAGAACCCGAACGCCTACCGGCTGGCCTTCTGCGCCGCGCCGATCGAGTTCGCCGCCCAGCGCCGGGAAGTCACCGCCGACCTCGGCGCGCGCTGCTACGAGCGTTTCAAGAGCGTGGTGGGCGAGATCGCCGCCGACGGGCGCCTGCGCCTCGGCGACGCCGACGAGGCGGCGTTCACGCTGTGGGCGGCCTGCCATGGGCTGGTCTCGCTGGCGATCGGTGAAAAGCATCCGGTCCGCGCCGACCAGGAACGCCAGATGGCGCTGATGCTCGACAGCCTGTTCCAGGGCCTGGTGATCGATTGAAGCCAGCGCGCCGGGCCTGGGCGCCGGCGGCCCTTTTTCTCGCCGGCCTTGCGCTTGCCGCGCCCGCGTCGTCCGCGCCTGTGCGCGTCATGTCGATCGATCAGTGTGCCGACCAGTACGTGCTGGCGCTCGCCCCGCGCGCGGAGATCGTCGGGGTGTCCAAGCGCGCGCTGAATCCCGACTCCAATGAGCGCGCCCTGGCGCAAGGCCTTCCAGAGCGCCGCCCGACGCTTGAGTCCATCCTCGGCGCTCAGCCGACCCTCGTCGTACGCTATTGGACGGCCGACTCGGGCCTGGGCGAGGCGCTGTCGCGCCATGGGATCGCCGTGGTGCAGTTGGACGATCCGAACGACTTCCCGGGCATCGCCAACAACATTCGCGCGGTGGCCAAGGCGCTCGGCCGCGAGGAGCAAGGCGAGGCGCTCGTCGCCCGCATGAACGCCGAACTGGCCGCGTCGCGCGGGGCCTGGCGCGGCGCGCGCGCTCTCTACCTGACCCCTGGCGGATTCACCGCAGGGGACGGCACGCTGGTCGGCGCGACCATGCGCGCCGCAGGCCTGACGCCGGAGGCGAAGTCACCGGGCTACGGGCCGGCGCCCTGGAGGCGCTGGTGCTGAGCCCGCCCGCCGCGCTCGTGCTCGCCTTCTTCCGCGACCTCGCCGGCGGCCGCCAGCACTGGGCTGTGGGCGACGCTGGCCGCGTCGAGAGCCTCATCGGCCGCCCCGTCATCGCCTCCCTGCCGGGGACGATCGTCGGCTGCCCCGCCTGGTTCGCGGCCGATGGCGCGCTGGCGCTCGCGCGCGCGGCGCCGGCGGCCGGGCGGTAGCGCCATGCGGCTCCTTCTCGCGCTGGCCGGCCTGCTTTTGTTTGCGCTTGCCGTGTCCGTCGCGCTGGGCGAAACCAGCCTTAACCTCGCCCAGTATGCCGACGCTTTCACCCACCCGTCTTCGCCCGCCGGCGAAATCCTCTTCCGCATCCGTGCGCCGAGGGCGGTGTGCGCGGCGCTGGTCGGCGCGGCGCTTGGGCTTTCCGGCGCGGTGATGCAGGGCCTGTTGCGCAACCCTCTGGCCGAGCCCGGCGTGCTCGGCGTTTCCGCCGGCGGCGGGTTCGCCGCGGCGGTGGTGATCGCGTTGGGCGCCGGCGCTGTGCCAGGCGTGGTCGAGGGCGCGGCGCTTGCCGGCGCGCTCGCGGCCGGCGCGCTCGTGGCAGGGCTCGCGGCGCGCTTTCGCGAGCCGGAGACGCTGATCCTGTTCGGCGTCGCTTTCGCCGCCATGGGCGGGGCGCTGACGGCGCTCGTCTTCAACCTGTCGCCATCGCCGGTGACCACGGCCGAGGTGCTGAACTGGCTGCAGGGGTCGGTCGCCAATCGCGACTGGCCGGACATCGCATGGGCGCTCTTTCCCATGGGCGTTGGCGGCGCGCTCTGCGCCTACTCGGCGGTGGGTCTGCGCATGCTCACGCTGGGCGAGGAGAGCGCTGCGCTCTCGGGCCTGCCCATGGCGAGGCTCAGGGTCGCGGCGATCGCAGGAGCGGCGCTGCTCACCGGCGCCTCGGTCGCGCTGGCCGGCGTCATCGGCTTCGTGGGTCTGGCGGCGCCGCATCTGGTGCGCGGGTCGGCGTCTGACGACCCGGCTTCCACGCTCGCGCCATCCGCCATCGCCGGCGCCATCCTGCTCGTGCTCGCCGACCTGCTGGCGCGCGTGATCCCCACCGCCGAGGAGCTCAGGCTCGGTGTCGTAACGGCCCTTTTCGGCGCGCCGCTGTTTGCGCTCATCGCTTGGCGCGCCGCGCGGAGCTGGCGCTCGTGACCGCCGCGCTGGCGATCGAGGGCCTCGCCGTCAGTCTCGGCGGGCGGCGCGTGCTCGAAGACGTCGCACTCACCGTCCAGCCAGGCGAGTTGGTTGGCGTGCTTGGGCCGAACGGCGCTGGCAAGACGACCCTGCTGCGCGCCGCGATCGGCTTGCAGGCGCAGAGCGGCGGTGCGGTGCGCCTCGGCGGCCGGTCGCTCGACGACCTGAACGAGCGTGAGCGCGCCGGTCTCGCCGCCTACCTGCCGCAGGAGCGCCGCGTCGCCTGGAACATGCCGGCCTGGCGCATCGCTGCGCTGGGCGCGCACGACCGCGCGCCGGTGCTGGCCCACGCGCTGGCGCTCGAACAACTCGACGCGCTCGAGATCGGCGACCTCGCCGAGCGCGGCGTGCTCGACATGTCGGGCGGCGAACGGGCGCGGGTGCTGCTCGCCCGCCTGCTCGTCACCCGCGCGCCGCTGCTGGTCGCCGATGAGCCGGCGGCAGGGCTTGACCCGGAAACGCAGTTCCTGGCGCTGATGCGGCTGCGCGAGCGTGCGGAGGCGGGCGCCGCCGTCGTCGTCACCTTGCACGACCTGACGCTGGCCGCACGGTTCTGCGACCGCGTGGCGGTGGTCGACCAAGGTCGCATCGCGGCGGTCGGCGCCCCGGTGGAGACGCTTGCTCCCGAGTTGCTCGCTCAGGTCTTTGCCCTCGACGGCGCGCTCGTCGAGACCGAGATCGGGCTGGTGCTGGCCGCGCGGCGGTCCGACACGACAAGGGCCGCGCCCTGAAGGCGCGGCCCCGGCCGGACGCTCCGAAGTTGGTCGCTAGAACTTGATCTGGGAGTAGAGCCCGAACTCGTCCCAGTTTCCGCTGGTGTTGCTGCCATGCGCGTTGAAGCCGGTGACCGGGCTGAACGTCGCCTTGGACTGGGCGCCCAGGACGGCCGTTCCGTCGCTGTAGCCGCCGCTGATCGCGTTGCGGATATCCTCATGCTTGTACACGAGGGCGAACTCGAGGTTCTTCACCGGCTCGTAGTTGATGCCGATGTCGGCGTATGTGTACCGCTCCGACGGATCGAGGTCCTGGCTCGGATCGATCGTGTCGTAGCGCCCGAACACCGACCACTGCGGCATGAAGACGTACGAGGCGAAGAACGACCAGCCTTCCGCCTTGTCCGGCGTCACCTTGGTTGTGACCTTCCAGTTGTTGGCTTCGAAGTATTCGATGCCAGCCCGGATCTTCGGATCGGTGTATGCGAACAGCGCATCCCACCGGCTCGCCGTCTGGAAGAAGACGGGCGCCGTCGCCGGCATCGTGGTTGGAATGGTGACGTTGTTGGAGAGATCCCCGCTATAGCCGCCCACTGCGACGACGAAGCCATGCCAGTTCAAGTTGGCGCGCGCCTCGACGTCCATGCTGCTTGAGCGGATCGGGTTCTTGTAGCCCGCGCCGTCGACCACCGAGATGGAGTAGTCGAACAGGCCGTGTCCGAGATCGCCGTGGACGTTCGCGCCCCAGTCGGCGGAGTTGCCGAACTTGTTCTGGTCGATGATCGTCTTGTCGATGAAGCGGTAGCCGTAGATGTCCTCGTCGAATGGGATCCACGGCATCTTCGCCGCCCCGACCTGGACGATGAAGGCCGGGTTATAGGCGCCCTGGATGTAGGCGTACTTGACCGCCTCCGACCCTTGCAGCGTGCCCGTCCCGAACGTCCCGCCATTCAGCACAATGCCGTTCGGCGCGAAGTCGATCGTCAGGTTCGCCGAGTAGATCGGGCTGAACGTGTGATCGATCGAGAGGTAGGCGCGTTTGAAGTCGGCGCCGGTTCCGTTGGCCTTCACCGCCGGCGTCCCGCTTGCGGCCCCGACCGAGGTCGGTGTCTGATTGATGTAAGAGAGGTTGGTGTACAACGTCATGCCGACCTTGGTGTTGTCGGCCCAGCTGGGCTTCGGCTTGGCCTTGTTGACCGCCGTGTCGATCTCACCCGGGACCGTCTGGATCTGCGCCTCGAGCTGACTGCGCATGGCCTGTTCGTCGGCCTGGGCCTGGTCGGCCTTTGCTTCGGCCGCCTGAGCCGCCGCGTTGGCCTGCCGCACCGCGCTCGAACTCGTCGTTGAGGCGGTTCTCCAGATCGCTGACGGTGGCCGTCAAGCTGTCGATCTTGGCATCCTCGTCCGCGTCGCTCATTGCGACGACGTGATGGTGATGTTTCGCAGCGGCCTGCGCCTGGCCAGCCATACCGGCGGCAAGCAGCATGGCGAGCGACACACTGCCCAGCAGCGAGCCTCTCTTCAGCATGGTGTGATCCTTGTTCCCCGAGCCCCGACCGATGCGATCAGGTCAGGCCCCGGCTTAGTCACCCCACATGACGGGACGGCGACGCTTCAGCGACGGTTCGATGACAGCGTATATCAGGCGCAGACCTGTTGCGCCGGGAGCACAGCGACAATAATCCGTAGACGGATTAAGGGGGTTACTTCGGCGGAGCGGGGTCCGCCGCCGGCTGGGCGATCATCCCTGACGACGCGACCGCGGCCGCCGACCCCGAGAGGCCCGCGTAGGCGTAACCGCCGCGCTTGAGGTCGGCCGCGAGCCGGTTCGGCGCCGTCCCGCCGTTCAGCCGGGCGCGGTAGACCTCGGCCGACTTCGAGCACCCGCATGACGTAGTTTCGGGTTTCCGAGAAGGGGATGCATTCGATGAAGTCGAGCGGGTCGACGCTGCCGCTGCGCGGATCGCCGCAGTACCCCACCCACTCGGCCGGCCGGCCGGGACCGGCATTGTAGGCGGCCGCCGCGAGCACGTACGAGCCGCCGAACTCATCGACCATGCTGCCGACGAAATAGGCGCCGAGGCGCATGTTGTAGTCGGCGTCGTCGAGCAACGCCGGATAGTAGGGTTCGCCCAGCTTGCGAGCGAGCAGGGCGGCGGTCGCCGGCATCAACTGCATCAGCCCGCGCGCGCCGACCCCCGAATGGGCGTGGGGATCGAAGTTGCTCTCCTGGCGTGTGACGCTGAACACCATGGCCGGTTCGGCCGCGCCGCCGATGGCCGGGATCGCGCGCACCGGATAGCCCCGTTCGGGCAGGATGACGTCGTGCTGGGCGGCCACGCGCACGACGCGCATGGCGAGGTCCTGATCGCCATAGCCAAGCGTGAGATCGACCAGGAGCGCGTCCTGACACGGTTCAGTAAAGTCGTCCGCGGCGGCCAGAACGAAGGAGCGGAACAGGTCCCGGTCGTCGAGGGCGGCCAGCATGCGCGCCGCGCGCACGACCTCCATGCTCTCGAACCGCGCGCGATCCGCGGCGGTGGGGACCGGGTCGCGTCCGATGCTGAGCTCGGTCACGCCGGCCTTCACCGCGGCCAACTGGCCGTAGAACGTGGTCTGGTAGCGGCCGCCTTCGGCATAGAAGGTCGCCGCCTGGACCTGGTCGCCCTGCACGTCCGCCGCCCGTCCGCGCCAATAGAGGGCGCGGGCCTGGCTGATCGGCGTCGAGCTGGCGCTCTGGATGTTGGCGAAGTGGGCGTCCGCGACCTGCGGCTCGTGCAGCTTGGAAAGGGCAAGCCAGCCTGCGTAGAACTCCGCCTCGGTGTAGTCGACGCCGCTGGTCAGGCCGCTGCCTGCAGCAAGCGTGTAGGCGGCGCGATAGTCGCCGCCCTTCAGGGCGGCGTTGATCAGCTGTTTTCTGAGCGTCCAGCTCTTCTCGGCTGCGTCGTTGCACGGCATGGTCGTTGGCAGCTTGGGCGCGAGCGCCAGCGCCTCGGAGTCGAGGTCGCGCGCATGCAGGTAGCGCACCTCTTCCAGAACGACGCCGGGGTCGCCGGCTTGGGCCGGCGGCAGCGCGGCCGCCTCATCCATCGCGTCGCGCGCATTGTCGCGCAGCGCCATGCGCACCCTCGCCTCGGCCTGCAGCTCTGGCGGGATGAGCGGCAGCAGGTCATGCAGCGCCGGCCCTTGCGAGCCATAGAGCAGGGTATCGACGCGCTTGGCGTGGTCGTCGACGGTGAGGAACGCGCCGAAGCGTTCCAGCATGGCGTGCTGAACCTCCTCGTCGAACAATTCGTCGCGCCACCAATGCTTGATGAGGGCGGCGGCGTCCTGCGCGCGTCCGAGCGCCATCTCGGCCTGGGCCAGGGCCATTGCGCCCTGCGGCGTGGTCGGTTGGCCGCCGGCGAACCAGGCGGCCACCTGCTGGGGCGCAAGGTCTGCGGCGCCAAGCGACTTCTCGGTCACGAGCTGCCGACGGGCGAGCCTCGGCCAGCCGGCCAGGTCACGGCTGGCCTGATCGAGCTGGAAGAACGGCAACCCCTCGCCGTCGGCGTCGACAAGGGCCCACAGCACGACCTTGCGCGCCACCGGGTCGACCAACTCTCTCTGCTCCTCCTGAGCGGCGCTGATCTGGCCGTGGCGCGCGAACGAGATCGCCTCGGCCAACTCCTCGAGGTCGGCTCCCGACAGCCCTGACGACGACGCGTATTGCGTGAGCCCGACGGTTGGGGCCGGCGGGGCGGCGGTCGGCTGAGCGACCGTCGTCGGCTGCGCAGCGTATGGCGGCCGCCAGGCCGTAGAAGGCTGGGAGAGCGGCGGTGATGCTGCCTGCGCGGCAGATGGGGCCGCCGCCGTGACGGGCTGGGCGGCGGGCGCGGGCGTCGGCGCTGCGGCGGTGGGTTGCGCGAGCGGCGCTACGGGTTGCGCCGGTGACGAGAGCGCCTGAATCGGCCGCGGGGCCGGGCTGAGCTGAGTGATCGTCTGGGCCTGGGCGGCGAGGGCGCCGAACCACATCCCGGCGGCGGAAACGAACAGCGCGCGGCGGATCCACGAGGACAACGGCTTTCCTTTCGCTTCGCCCGGGTCTAGGCCGGTTGCGGCTCGCGCGCCGGCGGCCATATTGTCCGGCGAATCAGTTGCTGCAACCTTAGTGGCTTCAATTCACGGCATTTTGCGGACCTCATGAGCCAGTCGCGATTCCGGGGCGTTCTTCCGGCCTTGATCACCCCGTTCCGCGATGGCGCCGTGGACGAGGACGCCTTCGTGCGCCTGGTCGAGCGGCAGATCGAAGGCGGTGTGCACGGGCTGGTTCCGGCGGGCACGACCGGCGAGTCCGCCACCCTCAGCCATGACGAGCACCGGCGCGTGGTCGAGCTCTGCGTCAGGACGGCCGGCGGCCGCGTCCCGGTCATCGCCGGCGCCGGCTCGAATTCAACGGCGGAGGCGATCGAACTCACACGTCACGCCAAGGCGGTCGGCGCGGATGCAGTGCTGATGGTCACCGGTTACTACAACCGGCCGAGCCAGGAAGGGCTTTTCCGGCACTACGAGGCGGTGAGCGCCGCCGTCGACATGCCGGTCGTGGTCTACAACGTGCCCGGCCGCACCGCCGTCGACGTCTCAAACGAAACGCTGGCGCGGGTGGCCAAGCTGCCCAACGTCATCGGCGTGAAGGACGCGACCGGCGACGTTGCGCGCGTCAGCCAGCAAAAGCTCGTGTGCGGGGAGGACTGGGTGCTGCTCTCGGGCGACGACCCCACCGCGCTCGGCTACATGGCCCACGGCGGCCACGGCTGCATCTCGGTCACGGCCAACGTCGCGCCGGCGGCCTGCGCTCAGTTCTTCGACGCCTGCCTTGCCGCCGACTATGACAAGGCGCGGGCGCTGCAAGCGCGGCTGATCCGACTGCACAAGGCGCTCTTCCTCGACGCCTCCCCGGCGCCGACCAAGTTCGCGCTCGCCGAGCTTGGCCTCTGCTCGGAGGAAGCGCGGCTGCCGATCGCGCCGTGCAGCGAGGCGGTGAAGCCGGCGATCCGCGCCGCGATGAAAGACGCCGGCGTCCTCTGAAATGGCGGGCAAGCTGATCGCGGAGAACCGCCGCGCGCGGTTCGACTACTTCCTGGACGAAACCTTCGAGGCGGGTCTGGCGCTCACCGGCACTGAAGTGAAGGCGCTGCGCCTGGGAAAGGCGAACATCGCCGAGAGCTACGCCGCCGCCGAGCGCGGTGAACTGGTGCTGATCAACGCCAACATCCCGGAGTACGGTCCGGCCAACCGTTTCAACCACGCGCCGCGTCGCCCCCGGAAGCTGCTCCTGCACCGCAAGGAGATCGACCGTCTGATGGGCGCCATCCAGCGCGAGGGGCGCACGCTGGTGCCCATGCGCCTCTACTTCAACGACCGTGGACGCGTGAAGCTCGAGCTAGCGCTCGCCCGCGGCAAGAAGGCGCCGGACAAGCGGGCGACGGAGGCCGATCGCGACTGGAAGCGCGAGCAGGGCCGTCTGCTGCGCGACCGCGGCTGATGCGCCCTAGGCGAGGTAAGCGCGCGCCGCCTCAAAGACCGCCTCGAACATCGCCGGCGTGAGGCGGCCGGTGTTCGTGTTCAACCGCGAGCAGTGATAGCTGTTGATCAGCCGATAGCCGGCGTAGTCCGCCTCTGACCCGTGTCCGCCGCTGGCGTCCGAGGGCTTTGCGCCCAACGCCCGCAGCACGTTGCGGCGCGCCACGTCGCCCAGGGTGACGATCACCTTGAGCTGGCGCAGACTGTCGATCCGCGCCGTCAGGAACGGCCGGCAGGTGGCCTCTTCGATCGGCAGGGGCCGGTTCTTCGGCGGCGCGCAGCGAACGGCGTTGGTGATCATGCAGTCGATCAGCTCAAGCCCGTCGTCGATGCGGGCGTCGTACCGCCCCTGCGCAAAGCCGGTCTTGATCAGAGTTTGGTAGAGAAGCACGCCCGCGAAGTCGCCGGTGAACGGCCGGCCCGTTCGATTGGCGCCGGCCCGGCCCGGCGCGAGGCCAACGATCAGGAGCCGCGCGTGCTGATCGCCGAACGACGGCGCCGGTCCGTTCCACCACTCCGGGTGCTCGCGGCGGTTCTCATGACGATACGCGGCGAGCCTTGCGCAGAGCGGGCAATCCCTCGGCGGCTCGGCGTCGCTCAAGCGCCCGCGTCCGCCTCCGGCTCCGCCGCCGCTGGCTCGTTCTGGATGAAGCGCGGCATGTGCGGCCGCGCCGGGCGGCCGATGATCGAGGAAAGGTCCTGAAGGTCGACGAAGGCGTCAGCCTGGCGGCGGAGATCGTCCGAGGCCATCGGCGGCTGCGATTTGACGGTCGAGACCACCGTCACGCGCACGCCCTTCTGCTGCACGGATTGGACGAGTCGCCGGAAGTCGCCGTCGCCGGAAAACAGAACGACGTGGTCGACGTGGCCGGCGAGCTCCATCATGTCGACGGCGATCTCGACGTCCATGTCGCCGCGCCAGCGCTTGCGGCCTTCGCGGTCGGTGTATTCCCGCGCCGTCTTCGTCACCAGCGCATAGCCGTTGTAGTCCAGCCAATCGACCAGCGGCCGGATCGGCGAGTAGTCCTCGTTCTCGACCAGGGCCGTGTAATAGTAGGCGCGGACCAGCACCCCGCGCGTGCGGAACTCGGCCAGGAGCTTCTTGTAGTCGATGTCGAAGCCGAGGCTCTTGGCCGACGAGTAGAGATTGGCCCCGTCGATAAAGAGGGCGATGCGATCATTTGGGTAGAAGGTCATGAGTTCATCGCCTTGATGCTGGACGACGCCGTCCTGATCGCGCTTGGGAGCAATCTCGCCGGGCCATTTGCGGACCCGAGGCGCTGCTGGAGGCGGCGTTGAGCCGGTTTGCGGATACGCAGCTGGCGCTGGTGAGACGATCGTCATGGTGGCGATCCGCATCCTGGCCCGACCCAAGCCTGCCTGACTACCTCAATGGTCTGGCGCTTGTCGAGACGAGCCTCGGCGCCGCGCGAGACGCTGGCCGTGCTCTGCCGCCTCGAGCAGCAGTTCGGCCGCGAAAGCGGCGCGCGCAACGCTCCGCGCACGCTCGATCTCGACCTGATCGCCCACGGGCGCGCGGTCGTCGACGAGCCGGGCTGATCCTGCCGCATCCGAGGGCGCACGAACGCCTGTTCGTCATGGGACCGCTGGCCGAGATCGCGCCGGACTGGGTGCATCCCGTTCTTGGCGAAACAGCCGCGGCGCTGGCCGCAAGAGCGACGATCGGCCTGGACGCGGGGCCTATCAGTCCATAATCAGCGCGCCGTGCTCGACCACCTGAAAGCCAACAACCGCGCCTGGGCGCGAGCGCAAGGTCGCCGCCGACCCGGGGTTCTTCAAGCGGCTGCGAGGGCCAGCAGGCGCCGGAATATCTGTGGATCGGCTGCTCCGACAGCCGCGTGCCCGCCAACGAGATCGTCGGCCTCGACCCGGGCGAGCTGTTCGTGCACCGCAACGTCGCCAATCTCGCCCCGCCGCAGGACGCCAATTATCTGTCGGTGCTGCAGTTCGCCGTCGACGTCCTGAAGGTCAAGCACGTCATCGTGGTCGGCCATTATGGCTGCGGCGGCGTGACGCGCGGCGGTGGACGGCCAGCGGCGCGGCCTGGTCGACCACTGGCTGCATCCGATCCGCGAGGTCGCTCACGACCACGCCGCGAGCTCGGCGCGATTGCCGATGGCGCGGCCCGGCTCGACCGGCTGTGCGAGCTCAACGTCATGCGCCAGGTCGAGAACGTCGCCTCCGACGTCTTCGTGCAGGACGCCTGGGCGCGCGGCCAGCCGCTCAGCGTGCACGGCTGGGTCTATTCGCTGGCCGACGGCCTGGTCAACGATCTGGGCGTCACCGTGAGCAGCGCCGGCTGAGGGGCCGCGTCAGTTCGTCGGGGCGGTCAGATGCGCCGCCTGCAGCTCCTGCTCGGCCGCGACCAGTTCCTGATGGAACTTCGCGTTCTGCAACAGCTCGCCGCCGACCGCCGCGCCAAGCGCCTGGCCGCCCACGATGTCGCTGCGATAGTGCGCCGCGCAGATCAGGCGGCTCTCCGCATAGTCTCGTGCGCGATTCATGATCTGGGCGGCGTTGTCCGGCATGGCCTGAGCCAGCACGACGGCCATGGCGAAAGCCATCGTCGCGTGGCCGCTGGGGTAGGAGCTCTGCGGCGCGTCCTCGCGATCGCAGGTCTTCAGGGAACCGTCCAGCACCCAGGGACGATTGCGCTTGAAGGCGTCCTTGGCTTTCGAGGCCGCGATGGCTTCTTCATTGCGCACAGCGGCCAAGAGGTGAGCGGTGGCGGGCAGCGCGCTCAGGTCGAAGCCGGGGGCGATCGCGCTCTGGAAGATCGTCCCGTTCTCGTTCTCCGCATCCCATTTCGCCTGGTCCCAGCGGTCCGGCGCAGTCTCGGTCGCGATCCGGCGCAGTTCCGCCAGCTCCGCCACGTTCGCCGGTGATCCATCGGCTGGCGGCGCGGGAAGCAGCCGCACCGGATCGACGTCGGCAGCGGAAAGAAACTGCAGCGTCTTCTGCTGGGCGATCGCGCCGCCGCCGCCCATGAGAACCAGCAGCGCCATGCCGATCATGGCGAACGATGTGCGACGCTTCATGGCTTCAACCCCCGAACTCCCGCCCGAAGGAAGGTAGAAGCGCTGGGTGTCAGTCCTGCGACAGAGACGCCCGGGCGCCCTCGCGGCATTGCAACATCGACGAAAAACCACTATTTTCCTTGGCCTTCATCCCCATCCGAGAGCGTCAATGGCCCGCGTCACCGTCGAAGACTGCGTCGAGAAAGTTCCCAACCGCTTCAACCTGGTTCTGCTCGCGGCCCATCGCGCACGCGCCATCTCGGCCGGCGCGTCCTTGATGGTCGACCGCGACAACGACAAGAACCCGGTGGTCGCCCTGCGGGAGATCGCCGATGACGTCGTCGATTCCGAAGGCCTGCGTGAGAGCCTGATCGTCAGCCTGCAGCGCGTCGACGAGCACGCGGACGCCGAGGAAGAGGCCGAAACGCTGGCCCTGCTGGCCGATCCGCAGCACCAGCATATGAGCGAACAGGAACTGGTCCGCGCGCTGCAAAGCGACCGCGACGGCGGTCAAGAGGAGCGGTACTGACCGGCCAAGCCGCAGAACCGACCCCGGTCGCGACGGCCCCTGTCGCGACGACCCCAGCGCTCGCCGAACCCGACGTCGCGCCGAAGCCCAGGCGCCGCACGCCGCCGAACCTGCTGCGCCAGTACGAGCTGATCGAGCGGGTCAAGTCCTACGACCCGACCGCCGATGAGGGCCTCCTCAACCGCGCCTATGTCTACGCCATGCGCGTTCACGGGTCGCAGACCCGCGCCTCGGGCGACCCCTATTTCGCCCACCCGATCGAGGTCGCGGGCATCCTGACCGACTATCGGCTGGACAGCGCCTCGATCGTGACCGCGCTTTTGCACGACGTGATCGAGGATACGCCGACCACCCGGGACGATATCGAGGGCCTGTTCGGCGCCGACATCGCCGAGCTGGTCGAGGGGGTGACCAAGCTCTCGCGGCTGGAGCTCACCGCCGAGCACACGCGCCAGGCCGAGAACCTGCGCAAGTTCATCCTGGCCATCTCGAAGGATGTGCGCGTCCTGATGGTCAAGCTGGCGGACCGCCTGCACAACATGCGCACGCTGACCTTCATCACCGATGCGGCCAAGCGCGAGCGCATCGCGCGCGAGACGCTGGATATCTATGCGCCGCTCGCCCGCTCGATCGGCTGCCACCGCATCTGCACCGAGCTCGAGGAGCTGGCGTTCCAGCACCTGAATCCGATCGCCCGCGATGCGATCGTGCGCCGCCTCGAGACCCTGCGCGTGAGCCAAGGCGCGGCGGTTTCCGTCATCGCTGACGAAATCACCGCCAAGCTGGGCGCCCAGGGACTGACGGCGCACGTCTATGGGCGCGAGAAGCACCCCTATTCGATCTGGCGGAAGCTGCAGCGCAAGTCGATCAGCTTCTACCAGCTGTCCGACATCTACGCGTTTCGGGTGATCGTCGAGTCCGAGGGCGACTGCTATCGCGCGCTCGGCATCGTGCATCGCCTGTGGCCCTGCGTTCCCGAGCGGTTCAAGGACTTCATCTCGACGCCCAAGCGCAACAACTACCGCTCGCTGCACACGACCGTGGTGGGGCCGAAGGGCATGCGCATCGAGTTGCAGATCCGCACCGAGGCCATGGATCGGGTGGCCGAGGAGGGCGTGGCCGCCCATTGGCGCTACAAGGACGAGTCCTATGGCTTCGACGCCGAGGCGATGGAGGCCGCCGGCGGCCGCGATCCCTTGGTGAACCTGCGCCAGCTGGTGCAGGTGCTCGAGCACGGCGGCGACGCCGAGGACCTGGTCGAGCATGCCAAGCTCGAGATGTTCGTCGACCAGGTGTTTGTCTTCACGCCGAAAGGTCAGCTGATCAGCCTGCCCCGCGGCGCCATGCCGCTCGACTTCGCCTACGCGGTGCACTCCGACGTCGGTGACACAACGGTGGGCGTGAAGATCAACGGCGAGCTCAGCCGCTGCGCACGCCGCTCTCCAACGGCGACGTGGTCGAAGTGGTCCGCGGCGCCTCGGCCCCCGCGCATCCGGAATGGCGCTCGATGGCCATCACCGGCCGCGCCCGATCCGCCATCCGCCGCCACATCCGCCAGACCGAACGCGAGGAGTTCATCCGGCTCGGCCGCGCCTCGATCGACCAGACCTTCGAACGGGCGGGCAAGTCGCGGGCGAGCGTCGTGCTGCGCCCGGCGCTCGACCGTTTCGGCGTCGCGACCGAGGAGGAGCTGTTCGAGGCGGTCGGCCGTGGCCGCGCAACGCCCGGCCAGGTGCTGCAGACCATCTTCCCGGGGCTGAAGGAGAGCGGCAAGGCCAGCGCCGCCGCCCAACGACGTATCGAGGACGGCGCCGGCGCGCGCCTCTTCGTGCGCGGTGGCGGGCTCACGCCCGGCGTTTCGCTGCATTTCGGCGAATGCTGCAACCCGCTGCCGGGCGACCGCATCGTGGGCATCCTCGAGCCCGGGTCCGAGGGGCTCGTCGTCCACGCGATCGACTGCCCTCGGCTGGCCGAGTTCGAGGACCGCGACGACCTCTGGCGCGACCTGCAGTGGACGCCCCAGGCCGAGGACGGCACCGTTTCCCAGGCCCGGCTGACGGCGACCATTCGCGACGCGCCTGGCGTGCTCGGCCAAGCCTGCACCATCATCGGCGAGGCCGGCGGCAACATCATCGGCCTGCGCATGGATCATCGCGGCCAGGGAGACTTCTTCGACGTCGACTTCGATCTCGAGGTCCGCGACGCCCGCCACCTGACCAACATCGCCGCCGCCCTGCGCGCATGCCCGCCGGTGGAGACGGTCGAGCGGGCGCGGGGCTGAAGCGCTCCCTCAGGCCGAAGCGGTGACGTCGGGCCTATGGGTGGAAGAATCCCGCCGCCTGAATTACATGCTGGCGTCCATGACCAACGACGACGTCCTGGCTGAATTCCGCGACTCCGGCGCGCTCCGGGAGGGGCACTTCATCCTCTCTTCGGGCCTGCATTCGGGCGTGTTCCTGCAGAAGAACCTGGTCTTCATGCATCCGGAGCGGTGCGAGCGGCTCTGCCGGGCGCTCGCGGCCAAGATCACCGCCGCCGTCGGCGCGGTCGATGTCGTCATCTCGCCGGCGGTCGGCGGCATCATTCCGGGCTACGAGACCGCCCGGCAGCTCGGCGTGCCGGCGATCTATCTCGAGCGGGAAGGGGGCGCGCTCAAGTTCCGCCGCGCCTTCTCGATCAAGCCTGGCGCACGGGTCGCGGTGGTGGAGGACATCGTCTCGACCGGCCTTTCCCTCCGAGAGACGGTCGAGGCCGTCGAGGCGGCCGGCGGCAAGGTGCTGTGCGCGGCATGCATCGTCGACCGGTCCGGCGGCAAGGCGGATGCCGGCGCGCCGCTGGTGGCGCTGGCCAGCCTGGACGTTCCAACCTTCCCCGCCGATGCGCTGCCGCCCCAGCTCGCGGCGTTGCCGGCCGAGGAGCCGGGCAGCCGGAGGCTCTCCGCATGAGCCGTCTGCGCCTCGGCGTGAACATCGACCATGTCGCGACGATCCGGAACGCTCGCGGCGAGTCCTACCCTGACCCCGCGCGGGCGGCCGAGGTCGCGATCCTCGCCGGCGCCGACGGCATCACCGCCCACCTGCGCGAGGATCGCCGCCACATCTCAGACGCCGACATCGAGACGCTGGCGGCCCTCTGCCGCAAGCGCGGCCGGCCGCTGAATTTCGAGATGGCCGTGACCCAAGAGATGGAGCAGATCGCGCTCCGCCATCGACCGCACGCCGCCGCGCTGGTGCCGGAGCGGCGCGAGGAGGTGACCACCGAGGGCGGGCTGAACGTCAGAGGCGAGCACAATGCGGTCGCCCCCGTCGTCACGCGTCTGAAGGAGGCCGGCATCCGCGTCTCGCTCTTCATCGACGCCGATCCGGGCCAGATCGAAGCGGCCGTGTCCGTGGGCGCCCAGGTCGTCGAGCTGCACGTCGGCGCCTATTGCATGGCCGTGCGTGAGCGCAACGCCGAGGCGCCGGCGCTTTTCGCCCGCCTGCGCGCGGCGGCGGTGCAAGCCGCCGCGCTTGGCCTCGAAGTGCACGCCGGCCACGGCATCGACTACGAAACCGTCCCCTCGATCGCCGCCATCCCCGAGCTCGCCGAGCTCAACATCGGCCACTTCCTGATCGGCGAGGCCATCTTCACCGGTCTCGACCCTGCGATACGGCGGATGCGCGCGCTGATGGACGCCGCGCGCGACGAGGCGGCCGCTTGATCGTCGGCATCGGCTCCGACCTGGCCGACATCAGGCGCATCGAAAAGACGCTCGAGCGTTTCGGCGAGCGTTTCGTCAACCGCATCTTCACCGAGGCCGAGCGCGAGCGGTCCGAGCGGCGCGGCGACCGCGCTTCCAGCTACGCCAAGCGGTTCGCCGCCAAGGAGGCCTGCTCCAAAGCGCTCGGCACGGGTTTAAAGCGCGGCGTCTTCTGGCGCGACATGGGCGTGGTCAACCTGCGTTCCGGCCGCCCGACGCTGGCGCTGACCGGCGGCGCCGCCAAGCGGCTGGCCGAGATCACGCCCGCCGGCATGACCGCGCACGTGCACCTCAGCCTCACCGACGACCACCCCTACGCCCAGGCCTTCGTTGTCATCGAGGCGCTGGAGGGCCCGCCGGAGCCAACCCAGGCCGCTCGCCTTGCTCGCGCCGCATCGAACGTCTAGCAAGGCGCGCCGGTGTGGCGGCTGATTTGAAAGACATCCAGAACTCCATGACTGCAGAGGCCAAGAGCGCGAGCGCCGCCCCCAAGGGCGGCGTCGTTCACGAGACGGTCGAGATCGTCAAAACGATTGTCTATGCGCTGCTGATCGCGCTGGTGCTGAAGGTCATCGTCTTTCAGCCCTATACGATCCCATCCGCGTCCGAGGAGCCGAACCTCTACGAGGGCGACTACATCATCGTCTCGAAGTGGAGCTATGGCTGGAGCCGCCACTCGATCCCGTTCAGCCCGCCGATCTTCTCCGGCCGCATCTTCTTCCACCAGCCCGAGCGCGGCGACATCGTGGTGTTCAAACTGCCGCGCGACGGACGCCAGGACTACATCAAGCGCCTGATCGGCCTGCCCGGCGACCACATCCAGCTCAAGGGCGGGCAGGTCTTCATCAACGGTCAGGCGCTCAGTCGCATCCCGATGCCCGACGCCACGGGCGACCTGCCCGACGGCAACGACATGCCGGTGCTGAGGTTCGACGAGAGCACGCCCGCCGGCCGCCAGCACGTGATCCAGAAGGCGCCGACCGGCAGCATGGCCGACAACACCGGCGTCTACGTCGTGCCGCCGCACTGCTATTTCATGCTGGGCGACAACCGAGACAATTCGCTCGACAGCCGTTTCGATCCGACGATGCCGGCCGACGCCACCGGCCTGGCCAGCTGCCCATGGGACCCGGCGCTCGACCAATACCTGCCGCCGGAATCAGGGGTGGGCTTCGTGCCGGAGGAGGACCTGGTGGGCAGGGCGCAGTTCATCCTTGCCTCGTGGCAGCCGGGCGCCTCGCTGCTGAAGCCCTGGACCTGGTTCAAGATCCGGCCCGAGCGCTTCTTCCACTCGCTGAGATGAACAGCCGCGCCGACGCCGTCGAGCGTCTGGAGCGCCGCCTGGCGTATGCGTTCAAAAACCGCGCGCTGCTCGAACAGGCGCTTACGCACGCCAGCGTCGCTGGGCTGGATCGCAACGCGCGCCACAATCAGGTGTTGGAGTTCCTGGGCGATCGCGTGATCGGCTTGTTCGCGGCCGAGCGTCTGGCCGAGCTCTGCCCTGAAGCCACCGAAGGCGAGCTGACTCACAAGTTGCATGCGCTGGTCAGGAAGGAGGCGTGCGCGGAGGTCGCGGCGCGCATCGACCTCGGCGACGCTTTGCATATGGCCGGCTCGGGAAATCGACGCGGCGGTCAGGTCAGACTGTCGATACTCGGCGATGCGGCTGAAGCGCTGATGGCGGCGCTGTACCTCGATGGCGGCATCGACGTCGCCCGAACCGTCTTCCTTGACCTGTGGGCGGCGCCGATCGCCGCTCTCGACCAAACGCCGCTCGATCCGAAGACGAGGCTGCAGACCTGGGCGCTCGGGCTCGGAAGGCCGTTGCCGGCCTATTCGATCGTGTCGAAGCAAGGCCCAGCGCATCGGCCTGAGTTCCTGGTCTCCGTCGCCGTGGACGGTTGCCAACCCGAAACCGGCAAGGGTCCGTCGCGGCAAGCGGCCGAGATGGCCGCGGCGGCGGCCCTCCTGGCGCGTCAGGGCGTCTTGTGAGCGAGCGCGCCACCCGGGCGGGGTTCGCCGCCGTGCTCGGCGCGCCGAACGCCGGCAAGTCGACGCTGGTCAACCGCCTGGTCGGCGCCAAGGTCTCCATCGTCACCCAGAAGGTGCAGACCACGCGCTTCCCGGTGAAGGGCGTCGCCATGGTCGGCGACGCGCAGATCGTGCTGGTGGATACGCCAGGGGTGTTCAAGCCTCGGCGCCGGCTCGATCGGGCCATGGTCCGCGCGGCGTGGGCCGGGGCGCAAGACGCCGACGTCGTCGTGCATCTCGTCGACGCCAAGGCCGAGTTGGCGATCGAGGCGGGCGAGGGCAAGGCCGCCGACCGGCTGGCGGTCGAGGACGCCTCGACCATCCGCGAAGGCCTGAAGGCCGCCGGCCGGCCGGCGATCCTGGCGCTGAACAAGATCGACCACCTCAAGCGCGAGCGGCTGCTGGCGCTGTCGGAGAGACTGTTCGAGAGCGGCGCCTATTCGGAAGTCTTCCTCATCTCGGCGAGGACCGGCTCGGGGGTGGACGACCTTAAGGCGAGGTTGGCCGCCGCCATGCCCGAGGGCCCATGGCTCTACCCCGCCGACCAGACCGCGGACCTGCCCCAGCGGCTGCTCGCGGCCGAGATCACGCGCGAGAAGGTCTACCTTCGCCTGCACGAGGAGCTGCCCTACGCCGCCGCGGTCGAGACCACCGCGTTCGCCGAGGCCAAGCGCGGGGCGGTGCGGGTGGAGCAGACCATCTACGTCGAGCGCGACAGCCAACGCCCGATCGTGCTCGGCAAGGGGGGCCAGACGCTGAAGTGGATCGGCGAAGCGGCCCGCACCGACCTGGCGGAGATTCTGGGCCGGCCGGTGCACCTTTTCCTGACCGTGAAGGTCAAGGAGAACTGGTCCGAAGCACGCGAGTTCTACACCGGCATCGGGCTCGATTTCGATGTGTAGGGGCTGATGGAGTTCGAGGACGAGGCCTTCGTGCTGGCGGCGCGGCCGTTCGGCGAGACGGGCGCGATCGTCGAGCTCCTGACCCGCGGCCATGGGCGCTTCGTCGCCCATGTCGCGGGCGGCGCCTCGCGGCGCATGAAGCCCATCATGCAGCCGGGCGGGCGGGTCCTCGCCCGCTACCGCGCCCGCGTCTCCGAACAACTGGGCGCGGCGCAGCTCGAAGGCGCTGGCGAAGGTCCCGCGGCGTTGTTCGACCAGCCGCTCGCTCTGGCGGGTCTGGCCGCGGCCGCCGCCGTCGCCGCCGGCGCCCTGCCCGAACGCGAGCCGCACTCGGGCGCGTTCGAAGCGTTTGAAGCCCTGGCCGCGGTGCTTTCGGACGACGAGATCTGGCCGGCCGTCTATGTGCGCTTCGAGGCCGGCCTGTTGCAGGAACTCGGCTTCGCCCTGGATCTCTCCCGTTGCGCGGCGACCGGGACCACGGACGACCTCATCTACGTCAGCCCGAAATCGGGCCGCGCCGTCAGCCGCGCCGCGGGCGAGCCCTACGCCGAGCGCCTGCTCAAGCTGCCGCCCTTCCTGCTCTCCGCGCAGGGCGGTTTGCAGCCCGGCGATATCGGCGACGGCCTGGCCCTGACCGGCCACTTCCTCGAGAGCTTCGTCTTCGCCACGATGAACCGCCCGCTGCCGCCGGCGAGGGTCTGGCTGCTCGATCGCCTGCGCGAGGCCGAGCGCCTTTGATGGGAACCGACGAACCCCTACCGAGTTCATCGGAATTATCTATCTAGCGCCCGGCGCCCCGCGGTGAGATGACTGCCGGTCGCTGGTCAACGGGAGGCTCGAATGTTCATTCGCGTGCCGGAGGCGCACACCCGGTCGCTGGTGAAGGCGATCAGTTGGCGGGTCGTCGGCAGCCTCGACACCTTCCTGATCAGCTGGATCGTCACGCACAAGCTGATCTTCGCCGCTTCGATCTCCTTCTTCGAGACCTTCACCAAGATCGCCATCTACTACGGCCACGAGCGCTTCTGGGCCTGGGTGCCGTGGTGGCGCCCGCGCGAGGCGGCCGAGCCTGCGACCGCGCCCGCCACGCGCGGCTAGGCCCCCCTGGACTTCCCCTAAGAGTTCGGGCGATGCCCAACGCATGGACGACGCAGCGCCGCCGCCGGAACCGGGCGGCCGCATCCTTGACGAGCCGCTGACCGAGGCGCTTTCGCGCCGCTACCTCGCCTATGCGCTCTCCACCATCACCGATCGGGCGCTGCCCGACGTCCGCGATGGGCTAAAGCCGGTCCAGCGGCGGCTGCTGTTTGCGATGAGCCGCATGCGGCTGAACCCCGAGGGCGGCACGAAGAAGTGCGCCAAGGTGGTCGGCGACGTGATGGGCCAGTTCCACCCGCACGGCGACCAGTCGATCTACGACGCGCTCGTGCGCCTTTCCCAGACGTTCCTCCAGCGCTACCGGCTGGTCGACGGGCAAGGGAACTTCGGCAACATCGACGGCGATAACGCCGCGGCCATGCGCTACACAGAGTGCAAGCTCACCGAAGCGGCGATGCTCCTGCTCGACGGCCTGGACGAGGACGCCGTCGACTACCGAGCGACCTACGACGGGGAGGACGAAGAGCCGGTCGTCCTGCCCGGCGGTTTTCCGAACCTGTTGGCCAACGGCTCGGCCGGCATCGCCGTCGGCATGGCGACCTCGATCCCGCCGCACAACGCCGCCGAACTGATCGACGCCTGCCTGATCCTGCTCGACAAGACCTCCGCGACCACCGCCGAGCTCATGGCCGCCGTGCGCGGGCCCGACTTCCCGACCGGCGGGGTGATCGTCGAACCGGCCGCTTCGCTCGCGGAGACCTATGAGACCGGCCGCGGCGGCGTGCGGGTGCGCGCGGCATGGGAGGAGGACGGGCAGGGGCGGGGGACCTACCGGATCATCGTCACCGAGATCCCCTACCAGGTGAGGAAGGCCGAGCTGATCGAGCAGCTGGCCCTCCTGATCGAGAACAAGCGCGCGCCTCTGCTGGGCGACGTGCGCGACAAGTCGGCCGAGGACGTCCGCATCGTCATCGAACCGAAGTCGCGAAACATCCCCGCCGATGCGCTGATGGAGAGCCTGTTCCGCCTCTCCGACCTCGAGGTGCGCTTCCCCGTCAACATGAACGTGCTCGACGCCTCCGGCGCGCCGGGTGTGATGGGCCTGAAAGGCTTGCTGCGGGCCTTCCTCGACCATCGCCGCGAGGTCGTGGTCCGCCGCGCCCGCTTCCGCCTGAGCAAGATCGAGCAGCGGTTGCACATCCTCGACGGGATGTTGATCGCCTACCTGAACCTCGACGAGGTCATCCGCATCGTCCGTTACGTCGAGGACGCCAAGGCCGAACTGATCGCGGTCTTCAAACTCACCGAGGACCAGGCCGACGCCATCCTGAACACGCGCTTGCGCCAGCTCGCACGCCTGGAGGAGATGGAGATCCGCCGCGAGCACGCCGAGCTCGCCGAGGAAAAGGAGGGCTTGACCAAGCTGCTCGAGTCCGAGCGCCAGCAGTGGCGCCTGGTTGGCGTCGGCTTGCGCGACGTGCGCAAGATTCTCGGGCCTGACACCGCGGAGGGCGCGCGGCGCTCGCGCTTCGCCGAGGCGCCGGTGGTCGACACCTCGGTCGCCATCGAGTCCCTGGTCACCCGCGAACCCATCACCGTCATCCTGTCGGAGCGCGGCTGGATCCGCGCCGCGCGGGGCAGGGTCGAAGACCCATCGGAGCTGAAGTTCAAGGAAGGCGACAAGCTGGGCTTCCTCGTCCCAGCCGAGACGACGGACAAGTTGCTGATCTTCGCCTCCGACGGGCGCTTCTTCACGCTCGCCTGCGACAAGCTCCCATCGGCCCGCGGCGCCGGCGAGCCGCTGAGGCTGATGCTGGACCTCGACGACCGGGTCGCGATCGTCGACGTCTTCGCTCACAAGCCCGGGCGCAAGCGCATTTTGGCCTCGAAGGCGGGCTACGGCTTCGTCATGCCGGAAGACGAGGCGATCGCCTTCCGCCGCGCCGGCAAGCAGGTGCTGAACGGCGAGGCGGTCGTCAGCCTCGAGGCTGCCGGCGACCAGCTCGCGGTGATCGGCGACAACGGCAAGGTCCTGATCTTCCCGCTCGAGGAGCTGCCCGAGATGCCGCGCGGCAAGGGCGTCAAGCTGCAGAGTTACCGCGAAGGGGGCCTACGCGACGCCATCGTGTTCACCAGCGCCGAGGGCGCGGCCTGGACCGACAGCGCCGGGCGCGCCCGCGCCTGGCCCGAATGGCGCGACTGGGTGGGCCGCCGCGCCGCCGCCGGCAAGCTCGCGCCAAGGGGCTTTCCGTCGAGCAAGCGGTTCCGGCCGAAATAGCCGCCGCTGCAACGTTGCACGAGCTTCACTGGCGCACCGGGTTGAGCCGGCCTATCTTTTCGGCGGACACCTGAGAAAGAACCCATGCTCGTCCTCATCATCCTCCTCGTCATCCTGGTCGTGCTCGGCTTTGTGCTGGTCGGGACCTACAATCGGCTCGTCGGCCTGCGCCAGAACGCCAACCAGGCGTTCGCCGACATCGACGTGCAGCTGAAGCAACGCCAGGACCTGGTCCCGAACCTCGTCGAGACCGTCAAAGGCTACGCCGCTCACGAGCGCGGCACGCTCGAGGCGGTGACCAACGCCAGGGCCGCGGCGGCGTCCGCCTCGTCGGTCCAGGACCGGGTGCAGGCCGAGAACGCGCTGACCGGCGCCCTTCGCCAGCTGTTCGCGGTGGCCGAGGCCTATCCGGACCTGAAGGCCAACCAGAACTTCATCCAGCTGCAGAACGAGCTCACCGACATCGAGAACAAGCTCGCCGCGGCGCGCCGCTTCTTCAACAGCGCCGTCGCCGAGTTCAACGCCGCGATCCAGCAGTTCCCGGCCGTCCTCATCGCCGGCGCGTTCGGTTTTGCGCCTCGCACCTTCTTCGACCTCGGCGAGGACCGCTCGTCGGCGGAGGCCGCGCCGCAGGTCAAGTTCAGCTAGGCGCTTCCCGTGCAGGCCGTCGGCCTCCAGACCTACATCTGGAACAACAACCTCCGCTCGCTCTTCCTGCTGGCGGGGTTCCCGTTCCTGCTGTTCCTGCTGCTCTACGCGGTCGTGCTCATCGGGGTGGGCGCGACCGGCGCCCATCCGGCGTACAACGACTACTACGCTGCGGCGCCGGTGAACCCGTTCGCCTATGCGATGCAGGTCACCATTGAGAGCCTGCCGCTGGCGATCGCGGTCGCGGTGATCTGGTTCGTCATTGCCTACTTCGCCAACCAGACCATCATCGACCTGGCGACCGGCGCCCGCCCGATCACGCGGTCGGACAACGAGGAACTGTACAACCTCTTGGAAAACCTCTGCATTTCCCGGGGGATGAAGACGCCGACCCTGCGCATGATCGAGTCGGAAGACCTGAACGCCTTCGCCACGGGCCTGCACGAGGGCCAGTTTTCTGTCACCGTCACCCGCGGCCTCGTCGAGCGGCTCAACCGCGACGAGCTCGAGGCGGTGCTGGGCCACGAGCTGACCCACATCATCAATCGCGACGTGCGCACGATGATCATCGCCGCCGTCTTCGCAGGGATCATCAGCCTGGTCGCCCAGATCATCGCGCGGATGATGCTCTACGGGGGGCGTGGCCGCGGTCGTGGCGGCGGCGCCCTGATCATCGTCGGCATCGCCGCGGCGGCGCTCGCCTGGCTGCTCGCGATCGTCATCCGGATGGCCATCTCGAGACGGCGCGAGTTCATCGCCGACGCCGGCTCGGTCGAGCTGACCAAGAACCCGGACGCGATGATTTCGGCGCTGCAGAAGGTCGCCGGCCACGCTCATCTGGATGCGCCAGAGGAGGTCAGGGGCCTGTTCCTGGAGAACCATGAGGAGGGCATCTTCGGCCTCTTCGCCACCCACCCGCCGATCGAAAAACGCATCGCCGCGCTGGTGCAATACGGGGGCGGCCGGATCGGTGAACCTGCGCCGCCCGCGTCGCCGGCGGCGCCCGAGCCGGCGCCCTACGAGAGCGTTCCCTCGCCGGACGCCGAGGCCGGCCCGTGGGGCGCCAAGCCCGGCGGCCCTTGGGGCGACCGGCCGAACGGCCCGTGGGGCTAGGGCCGCCTTAAGGCGCGCTTTATCAGCACTTCCTAGACTGCCCGCATGGACGGGCGAGCCACGCGATGAGCACCACACCGGTCGCACCGGCGGGCGCCGCCGCCGCGCTCGCGGCGATCGACGCCGCAGCGGTGCGCGCGCTCGCCCTGATCGACGCCGGCCAGATCTCGCCGGCGTCCGCCTCGACTCCGGCCGCCGAGGCGCAGCCGGCCGTCGTTCAGTCTCAGACGGTCGCGGCCGCGGCGGCCCAGGCCGCCGCCTCGGAGCAGACCGGGTTGGCGCCGCTGTTCGCCGACCTTTCGGCCGCGCTGCAAACGCCAGGCTTGCCGCCAGCGGTGGCCGCCGCCGCCCAGCGGGTTGCGACGCTGGCCACGCCCTTGGACCCGCCGCCGACGGCCGCGACCCTGAAGGCGGCGGCCAGCCAATCCGGCCTGCTGCTCGAAGCGACCCTCGCCGCCACGGGCGCGCCGGCGCCCGACGACATGAAGGCGGCTCTGCTGACACTTCGCCAGACGCTCGCCGCCGCTGTCGAAGCCTTGCCCGCCCAAGCAGAGGTAGACCCCACCGTTCAGGCGGCGGCGCAGCTGCCTGTTGGAGGGGCGTCAACCACCAGGGCCGCCGTCGCCCCAGCTCACGCCGAGCCGCCGCCGGCGCCGCCGTACCGCGACGCGCCGTTGCGGGCCCAGCCGCCTGCGACCGCCCGTCTCCCGTCCGACGCGCCGCCCGCGACCGTCGTGCGCGCGCTGCTTCAGGACGTGAACGGCGCCTTGGCGCGACAGGTGCTCTACCAGCTCGCATCGCTTCCCGGCGCGCCGGGGCCGGCGGCGCCGGCTCAGGCAGACCCGGGCCAACCGCACTGGATGTTCGAGCTGCCGCTTGCGACCCCGCAGGGGGCGACGCCAACGCCGTTCGAGATCAGCCGCGACGGCGGGCGCTCGGCGAGCGGCGGCGACGACGCCGAGCCGACCTGGCGCGCCCGTTTCTCGCTCGACCTTGGGGCGGCGGGGCCAGTGCACGCCAGGGTGAGCCTGGCCGGCGGACGCGTGCGAGTGGGCCTGTGGGCGGAGCAACCGGCGACAGCTGAGGCGCTCGACGCCGAGCGCGGCGCGCTGAGCGCCGATCTCGCGGGACAACAGTTTGAGGCCGCCGTCACGGTGCTTGCGGGTCAGCCGGCGAGCCCGGCCGCCGATCCCGGGCGCTTCGTGGACCGGGCGCTGTGAGCGACTCCGACCGAAAACCGCTGGCCGTCGCGCTCCGCTACGAGCGGCCCCGCGCTCCGCGCGTGGTGGCGACGGGTCGCGGAGAGCTCGGCCAGGCGATCATCGACGCCGCCAAGGCGCACGGCGTGCCGTTGGAGCAGAACCCGGAGCTCGCCGAGGCGCTGGCCCAGGTGCCGCTCGACGACGAGATTCCGGAAGACCTCTACCGCGCTGTGGCCACCGTCATCGCTTTCGTGCTGAGGACGGTCAAACGCGCGCCCGAGCTCGGACGCTAGTCGCGGTCGCGGGCGGCCATCAGGGTCCATCCGCCGGGCCGCAAGACCTCGATCGGGTTGAACCGGGCCTTGTAGGCCATCTTGACGCTGCCCTGCACCCAATAGCCAAGGTAGACGTACGGCAGCCCGGCCTGGGCCGCCTGGGCCACGTGGTCGAGGATGATGAACGAGCCAAGGCTGCGGCGCGCCATCTCCGGCGCATAGAAGCTGTAGACGAGCGACAGGCCGTCGGAGAGCACGTCCACCAGGACGCAGGCGATCAGGTCGCCGGGCCCGCGATCCTTCGAATCCAATCGGTACTCGATCAGGTGCGTGCGGGCGCTGGTGTCCTCGACCATGGCGACGTAGTCGGCCCAGGTCATGTCGGCCATGCCGCCCTCGGCGTGGCGGGCGAGCAGGTAGCGCCGCAACAGATCGAACTGCTCCATGGTCGCCTCGGCCTCGACCAGGTTGCGCACGAGGTCGCGGTTGCGCTCGACGACGCGCCGCTCGGAGCGGGAGTAGGGGTAATCGATGGCCGGGATGCGGGCCGAGACGCAAGCGTCACAGCCCTCGCACGCGGGCCGATAGGCGATGTTTTGCGAGCGGCGAAATCCGACTTGGGTCAACGCGTCGTTGATCGCCGCGCCGTCGCCCAACGGCAGGTGGGCGAACACCTTGCGCTCGAAGCGGTCAGGCAGGTACGGGCACGGTGACGGCGCCGTGAGGAAGAAGCGAAGCTGCCGGGTCGCGAAGTGCTGCGTCACTGAACGAAGATGATCCCAAACGCTTGAGTCTCAAGGGGCATTAGGACAAAAGCCGGTGACCGCCGCAAGGGCGACGTTGCCCAGGTCAAAGTGAGCGCGCCGCCGGCGATGCGATAGGCCGTTCTCCTTGCAGGAGAAGGGGCGGCGGCGGCGAGCGGGCCTAGTGGTTGGGCGGCAGGACCGGGTTTTCGCGCAGGAGCACGATGGCGATCCGGCGGTTGCCGGGCAGCGTGGGATCGTCCGGGAAGAGCGGATCGGACGCGGCCTTGCCGGCCACCTGATAGATGCGGTCGGGGTCGACGCCGGCGTCCTGCATGATCTGCCGCGAGGCGTCGGCGCGGGCCGCCGAGAGCTGCCAGTCGCCGGCCGACTTCGAGCCGTCCGAGTTGGCGCTGGTGTGGCCGGAAATGGTGATCCGGTTCGGCAGCCGCGAGGCGATCTTGGCCACGGCCCGAAGCAGGATCTGCGCGCGCGGGTTGGGCCTGGCCGAGCCGGGGTCGAACATCGGCCGGCCCTCCTGATCGACCAGCTGGATGCGCAGGCCCTCAGGCGTCTGGTCGATCAGCACCTGCTTTGAGAGCTCGGCCAGCTCGGGCATGTCCTGCATGGCCTGCTTGAGCAACTCCGCAGCGCTCTGCAGAGCCGCATCCTGCCTGGCTTCCAGTTCGGCCTTCAGCGCCTGGGTGCTGGCCGTATCGAGGTTCGTCGTGCCGACCTTGTTGCTGTTCTGGCCCGAGTTGTCCGCGTTCGGGGGCGCTTCGGGCGCGAGGTTCTCGATGGTCGAGGCCGAGCCGTTGGACTTGGTGCCCGCATCGCCGAGCGCCGTGCCGGCGAGTATGCCGCCGGCGCCCGAGGTCGACTGCGACACGCTGGCCGGCGCGAAATAGTCGGCGATGCCGCGCTTTTGCTGCGGGCTCGTGGTGTTGATCAGCCACATCAGGAGGAAGAAGGCCATCATGGCGGTCACGAAGTCGGCGTAGGCGACCTTCCAGGCGCCGCCATGGTGCCCGTCGCCGAAGACCTTCTTGATCTTCTTGACCAGAACCGGCCGGTCTGAGACCGCCATACCTCAACCCCGCCCGCGGAACCGCCGATTCCGTCCGGTCGAAACTGGCGGGTCAGCGTTAAAATGCGGTTGCCGGGCGCCGGCGCCGGTATCGGAGGGTTAAGCATGAAGGTCGCTTTCATCGGGCTAGGCGTCATGGGCGGGCCGATGGCCGGGCACCTGGCGAAGGCCGGCCACGAGATGGTGGTCTTCAACCGCACTCCGGAGAAGGCGGAGCGGTGGGTTTCGGCGAATGGGGGCCGGGCGGCGTCCAGCGTCGGCGCGGCGGTCGCCGACCGCGAGGCGGTCGCGCTCTGCGTCGGCAACGACAACGACGTGCGCCAGTGCCTTTCGGAGATCCTTCCCGCGTTGCCGAAGGGCGGGGTGATCATCGACCACACGACGGCGTCCGCCAGGCTGGCGCGCGAAGCGGCCGCGCTGGCGCGCGAGGCGGGGCTCTGGTTTGTCGATGCGCCGGTGTCAGGCGGCCAGGCCGGGGCCGAGAACGGGACGCTGAGCGTCATGGCAGGCGGCGATGGGCAGGCGTTCGTGCTCGCCGAGCCGGTGATGGGCGCCTACGCCAAGGCGATCAAGCGCATCGGCGGCCCCGGCTCCGGCCAGCTGTGCAAGATGGTCAACCAGATCGCCATCGCCGGGGTGGTGCAGGGCCTGGCCGAAGCGACCCACTTCGCCCGCCGCGCGGGGCTCGACACGGCGGCCGTCTACGACGCCATCTCCAAGGGCGCGGCGCAGTCGTGGCAGATGGACAACCGCTGGAAGACGATCACCGAAGGCAAGTTCGACTTCGGCTTTGCGGTAGACTGGATGCGCAAGGACCTGGGACTGGTGCTCGACGAAGCGCGCGCCAACGGCGCCCGTCTCGAGCTCACCGCCCTGGTCGACCAGTTCTATGCCGAAGTGCAAGCCATGGGCGGCCGCCGCTGGGACACCTCCAGCCTGGCCGCCAGGTTGGAGCGCCCCTGATGGCAAAACTGCTTCCCGCCGTCCTGGCCATCGCGATGCTGGCTCAGGCCGCGCAAGCCCAGACTGTCGCCTGCGACCTCAAGCTCAATGTCGCGGATCCGGACCCGGCGGGGCTGAACGTGCGTGCATCGCCGGGCGGGGCGATCGTGACGGCGCTGAAGGCGAAAGACCTGTGGGTCGAGGTTCACGTCGTTGGCCAAAGCGGCGCCTGGGCGCAGATCGACGGGGCCACGCTCTACACCGAGGACAACGCGAGCGGCTCGCCGCTCTACCAGGGCCGCGGCTGGGTCGCGTTCAGCAAGCTGGGCTTCAACGAGTTCGACGAGCACGTGCGCATCTTCGCCGCGCCGAGCGAAGACGCCCGCGTTCTGCTGAAGCTTCACACGCCCGACGGGACGAAGCAGCCGAAGGCCGATGTGCTGGGTTGTTCGGGCGACTACCTGCACATCCGCATCGGCGCCGTCGTCGGCTGGACCCGCGACTACTGCGACAACCAGTTCACGACCTGCGTCTGACGGGCCCTATCGAGAGCGGTGGCGGTTCGGATCCGTCGCGGGCTCCGGTCAGCACGAAGCACGCGCGAAAGCGCCGCCGAACGGCGAAGCGCCGCGGCGTCCGATTGAGAAGATCCCCGTTCGGAGTGGTGGTGGTGGTGGTGGTGGACTGCTTTTTGACGAGCGCAGTTGCCCGCCGAACAGGGTAGTCTAGTCAATCGAACGCGCGCGGAACTCGACGAGCATTAGACCACCCCCAACCCCCCGCTCAGCAAAACGCTTAGCGGGCGAGTGCGTCAGCCCAAGATCTCCGCCACCCTCGGGGCGAAGTAGGTGATCACGCCGGCGCAGCCGGCGCGTTTGAAGGCGGCGAGGCTCTCCAGGATCGCGCGTTCCTCTTCGATCCAGCCGTTCTGGGCTGCGGCCATCAGCATGGCGTACTCGCCTGACACCTGGAACGCGAAGGTGGGCATCGAAAACGCCTCGACCACGCGGCGGACAATGTCGAGGTAGGGCATGCCGGGCTTGACCATGACCATGTCGGCGCCCTCGGCGATGTCGAGCGCGACCTCGCGCAGCGCTTCGTCCGAGTTCCCCGGGTCCATCTGGTAGGTCTTCTTGTCCGGCGGGTTGTCGACCGAGCCCGAGCCCAGCTTCCCCGAACCGATCGCCTCGCGGTAGGGCCCGTAGAAGGCCGAGGCGTACTTGGCCGCATAGGACATGATCATCACGTCATGCCGCCCGGCCGCCTCCAAGGCCGTGCGGAGCGCGCCGACCCGCCCGTCCATCATGTCGGAGGGGGCGAGGATGTCGCAGCCGGCCAGCGCCTGCATCATGCCCTGTTCGACCAGCCGCTCGATGGTGGTGTCGTTCAGGATGCGGCCGCCCGCCAGAACGCCGTCGTGGCCGTGGTCGGTGAAGGGATCGAGCGCCACGTCGCACATGATCCCGACCTCGGGCGCGGCGTCCTTCATCGCCTTGATCGCGTCCGCAACCAGCCCGTTCGGATCGCCCGCCGCCGAGCCCTCGGCGTCCTTCTTCGCTCCGTCGACGTGCGGGAAGACCGCGATCGCCGGAATGCCGAGGTCGCGCGCGTCGAGCGCCGCCTTTGCCGCCTCCTTCACCGACAGCCGCTCGGTCCCCGGCATGGCGGCGACCGGGATGCGGTCTTCCTTGCCATCGTGCACGACCAGCGCCCAGATTAGGTCGTTGGGCGTGATCGTGCTCTCGCGCACCAGGCGGCGAATCCAGTCGGCCTGGCGCAGGCGCCGCAGGCGAAGGGCGGGGTAGGGGGCGAGCGGCGCTCTGGTCATCGATCCGGTCGGCTTTGGCGTCAGGCCGTCGTCTGGCGGATCGCGTGGCGGGTGGCAAGCAGGATGAAGCCGTAGGCCGAGGTCGCCATCAGCCAGACGCCGGTGAGCACCACCGTCAGCGCCGCGGCGGCCGCGAGCAGCACCATCGCGCCGACATGCGCTTGGCTGAACAATGCGGTGTCGAGGCCGTCCCAGTTGCCTTCGACAGCGGTGCGGATGAGCGTGCCCGCCAGAATGAAGAGGGCGCCTAGCCCGCAAAGCGCCGCGACCGACGTTAGGACGAAGCCGACCCAGAAAACGAAGATCTGGAATGAGAAATGGCTGCGCAGGGCCGGGTCGCCGTGCAGGCGGCGGGCGTAGGCGATGGCCACGGCGACCAGGGCCGGCGCGCCGGCGAAGAAGATCGCGAAGAACAGCAGCGCGTAGGCGGCCAGCGCCAGGTTCCGATCGACGTCGTCGGAATGCCCGCCCGCGAGGTCCGATGCGGCGCCCATCGCCAAACCTCTCCCAACTTGGCCGACGGTGCGCCGAAAGCCCGTCGGCCGCCCGCCAGATTGACAGGGTGCGCCCTTGGGCCCAGTTCCTCAACCGTCATCTGAAGCCCGGGGCCCTTGGATGGACTTCGCCCTTTCCGACGATCAACGGGCCATCGAGGACGCCGCGCGGACCTTCGCGGCGGCCGAGTTCGCCCCGCATTCGGCCGAGTGGGACGAGGCGGAGGTGTTCCCGGTCGGCGCCATGCGCGCCGCCGCGGCGCTGGGCTTCGCCGCCATCGTCATCGACCCGGAGATGGGCGGCGCGGGCCTGGGGCGGCTGGACGCTGCGATCATTTTCGAGGCCCTGGCGCATGGCGACGTGTCGACCGCGGCCTTCCTCTCCATCCACAACATGGCGAGCTGGATGATCGACCGCTTCGGCGAGGCGCCTTTGCGGCGCCGCTACCTGCCCAGGCTGGCGACCATGCAGCTGATCGCCTCCTACTGCTTGACCGAGCCGGGGTCGGGTTCCGACGCGGCGGCGCTGCGGACCACCGCCAGGCGCGACGGCGACGACTATGTGCTGAGCGGCGCGAAGGCCTTCATCTCCGGGGCAGGCGTCTCGGACCTTTATGTCGTCATGGTCCGGACCGGCGAGGATGGCCCGCGCGGGGTCTCGGCGCTGGTCGTCGAAAAGGACACACCCGGCGTCTCCTTCGGCGCCCACGAGCGCAAGATGGGCTGGCGCAGCCAGCCGACCGCGATCGTCAACTTCGATGCCGCGCGCGTCCCGGTCGCCAACCGCATCGGCGCCGAGGGCGACGGCTTCCGCTTCGCCATGGCCGGGCTGGACGGCGGGCGCCTGAATATCGCGGCCTGTTCCCTGGGCGGCGCGTCCCTGGCGCTCGATGCGGCGAAGTCGCACCTGGAGACCCGCCACCAGTTCGGGCGGCCGCTGAAGGAGTTCCAGGCCCTGCAGTTCCGCCTGGCGGATATGGCGACGGAGCTTGAGGCCGCGCGGCTGATGGTGCGCCGCGCCGCCGCCGCTCTCGACGCCGGCGCGCCCGAAGCCACCAAGCTCTGCGCCATGGCCAAGCGCTTCGCCACTGACGCCGGCTTCGAGGTCGCCAACCAGGCGCTGCAGCTGCACGGCGGCTATGGCTACCTGAAGGATTATCCCTTGGAGCGGATCGTGCGCGACCTGCGCGTCCACCAGATCCTGGAAGGGACCAACGAAATCATGCGCGTCATCATCGCCCGCGAGATGTTCCGCTCATGAGCGCCAAGCCCGAGGTCATCGTCCGCGCCCAAGGCGGCGTCGGCCGGCTGACATTGAACCGGCCGGCGGCGCTGAACGCGCTCACCACCGGCATGTGCGAGGCGATGATCGAGGCGCTGCTGGCCTGGCGCTCAGACTCAGCGGTCGCGATCGTCGTCATCGACCACGCGGGCGAGCGCGGTTTCTGCGCCGGCGGCGACATCCGCATGCTTGCCGAGAGCGGGGCCGGCGATGGGGCGGAGGCGCGCAGGTTCTTCTTCGTCGAGTACCGGCTGAACGAGCTCCTGTTCCGCTATGCAAAGCCGGTCGTCGCGATCATGGACGGCGTCACCATGGGCGGCGGGGTCGGGCTCTCCATGCCGGCGCGCTATCGCGTGGCGACCGAGCGGACGACGTTCGCCATGCCGGAGACGGGCATCGGCCTCTTCCCCGACGTGGGCGGCGGCTGGCACCTTTCGCGGCTGCAGAGCCATGCCGGGATGTGGCTGGCGCTGACCGGCGCGCGCATCCGCGGCGCCGATTGTCTCTCGCTCGGGATCGCGACCGACTTCGTGGAGAGCGCCAAGCTGGGCGCCCTGAAGACCACGACTGACCCTGAGACGTTGCTCACAGAGCTGGAAACCGAACCGGGACCTGCGCCGATCGCGGCGCACCGCGAGGACATCGACCGGCTGTTCGCCGCAGACAGCGTCGAGGCGATCTTCGCCGCGCTCGCCGCCGACCCTTCGGACTGGGCCAAGGCGCAGCTGGAAACGCTGAAGACCAAGTCGCCGCAGACGCTGAAGGTGGCCTTCCGGCAATTGCGCCAAGCCGTTGCGATGGCGAGTTTCGCCGACGAGATGCGGGTCGAGTATCGCATCGGCGCCCGGGTGGTGCGGCGTCACGACTTCCTCGAAGGGGTGCGCGCGGTGATCGTCGACAAGGACAACGCGCCGAAGTGGTCGCCGCCCAACATCGAGGCGGTCAGCGAGGCGATGCTCGACGAGATCTTCGCGCCCCTGCCGCCCGGCGAAGAATGGACGCCGCTTCCCGATTGAATCGCCCGGGCCGGCGCCTACTTCTGCTAGGCTAGAGGGAAAGCTGGGAGGAAGCTTGATGCATGCGTTCAAACACGCCGCCGTGGCCGCGGCGGCCCTGACCATCGCGGCGACGGCGGGGGCCGCAACGGCCGCGCCGGCCTACATCACCGCCGCGGTGAACGACGCCAACCGGCCGGCCGCCGACACCGCCCGCGACGCCGCGCGCAAGCCGGTCGACATGATGGTCTTCGCCAAAGTGCACCCTGGCGAGCGCGTCCTGGAGCTGATCCCTGGCGGCGGCTACTTCGAGCGCATCTTCTCGGTGGCGATCGGGGCCAAGGGGGTCTTGGTCGAGGCCATCCCCAATCTCGGCACGCCCGACGCCTCGCCCAAGTCCAACGGCGTCGCCAAGGACACGCACTACACGAACATCGTCGAGATTCCGATGACGCCGTACGCCATGCAGACCGGCGGCCCTTACGACCTGATCTGGACCTCGCAGAACTATCACGACCTGCACCTGACCCGGCTCCATCTCGACATCGCCGCCTTCGACAAGGGCCTGTTCGCCGCGCTGAAGCACGGCGGCAGCGTCGTCATCGTGGACCACGCCGCGCGGCCCGGTTCCGGCACGAGCGACACCGATGCTCTGCACCGGATCGACGAGGACCTGGCGAAGAAGGAAATGAAGGACGCCGGCTTCGTGCTGGTCGCCGAGAGCGACGTTCTGCGCAACCCGAACGACGATCACACGATGCTGGTCTTCAAGATGCACGACCACACCGACCAGTTCGTCCTCCGTTGGCGCAAGCCCTAGCCGTCGATGGCCCAAACCGCCTTCATCGGCCTCGGCAACATGGGCGGCGGCATGGCCGCCAACCTGGCCAAGGCGCAGGTTCCGGTCCGCGCCTTCGACCTCGCCGGCGCGGCGGTCGAGCGTGCGGTGGCGGCTGGTTGCACGAGCGCGCCGACCGCGGCTGACGCCGCGCGGGGGGCCGAGCTGGTCATCACCATGCTGCCGGCCGGCGCCCACGTGCGGACAGTGATGAGCGAGGCCGTGTTTCCGAACGCCGCGGCGGGCGCTTTGATCATCGACTGCTCGACGACCGACGTGGACACCGCCCGCGAGATGGCGGGAAAGGCGCAGGAACTCGGCTTCCGCTTCGCCGACGCGCCCGTCTCCGGCGGGACAGCGGGCGCCGACGGCGCGACGCTGACCTTCATGGTCGGCTGCGAGGCGGCGGACCTGCCGGCCATCGAACAGGCGCTCGCGCCTATGGGCCGGGCGGTCATCCGCGCCGGCGGGCCGGGCACGGGCCAGGCGGTGAAGATCTGCAACAACATGCTGCTCGGCATCTCGATGCTGGGCGTCTGCGAGGCGCTGAACCTTGCGGAAGCGCTCGATCTCGACGCCGAGCGGTTCTTCGAGATCGCGGCGAAGTCCTCCGGGCAGTGCTGGTCGCTGACCAGCTACTGCCCCGTGCCCGAACTCGTGCCCGCCGCGCCGTCGAACCGCGGCTTTGCGGGCGGTTTTTCGACCGCCATGATGCTGAAGGACTTGAAGCTCGCCCAGGCCGCCGCCGCGAGCGCGCGGGTTTCGACCCCGCTCGGCGCCCAGGCCGAGGCGCTGTACGCCCTGTTCGAGCGGCTGGGCTACGGCGGGAAGGACTTCTCGGCGGCGATCAAGCTCTTGGGTGGACGGCTCGGCGACCTTACCTGAAGAGCGTTCACCTACGCGATCCTACGGAGGTGGACAGGCCGGGGGGTTCGGGTGCAAAACGCCCGCCGGGTAAGCGCGCGGAAAGGCCGAAACGGCTAAGATTACGATGATGGACTACAAGGCCGCCTTCGAAAAAGCCGTCGAACAGGTCAAGGACGAGGGGCGCTACCGCGTCTTCGCCGACCTGAAGCGCTATCGCGGAGACTTCCCCCGCGCCTGTTGGACCCGTGAGGACGGCAGCCAGAGCGACGTCGTCGTCTGGTGCTCGAACGACTACATCGGCCAGGGTCAGAACCCGATCGTTATCGCGGCGATGCATCATGCGCTCGACGAGGCCGGCGCCGGCTCGGGCGGCACGCGCAACATCTCGGGCACCACCCACTATCACGTCGAGCTCGAAGCCGAGCTCGCCCGCCTGCACGGCAAAGAGCACGCGCTTCTGTTCACCTCCGCCTACGTCGCCAACGAGGCGACGCTCTCGACGCTGGCCGAGATCCTGCCGGGCCTGATCATCTATTCGGACGTCCTGAACCACGCCTCGATGATCGCCGGGATCCGCCACGGCCGGGCCGAGCGGCACATCTTCCGTCACAACGACCTTCAGCACCTGGAGTCGATGCTGGTCGACGCGGACCCGAACGCGCCCAAGCTGATCGCGTTCGAAAGCGTCTATTCCATGGACGGCGACATCGCCGACCTGGCTGGCACCGTGGCGCTGGCCAAGAAGTACAACTGCCTGACCTACCTCGACGAAGTGCACGCCGTCGGCCTCTACGGCCTGCATGGCGGCGGCGTTGCCGAACGCGACGGGCTGGCGGGCGAAATCGACATCATCGAAGGCACGTTCGCCAAGGCGTTCGGCGTCATGGGCGGCTACATCGCGGGCGACGCGGTGATGATCGACGCAATCCGCTCCTACGCGTCGGGCTTCATCTTCACCACGTCGCTGCCGCCGACGATCGCGGCCGGCGCCCTTGCGTCCGTCCGCTGGCTCTCCGAGCACAACGAGGTGCGCATCCGCCACCAGGAGCGGGCGGAGACGCTGAAGCGGCGCCTGCTCGAGGTCGGCCTGCCGGTGATGCCGTCGGCCAGCCACATCGTGCCGGTGCTGGTTGGCGATCCGGTGCACTGCAAGCTGATCTCCGACCTCCTGCTCGAGGATCACGGCATCTACGTGCAGCCGATCAACTATCCGACCGTGCCGCGTGGCACCGAGCGGCTGCGCTTTACGCCGACGCCGTTCCACACCGACGAGATGATGGACGACCTGGTCGGCGCGCTGGATGCGCTCTGGTCGCGCTGCAACGTCAAGCGCCTGGGCGGATACGCGGCTTAAGGCGCTTCCACGTCGTTTGGATGGACGATCCTGAGCTTGGGCAGCGCCCAGCAGCTCAGGCCCTTTTCGCGCGCCATCATCGCCAGACCCTCGGTCTCGATATAGCCGCCGTGGCTCTTGGTCGGGAATCGCAGGCCCCGCCGGTGCAGGTCGCCTCGCACCAGAAGCGCCGTCCCGCCGATGGAATCGACTTTGACCAGCTCCTGATCGGCGACGTCCTCGAGGTAGAGCCGGCCCTTGCCGCGCGGGGGCTGGAACAGGCCGTCGTGCAGGTCGGCGGGATCGTCCCTGCCACCCGATCCGGGCGCAAAAATGAAGGTGTTGAGATCGAAGCTGCGCCCGTCGGGCAGGGTGCAGTGCGGCAGGACGATGTCCTTCTTCGCCGCCAGCAGCCGCAGCAAGAGGTCGTGCGGATAGTCGATCAAGTCGACGTCCAGCCAAAGCACCCACGCCGCGTCGCGCAGCGCTTCGTCGAGCAGGCGGTTGCGCGCCCTAGCGATGGCCGCGCGCCGTCGGTGCTGCAGTGCGGGGGCCCATCGCGGCCCGTCGAAAACGAAGCCTTCGTCGGCGTGGTAGGCCTCGACGCGGTCGAAGCGGTCCGAAAGGCTGGGCAGAGCGTCCTCTAACGCCTCGTAGGACCCGTCGCGGCTGTCGCCCTCGATGAAGGCGATGGAGAGCGGCGCGCCGCCGCTGTCGAGCCGACTGACCAGCTCAAAGTAGCGCGGCAGCCGCGGGCGGCCGTCTTTGACCGGCGTGAGGACGAGAATCTCGCCGGGCCGCGAGCGCCCGCGCTTCACCGCCGGCCGAGGGGCGACGAGCTCCAGCGGCAGGCGCTTGGCGAGCTCGTCGGCGACGGCGTCGCAGCGCTCGCCCGCGAACCGGGCCGAAGCTGCGTGCCAGACCTCGTCGAACAACTCGCCATCGGAAAGCCTGAGCGAGAGGCGCGGCAGGTCGATCATGGTCGTGCGGACACCGTTCACGACCGCGCCCACCGCTTCGTCCGCCCGCGGATCGCGCCAGAACGCGGGCCGGCAGATCAACGAGCCGAGCTCTGGCCGGTCGGCGGTTATAGCCATCTGCCGCGTGGCCGGCCGCCAGACGACGCGGCGTCGCAGCAGCCCGGCGCTGGCGTTGGTCTGGATCAGCGATTGCAGCTGCAGATCGAGCCGGCGCGGGTCCTGCAGCTCGCCCTCGTCCCAGCGGCACAACAGCTGGCCGCTGGCGGCAGCGACGCCGTCGACCGCCCTGACCGCGCGCTCCGCGTAGGGCTGCAGCCGCGCGGCCAGCGTCCGATCGACCCTATCGGTGACGACGAGAAGTTCCTTGTTGGCATGGGTCTGCCGCAGGTAGCTGGCAAGCGCCATCTCCAGCGCCGGACTCCATCCGTCATCGGCGGTCGTCACGCAGGTGATGCGCGTCTGCGCCGGGTCGCTTGGGTGGCTTGCCGCCTCTCCATCCGCGACGCGGGTGCGCAAGGCCCACGGCAAGCCGTCGAGCGGGCTCGCCTGGCGAAACCAGCCGCCGGCCCAGTAGTGGACCGCATAGGCTTGGCGGCAGCCGCGCTCCCAGACGTCGAGCTCAAAGACGTTTCCGCTCCAGCACTGGTCCTTGGTGAATGGGTAGAGCAGGGGCGGCGCGAGCAGGGCGATGGCGGCGCGCTCGGCGTAGTCCTCGTAGGCGCGGGTGAGAAGGAAGGTGCCGGTGAAGTTCAGCGGTCCTTCCGGGCCTCTCTCGGCCGCCGCGACGTGGCGGCGGACATGCGCCCAGAAGGGATGCGCCGCGGCCGAGGCGATGAAGCTCGGGCAGACCAGCCGGTTCAGACCACTCTCGACGACGACGTCGGTCTTGAGATGCTCTTCGGGTTCCAGGCCGACAACCAGCTCTTGGCCGGCGAGCAGCGGGTCGAGCGGCTTCAGGCACTCGCAGTCCAGGTCGGCGTAGACCCCGCCAAAGGTCTCCAGCACCAGGTAACGGCCGAGGTCGGCGCGGCAGATGGGCTCCTTGTAACCACGGAACAACGCAAGCAGGTCCGGGTAGCGGCTCTCCACCAGCTGATCCAAGTCGGCGTCGGTCCAGAGCCGGATCTCCCACTGCGGGTTCCGCTTGCGCCAGGTCTCGCGCAGCATAGTGAACCGCGCCGGGACGTCGCCCGTCTTCCACAACTGGTGCAGCGTCCTCGGTATCGCCATCGCCCTTGGCGCTTAGCGAGCGCACGCGCGGACGGTCAAGGATCGGGGTTGCGAGACGAGACCAGGGGCCCGCGCTATAGGGTCGAGCGCGAGGCGGACGGGGAGAGGCGTCATGGCCGACTACGGCGAGCGAAGGAAGCGCAGGCGGGGTACGCCGTTCGGAGCGGTCGCCATCGGGGTCGGCGTCCCGCTCCTGGCCGCCACGGCGGCGGTGAGCTGGCTGATCCAGCGCCAGCACGCGACCGAGGAGGCCGCGGCCTGGGCCATCACCGGCCCGCCGTGTCCGACGCTGACGCTGGCTGAATTCCAGTCCGCCCCACGGGCGCCGTTCGAGGGCTTCACCTACGAGGGCGTCGGATTCGACCGCCAGTTTGGCCACGTGAGCTGCAACGCGGTGGTCAACAACGGCGGCCGCGGCTCGGGGACCTTCCCTGAGTGCCAGTTCACCAGCGCAGGCGTCGTCAAGATCTCGACGCAGCGCGGCGACGTCTACTATTCGACCGGTAGCCAGCCATCGACCGTCGCCGTCCGCCAGGACCAGCCGAGCTGCGTCCTGGCCGGGCATTTCACCGGCCAGTTCGTCCCGGCGGCCGACACCGCGGTCAGCACAAGCGGCGGCTAGCGCGAACCGCGCCTGACGCCGCGGCCGAGGCCGATCTTCTTGGCGAAGTCAGAGCGGCGCGCGGCGTAGGCCGGGGCTACCATCGGGTAGTCGGGCGGCAGGCCCCAGCGGCGGCGGTACTCCTCGGGGCTGAGGTCGTAGCGGGCGCGCAGGTAGCGCTTGAGCATCTTGAGCTTCTTGCCATCCTCGAGGCAGACGATGTGGTCGTGCTGAACCGAGCGGGAGACCGGGACGGCGGGCCTGCGACGCTCGGGAGGCGCCTGCGGCGGCGGATCGCTCAACCCGGCGAGCGCCTGATGCACCGAGCCGATCAGGTCTGCGACACCGCCCAGCGCAAGGCTGTTCTCGGCGACATAGGCGGCGACGATGTCGGCGGTCCACCGGAGCAGCGTCACGTCGTCCGGCCTCTCGGTTTGCGCTTCCGCCGCCATCACATCCACCCTTCGCAACGCGCGCCCCAGCTTCGGTGCGCAACGCCTGAACGGGATTGGGGTTCCGGGGGCTAGGCGGCTACTCGATGCCGGGGACCGGAAAGCGGCGGCAGAAGGCTTCGGTCTCGGCCTTGGTCTTGGCCAGCGCCGCTTCGTCCTTCGGCGCGCGCAGCGCGGAAACGAGCCAGCCGGCGATCCGACGCATGTCATCTTCGCCCATGCCGCGGGTGGTGCAGGCCGGCGTGCCCAGCCGCACCCCCGAGGGTCGCACTGGCGGCAGCGGATCGTCGGGGATCACCTGCTTGTTCACCGTGATGCCGATGCGGTCGAGGGCGTTCTGCGCGTCGCGGCCGTCGATGCCGAAGCTCTTCACTGTGTCGATCACCATCAGGTGGTTGTCGGTGCCGCCGGTGATCAGGCTCGCGCCTTCGTCCAACAGCGCCTGCGCCAGCACCCGCGCGTTCGCCAGGGTCTGCTCGGCGTAGGCGCGGAACGCCGGCTCCGCGGCCTTCTTGAAGGTCACGGCGGCGCCGGCGACGTTGTTCATGTGCGGGCCGCCCTGCAGGCCGGGGAAGACAGCCGCGTCGATCGGCGAGGCGTGCGCCTTTTTCGAGAGGATCAGGCCGCCGCGCGGCCCGCGCAGGGTCTTGTGGGTGGTCGTGGTCACCACGTCGAAGCCGGAGTCGAACGGGTTGCGCATGACGCCCGCCGCCACCAGGCCGCCGATGTGCGAGATGTCGGCCATGGTGAAGGCCTCGACCTCGTCGGCGACCTCCTTGAAGGCGGCGTAGTCGTAGTCGCGCGGGTAGGAGGAATAGCCGCAGAGCACCATGCGCGGCCGCGTCTCTTTGGCGGTCTTCTTCAGGTCGTCGAAATCGATGGCGCCGCCCTGGTCGGGGAAGGTCTTGTAGCGGACGAAGTTGAACACCTTGCCCATGTGCGAGACCGGTGCGCCGTGCGTCAGGTGGCCGCCGTGGGAGAGATCCATCGCCAGCACGGTGTCGCCGGGCTTCAAGAAGGCGAAATAGACCGCCTGGTTCATCGGCGAGCCCGACAGCGGCTGGACGTTGGCGTGCTCGGCGCGGAAGAGGGCGCAGGCGCGATCGCGCGCTGTGCGCTCGATCGCATCGGTGAACTCCTGGCCGCCGTAGTAGCGACGACCGGGATATCCCTCGGCATACTTGTTGGTCAGCACCGAGCCCAGCGCGGCCAGCACTTCGGCATAGGTGTAGTTCTCCGAGGGGATCATCTCGACGCCGTCGGCCTGGCGGCGCTCCTCGCCGGCGATGGCGGCTTCGATCTCGGGGTCGTAGGCGGCTAGGGCCCGGCGATGTGCGTCCATGGGCGCTCTCCATTTGGGGAGGTTGGACCGGCGGTCCCCCGGATGGGAAACGTCCGGCGCCCAGGCGAACGGCCAATGTCGCACGCCCCGCGCTTCCCGATGGTCGATCCCATCCAAGCTCGCCAGTCACGCCGGGCGCGGTCGGCTTACCAGCGCGCCGAAACGTCGGCAAGCGGCCGAGCGGGGGCGGCGGCGATAGCTGTGGATGATAGCGCGGCCTTGACGGCGAGGCCCTCGATCTACAACTGATTGGGGGACGCCAGGCGCGGGAGGGCCATATCATGCGTTGCCCCTTCTGCGGACACGAAGAGAGCCAGGTGAAGGACTCGCGCCCGACCGAGGATGGCGCCGTGATCCGTCGCCGCCGTTCCTGCCCTCAGTGTGACGGCCGTTTCACCACCTTCGAGCGCGTCCAGCTGCGCGAGCTGACCATCGTCAAGCGCACCGGGCGCCGCCAGCCGTTCGAGCGCGAGAAGCTGGTCCGCTCGATCTCGCTGGCCATCCGCAAGCGGCCGGTCGACCCGGAGCAGCTCGAGCGCATGGTCTCCAGCATCGTCCGTCAGCTCGAGAGCATGGGCGAAACCGAGATTCCCTCCACCGCGGTCGGCGAGATGATCATGAAGGCGCTGAAGGCGTTGGATGACGTGGCCTACGTCCGCTACGCCTCGGTCTATCGCGACTTCCGCCAGACCCACGACTTCGCCCGCTTCCTCGGCGAAGAGGGCCTGAGCGCCGAGGGGGCCGGCGAAGAGCCGGAGGCATGAGGGTCAGCCTCAAGCTGGCGACCTCCCTCGACGGCAAAATCGCCACGGCGAGCGGCGAGAGCCGCTGGATCACCGGCGACGCCGCCCGCGAGGCGGTGCATCGGCTGCGCGCGGCCCACGCTGGGATCCTGGTCGGGGTCGAGACGGTTCTCGCCGACGATCCGGAGCTTACGGTGCGCCTTCCCGGTTTCGCCGGCTCGCAGCCGACCCGGGTGATCCTCGACAGCCGCCAACGGACCCCCACGACCGCCCGGTTGGTCGCTGGAGCTTCCGCAACGCCGACCGTCCTCCTTTCGGCGACCGCGGCGGAGCCGCGCCTGACCAACGCCGGCGTGCGAGTGATCGAGGTCGGGGCGGTCGAGGGGCGTATCGACGTCCGCGCGGCGATGCGGGCGCTCGACGGGCTCGGTCTCTCGCCGATCATGGTCGAAGGGGGCGGCCAAGTTGCGGCGAGCTTCCTCGCTGCCGGCCTGGTCGATACGATCGAGTGGTTCCGCGCGCCCATCGTCCTGGGCGGCGAGGGCCGTCCCGCCGTCGCCGGGTTCGCCCTGCAAAGCCTCGCCGACGCCCCTCGATTTCGCCGTTTGAGCGTCGAGACCCTGGGCGAAGACCTCTGGGAGCGCTACGAGCGGGTCTGATGTTCACCGGGATCGTCACAGATATCGGCCGCGTGCGGGCCGTGCGCGACACGAACCGCGACCGCCGGTTCGAGATCGAGACCGCCTACGATGTCGCGAGCATCGACATCGGCGCCTCGATCAGCCACGCCGGCTGCTGCCTGACGGTGGTCGACAAGGGCGAGCATTGGTTCGCCGTCGAGGTCTCCGGCGAGACCCTGGCGAAGTCGACACTGAGCGATTGGGTCGTCGGCCGCACGGTCAATCTCGAGCGCGCGACGAAGGCCGGCGACGAGTTGGGCGGCCACATCGTCTCGGGCCATGTCGATGGCGTCGGCGAGGTGCTGTCCGATCGCGTCGGAAGGCGGCTCGCACCGCTTCACCTTCCGCGCCCCCCGGCCACTACACCGCTCGATCGCGCCGAAGGGCTCGATCAGCGTCGAGGGCGTGTCGCTGACCGTGAACGAGGTCGAGGACGATGTCTTCGGCGTCAACATCATCCCGCATACCTGGGAGGCCACGACCCTCGGCCGCCTGAAGGTTGGAGACCGCGTGAACCTGGAAATCGACATGCTCGCCCGCTATCTCGCCCGCTGGCTGGAGACGTCCTCCTTCGCCAAGGCTTCGGAGGATTCGCCCGGACCTGTCCTCCGAAGCTCCCGCCGTGGTGAAGGCTTGGGCGGGCAGGGCGGTGGGAGCGCAGGAGGATGAGCGACGACGACACGCCGATCGCGGCCATCGAGGACATCATCGAGGACGCCCGGCAGGGCCGCCCCTACATCCTGGTCGACGCCGAGGACCGGGAGAACGAGGGCGACGTCATCATCCCGGCCCAGTTCGCCACGCCCGACCAGATCAACTTCATGGCCAAGCACGCGCGCGGTCTTGTTTGCCTGGCGATCACGCCGGAACGTTCGCGCCAGCTGCGCCTGCCGCCGATGACGCACGAGAACCGCGCCGAGCACGGCACCGCCTTCACCGTCTCGATCGAGGCCCGGGAAGGGGTGACGACGGGCATCTCGGCGCACGACCGCGCGCACACCATCGCCGTCGCCGTCGACCCGACCAAGGACTGCGACGACATCGTCTCGCCCGGCCACGTCTTCCCGCTGGTAGCGCGCGAGGGCGGGGTGCTGGTCCGCGCCGGCCACACGGAGGCGGCGGTCGATATCTCAAGGCTCGCCGGACTGAACCCGGCGGCCGTCATCTGCGAGGTGATGAACGACGACGGCACGATGGCGCGAATGGGCGATCTGGTCGCCTTCGCCCAGCTCCACGGCCTGAAGATTGGCGCCATCGCCGATCTGATCGCCTATCGACGCCGCACCGAGCGGCAGATCGAGCGCGTCGTCGACACCGAGTTCGACAGCGTCTACGGCGGCCGATTCCGGCTGCTCATCTACCGCAACATCATCGACCGGACCGAGCACGCGGTCCTGGTCAAGGGCAAGATCGACCCGGACAAGTCGACGCTGGTGCGCATGCACCGGGTCGACATGGCCGCGGACATGCTGGGCCACGTCGAACAACGGCGCGACTATGTGCCGGCGGCGCTTCGCGCGATCGGCGCCAACAAGGGCGCAGGAGTCGCCGTCTTCCTCCGCGACCCCAACCCAGCCTGGCTTTCCGAGCGCTACGGGGCGAGCTCGAGGCGACGCAGGGGCGCGACAACGCCTTGCGAGACTATGGCGTCGGCGCCCAGATCCTTGGGGACCTCGGCGTGCGCGACATGACCCTGCTGACCCGCACGCCAGTCCGTCCCGCCGCCCTCGAGGGCTACGGCCTCAGAATCGTGGGCTGGACCCCGATTCCCTTGGAGGACTAGCGATGCCGCAAGACAAGCTTCGCATCCTCATCGTCGAAGCGCGCTTCTACGACGACATCGCCGACGCCCTCCTGCACGGGGCGCAGAGCGCGATCGCCGCCGCCGGCGCCGACCATGACGTGGTCACCGTGCCTGGCGCGCTCGAGGTTCCAGCCGCCATCGCGCTGGCGGACCAGGGCGGGCGCCGGCCCGCCGGCGTTCGCTACGACGGCTATGTGGCGCTGGGCTGCGTGATCCGCGGCGAGACCTATCATTTCGAGGCGGTGGCGAACGAAAGCGCGCGTGGCCTGATGGACCTCTCGATCGGGCGCGAACTCCCGATCGGCAACGGCATCCTGACGGTCGACACCGAGGCGCAGGCATGGGAGCGCGCGCGCGCCAACGAGGGCGACAAGGGCGGCTTCGCCGCGCGCGCTTGCCTGACCATGATCGCGCTCAAGCGCAAGCTGCTCGGACAGATGCGGTGAAGCGCCAAGCCGCGGCGCATCGGGCCCGCTCCGTCGCCCGGCTCGCGGCCGTGCAGGCGCTCTACCAGATGGAAACCGCCGGCCCCGGCGTCGAGACGGTCATCCGTGAGTTCGGCGAGCACCGCTTCGACCGCGACATCGAGGGCGTCTCGCTGGCGCCCGCCGACGAGGGCTACTTCGCCCAGCTGGTGCGCGGCGTGGTCGCCGAGCAGGCGCGGTTGGACAAGGCGATCCGCCATCGGCTCGCCGAAGGCTGGCGCCTGGAGCGCATCGACGCCACCCTTCGCGCCATCCTGCGGGTCGGGGCGTTCGAGCTCATCGGCGGCGACGCGCCCGCGTCGGTCGTGATCGACGAGTACGTCGAAATCGCCAAATGCTTCTTCGATGGGCCTGAACCGGGCTTCGTCAACGCCGCTCTTGACGGGATCGCGCGCGATGAGCGAGCCGCCTGACGAGTTCGAGTGGATCGCGCGGGTCCTAAGACCGCTGGCGAAGAATGCTCCGGAAGCGCTTGATCTAGCTGACGATGCGGCGGCGCTACCTACCCGTCCTGACCACGACCTCGTCGTGTCCAAGGACATGATCGTCGAAGGCGTCCACTTCCTGCATGACGATCCGCCGGACCTGGTCGCCCGCAAGCTCCTGCGGGTCAATCTGTCGGACCTGGCGGGCAAGGGGGCAGAGCCCTACGGCTACTTTCTCGCCATCGCCTGGCCGGCGCGGTTCGACTGGGCGAAGCGCGAGGCCTTCGCCCGCGGCCTCGAGGAAGACCAGACCCATTTCGGGCTCAAGCTCTTTGGCGGCGACACCGCTTCGACACCAGGGCCGTTGGTCGCGAGCGTGACCATCCTTGGCTGGGTCCCGGCCGGACGCATGGTCCAGCGCGCCGGCGCGACGCCGGGCGACGTCATCCTGGTGAGCGGGACGATCGGCGACGGCTTGCTCGGTCTGGGCGCGGCCAAGGGCGAATTAGTTGGAATTTCTTACGATGAACGCCAATGGCTCGCCGGTCGTTACCGTCTTCCGGAACCCCGGCTCCGGCTCGCCAATCCCTTGCGCAGCTTGGCGCACGCGGCCGCGGACGTCTCCGACGGCCTGGTCGCCGACGCCGGTCACATCGCCGAGGCGAGCGGTGTCGGGCTCGTGCTCGACCTCGATCGCATGCCGCTCTCGATCGCCGGCCGGGCATGGCTCGCCGCTCAGGCCGACGCGGCCGCGGCAAAGGTGGCGCTGGCCACCGGCGGCGACGACTATGAGATCGTGTGCGCGGCGCCGCGCACCCATGTCGAGGAGCTCGTCGCCGCGGCCGAGGCGGGTGGCGTCGCCATGACCGAGGTCGGGGTGGTGACCGAAGAGGCGGGCGTGCGTGTGCTCGCCGAGGGGCGCGCCGTGGACGTCGCACGAACCGGCTACGTGCACCGCTGACCATGCCGATCCGCGCGGTCGTCTTCGACGTCGGCGAGACCCTGGTGGACGAGACGCGCCACTGGGGGGAATGGGCGGACTGGATGGGGGTTCCCCACCTGACCTTCTTCGGCGCGCTGGGCGCGGTCATTGAACGCCGCGGCCATCACCGCGAGGTCTTCCAGATGGTGCGGCCGGGATTTGATCTCAAAGCCGCGATCCGCGCTCGCGAGGCGGCGGGCTGGCGCTACCATTTCCAGCCGACGGACTTCTATCCGGATGCCGAGTCTTGCCTCGCCGCCTTGAGAATGGCCGGCTATCGCATTGGAATCGCGGGCAATCAGCCTGAGGGGGCCGTTGAGGCCCTGCAGGCGGCGCAGGTGGTCGCCGACTTCATCGCCTCATCGACCGGCTGGGGCGTTGAGAAGCCTTCGCCGGCCTTCTTCGCCCGCGTCGTGGAAGCCGCGGGCGTGGCGGCGCACGAAATCGCCTATGTGGGCGACCGGCTGGACAACGACGTCCTGCCCGCCCGCGCCGCCGGCATGACCGCCGTCTTCATTCGCCGCGGCCCCTGGGGCGTGATCCACGCGCAATGGGCGGAAGCCGCACAGGCAACGGTTCGCATTGAATCGTTGTCGGAACTAACTGATAAACTAAGAGAAATGGAGAGGCGCTAAGCCAGCTTCACCAGCATCTTGCCGACGTTCTCGCCGCTGAACAGCTTGAGGAAGGCGTCGGGAGCGCGCTCGATGCCCTGCTCGACCGTCTCCCGCCACTTGATCTTTCCTTGCGCGGCCCACTCGGCGAAGTCGCGGCGGAATGCGGGGGCGACGTCGTTGTGGCTCGAGACGATGAAGCCCTCGAGCCGCAGCTGCTTGCCGACGGTCAGCATCAGGCCGCGTACGCCATCGCCGAGGTCGGTTGCGTTGTAGCCCGCGATCATGCCGCAAAGCGCAAACCGCGCGAACGGCTTTGCCGCCACCAGCGCCGCTTCCAGGTGCGAGCCGCCGACGTTGTCGAAATAGACGTCGATGCCGCCCGGCGCGGCGCGCAACAGCGCCGAGGTCAGATCCTTCTCGGCCTTGTAGTCGATGGCATGATCGACCCCGATCTCCTTGAGATAGGCGATCTTTTCGGCCCCGCCGGCCGAGCCGATGACCGTGTGGCCCTTCAGCTTGGCGATCTGGCAGACGATCTGGCCGACAGCGCCGGCCGCCGCCGAGACGAAGACCACGTCGCCGTCCTTCAGCGCGGCGATCTTCAAGAGGCCAACGTAGGCCGTCAGCCCCGGCATGCCGGCCGCGCCAAGGAACGCCTGCGGCGGCAACCCATGCGTTTCCAGCTTCTCGAGCGCGCCGGCCGGCGCGTTGAAAGCCTCACGCCAGCCGAAGAAGCTCGACACCAGGTCGCCAGGCTTGAGCGCGTCGGCCTTCGAGGCGACCACCTCGCCGACGGCCCCGCCCTGCATGGCCTGGCCGAGCTGGAACGGCGGCGTATAGCTCACCGCGTCGTTCATTCGGCCGCGCATGTAGGGGTCGACGGTCATCCAGAGGTTCCTGACCGTCACTTCGCCGGCCGCCGGATCCGGCACGGCCACGCTGGCCAGTTCGAAGTTGGCTGGGGTGGGCAGCCCGACGGGGCGGGACTTCAGGCGGATTTCGCGCGAGGTCGTCGGCATGGGCGTGTTCCTAACTCTTGGCGTTGAATTGGCTGGCCTCCTCCTAGAGCAACCGGACCGGCCCGTCATGCGTGGTGGACAAACCGGGCGGGCGCGGACAGAGCTTCGCCCGGTTTCGCGCGAAGGATCTGATGGCCGAGAGACAGGTGTTGCGGGCCGGCGTCGTCGGCGCCGGGGTGTTCGGCGGCTATCACGCCGGCCAGTACGCGCGGCAGGACGATGTGGTCCTGGCCGGCGTCTACGACATCGACCGGGCAAGAGCCGAGGCCCTGGCCGCCAAGCACGGCGCGCGCGCGGTCGGGGATCTTGACGAGCTCTGGGCGCTGGTCGACGTGGCCAGCATCGCATCGCCCGCCGTGGCGCACGCCGCCGAAGCGCTGGCCGGGCTCGAGGCCGGCAGGTCGCTCTACGTCGAGAAGCCGATCGCCACCAGACTCGATGAGGCCGACCGCATCGGCGCTCTGTCGGCCGAGCGAAAGCTGGTCGTGGCCTGCGGCTTCCTCGAGCGCGCCGGGTTCGAGGCCATGGGCCTGTTCGACGTCCCCGAGCGGCCGTTGCTGCTCGAGGCGGCGCGGCTGAATACGGCCGGCTCGCGCAACCTGGATGTCTCCGTGGTCCTGGACCTGATGATCCACGACCTCGATCTGGCGCTGGCGATCACCCGCGCCCAGCCGGTCGCGGTCGAGGCGGAGGGCGCGATGACGGCCAATGACAGCTTCGATGTCGTCGAGGCTGAGGCGACCTTCGACGACGGCTTCACCGCGCGATTCCACGCCTCCCGCGTTGCCGAAGCGCGCGAGCGGACGATGCGCATCGTCTATCCCTCGGGCGAGGTGAGGGTGGATTTCCTCAAGCGCGCCTTCTCCAACACCACGCCGTTCCCGCTCGACAGCGCCTTTGACCAGACGCCCGCCGGGCGCGACCCGCTGGGCGCCAGCCTGGCGCGCTTCCTGGATGTCGTGCGCGGGGAAGCGCCAAGACCGCTGGCCGACGCGGCCGACGGCGCCCGCGCCCTCGACTTGGCCTTGGCGGTCGAGCAGGCCGTTTCGCTCGGCTGACTTTGCGCGCGGGCCGCGCCTCGGCTAGGGATGCCGGCCTCTAGAGACGAGGCCGCCATGACCCGCAGACCCGACGGAACCTGGGACAAGTCGAAGCTTCCCAGCCGGCACGTGACAGAGGGGCCGAGCCGCGCCCCGCACAGGTCCTACTACTATGCGATGGGGCTGGGCACGCGGGAGATCGCCCAGCCGTTCGTCGGCGTCGTCTCCTGCTGGAACGAGGCCGCGCCCTGCAACACCGCCCTGATGCGCCAGGCGCACGCCGCCACCGACGGCGTGAAGGCCGCGGGCGCGACGCCGCGCGAGTTCTGCACCATCACCGTCACCGACGGCATCGCCATGGGCCACGAGGGCATGAAGTCGTCGCTGGTCAGCCGCGACCTCATCGCCGACTCCGTCGAGCTCACCGTGCGCGGCCACGCCTACGACGCGCTGGTGGGCATCGCAGGCTGCGACAAGAGCCTGCCGGGCATGATGATGGCGATGCTGCGCCTGAACGTGCCGAGCGTCTTCCTGTACGGCGGCTCCATTCTACCCGGCCGCTGGCATGGCCGCGACGTGACCGTCGTCGACGTGTTCGAGGCCGTCGGCCAGAACTCCGCCGGCAAGCTCAGCCTCGACGACCTTTGCGACCTCGAGCAGCACGCCTGCCCCGGGGACGGGGCCTGCGGCGGCCAGTTCACCGCCAACACCATGGCGTGCGTGTCCGAGGCGATCGGGCTCGCGCTCCCACTCTCGGCGGCGCTGCCCGCGCCCTACGAGAGCCGCGACCAGTACGCGCGCGCCTCGGGCGAGGCGGTCGTCCGCCTGATCGAGCGCAACATTCGCCCGCGCGACATCTGCACCCGCGAGGCGTTCGAGAACGCAGCCGTGGTCGTCGCCGCCACCGGTGGGTCGACCAACGGCGGCCTGCACCTGCCGGCGATGGCCAACGAGTGCGGTGTCGAGTTCTCGTTGCGCGACTTCGCCGAGATCGCGCGGCGCACGCCCTATCTCGCGGATCTGAAGCCCGGCGGCCGCTACGTTGCCAAGGACATGGGCGAGGCGGGCGGCATGCCGGTCCTGCTGAAGACCCTGCTCGAGGGCGGTTTCATCCACGGCGACTGCATGACGGTGACCGGCAAGACGATTGCCGAGAACCTCGCCGACGTGAAGTGGCGCGACGACCAGGACGTGATCCGGCCGGTGTCGAACCCGCTCTCGTCGACCGGCGGCCAGGTCGGCCTCTGGGGCTCGCTCGCGCCCGAGGGCGCCATCATCAAGGTCGCGGGGCTGGGCGTGCGCAAGCATCGCGGCCCGGCGCGGGTGTTCGAGGGCGAGGAGGCCTGCTTCGCCGCCGTCGAGGCCGGCGAGTACCAGGACGGCGAGGTGCTCGTCATCCGCTACGAGGGGCCCAAGGGCGGGCCGGGCATGCGCGAGATGCTCTCCACCACGGCCGCCCTGACCGGACAGGGCAGGGGCGACAAGGTCGCGCTGGTCACCGACGGCCGCTTCTCCGGCGGCACGCATGGGCTCTGCGTCGGCCACGTCGGCCCGGAAGCCCAGGACGGGGGCCCGATCGGCCTGGTCGAGAACGGCGACATCATCTCGATCGACGCCGAGGCCGGGACTATCGAGCTCGAGGTCGATCCGATCGTGCTCGAGCGGCGGCTGCGCCACTGGGCGCCGCAGCAGATCGACTTCGGCTCAGGCGCGCTCTGGAAGTACGCCCAGAGCGTCGGCCCCGCCTACATGGGCGCCGTCACCCACCCGGGCTTCAAGGGCGAGCGCAAGGTCTACGCGGACATCTGAGGCGACGATGACGACCGCCGACACCAGCGCGGCTGCGGCCGACGACATCCTCGAAGGGCCCCGCTTCGACAGCCTTTACAAGACGCTGATCGAACCGCAGCTCGAGGCGCTGGAGCAGAAGCGCAAGGCGGCCGTGCGCCTGTTCCTGATCATCTGCATGATCGGCGCCGTTCCGCTCGCCGCCGAACTGGCCTTCTTCCCCGACATCCGCGTCCTGATCGTCACGGTCGCGATCGTCGGCGTCGTCGCCTACATCCCCATCGGGCAGGTGCGGATGGCGTCGAAGGAGACGGTGATCAACGCGCTGTGCGCGCCGCTGGACATCCTCTACGCCGAGACCAAGGTCACGCCGCCAGCGTTCGACACCTTCCTCAACCTCAATCTGCTGCCGCATCCGAGCGGCAAGACCTTCCAGGACTCGTTCGACGGCCGCAGCGGAGACTTCGCGTTCACGCTCTGCCAGGCGACCCTGGAGCAGGGGTCCGGCAAGTCCCGCCATGTCGTCTTCCGCGGCCAGATCTTCCGCATAACAACGCCCAGGCGGCTGCTCGGCACCACGGTCGTGCTGCGCGACTCCGGCTGGCTCGACCGCTTCGAATGTCCGGCCGGCCTGCAGAAGGTCGGGCTCGAGGACCCGCAGTTCGAGCGCATCTTCGAGGTGTTCGGCTCCGACCAGGTCGAGGCGCGCGAAATTCTCGACCCCGTCTTCATGGAGCAGCTGGTGGCGCTCGAGACATCCTACGCGGGCGAGCACATGCGCTGCGGCTTCGTCGGCCCGGACCTGTTGCTCGCCGTCGAAGGTCCGCTGCGGTTCGAAATCGGCGGCATGTTCACCAGCCTGGTCGACCGGACGCGGGTGGAGCGCATTGCGGGCGACATCGAAGCCGTCTTCAAACTGATCGACTCCTTCAAGCGCGTATGAGGACGCTCGGTCTACTCGGCGGCATGAGCTGGGAGAGCTCGGCCGTCTACTACCGCCGCCTCAACGAGGGCGTCCGCGAGCGCCTGGGCGGCCAGCACTCCGCGCGGCTCGTCTTGTGGTCGGCCGACTTCGCGCCCATCGCCGAGATGCAGGCCGAGGGACGGTGGGACGACGCGACGGCGGTGCTGGTTGACGCCGCCCGGCGGGCTCGAGCGCGCCGGCGCGGAGGCCATCCTGATCTGCGCCAACACGATGCACCGGATGGCGGGCGAGGTCGCGGCCGCGGTGGGCGTCCCGCTGATCCACGTCGCCGACGTCACGGCCGACGCCATCCGCGCGGCCGGCGCCAAGCGGCCGCTGCTGCTCGCCACCGGCTTTGTGATGGAGCAGCCCTTCTATCGCGAGCGTCTGCGGACTCGCGGCGCGGAGACGCTGGTTCCACCCGAGGCGGAGCGCAAACGGCTGCACGCGATCATCTTCGACGAGTTGGTGCAGGGCCGCTTCGAGCCGGCCGCCAGGGCCGAGGTGGTCGCCATGGTCGAGGGCGCCGTCGCCCGCGACGGGGCCGACGCCGTCATCTTCGGCTGCACGGAGATCGGGATGCTCGTGCCCGTCGCGGCCGTGTCAGTTCCGGTGTTCGACACGCTCGAGCTGCACGTGGAAGCGGCGCTGGCCTTCGCGCTCGGCTAGCCCAGCGGGCGCACGCCGCCGGTGAAGTAGGGGTGCAGGAAGAGCACAACGGCCCAGACCGCGACGGCGACCAGGAGCCGCCACCAGATCTCGCCGAGCTTCAGCTTTTGCCGGCCCTGGACGATGGCGGCGAAGGGGATGTTCGAGGTCTGCGCCTCGAAGGCGCGATAGCGGTCGCCGAGCGCGCGCCGGCGCTTGGCGTCGATGCTGAGCGGGCCGAGCAGCGCCGTGATCAGGATGCCGCCGAACAGGATGATATCGGCCAGCCGGCCGTTGGCGATGAGGTGGGCGAGCGCCCAGATCGCCGCGCCCCAGAGGAAGGGGTGGCGGGTGATGCGGGTCATCCCCGTCGCCGCCGACGGTTTGTCCACCTCGGAGTCGCCGCGCACCCGCGTCGGGCTGTTGGTCAGAAGACCCGGCACGGCGAACAGGAAGGCGATGAACACCAAGAGGATCGCCGGGTCGCGGGTTGCGTGACTGGTCCCCCAGAAGCTGGTGTTCTGCGCCGAGGCGCGCGCCCCGCCAAACGCGATGATCATCCAGACCAGCGCGCCGATTGAGGCCAACGAGAAGAGGCCGAGGAAGGGTCCCTCGCCGGTCACCGCGACGATCCGGTCGCGCAGCGGCGTGCCCGAGATCAGGAAGTGGATCGCCATGAAGGCGGCCACCGCCGCGATCAGCATGATCATGAGACGCCTCCCCCTAGGCCGTTCATGGCACCATGCGCCGCACCCCGGCTCAAGGGAAGGACATCGCCGAGGATCGCGAGACATAGGCGGGCGCTTCCGCCAGCAGGCCCTTCGAGCGCATGTACTCGGCGAGCGAGGTGAGGCTGGCGGTCTGGATCGCCCCGCGCTGGTCGTCGAGCACCAGCCGGCCGTCGATCATCGACCCGAACGTACGCACCAGGGGATTGAGCTTCACGTCTGTCGGCTTGAACTCCCGGCGGATGATGGCGTCGATGCGGTCGACGTCCGTGATGCCGAGGCGCGCGGCCACCACCAGGCGGAGCAGGAAGTCGGTGCAGTTCTGGTGCTTCCGCTCGAACGGGTTGGCCATAAGGCTGTAGTCGGGATTGTGCAGCGCCGCGTAGGCCGGCGAGTTGACCAGCGCCAGCAGCCGGGTCTGCATCTCGGCGGTCGGGATGAGCACCGCCGCCTGCGGGGGCGGGACCGTGCCGGTGAAGAAGCCCTCCGGCGTGTCCACGACCAGGCCCGAGCGGTCGCAGGCCAGCCGCCGACCGTCGCCCTGGTAGAGGTTCAAGGTCTGGTAGTCGGGCCCGGCGTCGCTCACGCGCACCCACAGCCCGCCGTGGCTGAACAGCATGTCCTTGGGCATCGACCCGGGCGGCAGACCCACGCGAAAGACGATGGCGACCTTCGCGTCGCTGGCCGCCAGGGCGTTTTCGACGCTCGCGGCGAACGCGCGGGCGTCCTCGGCGCTCAGATGCCGCGCCGGCAGCGTCGGGCAGGCGCCCCTGGCCGGCGCGCCGGCGAGCGCGCATGCAAGCGCCAGGGCCAGCCCCAGCGCCGCCCACGGGGCTCCCTGGACGCGGGTCAACTCAGGTTGAGCTCGACCACCACCGGCACGTGGTCCGAGGGCTTGTCCCAGCCGCGTGCGGACTTGTGGATGGTGACCCCGGCGAGCCGGTCGGCCGCCTGCGGCGAGAGCAGGGCGTGGTCGATACGGATCCCGTGGTTCCGCTGCCAGGCGCCGGCCTGGTAATCCCAGAAGGTGTAGCCGCCGGGCGCGCCCACCGCCTCGGCGTAGGCGTCCGTCAGGCCCAGCCACTTCAGCGCCCGCCACGCCGCCCGGGTCTCCGGCTGGAAGAGGGCGTCGCCCGCCCAGGAGGCTGGGTTGTCGGCGTCCTCCGGCTCGGGGATGACGTTGTAGTCGCCGGTGAGCACAAACCGCTCCTCGAGCGCCAGGAGCGCGCGCGCATGGGCGTTCAGCCGCTCCATCCACGCCAGTTTGTATGCGAAACGGTCTGTGCCGATCGGGTTGCCGTTCGGCAGGTAGATCGAGGCCACGCGGACCGGGTCCGGCCCCGACACGACCGCCTCGATATAGCGGGCGTGGTCGTCGCCATCGTCGCCGGGCAACCCCTTTCTCACGTCCTCGAGCGCCGACTTCGAAAGCAGGGCGACGCCGTTGTAGCTCTTCTGCCCGTGCACGGCGACGTTATAGCCCAGCCGCTCGAACGCCTCGGCCGGGAACTTCTCGTCGACGCATTTGATCTCCTGCAGGCAGGCGACGTCGGGGCTGGCCTCCTCGAACCACTTCAACACCGTCTCCAGGCGGGCGTTGACGGAGTTCACGTTCCAGGTCGCGATGCGCATGCGCGTCAATGTGCCTCGGACCGGGCGCCGACGGAAGGCCGGCCGTGGCGGGCGCCTGAATCGCACGCTAGGGTAGGCCGCCGTGTTTTGGAGCCCGCCCCATGTCCGCCGTCGCCGACAACCCCGTGCTTGCAACCTGGGCGGGGCCTTACGCGGCGCCGCCGTTCGACAGGATCAAGGTCGAGCACTTCCTGCCGGCGCTCGACGAGGCGATGGCCGGCTACCGCGCCGAGCTCGCCGCGATCGCGGCCAACCCTGAACCGCCCAGTTTCGCAAACACCCTCGAGGCGATGGAGCGCTCGGGCCGCGGTTTCCGGCAAGCCACCGCGATGATGGGAGTCTTCATCTCGACGATGAACTCGCCGGCCATGCAGGCCGTGCAGCGGGAGGCGGCCCCGAAGCTCGCGGCCTTTCGCGACGAGATCTTCCACAACCGCGCGCTCTTCGACCGCATCCTGGCCGTCTACGAGGCGAGGGAGGCCGCCGGCCTGACGCCGGAGCAGCAGCGGCTCGCCTTCGTCATCCATCAGCGCTTCCAGCGCCAGGGCGCGGCGCTGCCTGAGGCCGACAAGCGCCGGCTGGCGGAGATCAACCAGCGGCTGGCCAGCCTCTACACCGCCTTCAGCCAGAACATCCTGGCCGACGAGGAGGGGCTGGCGCTGGTGCTGGACCACGAAGCCGACCTCGCCGGGCTGCCGCCGGAGATGGTCGAGGCGGCCAGGAGCGCGGCCGCCGAGCGTGGGCTCGCCGGCAAGTGGGCCATCCCCAACACCCGCTCGGCGATGGACCCGTTCCTGACCTATTCGACCCGCCGCGACCTGCGTGAGAGGGCGCTGAAGCTGTGGTCGAGTCGCGGCGACAACGCCGGAGAGCACGACAACAACCCGATCATGACCGAGGTGCTCAAGCTTCGCGTCGAGAAGGCGCGCCTGCTCGGCCACCCGACCTTCGCCCACTGGATCACCGACGGCCAGATGGCCAAGACCCCCGACGCCGCCATGGGCCTGCTGCGCCAGGTCTGGGGCCCCGCGGTCGCCCGCGCCCGCGAAGAGATCGCCGAGATGCAGGAGATCGTCGCCGCCGAGGGCTCGAACGAGCCGCTGGAGGCCTGGGACTATCGCCACTTCGCCGAGAAGCTGCGCCAGGCGAAGTACGACCTGAGCGACGAGGCGGTGAAGCCCTACCTGCAGCTCGACAAGCTGGTCGAGGCGATGTTCTGGGCGGCGGGCGAGCTCTACGGCCTCACGTTCGAGCGGCTCGAAGGGGTTCCGGTCTACCACCCCGACGTCGAGGTCTTTGAGGTCACGCGGGGCGGCGAGCGGGTCGGCCTCTGGTACTTCGACTTCCTCGCCCGCGCCGGCAAGAACTCCGGCGCCTGGATGAGCGAGTATCGCACCCAGCAGGGCCTGGCCGGCGTGACGCCGGTCATCTCCAACAACTCCAACTTCATCGCCGGCGCGCCGGGCGAGCCGGTGCTGATCTCCTGGACCGATGCGGTGACGCTGTTCCATGAGTTCGGCCACGGCCTGCACGGGCTGAACTCCAAGGTGACCTACCCTTCGCTGGCGGGAACAGCGGTGGTGCGCGACTTCGTCGAACTGCCCAGCCAGCTGAACGAGCGCTGGCTGTCGACGCCGGAGCTGCTCCGGCGTTTCGCCGTCCACTATCAGACCGGCGAGCCGATGCCGGCCGAGCTCACGGAGAAGGTGCTGCGGGCGCAGAACTTCCGCCAGGGCTTCAACACCACCGAGTATCTCGCCTGCGCCATCCTCGACCTCGAGGCGCACCTGGCGGCCGATGCAGCCTTCGACGCCCGCGCGTTCGAGCGCGAGGCGCTGGAGCGCCTTGGCATGCCGCGCGAGATCATCCTTCGCCACCGGCTGCCGCACTTCTCCCACATCTTCTCCGGCGAGAGCTATGCGGCGGGGTATTTCAACTACATCTGGGCCGACGTGCTCAGCGCCGACGCCGCCGAGGCCTTCGCGGAGGCGCCCGGGGGCTTCTACGACCGGAGCAAGGCCCAGGCGCTGCTCGAGACCATCCTCAGCGTGGGCAACACGGTCGACCCGGCCGAGACCTACCGCAAGTTCCGCGGCCGCGATCCGGAGACCGCCGCGTTGATGCGCAGCCGCGGGTTCGAGCCGGCGAACGCCTGACCAACGAGCTGGCCGCATCGTCGCGCCCCGCATCGTCCCGATCACGGCCCCCGACGACCCGCGGATCGCAGCCTATCGCGCGGTGCGCGAGCGGGACCTGGCCGGCCGCGAGAGCGGATTCATCGCCGAAGGCGAGGTCGTGCTGCGCGTCGCGCTTGGCCCCGACGCGCGCTGCCGCCCGTCCTCGCTTCTCGTCGCCGAGAACCGGCTCGCCCGGCTCCAGCCGCTGATCGCCGACCTCGATCCGGCCATCCCGGTCTTTGCGGCGAGCCAGGCGGTCATGGACGCGATCGTCGGTTTCCCGATCCATCGCGGAATCCTCGGCTTTGGCCTCCGGCCAACCGACGCCGGCGCAGCGGCGTTGCTGGCGGCGGCGCCCGCGCGGGCGCTGGTCATGGTCCTGATCGGCATCGCCAACCACGACAACATGGGCGGCCTCTTCCGCAACGCCGCGGCGTTCGGCGTGACCGCCGTGCTGCTCGACCCGACATGCTGCGACCCGCTGTACCGCAAGGCGATCCGCGTCTCGGTGGGGGCCGTGCTCAAAGTCCCCTTCGCGCGCCTGGAAGAGGGCGAGGACGTCATCGAGCGCCTCGCCGCGGGGGGATTTACCCCGCTGGCGCTGTCGCCGGCCGGCGCGGTGAGCGTCGCGCAAGTGGCGCGGCCCCAGCGCGCGGCGATTCTGCTGGGCGCCGAAGGGCCTGGGCTGCCGCCCCAGCTCCTGGCGCGCGCGCAGACCGTGGCCATTCCGATGGCGCCGGGCTGGGACTCCCTCAACGTCGCGGCGGCCAGCGCCATCATCCTGCACGCCCTCGCCTGAAGCGGAGCGGTCGGCCGCCGTTGCATCGCGCGGCAACGCGCCTAGAAGCTCGCCGCCAATGGTCACGGCGGCAAGCATCGAGAGCAGCGAAGGCGCGCGGAGCCGTCCGGACCGGACGCTCATGCTCGCCTCGATCGTGATCGTCGTCGGCGTCTTCTCGACGACGCTCGCCCAGACCGGCGTGCTTGCCCGTATTCCGCTGCAGAACATGCTCAAGAACGAGCTGCACGTCAGCCGCACGGCTGCCGCCAGCTTCATGTTCCTGTCCGGGCTGCTTTGGTACTTCAAGCCGTTGGCCGGCATCTTCACCGACGCCTTCCCGATCCTGGGCAGCCGGCGCAAGAGCTACCTTCTGATCTCCACCGTCCTGGCCGTCGCGGCCTGGCTCGGCCTCTACTTCACGCCCCACAAATACGGCCAGCTGCTGTGGGTCTGCATCCTCATCAACAGCTTCATGGTCTTCGCCAGCGTCGTGATCGGCGGCTACATGGTGGAGATCGCGCAGGCGACGCAGGGGTCGGGCCGGCTGACTTCGATCCGGCAATTCGTCTCGCTGGGCTGCTCGCTGATCGCGGGCCCGGCCGCTGGATACCTCGGCGCGATCGCCTTCGGCTGGACCGCCGTCGCGTGCGGCGGCGTGATGGCGCTGCTCTTCCCGGCGACGATCTTCTTCCTGCGCGAGCAGCGAAAACGCGTCGACGCCGTTGAAGTGCTCGCCGACGCCGGGCCGCCAGCTCGTGCGGATCGGCACGGCCGGCGGGATGTGGGCGGCCGCCGGGATTTCGGCGCTGTTCTACATCGCGCCCGGACTGCAGACGGCGGTGTTCTACCGGCAGCAGGACGTGCTGCACATGAACACCATCTGGCAGGGCTACCTCGCCCCGGTCGGCGTCGGCACGGGCTTCGTCGCGGTTGGCGTCTACGCCTGGGCCTGCCGACGCATCAATGTCCGCACGCTTCTCATCGGCTCCATGCTCGTGGCCGGTCTCGCGCATGCGACGCTGGTCTTCTACACTTCCATCCCCAACGCCTTCGCCTTCAGCGCCCTCGACGGCTTCTGCTTCACCCTGGCGGAGCTGGCGATGATGGACCTCGCCATCCGGGTCACGCCGGCGGGGAGCGAGGGTCTGGGCTTCTCGCTGATGATGAGCGCGCGCAACCTGCCGCTGTTCGCCACCGACGTCATCGGCGCGAACCTGCTCGACCGCTTTCATTGGACGTTCAACGAGCTGGCGTTGTCGAACGCCGCCGTGATGATGCTGACCGCGCCGCTCATGCTGTTGCTTCCGGCGCGGTTCGTCAGGGCGCGCGACGCCGAGATCATCCGCGAGGAAGAGCTCTACGAGCCGGCGCCGATGCCGGCCACCCAGATCGAGGCCTGAGGCGTCGCTCAGCCCTTGACGAACCGCGCCATGTCGCTGGCGGTGTCGTAGCTGACGTCCGGGCAGGCGATGGAGAAGATCTCCGTCCCGTGCACCGTGCCCATCACCTGCCGGCAGCGCGCCGGGACGCCGTTGGCGATCAGCAGGCGATAGAAGTTCACGCCCTCGTCGCGCAGCGGATCGCACTCGTTGACGCTGATGATGGTCGGCGGGAAGCCCTTGACGTCCTCGGCGGTGGCGAACCCCGGCCAGGCGAGCGGGTTGCGCTTCTCGAGCTCCTCGGATACCATAGGCCATGGCGCCGCGATTGTTGTGCAGGTTCAGGAAGATGCCGTTGTTCTCGGTCGACGACGGGTTCTGCGGCAAAGGCCAGACGCCGGCGATGTAGGGGCAGAGCGCATAGACGCCCCTGATCAGGCCAAGGTCGCCGTCGCGCTTCAGTTTCAGCGTGGTGGCCAGCGCCAGGTTGCCGCCGCCGCTCTCGCCCGCGACGATGATCCGCGTCCGGGTCGATGTTCAGCGACGCCGCGTTGGCGTGGGTCCACTTCAGGCCGGAGACGCAGTCGTTCAGGCCGGCCGGGAAGGGCGCGACCTCCGGGACGGACGAGGGGGTCAGGCAGTTGCGGAAGTCGACCATCACCACGGCGACGCCGAACGAGGCGATGATCTTCGCCCAGGCCCGCCAGGGCCCGTCGTAGCAGGACAGCGTCATCATCCCGCCGCCGTGGATGTAGTAGACGCACGCCAGCCGCTCGGCTGTTGTCGGGGCGCGTGATCCGCAGGTTGATCCGATTGCCGTCGGGCTGCCGAGACGATCTGCTCCTCGCGGACGACAAGCCCCTTGGACGGCGCCACCTGTTCGCTGTCGGCGGCGTCCATCATCGCCTTCATCGCCTGCGTGCGCGGACCGAGCGGCGGCCTGCTCGGCGAGCAGTTCTTCGCGGCTGGCGACATCGCCGGCGGCCGGCTGGTCCATCGCGCCGAAAACGGCCTTGATGCGCGGATCGATGCGAGGGTCTTGGGCGAGCTTCGAAACCATCTCGGGTCCTCCTGCTCGCCGCATAGAGGACAACCCGCCGGGCCTGTCAAAGACTGAACTTAGCGGGTTCGGGTGCGCCTTGACGAAGCCCGCGACAGCGTCGGCGACGCCGGGCGCGAGCGGCAGGCTGGGGTCCACGTAGGTGGCCAGGTTGGCGGCGCGGTCGGCGGGCGCGACCTTGAGGACGTGGTTCACGCCCGGCAGCAGGACGAGCTGGACGCCCGGTCGGGCATGGGCGAGCATCTCGGCGTCGTCGACCGTCACCTGCAGGTCGGTCGTGCCCTGCAGGACGAGCACCGGGCCCTTGTAAGCCGGCGAGCAGCTTCACCGGGTCCTGCGCCATCAGGTCGATCAGGTAGTCCTGCACGGACGGCCGGAAGAGCGCGAGCAGCGCCGGGTTCATCGCCGGTCACGTCGACGTGCTGGCCGGCCTCGAGCTTGGCGAGCGCCGACAGCGCCTCGTCGAGCAGCGGCGCGTTCGCCGGGTTCGTCCTTCAGCTGCTGGGTGATCACCTCGCCGAACCGGCGGCCCATGCCGGACGCCAGGATGATCCCGCAGATTCCGTCAGGGTTCTGCGCGGCCGCCTCGGCCACCAACGCGCCCTTCGCTGTGGCCGAGGACCCAGATGCAGGGCGCGCCGGTCTTGGCCCTCAGCGCCGTCACCCACGCGTGCACGTCGCTTGCGTAGTCGGCGATCGTCACATGGTCGGCGTTCTTGACCGCCGGGCGCGCTCGCGAACAGGCCGCGCTTGTCGATACGGGCGCTGGCGATCCCGTCGGCGGCCAGCGCTTCGGCGAGCAGCCGGTAGGGCGCGGCCTTTACGCCCATCGGATTGTCGCCGTCTCGGTCTGTCGGCCCGGAGCCCGGGATGATCAGGACCACCGGCGCCTTCGGATTGTCCGCCGGCGTGAGCAGCGTGCCCTTGAGCGGCGCGAGCGGTCCCGGCGCCTGGATGAAGGTCTCGATCGGTGCGGCCATGGCGGGATGGGCGGAGGCGGTCATGGCGGCGAGACCGGCAGCGAGCGCGCCAGCGATTGCGTTTCGGGGCGTGCGCTTCCGGTTCAAACCAACGCGCTAAATCGAGAAGCTGACGCCGCAGCCGCAGCTGGAGCGGGCGTTGGGGTTCCTCACCCGGAACTCCGCGCCGGCGAGTTCGTCGATGAAGTCGATCTCGGAGCCATTGAGCAGGGCCAACGAGACCACATCGACCAGCGCAGCCGCGCCATCACGCTCCACCTTCAGGTCGTCGGGATCGGCTGCGTCGACCAGGTCGAACTTGTACGAAAACCCGGAGCAGCCGCCAGCCTCGACCGCGACCCGCAGCATCACCGGCCGGCCCTCGCGCTGGGCGATGGCGTTCAACCGTCGGGCGGCGGTCTCGGAAAGGGTGACAGGCGTTGGCATTGGCTCTCTTCGGACTCGGCGCGCCCCTATATGAGACCGGCGCGGCTTGTGCGAAAGAGGCGCCGCACCCGCAAGGATTGCTTCGATGGCGCACGCAGAGGGATCGCCGACGCCGTTCCGTGCGTCCTTCGCCGCCGACGCCGCGGCGTCGCTGGGCCGCCGCTATCCGGAGCCGGGCAGCCGTACGCGCACGCCGTTCGCCCGCGACCGCGACCGCATCATCCACACTCAGGCGTTTCGGCGGCTGAAGGAGAAGACCCAGGTCTTCATCGCCCACGAGGGCGACCACTTCCGCACCCGGCTGACCCATTCGCTCGAGGTCTCGCAGATCGCCCGCTCGCTGGCCAAGGCGCTCGGCCTCGACGACGATCTGGCCGAAGCGGTAGCGCTCGCCCACGACCTCGGCCACCCCCCGTTCGGCCACGCCGGCGAAGATGCGCTGGACGCCGCCACCGAACTCTTCGGCGGCTTCGACCACAACGTGCAGACCTTCCGCGTCGTGACCGAGCTCGAACGCCGCTACCCCGACTTCGACGGGCTGAACCTCAGCTGGGAGACGCTCGAGGGGGTGGTGAAGCACAACGGCCCGATCCTGGAACAGCTGGCGCGCCCATCCTGGCGTCCGATCGCCCGCTTCAACGCCGACTATGACCTCAGGCCTGGCACCTATGCGTCGGCCGAGGCGCAGGTCGCGGCCATCGCCGACGACATCGCCTACAACAACCACGACGTCGACGACGGCCTGCAGGCCGGGCTGTTCCGGCTGGATGAGCTGGCCAGCGTGCCGCTGATCGGGCCGATCCTGGCCGCCCTCAGGGCCGAGCGGCCGACGCTGGACGAGCAGCTGAGCCGCCTTGAGGCCGTGCGTCGCATGATCGGGGCGATGGTCGACGATGTGCTGGAGCAGACGGCGCGCAACGTGGGCGACGGCGGCGTTGAAACGATCGAGGACGTGCGCGGGCTCGGCCGGCCGCTGGTCGGCTTCTCGACCGAGATGGCCGAAGACCTCGGCAGGCTCCGCCTCTTCCTGCACCAGCGGATGTACCGGCACTTCCGCGTCAATCGCACGCGCAGCCAGGCCAGGCGCATCATCGTCGAACTGTTCGAGCTGTTCACCGCCGAGCCCGACGTCCTGCCGACGGAGTGGTTCGAGCGCGCCCGGACCCGCGACGAAGCCGGCCGCGCGCGGGTCGTTTGCGACTACATCGCGGGGATGACCGACCGCTACGCGATCGAGGAACACAGGAAGCTGTTCAATCTCGACGTCTGGGGCTGATCGGCCGCCCCAACCGGGTTTCAAACGGCGCTAGAGTGCGGGGCGAGGGGGCGATTCGCGGGGGCTTCGCCGGAGCTTGAGCATGACCGATCATGATCGCGGGGCCTACGCGCCGCAGAACGATGCGCCGCTCGCCTTCGACCCCCGCCGCGCCGGGGCGCGCCGCGGTCCCCCGCCGGTGACGCTGGTCGTCAGCATCGTCGTGCTTTGCTCGCTGGTGATCGGCGGCGTCCTGCTGTACCGCCACGGCGCTCGGCAGCCGGGACAGGCGCCGCAGGTGGTCGGAACGCCGGTCGGCGACTTCAAGGCTGCGCCGACGTCGTCGCAAGCGCCCTCCGACTCCTCCGCGAGCTTGCAGATCTACAAGACCGAGGTGCCGCCGGCCGGCGAGAACACGCCCGCGCCGTCCTTCACCAACGGACCCGAACAGCCCCAGCCGCGGCCTGTCGCTCGACCGGCCCCTCCGCCGCCGGTCACGGCCATGCCGCTGCGGCCGGCCGAGCCGGCGCCGACCGTTGTCGCGCAAAACGCCACCCAGACCAGCGCCAGGACGCCGCCGGCGACCGCCAAGACCGCGCCGCCGACGCCGAAGGTCGCGCCGCCGCCTCCGCCGAAGGTCGCACCGGCAAAGACCGTCGTCGCCAAGCTGACGCCGCCAACGCCGCCGAAGACGCCCCCCGCCAAGGTCCAGCCGCCCGTGGCGGCCACGACGACGGCGACCAGCGGCGCCGCGATGGTCCAGATCGGCGCGCTCTCGTCGCCGGCCTTGGCCGACAAGGCTCTGGAGCGACGTCGCCCGGCAAATGGGCGGCGCGATGGCCGGCAAGACGCGCAGGGTCGAGCCGACGTCCAAGGACGGCAAGACCTTCTACCGCGCGTACCTCGGCGGCTTCGCCGACCGCGCCGCGGCGGCGAGCTTCTGCGCCTCGCTCAAGGCCAAGGGCGGCTCCTGCATCGTGCGGTGACCGTGCGCGCCTGCATCCTCGGCTGCTTGGGCCTCTCCTTGTCGAACGCGGAGCGCGACTTCTTCCGCGAGATGGGCCCATGGGGCTTCATCCTCTTCAAGCGCAACGTCGAGACCCCCGACCAGGTACGTCGGCTGGTCGATGACTTGCGCGCGTTGCGTCGATCGCCCCGACGCGCCGGTGCTGATCGATCAGGAGGGCGGTCGCGTCCAGCGCCTGAGGCCGCCGCACTGGCCGGCCTACCCGCCCGGCCGCGCCTACGGTGAGCTCGCGCCGGCCAGGCGACGTGCGCTGGCCTGGCTGGGCGCGCGCCTGATCGCCGAGGATCTCTGCGCCCTCGGCGTCACCGTCGATTGCCTGCCTGTGCTCGATGCGCCCCTGCCAGGCGCGAGCGATGTGATCGGGGACCGCGCCTATGCCGACGAGCCCCAGGAAATCGCGGCCCTCGGCCGCGCGGCGGCCGAGGGCCTGATGGCGGGCGGCGTCTTGCCGGTGATGAAGCACATCCCCGGTCATGGCCGCGCCAACGTCCGACAGTCACAAGCGGTTGCCCGTCGTCGATGCTCCGCTGGCCGACCTCGCGGCGCGCGATTTCGCGCCCTTCCGCGCCCTGGCCGACCTGCCGATGGCGATGACGGCGCACGTGGTGTACCGCGCCATCGATCCCACGAGTCCGGCGACGACCTCGCCGATGGTGATCGCCGAGATCATCCGCGGCGCCATCGGCTTCGATGGCCTCCTCATCAGCGACGACCTCTCGATGAATGCGCTGAAAGGGGGCCTGGGCGAGCGGGCCACGGCCGCGCTCGCGGCGGGCTGCGACGTGGCCCTGCACTGCAACGGCGATGCGACAGAGGCGATGGCCGTTGCTCAAGCCTCGCCTCCGCTCGCCGGCAAGGCGCTGGCGCGAGCCCAGGCCGCGCTCGCCCGCCGGCCGGCCGTGCTCGAGCCGTTCGATGCGACCGAAGGGCGCGCTCGCTTTGACGCCGCCTTCGGCGGAAGATGGGCGGCATGAGTCAGACCGACCAGCCGTCGTTCGATTTCGCGGCCGCCGAAGCCGCCGCCGAGGACGGCGCCGCGCTCATCGTCGACCTCGACGGCTATGAGGGGCCCCTGCACGTGCTCCTGGCGCTCGCCCGCGCCCAGAAGGTCGACCTGCTGAGGCTCTCGATCACCGAGCTTGCCGACCAGTATCTGGCCTTCATCGCCACGGCCCAGCGGTCGAACTTCATCCTCGCGGCGGACTATCTGGTGATGGCGGCTTGGCTTGCATACTTGAAGTCGCGGCTCCTCTTGCCCAGCTTCGCGCCGCGCCAGGCCGGCGAGCGCGCGCCCGAGGAGCTGGCGCACGAACTCGCCCTGCGGCTGGCTCGCCTGGACGCCCTGCGCAAGGCCGCGGAAGCCCTGCAGGCGCGCGACATCCTGCGCCGCGACGTCTTCCCGCGCGGCGACCCGGAGGCGATCCAGATCACAGCCTCGCGGCCCCTCGAGGGCGACCTTTACGCGCTGGTGCAGGCCTATGTCGGCCAACGCGTGCGCGACACCGCGCGCCGGTACCGGCCGACCGCGCCAAGAGCCTACGCGCTCGAGGACGCGCGCCACCGGCTGCGCGACCAGCTCGCCGAGCTGCGCGCCTGGACGGCGCTGACCGCGATCGCTCCGTTTGCGGCCCTGGGCGATCCCGACCCGCCGACGCGCGCTTCCTATCTGGCCTCGACCCTGGCCGCCGGGCTCGAGCTGGTGCGCGAGGGCGAGCTCGAGGCCCGTCAGCTCGAGGCCTTTGCCGACCTCTTTCTTCGCGCCCGCCTGAGGCTGGAGGCGGCTGAGTGACTGACCTTGCCGAGACCGAACGGCGGATCGAGGCGCTGTTGTTCGCTGCCGCCGGGCCGCTCAGCACAGCCGACATCGCGCGCCGGCTGCCGGAAGGGGCCAACGTTGATGCGGCGTTGATGGCGCTCGCTGGGCGCTATGCCGAGCGCGGCGTCAATCTGGTCTGCGTCGCCGACAAGTGGCGGCTGCAGACCGCGCCGGACCTCGCGTTCCTGATGACTGAGGAGCGGCAGGAGCCGAGGCGCCTGTCGAAGGCCGCGCTGGAGACTCTGGCGATCGTCGCCTACCACCAGCCGACAACGCGCGCGGAAATCGAGGCGATCCGCGGGGTGCAGGAGAGCCGCGGCACGGTCGACCTGCTGCTCGAGCTCGGCCTCATCCGCATGCGCGGGCGCCGCCGCTCGCCGGGGCGGCCGATCACCTTCGGCACCACGGAAGCCTTCCTCGAGCACTACGGCCTGGCCAGCCTCGGCGACCTGCCGGGCGCGCAAGAGATGAAGAGCCTGGGTCTCGCCGGCGACGAACTCGGCTTCGACTTCAAGGCGCCGGACCCCACGCTCGCCCACGCCGACGACGAAGAGCCGCTCGAGCCCGCCGACGCCCCCGAATTCAACCAGGACTTCGTCGGCGAAGCGGACTGAGGGACGCAGCGCCCCGATTGCCTGCCTGCGCCCGGCCGTGGTCTAAGCGGAACATGAGCACGCTTCCCGTTGCACAGCCGAACGCGTTCGCGCGGGCGGTGCGCGCGCTGTCGCAGACCGGCCGCAGAGTCGAGGCGGCGGTCGAGGGGTGGCTGGCGAGTCACTCGCTGGTGGAGACCAGCGAGATCATGGCGGCCGCATCGTTCCCCTGGGCGCGGACGCTCGAGGCCAACTGGACCACCATCCGTCGCGAGCTGGACGAGGTCCTGCGCGAGCGGGCGACGATGCCGTCGATGCAGGAGCTCTCTCCCTATCAGGACCGCATCGTGACCGGTCGGGTGTGGAAGGCCTTCGTCTTCCGCGCCTACGGGATGCGCTTTTCCGAGAACTGCCGGCGATGCCCCGAGACCGCCAAGCTCATCGACGCCATCCCCGGCGTCGAAGTCGCTTTCTTCTCCGTGTTGGAGCCGGGCGCGCACCTGGCCGCCCACCGCGGGGCCTACAAGGGTCTCGTCCGCACGCACCTTGGGCTCATGGTGCCCGAGCCGCGCGAGCAGGTGAGGATGAGGGTCGGGGCCGAGACCATCGTCTGGGAAGAGGGCAGGGCCGTCACCTTCGACGACACCTATCGCCACGAGGTCTGGAACGACACGGACGGCGTGCGCGTGGTGCTGTTGATCGACACGCCGCGGCCGTTGCCGCCGGGCGCGGCCCGCATCAACTGGCTCATCCTGCGCGGCGCGCGCATCGCGCCGATGGCCTTTGAGCTCTACCGTCGGCTGCGCAACCGGCCGACGGGGGTCAAGGCCTAAGGCGCACAGTGGCCACCGAGGACGATGTCCGCAGGCTCGCGCTGGAGCTGCCGGGGGTCATCTCCGACGAACGCCACGGGCAACGCAACTACACGATCGAAGGCAAGGGCATCGCCTGGGCCTACGTCGCACGAGACAAGCCGAAGGCGAAGCGCACGCTGCGGCCCGGGATCGTCGCCATTCGCTGCCCGATCGAAGAGAAGGAGATGCTCATCGAAGCGGCGCCGGCCTCTACTTCGACGACGACCACTATCGCGGCTTCCCGGGCGTCCTTGTCAGGCTGGACGCGATCAGCGCGGCCGAGCTTTCCGCTCGCCTTGCCCGCGCGCTCGAAATCCAAGCGCCGAAGCGCCGCAGGCGCTAGGCTTGCCGCTCAGAGGCGCGCTTGCTAAACGGGGCGCCCTCCGGCCACTCGCGCTGGCGGGTCACGCTTTCCGGCGCGAATGTTCGTTGTCTGGAGGAGTGTAGCTCAGCTGGTAGAGCATCGGTCTCCAAAACCGAGGGCCGGGGGTTCGAGTCCCTCCACTCCTGCCACTATATTCCTGGCGTCGCGGCGATTGGGGCCGCGAGCGAGGTCGTAAAGAAAGCCGCCGAATGGCCAAGGATCAGGGTCTGACGCCCGCACTGCCCAGAGGCCGCTCGCCCGCGCCGGCGAACGAGCCGCCCAAGCGGCGCGTCTCGCCCATCCAGTTCTTCCGCGAGGTCCGCGCCGAGGCGCGCAAGATCACCTGGACCAGCCGCCGCGAAACCTGGATCACCTCGGTCATGGTCTTCATCATGATCGTGATCGTCGCCACCTTCTTCGTGCTCGTCGACCTCGGGCTGCGCGCGCTCATGGAGCTCGTCCTGAAGCTCGCTGCTTCTTAAGAGAGATCAAGCAAAATGCCCGCCGAAGCGGCTGAAGCCGTCAAAACCAATCCCAGGCACAAGTGGTACATCGTCCACGCCTACTCGAATTTCGAGAAGAAGGTGGCCAAGTCCATCCGCGAGCAGGCCAAGGCCCAGGGCCTCGAGGACTGTTTCTCGGAGATCCTGGTTCCCACCGAAGACGTGGTCGAAATCCGCCGTGGGCGGAAGGTCAACGCTGAACGCAAGTTCTTCCCCGGCTACGTGCTGGTGAAGATGGACCTCTCGGACGAAGCCTATCACCTGATCAAGAATACCCCGAAGGTGACGGGATTCCTCGGCTCCGGGACCAAGCCGATGCCGGTCTCGGAGAAGGAAGTCGCCCGCATCATCGGGGCGATCGAGGAGGGCGTCGAGCGGCCCAAGCCCACGATCACCTTCGAGATCGGCGAGGCCGTGCGCGTCATCGACGGCCCGTTCGCGAGCTTCAACGGCTCGGTCGAACAGGTCGACGAAGAGCGCGCGCGCCTGCGCGTCACCGTCTCCATCTTCGGCCGCGCGACCCCGGTCGAACTCGAATACGCCCAAGTCGAAAAGACGACCTAATCCTGCTACCTTGCGTTGAGCAGGGCGCAGAATTGGACCACCAAGCACACCAAGCACACCAAGAGGCCGCGGCCGGCATCGACCGGATCGCGAGATCGATCGTCGACGCTGGGTACATGGTGCACAAAGAACTCGGCGCAGGCCTGCTTGAGACAGCCTACGAACAATGTCTCGCCTTTGAGCTGACATCGCGGGGAATAGCGGTCGAGGCGCCAAGTCCCGCTCCCAATCGCGTATCGGGGTGTCAAACTTGACGCTGGCTATCGGCTGGATTTGCTCGTCGAAGACTCGGTGATCGTCGAAATCAAGGCCGTGGAGGCGCTCTCGCGCCTCCACGGCGCCCAGATGCTGACATACCTGAAGCTGTCGGGCGTCAGGCTCGGCCTGCTCATGAACTTCAACGTTCCGCTCTTCAAAGACGGCGTGCGGCGGTTCGCACTCTAAGTGCTGCCTCTTGGCGTGCTTGGTGTGCTTGGTGGTTCAATAGGGCCTTGCAGGGTTCAGTCGGGTCGCCAGAGCCAGCGGAGGGTGTCGGCGAAGAGGGCGCCGGCGTGGCGGAGGTTGTGGCCGCCTTCGCCGAAGACGAACGTCACGTCGTAACCCGCGAACGCGAGCGCCGCGGCGACCTCCTTGTTGGCCAAGGGCCAGCTGCCCAGGATGATGTCGGCGTCGGCCTCGCCGCTCTGCATCCAGACGCGGATCGGCTTGCGCTCCGTCGAGCGGATGAGGAACGGGTAGTTGTGCCCGCCGCGGATGGCGGTGAACGAGCCGCAGTGCGAAACCACCCGCCCGAACGTGTCAGGCCGATACCATGCGGCGGTGAAGGCGCAGATGCCGCCGCTCGAGATGCCGCAAATCGTCCGCCGCTTGGGGTCGGTGGTCAGCTTGCAACCGATCTCGCCCTCGACGAACGGCAAGACGTCCTCGGTGATGAAGCGCACGTAGGCGTCGGTGACGCTGTCGTATTCGATGCTGCGCTGCTGGGGCACGCCTTCCTTGGCGCCGGGCATGATGAAGACGCCGATCGTCGGCGGGATCTCGCCGGCGGCGAGCATGGTGTCGAACACCGCCGCCGCCCGCACCGGGCCATTGCGGTCGAGGTAGCCGCCGCCGTCCTGGAATACCATCAGCGCCGGCGCCGGCCCGGTCGGATCGAACCCGGGCGGGGTGTAGATCCACATGTCGCGCGTCGTCCCTTCGAACACCCGCGCTCCATCCCAGGCGCGGTAGGACTGCACGCTGCCGCGCGGCGTGTCCTCGCTGGGGTAGGCTTCGGGGTTGGGGTGGTACTGGCGATCGCCGGGGGTGGAGAGCGCGTTCTGAATCTCGCGGTTGGCCCGGCCGTTTACCACCCGGGTCGGGTCGACGTCGCTCATCGAGCGGTGCAGCCCGAAGGCTTCGTAGGTCTTCAGATCCATGGCTGGCTCTCCTGCCTTCGTTGCGGCGGATGGGCGAACCTGCTAAACGCCCGCGCTTCGCGGCGAGGTGGCCGCATTTTCAAATCCGTGGGAGGGCCGCCAGCCCGCACCACGGCCTCCGCTTAGTCTGAGAGGACATCGATGGCCAAGAAGATCCTGGGCTACATCAAGCTGCAGGTGCCCGCCGGCGCCGCCACGCCGTCGCCGCCCATCGGGCCGGCGCTCGGTCAGCGCGGCGTCAACATCATGGGCTTCTGCAAGGAGTTCAACGCCCGCACCGAGAAGGAGGCGCGCGGCACACCGCTGCCGACGGTGATCACCGTCTACCAGGACAAGAGCTTCACCTTCATCACCAAGACCCCGCCGGCGAGCTTCTTCCTGAAGGAAGCGGCGGGCCTGAAGTCGGGCGCCAAGGAGACCGGGCGCGAGACCGTCGGGCAGGTGACGCGGCAACAGCTGCGCGACATCGCCGAGAAGAAGATGAAGGACCTGAACGCCACCGACATCGAGGCGGCCGCCCGCATCATCGAGGGCTCGGCGCGCTCGATGGGCCTGCGCGTTGTGGAGAACTAGCCCGATGACCAAGCAAGCAAAGCGCGCGAAGGCCTGGACCGGCGACCGCACCGCCGTCCACCCGCTGTCGGAAGCGGTCAAGCTGGTCAAGGCGAACGCCACGGCCAAGTTCGACGAGACGATCGAGATCGCCGTCGGCCTCGGCGTCGATCCGCGTCACGCCGACCAGAACGTCCGCGGCGTGGTCAGCCTGCCGTCCGGCACGGGTCGCGCCATGCGCGTCGCGGTCATCGCCAAGGACGCCAAGGCCGAGGAGGCCAAGGAAGCCGGCGCCGACATCATCGGCGCCGAGGACCTGGTCGAGCGCATCCAGGGCGGCTTCATGGAGTTCGATCGGGTGATCGCAACCCCCGACATGATGGCGCTGGTCGGCCGGCTGGGTAAGGTCCTGGGCCCGCGCGGCCTGATGCCCAACCCGCGCGTCGGCACGGTCACGCCCAACGTCGGCCAGGCGGTCAAGGACGCCAAGGGCGGATCGATCGAGTTCCGCGTCGAGAAGGCCGGCATCGTGCATGCCGGCGTCGGCAAGGCCTCGTTCAGCGAAGAGGCGCTCACCGCCAACGTCGTGGCCCTGGTCGATGCGCTGCAGAAGGCCAAGCCGTCGGGCGCCAAGGGCACCTACATCCAGCGGATCTCGCTCTCCTCGACCATGGGCCCTGGCTTCAAGATCGAACCGACGAGCATCAACGCCTCCTAAAGGCCCGCAGGATTGCTATTTCGCGCGTTCGCCGCTAGAGGACGCGCCTTCCGGCGCTAGGCCTCTGGCTCGAGCGCCGATCCTGTCCGAGAACCGCGGGCCTTTCGGGGCTTAATCGATACCGCCGCGGGGAGATGGGGATGCCGATCGTCGTCGCGCGCTCTCGCGAGCGTCGGGCGTTCGCTCCACTCCGCTTACGGACACCTTTTCGTGCCGCCCAGGTCGCGACCTGGCGTGGCGTCGTTGGACGGAGACTGACGCATGGACCGTGCGCAGAAGGCGGAATTGATCGAGGCGCTCAAAGGCGTGTTCGCCGACGCGGGCGCCGTCGTGGTGACCCACTATCTCGGCCTGAGCGTCCACGACATGGAGGACCTGCGCGCCAAGCTGCGCGAGCAGGGCGCGTCGCTCCGGGTGGTCAAGAACCGCCTGGCTCAGAAGGCGCTGAACGGCGCCGGCGAGGGGGCGAGCGCCCTCTTCAAGGGCCCGGTCGCCATCGCCTACGCCAGCGACCCGGTGTCGGCCGCCAAGGTCGTCACCCAGTACGCCAAGGACCATGAGCACTTCATCGTCGTCGGCGGCCTCATGGGCGCCGATGTGCTGGACGCCAGTGCGGTCAGGGCGCTTGCGACCCTGCCGTCGCTCGACCAGCTTCGCGCCAAGCTGCTCGGCCTGTTGAATGCACCCGCGACCCGCGTCGCCGGCGTGCTGCAGGCGCCCGCCGCCCAGATCGCCCGCGTCATCGGCGCTTACGCCGCCAAGGACGCCGCCTAACCAACCCTCAATCGTAGACACTCAGAGACCACAAGGACCTCATCCCATGGCCAAGCTCGAAAAACTGGTCGAAGACCTCTCCTCCCTCACCGTCCTCGAGGCGGCCGAGCTCTCCAAGCTGCTCGAAGAAAAGTGGGGCGTCTCCGCCGCCGCGCCGGTGGCCGTGGCCGCGGCGGGCGCGGCGCCCGCCGGCGGCGGCGCTGCTGTGGCCGAAGCGGCCGAGGAGCAGACCGAGTTCACCGTCATCCTCACCTCGGGCGGCGACAAGCGGATCAACGTGATCAAGGAAGTCCGCTCCGTGCGCGCCGACCTCGGCCTGAAGGAAGCCAAGGACCTGGTCGAAGGCGCGCCGCAGCCGGTCAAGGAAAACGTCTCCAAGCAGGAGGCGGAAGAAGTGAAGAAGAAGCTCGAAGCCGCAGGCGCGACCGTCGAGATCAAGTAAGAGGCGGCGCTCCACGCCGTCCCCGCCACCCATCCCGTCCTTTCCGCCCGGGGCCTTCGACAAGGAGGACCCGGGCGACGACGTGGTCTTCTATCTCGAGCCGCGCCTCGTCACGCACATCGACGATGCGGCCATCGCCGCCCTGACCGACCTCTACCGCGCCGTGCTGCCGCCCGGTGGGCGAGTTCTCGACCTGATGAGCAGCTGGGTCAGCCACCTGCCCGAGGACGTGGCTTTCGGCGAGGTGATCGGCCACGGCATGAACGTGACCGAACTCGAGGCGAACCCGAGGCTCGATCGCTGGTTCATCCGCGACTTCAACCGCGAGCCTCGTCTGCCCCTCGAGGACGCGAGCGTCGATGCCGCGATGATGTGCGTCTCGGTCCAGTACCTGCAGCGCCCGATCGAGCTCTTCGCCGATGTCGCCCGGGTGCTCAGGCCTGGCGCACCGCTGGTGGTCAGCTTCTCCAATCGCTGCTTCCCGAGCAAGGCGGTCGCGATCTGGTGGGGACTGGGCGAGCGCGGCCACGGCGATCTGGTTCGCCTCTACCTCGGCGGCGCCGGTTTCGCCGACATCAGCCTCGTTCAGCTGTGCGACGGTCGTTCCAGCGACCCCATGACGGCGGTGATCGGTCGGACGGCGGAGGCTTAGGGCGCTACGGCATCGGCTCGCAACGGATCGGGCCGCGGGTCGCCTGCGACTTGCCCGCGTGGTCGATCGTCGTCTCGACGGGGTAGAGGATGATGCTGGGGTCGTCCGCGGGCGTCTTGCGGTAGGCCGCTTTGCACGTCTGCACGGGCGGCGCCGTCTTGCCCAGCGTCGCCGGGATCGAACCGTCGTGCGCGAGCTTGGCCCAGCACGCCGCGCCACCCTGCACGATAGAGCAGGAGGCGTTGAGGCCGCGCGTGTAGCGCAGGCGCAGCACCCCGCCTTGCAGCGAGACCGACGTCAGGCCGCTCTCAGACTTCCCGTCCTCGAACAGAGTCTTGCCCGTGCCGGGGTCGATGACCAGGAAGTCGACCGCGCCATTCGGGTCAGTCGCATCGAACACGAGATAGGGTCCCTTCTGGCCAAGCAGCGAATAGCCATCGGTCTTCATCGTGACCGCGTTCGGCGAGGCGGTGCGGCCGCAAGTCGGACGCGCGCCCGAATAGCGGAGCACCGTCGCCGCGCCGGGATCGGGCGTATCGGTCCCGGTCTCCCGCACCATGAGGGCGGCGTAGTAGGTGCAGGTGATCTCTCCGACCGGGTCGTCGCTGGACGTTGGCGGCAGCGTCTTGACCGCCGACGGCCGATCGAACAGGCGCGCCTCGCGGCTGGCGCCGGCAGCCTGGGTCGGAGTCGGGGTCGCCATCATCACCGCCGCCGCGCACCCGACGGCGAGCAGGCCAAGAACGCCCACGCGCCGCGCGGCGGTCTCCGTCACCTTGGCCATCGTCGTCCCTCTCGCTCGATTGCGGATGCATTCGCCGCCCCCGTGCCTTAGCATCGCCTGAGCTGTTCGTGGGAGGTGAACGTGGGCCCAGTCGGCGCGCGCCGGCTCGTCGTCGTCGACAAGCCATTGAATCCGAAGACGCTTTCAATCCAGCCGCTCAACCCTGTGATTGGGGCGGAGATCGAGGGCGTCGACCTCTCGCAGCCCCTTTCGGAGGCGCAGTTCGCGGAAGTCCGCGCGGCGCTGAACGCCCACCATGTGCTCGTCTTCAGAGACCAGACGCTGTCGCGCGAGGACCACAAGCGGTTCGGCCGAATGTTCGGCCGCCTGCACGTGCACCCCTACCACGCCAAGAAAGTCTCGCCCGAGCACGCCGCGAACCGCGGCGGCGTTGGCTCGGACCCCGAGATCCTCGTCGTGCGCGCTGACCAGAACTCCAAGTTCGTCGCCGGCGAGGGCTGGCACACCGACGTCACGTGCGACGCCGAGCCGCCGATGGGCTCGATGCTCTATGTCACCGAGACGCCGGCGAGTGGCGGCGGCGACACCTGCTTTGCCTCCACCATCCGCGCCTACGATGCGCTCTCGTCGACCATGCAGGCCTTCATCGAGGGCCTGACGGCGACGCACGATGGTCGCAAGCCCTACTCCGGCGGCTACGGCGCGCCGGAGCCGCCGGGTGGCTGGCCGCGCACAACCCATCCCGTGGTCATCCGCCATCCCGAGAACGGCAAGAAGGTCTTGTTCGTGAACCGCGGCTTCACCACCAAGATCAACGAGCTCGACGGACGCGAGAGCGACTCCATGCTCGAGCTGCTCTGGCGTCATATCGAGAGCAGGCTCGACTTCCAGTGCCGCGTTCATTGGACGCCGAACACGCTGGTGTTCTGGGACAATCGCTGCACCCAGCATCATGCGGTCTGGGACTACTATCCGCACTCTCGCTACGGCGAGCGCGTTTCCATTATCGGCGAGCGGCCATCGCTCTGAGGGGCGGGCGCGCAGACGCCCTACGGCGCCGGCTTCACCCACACGGACATGACGGCGAAGACGGGCGCCTCGCGCGCGCCAATGCGGAGGGCCTTGGCCGGCGCGGGCGCAAACGCGCCCACCACTTCGCCGAGCGGCGCCGCCGTGAACGCGATGTAAGCCCCGGCTGCCGACCCGAAAATCGCGCCGCAGCCCAGGGCGACAATCGCCATGCGCAGGTTCGACATCTTGGCGTGTGACGCATCGAGCCCCTGCAGCCCGCCCGGCGCGAGCAAGGAGGGCCGGGTCCGCGCCTCGGGACCGATCGTCCCGTCGTTTGGGTGAACCGCGATCGTCAGTGGAATCGTCCTTCGATGGTCCAAGAACGATGCAGCACGACCCTTACCCGCCCCTTAACCACGTCGGCCGCGCGCGCCTGGTCCGATCGCTTAGCGCGAAGACTTCGGCGACACGGTCACCACCGCGAACGTGGGCGCCTCGCGGGTGCGTAGCGGAAGCGGCTTGGCCTCGGTCAGGCCGAGCGCCGCGACAACGCGCGCGGGCAGGGCGCCGGCCGCGCCAGGAGGCGTGGCGAGATAGCCGCCGGCCGCCAGTCCGAGCATCGCGCCCAGGGTCAAGGCGATCAGGGATGATCGAGCGCCGGACGTCCGGGCGCGCCCAGGCTCGGCTCGACGTGACTTTCGCCAGGGGAAGAGCGAGCGACGGCGTCGGGCCGGCGGCGCCGACCAGTCCGGGCTGGCCACGCTCTCCGCGCCGCCATCGTCGGCGATGCCGTTCGTCGCCACGAGGGTAAGACGTCCCTCGTGGGTGTCTCCGGTGGGTTCGTCGTCCGCGGCGGCCAGCTCTTCCTCGGCCAACGCCTCGTCGGCAAGGTCGAGCTCGGCGTCGTCATCGATGCCGTCGTGAGCCAGCTCGGTGAAGTCGAACGTCAGCTCGTCGCCCGCATCGAGTGCGATGGCGGGAGGAGCGAGCCCATCGATGTCTGCGTCGTCCTGCATGACGCGGCGCTCGCAGTCGGCGATCCGCGCGACCAGCTCTTCGATCCGCATCCCGATCTCGCCGCGCAATTCGCTCAGCTGGCCGGCGCCGACGTCGTCGGTCCGCTGGAAGCGGGCGTCGACGACCTCGATGAACCGCGCGACCTCGGCAGCTAACTGCTTGACCGCGGCGGCGGACACGTCGTCGCCTTCGTCCATCCCGCCCGCGCCCGCTTGGTCCAGTTCCTGTTCCGCCGCCTCGATGTAGGCGCGCATCTCTTCCAGCGTGCGGCCGACACGATCCAGGCGGCGGGCGGCGTTCTCCTCGACCTTGGCGGCGATCTCCATGCGAAGCCCGTCGACCTGGGTCAGCAGGTCGGCGAGGAACGTTCCGACCTCGGATTCGATCTCCGCGTCGTCGTCCGTATCCCCGATGGCCACTTCAACAATGGGCGCCTCGCAGTCCTCCATGTCGTTGACGGCGCTCAAGTCTGGTGTCTCGGGGATGTCGTCTAGCCAGGAGTTGGTGCAGACCACATTGACGATGTCGGAAAACCGATCGACCGCGGCGATGTGGGCGCGCTCGGCGGTCTCCAGCCCGGCTATGGCGCGCGCCAGCGCCTGCGCGGCGGGCGCGACGGCCAAGGCGTCGGGCGACCCGCCAAACGCCGACTCATGTCCGCGAGCGGCGTCCTGCACGATGATCTGACCCAGCCACTCGCGCAGGCTCATGCCCGCTTCCTGAGCGTGCTGCTCGGCGATCTCTCGCACCCGAGCATCGATGACCTTTGATTCTGATGTGAGCACTGCGGTCAATGGAATCACCCTCCAAGTTGAGAGGACGATGCGAGTCGACCGTTACTTCCGGATTAACCATGTTTTGGTCGGCAAACGGACGAAGGATCGCGCCCGTCGTGCGGCGACTGCCTGGCAAGTCTAGGGGCGGGCCAGTGGCGGGGTGGCAACCGACGTCTAGCCCGCTCGCGCCAGCCAGGCCGGCCGGCTCAGCCACGCCGCCAGCAAGAGGAGCGAGCCAAGGACGACGACGTGGATGAGGTCGCCATGCAGGAGCCAGATCCGAGCGAGAAAGGCGCCCGAACACACTCCCAGCAGGACGAGAGCCCCAAAAAAGGCCGTGCGCGGCCAGAGCAACAGCACCGAGCCGGTCAGCTCGGTGGCGCCGGTCAAGTAGCGAAAGCCCTGGCCGAGGCCGATCTTGTCGAACTCGGCGACCATCATCGGCTGACTCGAAAGTTTCGCGGCGGCCGCGGCCAGGAACGTGAGCGCCAGCAGGCCCTTCAGCACCCAGACCAAAACCGCGGCCCATCGGCCGGCCCTGCGACCTGTTGTTGGCTGGTGAGCCGTCATGCCGAGGCCGGCGCCCTCGCTGGGAACTGGCCGAGAGCAACGCGCCGCACGGCTTCAGTATCGGTCGGTTGATGGCCAACGGCGTGAGCCGGCGCCGGGACATCCTGAACGGTGTTGACCAGTCGCCCGACGCCAGTCACCTCGACTTCGACCACATCGCCGGGCTCCATGGGACGCGAGTTGGCCGGCGTCCCAGTCAGCACGACATCGCCCGGCAGGAAGGTGATGTGCCGCGAGAGATCCGCCATGATGTAGGGGATATCGAACGTCATCTCCGACAGCAGGCCATCCTGCACGACCTTCCCGTTCAAATAGGTCCGCACCCGTGACTGGCGGATGTCGACGCCGCGCACGATGCCCGGACCAATTGGACAAAAGCCGTCTTGCCCCTTCACGCGCAGCATCGAACCGGCGTCGGTGTCGCGGAAGTCCTGGGCGCCGACGTCATTGGCCGGCGCGAACCCGGCCAAGTGGTCCCAGACCTCGTCGGGCGCGACGTTGCGCATAGGCTTGCCCACAATCGCGGCCACCTCTCCCTCGTAGTTGAGATAGCGGCAGTTCGCCGGCCTGCTCAGCTTGCCTCTGTGCGAGTTCAGCGCCGTGGTCGGCTTCTGGAAGTAGGTCGGCGTCGTCAGCGGCGGCGCGTGAAACTCCACGCGCCGGGACTTGTAGTTCAGGTGGATGCAGATGATCTTGGTCGGATCACAGGGCGGCAGATAGACCGCCTCGTCCTCCGGCGTCGATCGGCCGTCGCCGAGGCGCAGACGGCCGCCCTCTGGCTTCACCCATTGCGGCGTTCCCTCGAACAGGATGCGCCGCCACTCCTCGAACGGGCCGGTCAGTACGGACATCGCATATCCCTTCGTTTGCGGTGAAGCGGTGCGGGCTGTCAGCCCGCGGCCGCCGCGGCCTCGGTCTGGCGTGCGGGCGGCGCTATCCGCTCGTGGCCGTAGGTGTCGCGCTGGTAGTACTCCGACTGGTGCGTGGCCGGTCGCGCACCCCAACCGATCTCGATCTGCCAGCCGGACGGATTGACGAAGTAGAACGAGTACATGTGATCGTTCGCGTGACGGCCCGGCGCCACAGCCACCGGCACGCCGGCCTCGCGGACGACTTCGTAGGCGAGGCCCACATCGTCCAGGTTGTCGACCTCGAGCATGAGGTGGTTGATCCGCTTCTCGCCCGGCAGGCCGAAGGCGACGGTGTGATCGCGCTCGTTGCAGTGCATGAACATCAGCTCGAGCGGCCGGGGCGCCCGGGGATGGGAATGCGGTACTCGATCCCGCCACGCATGCCCAAGAGCCGGTAGAAAGCGTAGGTCTTCTCGAACCCCGCCGTCTGTCGCTGGATCAGGTGGCCCATGCCGCCGGCGCCGGTCTTGTAGCGCCCGTGCATGCGCCGGCCCGGGTGGAACGGCTTGTCGGCCTGGACCTGCGGGCCATGGAAGATCTCGATCGGGTAGCCGCTGGCGTCCTTGAGGGTCATCAGTTCCAGCACGCGTCTGTTATCGGCGTCGGCCGCCGAGGCGATCCCCACCTTCACGCCGGCGTCCGCCAGCTGCTTCGCCATCTCCTGGAACTCCTCCGCGCCCGCGACGCGAAAGCCGAGCACGCTCAGGTCGTCAGAGCCGTCCTCGTCGAGAAAGATGCGGTGATGCCAGTAGTCCATGCGCAGATAGCACCGGCCGGCTTCACCCTCGTCGGCCACTTCCAGGCCAATGACGTCGGCGGCGAAGCGCTTCCACTCGCTCAGGCTTTTGACACCTAGTCCGACGTAACCCAGCTCAGTCACCTGGATCATGTGCGTTCCTTCCCTTCGTTAGGCGAACGATCCCTTGCGGACCGATATATTCTTGATGTCGCAGTAGAAATCGAAGCTCCACGAGCCGCCCTCGCGGCCGACGCCCGACTTGCGGGCGCCGCCAAACGGCGCGGCGAGATCGCGGACGAAGAAGCAATTGACCCAGATCGTGCCGGCGACAACCTGCGACGCGATCCGCATGGCCCGCGCCTCGCTGCCGGTGAAGAGGGTGCCGGCAAGGCCGTAGCGCGTGCCATTGGCGAGGGCGACCACTTCGTCCTCGCTGTCGAAGCTCTGCCAGGTGAGCACCGGACCGAACACCTCGCGCTGGGCGATCTCGGAGGCCGGATCGACGCGCGCAAACATGGTGGGCTCAAAGTAGAGCGGCCCGAAGTTCGCACGCGAGCCGCCCCACAGCGCCTCCGCGCCCGCCGCCTTGGCGCGCTCGACGAAGCCAGCCACGCGGTCGAAGTGTTCCGTGGTGATCAGTGGGCCGACCCGGGTGTCTTTGTCGCGAGGATCGCCCACGGTCATGTGAGCCGCGGCCGCGCGCACCTTCTCCAGGAACGGGGCCTCGACGCCCTTTTCGACCAGAATCCGCGTCCCGGCGAGGCAGACCTGGCCGGCGTTTGCGTATTGGCCCGCCACGGTCTGCGCGGCGGCGTCCAGGTCGGCATCGGCGCAGACGATGAAAGGCGACTTGCCACCGAGCTCCGCGCTGAGGGGCGTGATCGAGCGGGCCGCCGCCTCGCCGATGAGCTTTGCGGTGTCCGTCGAGCCCGTGAAGCTGATCCGGTCGACGTCGGCGTGGTTGACCAGCGCCTCACCGGCCGTTTCGCCGATGCCCTGGACGACATTCAGCACTCCGGGCGGGACGCCGGCGGCATGGGCGATATCGGCCATGAGCGAGCAGGTGAGCGGCGCCCATTCGGGCGGCTTGACCACAACCGTGTTCCCGGCGGCGAGCGCCGGCCCCACCTTCCATGTGGTCAGCATCAATGGAGCGTTCCAGGGCGTGATGAGCGCCGCGACGCCTGCCGGATCGTAGCGGACGTGGTTGACCACCTCGGGGGAGTTGATCCTGTGCCCTTGCAGCGTCAGCGCCCAGTCGGCAAAGAACTCAACGTTCTGGGCGGCCCGCGGTACGACCCGGTGGGCGTTTCCGGCGAGCAACGACCCGTTGTCCATGGTCTCCACGGCGGCAAGCTCGCCCGCGCGCGCCCGGATCCCCTCGGCGAAACGCTTCAGGATGGGCAGTCGCCCCTCGGGCCCCAGCGCGGCCCAGGCCGGGAAGGCCCGGCGAGCGGCGGCGACCGCCGCGTCGACTTCGGGTTTGCCGGCCGCCGAAACGTCGGCCAGATGCGAGCCGTCGACCGGCGAGAGGTCGGCGAACCGCTCCTTGGACGAGACCCTACGTCCGTCGATCCAGTGGTCGGTCGAGATATCGACGCCCGCGACCGTCGCCGTGTTCCCCGCCATCAGACGGTCTCCGGCACGCGGGGCGCCGCTGCTGGCTGGCTGGCTGGGCCGCCTTCCTTCAGGAAGCGGTCGACAAGCCGGTCGGCCCGATCGCGCGGCGCGAACATATGGGCCATCTGCTGATTGCGCGCGCCGGAGGCGAGATAGAAACGCTCATACTGCTCGCCGCGGCTGGCGAGCGCGCTGCCGGCGAAATCCCAGGCCAGCCGGAAGACGCGCGCGCGCTCTTCGGCTGCGACGTCGCCCGCCCCGCGCAGGTACTGGTCGATCAGCGGGCGCAAGGTGGGATCGGCGAACTGGGCGGCCGTCGGCGCGGCGAAGAGGTTGTGCGACCCCAGCAGCCGGATGATCTCGTTCACCCGCGGGAACCACTGCGGAAGGCTGGCGCGCAGCGCAACCAGCGGACCCCCGTCCGGGAACCACACGCCGTTGCCGAACTCATGGGCGTTGTCTTCCGCCGCCTGAACGCAGGCTCTTGCGATCTCCGCGTAGGTCCAGATCTCGCCCAGCATCTGCGCGTTCGGGGCTTGGACGGCGTTGATCGTCTCGCACATGCGCGCGGCCAGCCCCCAGGCGAACTCGAGCTTCGTCTGCGCCCGGATCATGGTCTGCTGCATGATGTTCGGGGCCCAGCCGGTCCTCATGACCTGGTTGTAGACGGCGAGGTTGCAGTTGATGTGCAGCCGCTCGCGCGGCACCTCGACGTCGTCGAAGATGACGAAGGCGTCCTGCTCGTCGAAGCGCGAGGAGAGTGGGAAGTCGCGTGCGTCCTGCCGGCTCGAGAAGCTGTCCCGGCAGATGAACTTCAGCCCGGGCGTCGTCATGGGGATGCAGAACGCGAGCGCATAGTCGTCGGCGCCCGGCGGCAAGGGATGGCCGGGATAGACGGCCAGCTCGTCGGCGAAGGGGGCGAGGGTTGCAAGGATTCGCGCGCCGCGGACGACGATCCCGTGCTCGGTCTCGCCGACCTTGTGCAGGGGCACGTCGTCGCCGACCTTGACCATGTCCCCAAGCCCTTTGTCGATGGTGGGGTGGATGATGGTGTGCGTCAGCGAGATGTCGTCGCGGCGCAGACGCTTCTGGTACCTGACCAGGTTCTCGGCGCCCTCTTCGTTGCCGTTGGCGGCCCATTCATCGGAGCGGCCGGCAAAGCCGGCGTAGGTCACGTTCATGTAGTCCGGCGAGCGGCCCATCACGCCCACTGTGTACTCGGCGATGCGCGCCAGGCCGACATGACGGCGCGCGACGTCCGCCTTCGAGCGCGGGATCAGGTGGCTGACATTGATAGGCTCGCCGGTCTCGGGGTCGGGGCAAAGGCAGTCGGGCGCATGTTCATGCTGGAGGTCGAAGATTCCGGCCAAACCTCTGGCCGCGCCGGCGAAGGCCGGATGATCGGCAACGTCCAAGACCCTCGCGTCGCCCACCCAGATATCGCGGGGCGCCTTTAGGCCATCGAGAAATTGCCGTCCTGTTCTGGCCGCCATGGTTGTCCTCCTCGCGGCCTGGCCGCTCAGTCCGTCTTGTTGAGGCGTGGCTGGTCCTGCCGGGAGCGACGGACCCGGCCGCGCCTAGAGCCCGCTCAAGAGAAGCGCGAGCTGGCCCTTTAGGTCGCGGTCGAACTGTTCGCGGTTCACGAAGCCGCTCAGCAGTTTGCCGAGGTTGAGGTAGTAGATGCCGAAGACCGCCTGCGCGGCGCCCATGAGCGGAGTGTCCGCGCGGGCCTCGCCGCGCCCCTTGGCCGCCTCGATGAGGACGGCCAGGCGACGGAGGAGGGCGGTCATGAGCTCGTTGACTTCGGCCCGCTGTTCGCCGCTGGCGACGTAGCCGAGCTGTCGCATCAGCGCGCGGGCGAGCGCCAGGTCGCGCTCGTGGTAGGCGACAAAGGTCCCGAAGAAGGCGATCAGCTGATCGATGAGCGCCCGCTCATGCTTGGCGGCGTCATAGGCGCGCTCGACCAGCTCAGTCATCTCCTCCCGGAAGACAAGGATTAGAAGATCATCCTTCGTCTTCGCATAGAGGAAGAGTGTTCCTGCCGCGACGCCCGCCGCCTCGGCGATCTCCAGCGTGGTGGTCGCCTCGAAGCCCTTGTGGGCGAAGAGAGCGCGCGCGGCGGCGATAATCCGGCCGCGCTTCTCGGCCTTGTTTTGCTCTCGGCGACTTAGCGCGGCGTGGGCCATGAGCCTCCCCTAGCGGCGCCTGCGTAGGGTGTCAATATAAATGAGTGAACTCATATATTGTTCGATCCGAACGTTGGCAGAGACTGCCTTTCTATGCAAACCTTCGGCTCAGAGCGCCGGTTCATAAAATTGAGTACACTCAGACGCTAGCACACAGGAGAACCCGTTGCCCATTCCGAAGGACGCCGTCGCCGATCTCGCCCGCCGGCTCGACGAGGCGGAGCGAACGAAGACGCGCATCGGCCAAGTCTCCAAAGCGTTCCCCGACATGACGGCCGACGACGCCTACGCCGTCCAGGAAGCCTGGATCTCGGAAAAGCTCAGTCGTGGCCGACGCATGGTCGGTCACAAGATCGGCCTGACCTCACGCGCCATGCAGACGAACGCCCAGATCGACGAGCCCGACTATGGCGTGCTGCTGGACGACATGGTGTTTGCCGACGGGGGGGAAGCGCCCGCCGCGCGCTTCATCGCGCCCATGGTGGAAGTGGAGCTTGCGTTCATTCTGGGTCGTCCGCTCAAAGGGCCGGACGTCACGCTGTTCGACGTGCTCGGCGCCACCGATTACGTCGCGCCGGCGCTCGAAATCATCGATCTGCGGGTCCAACCCGTAGATCCCGAGACTTGCACGCCGATGAAGGGACTCGACAGCATCTCTGACAACGCCGCGTGCGCCGGCATCGTGATCGGTGGGCGGCCTGTCGCACCGCAGAGCGTCGACTTGCGCTGGTCGGGGGCGATCCTCAGCCGCAACGCCGTGATCGAGGAGACGGGGCTGGCCGCCGGGGTGCTGGGCCATCCGGCCGTCGGGATCGCTTGGCTCGCCAACAAGCTCGCAGCGCACGGCGTGGCGCTGCTGGCGGGCGAAGTCCTGCTATGCGGCTCATTCACTCGCCCGGTCTCGGCGCGCCCAGGCGATGTGTTCCACGCCGACTACGGCCCCCTCGGGAGCGTCGCGGTTCGGTTCGGTGGCTGACGTGGTGGATGCGACAGGGATTGAACCTGTGACCCCCTCGGTGTGAACGAGGTGCTCTCCCGCTGAGCTACGCATCCAGGCCGTCGCGAAACGGGCCGGTGCTATAGCCTCAGCGCCTGACGCGGTCTAGCCGCTTCGGCGCGGCGCCTCGTCCAGCGCCGACCTCTTGCAGACCTGCGTGCTGCCGGCGCTGCTATGCCGCGCCGCGCCGCGCCGCGCCGGGCGGCTAGGGCGCCTGCCCCGACGCACAGCGATCGAGATTGGTGTAGCCGCCGGTGCTGGAGGGGCGGGTCATCGACAGGGTCCCGCTCGGCCGGTCGAGCGAATAGCGGCTCTGGTCGGTGGGATCGGTCCAGTCGACCTCGCGCGGGGCGATCCGCGCTGCGAAGCCGTCGACCAGGCTGTGGCCGGGGTCGATGACGACGTCCCAGCGCGTCCCGCTCGCCGGATTGACGCAGTGGACCAGCGTGGCGTCCGCGGCCACGGTCCACGGCTTGCGGGTCTGCTGGTCGCAGCCGGCGGCGGTCAGAGCGAGCGCGAGCAGGCCGAGGATGGAGCTTTCGCGCATGCCTACCTCAGCCACAGCGCCGCGATGAGGGCCAGCGCCAGCAAGCCTGCGATCACCTGCCACACCACGACCGGATGACGCTGGTAGAACGTCGGCGCGGCCACCGGCCGGTCCGACGCCGAGGCGACCGGCCCGGACTCCAGCTCGTTCGCGAGTTCGACCGCATCGGGACGCGCCGCTGGGTCGGCGGCGATGGCGCGCTCGATGACGTCCTGCAACCAGGCCGGCAAGTCGGGCCGAAGGGTGAGCAGGTCCTTGGGCCGCTCGAGCCTCGGGCGGCTCGTGGCGTCGACGTTGCCGTATGGATATTGGCCGGTGAAGGCGCGGAACAGGGTGACCCCCAGCGCATACACGTCGGTCGCATCGTCGCCCGGCTCGCCGGCGAACATCTCCGGCGCCATGTAGGCGGCCGTGCCAGGGACCTCGGTCGGCGCTTCGTCCTCGAGGCCGGGCACGCGGACGACGCCGAGATCGAGCAGCTTCAGGCCGCCGCTTCTCTCCAGCATCACATTGTCGGGCTTGATGTCGCGGTGGATGACTCCGATGCGGTGCAGGGCGCCGGCCGCGCGGGCGAGCCGAACGCCGATCCCGCGGCCTTCCTCCAGCCCGATGTTCGGCCGGCGGTTCAGACGCGTCTCCAGCAGCTCGCCGCCGTAGAGCGGCATGACCGTGTAGAGGCAGGTCTGGCGCCCTGGCGGCAGCTCGACGATGCGCGCCACCCACGGGCTCTGCACCCGCGCGCCGACCCAGGCCTCGCGAACGAAGGCGGCTTGGTGGGAGGCGACCGCTCCCACCGGGGCTTGCGGGAATTTCAGCACGTACGAGCCGGCCTCGACCTTGTCCTCGCCGACCAAGAGGCGGCTGTAGCGGCCCTCCGAGACGATGCCCATTAGCGCGAAGCCGTCGATGGTCTCGCCGGGATGCGGGGCCGGCACGATCGGCAGCGCCATGAGCGCGCGGCCGATGTCGGCGGAGCGCGGCTGCGGCAGGCCGACCACGTCCAGGACCAGCGCCGTGCAGTTGTCCTGGCTGCCGGCGGCCAGCGCCGCGTCGACGAGCGTGCGGCTCGCCACGGCGGGCGCGGTGCGCGCGCGCAACACCTCGGCGATTGCCTCGTCGCTCAGGGTCCCGTGCACGCCGTCGCTGCACAGCATGAAGCGGTCGTGGAGTGCGATCGGATGGGCCGCGTAGTCGAGGCGCAGCTCCGCCTCGACTCCGAGGGCGCGGTAGAGCAGCGGCTGGCCGTTCGCGCTGCCGCGCACATGATCCTCGGTGAGCCGCGTCAGCCGCTCGCCGCTGAGACGATAGGCGCGGCTGTCCCCGACGTGCACCACGTGCGCAAGGCGGCCGCGCAGGACGAGCGCGGTGAAGGTCGTGCCCATGCCGGCCAGCTGGACGTCCTGCTGGCCCTGGGCGTGCATCCAGCGATTGAGCGAGTTCAAGATGCGGGCCGCCGCCCAGCGCACCTCCAGCGTCTCCGGCACCTCCCAGAAGCCGTCGAGGAAGCCGCGGACGGCGGTCTCGGCGGCCTCGCGTCCGCCGTGGTGCGAGCCGATTCCGTCGGCGAGCGCCGCCACCACGTCGCGCCGCTCCTCGCCGCCCATGCCGCCAACGACGGCGCCGACAAAGTCTTCGTTGCGCCGGCGCTCGCCCTTCTCAGAGGCGAAGCCGATGCTGACCTTCGGGTCGGCCGCGGTTTCGGTCACCGATATCCCCGCATGACGCAGAGCGCTGCTCAGCTATCCGTACGCCGGCTTCGTCACACAGCAAGAGGCCGAGGCGGGGGAGTCCGCCTCGGCCCTCGACGCGGCGTTGGGGAGGAGCCTAGCCGCCTTCGAAGTTGTACGCCGTCTCGCCGTGGATCGCGTCGTCGCCGATCTCGAGCACGGCGTCCGGCATGCGCAGCTTCACGAACAGCCCGATCAGGCGCAGCAGCACGAACGTCATGATCGCGTTGAAGACGATGATGAAGAGCGCCGCCAACGCCTGCATCTCCAGCTGTTTCACCCCGGCGGCGCCGTAGATTATGCCGGTGATCGAAACGCCAGGGGCGTCTTTATCGGTGCCGATGTACTCGATCATGTTCGGGTTCGCGAGGACGCCGACCAGGAGGCCGCCGGTCAGACCGGCGACGCCATGCGTCGAGAGGACGCCCAGCGTGTCGTCGACGCGCTGCATGAACTTGGTCGACTGGACCTTGTTCATGAAGAACCAGGGAATGATGCCCGTGCAGATGCCGATGGCGAGGGCGCCATAGCCGTCCACGTAGCCGGCGGCTGGCGTGATGCCGACGAGGCCGGCGATCATGCCGTTGATGGCGCCGACGACCGACGGCTTCTTGTTGAACAGCGTGTCCATCAACACCCAGACCAGGAGCGAAACGCAGGTGGTGAGGTTGGTGTTGAGCACCGCAGCGGCGGCGTCATGGTTGGCGAAGTAGGGGTCGCCGCCATTGAAGCCGTTCCAGCCCAGCCACAGGATGCCGGCCCCGACCAGGGCGAGCAGCAGGTTGTTGGGCTCGAAGTGTTCCCGGTCGGCCTGCAGCCGCGGGCCGACGACGGCCGCCGCGACGAAGCCGGAGACCCCGGCCGCCAGGTGGATGACGTAGCCGCCCGAGAAGTCGGCCGCGCCCATCTGCGCCAGCCAGCCGCCGCCCCACAGCGAGAAGGCGCCAACCGTGTAGTCGAGCACCATCCACAGCGGAACGAAGATGACCCAGGCCCTGAAGCTCATCCGACCGAGAAGCGAGCCGGCCAGAATGATCACGGTGATGGCCGCGAACACGAACTGGAAGAACATCATCGTGGCCATCGGGAACGCGAGCGGCGGCATGCCGCCCGCGGCGGCCGGAATTGTGGCCTGGCTGGCCAGGAACCCCGCGTCGAGCGCGGGCAGCGGTTTCCCGAGGAAGGGGAACCACTGTGGTCCAAAGGCCATGTTGTAGGCGGCCAGCACCCACACGACCATCACGGCCGCGAAGGCGTAGAGCGCCATGAACGACGAGTTCAGCGCCCACTTGCGTTTCACCAGTCCGCCGTAAAGGACGACGAGACCTGGGATGCTTTGCAGGCCGACGAAGGTCGCGGCGGCCAGCTGCCAGGCGTTGGAACCGGTATCGAGCCATTTTGGCGACGGTAAGAGCATGTGGAACCCCCCAATGCGGCTGGAGCGGGTCTCGGGTTCACACGTCGCGAGGGAACTCTAAGCCACTACCGAGACGACGCTTTTTCTCGATTACGGGAAGCAAGGCCTTCGCGACCGGTCCAAGCGTTAACGAAGAGGAAAAGCGGGGGTCAAAGACCGAATCCGCCGGTCGCAGAGCCGACCGGAATTGGTTGTGGATTGCCGCAAGGTTGGGCGCCGGCGCCCGATTCTTGGGCGAGGGCGACGGCGGGTCAGGGTTGGCCGAGCAGGCGACCGACCAGGGGCGCGAGCTCGGAATAGTGCTCGATCAGGTGGTCCCCGCCCAGCTCGGCCGGCGCGATTTCGGTGTAGCCGAACGTGACGACGATCGACGGCGCGCCTGCGTCGCGGGCGGCGCCGACATCGGATGCCGAGTTGCCCACCATCACCGCGCGCTCGATCCGCCCGCCCGCCGCCTCAACAGCCGCGATCAGGTGCCTGCCGTCGGGCTTGGGGGCCGGGACGTTGTCCGGTCCGACGATGGCCGCGAAGTAGCGGGCCAGATCCAGGCCCTCGAGCAGGGCCACGGAGAGGTCGGTGAACTTGTTGGTGCAGACGCAGAGCCTGGCGCCGGCGTCGGTGAGCTCGCCAAGCGCCTGCTCGACGCCGTCGAACGGGCGGCTCTCCAGCGCGATGCGCTCGCGGTAGACCTCGATGAAGCGCGTCACCAAGGGGCGGGTCTCGCCGGGAACCAGCCTGGCGCCGGCCGCCTGGAACCCGTGCTCGATCAGGGCGCGGGCGCCGCGGCCGACCATCACCCTGAGCCTGCGCCAGGGTCAGCGTCGGCAGGCGCTGTTCGGAGAGCACGGCGTTGAGCGAGGCGACGAGATCGGGGGCGGAGTTGACGAGGGTGCCGTCGAGGTCGAGCGCGACGGTGGCGCCGGCGAGGCTTCCTGGGGTCAAGGACATGCGCCGGCGTTTCGGCTAAATCGAAGGCGCGCGCAACGCCGAGATTCGAAGGAGCCCCAATGCCCGCCCGCGCCGCCGTCATCCTGGCCGCCGGCCAGGGCACGCGGATGAAGTCGCCAAAGCCCAAGGTGCTGCACGCCGTGGGCGGGCGCGCCATGCTGGATTGGGTCATCGACGCCGCCGAGGCCTTTGGCGCCGAGCGGATCGTCGTGGTCGTCGGCAAGGACGCGGGCGAGGTCGAGGCGCACGTGGCCGCCCGCCTCGGGCCGGGCCACACCGCCGTCCAGGACCCGCCGCTGGGCACCGGCCACGCCGTGCTGGCGGCGAGGAACGCGCTCGCCGGCTTCGACGGCGAGGTCGTCGTCGCCTGCGCCGACGGGCCGGCGCTGACCGCCGGCGATGTCGAGCCCTTGCTCGCGTCTGCTGGACCAGGGCGCCGACCTCGCGGTGATGGGGTTCGAGACGGCCGAGCCGGCCGCGTACGGCCGCATGATCATGCAAGACGGCCGGCTGAAGCGGGTGGTCGAGGCGCAAGCGATGCGACGCCGGCGGAGCTCGCGGTGACCGCCTGCAACGCCGGCGTCTTCGCCGCGCCGGCGGGCCCGCTGTTCCACTGGCTCGGGCAGGTCCGGCCCAACAACGCCAAGGGCGAATACTACCTGACCGACATCGTCCGGCTGGCCGATGCCGAGGGAAAGGACGTGCGCGCGGCGTTCGCGCCGGAGGAGGCATTCATGGGCGTCAACTCCCAGGCCGAGCTGGCCGAGGCCGAAGCGGCGTTCCAGGCGAAGAAGCGGCGCGCGCTGATGGACGCCGGCGTCAGCATGACCGCGCCGGAGACGGTCTACCTCTCGGCCGACACCGAGATCGCCGGCGGCGCGGTGGTCGAGCCGTTCGTGGTGTTCGGACCGGGCGTAAAGGTCGAGGCCGGCGCCGTGATCCGCGCCTTCAGCCACCTCGAGGGCTGCATCGTGCGCGAAGGCGCGCTTGGTCGGGCCCTATGCGCGCCTCAGGCCCGGCGCGGAAATCGGCCAGGAAGCCCACATCGGCAACTTCGTCGAGGTGAAGAAGGTCAAGGTGGGCAAGGGGGCCAAGGCCAACCATCTGGCCTATCTGGGCGACGGCTCGGTCGGCGCGGGCGCCAACATCGGCGCCGGGACCATCTTCTGCAACTACGACGGCTTCGACAAATACGACACCCACGTGGGCGAGGGGGCCTTCATCGGCTCCAACTCGGCCCTCGTCGCGCCGGTGACCATCGGCGACGGCGCCTACACCGGCTCCGGCTCGGTGATCACCAAGGACGTCGCGCCGAACGCGCTCGCCCTCGGCCGCGCGCGCCAGGAGGAGAAGCCGGGCTGGGCTGCGGCGTTCCGCGCGAAGAAGCGGGCCGAAGAACGGGGCTAACCTGCTCGATCGAACGCCACGGCGCCTTGCCGTCGAGTGGCGCTTTTGCACGTCCCGCTCGCTCGGGGCTCGCCACCCGGCCACGCTTCCCGTATCTCGGATCGATGAGCGCCGCGGCCGAGCCTTCGACGACCACCCGCCGATCACCCGCACCCAGGTCGCCGCGGCGGTCATGGGCAATGCGCTCGAGTTCTACGACTTCACCACCTACACCATCTTCGCCGTCGACATCGGCAAGGCCTTCTTCCCATCGCACTCGCCGTTCGCGAGCCTGATGGCCTCGCTGGGCACGTTCGGCGCGGGCTTCCTCACCCGGCCGATCGGGGCCTTCGCCATCGGCGCCATCGGCGACCGCATCGGCCGGCGGCCGGCCATGCTGCTCTCGTTCGCCCTCATGGGCGTTGCGATCCTCGGGCTGGCGTCGACGCCGTCGTTCGCCCAGATCGGCGTGATCGCGCCGATCGCGGTGGTGACCTTCCGCCTGATCCAGGGCTTCGCGCTGGGCGGCGAGGTTGGCCCGGCGACCGCCTTCCTGATCGAGGCCGCCCCGCCGAACCGGCGCGGGCTGATCGGCTCGTGGCAGTCGGCCAGCCAGTCGGCGGCCTCCCTGGTCGGCGGCGCGGTCGGCGCGGCGATGGCGATGATGCTCGCCCCCGCGCTGCTCGAGGGCCTCGGCTGGCGCGTCGCGTTCTGGATCGGCGCGCTCGTGCTGCCGTTCGGCCTCATCATCCGCCGCCGCCTGCCCGAGACGCTGCACCGGCTCGAAGAGGCCTCGGCTGCGCTCCCCGAGACCGCGGAGCTGGCCGCGCACATCCCGATCATCGTTTTCGGCCTGGCCGCGATCCTCTGCTTCACGACCTCGACCTATGTGCGGCTCTACATCACCACCTACGCGACCACGACCCTGCACATGGCGGCGAGCGCGGCCTACGCCGCCTCGGCGGTGAACGGGGCGGCCGGCGTCGTCTTCACCCTGCTCGGCGGCTGGCTCTCGGACCTCTATGGACGCAAGCGGGTCATGATCATCCCGCTCGTGATCTTCTTCTTCGTCCTGGCGCCCGACGTTCTGGCTGATGGTCCGCAACCACGACGCGCCGACGCTCCTGATCGGCACCGGCGTGGTGAGCGCGCTTGGCTCGCTCTCGACCGGCGCGGCGCTGATCGTGCTCGCCGAGGGCCTGCACAAGGGCCTGCGCTCCACCGGCATGGGCGTCGTCTACGCGCTCTCGGTGGCGATCTTCGGCGGCGCGACCCAGCCGCTGATCGCCTGGCTGATCCATGTGACCCACCAGCCGCTGGCGCCGGCCTTCTACCTGATGGTCACGACCGCGATCGGCATCGCCGCCATGGTGCTCGTGCGCGAGACCCACCCGGAGCTCGCCGTCGCGCGCTCCGCCTGAAGGGGTCGCGCCCGGCCGAGCTTTCACCTATCTGCTAGGCCATGAACCCCGATGAGTCCAAGCGGGCGGCAGGCGAGGCCGCGGCGGACCTCGTGACGCCGGGCATGACCGTCGGCCTCGGCACCGGCTCGACCGCCGCGCACTTCGTGCGCGCGCTGGGCGCGCGGCGGCCTGGACATCCAGGGCGTGCCGACCTCGGAAGCGACCGCGGCGCTGGCGCGCGACCTTGGCATCGCCCTGTCGACCTCGACGAGGCCGGGGCCATCGACCTGACCGTCGACGGCGCCGACGAGATCGGACCTGGCCTTTCCCTGATCAAGGGCGCCGGCGGCGCGCTGTTGCGCGAGAAGCTGGTGTGGGAGGCCTCGCGCCGCTGCATCGTCATCGCCGACCGATCCAAGCTCTCGCCGCAGCTCGGGCGGCTATCCGCTGCCGATCGAGGTCGTCGCCCTTCGGCCACACCACGACGCTCGGCCGCATCATCGGCGGCCTGGCCGACTGCGGCGTGATCACGACGCCCCGGCTTCGCCGCAAGGACGGCAGTCCCGGTGCTGACCGACTCCGGCAACCTGCTCTACGACGCGCCCTGCGGCGCGATCCTCGACCCGCACGCCGTCGAGGCGGCGCTGAAGAGCATCACCGGCGTCGTCGAGCACGGCCTCTTCCTCGGGCTCGCCCGCGAAGCCCTGATCGGCGCCGACGGCGGCGTCGAGCGCCTGAGCCCCCGCGATTTGATGGAGCCTCCCCATGGCTGAGTACGACTGCGACCTCTTCGTCATCGGCGCCGGCTCCGGCGGCGTGCGCGCCGCCAGGCTCGCGGCCATGACCGGCGCGCGCGTGCTGGTCGCCGAGGAATACCGCGTCGGCGGCACCTGCGTGATCCGCGGCTGCGTGCCCAAGAAGCTGATGGTCTACGCCTCGGCGTTCAGGCGCGACTTCGAGATCGCCCGGGGCTACGGCTGGACCAAGTGCGAGACGGCGTTCGACTGGAAGGCCTTCCTCATGGCCAAGGACCAGGAGATCGCCCGCCTGTCGGGCATCTACACCGCCAACCTGACCAAGGCCGGCGCCGACATCCTCTACGGGACCGCGCGCTTCCTCGACCCGCACACGCTCGAGGTGACCGGCGAACGGCTCGAACCGCACCGTGACCGCCGAAAAGGTGCTGATCGCCGCCGGCGACCGCCCCAAGCTGCCGGAGGGCCTGCCGGGCATCGAGCACGCCATCACCTCGGAGGAGGCCTTCCACCTGCCCGAGCTGCCCAAGCGGATGGTGATCGTCGGCGGCGGCTACATCGCCATCGAATTCGCCTGCATCTTCCACGGCCTGGGCGTCGACGTGACGCTGATCTACCGCGGCCCGAACCTCCTGCGCGGCTTCGACGAGGACGTGCGCGCCCACCTGGCGGACGAGCTTCGCCTGCGCGGCGTGAAGATCAGTCTCGCCTGCCTGCACGAGCGCATCGAGAAGCGCGCCGACGGCGTCCTGGTCAGCCACGTGACCGACGGGCTCACGCTGGAATCCGAGGCGGTGATGTTCGCCACCGGCCGCGAGCCGCACGTGAAGACGCTGGGCCTGGAAAAGGCCGGCGTGGCGTTGAACGAGAAGGGCGCCATCGCGGTCGACGACTACTCGCGCACCAACGTGCCGCACATCTGGGCGGTGGGCGACATCACCGACCGCATGCCGCTGACCCCGGTCGCCATCCGCGAGGGCCAGGCCTTCGCCGAGACCGAGTTCCACGGCAGGCCGATGAAGTTCGACCACGCCGACGTGCCGACCGCGGTCTTCTCCCAGCCGCCGGTCGGCGTCGTCGGCCTGACCGAGAGCGAGGCGCGGCACGTCCACCGCGAGGTCGACATCTACCTCACGCGCTTTCGGCCGATGCGCACGCTCTTCGTCGGCGGCGACGAGCGGATGCTGATGAAGCTGGTCGTGGCGCGGGCCACGAACAAGGTCGTCGGCTGCCACATCGTCGGCGCGGACGCGCCCGAGATGATCCAGATGGCGGCCATCGCCGTCAAAGCCGGGCCTGACCAAGGCCCAATGGGACGAGACCTGCGCGCTACACCCCACCGCGGCCGAGGAGTTGGTGACCATGCACGAGACGTACATGCCGCACGAGCTGGCCGCGGCGGAGTAGGGCGGCGCGCTTTGCCTCGCGGCGGCCCATGGGCTAAAAGCCCGGCCTTCGCCAGGAGCCTCAAGACGTGACCGACCGCTGGACGCCGTCGTCCTGGAGGGGAAAGCCCGCCAAGCAGATGCCGACCGACTATCCCGACGCCGAGGCGCTCGCCGCGCGTCGAGACGGAGCTGCGCCGCATGCCGCCGTTGGTGTTCGCCGGCGAGGCCCGGCGGCTGAAGTCCCTGCTCGGCGACGTCGCGGCCGGACGCGCCTTCCTGCTGCAGGGCGGCGACTGCGCCGAGAGCTTCAAGGAGTTCGCGGCCGACAACATCCGCGACACCTTCCGGCTGATCCTGCAGATGGCGGTGGTGCTGACCTTCGCGGGCGGCAAGCCGGTGGTGAAGGTCGGCCGCATGGCGGGCCAGTTCGCCAAGCCGCGCTCGGAGCCCACCGAGACGATCGACGGCGTGACGCTGCCCTCGTACCGCGGCGACAACATCAACGGCATGGAGTTCGATCCGGCGTCGCGCATTCCGGACCCCGAGCGGCTGCTGAAGGCCTACGCGCAGTCCTCGGCGACGCTGAACCTGCTGCGCGCCTTTGCCGGCGGCGGCTACGCCGACCTCTACAACATCCATCGCTGGACGCTGGGCTTTGTCGCCGACAGCCCGCAGGGCGCGCGCTACCGCGAGCTCTCTGACAAGATCAGCGAGGCGCTGACCTTCATGGCCGCGATCGGCGTCACGCCCGAAAGCCAGCCGGACCTCCATCGCGTCGAGTTCTTCACCGCCCACGAGGGCCTGCTGCTCGGCTACGAGGAGGCGCTGACCCGCGTCGATTCGACTACCGGCGACTGGTACGACGTCTCCGCCCACCTGGTCTGGATCGGCGAGCGCACGCGCCAGCTCGATGGCGCGCACGTCGAGTACATGCGCGGCATCAAGAACCCGATCGGCGCTGAAGGTCGGCCCGACCGTGGAGCCCGACGAGCTGATGCGGCTGATCGAGGCGCTCAGCCCGGACAACGAGCCCGGCCGGCTCACCCTCTACGGCCGCTTTGGCGCCGACAAGATCGCCGAGCGCCTGCCAGCCCTGATGGCGGCGACGCGGCGCGAGGGTCGCCACGTCGTCTGGGCAATCGATCCGATGCATGGCAACACGCTGAAGGCCAATAACGGTTACAAGACAAGGCCTTTCGACCGTATCCTCTCAGAGGTGAGGAGCTTCATCCAGATCGCAGAGGCCGAGGGCGTGCACCCCGGCGGCGCTGCATTTGGAGATGACTGGCCAGAACGTGACCGAGTGCACGGGCGGGGCACGCGCGCTCGCCGAGGGCGACCTCGGCGACCGCTACCACACCCACTGCGATCCGCGGCTGAACGCCGAGCAGTCGCTCGAGCTCGCCTTCCTCGTCGCCGAGCGGCTGAAGGCCGAGCGGCAGACCGATTTCCACCCCCAAGCCGCCGAATAGCCGAACCGAGGCGTCCTATGGCCGATATCGACCGGCGCTTCGGCCGCCAGGCGTTCGGCGACGATCCGGCCAACTACGACGCCTCGCGGCCGCCTTACCCGCAGTGGGTGTTCGACATCCTGCGCGAACGGTGCGGGCTGAAGCCCGGCGCGGCGGTGTTCGAGGCGGGAGCGGGGACCGGCAAGGCGACGCGCCCGTTGCTGGCCGCTCGGCGCCGATCCGCTGGTCGCCATCGAGCCGGACGCTCGGCTGGCCGGTTTCCTCCGCGCCTCGAGCGCCATCGCCGGCGCTCGAGGTGCGGGTCGAGACCTTCGAGGACGCCGTGCTGCCGGCCGCGGCGTTCGATCTCGGCGTTTGCGCCACCGCCTTCCACTGGCTGGACGAGCAGGCGGCGCTGGCCAAGGTCGCCGATGCGCTCAAGGCCGGCGGCTGGTGGGCGATGGTCTGGAACGTGTTCGGCGATCCGGATCGGGCCGATCCGTTCCACGACGCGACCGACGCGCTGCTCAACGACGGCCCTCGGACCCCGAGCCATGGCGGCCAGGCGCGCGCCGAAAGCGCTCAATGCGCGTCTGAGCGCGCTTCGGACGCAATGGCCGCTTCGAGGCCGATTGCTCACGAGCAGCGCCCCTGGGAGCTGGTGTTGGATCCCGACCAGGTCGTCGCCCTCTATTCGACCTTCTCCGACATGACCGCCCGCCCCGCCGACGAGCGGCGCGTGGTGCTGGCCGAGCTTCGCCGAATCGCCGCCGCGCCGCCGTTCGCGGCCGCGTCGTCGCGCAACATGTCGACCGTCTCTGGACGGCGCGCCGCCGCTGACGGCCTGGCTTCGGCGCCGCCGGCCGGCTAAGCTCCGCGCACCATGAAGGCCTAGGTCGCCATAGGCGCCGCGGACAATCCGTAGGCATTCCTCGCGTGAGACGCATCAGCGGCCGCGCATCTCCCCCCTTCTCGCGACATTGCCGCCGCTGGCGGCGATCGCCATCACGTTTGGACCTTCATGTCTTCCAACACCTTCATGCGAGCCAATCGCTACGGCGCCCTCTGCGCCGAGGTCTACGACACCGACAAACCCTTCGGGGCCCTGCCGGACACAGCGTTCCACCTTGCCCGCCTGGCGGAGCTCGACGGCCCCATCCTCGAGCCGGCTTGCGGCACCGGGCGCGGGCCTCGTGCCCATGCTCGAGGCCGGCCACGACGTCACCGGCTTTGACGCCAGCCCCGACATGCTGGCCCGTTGCCGCGCCCGCTGCGAGGAACGCGGTCTGACGCCGCAGCTAAGCCAGCAGCGCTTCGAGGACTTCAGCTACGACCGCAAGTTCGCGGTCATCATCGTGCCGGTCGGCACCTTCACCCTCATCGACGACTTCGCGACCGCAATGGCGGTGCTCCGCCGTTTCCATGCCCACCTCGCGCCCGGCGGCGTGGCGATCCTGGACATCGACAGGCTCGCGAACCTGGCGGCCGATGGCGAGGACCGGCGGAGCTGGACGACAGAGGACGGCGACCTGCTCACGGTCGTAGGGCACATCACCCGGACCGACTGGCTGGCCCAGCGGACCGAAAGTCGCATCCGCTACGAGCGATGGCGCGATCATAGGCTGATCGAGTCCGAGCTCGAGCCGATGGTCGCCCGTCACTGGGGGCTGGAGGAGTTCAAGCTCGCGCTCGGCGCGGCCGGCTTTGTGGACATCTCGGTCACCGGCGACTACCAGCGCGGCCCGCTTCGAGCGCACCCGCGCTCGCTGACGTTCGAAGCGCGGCGCGGCTAGGCCGCGATCTTCTCGGCGGCGGCCTTCATCCGCTGGCGGGCTTCCTGGCGGGCGCCGACGGCGTCCACCAGGGTCCCGGCCGCGCCGAGGCCATAGGCGGGCATGTTGTTGTAGACGCTCTCGTAGCAGCCCGGCTGGATCAGGAAGGTCTCGTGCCAGATGCCGATGTCGCCGTTCGAGCCGAGCTTCTGGTTGAACCAGCGCCAGACCGGCAGGTGCTGCGCGCTCGGGCGCCCGGGCGTAGGCTTCGAGCTGCTCGAAGCTGCGCCAGTACTGGACCAGCGTCACGCCGCTAAGGCCGAAGTGCTGCTCGACGTGCAACAGGCCAAGCTCGGGCGCGGCGGCCAGCTCTTTCAGCATCCGCGGCATGGTCGCGAGGAATGGAATGACCACGTTCAGCTTCCACGGCTTGTTCAGCCGCGCGCCGATGATGAAGACCACGAACGGGTCCGTCGAGCTCCGCGCAGACGCGGCGTTTGATGATCTGGGCCATGCGCTCCCCCTAGGCTCACGCCGGATGGAATACGATCGGGCGGCTGGAGCGGATCATAGTGGCGGTTAAGCCACGCACCTAGTTTCGCTTTGGCCGCGGGTTGCGCGGCGCCGGCGATCGGATCAGGGTCCGCCGCTTCAATTCGGTTGGTTTACCCATGGACGCGCAGGCGGCCGCGACGGACTCCCGCATGGGGCGCCGGGCGGCCTCGTTTTTCGGGATCTACGCGCGCTCCTCGCGCTCGCGGGGCCGGTCGTGCTGTCGCGCCTTGGTCTGATGGCCATGGGCCTGACCGACACCGTGGTCGTCGGGCGCTATTCGGCGGTCCAGCTTGGCTACCACGCGCTCGGTTGGGCGCCGACGGCGGTCGTGCTGACGGTGGCCGTCAGCCTGCTGAACGGCGTCCAGGTGATGACCTCGCGCGCCATCGGCGAAGGCCGGCGGGCACGGGGCCGGCGCGGTTCTGCGCCGCGGCCTGGCCTATGGCGCGCAGATCGGCGTCGGCGTCTGCGGCCTTCCTTGTGGCCCTAGGGCCGCTGGTTCCTGCACCACGTCGGCCTCGCCACCGGGCTGGCCGACGGCGCGAGCCGCGTTCTCATCGTCTTCTCCCTCTCGATGACGCCGCTGACGCTGGGCGCCGTTGCAGCGGGTGGCTGGAGGCGATCGGCAAGGCGTCGGCGGCCATGGTGCTGATGTGGGTGGCCAATGTCGGTGAACCTGGGGATCGACCTTGTGTTGGTGCCCGGCGGGTTCGGGCTTGCCGGCGCTGGGCGCCGTCGGCGGCGCCTGCGCCACGCTGGGCTCGCGCACCGCGCTCACGCTGGCGCTGATCGTGTTACATCGCCCGACCATGCGCGATGCGCGCGGCGCTCGGCGTGTTCGACAAGCCGCCGCGCGAGCGCGCGGCCGAGGCCGAGCAGCGGCGCATCGGTTACGGCGCCGGCGCGTCCGGCTTCTTCGAGGTCGCCAGCTTCGCCGGGATGAACCTCATCGCCGGGCTGGATCGGGGCGCAGGCGCTGGCGGCCTACACCGCGGTGATGAACATCGCGTCGTTGGTGTTCATGGTCCCGCTCGGCCTCTCGACGGCGACGGCGGTGCTGGTCGGCAGGGCTTATGGGGCGCGCGATTCGGGCGGGGTCAACCGCGCAGGGGCCGTCGGCTTCGCCGTGGCGGCGGTCTTCGGCGTCCTGGTTTCGCTCGCGGTCTGGCCGTCGGCGCGTCTGATTGTCTCGGCCTACACCACCGATCCCGGCGTGCTGGCGATGTGTGAGGTCGCCGTCGCGCTGTCGTGCCTCTTCTTCCTGCCTGACTCGTTGCAGGTGGTGGTGGCGAGCTCGCTGCGCGCGCGCGGCGACGTCTGGGTGCCCAGCGTCACCCATTTCATCAGCTACATCGCGCTCATGGCGCCGCTGGCCTGGGTGCTGGCGCTGCCGCTGCGCCTTGGCGTTGCCGGCATCGTCTGGGCGATCGTGGCGGCGAGCCTGATCTCCGCCGGCCTGCTGCTCGGCCGGTTCGCCATGCTGTCGCTGCGCGGGCTCTAGACCGCGGTCCCCAGCACCCAGCCTTCCTCGCGCTCGGCGTCGAGCACGAGGTCGGCCGCCGCCGCCTTCGAGGGGCCGAACATGCGCGCCAAGGCGACCGGCCTCATCGGCGCGGGCGAACTGCTCGGCGGTGACGCGCACCTGCGCATGGTCCTTGACCTCGCCGGGGCTCGGCTGCGCCTTGTAGAGCGACGGGTAGACCTCGGTGGCGACGATATCGACGCCGGCGAGCGCCGGCCTCGTCGAGCGCCTTGAAGCCGGTCTCGAACGGCCAGATGCGCATGGCCTCGCCATAGGCCAGCTTCAGCCGGCGCACGACCGGCATGCCCAGGATCGCCTGACCGCCGACCGAGCCGTTGTAGTAGAGCTTCCAGATCGGCGAGGCGCCCTTGGCCGCAAGGTCGGCGTGGCGCATCTCGGGCAAGTCGCCCGGACCGTGGTCGCGGGTCCGCTTCGGCTGCAGCGTGGTCAGCGCGTCCTTCGGCGGACAGCCCCAGAACGGGAACGGGCCGCCGGTCAGCCGCCGGTTGATCTCCGAGGCCACGCCAAAGCGGTTGTTGGTGTTGTCGGCCTTGTCCTTGACCATCCGGTCCAGCTGGTCCCACGCCGCGCGCCACGGCGGGGCGGCGGTCGGCAGGTTCAGCGCCGCGGCAAAGCCGCGCGGGAAGCCAAGCGGGAAGTCGAAGCCGACCAGCGTCCGCTCGCCGCGCTTCTTCAGGTCGTCAAGGACCGCGGTGAGCTTCTTCTCCGCCTCGGCCCGCGTCGGCGGGTTCGTCGCCTCGAAGGCCAGGCGAAAACGCACGTCACGCTTGAGCACGCCGATCCAGACGGAGTCCGCGCCCGTGTTCGGCCGCGAAGCCGCGCTCCAATCGACGATCACATAGGCGTTGAACAACCGCGCCACATTCGCGCTCCAGGCACAAGGGACGGGCGCTTGTAGCGGCTATGGCCTGCCCATGGAACGCGGCGTCGGTTCAAATCGGAGGGATGAGGCCCCGACGCGGCTAGCTCACCACCTCCAGCCGCTTGAGCTGCGCCAGGCGGCGGTCGGCGAACCCCTTCGCCTGATCGGTGAGCTCGCGCACATTCTCATCGGGCGTCGCCAGCACCTGGCCGTCCTTGATCAAGGACTGGTTTTGCCGCGTGAGGATGCCCCACGCGTCCCGCGCCCATTCCTCCGGCTTCTTCAGCCCCCGCGCCCGCGCCGAGAGAAACAGCTGTTGGAAGCGATCCACCTCGACGCCGCGGCCGGTGACCGGCGAGGCGAGCCAGGTGACGTCGCCGCTCACCCTGGCGCGCTCGATCAGATGCGCGTTCAGCCGCTGGCACCGCGGCCGGGCGACCTCGGTCGCCTCGGCGTCCTGGACCGGGTTGGCGCGGCCGGCGCCGATCAGGACGGTCAGCGTCTCGATGAGTGCCCCCGGCGGCAGAGCCTGCAGGCTGGGACGCTCGGCGAGGTCGCCGATCCGCTTCGGTGCGCTGTCGTTCTCCGCCAGTGCGTCCAGCACCGGGCGGAAGATGTCCTCGCGCAGGCCGACCTTGCCCAGGCCGGCCTCGACTTCGAACGGCACCTCGGCGGCGTCGACCAGCAACATCACGGCCAGATCGTTCAGCCTGTCGAGCCGCTCCAGCGGCGTGAGCAGGCGCGATCCGCGGCTGTAGAGGTCGCGGCGGAACTGCTGGTTCAACATGTAGTCGCGCACGGTCTCGCGGAGCACGTCGTAGGAGATGCCGGCCAGGACATCGCGCTGTTCGGGCGTGAGGTTGTAGGCGAGGAGTTGCTCGAGCGCTGCCGCGGGCGCGGCGAAGGCGAGCTTGGCGCCGGTGAGCCACTCGTGCGCCTCGGCGAAGTACATCGGCGTCCAGTCGCGGTTGAAGTACTCGTGCGCCAGGTAATTCCGGTTCTGTCCCGCAATGGCGTCGAGCCGGCTCTTGGCGGTCGGGTTCGCCCCGAAATAGCGTGCGCCGCTATCCGCCAGCGTGTTGCCAAAGGCGATCGCCGCATCGATGCGGCTGACCATGCCTTGGGCATGGGTGCCGGCGGCTTCCATGTGCGTCGACATCAGGTGCCGCAGCGGCATCGCCGCCGCCCAGCCGGGCAGGGTGTTGAAGCTGAAATAGACGATGCCGCCCACCTTCAGGCGGTCGCGCATGATGTCGACCAGCACTTGCCGGTTTTCGTTGGACACCCAGCTCCAGATGCCGTGCAGCACGATGTAGTCGAAGTCGGGCAGGTCGCCGCGCGCAGCGAAGTCGGCGAAGCTGTCATCGAACACGTGCGCATCGGCGCCCGACACTTGCGCGAGACCCTGGGCGTTCGCGGCCTGCACCGGATTGAAGTCGGTGCCCCAGTACTCGCCGGGCGAGGCGGCGGCGTGGATGTTGAACGACAGGCCCTGGCCGTAGCCAAGCTCGAGATATCGCATGCCGGCGCGCCTGGGCGGCTGGTGGCCGCTGGTCAAGAGGGCGAAGTCAATCAGGCCGGGCGCAAGCTCGCGATAATAGCCGTGCGTGTAGTCGATCTCGGACACATAGCCTGACGTCCAATCCATGAGGTCCCCGTGAGACTTAAGCGCCCACTCTCGGGCCTGCCTGAACTCTGCTAGCTTCGCACGATGGCGGACCTGTTTGAAGCCGCGGGCCTGAATCCCGAAACGCCGACGCCGCTCGCGGACCGGCTGCGCCCGACCTCGCTCGACGAGGTGGTCGGCCAGGACCACCTTCTCGGGCCGGACGGCCCAATCCGGCGCATGGCCGAAGCCCACCGCCTGGCCTCGATGATCCTGTGGGGCCCGCCGGGTTCGGGCAAGACAACCATCGCCCGGCTGCTGGCGGCGGAGGCCGGCTATCAATTTCAACAGCTTTCGGCCGTTTTCTCAGGGGTCGCGGACCTGAAAAAGGCGTTCGAGACCGCCCGCGGCCGCCGCGCCGCCGGCCAGGCGACCCTGCTCTTCGTCGATGAGATCCATCGCTTCAACCGCGCCCAGCAGGACGGGTTCCTGCCCTTCGTCGAGCAGGGCGTGGTGACCCTGGTGGGCGCAACGACGGAGAACCCTTCTTTCGAGTTGAATGGCGCGCTCCTCTCGCGCTGCCAGGTCTTCGTGCTCAAGCGCCTGGACGACGAGGCCCTGGCCACGCTTCTGACAAAGGCCGAGGCCTACGAGGGCCGCCCGCTGCCGCTGACGACCGACGCGCGGCAGGTGTTGTTCCAACTCGCCGACGGCGACGGCCGCTATCTGCTCAGCCTGGCCGAGACCTTGTTCAACATCGCCTCGGCCAAGCCCCTGGACGTGGCCGAGATGGGCCGCATTCTGCAAAAGCGCAGCCCGGCGTACGACAAGGACCGCGAGGAGCACTACAACCTCATCTCGGCGCTGCATAAGTCGATCCGCGGCTCCGATCCCGACGCCTCGCTGTATTGGTTGGCGCGCATGCTGGACGGCGGCGAGGACCCGCTGTTCATCGCCAGGCGCCTGATGCGCGCGGCGTCGGAAGACATCGGTGAGGCCGACCCGATGTCACTGGTGCTCGCGAACGCGGCAAAGGACGCCTACGACTTCCTAGGCTCGCCCGAGGGCGAGCTGGCGCTGGCGCAGCTGGTCGTGCACCTGGCCGCCGCGCCGAAGTCGAACGCCGTGCTCGCCGCCTTCGGCGCGGCCATGCGCTCGGCGAAGGAGACCGGCTCGCTGATGCCGCCGGCCCACATCCGCAACGCCCCGACCCGGCTGATGAAGGAGTTGGGCTACGGCAAGGGCTACGCCTACGACCACGACCAGGACGAGGGCTTCTCCGGCCAGAACTACTTCCCGGACGGCATGGAGCGGCAGGTGTTCTATCGGCCCAAGGAGGTGGGCGCCGAGGCGCGCATCAAGGAGCGTCTCGAGCGCTGGGCCGCGCTCCGCGAGGAGAAGAAGGGGACGTGAGGGCGCCTCCGCGCATGGCCCGCTGGGCGCCGCGCCTCACCGCCGACGAGATCGCCTTCGTTCGCTCGCTTGTGATCCACGAGGACGAACACATCCTGGCGCTCAACAAGCCGGCGGGGCTGTCCAGCCAGGGCGGCCGGGGCCAGGTTCACACGCTCGACGAGCTCCTGTCCGCGTTCGCCAAGTCGAACGGCAATCGGCCGCGGCTGGTTCACCGGCTCGACCGCGACACCTCCGGCGTCATTCTGACCGCCAAGACCAAGCCGGCCGCTGGCTTCCTCGGCAAGGCGTTGATGGGACGGCGGGTTGAGAAGACCTACCTCGCGATCGTGACGCCGGGCGCGCCCGCGCCGCGCGCGGGCGTGATCGAGCTTCCGCTCCGCCGCGACGAGCAGGGCCGCGAGGCGTTCATGCGGGTTTGCGCGTCCGACCATCCCGACGCCGAGACCGCGCGCACGCGCTACCGCACGCTGGCGGCGTCCGAGACCGCGGCGCTGGTCGAGCTCAAGCCCGAGACGGGACGCATGCATCAGCTGCGCGTGCACATGGCCGCGATCGGGCGCCCCATCGCCGGCGACGCGCGCTACGGCGGCGCACTCGTTCTGGACGGCGCGCCGGTCGCCCGGTTGATGCTGCACGCGCAGGCCATCGCCTTCCCGCATCCCGGCGGCGGGCGAATGCGCCTGGAAGCTGACGCCCCGGACGACTTCAGGGATGCGTCGGCGTCTCTCCGCGCCGCTGCGGCGGCGGCCTAGCCACCGATGGCGCGCGAGGTCCGGACGCTGGAAGTCGCCCACGGCGAAGCCGGCGTGCGCCTCGACCGCTGGCTCAAGCGGCGTTGGCCGCAGCTGAACCATGTGCAGATCCACAAGCTGACCCGCTCAGGCCAGATTCGCGTCGATGGCGGCCGGGTGAAGCCTGACATGCGGCTGGCCGCCGGCGCGATGGTGCGCGTGCCGCCACTGCCAGACGCGGCCATTCGCGACGGGGCCGGCCTTTCCGAGCGCGATGCGGCCTTCGCCCGCTCGCTCGTGCTGTACGAGGATGACGAGGTCCTGGCCTTGAACAAGCCCTCGGGCCTGGCCGTCCAGGGCGGGACCAAGACCACCCGCCACGTCGACCGGCTGCTCGGCGCCTGGGGCGAAGGCGTTGAACGGCCGAGGCTGGTCCACCGCCTGGACCGGGACACGAGCGGCGTGCTGGTGGTCGGAAAGGGACCGTCGGCCGCTGCGCGCTTGGCGGAGGCGTTCGCGAAGCGGCGCGCGGAGAAGACCTACTGGGCCATCGTCGCTGGCCGGCCGCGGCCGCCGAACGGCAGCGTCGATCTCCCGCTCGTCAAGTCCGGCGACGGGGAGCGCGAACAGATGGCGCCGGCTGACCCGGACGATCGACGCGCCGCGCCGGCCGAGACGGACTACGTCACCCTGGCCCATGCCGGCGAGCAGGCGGCGTGGCTTGCGCTGCGCCCGCACACCGGACGCACTCACCAGCTCCGCGCGCACATGAAGGCGATCGGCCATCCCATTCTGGGAGATCGGAAATATGGCGACGAGCGTTCCGCCGCTCAGTCGGATGGCCTGAAGCTACAGCTCCACGCTCGCCGCCTCGACCTGCCCCATCCGGGCGGCGGGCGGATCGTCGTCGAAGCGCCTCTCAGCCCGGAGATGCGCGCCGGCTTCGAACGCTTCGGCTTCGACGAAGCGGCCGCCGATCCCGAGCCCTTCGCGCCCAGCTAGGCGACGATGCCCGTCACGGGCGCCACGCTGGCGCTGTCGGGGAAGACGGTCGTGTCGAGAGCGCGCCGGTCGACGCCGAGTTGCTCCGCCAAGACGCCCTTGAACAGGCCGCGCATGTCGAGCGTCGGCGCGGTGTCGCGGTTCTCGAACAGCCTGGCCTCCTCGAGCGTCGGCCAGTCGCCGATGATGCCGCCCCGCTTCAGCGATCCGCCCAGCACGAGCGCCGTCGAGGCGGTGCCGTGGTCCGTGCCCTTGGTGCCATTCATGCGGGCGGTGCGGCCAAACTCGGTCGCCACGACGACCACCGTGTCGCCCCACTCGGGCCCAAGGCCGCTGGAGAGGCCGTCGAGCGCGGCGTCCAGGCCGCGCAGGCGCGTGGCCAGCTGACCATCCGCCGCGCCCTGGTTGGCGTGGGTGTCGAAGCCGTCGAGAGACACCGCGGCGATCTGCGGCCCATTCGGCTCCAGCATGAACTTGGCGAGCGTGTCGCCCAGTTGCCGTGCGCGCGCGGCCGCCTGCTGCAGCTGTTGAGCGGCGTAGGCCTGCAGCGCCTGCGGGTTGGATGGCGCGCCCGGCCGCGGCGGTTGCTGCATCGCCGCCGGCTGCATTCCGGCTGGCGGCGTCGCCATCGCGTTCGGGTCCGGGGCGGTGGCGATCGCCGCCATGGCCTCGGTCTGCAAGCCCATCGCCAGCGCGGGCGCCAGCAGCGGATCGTCCGCATAGAGATCGGTCAGGATCTGCGGCAGGCGGGGATCGCGGTCCTTGATGCCGCCGGGCGACCACGAGGCGGCCTCGATACGCCCGCGCAGGATCAGCGGCGCCTGCGGCCCAACGGACATGGCGTGCACCGTCCGGGTCGCGCCCAGTGACTCCATCGCCCGGTTCAGCCAGCCGGAGCTCTCGCCATAGACGGCCGAAACGCCGCTCTCGAGCACGTCCTGCGCTTCGAAGTGCGATCGAGCGCGATCGGGCGTCGCGATCGCAGGCGCGATCCGCGCCTGGCCCTTCAGCGCGAGCGCATGGACGGTCGCGAGCTTGGGGTGCAGGCCGAACGTCGAGTCCAGTTGCAACGCGCCATCGACCTGGCCGAAGCCGGGGAGGGCGATTTCGGTGCGCAGCGCGCGGTAGTTCGGGTCGCCGATCGGCGGCGAGACCGACAGCCCGTCCATCGCGCCACGGCAGATGAAGACCACAAGCTTGCGCTTGGCGAGGTCGCCCTCGGAGGCGGCATAGGCCGCGCGCCCGAGGAACGTGACCGAGATGCCAAGTCCGGCCGCGGCGACGAGCGCCGATCGGCGGTTCATGTCGAGCGTTTGGATCATCGGCGTTGGAACTCCGGACTCATCAGGAGAATCGAGAAGGCCTCGGCGCGCGATTCAGCACGCGTGATCGCCGTGGCGGTCGAGGGGGCCAGCTGGTCGCCGAGCGTGTTTTGGGCGATCTGCATCGGCTCAGCCGTCTGCGAGACGTTGCGCGCGGCGAACGCCTCGGCCCAGCCCATGCGCTTGACGACGCCGTCGGCGGACGCCCAGTCGGTCGCGTCCTCGGACCAGCCCTTGGGCGAGGGCGCACTGAATGGCGTCTGCCCGAGCTGGGTGAGAACAGGAACGATCTCCGGACCAGGCGTCAGCTCGGCCGCGCGGTAGCCCGAGATCAGGAACTCGTAGGGCGTCTTGAACTTGCGTTGCTGGACCGCCCAGGACTCCGGCGCGTCGATCAGGGTCGTCGCCACCTCGCCGAGCTGGCCGCCAGAGTTGTTGAAGCTCCGTTCCAGCTTGGCCACGAGCGTCGGCGGCGGATCGTCGGCCACGAAATGCCTGGCGAGCTTGAAGGCGATGTGGCGGCCGGTCGCCGGGCTGGTCGCCAGGTCGTGCAGCACGGCGCGCGCCTGCTCGATCCCTCCGGCGGGGTAGGTCTTGCCCAGGATCGTTCGTGATCCCGGCTCGTGCGCGGCGGGGCGGAAGGTGAACTGCCCCGGCTGGCCGTCCTGGCCGAAGCGCCGCTCGTTCAGTCCAACGATGCTCCAGCCGGTGAGGCGCGCGGGCAAACTCCGTCACGTCGGCCTGGGTGTAGCCAGAGCCGACGCCCAGCGTGTGGAGTTCCATGATCTCGCGGGCGAGGTTCTCGTTCAGTCCGCCGAGGTTCTTCAGAGCCGGTAGGCCCATCTTGGCCATGCCAGCAAGCTGGCTGTCCGGGCCGATCGACTGCGCCTGGTCGAGGTAGAGCAGCATGCCGGGGTGCGAGGTCGAGGCGACCAGCATCTCCTCGAAGCGGCCGAAGACGTGGGGGCGGATGGCCTCGCGCTCGAACGGCCCGGCCAACACCGCCGTCTGCAGGTTCTTCTGTCCGACGGTGAAGTGGTTGAACCAGAACAGCGCCCACCGCTCGCGGAAGGCCGCATCGGTCTGACTGGCTAGCGCGACCCGGCCAAGAAACTCCGTTCCCGCGCCCTGGCGGATCATCTTCTGCGCTTCCTTCACCGGATCGGCGTTGGGCTGGCCGTCCATCCGCGCCTGGCGCCGCTGTTGCTGCAGCGAGCGCAGATCGGTCACGCGCTGGATGCTGGATTCGAAATCGCCCGCCGGCTGGTCGGCGCCTTCAGGGCGAATCTGCGCCTTCAGGGCGCCCAAGGGGTCGGCGCTCAGCGCCGCGATCTCGCCAGGGCGGGCGCCCAGGCCGAAGCGGGTGGCGGCGATCGAGGCTCTGAGCTGTGCGTCTATGGCCATGGCCCGATCTCACTCAATCAAAGGGTGATGACCGCTTTTACGTCCGGGCGGCCAACCTTCCGTCGCGCGCACTGGTCGCAGGCGGACTTGCTGCTGGGCTCGCCGCTTGTCACCTGGGCGGCCCAAGTCTACCCCTGCAACGCTTAATGGATCGAAGAGAGCGCCAGGGATGAAGCACATCGTCGAGGAACTCGAGCGACGGCGCGCGCAGGCGAGGGCCGGCGGCGGCGAGCGGCGGATCGCCGCCCAGCACGCAAAGGGCAAGCTCACCGCGCGCGAGCGCATCGACGTCCTGCTCGACGAAGGCTCGTTCGAGGAGTTCGACATGTTCGTCGAGCATCGCGCGACCGACTTCGGCATGGCAGATCAGAAGGTGCCGGGCGATGGCGTCGTCACCGGCTGGGGCGCGATCAACGGCCGGCTTGTCTTCGTCTTTTCCAAGGATTTCACGGTCTTCGGCGGCTCTCTTTCCGGCGCGCACGCCAAGAAAATCGTCAAGATCTATGAGCAGGCGGCCAAGCTCGGGGCGCCGATCATCGGGCTCTACGACGCCGGCGGCGCTCGCATCCAGGAGGGCGTCGAGGCGCTTGCCGGATACGCCGACATCTTCCTGCTCAACACGCTCTGTTCCGGCGTTATCCCGCAGATCGCCGTGATCATGGGTCCCTGCGCCGGCGGCGACGTCTACTCGCCGGCGATCATGGACTTCATCTTCATGGTCAAGGACACGAGCTACATGTACGTGACCGGCCCCGACGTGGTCCGGACCGTCACGAATGAGGACGTGACCCACGAGGAGCTCGGGGGCTACCGTGTGCATGCGCTCAAGTCCGGGGTCGCCGACGGGGCCTTCGACAATGATCTCGAGGCGCTGACCCAAGTCCGCCGGCTGATCGACTTCCTGCCCCTCTCGAACCGGGAGAAACCGCCGGAGCGCGAGAGCTTCGATGTCGTCGACCGGATCGAGCCGTCGCTCGACACCCTGGTGCCGACGAGCGCCGAGAAGCCCTACGACATGAAGGAGTTGATCCTGAAGGTCGTCGATGAAGCGGATTTCTTCGAGATCGCCAAGGACTGGGCGAAGAATATCGTCTGCGGCTTCGGCCGCATCGATGGCCAACCGGTCGGCATCGTCGCCAATCAGCCGCAGACCCTGGCCGGGGTGCTCGACATCGACGCGGCGCGCAAGGGCGCGCGCTTCGTGCGCTTCTGCGACGCCTTCGAGATCCCGCTCATCACCTTTGTCGACGTGCCGGGCTTCATGCCGGGCACTCGGCAGGAGCAGGGCGGGCTGATCAAGCATGGGGCAAAGCTGCTGTTCGCTTTCGCCGAGGCGACTGTGCCGAAAATCACGCTGATCACGCGCAAGGCTTACGGCGGCGCCTACGACGTCATGAGCTCAAAGCACATCCGCGGCGATATCAACTACGCCTGGCCGACGGCGGAGATCGCCGTGATGGGCGCCAAGGGGGCGGTGGAGATCATCTTCCGCGCCGACATGAACAAGCCCGGCGCGATCGCCGAGCGCGAGGCGGAGTACAAGCACCGCTTCACCAACCCCTTCGTCGCCGCCAGCATGGGGTACGTCGACGACGTCATCCCGCCGCGCGACACCCGCCGCCGCATCGCCCGCGCGCTCAAGAGCCTGAAGGGCAAGAAGCTCGAGAATCCTTGGAAAAAGCACGACAACATCCCGCTCTAGCGCTCGCACCCAACCCCGGTCCCGGCATTCGCCGGGATGAGCGGATGTGGGGAGGTTTGCGGTTAGAGGTGGTCGCCGCGATGAAGCGGATCGGGCAGCGCAGTCCCGTCGGCGACGAAGGCTAGCGAGACCGAGTTGATGCAATAGCGCAACCGCGTGGGCGGCGGGCCGTCGGGGAACACATGGCCCTGGTGGCTGTCGCAGCGTGCGCAGCGGGTCTCGATGCGCACCATGCCGTAGCTGGTGTCGCGCACGGCGCGGACGTGCGCCTCGTCGATCGGGGCGTAGAAGCTCGGCCAGCCGGTGCCGCTCTCGAACTTGGTCTGCGCGCGGAACAGCGGCAGGCCGCAGAGCCGACAGCAATAGACCCCGTCGGCCTTGTTGTTCAGCAGGCCCCCGCAGAATGGCGCTTCGGTGCCGTGGTGCAGCAGGACGTCGCGCTCTTCGGACGTGAGATCGGCCTCGAGGCGCTTTTCTTCCTCGGGCGTCGGCGCTGTGAGGTCGAAGCCGGAGGCGGAGCGGGCAGGGGAGGTTGGGGCGTCGGTCATGGCCTTCAAGATACCTCTTCAACCCCAAGATTCCAGGGCTGAACGCCTGCGCGCTGGTCGAAATAAGAATTCGGCGTTAGCGTGCCGCGTCCTGATGTCTCAGGGGGGAAATCAATGAACATTATGCATCTGCTGACCAGCTTCCAGGGCCGCATTCGCCGCATGCACTTCTGGCTCGGCCTGCTTGGTATCATCGTGGTCTTCGGTGTCCTCTACAGCATCCTTGCGAGCATGTCGGGGATGGCGTCCGGTTCACCCAACGGGCTGATCCTGGCGCTTATGGGCGTGCTCTACCTCGTCTATCTTTACGTGTGGGCCGCCATCATGGTGAAGCGGGCCCATGACCGCGACAAGACAGGGTGGTTCGTTCTGATCATCCTGATTCCCCTCATCGGGGCCATCTGGATCCTCATCGAACTGGGCTTCCTGGACGGCACGCAAGGTCCGAACAAGTACGGGCCGTCCCCGAAGGGAATTGGCGACGCATCGGCGCCGGTCGCTGCGGAGTAGCCTTTCGGCCTTGCTGTCACAGCCTTAGAGTTCGCCCGAGTCTTCATCCGGGCATGGGTTTGGTGTGAACGGCGGCAACATCGACTGGCGGGAGTTGTTCCTGTCCGCGGACGGGCGTCTCGCGCGCACGCCGTTTTTGATCGGCTCGGCGATCCTGATCGCGATCACGGCGCTGTACGAGAGTCTGGTTGGGCCGGTCGGCCATTGGCTGACCGGCCTGATCGTCTATCCGGCCATCCTCTATGCGGCGGCCTGCCTGGCCTCCAAGCGGCTGCACGACCGCGGGCGCTCCGGCTGGTGGGCGGCGCTGATCCTGTTTGCGCTGGCCGTGATCTGGCCGCACCCCGCGGGGTTCGTGGACTTCCTGTTCATGCTGGTGCTGGTCTGGGCCGCGATCGAACTCGGCCTGATGGACAGCGAGCAGGGCGCCAACCGCTACGGCCCCAACCCCTTGCGGCCCGTACAGGTCTAGCCGGGCAACAGCACCATCTGCGTCTGGGTGACCAGGGCGACAAGCTTGCCCTGGTCGCTCTCGATCCGGGTCTGCCACACCTGGGTGCGACGTCCACGATGGACCGGCGTCGTGGTGGCCACCAGCGTCATCCCGACCAGACCGGCGCTCAGGAAGTTGGTCTTGCTCTCGAGCGTGGTGGTGCCGGCGCCGGCCGGGAGGTTGAGCGCCGTGGCCGCCGCGCCCAGCGTGTCGGCGAAGGCCATGAGCGCGCCGCCGTGCACGATGTGGCCGGCGGTGCAGAGGTCCTCGCGCACGACCATGCTCGCCACGATACGCTCGCGGATCGGCCTCGACGAAATGGACACCCATCAGGGCGGAGAACGGCATCGGGGAGGCTTGCAGGCGTTCGAGATCGGTCATCGGTCAAAATCTCCTAGATCGGCGCGGGCGCGGGCTTGGTCGCGCCGAACACCCGCTCGAAGCTGGCCTTCAAGGCCGCATCGGCCTCGTCCATCGTTACCGGTCGGCCAAGTTCGACCAGGCTGGTCACGCCGTGCTCGGTCACCCCGCAGGGCACAATGCCGCTGAAGTGGGCGAGGTCGGGCTCGACGTTCAGGCTGACGCCGTGGAACGAGACCCAGCGGCGGATGCGCACGCCGATCGCGGCGATCTTGTCCTCGCGCCGGGGCAGGCCGTGCTCGACCCAGACGCCCACGCGGCCCTTGCGCACCTCGCCGTCCACGTTGAAGGCCGTCAGCGCATCGATGATCCAGGCCTCGAGCCCGCCCACGAAAGCGCGGACGTCCTTCCGCCGCGCGGCGAGGTCCAGCATCACGTACGCCACCCGTTGGCCAGGGCCGTGGTAGGTGTACTGGCCGCCGCGCGAGCTCTCGAACACCGGCAGCCGGTCAGGCGCGAGCAGGTCTGCAGGCTTGGCCGAGACCCCGGCCGTGTAGAGCGGCGGGTGCTCGAGCAGCCACACCAGCTCGTCAGCGCGGCCCTCTGCGATCGCCGCCGCGCGCGCTTCCATCACCGACACCGCCTCGGGATAGCGAATTCGGCCGGTGGAAACGGCCCACCCTGCCGCACGCCCGTCGGTGCGACCGAAAGAAGGCGCGGCGGTCTGCCTTAACGAGCGGTCAAGCATGATGACCGCAATGTGGCCCGCGATCCGGCCAAGGCAATGGCCGACGCGTCAGTGGGGTCTTCGCTCTTGAACCAGGTCAGCGCCGTCAACGTCGAGATCTCCGTCGTCCTCGGCCGCTCGATTCTGCCGATGCAGCAGCTGTTGCGCATGGGTCGCGGCGCCGTCATCCCGCTCGACGCCAAGGCCACGGACGAGGTGTGGATCCTCGCCAACAACCACCCGGTCGCCCGCGGCGAGATCATGATCAGCGACGACAAGATCGCCATCACCGTAACCCGCGCCGCCGACGTCTATGACTTCATGGCCGGTGGCTCGACCTAAGGGCCCTTCGCGTCCAACAGCTTGGCCTGCGCTTGTTCCTGGGCGTCGAGCTCGGTCTTGCGGAAGTGGGTGCGGACCTCGGTCGTCGGGCCGAACTCCATCAGTTGGTCGCGCGCGGGGGTGTAGGCGGGCCAGGCAGGCGCGCCGGAGCAGGTCGGGACGCCGGTCTTGGCGAAGGCGACCCAGCAGGAGTGCATGACCGCGGCGTGGTCGCGGTCTTCCTGGGCGATCTCCGACGCGTAGTTGGGGATGATCATCTGAGTGTCGAACACGTACGGGTTCTCCGAGGTGTGGTTCGCGCCCGGGATCTTTCCGCGCCGCACCACGCGCACGTAGGAGAAATAGTAGAGCCACGCCTTGGCGCCTGTGGCCGACTGTTGGGCCGCGATCCAGCGCGACGGCGCCCCCATCATCGCGTCGGTGAACATGGTCTGCGCCAGCTTGGCGTCGTCGCTGGCGTCGCCTGCGTAGGCCGCCTTCAGGGCGGGCGATGCGGCGGTGACGTATTGGGCATACGTGAACGCCGGCAACAGTGACGCCTCCCAACTGTTCGAGCCGATGATCAGCGGCACGGGCGCCTGATGGCCGCGGGCGAAAGCCTGCGTCGCGCTCTCGCGCATCAGCCGCCCGTCGACGACGGGGACAGCGCGGACGCGCGCGGCCGATCAGCTTGTCGACGGGCAGCGCGCGCAACTGGTCGGCCGTTGCGTCGGCCGGAAGGTCGAGGCTCTTGGCCAGCGCGACGCCGTCGGCTTCGGCGGCGTGCCAGGGTGACTGGGGCCGCCCAGCCCGGCCCAGACTGGACCGTCGCTTTGTCGAACAGCCCTCGAGCCGCCCGCGTCGCCATCAGCGCCAGCACGTCCGATCCGCCGGCGGATTCGCCGAAGATGGTCACGTTGTGCGGGTCGCCGCCGAATGCGGCGATGTTTCGCTGGACCCACTTCAGCGCCGCGATCTGGTCCATCAGGCCGTAGTTGGCGAGCGGTCGATCCCGTGGCGCTTCCTTGGTCAGCGCCGGATGGGCGAACCAGCCCAGCGCTCCCAGACGGTAGTTGACCGAAACCAGAACCACCCCGTCGCGAGCGAAGGAGCTGCCGTCGTTCGGCGCGATCGAGTTGGCGCCGGCCGTGTTCCCACCGCCAAAGATCCACACCATCACCGGCGCGTGGTGCGCGCGGGCCGGCGTCCAGACATTGAGGCTCAGGCAGTCCTCGCTGGTCGGGCCAGCGTAGCCGCCGCCGTTGTACCGACCGTCGGCGTTGACGACCTGCGGACATGCCGGGCCGTATTGCGCCGCCTCGCGCACGCCTTGCCAACGGGCCGCCCGCTGGGGCGGGCGCCAGCGCAGCGGCCCGACCGGCGCGGCGGCGAACGGGATGTCCTTGAAGGCGACCACCGCTCCGTCGCTCGTCCCCGCCACCAACCCGCCTTCGGTCCGGACGGTGGGCGCTTGCAACAGTTGGACGGGCGTGATGGCTAGGGCTGCCGGCGCCAGAAACAGCGCCACAAGTGCGCAGATGAGACCGCGAGCAGCCATGGCCGACGCCTACTTCGCCCTGGCCGCGATGGGCAGGAGCACGAAGGTCTCGCGGAAGAGGACGAAGACCAAGCCGACGACGATCGCGTAGATGATGGCGTTGGCGAAGCCCAACCTCGAGCTTGCGATGCCCAGCCCAACGATCAGCGCCGCCATCAGGTAGCCGCCCCAGCGATCGAACACCGCCTCGACCGCCTGGCGCCGCGCGGCGCGGGCCGGCGCCGGCTTGCTCTCTGGCGCTTCGCTGACCGCCTTTACGCGCGGGTTCATGATCGCGAACCACAGCGGCGGGACCATCGCGGTCAGGTACATCGGCATCAGCCCGCCGGGCAGGCGCGGCTGGCCGTCGAGCTCGCGCAGCGCGTCGAACCGCCGCCCGGCCGCGCGATGGTGCTCGGAATGGCGGCCGAGGTTCAGGAAGTAGAGTCCCGAGAAGCGCGTCTCCCAGTTCCACGAGTGGCGCACGTCCGGGCGCTCGTAGCGGCCCGGCGCGATCTCCTTCCGGCGCAGCCCGTAGTGTTGCATGTAGTTGATGGTCTCCAGCGAGAAGATGGCGACGGCGCTCTGGATCGCGACCGCCATGACGCCGTAGACGCCGCAGATCGCGTAGGCCGCGCCGTAGTAGGCGATCACGAACAGCAGGTACCACAGCATGCGGTTCTGAGCCGACAACCAGCCCTGGCCGCGCGCCTTCAGCCGTCGAAGCTCGATCTTCCAGGCGCTGATCAGGCCGCCAACGATGCTGCGCGGGATGAAGGCGTAGAGCGGCTCGTTCAGCCGCGCGCTGGCGGGGTCCTCGGGCGTGGCGACCCGGATGTGGTGGCCGTAGACGTGCTCGATCGAGAATTGCGGGTAGGTGACGAGGACGAGCAGCAAGTCGCCCAGCCAGCGGTCGACGCGGTTCGGCCGGTGCATGAGCTCGTGCGCGACCGCGATCCCGACCGCGCCATAGTAGAGGCCGACCAGCAGCGCCAGGATGATCACGTCGGGCGCGGCCGCATGCCGCTGCCAGACGTAGAACAGCATCAGCCCCTGGATGAAGATGAACTTCGCCCCCAGCAGGCGCGGGATGAAGCCGTACTCGGGCTTGGTCGCGCGGCCGCCGCCTCGGCGAACGCCTCGCCCTTGGCGCGCCCGCCGACCACGTCCATGACCACCGGGATCGCAAACGCGGCGGCCATGTAGAAAAACGTCCGCTCGGCCTGGCTCAGCGTCAGCGTCGGCAGGTTTGGGGCGAGCCAGAGCGGCAGGGTGAAGGGCAGGAAGACCCACACCCTTCGAAGACCGCGATGATCGCGCCCATGCGGGGGAAAGCCTCGGGAACGTAAGGGTTGAAGGACGTTCGCGCCGCGCCGCGGGGCCCGATGGCCCTTCGCGCCGGCGGCGGACTAACACGGCCGAGCCCGGCGTCGATGGCGCAGGGACGGGCTCGCCGATCAGGCTGGTGCGGTCGAGAAAACTCGAACTTCCACGGGTTACCCCACAGCGACCTCAACGCTGCGCGTCTACCAATTCCGCCACGACCGCATTCGTCGGCGAGGCGCGGGGGTTAGCAAATGCGCTAGGGTTTGGGAAGGCGAGCGGGCTTGCGTTGATGCGCGCCCGGCCCGGCTGTTACTGCCTCTTGTGCTGGGCGCCCCAGGTCCCCGGTCCTGAACTTGCGCTGGCGGGATTTGACGCCGGCCCGGCGTGTCAAACTGGGTCAGGATAGGGATGAATCTGCGCAACTCGGTCTCGCCTGCGGCGATCGAGCTGATCAAGCGGTTCGAGGGCTTCCGGCGAACCGCCGCCCGGCTCGACGACGGCCGCTGGACGATCGGCTATGGCCACACCCGCTCGGCGCGCGAAGGCGCGACGGTGAGCGAGGCCGACGCCGAGGCCCTGTTGGGCTACGACCTCGTCGACGTGCAGGCGGCGGTCAACGACTGGACCTTCACGCCGCTGACGCAGAACCAGTTCGACGCGCTGGTCTCGTTCGTCTTCAACATCGGGCTCGAGGCGTTTCGCCACTCGGCGGTGCTGCGCCGGGTCAACGAGGGCGCGCTGCTGCAGGCCGCCTGCGCCATGGAGATGTGGCGCAAGGCCGACTTCGAAGGCGAGCGCATCATGGTCGATGCGCTCATCCGCCGCCGCGCCGCCGAGAAGGCGCTGTTCCTCACGCCCGAGGACGGCTTCGTCGCCGCCCCGTCGGCGGTCGTGCAGCCGAGGCTGGACTATGGCGCCGCCGCCGCCGTGCCGCGCACGCCGCCGGCCGAGCTCAGGACCAACCCCGAAGCGGACAGCCGCCAGCCCCATCGCTGAGTCGGCGCCTGAGCCGGCGCCAGGCGACTCGCCGACCGAGCGCGCCGCCGCCGCCGTGCAGGCGCGACTGCACGCCATATGGCCCGAGGAGGGCGCCGAGCCCGCCGGCCGCGCGTTCGAGGAACCTGCGCCGATGCGGGCCCTCGAAGAACCGGCGCCGTTTCCGACCGAGGCTCCCGGCGGAGGAGCCAGCGGCCGAGCGGCCCACACCCGCGACCGAGCCCGCAACGGGCAGCCTCGGAGCCGTCGCCGCTCGCAAAGGTGCGCTCGATCTTCGAGGACACGCGCGAGGACGCGACCGTCCAAGCTTCACGCCCGCTGGTGATCCTGGGCCTGCTGGGCCTCTTCCTGTTCGGCGGCGGCCTGTTCTGGGCCTATCACGCCCGCCCGACCGGCAGCCTGATCGGCCCGGCTGGCGTTGGCTTCGTGCTCGGGTTGTTCGGCGTCGTCTGCGTCGCCAGCGCCGTCTACTTCCTCCTCGACCGCATCTCGGCGGAGCGGGAGTAGGCGCTCCACAGCTCAGTTCGAGGGTTGCGTTCGCTCGGGCTCCGCCTGCGACTTGGCCATCACCTCATCGTGGCGCGCGCAGATCTTTGGCCAGAGGTCGGCGACGGCCGGCTCGACGATGCCGAAGTCGCTTTCCAACGTCAGCAAGGAGTTCGTCGGCCGACTCCAGCAACCGCTCGGTCGCCCCTCCGGGCCGCCGCTGTCGCAAGATGCGCCCGAGCAGATGGTTCTCGCCGTCGGGCGTGAACCGGACGCAGATCAGGTTCAGCCGGAACGGCGAATGCGGCTCCGTCTGCAGCGCGACGCAGGCGCGCGAAAGCGCCGCCTCGTCGTCGTCCGGCTCGGCCTTGAAGTCGAAGTTCGGCGCCATGCCCTCAGGATGGTTGTGGAAGCGCCAGTAGCCGTCGTCCATCCGCTCGAGCTTGTAGTCCAGACCCTCGATCGCAAACGGGCCCTCGGCGATCGGGTAGGGGCCCTTCGGCCCGTTGGCGAGGCCGACGTCGGCCAGGATCGGCCCGTCCTCCATGTCGACGCGCAGGATCAGGTGGTTGCCCAGGGCGCTGTCGCCCTTCATCGAGCGCCCGACCCCGCTCGCGAGCCGGGTGACGTCGAAGCCGACCTCCTTCAGCGCCCAGCCGAACAGGCCGTTCATCTCGTAGCACCAGCCGCCGCGGCGCCCTTGTCCCGACGATCCGCGCGTAGGCGGCGGCCGGGTCGGTGGTCAGCGTCCGGCCGAGCTGAACGTCGATGTTCTCGTAGGGGATGGACAGCAGGTGCCGCTTCGAAAGGGCGGTCAAGCGTGGCGAGATCGGGCTGGGGCTCGCCCTCGAACCCGATGCGATCCAGATAGGCGCTTAGCTCCACGATCGTCCCCCGAATGCCGGCGGCCGGACCACAGCCGAGACGCTCGCCGAGCGTCAAGCGCCGCTCTCCCCGCGCCGGCCCACGCCATGCTAGGGAGGCGCATGATCCCCAACGCCGGCCCAGCGCTCGACTTCGACCTCGGCGAGACCGCCGACGCCATCCGCGAGACCACCGCGCGGTTCGCCGCCGACCGCATCGCGCCGATCGCGGCCGAGATCGACCGCACGAACGAATTCCCGCGCCACCTCTGGCCGGAGATGGGCGCGCTCGGCCTGCACGGCATCACGGTCGAGGAGGAGTGGGGCGGCTCGGGCCTGGGCTACCTCGAGCACGTGGTGGCGATGGAGGAGGTCTCCCGAGCCTCGGCGGCGGTCGGGCTGAGCTACGGCGCGCACTCGAACCTCTGCGTGAACCAGATCCGCCGCTGGGGCATCGCCCGAGCAGAAGCGCCGCTACCTGCCCAAGCTGATCAGCGGCGAGCACGTCGGCGCGCTCGCCATGAGCGAGGCCGGCGCGGGTTCGGACGTGATCTCGATGTCGCTGAAGGCCGAGCATCGCGGCGACCGCTACGTGCTGAACGGCGGCAAGTTCTGGATCACCAACGCTCCGCACGCCGATGTGCTCGTCGTCTACGCCAAGACCGACCCCGACGCCGCCAGCCGCGGCGTCACCGCGTTCCTGATCGAGAAGGGCTTTGCGGGCTTCAGCTGCGCCCAGAAGCTCGACAAGCTCGGCATGCGCGGCTCGGACACCGGCGAGCTGGTGTTCGACGATTGCGAGGTCCCGGAAGAGAACGTCATGGGCCCGGAGAACGGCGGCGCCGGCGTGCTGATGAGCGGGCTCGACTACGAGCGGGCGGTGCTGGCGGCTGGTCCGCTCGGCATCATGCAGGCCTGCCTGGACGCGGTGTCTGCCTTACGTCCGCGAGCGCAAGCAGTTCGGCAAGCCGATCGGGACCTTCCAGCTGATGCAGGGCAAGATCGCCGACATGTACGTCGCGCTGAATTCGGCGCGCGCCTACGTCTATGCGGTCGCCAAGGCCTGCGACGCCGGCCGGACGACCCGCTTCGACGCCGCCGGCGCCATCCTGCTCGCGTCGGAAAACGCCGTGCGAACGTCGCTCGAGGCGATCCAGGCGCTGGGCGGCGCCGGCTACACCAAGGACCATCCGGTCGAGCGCTACCTGCGCGACGCCAAGCTCTACGACATCGGCGCGGGAACCAATGAAATCAGGCGCTTCCTGATCGGACGCGAGCTGGTGGGCGAGGGCTGATGGGCCCGGTCAGACGCATCTCTTCCGGCTCGACGTTCGAGGATCTGGCCGGCTATTCGCGCGCTGTGGTTGTTCAGCATGCGGATCACGCAGAGGTGTTTGTCTCCGGCTGCACAGGATTCGACTATTCGACTATGACCATCGACGAGGACGTGGCTGTTCAGGTTCGTCAGTGCTTCACCAATATCGCGGACGCATTGACGCAGGCGGGGGGACGACTGACGCATCTCGTGCGGGTGCGCTACTATCTCCCCGAATCGGGCGACTGGGGACGTGTGGCGCCGGTAGTCGGTGAGATCCTGGCGGACATCCGCCCAGCCGCGACGTGTCTGATCTGTGGGTTGATCGACCCGCGGATGAAGGTCGAGATCGAGGCGGATGCGAGGATACCGCTCAGCGCTTCTGGTTCTTAGCGCGGTCTGCGCGACCGGGCTTGCGGCCTGCGTCACGCACCCGCCAAAGCTCGCAACGGTTGCCGCGCATCCGTGCCCGAACGGTGGCTTCCGCCAAACGGCGCAGCTGGTGTTCGGCCGCGTCTCCGTCGACGGCAAAGGGGGCGTCAGCGAGGCCGAGTTTGCGCGCTTCCTCGACGGCGAGGTGAGCCCGCGCTTCCCGCAAGGCATGACAGTGATCGACGCCGAGGGCCGCTGGACCCCGCCCGCCGGCTCGATGATCCGCACGCCCGCCAAGATGGTGATGATCGTGCTGCCCGGCGCGCCCGACGACGAGAAGAAGCTGGACGCGGTCAGGCTCGCCTACAAGACCCGCTTCCACCAGCCGTCCGCGCTCCTGATGACCAACGGCGACTGCGTCTCGTTCTAGCCCAACTCGACCGATCCGATATTGCTGTCAGCAGCCACACTTGGCCCGCTGACGCCGGCAGCGGGCGGCTAGCTCAGCAGCTCCTTCACCGTGTCGCGTTCGCCAATAAGCTCTTCGTTGGTCTTGGCGAGGCGGCCCTTGGCGAAGGCGTCCATGGCGAAGGTCTCGATGACCTCGTAATCGCCGCCGCCGGTCGAGCGGACCGGCATGCCGGCCCAGATGTCACCGGCGAATCCGTAGCGGCCCTGCGAGTGGACGGCCACCGAGTGAACGACGCCCGGCGTGGCGAGGTCGCGGACGTAGTCGATGATGGCGCTGGCGGCGGAGCCGGCGGAGCTCACGCCCCGCGCCGCGACGATCGCGCCGCCGCGGCCGCCAACCGTGGGCAGGAATTCGTTCTCCAGCCACGCCCGGTCGCCGACCACGTCGGCTGCTGGCCTGCCGCCGATCGTTGCGTGGGTGTAGTCGGCGAACATGGTCGGCGAGTGGTTGCCGTAGATGTAGAGGTCCTTCACGTCGGCCACCGCGGCGCCGGCCTTGGCGGCGATGATCGAGTGTGCGCGGTTCTGATCGAGGCGCACCATCGCGGTGAACCGCTCCTTGGGCAGGCGCCTCGCCTGGGCGGCGGCTATCATGCAGTTGGTGTTGCAGGGGTTTCCCACGACCGCGATGCGGGCGTCGTCGGCGGCTACCTCGTCGATCGCCTTGCCCTGGCCGATGAAGATCTTGCCGTTGTCCTTCAGCAGGTCCGCCCGCTCCATGCCAGGCCCGCGCGGCTTGGAGCCCACCAGCAGGCACCAGTTGGCGTCCTTGAACCCGACCTTGGGATCGTCGGTCAGCACCATGCCGGCGAGGAGCGGGAAGGCGCAGTCTTCCAGCTCCATGGCGACGCCCTTCAGCGCCTTTTGCGCAGCCTCCACGGGGATCTCGATCATCTGCAGGATGACGGGCTGGTCGGGTCCGAACATCGCGCCGGCGGCGATGCGGAAAAGGGCCGCATAGCCGACGTTGCCGGCCGCGCCGGTGATCGCCACGCGGATGGGCGTCTTGCTCATGGGGGAGGGCTCCGAGCGCTGTCTTGAGGGAGGGTTTCAGGCGCGCCAGTTACGTCAGTTTCGCCGCGGCCGCCAGCCGATCGCGAAAAAGGGCCGGCCCATCTCTGGGCCGGCCCCTCCATCGTCGGACCGCGGTCGGCCGGGTCGCCCCAGCCATATCCCGCGAGACCTCTAGCCTTCAGGCAAGACTGCTGTCAGGCGCGAACCCCAGTATCGAGGCTCCAGGTCACGCTTTGCGACCGCGGTTGGAGACAATGAGACACTGGACCACCTCCTTTCAGCTGTTGAACAGGGACTCGCAAGATAGAGGCTCGCGCGCCGCATTGAAAGCGGCCAAGCGCGGCCGCGCTTGGAGGCGGCCGGTCCGCCCGCTAGAAGGCGGGAAACGCATCCCACCGTCAGGATCTTCGAACCCATGGCCGACGACCCCGAGAACACCCTTATCTTCACGCTGGACTCCGGGCCGGTGACGATCCGCTTGCGCCCCGATCTTGCGCCCGGCCACGTCGAGCGGATCAAGGAGCTGGCGCGCGAGGGCTTCTACGACGGCGTTGTCTTCCACCGGGTGATCCCCGGCTTCATGGCCCAGGGGGGCGACCCGACCGGGACCGGCACGGGCGGCTCGTCGAAGCCCGACCTGCGCGCCGAGTTCTCGCGCGAGCCGCACGTGCGCGGCGTCTGCTCGATGGCGCGCACCAGCAACCCGCACTCGGCCAACAGCCAGTTCTTCATCTGCTTCACGGCCGCGCCGCACCTCGACCGGGACTACACGGTGTGGGGCGAGGTCGCTGAGGGCATGGAGCACATCGACGCCCTGCCCAAGGGCGAACCGCCGCGCGAGCCCGGCAAGATCCTCACAGCCCGGGTGGCCGCAGACGTCGCTTAGGCTCAGCGACTTCGACTTCGACCTGCCGGAGCGGCTGATCGCCCTGCGGCCCGTGAGCCCGCGCGACGCGGCGCGGATGCTCGTCGTCGACGCCGAGGGTCGCCTTGACGACCGCATCGTCCGCGATCTGCCGGCGTTCCTCCGTCCCGGCGATGTCGTCGTGTTCAACGACACCAAGGTCATCCCCGCCAGGCTGTCGGGCCTGCGCGAGCGCGACGGCGCGGTGGTGCGGGTCGAGGCCACTCTGCACCGCAGGCTCACGCCCCATCGTTGGACCGCCTTCATGAAGCCGGGGCGGCGCCTTGCGGTCGGCGACCGGGTGCGCTTCGGCGAGCGGGACGACCGCGCCTGCCTGCTCGGCGTGCTCGACGCGACGGTGACGGCGAAAGGCGAGGGCGGCGAGCTGACGCTCTCGTTCGACCTCTCCGGCCCGGATCTCGAGCATGGCGATCGCCGAGCGCGGCGTGATGCCGCTGCCGCCCTACATCGCCTCGCGTCGGGTCGAGGACGACCAGGATCTCGCCGACTACCAGACCGTCTACGCGCGCGCAGGACGGCTCGGTCGCCGCGCCGACCGCGGGGCTACACTTCACGCCGGAGCTGATGGCGGCGGTCGAGCGGGCGGGAGCGAGCCTTGCGTACGTCACGCTGCACGTCGGCGCGGGCACCTTCCTGCCGGTGAAGACCGAGGATGTGGCCCGCCACCACATGCACCCGGAGTACGGCGAGGTGTCCTCGGCGACGGCAGGGACGCTGAACGCCGCGCGCGCCGCTGGCGGACGCATCGTTGCGGTCGGCACCACCGCGCTTCGCCTCCTGGAAAGCGCGACCGACGAGGCAGGCAGGGTGCATCCCTTCGCCGGCGAGACGGTGATCTTCATCACGCCGGGCTACCGGTTTCGAGCGGTGGACGTCCTGATGACCAACTTCCACCTGCCGAAATCGACGCTTTTCATGCTCGCGGCGGCGTTCGCGGGGTTGGACACGATGCGCGCGGCCTACGCCCACGCGATGGCGGCCGGATACCGCTTCTATTCCTACGGCGACGCCTCGCTGCTATTCCGCGCCGGCTGATGGCGGCCTTTCCCTTCACGATCGACGCGCGTGACGGCGCGGCGCGGACCGGCGTGCATCCAGACTCCGCGCGGGTCGATCCGCACGCCGGCCTTCATGCCGCTGGCGACCGCCGGGACGGTCAAGGCGCTGACCGTCGACCAGGTTGTGCAAGCCGGCGCCGACATCGTGCTGGGCAACACCTATCACCTCATGCTGAGGCCCACGGCCGAGCGGATTGCGCGGCTGGGCGGGCTGCACCGGTTCATGCGCTGGGAGCGGCCGATCCTGACCAACTCCGGCGGGTTCCAGGTCATGTCGCTGGCCAAGATCTCGCAGGTGGATGAAGACGCAGTCGTCTTCCAGAGCCACATCGACGGCTCGCGCCATGTGCTCACCCCCGAGCGGTCGATCGAGATCCAGGCGGATCTCTTGGGCGCCGACATCGTCATGCAGCTCGACCAGTGCATCGCCTGGCCGGCCGAGCCGGCGCTGGCGGCGGAGGCCATGCGCCGCTCGGCGCGCTGGGGCCAGCGTTCAAAGGCGGCGTTCGGCGCCCGCGACGCCCAGGCGCTGTTTGGCATCCAGCAAGGCTCGACCGACGAAGCGCTGCGCCGGGAGAGCGCCGAGCGGCTGACCGAGATCGGTTTCGACGGCTATGCGGTCGGCGGGCTCGCGGTCGGTGAGACGCACCAAGTCATGTGCGACGTGCTGGACTACGCGCCCGCCCAGCTGCCCGAGGATCGGCCGCGCTATCTGATGGGCGTCGGCAAGCCCATCGACATCGTCGAAGCGGTCGCGCGCGGGATCGACATGTTCGACTGCGTGATCCCGACCCGCTCCGGCCGCCACGGCCAGGCCTGGACCTTGGCAGGCCCGGTCAACCTGAAGAACGCCCGCTTCGCCGATGACGATGCGCCGCTGGACACAGAAAGCGATTGCCCCGCCAGCCGCGACTATTCCAGGGCCTACCTGCACCACCTGGTCAAAGCCGACGAGATCCTCGGCCAGGTCCTGCTCTCCTGGCACAATGTCGCGTTCTACGAAGCGCTGATGCAGAAATTGCGCGACGCGATCGCCGGCGGTCGGCTCGAGGCGTTCGTCCGCGACATGCGGGCGGCGCAGCACACCAGCACTCAATAACAGTCGTCATGGCCCCGACTTCATCAGGCCACCCCCCAGCGCGGGATGAGAAGAGACTCATCCAACCGGCCATCGCTTGCGTATAGCGGACGCCAATCCGGCTAAACCACGGACTAGGAACGTCAAAACCATGTCGAACTTCAGAACGCGGCTGCTTGCCGCGACGGTGGCGCTCGCCTTCGGCGCCGGCCTCGCCGGCGCCGCCAGCCAGGCTCTCGCGCAAACCGACCCCATGGTCGGCGGCGCGGCCATGTACCCGACCAAGACCATCGTCGACAACGCGGTGAACTCGGCCGACCACACCACGCTCGTCGCGGCGGTGAAGGCGGCCGGCCTGGTCGACACCCTCGAAGGCCCAGGCCCGTTCACGGTGTTCGCCCCGACCAACGAGGCCTTCGACAAGCTGCCGCCGAACACCGTCCCGACGCTGCTCCAGCCGGCGAACAAGCCGACTCTGGTCAAGGTGCTGACCTACCACGTCGTGCCCGGCCGCCTGAGCGCGGCCGACCTGATGGCAGACGTGCAGACGGGCGGCGGCAAGGCGGTCCTGACCACCGTCGAGGGCGAGCCGCTGACCGTCACCTCCGACGGCCAGACGATCATGCTGACCGACGCCAAGGGCGGCATGTCGAGGATCACCATCGCCGACGTCAACCAATCGAACGGCGTGATCCACGTCGTCGACACGGTCCTGATGCCCTGATCAGCGACCGCGGGGCCGCCTCGGCCGCATCCCCTGGCCGGGGCGACCTTGTCGCCCCTTTCTCCCGCGACTAATGTCCGCGCCCTTTCGCGAGCAAGGGCCGGTAGCTCAGCGGTAGAGCACTCGACTTTTAATCGAGTGGTCGTGGGTTCGATCCCCACCCGGCCTACCAGACAGATGCCTGGCGCTACTGCTGCTGTTGTTGTTGCTGCAGCTGCTGGTCCAGCGCCGCGCCGGAGTAGCGGCGGCGGGTGGCGCCGCCAGTGACCGGACGGCCGGTGCGTAGGAACTCCGGCTCCGCGACGGTTGCGCGGGTGCGGCGCACACTGACGCCCACCGCAAGCTCGCTTTCCGCATCGCCCTTGAAGACGCCGCGCGAGGGCGGGACGTCGCCGTAGTCGCGGCCGACCGCGACGATCACGTGCCGCTCGCCGGCGGGGGCGTTGTTGGTCGGGTCGAAGCCGACCCACCGCAGCGACGGCAGGAAGACCTCGATCCAGGCATGGGTCGCGTCCGGGTCCGAACGATCGTGGTGCTCGCGGTCGGTCAGCAGGTAGCCCGAGACGTAGCGGGCCGGCACGCCCCAGCCGCGGCAAATGGCCAGCATGATGTGGGCGAAGTCCTGGCAAACGCCGCGGCCGGCTTCCAGGGTGGTGTCGATAGGGCTGTCGGCGCGGGTGACGCCCTGTTCGTACTCGAAGGCGTCGTAGATGGTCTGGCAAAGTCCGCGGACCGCGGTCAGCGGGATCGGCGCGCCTCAGGCGATCGAGTTCATAGCTCTTGATGAAGTGCTCGAGCATCGGGGTCGCAACGGCGAACCCGTGCGGCCGCAGGTAATCAAAGCAGTCGCCTTGCACGAACTCACTCTTCAGCCGGTCCCATTCGCCCAGGTCCAGCGCCTCGGGCAGGGGCTCGTCGGGCTCGGTCTCGACGATGGCGCGCGAGCGGATGGTCAGCTGGTCATGCGGCTGCGGGCAGTCGAAGTGGTAGACGGCGTTGCCGAAGGAGTCGGCGTAGGAGAAGAGCTGGGCGACCGGCTCGAGCTCGATGTCGAAATTGAGAAGGCGTTGGCGGGCGCTCTTCTGCGGCTGCAGCCAAAGCTCCATCACGCTCTCGCGCACCGGTGCGGCGTAGCGGTACTGGGTCAGGTGGCGGATCTCGAGCAGCATCAGGCCGGCAGCCTTTCCTCGAGCGGGTAGGCGACGAAGGTCTCGTAGATGGCGTGGTGGATGCGCGAGCAGTCGGCGACGACCGCGCCGAGGAGGGCGCCCGCGCCCTGGTTTTCGTCCATGTCGGCGAACTCGAGGCGAGCGCTCAGGCGCGCGGCCAGGCGGTCGGGCCCGATGGGGCCGACCGGCTCGCCGCGGCGCACCAGCGTGGTCAGGTGCTCCTCGATGCGCGAGGTCGAGAAGCGGATCGAGCGCGGGAAGTCCTCGTCGAACAGCAGGAACTGCAAGAGATGCCGCGGCTGCAGCTCTGCGGTGTAGACGCGCAGGTAGGGTTCCAGCGCGCAGGCCATGCGCAGTACGGCCATCTGCGCCAGGTGGTCCTCCAGCGGCTCGCCCTTGGCCCGGTCGCCGAAGCAGACGTCGAGCAGCCGCGCGATCAGCTGCGCGCGTTCGAGGTAGACGCCGGCCAGGAGGAAGCGCCAGCCTTCGCCGTGGCTCATGGTGGCGTCGCCGGCGCCCTTGAACAGGTGCAGATCGGCGATCACGCCGTGCAGGAAGGCCGACGAGGCGTTGGCGAACGCCGGCTGGGCGCCCGAGTCATGGACCCGCAGGTGCAAGAGGTTGAGGCGCTCCCACATCTCGGTGGTGATCTGGTCGCGCACCTGCCGCGCATTCTCCCGCGCCCGGGAGAGCGAGGTGACCACCGAGCCTTCGTGGTCTCGGTCGAAGATGAGGCCATAGGCGGCGTCATAGGGCGCCGGCTGCCGCCCGGCCTCGGCGTCCACGGCCGCGAGCGCCACGCGCGCGATCGCGACAGCGGCGTCGTTCTGGTCGAGGGTCGCGGTCAGCATCACGTCGCACAGGCGGCTGATGTGCTCGGCCCGCTCGGCGTAGCGGCCCATCCAGTAGAGGCTGTCGGCGACGCGGGCGAGCATCATTCGCGGGCGTCCTCGCCGGCCAGGACCCAGGTGTCCTTCGAGCCGCCGCCCTGGCTGGAGTTGACGACCAGCGACCCGCGCTTGAGCGCGACGCGGGTCAGCGCGCCGGGCGTCACCACGATGCGTTGGCCGGCCAGCACGAAGGGACGCAGGTCCACGTGGCGCGGCTCGATCCGCCCGTCGACCAGGCAGGGCGCGGTCGAGAGCTGGATGGTCGGCTGGGCGATGTAGTTCTCGGGATCGGCTTTGATGCGGTCGGCGAAAGCCGCGCGCTCGCCGCGGGAGGCGTGCGGGCCGACCAGCATGCCATAGCCGCCGGAGGCGCCAACCGCCTTGACCACCAGCTTGTCGAGATTGGCCAGCACGTGGCTGAGCTGACGCGGTTCGCGGCAGAGGAAGGTCTCGATGATCGGCAGGATGGGGTCCTCGTCGAGATAGTAGCGGATGATCTCGGGCGTAAACGCATAGACCGCCTTGTCGTCGGCGACGCCCGTGCCCGGCGCATTGGCGATCACCACGTTGCCGGCGCGGTAGGCGTTGAACAGGCCGGCCGACGCCAAGGCCGGAGTCGCGGCGGAAGGTCAGGGGGTCGATGAAGTCGTCGTCGATCGCGGCGATAGATCACGTCGACGCGGCGCAGGCCCACCGTGGTGCGCATATAGACCATGTTGTCGTGCACCAGCAGGTCGCGGCCTTCGACCAGCGGGGCGCCCATCAGCCGCGCCAGATAGGCGTGCTCGTAGTAGGCGGCGTTGTAGACGCCGGGCGTCATCACCACGACCTGGGGGTTGGGACGCCAGTCGGCGGCGAGGCTCTTCAACGTCGCGAGCAAAAGGTCGCGGATAGCGCTCGACCGGCCGCACGCCGGCCGTGCGGTAGGTGCCGGGGAAGGTGCGCTTGGCCGCGTCGCGGTTGGCCAGCATGTAGGAGACGCCGGAGGGGACGCGCAGATTGTCCTCCAGCACGGCGAAGTCGCCGGCCTCGTCGCGGATGAGGTCGGCGCCGGAGACGTTCACGAAGGCGTTGTGCGGCACGAACAGGCCGCGCATCTCGCGGCGGTAGGACGGAGCGCCCAGCACGAGCTCGCGCGGCGTAACCCCGTCGGCCAGGATCTTCTGTTCGCCGTAGATGTCGGCGCAGGAAGAGATTCAGCGCGCGCAGGCGCTGGGTCAGGCCTTCCTCGATCTTCGCCCACTCGGCGGCGGGAATGATGCGCGGGAAGAGGTCGGTCGGGATGATCCGCTCGGTCGTCGGCTCGGCGCCATAGACGGTGAAGGTGATGCCCTGCAGCAGGAAGGACTGTTCGAGCGTCCGCTGGCGGTCGGCGAGCTCGGCCGGCGCCAGCGTCGTCATCCGCGTCTGCAGCGCCGCGTAGTGGGGGCGGACGGTCGCCGTCGGCGGCGAACATCTCGTCGTACGAGCGGCCCGGACGGTAGAAGCCGCCGGCTGGAAACAGGGCGACCGTGCTCTCTTCAGCGTTCGCCACGCTTGCGAAGCTCCCCAACGCCGCCATTCGTCCTTCCATGCTGCGTTCCGCGCAAGCGGGCAAGTTAGGCTGCGCCGCGGCGGCGATCACGCGCGCCGTCGGCGCCGGGGCGCGCCGCATGGGCTTCGGCGCCTGGAAATTGGGCGCCAGCGCCACGGGCGGATGCGAGGCCCGCCCGGCGTGGGCGCGGCGGCCGCCATGACAGCCGGGATCGATGCGGATACACCGCGGCGCGGGGGCGGCGAGAGGGACGGTTTGTTGAGGCGCCTGTTCTACGCCGCTGCGCTGCTCTCGGCTCGCGCGGTGGCGGCTGTGCTCGCCGCGAGCCCGGCGGAGGCGGCCGCCGAGCGCCCGGTCGAGGTGCGCGGCGCGCTCGACGCGGCGCTGAAGGACGGAGATCGTGCAGGCGATCGCGCCCTTCGCCGGCGCGCCGGCGAGCCGGCTCGAGGCCCGGCGCCGCGCGGCCGAGGCGGGCGACGCCGCCATGGCCGTGCTGCGCTCCGAGGGCTACTACGACGCCATCGTCGAGCCGGACATCGGCGACGGCGACCAGCCGGTCGGCCTTCATCGCCATCACCGCCGGCCCGCGCACGACCATCGGTCGCGCCGGCCATCGACCTGGCAGGGAGCGCCGCCCGACGCGGCGGAGCCGCCAACGCTCGCCGCAAGCGGCGATGAAGCTCAAGGCCGGCCAGCCCGGCCGCGCCGCCGACGTGATCGCCGCCGAGGGCCGCATCGTCGCGGCCCTGCAGCAGCACGGCTATGCCGACGCCGCAGCCGCCCCGCGCGAGGTCGTGGTCGACCACGCCGACCAGTCGATGCAGCCGACCTTCCAAATCGCCGCCGGCTCGCTCGGTGCGCCTGGACGGCATTCGACCTGGCGTCCAAGGGGCGCACGAACCCGCGCTGGGTGGCCAGGCTGGCTGCCTGGAAGGTCGGCGAGGTCTACACGCCGGCGAGGGTCGCCGAACTCGAGCGGCGGCTGCGCGACACCGGCGTCTACGACCAGGTGACGGTGGCGCTTTCGCCGCCGAACGAGACGGTGAACGGCCTTCGCCCCGTCGTCGTGAGCCTCGCCGACCGGCCGAAGGGCAACATTGGAATTCGGCGCCAGCTACGCCACGTCGGAGGGCGTCGGCGTCGACGGCAGCTGGATCCTCTACAACCGCCTCGGCCAGGCCGACACGATCACCAACACGCTGCAGGTCGCCAACATCGAGAGCCGGCTCGAGACCGACTTCGTCCTTCCCCGACTGGCGGCGCATCGACCAGAAGCTCGCGCTGCGCGGCGCGCTCTATGCCGACAGCACGCCGGCCTACGACGACTGGGGCTATCGCGCCGGCGGCGATGTCACGCTACCACATCGCCAAGACGACGTTCCTGACCTACGGCCTGTCCGCTCGACGCCAACGACACCAACGAGAAGGAGAGCGCCAACTTCATCGCCCTGAACCATCAGCGCAAGCTCGCGACGTTCGGCGGCCTCGGCGCCGATCGCCATCGACAACTCCAACGACCCGCTCGACCCGACGTCCGGCTGGCGGGTCGACGCCCGGCTGGAGCCGAAGGCGGCCTTCGGCGACGGCTCGATCGTCTATCTGAAGGCGCAGGGGCAGGTCACCGGCTACCTGCCGTTCGGCGCGACCTCGGCGACGGTGCTGGCCGGGCGGCTGAAGCTGGGCGCGATCCTCGGCGGCTCGATCCCGCTCGTGCCGGGGCCGGACCGATTCTACGCCGGCGGCGGTGGCTCGGTGCGCGGCTATGCCTACCAGGCGGTCGGCCCGCGCTATGCCGACAACACCCCGGAGGGCGGGCTCTCGCTGTTCGAGGGATCGCTCGAGCTGCGCCAGCGGCTGACCCAGCAGTGGGGACTCGCGGCCTTCGTCGACGCGGGCGCGGCCGGGACCACGGTGACGCCGGACTTCCGCCATCCCGACATCGGCGTCGGCGCCGGCGTCCGCTACAACGCCGGCTTCGGACCGATCCGCCTGGACATCGCAACGCCGCTCTATCGGCGACGCGGCGACTCGCCGATCCAGCTCTACATCAGCATCGGGCAGAGCTTTTGAGCGGCGCAGCACCCGCGCCGCGCCGAAACGCCGCTTCTGGCACGCCGTCGAGCTGTGGGTGGCGCTGGCGATCGCCGCCGTGGTGGCCGTCGCGGTCTGGTCGTCGCGCGCTACGGGGTCGATACCGGCCCCGGGCGCGGCCTTATCGAAGCGCGCCTGGACGGGCTTGAGCGTCGGCCGGCTCGGCCGGCTGCACGTCGAGGGGCTCGGCGGCGACGTCTGGAGCGACTTCACCGTCGCTCGGCTCACCATCGCCGACGCCGAACGGGGTCTGGCTGGACGCGCGCCAGCTCGCGATCGGCTGGCGGCCGATCGAGCTGCTCGTGCGCCGCGCGCACCTGACAAGCGTGGCTGGCCGGCCTGGTGCGGATCAGCCGGCCGCCGGTGCTCTCGCCGGCCGGGCCGCCGGGCCAGGCGCCGGTCGCGGTGACCATCGACCGCCTCGCCATGCGGGTCGAGACGCTGCCGGCGCTGAGCGTCCGGCATGGGCTCTACGACGTCACGGGCGCGCTCGACGCCGAGCGCAACGGCGCGTTGCGGGGCGACGTGGATGCCCAGAGCCAGCTGCATCCGGGCGACGGCCTCACCGCCCGCTTCGACTTCGGCGTCCGCCAGCGGCTGGCCGTCGACGCGGTCGGACGCGAGGAGAGCGGAGGTGCGCTCGCGGGCCTCGCCGGGCTGCCAGCCGACCAACCGTTCGCGCTCGACGCCCACCTGGGCGGGGCGGAAGGGCAGGGCCGGCTTCAACTCCTGGCGCGCTCGGGCGCGACGACCATCGCCCAGGCCAGCGGCGGATGGACGCCAGCGGGCGGGCGGGCGGCGGGGCGCCTGTCGCTGACCGCTTCGCGCCTCACCGCGCCGCTCGCGCGCGGGCTGGGCGCCGAGGTCACGTTCACGGCGGCGAGCCACGTGGCGAACGACGGACTCTATGGCGTCGCGCTTTTCGCCCGCTCGGACAATGCGAGCGCTGAAGGCCGTCGGCGTCGGCGACCCGGCCCGGTTCACGGCCGACAAGGGCATGAGCATCGAGGCCACGGTCGCGGACATGCATCGGCTGGTCGCAGCTCCGGCGATGGGCGCGCGCCGGCCTTACAGGCCGGGTCGTCGGCGGCTGGGCAAACGTGCAGCTGACGGGTCAGGCGTCTGTCGAGCGTCTGGGCGTCGCAGGATATCAGCTGGCGCGCGTGGCCGGACCCGGTCGCGCTGTCCCACGTGAACGGGGACTGGCGGCTGAAGGCGAGCCTCGCGGGCGAGGGCGGGGCGGGCCAGGGGCTTCTGGGCCGGCCTGATCGGCGCGCGCCCGCAGGCGAGCCTCGATGCAACGCGGCTCGCCGACGGCCGGACGTTGATCCGCGCGCTGAAAGCGACAGGCGCCAGCGTTTCTCTGGACGCGACCGGCGAGCAGGGCCTGTTCGGCGACCTCAGTCTGAAGGGCGACGCGCGGCTCACCGATCTGGCGGCGCTCCGGCCCGGCGCTCACGGCCTGGTCGAGGCAAGCTGGACCGCCGCGGAGGGCCGCGCCGAGCGAGCGTGGCGCTTCACCCTGGACGCCCGGGGGACGAAAGTCGCATCTGGAATCGAGGCCCTCGACGGCCTGCTTGGCCAGACGCCAACCCTGACCGGCCATGGCTCCTACACAAACGGTGTCGTCGACGTCGGCGCGGCAGACCTGACAGGCGCCGCAGCCAACGCCAACGCGGCCGGCCAGATCGGAGCTGACGGAGCGTTGAAGCTCGCGCTCGGCTGGTCGTCGCGCGGGCCAATCGAGCTTGGGCCGCTGGAGATCACCGGCCAGGCCAAGGGGAGCGGGTCGGTCACCGGCGCCATCGCGCAACCGCGCCTGGACCTGATCTCGGACTTCGAGGCCATCAGCCTGCCCGACCTCGTGCTGAAACCGGCGCACGTCGTGCTGTCGTTCTTCGACGCTCCCGCGGGCGCGACCGGCGCCGCTGACGCTGACCGCCGCCAGCGACTACGGTCCGGCGCACGCGCACACCGACCTCCACTTCCTGCCGACCGGCGTCGCCCTGAGCGGGATCGACGCCGCCGGCGGGGGCGTGACGGTGCATGGCGCGCTGACCCTGACCCGTGCTCAGCCATCGCAGGCCGACCTGACGATCGGCGTCGGCCCTGGAGCGGTGCTCGCCCAGGGGCGCGCCAACGCCCGTGTGATGCTGGTCGACGCGCCCGGCGGCCCCAACCTAGATCTTGCCTTGAACGCGACCAATGCCGAGCTCCGCGGCGGCGGCATCAGCGCCAGCGACGTGACGCTGAACGCCAGGGGGCCAGTGGCGCATGCGCCATACCGCCTTGCCGCCGACGTGGTCTGGGCTGGGACGCCCGTGCACCTGCAGGGCGGCGGTGTCGCGAGCGAGCTCGCCCAGGGCTACGCCGCGACGTTCGAAGGGGCCGGTCGGTTGCGCAAGGCGGCGTTCAGCACGCTGACGCCGGCGCAGGTCAGCTTCGGCGGCCCGTCGGGCATCCTCGAGGCGGCGCTGGCGTTTGGTTCGGGTCGTATCGACATCGACGACCATCAGACCGGGCAGGCGTTCGACGCAACGGCCAAGCTCGCCGGCGTCGACGTGAGCGCCCTCGATCCCGACTATGCCGGCAAGGTCAACGCAGACCTTAGCCTCGACGGGCGCGACCAGGCGCTCGGAGGGACGCTGACAGCGCAGCTCACCGGCGCCCGGGTCAGCGACGCGCCCGGCGCCCTGGGAATGGACGGTGATCTCAAGGCCGTCCTGAGCGGCCAGCGCATCGACCTGACCGCGAACGCACAGGACTCAGCTGGCGGGCGCGCCAACATCACGCTCGCGCTGCCCGCAGTCGCCACCGCCGCGCCGTTCCGCATCGCCATAGCCGAGACCCAGCCGATGAGCGGGGCGTTCGCGTTGAATGGCGAGGTCGAGCCGGTCTGGGCGCTTCTGTTCGGCGGCGAGCGCAGTCTGGGCGGCCAGGTGAACGCGCAGGGCCAGATCGGCGGCACGCTCAGCGATCCTCAGTTCACCGGCCACGGCGCGCTGGCGAACGGCCGCTTTGAGGACGCTCCGACGGGCCTGAAGCTGCGCAACGTGGCCGCGACGGCCGACTTCGAGGGCGCGCGCGTCGACCTCAGGAGCTTCCAGGGCCTCGACGCCCGTTCGGGGTCGATCTCGGGGCAGGGAACCCTGGACATCACGCGCGGCGGGCAGAGCAACCTCACCCTGGTGTTGAAGGGCTTCCAGCTGCTGGACAACGAGACCGCCAGCGCGGCGGCCAGCGGGCCACTGACGCTGTCGCGCGATGCGAGCGGCAAGGTGAAGCTGGCGGGGCAGCTGAATATCGATCGCGCCGATATCGCTGCACAGATGAGCCGGGCGCCGCCCGGCGTCGTGAGGATGGACGTGATCGAGCGGAATCGCCCCGCCTCTCTCGACCAGGGGGTCGGCGCGGCTGTCCAATCGCACGGCGGCCTCGCCGTCGAGCTTGACATCGCTTTGCGCTCTTCAGGCGGGGTGATGGTGCAGGGACTGGGGCTGGACGCCGCGATGAGCCTCGATGCGCGGGTGACTGGCGACACCGGCCATCCGGTGCTGAGCGGCGTCGCCCGAGTCGTGCGCGGCGACTATCAGTTCGGCGGCCAGCGTTTCGAGATCGACAGTCGCGGCGTGGTCTATCTGGCGTCCTCACCCGACAATATCCGCCTCAACCTCACCGCCACGCGCGAGGCCCCGACCCTGACCGCGGTCATCTCGATCCAGGGCACGGCGGCGAGACCCGTGATAACCCTCTCCTCGACTCCCAGCCTGCCCAAGGACGAGATCCTCGCCCAGGTGCTGTTCGGGACCTCAGCCGCCCAATTGTCTCCAGTCGAGGCGGCCCAGCTCGCCGCCGCGGTGACCACGCTGGCCACTGGCGGCGGATTTGACGTGATGGGAAGTCTGCGGAACTTCGCGAAACTCGATCGGTTGGCGCTGGGCGGCGATTCCGCCTCTGGCGTCACCGTCTCGGGGGGAAAGTACATCGGCAAGAACGTTTACCTTGAACTCACCGGGGGCGGCCGGGCCGGGCCGTCCGCCGAAGTGGACGTGCAGGCCGGGCATGGGCTCGCGATCGTCTCGCAGGTGGGCGGACAGGTCGGCGAGAAGCTGGCGATCCGCTGGCGACGCGACTATGGCGCCGCGCCCCAGCGCTAGTGGGTGATGCGCGGCCGCAGGTGGTATTGGCCGTTGTCGAAGCCGTCGAAGATCAGCGAGACGTGCGGGTGGGTGATGGGCTCGCCGCTGTCGTCCGGCAGGAGGTTCTGCTCCGACACGTAGGCCGGGTAAGTCTCGCGCTCGTTCTCGGCCAACAGGCGGTAGAACGGCTGGTCCTTGTGCGGCCTGATGTTCTCCGGGATGTTCTCCCAGTACTCCTCGGTGTCCGAGAAGACCGGATCGACGTCGTAGATTACGCCACGGAACGGAAAGACGCGGTGGCGGACCACTTGGCCGATACCGAACTTTGCGAATTCGGTCTCCATAACGACATGAATAGTACAAGGATGGTCCTGACTGGAACATGAACGTTGGGTCGCCGGTCGTGTGCTTCCGGCGGCCGGCGCCGCTTGCTAAGGTCGCCTCCGAACCAGGAGCGAGCGCCGCACGGCGATCGCGCCGCATGACGATTAGGTCGCTTTAGACATGTCTGACCCGCCCATGCCGGGCGAGCGTCACCGGAACCGAGTGCAGGCCGCGAACGGCTCGCAAGCCCGCCCGTCGTCCGAGGGCCTCTACGCCGCGCTGGATCTTGGCACCAACAATTGCCGGCTCCTGATCGCGAGTCCGCGGCCGGGCGGCTTCCGCATCGTGGACGCCTATTCGCGCATCGTCAGGCTGGGTGAGGGACTCAGCCAGTCCGGCGAGTTGCAGCCGGCCGCGATGGACCGCGCGATCGCCGCCCTCAAGGTGTGCGCCGAGCGCATGCGGCGGCGCGGTCGTCCGCGTTTGCGCGCCATCGCAACGGAGGCCTGCCGGGCGGCGCGCAACGGCGAAGCCTTCCTCGAGCGCGTCCACCGCGAGTGCGGGATCCAGCTCGAGATCATCACGCCGAAGGAGGAAGCGCGGCTATCGGTCGCGGGCTGCGCCAACCTGCTCGACCGCTCGGCGAGCGCGGCGTTGGTGCTGGACGTGGGCGGCGGCTCTACCGAGCTGTCCTGGCTGGACCTGACTGCGCCGGGCGCGAGCGAAGGGACGCCGCCGATTCTAGCTTGGCTCTCCATTCCGATCGGCGTGGTGACGCTGGCCGAGCGGTTTCCCGAGACGGTGGACGACAAGCACGGCTGGTTCAGGGCGATGGTGGAGGCGGTGCAGGCGCCGGTTTCTGTGTTCGAACGCGCCGACGGGCTGAAGCCCGCGTTCGAGGCCGGGCGCGGTCATTTGATCGGCACCTCCGGGGCGATCACAAGCCTGGCCGGGCTGCACCTGGGCCTCGCCCGCTACGATCGCTCGCGCGTCGACGGGCTCTGGCTGACGCGCGACGACTGCGATCGCATGGCCGAGCGGCTGCTCGGCCAGAGCCACGCACAGCGGGCGCTCGAACCCTGCGTCGGGCGGGAGCGGGCGGACCTGGTCCTGGCGGGCGCGGCCATCCTTCAGGCCGTACAGGAGCTGTGGCCGTGCCCGAGGGTGCGGGTCGCCGACCGCGGCCTGCGCGAGGGCATCCTCCTCGCGATGATGGCCGGCCGCGAAGGACCGAGGCGCGGACGGCGGCGCCGGCGCAGGTCGTCAGGCAAAGCATCCAAGGTTGCCGCATGAGCGACCCGCCGAGACGTCGAATGGTGCGCGCGCCGGGACGCGGCGGCGACGCCGGTCGCGGCGTCCACGTCCGAGCGGTGAGGGGGAAGACCGCTTCTTCGAAGGCCTGGATCGAACGTCAGCTCAACGACGACTTCGTGCGCGCCGCCAAGGCCCATGGCTATCGCTCGCGCGCCGCCTTCAAGCTGGCGGAGATCGACGATCGCTTTCGGCTGATCCGCCCGGGCGCGCGCGTCGTCGACCTGGGATGCTCGCCCGGCGGCTGGATTCAGGTCGCGCTGGAGCGCAGGGCCGGCGCGGTCGTCGGCGTCGACATCCTGCCGACCGAGCCGCTGCCAGGCGCGGCGTTGCTGCAAATGGACCTGGCCGACCCGGCCTGCGCCGCAGCGCTGACCGACGCCTTGGGCGGCCCGGCCGACCTGGTGCTCTCGGACATGGCGCCCAACACCACCGGGCATCGAACAACCGATCACCTGCGCATCGTCGGCCTGATCGAGCTGGCCATGGAATTCGCATTCGCCGTGCTCGAGCCAGGCGGCGCCTTCGTCGCCAAGGCGTTCCAGGGCGGCGAGACCGCGGACCTGATTGCGCGGCTCAAGGGCCAGTTCGCCTCGGTCCGCAACGTCAAGCCGAGGGCGAGCCGGGCCGAAAGCTCCGAGGTCTACATCGTCGCCACCGGCTTTGGGCGGCGGATCAGGGGCTGAGGCGCCAGCCCCCGGGCACGCCCCTGGGCGAGAGCACGAACTGGCCGACGCTGATCCCCCGGCTGCGGAAGCCACCGGCGCAACAGCACAGGTAGTAGTCCCACATGCGGCAGAAGCGCTCGCCGTATTTGGCGGATATCGCCGCGCGGCTGGTCTGGAACTTGGCGTACCAGGCCATCAGCGTGCGATCGTAGTCAGGCCCGAAGTTCTCGATGTTTTCGACAACGAAAAGACCTTCGGCTGCATCGCAGACTTGCCCGACCGTCGGCAGGCAGCCGTTCGGGAAGATGTACTTGTCGAGCCACGGGTCGATGGTCGGATAGGCTTCATTCGCCCAGATGGTGTGCAGCACGAAAAGGCCGTCGTCGGCGAGCCAGCGCCGCGCGTTCTCGAAATAGGTGCGGTAGTTGCGCGAGCCGACGTGCTCGAACATGCCCATCGAGGCGATGTGGTCCACGCGACCGGTGAAGTTACGATAGTCTTTGACCTGAAATTCGATCGGCAGACCGGCGTACCGCTTCGACGCGTAGGCTGCCTGCACCGGGCTCACCGTCACGCCAACGCAGCTTGCGCCATAGCGCTCGGCGGCGAAGCCCATGAAGGCTCCCCACCCGCAGCCGATGTCGAGCACACGCTGGCCGGCCGCGAGCCCGAGCTTGCGGCAGATCAGGTCGAGCTTGGCCTCCTGGGCGTCGTCGAGGTTGTCCGCCTTGGCCCAATAGCCGCAGCTGCCGGTCAGCCGCTTGTCGAACGTCGCCTCGAACACGTCGACGTCGAGGTTGTAGTGGACCTCCGCCACGTCCCAAGCCCGACGCTGGCTCTGCCGGTTGTGCAGATGGGCGTTCAGGACGAGGCATATCAGCGACAGCGATGGGCGCAGGCCCTTGTCGACCCGGTGGGTGACGATGCGTTCGAACAATGTGTCCAGCTGCTCGCAATCCCACCAGCCGTCCATGTAGGACTCGCCCAAGCCCAGAGAGCCGTCGGTGACCACGCGGGCGTAGAACGCCGGGTTGTTGACCTGCGGATCGTAGGGCTCCGGCCCGTTCAGCGTGACGCCGGCCCCGGCGAGCAGACGGCGAACCACCGCTTCCGCGCCCCCGTCGCGGTGAGCGCGCCTGGCGCGCGACGGCGAGGGGATGGCTTGAGCGTCAGCCATGTGGGCGGGCTCCAGCAACATGAAACGCGCCCGCGACAAAGGCGCCTCCGCCCGTGCGAGGTCAAGCTCAACCGTCCTTTCCATCGGTGGGTAACCGCCGCAGATATCGGATACTTTTCCTTTATTTAATCGTGAGTTGTGCGGCTCTCATGACTGGCGCCTGTCACATCAGCGGGGCTGAGAGCTTGCCTCGTGGGGAAACCGGCGGCGGCTTGCATTGCCCGCCATCGTTCCTACGTGGCGAACCCGTCCCTCGAGACTCCAATGACGCTGGCGTCGGAGCCGGTCCCGGGCGGCGGGTGACAAGTTGCGCCGCCGCGGTTATACGCGGCCCGCAAAATGGAGAGTCTCATGGAGATTCGCGAAGGGCTCACCTTCGACGACGTTTTGCTCGAACCCGGTCCGTCTGACGTCATCCCGGGGCAGGTCTCAACCAAGACCAGGTTCACGCGGGAAATCCGCCTCAACATCCCAATCGTGTCCGCGGCCATGGACACCGTCACCGAGAGCCGGCTGGCCATCGCGATGGCGCAGGCGGGCGGTCTGGGCGTTCTGCACCGCAATCTGACGCCCGAAGAGCAGGCCGATCAGGTCCGCGAGGTGAAGCGTTACGAGAGCGGGATGGTGATCAATCCCCTCACCATCCACCCCGACACGACGCTGGGCGAGATCCGCGAAATCAAGGCGCACAGAAACATCTCCGGCTTCCCCGTCGTCGAACGCGGCTCGGGCAAACTGTGTGGAATTCTTACCAATCGTGACATGCGCTTCGAGACGGACGTCAAGAAGCCGGCGCGCGCTCTGATGACCACTGAGAACCTTGCGACGGTGAGGGAAGGCGCGTCGCTCGAGGAAGCGCGATCCCTTCTGCAGCGGCGCAAGATCGAGCGCCTGATCGTGGTCGACGAGGCCTATCGCGCGGTGGGCCTGATCACGGTCAAGGATATGGACAAGGCCGAGGCGCATCCGCATGCGGCCAAGGACAGCCAGGGCCGCCTGCTGGTCGGAGCGGCCTCGACCATCGGGGATTCCGGCTACGAGCGGTCGATGGCGCTGGTGGACGCCGGCGTCGACGTCGTCGTCATCGATACCGCCCACGGTCACAACATCGACGTGTCCCGCGCGGTCCAACGGATCAAGCGCGAGACCAATCGGGTTCAGATCGTGGCCGGCAACGTCGCGACCTACGAAGGCGCGATGGCGCTGATCGACGCCGGCGCGGACGCGATCAAGGTCGGGATCGGCCCAGGCTCTATCTGCACGACCCGCGTGGTGGCGGGCGTCGGCGTGCCGCAGCTGTCAGCCGTCCTCGACGCGGTGCGCGCGGGCCGGAGCGCCAACGTGCCGATCATCGCCGACGGCGGCATCAAGTACTCGGGCGACTTCGCAAAGGCGATCGCCGCCGGCGCGGAGAGCGCCATGATCGGCTCGATGCTGGCGGGCGCCGAAGAGACGCCCGGTGAGGTCTTCCTCTACCAAGGCAGATCGTACAAGGCATACCGCGGCATGGGCTCGGTCGGCGCAATGGCGCGCGGGTCGGCCGATCGCTACTTCCAGAAGGACGTCGAGGACACCCTCAAGCTGGTCCCGCAAGGCATCGAGGGCCAGGTCGCCTACAAAGGCCTGATTGGCCCGATCCTGCACCAGCTCGTCGGCGGGCTGCAGGCGGCCATGGGCTATGTCGGCGCGCCCGACATCGAGACGTTCCAGGCACGGGCGCGCTTCGTCCGGATCACCGGCGCGGGCCTGCGCGAAAGCCACGTCCACGACGTCCACATGACCCGCGAGGCGCCGAACTACTCAGCGCCGGTATGAGGCCGGGCGTTGCGTGACGCGGGCCGGGTCGCCGCGGCGATCGAAGTGCTCGAGGACATCGAGCAGCATCACAGACCCGCGCGGCTGGCCCTGAAGGCCTGGGGCGATGCGAGCCGCTACGCTGGCGCGAAGGACCGGGCCTGGGTCTCCGGGCTGGTGTTGGACGCCTTGCGGCATCGCCGTTCGCTGGCCTGGCGCGCGGGCGCAGAGAGTCCGCGGGTGATTGCGATGGCCGCATTGCGCCTCGCCTGGGCGTGGACGCCGGACCAGGTCGCTGCGGCCTTCGGCGAGGCGCCCCACGGGCCGGGCGCGCTGAGCGATGCAGAAGCCCTGGTGCTGGCCGAGCCCCAGCCGCTCGAGGACGCGCCGAACCCCGTGCGCGGAGACTATCCGGACTGGCTCGATCCCCATCTGGCCCGTTCGTTCGGGGACGAGCGGGTCGCCGAAGCGATGGCGCTGGCGGCCCGCGCGCCAGTGGACCTGCGGGTGAATACGCTGAAGACGGATGTCGGCCGTGCGCTGAAGGCCTTGGCGCCGCTTGGGCGCCGGGCCGGCCGGCGTGATGGCGAACGCCCTTCGGCTGCCGGCGCCCGCGCCAGCGGCGCGTTCCGCCCCGGTCGAGGCGACGCCCGAGTTCCAGAAGGGCTGGTTCGAGGTGCAGGACCTGGGCTCGCAGATCGCCGCCGCCGCCGCGGGCGAGGTCAAGGGCCGCCAGGTGCTCGACTTCTGCGCCGGCGGCGGCGGCAAGACCCTTGCGCTGGCGGCCGCCATGTCGCAACAGCGGCCAGCTCTACGCCTACGACGCCGACGCGCGGCCGCTGGCCGAGACCGTCAAACGCGCTCAGCGCGCCGGCGTGCGCAACCTGCAGGTCCGCTCGCCGCTCCGGCCGGACGCTCTGCCCGATCTCGCCGAACGCATGGATGTCGTCTTCGTCGACGCCCCCTGCAGCGGCTCGGGGACATGGCGGCGCCATCCGGATGCCAAGTGGCGGCTGCGCCCGGGTCAGCTCGAGCGCCGCATGGCCGAGCAGGACGGCGTCCTCGCCGAGGCGGCCGCGTACGTGAAGCCGGGCGGCCGGCTCGTCTATGTCACGTGCTCGGTGTTCGCCGAGGAGAACGAGGATCGCGTTGCAGCGTTCCTCGCCGCGGATCCGCGGTTCGCCGCTTCGGCCGCACCCGCGCAGATCAGCGCATCCGGCCTCGCCGACGAAGCCGGCATGGCCGCGCTCGCCGGCCAGGCGACGGCCGAGGGCTTCATCCGCCTCTCGCCGCGCTCGTTCGGCGCCGATGGCTTCTTCGTGGCGGTTCTGGAGCGCGCGCCGTGACGCCGGCGGCGAATCGCGGCTATGGCGCGCCCATGAGCGAGCGGCACGAGCGGGTCCTGATCGTCGACTTCGGCAGCCAGGTGACGCAGCTCATCGCCCGGCGCGTGCGCGAGGACGGGGTCTATAGCGAAATCCATCCGTTCGACCGCGTGGATGCGGCTTTCCTCGACGCCTTCGATCCTGACGCCATCATCCTCTCCGGCGGGCCGGCCAGCGCCGGAGAAGCGGAGAGCCCGGCCGCCGACGCCGGCGTCTTCGAGCGCGGCGTGCCGGTGCTTGGCATCTGCTACGGCGAGATGACCATGTGCGCCGCGCTCGGCGGATCGGTCGAGGGCGGCCACGCCCGTGAATTCGGGCGCGCCGACATCCAGATCGAGCGCGAGTCCTCGCTGCTGGACGGGCTGGGCGACGTCGGCGACCGTGAACCGGTCTGGATGAGCCACGGCGACAAGATCACCGCCATTCCATTGGGGTTCGAGGTGGTCGCCACATCGACGGGCTCGCCCTTCGCCGCGATCGCCGACGAGGGCCGGCGGCTCTACGGCGTGCAGTTCCACCCCGAGGTGGCGCACACGCCGCGCGGGGCGCTCATCCTGCGCAACTTCACCCACAGGATCGCTGGCCTGAAGGGCGACTGGACCATGGCCGCCTTCCGCGACGAGGCGGTCCGGCGCATCCGCGCCCAGGTCGGCAGGGAACGGGTGATCTGCGGCCTCTCGGGCGGAGTCGATTCTTCGGTCGCCGCGGTCCTGATCCACGAGGCGATCGGCGACCAGCTGACCTGCGTGCTTGTCGACACCGGGCTCCTGCGGATGAACGAGGCGCGGGACGTGGTCGACCTATTCCGCAATCACTTCAATATTCCATTGATTCATGTTGATGCGGCAGCAGGAATTCCTGTCGGCCCTGGACGGCGTCTCCGACCCTGAAGCCAAGCGCAAGACCATCGGCCGGGTGTTCGTCGAGGTGTTCGACCGCGAGGCGGCGAAGATCGAAGGCGCGGCGTTCCTGGCCCAGGGCACGCTCTATCCGGACGTGATCGAGAGCGTCTCGGCGCGCGGCGGGCCCTCGGCGGTGATCAAGAGCCACCACAACGTCGGCGGCCTGCCGGAGACGATGAAGCTCAAGCTGGTCGAGCCGCTGCGCGAGCTGTTCAAGGACGAGGTACGCGCGCTCGGCGTCGAGCTCGGCTTGCCGCCGGCGTTCGTCGGCCGCCATCCGTTCCCCGGACCGGGGCTCGCAATCCGCATTCCAGGCGCGGTGACGCCGGAGCGCGTGGCCATCCTTCAGCAGGCGGACGCCATCTTTCTCGACGAGATTCGGCAAGGCCGGACTTTATGACGCGATCTGGCAGGCGTTCGCGGTGCTCTTGCCCGTGCGCACGGTGGGCGTGATGGGCGACGCGCGCACCTACGAGGAGGTCTGCGCCCTGCGCGCCGTCACCTCATCGGACGGCATGACCGCCGATTTCTTCGAGTTCCCCTGGCCGGTGTTGGCGCGCGCCGCCACCCGGATCATCAACGAGGTCCGCGGCGTGAACCGGGTTGTGTACGATGTGACCTCCAAGCCGCCGGGCACGATCGAGTGGGAGTAGCCAAGCGGCGCTCCCGTTACCAAGATTTCATTCGCGAATTCGCATCCATTCGTGGCTCTTGCGGCCTCTTTCCATCAAAACAGGGCAGACGATCATCGTCTTCTCTGGGGCTGGAGGAGCTCAACAATGTTCGAAACGATTGCCGCGGAACTCGTTCCGATCTGCGGGATCTTCATGATCATCGCGGTCGTGGTCGGGCCGATCTGGATCCGAAGTTACTTTCGACGCTCGCGAGCGGGCGCAGATGCACGAGACCCTGCGCGTCGCCTACGAGAAGGGGCAGCCCGTGCCGCCCGAGCTGATCGAGAAGCTGACGCGGTCGTCGACGCGGCAGTCTTCGATGGACAGCGGGTCGGACGCCGACCTTCGGCGCGCGGTCGTGCTCATCGCGGTTGGCCTGGGCCTCGCCGCCCTCGGCGTCGGGCTCTGGGTACGGCATTTCGATCGCGGAAGCGCCGAGGGCGGCGCGATCACGGGCGGCATCGTCGCCGGCTCGGGAGCGATTCCCGGGTTTCATCGGCCTTGCCTACCTCGTGCTCTGGCTCACCCGGCGCAACTCTCCGCAAGCCTGACGCCAATCCAAGGGGGCTAACGAGGGCCGCGCATGGCCGAGTCCGGCACGGGACGCGCATCCGCGCACGACCTCGAACTGGTCGCGCTGACGGCGACCGGCGGGCGTGACGCGTTCGGCGAGCTGATCCGCCGGCACGGATCGGCGGTGCGCGGGCTGTTGCGCCGCATGGGCGCCGACCCGGCGCTGGCCGACGACCTGGCGCAGGACGCCTTCCTGGCGGCCTTCCAGCAAATCAGCGACTTCCGCGGCGAGGGCACCTTCCAGTCCTGGGTCAAGCGGATCGCAGCCAGGCTCTACGTCAGGCGCTGGCGGCGCGAGGCCAAGGGCCAGGCCGCCGCTCTGCTTGCCATGGAAGAAGGCGTGGACGCGGGCGAGGCCCAAAACGACGACCGCATCGATCTGGACGAGGCGCTGAAGAGCCTGTCACGCGCGGAGCGGCTGTGCGTCAGCCTCTGCTATGGCGCCGGATTGAGCCACGCCGAGGCGGCCGAGGCCTTGAATGCGCCACTTGGAACGGTCAAATCCCATGTCAAACGTGGTTTGGATAAACTCCGGAGACGCCTGGCGCCGGGCCGCGACTTTGCTCCGGCGGAGGCTGACGTCCATGGCTGAGCGGCACTTCGAGGTGGAGCTCGGGCGCATGTTCGCCGAGGCGCCGGCGTTGCAGGACGCCGATCTTTTCGCGCTTGCGCGTGGACGAGCGACTGAGCCGCGGCTGGACCGTTCCGCCGGCTGGTCATCGGCGGCATGGGCGTGGCCGGCGGCGTCGATCGGCGGCGTGCAGGTGCTGGGCGGCGGCCTGATCGCTCGGCTCGGCGGCGCAGCCACCGACGCCGGCGGCCAGCTCACAGGCAAGATCGTCGATGTCGTCGAGAACAACCTGATGCCACAGAGCTTCCCGTTGAACGCGGAGGTCATGTGGCTGGCCGCGGTCGGTCGTGGCCGCCGTCTTGGCCTTCGCGGTCACGCGTGTGGTCCGGGAGTTCTGAGGGACCCGTCGAGTGTCATCGCAAAGAGAAGAGTCCGTCCGCCGGCTCGCCGCGCCGGACATCGCCGCGCGCAAGGGCAAGACGCCGATCGTCTGCCTGACCGCCTACACGACGCCGCAGGCCGAGATCCTCGACGAGCACTGCGACCTGCTGCTTGTCGGCAACTCCGTCGGCATGGTCGTGCACGGCCTGCCCAACACCGTCGGCGTGACCATGGAGATGATGATCCTGCACGGCCAGGCGGTGATGCGCGGATCGAGGCGGGCCATGGTCGTGGTCGACATGCCGTTCGGTTCCTACGAGGGTGCGCCCGAGATCGCTTTCGACAACGCTGCGCGGCTGATGAAGGAAACCGGCGCCCAGGCCGTGAAGGTCGAGTCCGGGCCGCACATCGCCGAGACGATCGCCTATCTCGTCGGGCGCGGCATTCCGGTGATGGGCCACGTCGGCCTGCGCCCGCAGTCAGTGCTGGTCGACGGCGGGTTCCGCGCCAAGGGCCGCAACGCGGCCGAGCGGCAGAGCGTGCTGGCCGAAGCGCCGAGCGACCGCCGAGGCGGGCGCCTTCGCCGTCGTGGTCGAAGGGGTCGCCGAAGACCTCGCGCGCGAGATCACCGCAGGCGCTCGACATTCCGACCATCGGCATCGGCGGCTCGGCCGCCTGCGACGGCCAGATCCTGGTGACCGACGACATGCTGGGCCTGTTCGACTGGACGCCGAAATTCGTCCGCCGCTACGCCGATCTGCGCGCCGAGATCGGCCGCGCCGCCGCCGCCTACGCCGACGACGTCCGCGCCCGACGCTTCCCGTCCGCCGCCGAGACCTACTTCACCAAGGCTGCCGAGTACCGGCCGGCAACGGCCGCGTTGCGACGCCGCCGTGTTAGGCTATAGGTTCCCGGCCTCGCCCAGTTGAGGCGTCTCGAAGGCGCGGAGTCCCCGTTGGTCGATATTTTTGAAGAGGTCGACGAGCACCTCCGCTCTGACCGCTTGGGCGCGATCGCGCGCCGCTACCTGCCCTGGGCGCTTGGCGTCGGCGCCCTGGCCCTGGTCGATCGCGCTCGGCGTCTGGGGCTTCACGGCCTACCAGCAGCGCGAACATCGACGCCGCCTCGCGGGCCTACGCAGACCGGATCGACCGACCTGGGCAAGGGCGACTCGCCGGCGCCTACGCGAGCTTCGGCGACGCGGCCTCGAAGTCGGCCTCGGCGTACAAGGCGCTGGCGCTGATGCAGCAGGCCGGCGTGCGCATGCAGCAGAAGCGGACCCAGGACGCGGTCGCCCTGTTCGACCAGGCGGCCAAGGCCACGTCCGATCCGGTGATCAGCGACGCCGCCCGCCTCAAATCCGCCTTGGCCCTGCTCGACACGGCGCCCTACGTCGAGGTCGAGGCGCGCTTGAAACCCCTTACCGATCCGAACCGGCCCTACCACGCGCTGGCGCGCGAGGCGCTGGCGCTCGCCAAGCTGGAGGCCGGGCGCCCGCAGGACGCGCTGAGCGACTTCCAGGTGCTGTCGCTGATGACGGATGCGCCGCAGGACGTGCGCGAGCGCGCCCAGGCGGCGATCGCGGTGATCAAGGGCGGCACGGCCGGCGCGCTGCCGTCGATGGTGAAGCAGGCGATCGCCTTGCCGCCGCTTCCGCCGCCCGCGGCGGCCGCGCAGCAAGCCGCGCAGCAGGCCCAGCAGCCGGCCCCGCAGGGAGCCGCGCAATGAAGACCGGACGCGTCCTCGGCCTGGTCCTGCTGTTGGCCGCGGCCACCGCGACGAGCGGCTGCCTGCACATCAACAATCCTTTCCACAACCCGTTCCAGCAAGCGAAGACGAGCAAGTACAGCGGCAGCGGCGAGCGCATCAACGTGCTCCCCGCCGACACGCTCGCCGTCTCGGACACGCTGAGGGGGCAGGACTTCTTCCTGCCGGATCCGCAGCCCATCGCTGCCTGGCCGCTGCCCGGCGGCACGCCGAGCAGTCGGTCGAGCGGCCGAACGCCGGCGTGGACTTCACCGTCGCCTGGCGGCGCAAGTTCGGGCGCGGCTCGAACCGCGACTACCACGTCACCGGCGCCGCCGGTGGCGGCCGACGGGCGCGATCTATGTCATGGACGGCGATGCGGGCGTCTCGGCGTTCGACCTCAGCGACGGCCGCCAGATCTGGCGGCGCGACCTCGCCGAGCGCACCCGGCGACAGCGGGAGGCCTTCGGCGGCGGCCTGGCGTTCGCCGACGGCAAGCTGTTCGTGACCTCCGGCTATCGGTTCGTCGCCGCGCTGGATGCCGCGACCGGCAAGCTGATCTGGCGAACGCCAGACCGACGCGCCGGTGCACGCGGCGCCGACGGTCGCCGACGGCCGCGTCTATGCGGAATCGACCGACGACGATCTCCTGACCTTCGATGCGGCGACCGGCCAGCCAGGGTGGACGCACCAGGCGCTCACGCGAAACCGCGCGCATCCTCTCGGCCACCAGCCCGGCGATCTCGGGCGACGCGGTCGTCGCGGCCTTCGCCTCGGGCGAGGTGGTCGCGATGCAGACGGCCAACGGCAATCAGCTGTGGAGCACGCGAGCTCTCGAAGTCGAACCGCAACAGCGCGCTTTCGGAGATCCGCGACATCGCCGGGCGGCCGGTGATCTATCATGGCGACGTCTATGCCGCGAGCCACTCGGGCGTGATGGCGGCGATCGACATGCGCACGGGCAACCAGCGCTGGACGCTGCCGGTGACGTCCATCACCACCCCATGGCCGGTCGGCGACGTCGTCTATGTCTCGGACACGCAAGGGCGGGTGATCTGCGCCTCGCGGGACAGCGGCCAAATCTACTGGATCACCGACCTCAATGCGCGGCTGCCGCAGAAGGAGCGCGCCGACTGGTCAGGCCCGATGCTGACCGGGCCCTACCTGGTGCTGGTGTCCAGCAGGGGCGAGGCGGTCGCGCTCAATCCGAAGACCGGCGCCATCGAGCGGCGGCTGAAGCTGGGCTCCGATTCCCTGATCACCCCGATCGCGGTCGGACCCGATCTCTACGTCGCGACGCAGGCGGCGGAGCTGATCGCCATCCGCTAGCGAGCCCAAATGGCGCTCAAGCTCGCCATCGTCGGTCGGCCGAACGTCGGGAAGTCGACGCTGTTCAACCGGCTCGCCGGCAAGCGGCTGGCGATCGTCGACGATCGGCCGGGCGTCACGCGCGACCGGCGGCACGCACACGGGCCGGCTCGGCGACATCGACCTCGAGCTGATCGACACCGCCGGGCTTCGAGAACCAGGACGACGAGAGCCTGGCCGCGCGCATGCAGCTGCAGATGCAGCAGGCGATCGACGACGCCGACGTGGTCGCGCTCGTGATCGACGCGCGCGAGGGGGTCACCCCGCTGGATCGCGTGTTCGTCGAGCTGCTCCGGCGCAAGGACAAGCCGGTGGTGCTGTTGGCCAACAAGGCCGAGGGCCGCGCCGGCGATGCGGGCGCGAGCGAGGCCTTCTCGCTTGGCCTCGGCGAGCCGATCGCCGATCTCGGCCGAGCACGGCGACGGCCTGTCGGATCTCTACGACGCGCTCGCGCCCTACGCGGCGGAGCAGGACGAGGACGAGCCGGCCGACGAGGCCGAGCGTCCGCTGGCCATCGCGGTCATCGGCCGGCCGAACGCGGGCAAGTCGACGCTGGTCAACGAGCTGATCGGCGAAGAGCGGATGCTGACCGGCCCGGAAGCTGGCATCACCCGCGACTCGATCCGCGTCGACTGGACCTCGGAGGGCCGGCGCTTTCGCCTGGTCGACACCGCCGGCATCCGCCGCAAGGCGCTGGTGCGCGAGCGGCTGGAGCAGCTCTCGGTGCAGGACGCGCTGCGCGCCATCCAGCTGGCCGAGGTGGTGCTGCTGGTCATGGACGCGACCCACCCGTTCGAGGTCCAGGACCTGCAGCTGGCCGACCTGGTCGAGCGCGAGGGCCGCGCGCTGGTCTTCGTGCTCGCCAAGTGGGACCTGGTCGAGGATCCGGCCGCAGCGGCTGAAGGCCTGCAGCCGAGATGGCCGAGAAGGTCCTGCCGCAGCTGCGCGGCGCGCCGCATTGTGGCGCTCTCGGCCGAGACCGGGCGCGGGCTCGAGCGGCTGATCCCGGCGGTGCTCAAGCTGCACGCCGACTGGTCGACCAAGGTGAAGACGCGCGACCTGAACGACTGGCTCAAGCTCGCGCTCGAACGGCACCCGCCGCCGGCGGTGAAGGGCCGCCGGGTGAAGCCCAAGTACATGGCGCAGACCAAGTCGCGGCCGCCGACCTTCGTGCTGATGGCCTCGGGGGCCGGCGAGCGACCTGCCGGAGAGCTACCGCCGCTACCTGGTCAACAGCCTGCGCGAGAGCTTCGACCTGCCCGGCGCGCCGATCCGGCTGATCGTGCGGCGGAGCCGCAATCCCTACGTCGACGGCGACTTCGCCCCGCGCTCGGCCGAAGCCCGGCAAGAAGGTCAGGCCGAGGCGCGCGCGCGCTTCCACTCGCTGAACTTCGCCGTCTCGCGCGGCAGGCCGAGCTCGGCCTGGGCGAGCTCGACGATCATCGGGCCGATCTCCGTGGGGTCGGGCAGCGTGTCGGGGTCCTCGCCCGGGAACGCCTCGGCGCGCATGCGCGTGCGCATCACGGCCGGGTCCAGCAGGACCGCGCGCACGGTGGTGTTCTCGATCTCGTCGGCCCAGCAGCGCACCAGGGCCTCGAGGCCGGCCTTGGTCGCGGCGTAGGCGCCCCAGAAGGCCCGCGGCCGGGCCGCGACGCCGGTGGTGAGGAAGATGGCCCGCCCGGCCTCCGATTGCCGCAGCAGCGGCTCCATCGAGCGGATCAGCCGGTAGCTCGCGGTCAGGTTGACCTGAACCACGTGCTCGAAGCGCGGCGGGTCCATGTGCGAGACCGGGATCAGGCCGCCCAGCACCGCGGCGGCGTGGACCATGATGTCCAGCCGGCCGTGCCGCTGGTGGATCGCCAGGCCCAGCTGGTCGATGCCGTCGCCGTTGGCGAGGTCCATGGGGACGAGCGTCGCCCGCTCGCCGGTCTCGGCGCGGATCACGTCGTCCAGCTCCTCCAGCGCCCCTTGCGTGCGGGCGACGGCGATGACGTGCGCGCCGGCGGCGGCGAGCGCGAGCGCCGCGGCGCGCCCGATTCCGCGCGAGGCGCCGGTGACCAGCGCGATGCGGCCGGCGAGCGGGCGTTCGAACTCGGACACGCTCTGAAGTCTCCTCGCGAGGCTGGGCGGCGCGCCTTCTAGCCCGGATCGGCCCGCGCCGCATACCGCTGCGCGAGCACGGCGCAGGCCATCAGCTGCAGCTGGTGGAACAGCATGAGCGGCAGCACGATCAGCCCGACGCTGGCGGCCGGGAAGAGGATGCCGGCCATCGGCACGCCGGTGGCGAGGCTCTTTTTCGAGCCGCAGAACACGATGGCGATCTCGTCGGCCTTGTCGAAGCGCAGGGCGCGGGCGGCGCAGGCCGTGGTGATGGCCAGCGCGGCGGCCAGGATGGCGGCGCAGACGGCGAGCAGCCAAAGGATCTGGACCACGGAGAACTCGCTCCAGATGCCCTGCACGACCGCGGCCGAGAAGGCGCCGTAGACGACGAGCAGGATCGAGCTGCGGTCGACCCAGCCGACGAGGCGGCCGTGGCCTTGCATCCAGCCGGCGATCCAGATGCGCGCGACCTGGCCCGCCAGGAAGGGAACCAGGAGCTGCATGACGATGGCCTCGGCCTCCTCCAGCGGCGAGCCGGCGCCGCGCGTGTGCAGGAGCAGCGTTGCGAGCAGCGGCGTCGCGGCGATGCCGAAGCAGGTTCGACGCCGAGGCGGCGCAAACCGCGGCCGCCACGTTGCCGCGTGCGACGGAGGTGAATGCGATCGAGGACTGCACGGTCGAGGGGAGGCAGCAGAGGAAGACCACGCCGGTGGCCAGCGTCGGCGGCAGGATGGCGGCCGGCAGCCGGGCGGCGATCAGCCCGAGCACCGGGAAGAGGAGCGAAGGTGGCCGCAACGATCACCAGGTGCAGCCGCCAATGCACGATGCCGGCGACCACGGACGCGCGCGACAGCTTCGCGCCGTGCAGGAAGAACAACAGCGCGATGGCCGCCTTGGTGAGGAGGCCGAAGTCGGCCGCCGGCGCGGCCGCGCACGGGCAGCACCGTCGCCAGCGCCACCATGGCATGATCATGAGGACGTAGCGGTCGGGCGTGAGCGTCCTGACCCAGCCCCAGCCGGGGCCGGGCGACGGCCGTTTCGCTCACGCGTCGACCAGGAACGACAGCTGGCGCTCGCTCGGCTCGTTCAGCCCCTGCATCCGCTCGCGGTCGAGCAGGCGGGTGGGGTACTCGCCGGTGAAGTAGTGGTCGGTGAACTGCGGCCGCTCGGGATCGCGCGGCCCGGCGCCCATGGCCCAGTAGAGGCCCTCGACCGTGAGGAACGCCAAGCTGTCCACCTCGAGGAAGCTCGCCATCTCCTCGAGCGAGCGCGTCGCGGCGAGCAGCTTGTCGCGCTCGGGCATGTCGATCCCGTAGAAGTCGGGATACTTGATCGGCGGCGAGGCCGAGCGCAGGTGCACCTCCTTGGCGCCCGGCGGCGCGCACCATGCGCACGATCTTCACCGAGGTCGTGCCGCGCACGATGGAGTCGTCGACCAGGACCACGCGCTTGCCCTCGAGGACGGCGCGGTTGGGATTGTACTTCCGCCCGACGCCGAGCTCGCGGATGCCCTGGGTCGGCTGGATGAAGGTCCGCCCGACGTGGTGGTTCCGGATGATGCCCATCTCGTAGGGCAGGCCGATCTCCTGGGCGAAGCCGATCGCCGCGGGCACGCTGGAGTTCGGGCACGGGCACCACGACGTCGGCCGGCACGGCGCTCTCCTGCGCCAGCCGCTGGCCCATGCGCTTGCGCACCTCGTAGACCGAGCTGCCGTTCACGATCGAGTCCGGCATGGCGAAGTAGACGTACTCGAACACGCAGGGGCGGGCGCGGGCGGCGGGGAAGGGGCGGTAGCTCTCGATGCCCTCCTCGGAGATGACCACGATCTCGCCGTGCTCGACGTCGCGCACGAAGCGCGCGCCGGTCATGTCGAGCGCGCGGGTCTCGGATGCGAGCACCGGGTGGCCGTCCAGGTCGCCGAGGACCAGCGGGCGGATGCCGAGCGGATCGCGCACGCCGATCAGCTTCTTGTTGGTCAGCGCGATCAGCGCGTAGCCGCCCTCGATCTGCCGGAGCGCGTCGATCAGCCGGTCGACCATCTTGGCTTTCCGCGACTGGGCGATGAGGTGGAGGATGACCTCGGAGTCCGAGGTGGACTGGAAGATCGCCCCCTCGGAGACCAGCCGCTCGCGCAGCGACGAGGAAGTTGGTCAGGTTGCCGTTGTGGGCCAGGGCCACGCCGCCGGCCTCGAGGTCGGCGAACATCGGCTGGACGTTGCGCACGACGCTGGCGCCGGTCGTGGAATAGCGGGTGTGGCCGATCGCCCGCGCGCCGGGCAGGCGCGTTGACCACGTCGCCGTCGCCGAAGGCGTCGGAGACATGCCCGATGTGCTTTTCGTAGTGGAAGCGCTGGCCGTCGAAGGTGGCGATGCCGCAGGCCTCCTCGCCGCGGTGCTGCAGCGCCAGGAGGCCGACCGCGGTCACCGCCGCGGCGTCCGGGACGCCGAACGCGCCATAGACGCCGCACTCCAGGCGCATGCGATCGTCATCCGGATCGATGGAAGGTTTCCTGCTCACCGCGATTTGCCCGCCGCCTCGTCAATTCCCCGCTCGGCCTGACTATCATAGCCGGTTTGTCCCGATTGTTCGCTATCGGAGCTTTCGGTCGCCTGCGCGAACCGCGTTGGCGAGCGCCGGCGTGATGCGGCCGGCCAGCGCCGAGCCCTCTGGGCGCCAGCGCCCGCAGCGCGTCGGCGCAGGCGCGCGCGACCGGGTAGAGGCGGGCCTGCGCGATCCAGGCCGGCGTGCCGGTCGGCGGCGGCGCGAGGTTGAAGGCCAAATAGAACACTCCAAGCACGACCAGGCCCCTGACGAGGCCGAATCCGGCGCCGAGAACGCGGTCCAGGGCGCCCAGCGCGCGGATGTTGTGCACGCCGCGCATCAGGCCGGCGGCCAGCACCCGGATCGCAATATAGGAAGCGAGGAAAACGATCACGAGCGCGACCGCCGTGGCCGCCCAGGCCGGGTGCACGGCCGCCCGCGCGATCGGCCCGGTGAGGCGCAGCGCGAAGATCGCGATGATCGACCGCGGCGACGAACGCGAACACGGTGGCGACCTCGCGCAGCGCGCCGCGCACGAAGCCCGACCAGGATGGAGACGCCGAGGATCAAAAGCGCGATGACGTCGAACAGGGTCACGCCCAGTCGTCCTCGCCGATCCGCCTGACCGCGTCGGAGAGCCGCGCTACGCCGGTGATCGCGACCGGCCCGCCGTCGCCGGCCGCCGAGGGCGCGAGCGCGCGGCGGAAGCCGAGCTTGGCGGCTTCCTTCAGGCGGATGTCGCCGCGGCTGACCATCCGGACCTCGCCGGAAAGGCTGACCTCGCCGAACACCACGCAGTCCTGCGGCAGGGCGACCTCCAGCGCCGAGGAGACCAGATGCCGCCGCCGCCGCGAGGTCCGCGGCCGGCTCGCTGATGCGCAGGCCGCCGGCGACGTTCAGGTAGACGTCGCGCCCGGCGAAGCCGATCCCGCAGCGCGCCTCGAGCACCGCGAGCAGCATCGCCAGCCGCCCCTGGTCCCAGCCGACCACCGCCCGCCGCGGCGTCCCGTAGGCCGATGGCGCGACCAGGGCCTGGAACTCCACCAGCACCGGCCGCGAGCCCTCGACGCCGGCGAACACCGCCGCCCCCGCGGCCCGCTCGGCGCCCTCGTTGAGGAACAGGGCGGACGGGTTCTTCACCTCGCGCAGGCCGGCGTCGCTCATCTCGAACACGCCGATCTCGTCGACGGCGCCGAAGCGGTTCTTGCCGGCGCGCAGAATGCGGAACGGATAGCCGCGCTCGCCCTCGAGGCTGAGCACCGCGTCGACCATGTGCTCGACCACCTTCGGCCCGGCGATCTGGCCGTCCTTGGTGACGTGGCCGACCAGGAGCATGGCGACGCCGCGCGCCTTGGCCAGCCGCACCAGCTCGGCGACCGCGGCGCGCACCTGGGTCACCGAGCCCGGGCCGGCCTCGTGCATGTCGCTCCACAGCGTCTGGATGGAGTCGACGACGACCAGATCGAATCGCTCGCGCTTCAGCCCGTCGGCGATGGCGCGCACGGCGGTCTCGGCGGCCAGCTTCACCCCCGATTGCGCCAGGCCCATCCGCGCCGCCCTGGCCCGCACCTGCTCGACCGCCTCCTCGCCCGAGATGTAGGCGCAAGCCGCCCCGCCGCGCGCCGCCTCGCCCACGACCTGCAGCAGCAGGGTCGACTTGCCGACGCCGGGATCGCCGCCGATCAACACCACCGAGCCCTTGGCCACGCCGCCGCCACAGACCCGGTCGAACTCCTCGACATGGGTCCGGACGCGCGCGGGCGCCGGGCTCGCGCCCTCCAGCGCTTCGAACACCAGCCCGCGCTGCTTCGAAGCGCGCGCCGGCGCCAGCGCGCCGGGCGGGCGGCTCTGGATCTCCTCGACCAGCGTGTTCCAGGCCTCGCAAGCGGGGCATTGGCCGGCCCACTTCGACTGGACCGCCCCGCAGGCCTGGCAGACATAGACCGCGCCGTCGCGCGCCATGGGACCTCACATTCGCTAGCCGACCACTCTGCGGGCGAGTCGGCCGCTGAGCGGGCACGCGCTCGCGCGAAGAAGGACGGTTACGGCTGTCGCCATAACAGGGTTATGCTCCTCGGCCAGGGGAACTATTTCGGGGAGACCAAGCATGACCGACAACCAACCCGACGCCGCGTTGTGGCGCCATCGACGTCGTCGATCATCGCCCGCGTCCAGGGCATCCTGATGACGCCGTGCCGCCGAGTGGGACAAGATCGAGACCGAGGCTGCGACGCACGCAGGGCCTCTTATGGGCTACGCCGGCATCCTCGGCGGCGATCTCGGCCATCGCGCAGATCATCGGCGGCTTGTGAGCCGATCTGCGTCGCTCGGGCGTCTGCGTCCAGCCGCAACCTGATCGCCGTCGTCGCCGAGCGCGATCGTTGCTTCGTACATCCTGAGCTGGTCGGCGTGTTCGTCGATCGCGCTCATCATCGATGAGCTGGCGCCCAGCTTCGGCGGACAGAAGAACCGCATCCAGGCGCTCAAGGTGGTCGTCTACTCCTGGACGGCCTTCTGGGTGGCCGGGATTTTCGCATGTTCCCGCTCCTGGGCATCCTAGGCCTCGTCGGCCTCTACAGCCTCTATCTGCTCTATCTCGGCATCCCCAAGATGATGAAGGCCCCGGCCGACAAGGCCTGGGCTACACCGCCGTCAGCATCATCTTGGTCTCATCGTTGTACTTCGTGGTCGCCCTCGTCGCCTGCGCGGTCATCGCGAGCGCCGGTCCATCTTCGGCGGCACGACGATAGCGGGCGAACCCGGGCTCGCTTACCGGCACCGTGACAGTCGGCCAGACGTCCGTCGACCTGGCGCAACTCAGCCAGGCCGCTCAGCAGGCCGAGGCCGCCAGGCAAGGCGATGCAGGCGCAGGCCAACGGCCAGCCCGCGCCGGCCGGAAGCGGTACAGGCCGTGCCGGCCGACACGCTCAAGGCCATGCTGCCGCAGCTCGATCGCCGGTCTGCCGCGGACCGACCTCAGCGTCACCAGCGGCGCGGCCGGCGGGCTCTCCGGCTCGAACGCCGAGGGCACCTATTCGGCGGGCGATCGGCGTATCACGCTGGCGATCACCGACACGGCGGCGATGGGCGCGCTGGCCAGCTTGGCCAGCGCATTCAACGTCCAGTCCGATCACGAGACCGCCACCGGCTACGACAGGGTCACCAACGTGAACGGGCGGATGACCGAGGAGCAGTTCGACAATCAGTCGAAGAGCGGCAAGTACTCGGTCTTCGTCGGCAACCGCTTCGTCGTGGATGCCGAGGGCTCGGGCGTCGGCATCGACGACCTGAAGGGCGCGGTCGACCTCGGTCGACCTCGAGCCGGCTGCAGAGCCTCGGCCACGCCTGATCAGCGCACCTCGTAGCGACCCTTCGCGCGCGAGGTCGGAGAACTTGGTCAGGTCGTCGTTGTAGTGCATGCGCACCACGCCGATCGGGCCGTGGCGCTGCTTGCCGATGATGACCTCAGCGAGGTGGGCGACCTTGTCCATCTCCTCCTGCCAGGTCAGATGCTCGGGCGTGCCTTCGCGCGGCTCCGAGCGGCTGAGGTAATAGCTCTCGCGGAACACGAACATGACGACGTCGGCGTCCTGCTCGATCGAGCCGGACTCGCGCAGGTCCGACAGCTGCGGCCGCTTGTCGTCCCGCTGCTCGACCTGGCGGGAGAGCTGGGCGCAGGCGATGACCGGCACCGACAGCTCCTTGGCCAGCGCCTTCAGCCCCTGGGTGATCTGGGTCACTTCCTGCACGCGGTTGTCGTTGCGGCTCAACTCGCCAGTGGTCACCAGCTGCAGGTAGTCGACGACGATCAGGTCGAGCCCGACCTGCCGCTGCAGCCGCCGCGCGCGGGCCGCCAGCCGGCCGATCGAGAGGCCGCCCGTGTCGTCGATGTAGAGCGGCGCGCCCTGGATATCGATCGCCGCGTCGCGCACGCGGCCGAACTCCGAGGCCTCGATCTCGCCCTTGCGCAACCGGTCCGAGGGCACGCCGGAAACCTCGGCCACCAGGCGCATGGCCAGCTGCTCGGCCGACATCTCGAGCGAGAAGAAGGCGACGACCCCGCCGTCGACCGTCTTGCGCGCGCCGTCCGGCTGCGGCTCCCAGGCGTAGGTCTTCGCCACGTGGTAGGCGATGTTGAGCGCCAGCGACGACTTCCCCATCGAGGGCCGGCCGGCGATGATCAGAAGGTCGGACTTGTGCAGGCCGCCGAGCTTCTGGTCGAGGTCCTTCAGGCCGGTGGAGAGGCCGGCCAGGCCGCCGTCGCGGTTGAACGCCTCGGCCGCCATGTCGACCGCGCCGCGCAGCGCTTCGGACAGCGCCACCAGCCCGTTGGACGTCCCGCCCGTCTCCGCGAGCTCGTAGAGCTGCTGTTCCGCAGCCTCGATCTGGTCGCGCGCCGAGAGCTCGGCGTCGCCGCGCGTCGCCTCGGCCGCGATGTCGCCGCCGATGCGGATCAGGTCGCGGCGCAGCGCCAGGTCATAGATCGCGCGGCCGTAGTCGGCGGCGTTGGCGGCCGGGCGGCGCGCGGTCGACCAGGTCGGCCAGGTAGCGCAAGCCGCCCAGCTCCTCGAACGCCGGGTCGTGCTTGAAGCGGTCGACGAGCATGATCGGCTCGGCCAGCTGGCCCTTGCGCACATGCTCTTCGATCGCCGCGAACAGGCGCGCATGGAAAGGCTCGTAGAAGTGGCGCGCCTGCAGATAGTCGCCCAGACGCTCGAACGCGGCGTTGTCGAACAACAGCGCGCCGAGCAGCGCCTGCTCGGCCTCGATATTGCGCGGGGTGTGCGCGAGCGCCACTTCGTCGGAGGCGCTGCGCAGATCGAGAGCGGGAACGAAGGCCATCGCGGCTTAACCATAGTCCTCGGGCACGCTGGCCGCCAGCGCGGCGCGCACATCGTTCCACAGAGCAATTCTTCCTGTGGATGAGCCGCGGCGGCCGAAACGTCGCTAGGCTTGCTCCTGCGTCGCCGCCGCCTTCGCGGACCAGCTGGCCTGCGCCGCCTTCCAGGAGGTCGGCCTGCGCTTCGGCGCCCAGCCGGACGTCTTCCTCGAACTGGGCGGTGATCACGTTCTCGCCCCGCGCCTGACGCTCGGCCTCATCGGCGCTGCGCGCGATGTTGACGCTGATGGTGATCGCCACCTCCGGATGCAGCCGGACCTTGACCTCGTGGACGCCCAGCGTCTTCAGCGGCTTGTCCAGCACGACCATCGCCCGGTCGATCTTGCCGCCCTCGGCGTTCACCGCGTCGGCGACGTCGCGCCCGGAAACCGAGCCGTAGAGGTGGCCGCTCTCGCCGGCCTGGCGGATCAGGATGTATTGCGAGCCGTCGAGCTTGTCGCCCGACTTCGACGGCCGCCTCGCGCGCCTTGGCGTTGCGCGCCTCGATATCGGCCCGCTGGCCCTCGAACACCTTGAGGTTGGCGTCGGTGGCGCGCAGCGCCTTCGAGTTGGGCAGAAGGAAGTTGCGGGCGAAGCCGTCGCGCACATTGACCACGTCGCCGAGGCCGCCGAGCCGTTCGACCCGTTCGAGCAGGATGACCTTCATCTGCGGTCCCTCCTACTTCACGACGTGGGGCAGGAGCGCCAGGAAGCGCGCCCGCTTGATCGCGCGGGCGAGCTCGCGCTGCTTCTTGTTGGAGACGGCCGTGATCCGCGACGGCACGATCTTGCCGCGCTCGGAGATGTAGCGCTGCAGGAGCTTGACGTCCTTGTAGTCGATCTTCGGCGCGTTGGCGCCCGAGAACGGGCACACCTTGCGGCGGCGGAAGAAGGGTCGGCGTGCGCCGCCGGCGGCGGGGGCGGGCGCGTCGGTGACGGTTTCGTCGGTCATTAGCTCGCGCTCCCTTAGAGCCGGAACGTCTTCGAATTCGCGGCGTTCGCGGCCTTCGCGCTCGCCGCGTTCGCGGTCGCGCGCGGCGCCAGCACCGGCGAAAGCTCGAGGTCGAGCTCCTCGACGCGGACGGTAAGGAACCGCAGCACGTCCTCGTTGATGGACAGCTGCCGCTCCATCTCCTTGACCGCCGGCGCCGGCGCATCGATCGCCAGCAGCGAATAGTGGCCCTTGCGGTTCTTCTTGATCCGGTAGGTCAGGTTGCGCAGGCCCCAGTACTCGATCTTGGCGATGTGCCCGCCCTGGGACTCGATGAGGGCCTTCAGCTCCTCATTCAACGCTTCGGCCTGTTGCGGCGAGATATCCTGCCGCGCGATAACCACGTGCTCGTAGAACGCCATATTGTCCTTCTTCCGCTTGAGCGGGCCGGCGGCGCCCGCCGCCAGGCGGAAGAGCTTGGCGAGCGGACGATGGATCCCGGATGCGGCTCTCGAAAGGGCCGCGGGGACCGCCTTCCCAGGAAGGGCGCGCTGATAGGCGCAAACGCCGCCGAAGGCAAGACCAGCCTTGCGTTCCGCGGGAGCCAGGAGCGGGGAGACCTGCGGCCAGCCTGCGCTATAGTGGCGGACAAGCGGGAAGACACTCGCGCCGCCGTGCGTATAGTGCGGCCGACGCGGAAGCGGCGATGAGATAGGAGGCGCGCGAAGGTGGCGTTCGACGGACGAGGGCTGGTCTCGACCGCGTGGCTCGCAGAGCATCTGGGCGATCCGGAGCTGCGCATCTTCGACGTCACCGTGCACCTGCGTCCGGCCACCCCCGGGCCCTACCGGATCGAGAGCGGTCGGGCCGACTATGCGGCGGCGCACGTTCCCGGCGCGGCGTTCCTCGATCTGCCCGCGCGACCTCTCCGATACCGACGCGCCGCTCCCCTTCACCATGCCGCCGGTCGACCGGCTGGCCCGAGCGCTAGGCGCGGCCGGCGTCGGGCCTGGGTGCCTGGTGGTCGCCTACTCGACCACCACGCCGATGTGGGCGACGCGGCTCTGGTGGATGCTGCGCGCCTCGGGTTTCGACAACGCCGCCGTGCTCGACGGCGGCTTCGAGAAGTGGACGGGCCGAAGGGCGTCCGGTCGAAGCCGGCGAGCGCCGCTATCCGCCCGCCGAGCTCGAGCTGACCGCCCGGCCGAGGCGCCTGGGCCGACAAGGCCGCCGTGCTGGCGGCGATCGGCGACGGCGCCGTCTGCACGATCAACGCGCTCTCGCCCAGCGTGCACAGCGGCGAGGCCGCGACCAACTATGGCCGCAAGGGTCACATCGCCGGCAGCCGCAACGTCCCCTACGCAGCCTTGCTGAACGCCGATGGGACCTATCGGACCGACGACGAGCTGCGCGCCCTGTTCGACGCCGTCGGCGCGCTGACGCGGCCGCGCGTGATCTGCTACTGCGGCGGCGGCATCTCGGCGACGATGGACGCGCTGGCGCTAACCCGGCTCGGCCATCCAGCCGTTGCCGTCTACGACGGTTCGATGTCGGAGTGGAGCCGAGACCCGGCAGATGCCGATGGAGGTTGGGCGCCTAGTCATGACCAGAGAGCTGGTTCCATGCGCCATCGACGGGCCGATCGCGCGGCTGACGCTGAATGACCCCGATCGGGCTAACGTCCTCTCGTCGGCGATGATGAGCGCGCTGGAGCAAGCGCTGGTCAAGGCGGCGGCGGACGAGGGCATTCGAGTCATCGTCCTCGGCGCGGCCGGCCGGATCTTCTGCGCCGGGCACGATCTCGAGCAACTGCGCGACGGCGCGAACGGGCCGGGCCGCGAGGCCCTGTTCGCCCAATGCTCGGCTCTCATGATGGCGATCGGCGCCTGCCGCGCGCCGGTCATCGCGCGAGTGCAGGGCGCGGCGGTGGCGGCGGGGTGCCAGCTGGTGGCGAGCTGCGACCTCGCCTACGCGTCCGCGTCGGCGAAGTTCGCGGTTCCCGGGATCAATCTCGGCCTCTTCTGCTCGACACCAGGCGTTGCGGTGGGCCGGTCGGTCGGACGCAAGGCGGCCATGGAGATGCTGTTGACCGGCGAGACGGTCGACGCCGTACGCGCGGCGGAGCTTGGGCTGATCAACCGGGCTGTGCCTGCCGGGCGACCTCGATACAGTGATCGACGAGATCGCGCAGGTCATCGCCGCCAAGCCGCCCGACGCCATCGCGCTTGGCAAGACCGCGTTCCGCCGCCAGCTCGAGGCGCCGCTCGCCGAGGCCTACGTCATCGCGTCTGGCGCCATGGTCGAGAACCTCGGGTTCGCCAGCGCGCAAACCGGAATCGAGGGCTTCCTCAGACGATGAGTTAGGGATGAGCGCGTACGAGGGGTTGAAGGTCCTGGATTGCAGCCAGGGGCGGGTCGGCCCGATGGCGGCGATGTTGCTCGCCGACTTCGGCGCCGAGGTGCTGAAGGTCGAGCCGCCAGGCGGCGATCGCGCCAAGGCCGAGCCGGGCTACCAGATGTGGAACCGGGGCAAGCGGACGCTGACACTAGACCTCGCCGGCGAGGGGCGCGAGCGGCTCGAGGCCCTGCTGGCCGCGGCCGACGTCGCGATCTTCGACCAAAGCCCGAGCCAGATGCGCGCGCTGGGGGTCATGGACGCCGCCGACCGCCATCCGCGCCTCGTGCGTCTGTGGACGCCGCCCTATGGGACCAAAGGCGCCTGGAGCGAGCTCGAAGCCCACCATGGAGCGCTGCAGGCGCTCTCCGGGGCCGCGTACCGCCAATCGGCCTACGCCGACCAACCGGTCTATCTGGTCATGCCGGTGCTGCACTACCTGCAGGCGACCTTGGCGGCGGCGGCGGCCGGCGCAGCGCTCTTCCAGCGTTCGAAGAGCGGTCTGGGCCAGGCGGTGACCGTCAGCGGGCTGAACGCGGTCGCGATGGTCGGCGGCTCTTCCGGCGTGGTCGCGCCGCCCACGGGACAGCCGCTCGGCGCCTCGCCATCCTACCGCTTGTACGAATGCGGCGACGGCAAGTTTCTCTTCCTGGCGACGCTGTTCCGCTACTTCTTCGACCGCGCCGTCGCGGCAATGGGCGTTGAGGGCATCGAGCTCATCGACGGCGCCTTCGCCGAGTCCGTGCCGGCCGTGATGGAGGCGAAGTTCCGGGAGCGGCCACGCGACGAGTGGCTCGAGATCCTGCACGCCGCCGACGTACCGGCGGCGCCGGTCGGACTGCGCGAAACCTGGCTCGCCAGCGAGATCATCGCCAACAACGAAATGCGGCTCGTGCTCGATGATGCCGAACGCGGCCCCATCGAGATGCCCGGCGCCCCGGTCAGGCTAGCCGCGACGCCGGCCTCCGTCGGCGGCCTCGCCAGGGCGGCCGACGAGGCGGCGGTCGAACATTTCCTCTCCGCGGAACAGCCGCCCGCGTCCACGCCCCCGCTGGCCGGGGTCAGCCCCCTCGCTGGGATCAGGGTGCTGGACCTCGGGACGGTCATCGCCGGGGCCTACGCCAACGGCATCCTCGCCAATCTGGGAGCCGAGGTGGTCAAGGTCGAAGGCACGGACGGCGATCCGTGGCGCGCTTACGAGCTTGGGTTCGTCGCCTACAACCGGGGCAAGCGGGGGCTGGTGGTCGACCTGAAGCAGCCGGAAGGTCGCGAGCTTTTCCTCGACCTGGCCGCCAGGGCCGACGTCGTCCTCGACAATTATCGGGCAGGCACGCGCGAGCGATTGGGCATCGGACATGAGGCGATCGGGTCGGTCAATCCGCGCGCGATCTCCTGCTCGGTCACCACGTACGGCGCCAAGGGCGTCGAGACGAAGCGGCCCGGCTTCGATCCACTGTTGCAGGCGCTGAGCGGCATGATGGCCGCCCAGGGCGGCGATGGCGATGAGCCGGTGTTCCATACGATCGCCGTCAACGACTTCGCGACGGCGGCCATGGCCGCGTTCGGCGTGATCGCGGCGCTGAACGCGCGCGAACGGACGGGGGCGGGTCAGGCGATGGAGACAAGCCTCGCCGCCCAGAGCGCGATCTTCCAGGGGGGCGAGCTCACCAGCTGGCCTGGCGCGCCGGCGGCGCCGAAGGGTGGCCGCGACTGCCTCGGCGTGTCGGCTCTCGACCGCTTCTACCGCTGCGCCGACGGATGGATCCTGATCGCCTGCCGCAACGCCGACGAGGCGCGTGGCCTCGCCAACGCCTTGGACCAACCAGGGTGGGACTCGACCTACGACATGATGGCCGAGTCGCGCGATGGCGCGCTCGCAAGGGCGATCGAGGAGGCGATGGCGAAGCGGACGTTGGCCTGGGCGGTCGAGCGGCTGGTCGCCGCCGGCGTCCGCGCCGCCCCCGTCGTCGCCCGCGGCACGGCGGCGAGCGACCCCTGGCTCGCCGAAAACGCCTTCATGGATGCGTTGACCGAGACGCCGGATGGGCCCGTGCGCGACACCAGCTACGCGACCTTCTCGCGAGCCCGGACCGGTTACAGCCGTCCCGAGCCCGGGCTCGGCGAGCATAGCTTCGAAGTGCTCGCGGACTGGGGAATCGACCCTGATCGCATCGCCAACCTGGGCGAGCAGGGCGTGATCATGCGTCTCTGCTGATGGCGGTCTAGCGGGCGACTAGTCGGGATGCGCCGCGCGCCAGGCCTTCAACGCTTCAAGCGTCTCTTCCACGTGCTGCGAAGGGTCGAGATTGGAGTAGACGAAGATGACCTTGTCGTTCGGCGCGATCACGTAGGAGGTCCGGCTCGAATGGCCGGGGAACATCGCCAACGTCGCATCGTAGCTCTTGGCGATCGAAAGGTCGGCGTCCGCAGCGACTGGGAATTTCGACGCACACTCGCTGGTTGAGAACTCGGCTAGCCGCTCCGTGTTGCCCGCGGTGACGCCAATCAACGTCGCGCCCAGCTTCTTGTAGTCGTCGCTCGCCGCGGCGAAGTCGTGCGCCTCGATGGTGCAGCCGGTCGTGAACGCGGCCGGGAAGAAGTAGAGAACAACAGGGCCCTTCTTCAGCGCACTCGCCAGGGTGAAGTTGAACGCTTTGCCGCCCAGGGACGCCGGCGCTGTGAAGTTTGGCGCGTTGGCTCCAACGGGCAGTGCGGCGAGCGCGGGCGTGGCGATGAGCGCGGCGGCGGCCGCGGCGAGAAGGGTCTTCTTCATTGGGGCGGGCTCCAAAAGCAACTTGTGGTTTCTATTGCGCCCAGTCGGCTCGGACAACAACGCTGTCGCATGCCCGCCTTGCCGGGGCCGGGGCTTTCCCCTAACCCTCGCGCGCTGAATCGGCCGGCCTTGAGGGTTCTCGCATGACACTGGCGTTCGTTTTCCCCGGCCAGGGCAGCCAGGCCGTCGGCATGGGGATGGAGCTGCGCGACGCGTTCGCAACCGCCCGCGAGGTGTACCAGGAAGTTGACGACGCCCTCGGCCAGTCGCTGTCCCGGCTCATGCGCGAGGGGCCGATCGAGACGCTCACCCTGACCGAGAACGCCCAACCGGCGTTGATGGCGGTCAGCATTGCGGCGATGCGCGCGCTCGATCGCGAGCTGGGCGTTCCCATCACCAAGGCTGCGTTCGTGGCTGGCCACTCGCTGGGCGAGTACTCGGCGCTGGCCGCCGCAGGCGCGATCCGCCTTGCCGACACCGCGCGCCTCTTGAAGCTGCGCGGCCAAGCGATGCAGCGCGCTGCGCCGGTCGGCGAGGGTGCGATGGCTTCGCTGATCGGGCCGAGGACCGATGTGGCGCTGGCCGAAGCCGCCGCGGCGGAGGGAGCGAAGGTTGGAGTCTGCGTGGTCGCCAACGACAACAACGCCGGCAACGTCGTCATCTCCGGCTCGAAAGCGGCTGTCGACGCCGCGATCGAAGCGGCGAAGGCTCTCGGCGCGCGCGCCATCCCCCTCAATGTCTCGGCGCCGTTCCACTGCCCCTTGATGCAGCCCGCCGCTGATGAGATGGCCGCTGCGCTGGCCGCGACCGCGATCGGCCAGCCCGTGACGCCGCTCGTGGCGAACATTACAGCAAGGCCCGTGTTGGACCCCGAGAGCATCCGTCGTCTTCTGGTCGAGCAGGTGACCGGCCGGGTCCGCTGGCGCGAAAGCGTCGAGTGGCTGGCGGGCGAGGGGGGCGTGACCCGCTTTGCCGAGGCCGGCGCCGGCAAGGTGCTGAGCGGCATGATCAAGCGGATCGCGCCCGACGCGGAGGCGGTGGGCTTGAACACGCCAGCCGACCTCGAAGCGTTCGCCAAGTCACTCTAGAAGGGGAACCCCGCGATGTTCGACCTTTCGGGAAAGACCGCGCTTGTCACCGGCGCCTCGGGCGGCATCGGCGGGGCGATCGCGCGCGGGCTGCACGCGCAGGGCGCCTCGATCATCGCGTCGGGAACCCGCAAGGAGGCCCTGGCGGCGCTTTGCGCGGAACTCGGCGAGCGCTCGACGGCCCTGGCCTGCGACCTGGGCGACTCCGCGGCGGTCGACGCCCTGGTTGGCGAGGCCGAGGCGCTCGGCGCTCCGCTCGACATCCTGGTCGCCAACGCTGGCGTGACCCGCGACAACATCCTCGTCCGGATGAAGGACGAGGAGTGGGAAGCGGTCATCAAGATCAATCTCGAAGCTTACTTCCGGCTCTCGCGGGCGGCGTTACGGGGTATGATGCGCCGCCGCTACGGTCGCATCATCGGCATTACCTCGGTTGTCGGCGTCATGGGCAACGCTGGGCAGGCCAACTACGCGGCCTCGAAGGCCGGCATGATCGGCTTCACCAAGTCGCTTGCCCAGGAGATCGCGCCCCGCGCTGTCACGGTGAATTGCATCGCGCCCGGCATGATCGAAAGCCCGATGACCGACGCGCTGACGGAACAGCAGAAGGCGGCCATCCTCGGCCGTATCCCGGCGGGCCATCTGGGCTCCGGCGCGGACGTGGCGGCGGCCTGCGTCTATCTCGCCTCTGACGAAGCTGCCTACGTTACAGGCCAGACTCTGCACGTGAATGGCGGCATGGCGATGATCTAGAAGCCATTCGCGCGCCGCTAGTCTGGCCAAGAGGAACGTGGTAGGCGGAATTCGACTGAGCCAGTCTTAACGGGACAAGGCTTGCGGAATTAGGGTTTTCCTTGATGGCGACGGCTGAAAGGCCGCGTCATTCGAGAAATAGGACAAGGGGTTAGAAGCGTATGTCGGATACACTCGAACGCGTGCGCAAGATCGTGATCGAGCATCTGGACGCCGATCCGGAGAAGGTCACTGAAAAGGCCTCGTTCATCGACGATCTGGGCGCCGACAGCCTCGACAACGTCGAGCTGGTGATGGCGTTCGAAGAAGAGTTCGACATCGAGATCCCCGACGATGCGGCCGAACACATCCAGACCGTCGGCGATGCCGTGAAGTTTATCGACGAACGCCTCGCCGCCTGACCTCGCCTGGATCTCTGCTTCTAGCCGTCGCGCCGCGTGCATCCGAGCGGCCGACGGCTTAATGCTATTTGGACCGAATCTCGCAAGGACACCCGATGCGGCGCGTCGTTATCACCGGTCTGGGCATGGTCACGCCACTCGGCTGGGGCGCCGCGCACACCTGGAAGGCCATCCTGGCCGGCAAGTCCGGCGCGGGCCGTATCACCACCTTCGACACCACCGACTACGCCTGCCAGGTGGCCTGCGAGGTGCCGCGCGTTGACGGCCGCGGCCACGGCTCGGCTGACATGCCCGGGGCCTTCGATCCCGACAAGGTCATGCCGCCGAAGGACCAGCGGCGCATCGACGACTTTATCCTCTACGCGGTGGCGGCGGCCGAGGAGGCGCTGACCGACGCCAGTTGGAGGCCCGAGGCAGAGTCGGACAAGGAACGCAGCGGCGTCATCATCGGCTCCGGGATCGGGGGTCTTGGTACGATCGCCGACACCGCGGTCGAATTGCACGAGCGTGGCCCCAGGCGCGTCAGCCCCTTCTTCATCCCCTCGGCGCTGATCAACCTGGCTTCGGGTCAGGTGTCCATCCGCTACGGCCTCAAGGGTCCGAACCACTCGGTGGTCACGGCCTGCGCGACCGGCGCCCACGCCGTCGGGGACGCCGCGCGGCTGATCCAGTTCGGCGATGCCGACCTGATGGTGGCCGGAGGGGCCGAGGCGTCGGTCATCCCGCTCGGGATCGCCGGGTTCATCGCCTGCCGCGCGATGTCGACCAACTTCAACGAAACGCCGGAAAAGGCGTCCCGGCCGTACGACAAAGCCCGCGACGGGTTCGTCATGGGCGAGGGCGCCGCAGCCCTGGTGCTCGAGGAGTACGAGCACGCCAAGGCCAGGGGCGCGAAGATCTACGCGGAGGTGGCCGGATACGGTCTCGCCGGCGACGCCTATCACATCACGGCCCCATCCCCAGACGGTGACGGAGGCTTCCGCGCGATGGGCGCGGCGATCGGCCACGCGGGCGTCGACCCTTCGGACATCGACTACATCAACGCCCATGGCACCTCGACGCCGCTGGGCGACGAGATCGAGCTCGGCGCGGTTGAGCGTCTGCTCGGCCAGGCCGCCGGCAAGGTCTCCATGTCGTCCACGAAGTCGTCGATCGGGCACCTGTTGGGCGCTGCCGGCGCGGTTGAGGCGGCGTTCACGGCGCTCGCTATCCGCGACCAGATCGCCCCGCCGACGATCAACCTCGACAATCCGTCGGTCGAGACGCCAATCGATCTCGTGCCCCACAAGGCGAAACCGATGAAGATCGACGTCGCGCTGTCCAACAGCTTCGGTTTCGGCGGGACAAACGCCTCGCTGGTTCTCAAGAAGGTTTCGTGACCGGTCGGCCGGGCCCGGGCGGTCGACGCCAATCGGGCGGCCTGAGCCCCGGCCGGCGCTACGCCATCATGGCCGCAAGCGCCGCGGGCACGCTCGGCGTTCTCCTGATGCTCCTGGCCCTCGTCGGCGGCTGGCTGTTCCAGGGACCGGGTCCGGCGAGCCACGCCACCGATGTCGTCCTGCCCGCCGGCGCGCGCACGCCCGAAATCGCCGCAGCGCTAGAGCGGGAGGGGGCGATCAGCTCCTCGGCCGTCTTCATGGTCGCCGCGCAACTGACCGGCGCCGCGCGACACCTGAAGGCCGGGGAGTACGCCTTCGAGCCGCACGCCTCGATGGCGACGGTCATGCGGATGATCCGCCACGGCGAGGTCGTGCATCATCTGGTGACCATCCCCGAGGGTTTCACCTCGCAGGCTGTGATCGACACGCTTCAGACCACGCCCATCCTCTCCGGCTCGGCCCCCATCCCGCCCGAGGGCTCTGTGTTGCCGGAAACCTATGAAGTACAGCGTGGCGAGGACCGGGCGGCCGTGCTGCAGCGCATGATGGATGCCCGCGACCAGCTGCTGGCCGGGCTCTGGGCGCAGCGGCGGGCGGATTTGCCGATCACCAGCCCCGAACAGGCGGTGATCCTGGCGTCGATCGTCGAGAAGGAAACGGGTCTGGCCAGCGAACGGCCACGGGTCGCCGCCGTGTTCCTGAACCGGCTGCAGAAGGGCATGAAGCTCGAGTCCGACCCGACTGTGATTTATGGGCTCACACGCGGCGTGCCGCTCGGGCGGGGGCTCCGCGAGTCCGAGCTGACAGCGCCCACCCCCTACAACACCTACGTGATCCCCGGGCTGCCGCCGACGCCGATCTGCAACCCGGGACGGGCTGCACTGGCCGCCGTGCTGGATGCGCCGCGGACCGACGAGCTCTACTTCGTCGCCGACGGCACGGGCGGGCATGCCTTCTCGTCGACGCTGCAGCAGCACAATCAAAACGTCGCGCGCTGGCGGGCCATCGAGCACGCCCAGGCGCCACCGCCGCCGGCGACGGGCCCCCGGTGAGCCTCTCCGGCATGACAGGCTTCGCGCGCGTGGAGGGTCGCGCCGAAGGCTGGACCTGGGCGGTGGAAGCCCGCTCGGTGAACGGACGCGGGCTCGAGACACGGTTCCGCGGCCCCGTCGGTTTCGAGGGTCTGGAGCGCGCCGCTCGCGAGGGCGCGCAAGGCCTTTTCAGTCGCGGGCAGCTGACCGTCGCCGTCCAGGCGCGCCAGTCAGGCGGCCTGGGCGCGATCCGGGTCAACACCGACCAACTCGAGCGATACCTCGACCTCTGTCGCCCCTACGTGGAAGCCAACCGGGCGGCGGCTCCGACGCTCGACGGACTGCTCGGCCTGCCGGGCGTCATCGAAGCGACGGCCGAGAACGAGGACCCGGAGGCGCGCGCCGCCCTCGAGACGGCGATCGCCGAGACGATCGCCGCAGCTCTGGCGGGCCTAAAGGCCGCCCGGCTGGCGGAAGGCGCTGCGCTTGCCCCGGTGCTTGGCGGCCTGGTTGACCGCATCGAGACGCTGACCGCCGACGCCAGGAATGAGGCGCGCGACCAGCCTGCAGTGCTCAAGGAGCGCTTCGCCAAGCGGATGGCGGACCTGGTCGACGCCGGGAGCGACATGGACGAGCGCGTGGTGCAAGAGGCTGCGGTCATGGCCGGCCGCGCCGACGTGCGAGAGGAGCTCGATCGTCTCACCGCTCACCTCGCGAGCGCGCGCGATCTGCTCGCAAGCGATGGCGCGGTCGGGCGGCGCCTCGACTTCCTGGCCCAGGAGTTCATGCGCGAAGCCAACACCCTCTGCTCCAAGTCGGCCACGACGGCGCTGACCGGGGTGGGCCTGGAGCTGAAGGCCGCGATCGATCAGCTGCGCGAGCAGGTGCAGAATGTCGAGTGAGCGGCAAGGCTTGCTGTTGGTCGTCTCCAGCCCGTCCGGCGCCGGCAAGACCACGCTCTGCATGCGCCTTCTTGCCGATCATCCCGGCCTTGTCCTTTCGATCTCCGCGACGACGCGCGCGCCGAGGCCGGGCGAGGTTGACGGGCGCGAGTACCAGTTCCTGGATCGGGCGGCGTTCGACACCATGGTCGCCGACGACGCCTTCCTCGAGTGGGCGGACGTGCACGAGCATCGATACGGCACCCCGCGCGAGGCGGTGGCCGCAGTTGTGGCCGACGGCAAGGACGTGCTGTTCGACATCGACTGGCAGGGCGCGGCCGCCATCGCCGCGGCAGCGCCGGCCGAGACCGTACGGGTGTTCGTTCTGCCGCCGACGATGGCCGATCTGGCGCGCCGGCTGCACGATCGGGCGCAGGACGACGAAGACGTGATCCAGCGGCGCCTCGCACGCGCCTACGGCGAGATCGCCCACTGGAGCGAGTACGACTACGTGATCGTCAACGACGACCTTGAGCGGGCGTACGCCGAGCTCGCGGCGATCTATCGCGTCGAGCGGTTGAAACGAGCCCGCAACAGCTGGCTGGGCGGGTTCGTCGAGCGGTTGTTGGCCGAGACGCTCTGACCTCGCTCATCGGCCGCCGACCAGCCGCGGCATGAGCCAGCGGAAGAAGCGGTCCTCCTCGACATCGAGCGCGACCTCGGCGTTCGGCGGTCCATCTGATGCGAGCGTGCGGCCTTCGCTGTCGACGGTGAGATGCAGGCGCTCGACCGTGAACATGGACGGGTCGATCGCAAGAGCGAGCGCAGCGGTGTCGAAAAGGATCGGCGTCACCCGCCCGGCGACGGCGGACCACTGCATGTAGGTCAGCGCCAGCGCATCGGTGACCGGGGTCGAGCGGGTGAAGATGAGCTGCCGTTTCAGTTCGTCGAGCGCGACCATCGTCGCGTCCAGCGGCGCGACAACGAGCGGCACGCCGCAGGCGAACACCGCCTGGGCCGCGCCGACGTCGCAGAGGATGTTGTACTCGACCGACGGCGTCGCTTCGGCGCTCCACGCGAGGTCACGGTAACCGCGCCGAACCGAGCCGCCCATGAGCACGATCCGCTTTAACCGTCGAAACGTTGCGGCGTCGCGGGCGAGCGCGGCCGCAAGATTGGTCAGCGGGCCGATGGCGAGCAGGGTGATCAGGTCGGGGTCGGCGGCGATCGTGCTCAGCAGGAATCCGACAGCGTCCGGGTCAGGTCCGTCTGGCCCGCCGCGCGCCCAACGGCGGTGCGAGAACGGCGCGCCGCCCTGGATCGTCGCTCCGACCGCGACCGGAATGTCGTCCCGGCCGGCCAGCGCCAGGAACCGCCGCACGAGGCGCGCGCGAAGGGCGGAGTCGCCAAGCACGGTTGTGATCCCAAGGACGTCGACCTCGGGGCTCGCCAGCGCCACGGCGAGCGTGAAGACGTCGTCGTAGTCATCACCGATGTCGGTGTCGATGATCAGCTTCATGGCGGCGAGTTCAACAACACCGCGTGGGCGAGCGCCAGGAACCCGGCGACCGGCACGGCTTCGGCGCGCAGGTGCGGATCGATGCCTGCATCGGCGCACAAGCGTTCGCCGCCCAGGGTCTTCAGGCTGGAGCGTAGCATCTTGCGCCGCTGGCCGAACGCCGCCTGGGTGACCGACTCCAACGCCGCAACGATCGCATCATCCGGCCGTTCGGCGTGGGGCTGGAACCGGACCACCGCGGAGTCCACCTTCGGCGGCGGCGTGAACGCCCGCGCCGGTAGCGTCATCACGACCTCTGGGACCGAGAGGGCCTGAGCGATTACCGAGAGCCGGCCGTAGCTCGCGGTCCCGGGCCGGGCGGCGATCCGCTCGGCGACTTCCTTCTGAAACATCAGCGTCATCGAGACCGGACGGAAGGGGCCGGTCAGCCACTTGATCAGAAGCGGCGCCGAGATGTTGTAAGGCAAGTTGGCGACGACCGTCGCCGCGCCGCCCGGCCCCACAAGCGCGATCTCGTCGATGGCCAGCGCGTCCGCGTCCACGACCGTCAGTCGCCCGTCCGCCGCGGCGGCGAGCTCGTCCAGCATGGGGCGGAACCGGGCATCCCGTTCGATGGCGATGACGTGCGCGCCGGCTTCGAGCAGCGCGCGCGTCAACCCACCCGGCCCCGGGCCGACCTCGATGACCGTTCCGCCCGCGAGGGGGCCGGCAAGGCGGGCGATCTTGGCCGTCAGGTTCAGGTCGAGCAGGAAGTGTTGGCCCAGCGCGCGCCTGGCGGCCAGGCCGTGCGCCGCCAGCCCTTCGCGCAGCGGCGGGAGAGACCTGAGTTTCACGCGGCCGCGCTGAGGCTCCGCCGGCGCGCGGCGATGGCGTCGGCCAGCCTGAGCGCCGCGATCAGGCTGTCCGCCCGGGCGAGGCCGCGGCCGGCGATGTCGTAGCCGACGCCGTGGTCCGGCGAGGTCCGCACGATCGGCAGGCCCAGCGTGACGTTCACGCCGCCCCAGAAGTCGAGCATCTTCACCGGGATCAGCGCCTGGTCGTGATACATGCACAGCGCCGCGTCGTACTGGCCGCGGGCGTCGGCGTGGAAGAGCGTGTCCGCCGGCCGCGGATCTGTGCAGTCGACGCCGAGGTCGCGCAGCGCGCGGGCAGCAGGCTGCGATGATCTCGATCTCTTCGCGGCCGAGCGCGCCGCTTTCGCCAGCGTGCGGATTGAGCGCGGCCAGTGCAAGTCGGGGGCGGGTGACGCCGAAGTCGTTGCGTAGCGCTTGAGCGGTGACGAGGCCTGCGTTGACGATCATCTGCACCGAGAGAGCGGCCGGGACGTCGCGGACGGCAAGGTGAATGGTGGCCAGGCTCACGCGCAGATCGTCCGCGATCAGCATCATCACTGGACCGCGCGCGCCGTCGTAGCGGGCGGCTGCGGTGAGTTCGGCGAGAAATTCGGTGTGCCCCGGAAATCTGAAGCCCGCGGCGTAAAGCGGCGCCTTGGCGATAGGGGCTGTGACCACGCCAGCCACGTCGCCCGACAGCGCAAGCCCAGCAGCGGTCTCGATCCAGCGGATGACTGCCGCTGCATGCGCCGGGTCTGGGTGGCCGGCGACGACATTCGCCGGCAATGGCAGGTCGAGCACGGGCAGTGCATGGGGGAAGACCGTTGCAACCTCGTGGGCGCCGGCGACCCGTTTCAGAGGGACCTCGCCGCCTGTCGCCGCCGCAGCCAACACCTCGTGGTCGCCCACGGCCAAGAAGGCGCGCCCGCTGTCCTCAGCGCGCGCCAGGCCTTGACGGTGATCTCAGGTCCGATCCCAGCCGGGTCGCCCAGGCTGAGCGCGAGCGGCTGCGTTTTCACGGAAACTCGATGGTGGCCGAGTTCCTGAGGTCGCGCAGCTGGCGCTTGGAAATCAGGGTGAGTTCGTCCTCGCGGAGCCGCTGCTCGACGTCGTCACGCGAAGGGATGTCGACGCCCGCCTGCCTGCGGCCGCAGACAACGAGGAGGTGAAGGCCCGCGTCGGTGCGGATCGGATCGCTGACTTGTCCAACTGAGAGCCTGAGCGCTGCGTCGCGGAACTCTGCCTTCAGGTCCTTCACGTCGGCCTCGCCAAGGTCACCTGCGACCACGCCGGGGACGCGCGAGGCCCGCGCCTCGAGGCCGTCGCAACCCTTGATCTCGCTCTTCAGCGCGATCAGCCTCGCCTCGGCCGCAGCGACGTCGGAGGCCGATGCGTCGGCGCCGAGGCTGATCGCCGCCTGCTTGAGCGAGACCAGCTCCGACGTGGCTCCGGCGTGCTTGTCGCGCATCAGAATGATGTAGACGCCGTTCGACGTCGGAATGGGCTTTGAGAGCTCGCCCGGGCGGAGCTGGTCGACCACGGGACGGACTTCAACGGGAAGGGAACCGACGGTCATCCAGCCGGCGTCGCCTCCGGTCGCCGCCGTAGAGTCGTTCGAGAATTGCCGGGCGATCTGTGCGAACGGCGCGCCCTGCTGCAATTGCGTCACCAGCTGCGCTGCGCCCGACTCGGCGTTCTGCATGCCGCCGGCCGTCGCCGCATCGATGTAGATCAGGCCTAGCAGGTACTGCGGCTGGGCTGCGGCGGCCTCGCGCGCGGCGATGGCGCTGTTGACCTGGGCCTGGCTGATCTTCATGCGTGAGCCGCCATAGCGGCCCCCAATCCAGCGCTCCCAGCTCATCTGCGCCCGGATCTGCTCGCGCAGAGTGCTCTTGTCGATCCCGGCGTTGGCGAGCGCATCCAAGAACTGCTGCCCGCTCATGTGGAAGTTCTCTTGCGAGATCTCGCCGATTCGCTCGTCGACCTCGGCGTCGGTGGCGACAATCTGCTGCGACGCGCCCTGCTTGGCCTGGTCCTTCTCGGCCCGGCGCACCTCCTGTAGCTCGAGGCGCTCGTCGATGAGCTCGTTCATCGCCTCCTGCTCGAGCTGAGCCTTGTTCTGATCTGTCACCTGTACGCCGCTGGTGGCGATGATGAAGCGGATGCGCTGGGCGACGTCGTAGCTGGAGATGATGTTGTCGTTGACGATGGCGACGACGCCTTCGCGCAGGGCGGGCTGGCCCTGGGCGCGCGCCGCGCCGCCCAAACCCGCAAGCATGATGATCGCCGCGGCCGTGAAGGCCGCCTTACCAATTCGCGTCATCTTGCCGGCCGTTCCCCTTGAAAAATCACACGTTCCGCGCATCGTCGCTTAGCGCGACATACCGTTGTTGAAGCCGTTATCGTACCCTTGGTCACCCAATGTGGCGAGGGTTAGGCGTAGAAAGACCGCGTCGGACTCGCCCAGGCGCCCGACGACGGTCGACTGATGCCGGTAGACGACCGCGACCTTGATGCAGTCGTCTTTATACAAGAGTCCGAGGTCGACCAACGTCCAGCGATTGATCTCGATGTCGCGGATGGCGTCCAGGTCGAAACCCCAGTGCTTTGTGACCAGGATCTCGTTGCCGGTCTCTAGGTTGCGCACCGGACCGTTCAACTGGGTCTCGTCGCCGAGGTAGCGGACGTATCCATCGACCCGGGGCGTTGCGTAGTTCACGCCAAGCTCCAGTCGCTCGACGTTGAAGGCGTTGTCGACCAGCGCGCGGCCGAAGGCGGAGACGCCGTTCATCGGGGTTGCGCTGACCGCGACGACCCAGTCGGAGGCGGTCCCGTTCAGCCCGGTCTTTTGCGGGAAGACGTTGGTCGCCCGGCCGCGGAAGGTGCGGCCGAGCAGGACGTTTGCGCTTAGGCCGCTGTCCCACTCGAAGGTGGCTTCACCGCCGAGGTTGAGACGCTGTCCGCCTTCGTAGAGGTCGAAACCGCTGAACTTCTCCGGCGAGAAGAGGTCGAACTCGTCGAACTGGAACACGACGTCGTCCTCGTTTGGAATCCGTGCATTGGCGTTGAAGTCTGGCGACAAAGCGAGCTGGGCGATCGGCGTCAGCACGATCGTGGTCGCGCCGGCCTCGCGGATGAACGGCCAGCTCGCGGTGATCCCGCCGGTGGCGAGCCCCTGAGTTACGGTGCTCGTGCGCATTGGCGTGGTGAGGTTGGAGACTTCGTAGACATCGGCCCTGAGGTCCACGAATGGCTGCAGGCGGATGCCGTTGGATGTCGTGTAAGTCGAGAGCCAGTTGAGCGCGCCTGACGCCCTGTTGTAGGCGCCGGACACTGTCGGGGCGACAGGCGACTCGTCGAAGTTGAGCAGCACGGCGTTGCCGATCAGCTGAAGGCGGCCGCCAAGGACACTGAACGGAGCGTCCCAACGGCCCTCGACCAGCGGAGCCGCCAGCGGGAAGGTGCGGTTGAGATCCGTGGTCCGCAGGCCCTGCACATCGAGCGCCGCGACCGAGAGGTATGAATTGTTGTCCTGGCGCGTGACGTAGAGCTGGGAGAGCAGACGCTGGCTGTCTGAGAGGAAGAGCCCGTGGGCGGCGTAGGCGCTGGGCACGTCATACTTCTCGAACAGAAGGGGGTCGGACGTGCGGTCGGCGGTGAATCCCCACGACCAGTTCGGCGTCAGGTTGAAGTCGCCGTTCGCCAGGATGTAGGAGCGCGATGTGAGGGCGCCGAACTTCCGCCCGTTCGAGTCGAAGTCTTGCTCGTCGGTGTAACCCAGGCGGACGTCCATCGTTCCCGAGTAGAAGCGTTTGCGCCAGTCGAGGTTCAGGAACGGGTTCACCTTGGTGTTGATCTGGGGGCTGAACAACAGCTCCTGCGAGGGGGAGATGACCCACAGGATCGGCTGCTCGTAAGAGGCGCCGCGCTCGTTGGTGTAGAACGACACCCTGGGCACGAGCAGGCCGGACGCCCTGGGCGCGTTCGGGTCCGGATGGAAGAAGACCGGCGCGTAGAACACCGGCACGCCTTTGATGCGGATCACCGCGTTCCGGTAGTAGACCAGGTGCCGCTGCTGGTCGGCGATGATCTGCGAGGCCTGAATCGACCATGTCGGCTGGATCGGCCGCCCGTCAGGCGCGCAGATATCGCAGGGTGTAAAGATGGCGCGATCGAGTTCCTCGACGGTCTCGCTGCGCCGGATCGCAACATTGGCGGCGAGCTTGCCGTTCAAGGGCAGGCGGGCCGAGAAGCCCTCGGCGAAACCAGCGCGCATCTTGTCGTCCAGCATCATGTGCTGGGCGAACTCGCCCGTTCCATCGGCGTTGATGACCTGCACGTCCCCGTCGGCCGTAACGACGCCGGAAGCGACGTCATAGACAACGGCGTTCGCGCGCAGCGTGCGACCCTGGTAGCGCGCTTCGACGCCGCCCTCTGGCGCTCCAGCGGTTGGCCCGGTCGTCGCGGACCAGAGTGTCAGCTTCGAGGTAAAAGCCCTTGTCGTGCAGGCCCTCGTCCGTGAGCGCGCTCGGCGCGGGCGGTGTGGGCGGCGCGTTGTGCAGATCGAACGGAAGGCCGGGCGCGGCCGAGCCTGGGATGCGGACAGGCAGTTCGCCGATGGTCTGCGCGACGGAGGGCCCGGCGAGAAGAACGCTGGCCCCGGCGGTGGCGAGCAGGGCCGACCTCAAGCTCCTGATCCGCCCCGGTCGAACACCGCGCATCGGACGTAAGCATCCCCCACTGACTGCGGCGACGCGGCCGACCACCCCTCTTATCCGCCTAGCCGTCCTCGGTATAGCTGAGCAGGGCAAAGCCAGACAGGAGCGCCAGGATCGGCGGCGTCCAAGCGGCGGCGAACGGCGGGATCGCGTTCGCCTCGCCCAGCGCCCCGCAGAACTGGTCGAAGAAGAAGAGGCCGAAACCCAGCGCCACCCCGGCCCCCGCCAGGGCGGCGACGCCGCCCAACCTCATGAGGCGCAGCGAGAACGCTGCGGCGAGAATCGACATCGCCGCGAACAGGAGCGGCGTCGCCAAGAGCTCCTGCAGCTGCAGCCGATAGCCGGTCGCCGAGAACCCCGCCTGTTCGTTGCGGGCGATGGCGCCCCACAGCTGCCAGAACGGCACGGCCTTCGGAGAGGCGTAGCGTTCCAGCGCGGTTCGCGGATCAAGCGAGGAGGGGATGGTGAGGGTGTCATAGCGGACCGCCTCTGCGCCTGGCGTCGCCTCCCGAGCGCCGGCGAGCAGCCACCTGCCAGGCATCAGCCAACCCTCGCTCGCCTCGATCCGCCGCGAGAACTCCGCCGATCCGCGCTGGCCAAGCGTGAACATGAACAGCGAGACGTTCCTCAGCCTCAGCACTCCGCGGTCGTCGTCGCCTGAACGCGCCCGAACGACGATCTGCGAGTGGGCGTCGCCCTGGCGCAGCCAGATGTCCTTCAGGCCATTGGACTGGACGCCCTCCATGAGCGCAGTGCGTTCGCGTTCGAACTGAGCGTTCATGATCGAAGCCAGCGGGTTGAGCACCGCGACAGTGAGCACGCCGATCGCGAACGCGGCGCCGGCCGCGGGGAAGATGAACCGCCAGGCCGAAACGCCGGCAGCGCGCATGGCGATCAGCTCGCTCTTGCGGTTCAGGTCGACGAATGCGCCCGCCACCCCAAACAGGAACGCGAATGGCAGGAGCACTAGGACCACCGACGGGGCGTTCAGCGCCGTCAGGCGCAAGATCTCGCCGTAACCCACCTCGGTTCGGCCGGTGACGGTGCGTGAAATCTCGACGAAATCGACCAGCGCCACGACCGAGGTCAGGATCGTCAACGCGCCCAGGACGGCGAGCATGCTGTAGGCCAACACATAGGCCTCGATGCGTGTCAGCCTGAGCCTCATTCGGCCGGGCTCGGCATCAGGGTCGATCCGGTCAGCGGGTGAATCGGCACGAACCGGCTGACAGGCTGGCGGAAGATCTGCCGGAACGCCCAATAGGATGCCACGACGGGAATGGCGTACTGTAGCAGGTTGGCCCAGACCTGCGTGTCGCAAAGCGCTTGCGCGCCGGCCCCAGTGATCCGAGTCACGACCGCAAGCGCCGCTGTGATCAGGATGCGTCGGGTGTAGCCAAGGCGGTTGAACGGCCCGCCGATCACGGCGGCCAGCGCCATCGCCATGAAGGCGATCGCATAGAGCGGAGTGGCCAACCGCGCGTTGGCCTCCGACAGCATCTTGATGCGGCTTTCGCGCTCCCACGGTTGGCGCAGGTCGGGGAATAGCAGTTCGTGCATATAACGGTCGGGGACCTTGTATCGAAGCTGACCTTTGACCAGCAAAAGATCAGACAGATCAAAGGTATATTCGTCGAACGTCAGATAGGTGAGCACACCGGTCTTGGAGAACTCCTGCCGCGACGCATCGTGCATGGTCAGCACAGGCGCCCCGTCGCGCTGGCCGATCGTTCCGCTGGCGGCGATGAAGGTGGTGTCGCCGCCGCCGGGCTTTTCCTGCAAGACGAAGAGATTCTTCAACGTGCCGTGGTCGACGTCCTGAACATAGACGGTCAGCCCGCGCGCGGGCTCGGTGAACTGCCCGGGCTCGACCAGTGTCGCGGCAAGATCGGTCTTGATCTTGAACAGCTCGACCCGCATCGCCCGCTCGCAGAACGGCGCGACCCAGAGGTTGACCACCAGGATGATGAGCGCCGCGACGGCGGCCAGCCGCATGGCGGGCGCGATGACGCGCCAACGGCTCATGCCGCTGGCGAAACAAACGACGATCTCCTGCTCGGTATGCAGGCGGTTCAGCGCGACGAGGCCTGCGCAGAAAAGGGCGACCGGCAGCACGGTCGCCACCAGCTGTGGCGTGGCGAGCGCGGTGACCTCGGCTAGCACCAGCGCGCTCTGACCTTGCTTGACGATCAGGTCGAGCGCCTCGAGGCTCTGGCTGAGGACCCCCACCAGCCCCAGCGAAACGGTGGCCAGCAGCGTCGGGCCAAGCAGCTGGCGAAACAGATACCGATCGAGAAGACCCATGGAAGGCTTGTTCGCGCCTAGGTTTCGGCCTGCGCCGTTGCGGCGCCGGGTCCGGCGCGTCATCTTCTACACGTCGCCCAAGTTCAGCGCCAACAGCGCCTAGGAGACCTGGATGCAGATCGAGTTCATGGCTCCCGGCGCCGAAGAGACCGCTGCCGGCGCTTGGGCCGGCGCGGTGTTCGAAGGCGGCGGCCTCTCCGCCGGCGCGGCGCGCCTCAACGCCGCTGCGGGTGGGGCGGTCGAGCGGGCGGTAGCGGCCGGGCCGTTTCGGGGCGCTGCGGGAAAGTCGGTCTCACTGGTCGCTCCCGGGGGAGTCGGCGTCTCGCACGCGCTTCTGGTTGGCGTCGGGGCTGAGGGAGGGTTCGACGAGGCCGGCGCGGAGATCGCCGCCGCCGAGGCGTATCAGGCGCTGAAGGCGTGCGGCGCGGAGGTTCTCACGCTGAACCTCTCCCAGTCATCGCCCGCGAAGTCGGCTCACGCGGCGCTGGGGGTCAGCCTCGCGGCCTACCGGTTCGACCGCTACCGCACGAAGGAGAAGGCGGACGTCAAGCCGACAATCAAGTCGGTCCGGATCGTCGCCGACGAGCCGGCCGCAGCCGAGTCCGCATTTGCGCCGCTGAAGGCGCTGGCCGACGGCGTCGCCTTCACCCGCGACCTCGTCTCCGAGCCGGCGAACGTGCTTTATCCCGAGGAGTTCGCCCGCCGCGTGAAGGCGCTGGAGTCGCTTGGCCTCAGCGTCGAGATCCTCGACGAGCGCGAGATGGCCAAGTTGGGCATGAACCTCCTGCTCGCCGTGGGGCAGGGCAGCGCGCGCGAGAGCCAATTGGCGGTCATTCAGTGGAAGAACGGCGGTGACGCCGCGCCGCTCGCCTTTGTCGGCAAAGGCGTCTGCTTCGACACCGGCGGCATTAGCCTCAAGCCCGCTGACGGCATGGAAGAGATGAAATGGGACATGGGCGGCGCGGGCGCCGTTGCCGGTCTGATGCACGTGCTCGCCAGCCGGAAGGCCAAGGTCAACGCCGTCGGCGTGCTCGGCCTGGTCGAGAACATGCCCGACGGCAAGGCCCAGCGGCCCGGCGACATCGTGACTTCGATGTCCGGTCAAACCGTCGAGGTGAACAACACCGACGCCGAGGGGCGGCTCGTGCTGGCCGATGCGCTCTGGTACGCGCAAGAGCGGTTCAAGCCGCGGCTGATCGTCGACCTCGCGACGCTGACCGGCGCCATCGTCATCTCGCTCGGGCACGACATCGCCGGCCTGTTCAGCAACAACGATGAGCTCGCCGATCAGCTGTTCAAGGCTGGGAAAGCCTCGCGCGACGAGCTCTGGCGGCTACCGATGCCCGACAGCTACGAGAAGCTGCTCGACAGCCTCGCCGCCGACATGAAGAACAGCATGGGACGGCCGGGAGGGTCGATCACGGCGGCGCTGTTCCTTCGCCGGTACGTGCGCGACATCCCTTGGGCCCACCTCGACATCGCCGCGGTCGCCTGGCGCAAGCCGCAGGCCGTCGCCACGACGCCGGAGGGCGCGAGCGGGTTCGGCGTCCGCCTGCTCGACCAGTTCGTCGCAGACAACTATGAGCGCTGAGCGGCGAATGGCTGATCCCTGCGAGGTCTGGTTCTACCACCTGGAGCGCACCGCGTTGGACCATGCGCTGCCCGAACTCCTGGAGAAAACGCTGGCGCGCGGGTGGCGCGCGATCGTCCGGGCGACCGCCGACGAGCGGATCGAGCACCTCGACGGCTGGCTTTGGAGCTATCGCGACGATAGCTTCCTCGCCCACGGAACGGCGGCCGAACCGATGGCCGACCGCCAGCCGATCCTCCTAACCACGGGTGCGGAGAACTTGAACCACGCGCAGGCTTTCTTTCTCGTCGATGGCGCCGAAGCAGGGCCGCTCGAGGGTGTCGAGCGTTGCGTCCTTCTCTTCGATGGTCGCGACCCCGAGGCCACCGCCGAGGCGCGCCTGCGCTGGAAAGCCTTCCGTGACGCAGGGCACCCGGTGTCCTACTGGCGTCAAGGCGCTGAGCGCGGGTGGGAGAAGCAGGCATGAGACGAGACCTCCGCGCCAGCGTCGCGGCAGGCGCCGCGCTGGCCGCGCTCGTGAGCACGGGCGCTCGGCCGCAAACGGCGCCGGCGCTCTCGGCGCCGTCGCAACCCCCCGCCGCCGAGCCGCAGGCGCCCGCGCAGCCGCCGCCGGACTCGGCCGCAAGCTGCGAGGCGGCAAGCTTGGCGTGGCTGGTGGGCAAGCCCAAGTCGGCCATTCCCGTCCCAGTCAATCCGAGCCTCAGGCGCGTCTATTGCAGCAGCTGCCTTGTGACGCTGGACTACCTGCCCGGCCGCACGGACATCGTGTTCGACACCGAAACCGGCATCGTCATCCAGGTGAAGTGCGGCTAGCCGCGTGGCCCTGGTCGAAGGCTTCGGCGGCGGCCATCCAGGCCGCTTCGGCGCGGTCCAGAGCTTCCTTCGTTCGCGAGCGCTGGCGGCTGAGTTCCGCGGCGCGGGCAGGATCGCGCCGATAGAGTCCCGGATCGGCCAGCGCCTTGTCGAGGTCCGCCGCTGCCCGGGTCTCACGGGCCAACGCCTGCTCGGCCGCCTGCAGGCGATGCCGCAGGGTTGACAGGCTGACCGTTGGGGCGGCGGGCGCCGGCGTTTCGACCGGCTTGTCCTCACGCGCGGCGTTGCGCGCCTGGTCGAGCACCATCCGGGAATAGTCCTCAAGGTCGCCGTCGAACGGACGAATCGTCCCGCCGGCGGTTAGCCAGAGCCTGTCGGCGACCAGCTCCATCAACGAGCGGTCGTGGGTGATGAGGAGGACCGCGCCCTCGTAGTCGTTGAGAGCATCCAGCAGCGCCCGGCGGCTGTCGATGTCGAGGTGGTTGGTCGGCTCATCGAGGATGAGCAGGTGGGGCGCCTCGCGCGCCACCAGGTTCAGCAGCAGGCGCGCGCGCTCGCCGCCGGAAAGATCGGCGACCGTGGTTTCCGCCTTGTCGCGCGTCATGCCGAACTGGGCGATCCGCGATCGCTGTTGCGCCTCGGTCATGTCTGGCAGGGCGCGGCGGATGATGGAGAGCGGCGTATCGACCGGATCGAGCGCTTCGATCTGATGTTGGTGGAACCATGCGACCTTCATCCGCGACGCCCGATGCACCTTTCCGCCGGCCAGGGGCAGCGCTTCGGCGAGCAGCTTGGCGAACGTCGACTTGCCGGCCCCGTTGACTCCCAAGAGGCCAATGCGGTCGTCGACGTCGAAGCGAAGGTTCAGATTCTGCAGCACCGGCGGTCCGCCGTAGTCGACGGCGGCGCCTTCGAGGCGGAGCAGGGGCGGCGCGAGCGGCCGGGCCGGCGAGGGGATTCGAAAAGGGGCGGTGTGCTCCGCGACGACCGGCGGGATCATCGGCAACTTGGCGATCATCTTCAGCCGGGATTGGGCCTGCGTCGCTTTCGATGCCTTGTAGCGGAAGCGGTCGACGAACGACTGCATGTGCGCCCGCCGGGCTTCGATCTTCACGCGCGTGGCCTCCTGCAGGCGCAGCTTCTCGCCCCGTTCGCGCTCGAAGGCGTCGTAGCCGCCCGCGTAGAGGTCGAGCGTCTGGTCGTGCAAGTGCAGGATGTGGTCGACCGAGCGGTTCAAGAGTTCGCGGTCGTGGCTAATGACGATGGCCGTCTTCGGGTACTTCCGAAGGCGGGCCTCGAGCCACAGCGCGCCCTCGAGGTCGAGGTAGTTGGTCGGCTCGTCGAGCAGGAGGAGGTCCGGCTCGGCGAACAACGCTGCCGCCAGCGCCACCCGCATGCGCCAACCGCCGGAAAACTCGGCCATGGGTCGGGTGAGGTCCGCATTCGAGAATCCAAGCCCGTGCAGGATCTCCGACGCGCGCGATGGGGCGCGGTCGGCGTCGATCTCGGTCAGGCGTGCGTAGATCTCGCCGAGGCGCTCGGGCGCGGCGTGGTCCAGCGCGGCCATCAGTTTGGCCCGCTCGACGTCGGCGGCGAGCACGGTGTCGAGCAGTTGGACCGGGCTGGCCGGATGCTCCTGGTCGACCGAGCCGATGCGGGCGGCCTTCGGCAGGACGATCTCGCCGCCGCCGGGCTCGAACTCCCCCTTGATCAGACGGAACAACGTGGTCTTGCCGGCGCCGTTGCGGCCAACGAGGCCCACTTTGTGGCCGGTTGGCAGGAAGACGCTGGCCTGGTCGAAGAAGCGTCGCCCGTAGGCGTCGAAAACAAGGTCGGAGATGCGAAGCATGGGAAGCGCTCGGAAGAAGTAGGGGCGTGCGAGGTCGGCGATGGCGTGTGGACCGGGAGGCCAAACGCCGCATGCGGGCTCTCGCCCGCGGAGCGCGGGCGCTAATGCGTCAGTCTGATTCCGGCGGTCCGCGACATCTTCAGTTCGTCTTCCCTTGTCCGCCTTGGCGATGCGGACCGGCGTGGTTATAAGCCGCTGCCTCCTAGGTTTCCAATCCCCAACGCAAACGAGAACGGCGGCCGTCCATGACCGAACGTACCCTGTCGATCATCAAGCCTGACGCCACGCGCCGGAACCTGACGGGCAAGATAAACGCCGTGATCGAGGATGCGGGCCTGCGCATCATCGCCCAGCGCCGCATCCGCATGACGCCGGCCCAGGCCGAAGCTTTCTACGCCGTGCACGCTGGCAAGCCGTTCTACAACGACCTGGTGGAGCTCATGACCTCCGGTCCGGTCGTGGTGCAGGTCCTCGAGGGCGAAGGCGCCATCGCCCGCTATCGCGAAGTGATGGGTGCGACCAACCCGGCCAACGCCGCGCCCGGCACCATCCGCGCCCTCTACGCCGAGAGCTTTACCGGCAACTCCGTGCATGGCTCGGACAGCGTCGAGAACGCCAGGGCGGAGATCGCCCAATTCTTCTCCGAGGATCAGATCGTCGGCTGAGGCCCGGCGGGGTGTGAGCGCCGTGCTCCGGCTCGGCTTCCTGGCCTCCCACGCCGGCACCAGCATGCGCGCCATCGTCGAGGCGATCGAAGCCGGCCGCCTCGACGCCAAGGCCGTGGTCGCGATCAGCAACAACGCCGACGCGGCGGCGCTTGGCTTCGCGCGAGAGCATGGCGTGCCGGCCCTGCACGTCAGCAAGACCACGACCGGCTCAGATGACGCGGCGGACGCCGAGATCCTTGCAGCGCTCGATGGCGCGGGCGCCGATCTGGTCATCCTGTCGGGCTACCTGCGCATGGTCGGACCAAAGACCCTCGAACGCTTCCGCGGCCGCGTGCTGAACGTGCACCCTGCGCTGTTGCCCAAGTACGGCGGCAAGGGGATGTACGGGCGTTTCGTGCACGAGGCGGTGATCGCCTCTGGCGAGCCGCTTAGCGGCGCAACGGTGCACGTGGTCGACGAGGTCTACGACCACGGGCCGGTAATCAGCCAAAGGACGGTGCCGGTGAGCCCGGACGACACGCCGCAGACGTTGGCCGCCCGTGTGGTCGCGGTCGAAGGGCCTCTGTTCGTCGAGACCTTGCAGGCGATCGTCGCGCGCGACGGCGCTGTCCTGCCGCCCTAGGCCGCCGCAAGCTCGCCGCAAGTGAAGGCCGTCTCACCGGCCGCGGCCAGCGCGCTCAGCAGCGGCGGCGCGTTGTCCGCCTTCACGATCAACAGCATGCCGACCCCGCAATTGAAGGTGCGGCGGAGTTCCTGGTCGCCAATACCGGCGGCGCCCTGCATCCAGGCGAACACCGCGGGGAGTGTCCAGGCGTTCCAGTCGAAGCGCGGAAGGAGCCCGGCGGCGATCGCGCGCGGCGGGTTCTCGATGAGCCCGCCGCCGGTGATGTGCGCAGCGCCCTCGACCAGGCCGGCCTTGATCAGCGGCAGCACGCTCTTCACGTAGATGCGCGTCGGCGTCATCAGCGCCTCGGCCAGCGAGCGGGTGGGATCGAACGGCGCGGGGGCGTCCCAGGCGATGCCTGTCCGCTCGACGATCTTGCGGATCAGCGAGTAGCCGTTCGAGTGCGGGCCGGAAGAGGCGAGGCCGATCATGAGGTCTCCGGCGCGCCTGCCGCTCAAGCCGCGGCAACACGCTGCCGCGCTCGACGGCGCCCAATGCAAACCCGGCGAGGTCGTAGTCGCCGTCGCCGTACATGCCCGGCATCTCCGCCGTCTCGCCGCCGACCAGCGCGCAGCCCGCCTGTTTGCAGCCCTCGGCGATGCCGCTGACGACACGCCGGCCGGCTTCGACGTCGAGCTTGCCGATGGCATAGTAGTCCAGGAAGAGCAGCGGTTCTGCGCCCTGGGCCAGAAGGTCGTTGACGCACATGGCGACAAGGTCGATGCCGACCGTATCGTGCAAGCCCGTCTCGATCGCCACCTTCAGCTTCGTGCCGCAACCGTCTGTCGTGGTGACCAGCAGCGGGTCGGCGTAGCCGGCCGCCTTCGGATCGAAGAGCGCCCCGAACCCGCCGAGATCGGCCTCAGCGCCTGGCCGGCGCGTCGCCTTGGCCAGCGGCTTGATCGCCTCGACCAACGCCGCGCCCGCATCGATGTCGACGCCGGCGTCCGCATAGGTGAGGCCGTTCGGCCGCTCGGTCATCCAGCAGGCTCCCGCGCTTCGGCGGAACGGGACTTGGCCAGGCCCGAGTCGCCGCGCTATAGCTAGCCGATGACGCCGATCACCACCACCGCGGCGCTGGACGCCTTCTGCCGCCGCATGGCCGATGCGCCGTTCGTCGCGGTCGACACCGAGTTCATGCGCGAAACGACCTACTGGCCCAAGCTCTGCCTGGTGCAGGTGGCCAGCGCAGACGAGGGCGCCGTGGTCGATCCGCTGGCCGACGGCATGGACCTTTCGCCGCTGCTTGCGTTGATGGCGAACGAGCGCATCGCCAAGGTCTTCCACGCCGCGCGGCAAGACGTCGAGATCTTCGCCAACCTCGGTGTCATTCCCCACCCTCTGTTCGATACGCAGATCGCGGCCATGGCGGCGGGGTTCGGCGAACAGGTCGCCTACGATGCGCTGGTGCGGCAGATGCTGAAGATCGGCATCGACAAGAGCAGTCGTTTCACTGATTGGGCGCGGCGCCCGCTCAGCCAAGCGCAGCTGGACTATGCCCTGGCCGACGTAACCCACCTGGCGGCGCTCTACCCGATGTTGCGCGACCGGCTGGCGGCCGAGGGCCGCCTCGCCTGGGTGACCGAGGAGATGGAGAGCCTGGTCGACCCGGCCAACTACGATCCCGATCCGGAAAAGTCGTGGAAGCGGCTGAAGCCCCGCCGCTTCACGCCGAAGTACCTCGCGGTGCTCCGGGGCGTCGCCGCCTGGCGCGAGCGGACGGCGCAGACCCGCGACCAGCCGCGCGGCCGCATCTTGAAGGACGACGCGATCGACGAGATCGCAACCCAGCTTCCGGTCGATGGCGACGCCCTCGGTCGGTTGCGCTCGTTGCCGAAGGGCTTTTCCACCTCGCGTTTCGGAGGCGAGATCGTCGAGGCGGTGAAGGCCGCCCTCGAGGATGCGGACGCCTATGCGCCGGTTATCGAGCGCAGGGTGACGCCTTCGAATCCCGCCTCGGGCGCAATCGTCGAGCTCCTGAAGGTGCTCCTCAAGGCGCGCTCAGAGGACGCGGGCGTGGCTTCGAAGCTGATCGCGACTGTCGCCGACCTCGAGCAGATCGCCGCCGATGACGATGCCGAGGTCGCGGCGCTGCACGGCTGGCGGCGTGAGGCTTTCGGCGCCGATGCGCTAAAGCTCAAGCGCGGCGAGTTGGCTCTGGTGCTCGACGGCGCCCGCGTGCGCGTCGTCGAGGTGCGCCGTTCCCCCCGGGCGGCCACGCCTTGAACACCGGAGCGCGGCGCGGCGAATAGCGCCATGGCGAGGAGATCCGAGCCAACGCTCGAAGCCCTGGCCGCGCTTGCCGCCGGTCACAGCGACGCGCGACGTTTCCGCGAGGCGGCAGCCGTGTACCGCCGCATCGGCAAACTGATGCCGGACGCGTCGGGCGCGCTCTACAACGAAGCGATGGCGCTCTGGGCATCGGTGATATCGGACCGGCCGTGGCGCTGCTCGAGCGGGTCGCGACCACGGCGCACCGGGCCAGGGCGCTGGTCCGGATCGCAGATATAGATCCGAAGGCGCTGAGCGCCGCCGATCGGGTCGACATAGAGCATGGCGCGGCGAACGAGTTGGATCCGGCCACGCGAGCCGATCTCGGCTTTGCCCACGCCGGTTTGCTCGAGCGCCAGGGCGACTACGAAGCAGCCTTCGCGGCGTATGCGGCCGCGAACCGGCTCAAGCGCGAGCTTCTGGGCGAGGCGGTCCCGACCGCGATCGCACGCCGCGCCAGCATTGTGGAGCAGGCGAAAGCTGTGTTCACGCCGGCGTTCCTCGCCCATCATCAGGGTGGCGGCCACCCGACGGCGCGGCCGATTTTCATCGTTGGCTCGCCACGCTCGGGGTCGACCCTGGTGGAGCAGATCCTGGCCAGCCATCCAAAGGTGCAGGGCATGGGCGAGTGCCCGGCCCTCGATCAGGTCACTCGCGGTCGCTTTCCCTATCCGGCGACCGCGCCGTCAGGCCCAGGACACTTCCTCGCCCTCGCCAACGGCTACCTCGTGGCCATGCGTGCGCTTGGTCTGAAGAACACGCCGCGCTTCACGGACAAGACGCTCTCGAATGACGCTGGCGTCGGGATCATCACCCTGATGTTCCCGCACGCGGTCATCATCGAGGTCGTGCGCGACCCGCTGGAGGTCGGCCTCGCCAATTTCCGCAAGGCGTTCAACGCCGGCAACGAGGCGAGCTACGATCTCTCCGACATCGGTCAGGCATGGCGCCGGACCCGCGAACTGATGGACCATTGGGACGCCGTGCTGCCGGGGCGGGTCGAGCGTATCAAATACGAGGCGCTGGTGGCAGACCCGGAGACGCAGATGCGGCGGCTCGTCAGCGAGGTCTGCGGGCTCGAGTGGGATCCGGCCTGTCTCCGCTTCTATGAGACTCGACGCACAATCCTGACCTCGAGCGCGGTGCAGGTGCGCCAGCCCCTCTTCGCAGACGGGCTCGACCGCGCGCGCCGCTACGCCGCGCACCTTGGGCCACTGCGCCAGGCGCTTGGCCTGACCTCCTAACGTCCGATTTTCAGCCCCAGCTCCAACCGGTCGGCGAGCTGCGCGGCGCGCTTTGCCGTCTGCTCGCCTAACAGCATGTCGGTCCAGCGTACGTCGGCGGTCAGGGCCAGCGCGTCGCCGGAGACAGCGAGCTTCGAGCGGCTGAGCAGTTCGCCGCTGCGTCCGGAAAGGTCGCAGCCCAGCCGCATCGCCGCGCCCAGCGCCAACGCCCGCTCGAAGCGCTCGTCGGACAGAATGCGGCCGAGCACCCGAGGTTCAGGCGGGCTCAGCGAAGCGGTGTGCCGCGCGAACAGGGCCGTTGCGACAAACGCCCGCTCGGGATGGCTCATGCCGGCGACGGGCGCACGCAGCACCTGCTCGAACACCAGGTCTGCCCGGTGGTCGGGGTGCAGCCGGGCGCCAAGATCGGCGAGCCGGCAGACAGCGGCGACCAGCACGGGCTCGCGGGCGCCGAACACTGGCTCCAGCGCCGAGAAGACGGGCTTGAGCCAGGCCTCGAGCGCTGGTCCGATATCCTCGCTAACCCCCTGGCGGGCGCCGAGCGCGACGCAGCCCTCGATGAGCGGGTCAAGGGCGCGCGTGCGGGCGGGCATGGAGTCCAGCAGGAGACCCTCGCGCAACCCGTAGGCGGAAATGGAGACGCGCTTCAGGCCCAGACGCTCGATCATCCCCTCGAGCACCACCGCGGCGTAGGGGATGGTGTCGAGCCGACGCTTGGAGACGCCCTCGATGCGCTCGAGCGAGCTCTTCGACTGGCGCGCGATGAACCGGGCCGCGTCCAACGCCGCGGCGGCGGGAATCTCGTACTGGTGCACGATCTGCAAGGGGTAGTCGGCCAGCCGCATCTGCAGCAACGCAAGGTTCCGCCAGCCGCCGCCGACGGCATAGAGCGTCTCCGCCGAGAAGGATGCGCGCGCGCCGTCGAGAATCTTGGCCGTCTTCGACCGTGCGCGACCGAGGTCGAACCCGTCTGCGCCGCGCAGTGCGAACGCGCCCAGCGGTAAGCTGACGCCCCGCGCCGGCGCGCCATCCGCCACGCGCACGAGCTCCAGGCTCGAGCCGCCCAGGTCACCGACCACGCCGTCGGCGTCTGGCTGGCCGGCGAGCACGCCCAACGCCGCGTAGCGCGCTTCCTCTTCGCCAGTGAGCACGCGCACGCGAAGGCCCGCCTCTTTCTTGAGTCGGCGGACGAAGGCCGGGCCGTCTGCCGCCTCACGCACTGCCGCGGTCGCGACCACGAACACCTCGGTCAGTTGCGATGCGGTCAGGACCGCTTTGAAGCGCTTCAGCGCGACCAGCGCCTGCTCGACGCCTTGTGGCGAGAGCGCGCCAGTGTCGGCCAGGCCGGCGCCGAGGCCGGCCAGCACCTTCTCGTTGAACACGGTCCAGATGGCGCGCCCTTCGAGTCGATAGATGACCAGGCGAACCGAGTTGGAGCCGATGTCGATGACCGCGACGTCGCGCGGGGGTTTAGCGTCGAGCGCCGACATGCTCGAATGCGCGAGGCAGGTCCTTCACCTTCTGGCCGCGCCCGGAGAGACTGGGGTTGGTCATGAAGTACTGGTGCGCCGAGAAGGCGCCAGGGGCGTCCCAGCCGGGGGCCCGGCGATAGCGGCCGTCGCTGTCCATGTCCCAGCTCTGCGCCTCGTCGTTGATGTTGGCGACCATGATCTGGCTCAGCACCTGCTGGTGAGTGGTCGGATTCTCGACTGGCACCAAGGCCTCGACGCGGCGGTCGAGATTGCGCGGCATCCAGTCGGCTGACGAGATGAACACCCGCGCATTCGCACTGGGCATCGGGCTGCCGTTGGCAAAGGCCACGATGCGGGAGTGCTCGAGGAAACGGCCGACGATGCTCTTCACCCGAATGTTGTCGGACAGGCCTGCAACGCCAGGCCTGAGGCAGCAGATTCCGCGGATGATGAGCTCGATCGAAACACCGGCCTGGCTCGCACGGTAGAGGGCGTCGATGATGATCGGGTCGACCAGGGCGTTCAGCTTCGCCCAGATCGCCGCCGGCTTGCCCGCCTTGGCGTTCTCGGCCTCCTGGGCGATCATCTTCAGCAGGTCGGCCTTGAGCGTCACCGGCGAAAAGGACAGCTTCTCGAGCTTCGTCGGGCACGGCATAGCCGGTGATGAAGTTGAACAGCTTGCCGGAGTCGCGCGCCAGCGCGGCGTCGCAGGTGAACAGGGATAGGTCGGTGTATATCCGCGCGGTCAGGGGATGGTAGTTGCCCGTGCCGAAGTGGCAGTAGGTGGTCAGCGCCTCGCCCTCGCGCCGCACGACGATCGAGAGCTTGGCGTGGGTCTTGTATTCGACGAAGCCGAAAACGACGTGCACGCCGGCCCGCTCCAGGTCGCGCGCCCACTTCAGGTTGGCCGCCTCGTCGAAGCGCGCCTTGATCTCGACCAGCGCCGTGACGTTCTTGCCGTTGTCCGCCGCCTCGATCAGCGCGGCTACGATCGGACTGTCCTGCGAGGTGCGATAGAGCGTCTGCTTGATCGCGAGCACGTTGGGGTCGTGGGCCGCCTGCCGGAGGAACTGAACCACGACGTCGAAGCTCTCGAAGGGGTGGTGGACGAGGATGTCCTTCTCGCGGATGGCGGCGAAGCAGTCGCCGCCATGGTCGCGGATGCGCTCCGGGAACCGCGGCTCGAACGGGCGGAACTTCAGGTCAGGGCGGTCGGCGGGTATGAGCTGCGACAGCTCGTCCAGCCCGAGCATACCATCGACCACGATCGTGTCCTGCGGTTCGGCGTGCAGGTTGCCAACGATGAAGCGCCTGAGCTCCTCGGGCATGAGCGCTTCGATCTCGATGCGCACGACCGATCCCAGCCGGCGCTGGCGTAGCCGCATCTCGAACTCGCGCACCAGGTCTTCGGCCTCTTCCTCGATCTCCACGTCGGAGTCGCGGATCAGCCGGAACACTCCGCTGCCTTCGACCTCGCAGCCCGGGAACAGCTGATCGGGGAAGAGCGCCAGCACGCCCTCGAGTGAAATGAACCGCCGCACGGTCCGGCGCAGCCGCCCGCCCGACGAGCGCGGCAGCTCCCAGAACCGCGCGACCTGCGCGGGCACCGGCACGAGGGCGAACAGCGGCTTGCCGTCCGAAAGCCGCTTGAGCTTCAACACCATCGAGAACGCGAGGTTGGGGATGAACGGGAACGGGTGCGCCGGATCGATGGCCAGCGGCGTCATGATCGGGAAGAGCTGGCTCTGGAACACCTCCGCCAACCAGGCCCGCTCGATAGCGGTGACGTCGGCTGCGTCGATGACGACCAGGCCCTCGCTCTTCAGCTCGGCGCGCAGCTCGCGCCAGCGACGCTGCTGGTCGCTCATCAGGCCGGCCGCGCGATCGTTGATGCGCACAAGCTGTTCAGCGGCTGTCAGGCCGTCCTGGCTGACGGCGCGGACGCCTTCGCGGACCTGGCCCTTAAGGCCGGCGACGCGGACCATGTAGAACTCGTCGAGAATGTTGGCCGATATCGAGAGGAAGCGCAGCCGTTCCAGCAGCGGGTGACGCGGGTTGTGGCTCTCCTCCATCACGCGCTCGTCCAGGGTCAGCCAGGACAGCTCGCGATTGATGAATCGATCCGGTGAGGCGATCAGCGCCTCGTCCAACGCAGCGCTCGACGGCACCGGTGTCAGCGTTTCCGGTATGGCGTCAGCGATCGCGATGTCGGTCATTGGGGTTCCATCAGGGGCCCGGCAAGGTTTCGCTCAGCCCACGGCCGGCCGCAAGCCTCTAGTCGAACAGGTCGCCCCCGGCAGCCTCGTTTTCAAGGATGCGGCGCGCCAGGGCGCGCGATACAGGCCGCTGCTCAGCGTCGGCGGTCTCGTCCAGCGTCGCGACAAATGCGCGCGCTCGCGGAATCGACCGCTCGATGCGGGCCAGCAAGTATGGAATCAGATCGGCCGCCGGTCTGATATTCCGCTCACGGAAGAACTTGCCGAAGGCAGCTGTCGAGGATCGCATCGTCTGGCGGCAAGAGCTCGGCCACCGGCAGCGCATTCAGTCGTGATCGCAGGTCGGGCAGGGCGGTGACCCAGGTGCTAGGGGTTCGCCGCGCGGTAAGCAACAGGCCCCCGCCTCGCGCGCCGGCCATGTTGATCAGGTGAAACAGGAGTTCGTCATTGGCGCCGCCATCGACGTCCTCGACGAGCACAGGGCGACCCCCGAGCCGCGCAAGAGCGGGCTCGCTTACAGGCTCGTCCGCCGCCAGGACGGCGGCGTCGGTCTGCCCGGCCCACGTCTGCGCCAGGTGTGACTTGCCCGAGCCCTGTGGGCCGACCAGGGCCAGGCAGCCGGCATGCCAATTTGGCCACGCGTCCAACGCCCTCAGGGCATCGGCGTTGGCCGGCGAGACGATGAAGTCGTCACGCCGGAACGGCGCCGCACCACGCAGATCGAGCCGAAGCTGCCGCCCGGCCTCAGGCATGCCCGAGCTCGAAAACCATCGCCAAATCATAGCCAAAGGAGGGCTACTGCGTCGACCTGCGCCGTGAACGGAACTGTTGAAACAGGAAATCGGGGACAGGCAAGCACCGGCAAGCGGTCGATGGGTGGATCTGACGCCGGCAGCGCGGCGATGTCGCTTCGCCATCCGTTTCCCTTTGCCGGAATCAAAAGCCGCGGCGCAGATGCGGGAATTCGCCGCGCCAGGTCCCCATGAAACTCCCCGAGACGCCCGACTTCACGTCCAACCGACGGATGCTCGCGCTCGCGCTGACCATCACGGTCGGGCGCCTGGGTGGTGCTAGCGATCAGCGAAGGGAACATCACCGCCTCGCTCGGCGACACCGACGACGCCATGCGGCTGGTCCTCGTGCGGTCGCTGCTGAACGGTCAGGGTTGGTACGACCAGCTCGTGACGCGGCTGCAGCCGCCGCTCGGCATCTACATGCACTGGTCCCGGCTGCTCGACGGCGCGCCTGGCCGGCTTTGTCTGGCTGGTCGAGCGGGTGACCACGCCCGCCTGGGCCGAGCTCATCGTACGTTTCGCATGGCCGCTACTCTGGATCGCGCCGGTCGCGATCGCGGGCCTGGCCATCTCCCGCAGTCTGGGCGGCAAGCTCGCGGTCTTCTGCTGCGCCTGCCTGATGGTGACCAACACCCAGCTCTACGTTCAGTTCAGACCCGGTCGCATCGACCACCACAACATCCAGATCACCATGGCGGCGATCGCCGTGGCTTGCGCCATGGCCAAGGATCAGCGGGTCCGTTTCGCGGCGCTGGCGGGCGCCGCAAGCGGCCTTGGCCTTGCCATCGGCATCGAGGCGCTCGCTTTCCACGCGCTCGTCGGCGCGAGCTTCGCGATCGCGGCCGCGCTCGACCGTGATGAGGCCAAGCCCGCCCGCACCTACGGCCTCGCGCTGGTCGTTGCGACGTTGGGCTTCTTTCTGGCGCAGACGCCGCCCGATCGCTGGGGGCTGCCGTTCTGCGACGCGCTGGGGATGAATCTGATCGCGGCGATCCTGATCGCCGGACTTGGCCTGGCCGCGTTCGCGACCTGGGGCGCGCGGTTTCATATGGAGCTGCGCTTTGTCCAGCTGACGGTGATCGGCGTCGCCGCCGGCGCCGTCTATCTTTCGATCGATCCGGCCTGCATCCATGGGCCGTTCGCGGCGGTCGATCCCCGCCTTCGGCCGATCTGGTTCGACCACATCAGCGAGTTGCAGCCGTGGGAGCGGCTATGGCGCTCGCACCGCAACTCCGCCTTGATCACCATCTTCATGTCCTGCATGGGCGCGGCCGCGGCGGTCATGCTGCTCGTCGTGCGCTGGCGGCGCTGGGACCGGGCCACGCTCCTCGCGGCGTTGCTGGTGCTTATCGCCGCTGCCTCGGCGTCGCGGGCGTGGCGGATGGAGGACTACGCCTTCTGGTACGGCGTGCCGACGCTGGCCGCGGTGATCGGCTGGCTGGCCGAACGACTGTGGCGCGGGATCATCGTGCCGACGGCGGTCGCGAGCCTCGTGCTGTCGCCGGTGCTGCTCGCTGTCGGGGTCGACGCGGCCCTGACCGCCCTCGCCAAAGCGCAGCCTGCTCACGGCGGCGCCGCTAGCGGCGCGCCGCCCGTGGGAATCAACCAGGGCTGTTTCGACGGCGCGCTCTACCGGCCGCTGGCGGCGCTGCCGCCGGGCATCGTCCTGGGCGAGATCGACCTTGGACCGCATGTGCTGGCCTACACGCAGGACTCCGTGCTGGCGGCGCCCTACCACCGGATGTCCTGGGGCATCCTCAAGGGGTACGAGGCGCTGGGCGGCCCAACCGCGCTGGCGCCAGGCCGGTTGAAGGCGCTGAACGTCACCTACATCCTCGACTGCAGGCTGAACCCGCTGCGGGTGAGCTGGGCCGGCTTCGAGGGCGACCTCCGACGGGGCCGAATCCCGCCTTGGGTCCAGCGACTGTCGCGGCCGGACGAGCCGATGCAGATCTACCGTGTCACGCCCTGACGCCGCCCGTCGCGGCGGCCGCCCGCTCGGCCAGGCTCAGGCGGCGGCGGAGCTCGCTCAGCGGTCGGTGCAGGCCGGTCAGCGCCGCCACCATGGCCTGCTCGCCCGCGAGCTTGGCCGGCTCGTAGGCCCTCCAGTCGCGGATCTCGATTGCGTCGACCGGCGGGGCCACGAGGACGTCGGTGGCCGCGCGGCTGGCTGCCAGGTCGCGCCCGCCGGTGACGGTCGCCGCGCGCAGCAGCAGGGAGACGATTGGCGGGCCCTTGCGCCAGTCGCCCGACAGGATCCAGCGCCAGACCGAGATCGGCCGGGCGACCTCGTCGGCGGTGACGCTCCGGCCTCGGGTAACGTCGATGCCGACGATAGGCCCTAGGTGCATCGCGCGCATGATGTCGGCCGGGAAGGTCTTCATCACGGCGCCGTCGACCAGGACGTTGTTGTCCTCCGTCACCGGCGGCAGCAGGCCGGGAATCGCGATCGATGCGCGCAGCGCATGGCGGAGCGATCCTCGTCGGTGCAACTGGTAGGAGCCCGACGTCAGATTCGAAGACACGCAGAAGAAAGGCAGCCACAGATCGGCGATGTGCGCGTCGCCGAAGTGCTCATGCAGCCGCGCGCGCACCTTCTCGCCCCGCGTCATGGCGATCAGCGGAAAGGCGACATCGTCGACAGGGTTGGTGTCGACGAACGCCTTGCGGATGCGCGTGTCGATCTCCTCGTCGTCCCAGCCCATGGCGACGCCCGCCGCGACGATGGCGCCCATGGAAGCCCCGCCGACGAAATCGATCGGGATGCCGGCCGCGCGAAGCGCGCGCACGGCGCCGACGTGGGCGTAGGCGCGGGCGCCGCCGCCCGACAGCACCAGGCCGACCGAGAGACCTGCGATCGTGCGGGCGAGGCGACCCAGGTCGGCCCGACTGCGATCGCGCAGGTGGAAGAGGCGCGCCGGCCGGACCGCATCGATCCAGGCCTCCGAGCCTTGCGGGTGGCTGGCGCTCGCGGGTTGGATCAGCACAAGGTCGACAAGGAGCTCCTGCAGGGTGCGCGAGGCGAAGATGTCGCCCTGCGCTGGCGGGTCGCAGTCGCCGCGTCCGACACGGAAAAGGCGGTCGACCTGGCGGCTGACCAGCTGCTTCCACGCGGTCTGCTCGAAGTCCGCGGCGTAGAGCACAAAATCGTGCGCCTGCTCGACGTTGGAGAACCACTCGGTCGGTGCGCTCAGCGCCTCCTCGCCGGCGGTGGCGACCGAGTAGCCGACCGCCTGGATCTCGAGCGCGACCTGCTCGACCAGCTCGCGGGTGGCGATCTCCTCGCTCACGCCGAGGAAGCCGAAGACGCTGGGCTCGCCGACCGTCGAGCGTCCGACCGCCGGCCGCGAGCGCTGCAGCATCAGCTTGGCGAGCTCGATCATCAGATCGGGATCGTGCTCGGCGGCGTCGAAGAAGGCATCGCGCGGCATCGCCAGGATCTCGAAGTCGCGGATCGCAACCACGCTGGCGGAGTGGGGCGTGCCGGCGATCAACGCCATCTCGCCTGCCGGTTCGCCTGGCCGGATCACGCCCAGGAACTGCGGCTCCTGACCCTCCTCATGCCGGATGGCGGCCAGCCGCCCGGTGCGCACGAAGTAGAGCTCGTCTGCGGTTTCGCCGGTCTCGCATAGAAGCTGGCCGCCCGGCAGCGAGAACCAGCTGACGTGCTCGGCCATCGACCCGGCCGAGAACAGCCGGGCCAGGGCCGTGTCGGCGAGCGTGTGTGGGAGCAGGGCCACTTCAGGCCAGACCGTAACCCAAGCGCTGAGTCGCAGCGACGGCGCGTCGGCGCCGCGCTTGCCGGGAGGCGGGGGGCGGGGAATAAGGGCTGAGGAATCCGCCACCGAGCGCCGCCTTTGCCCCAGCTCACCTCCACCATCGACGTCAACTCCGAGGCGTTCGCGCGCAATCGGACGCTGAATCTCGGTCTGGTCGAGACGCTGCGAGCGAGAGCGGCAGAGGCCGCGCAGGGCGGGCCTGAAGCGTCTCGGACGCGCCACACAGGGCGGGGCAAGCTGTTGCCTCGGCAGCGCGTTGAGCGGCTGCTCGACGTCGGGGCGCCGTTCCTCGAGGTGGGCGGGCTCGCCGCGTTCGGCCTCTACGACGGCGAGGCGCCGTCCGCGGGCATCATCACAGGCATCGGCCGCGTGAAGGGGCGCGAGGTGATGGTCGTGGCCAACGACGCTACGGTGAAGGGCGGCTCGTACTTCCCGATCACAGTCAAGAAGCACCTGCGCGCTCAGGAGATCGCGCAACAGAACCGGCTACCCTGCGTATATCTGGTCAATTCCGGCGGCGCGAACCTGCCGCATCAGGCCGAGATCTTCCCTGATCGCGACCACTTCGGCCGCATCTTCTACAATCAGGCGCGCATGAGCGCCGAGGGCGTCGCTCAGATCGCCTGCGTCATGGGCTCGTGCACCGCCGGCGGCGCCTACGTGCCGGCGATGGCCGACGAGAGCGTCATCGTGCGAGGGCAGGGGACGATCTTCCTGGGCGGGCCGCCGCTGGTGAAGGCCGCCACCGGCGAGGTCATTACGGCCGAAGAGTTAGGCGGGGCCGAGACTCATGGCCGCAAGTCCGGCGTCGTCGACCATGTGGCGGAGAACGACGACCATGCGCTCGAGATCGTCCGCTCTATCGTGGGGCGGCTGAATACGACCAAGGCCAATCCGCTCAGCGTGGACGAGCCCGCACCGCCGAAGTACGACCCGGCCGAGCTCTACGGAATCATCCCACCCGACGTGCGGGCGCCCTACGACGTGACGGAGGTCATCGCGCGCGTGGTCGACGGCTCGCGCTTCGACCCGTTCAGGCCACTCTACGGATCCACGCTGGTCACAGGCTTCGCGCACGTTTGGGGCTATCCGGTCGCCATCCTGGCCAACAATGGCGTGCTGTTCTCGGAGAGCGCGCTGAAGGCGGCCCATTTCATCGAACTCGCTTGCCAACGGAACATCCCGCTCGTCTTCTTGCAGAACATCGCGGGTTTCATGGTCGGCGGCCGCTATGAGGCCGGTGGCATCGCGAAGGACGGGGCGAAGATGGTGACGGCGGTCGCCGGCGCCGAGGTCCCCAAGTTCACCGTCCTGATCGGAGGCTCGTTTGGGGCTGGGAACTACGGGATGGCCGGCCGCGCCTACTCCCCGCGCTTCCTGTTCACCTGGCCGAACAGCCGGATCAGCGTGATGGGCGGCGAGCAGGCGGCGAGCGTCCTGGCCACCGTCCGCCGCGACGGCATGGAGGCCCGCGGCGAAACCTGGCCGGCCGACGACGAAGAGGCGTTCAAAGGGCCTATCCGTGCCTCCTACGAGGCCGAGGGCGATCCCTACTACGCGACGGCGCGGCTTTGGGACGACGGCATCATCGACCCGGCGCAGACCCGCGACGTGCTCGGCCTGGCCATCTCGGCGTCGCTCAACGCGCCGATCCCCGCGACGCGCTTCGGCGTGTTCCGGATGTAGGTTAGAGGAGTTCTCATGCCCAACCCCATCGTCGACCCGTTGGTCGAAGGTCGCGACACCGACGTGACCAGCGGCCTTGCCCAGATCGAGGCGGCCGGCCCGGCGGCGGTGACCGTTTGGATCAACCGGCCGGCGCGGAAGAACGCCTTCGAACTCCTCGACCATCGCCGCCCTGCACCAGGTGTTCGAGACGCTGCACGGCCAGGACGGTCTGCGCGCTGTGTTCATTCGCGGGCGGGGAGGATCCTTCTCCGCCGGCGCCGATCTCGACTGGATGCGCGAGGCGTTTGACCTCACCGAGGCCGAAAACCACCAAGACGCCATGGCCATGGCGCGCATGTTGAAGCAGCTCTACGACTTTCGGCCCATCACGGTGGCGCTGGTCGAGGGCTCGGCAATGGGGGGCGGGGCTGGGCTGGTCGCTGCATGCGACATCGCCATCGCCACTGCGAGCGCCCGGTTTGCCTTCTCCGAGGTCAAGCTCGGCCTCATTCCCGCGACCATCAGCCCCTACGTGGTCGAGGCGATCGGTCCACGCCGCGCGCGCTCCCTGTTCGCGACCGCCAAGGGCTTCAACTCTGCCTACGCCGAGAAGATCGGGCTGATCGACGAGGTGGTGGCCGACACCGCCGCGCTGGAGAGCGCGCAGGCCGACCTTGTCGAGCAGATCATGGCCTGCGGTCCGAACGCCGTCGCCGAAGCCAAGGACCTGGTCGCCCACGTCGCCGAGCATCCGATCGACCACGCGGTCATGGAAGAGACCGCCCGCCGCATCGCCCGCGCTCGGGTCAGCGACGAGGGCCGTGAGGGGATCAGCGCCTTCCTCGAAAAGCGGAAGCCGAACTGGGCGGAGTAGAGCCGGCCCGTGTTCGCCTCACTCCTCATCGCCAACCGCGGCGAGATCGCCCGGCGAATCATGCGCACGGCGCGCCGGATGGGGCTCGCGACCGTCGCGGTCTATTCCGACGCTGACGTAGGCGCCGCACACGTCCGGGAGGCGGACCGGGCGGTGCGCATCGGCCCGGCGCCGGCCGCCGAGAGCTACCTCGTCGGCGAACGCATCATCGCCGCCGCGAAGGACACGGGCGCTGATGCGATTCACCCTGGATACGGCTTCCTGTCGGAGAACGCCGACTTCGCCGAAGCCGTGAGGGCGGCCGGCATGGTCTGGGTGGGGCCGCCGCCGGCCGCGATCCGCGCCATGGGGCTGAAGGACGCTGCGAAGCGGCTCATGGCCGAGACCGGCGTGCCGGTGACGCCCGGCTACCTGGGCGAGGACCAGGATTCCGGCGTGCTTGCACGCGAGGCCCAACGGATCGGCTGGCCGGTGATGATCAAGGCGGTCGCCGGCGGCGGCGGCCGCGGCATGCGGCGTGTCGAGGCCGCCAACGCCTTTGCCGAGGCGCTGGTCTCGGCCAGGCGGGAGGCCGCGGCCGCGTTCGGCGACGAACGCGTGCTGCTCGAAAGAGCCATCGAGCGGCCGCGGCACATCGAGGTGCAGGTGTTTGGCGACAAGGCCGGGAACGTCGTCCACCTGTTCGAGCGCGACTGTTCGCTCCAGCGCCGCCACCAGAAGGTAGTCGAAGAGGCGCCCGCGCCCGGCATGAGCGCCGAGGTGCGCGCCGCGGTCTGCGACGCGGCCGTGCGCGCGGCCAAGGCCGTCGTCCTACGAGGGCGCGGGAACCGTCGAGTTCATCGCCGATGCATCGGACGGGCTGCTTGCCGACCGCATTTGGTTCATGGAGATGAACACCCGTCTTCAGGTCGAGCACCCGGTCACCGAGGCGATCACCGGCCTCGACCTGGTGGAATGGCAACTGCGCGTGGCGGCCGACGAGACACTGCCGCTCGCGCAGGACCAGATCGTGATGCGCGGTCACGCGATCGAGGCGAGGCTCTACGCTGAGGATCCTTCGCGGGGGTTTCTCCCGTCGAGCGGGCCGCTCGCCTTCCTCGACCTGCCGGAGGAGCTCCGTGTCGACAGCGGCTTTGAGTCTGGCGATGACATCACCCCCTTCTACGACCCGCTGATCGCTAAGCTGGTCGCGCACGCGGTGGATCGGCCGTCGGCTCTGGACGCGCTGCGCGACGCATGCGCGCGCACGAGGGTTTGGCCGGTGAAGACCAATGCGGGGTTCCTGGACCGTTTGCTTGACGATCCGGATGTTCAGCGGGGCGCTGTCGACACCGAGCTGATTTCGGATGTAGCGCGCCGCCCTCACGACGCGGCCGGAGCCGAGCAGGGTCTTGCTGATTACCGCCGCGTGGGCGTTGCTCGACGAGGCCACGCCGCCGGGCGCAACCGAGCCGTGGGCGCAGTTGCAGGGGTTCCGGCTGAACGCCCCCGCTCGCCGGGTCGTTCGGCTGCAGTGCGATGGAGCCGACTACGAGATCGATGCCGACGAGGACGCGGACGGTCCGTGGAACGAGGTCGCGGCCGTTAGGGCGGAGCCGGGTGGGCCTCTCGTCTGCTTTCGCGGCGGCGAAGCCTATGAGTTCACAGGCGCCGGTGCGGGCTCGACCCACGAAGGCGTAGAGGGAGACGGCGCGATCCTCGCGCCCATGCCGGGCCGCATCGTGGCCGTAGCGGCCAAGGCTGGGGACGCGGTGGCGCGGGGCGCGCCGCTTGTGACGCTGGAGGCGATGAAGATGGAGCATGTGCTGACTGCGCCGTTCGATGGGACTGTGACCGAGCTGGCCGCCGCGGTAGGCCAGCAGGTCAGTGAGGGCGCTCTGCTGGCCCGCGTGGAGGCCTCGCAATAGCCGGGCTCAACCTGATCAAGCTCTGCGTCGGCGCCGACACGCCGGCCGACCTCGTCGCCTGGCGCAAGCGGCGAGCGGCCGAGGGGCACAAGCCGGTCGTCCACACCCGCCAGACGCCGAAGCGTGCGGCGGAGATCCTCGACGGCGGCTCGCTCTACTGGGTGTTCAAGGGACAGATCCTGATTCGCCAGCCGATCCTGGCCATCGAGACCATCCCCGCCGGGCCGCGAACCCGGTGCGAAATCCTGCTCGGCGACGAGATGATCGCGACCGTCCCGCAGCCCCGCCGCGCCTTTCAAGGCTGGCGCTACTTCGAAGCCAAGCGACGCGCCGCCGGATCTCGCCGGTCAGGACGCCGCCGACCTGCCCCAGGAGCTCGCCCGCCAACTGCGCGAGATCGGCGCCTGGTGACTTGCACTCCCGTTCTAACTTCGATATCTGTCTAATTAGATAGTCATCGAAGCGAACTATCCATGAGCGGGACAGACGACGAACGCGACGACCTCTTGCTGTTCTTCAAGGCGCTGGCGGACAAGAGCCGGCTGACGCTGCTCGGGTTGCTGGCCCAGCGCGAGCACAGCGTGCAGGAGCTGGCCTCGCATCGTGGGTCTGAAGGAACCCGACGGTGTCGCATCATCTCGGCATGCTGAGACGACTGGGTCTGGTCAGCCAGCGACAGGACGCCGCGACGCACTGGTACGCCCTCGAGCCGGACGCGATCACCGGCCTCGCCAAGCGGCTGTCCAGCCGCGAGCAGATCGCGGGCCTTGCGCCGGCGAGCGCGGGACGACTGGCAGGCGCGGGTGGTCGAGACCTTCGTCACCGCCGATGGCAAGACTCAAGAGCATCCCGGCCAGCCGCAAGAAGCGCTGGGCCATCCTGGCCTGGATGGTGCGGCAGTTCGAAGAGGGCCGCCGCTACCCCGAGAAGGAGCTCAACGCCCAGCTGCTCAGGCGCCACTCGGACTCCGCGACGCTGCGGCGCGAGTTCATCGGCTACCGGATGATGGAGCGGGACCGGGGTCTGTACTGGCGGCTGCCGGAGTCGGGCTGGGTTGCGGAGACGGGCGAGGGCCACCGTCCTTAGGTCGCGGGCGCGAAGCCGTCGAAGTGCGATGGCTTGATCAGGCCGACGGCCGCCTTCCGTCCGACGCGGAACAGCTCCGGCACCATGGTGTGGTCGTCCATCTTGGCGAGCTTTGCAATGTGCTCGGCCGGCATGTCCTCGCCGAGGTGGTCCTTCAGCCAGGCGTGCAAGAGCGGCGCATCGTAACGGACGAACGTCCAGAGCGGCTTCATGCCGTCCGGGAGCGAGTCCTCCAGGCCGAGTACCTCGCCGTTGATCCGCCAGCGCTGCGGCGATGCCGCCCAGCCATTGCATGACCGAAAGGCCAAGCTGGCTGGTGTCATAAGCGAGCGCGGTCAGGGCGTGGATCGCCTTCCAGGCAGGCAACAGGATGGGCTGGTCGACCCACGCCGGCTTCTCCGGCCGCCCCTGCCCAGTTCCGACCGATACGACGAGAAGCTTGTCTGCGCCGGCCTTCCACTTGAGCCCATACGCTGGCACGAGCGCGGTCATAGCGAGCTGCAGCACCGGGTTGTTGAACGGCGTCATCGCCCCGTCGAAGAAGACGCCGCGCTTGTCCTTGAACACCGGCAGCGTGATCATGTCGAAGTAGAACGGGGCGGCCGCGCTGGCCTGCACGATCGTCGAGAGCTCGTAGTCCTTATTGGGGACCACGTCGGGGTCGTCGGGGACTCCATTCCAGAACTTCGAGTGCGGGCAGTTGGTCAGGATCCACGCCGAGCCGGTGTCGACGCGCTTGGCCACGGCGGCAAAGCCCGTGCGCCAGTCGGCGGTCTCCAGGGTCGACGTGGTGCAGTTCGTCGACGATCACCTGGCCGAGCAGCTTGGGATCGAACTTCGACTGGAAGATCGGGATACGCGGGATGGGCGGCGGCGCGAAGACGATCGGCCCGAGCTGATGGTAGAGCGCGCGGAGGTAGGCGGCGTCCTGGCCGAGCGCGAGGCCGGCCGCGATGATCGCGCCGGTCGAGGTTCCGCCGATCAGGTCGAAATAGTCGGCGAGGACAAGATTCGGGTCGCCGAACTTGTCACGCAGCGTCTGCTCCAACTGGGCGATGATCCCGACGGCGAGCGCGCCGCGCATGCCGCCGCCGTCGATGGCGAGCACCTTGCGTGTCTCGGAGTCGCTGAAGAAAACTGACGGCGCCGGCATGGGCGGCACCCTAGCGCCGCGGGCTCGCCGCGCAAGGCGCGCACTCAGGCCTGCAAGGCTTCGCGTCCGGCCAGGGCGCGGTCCTCGACGCGGATGCGGTGGAAGAGCAGCGCCGCGTTGCCGATCGACCAGATGATCGCGACCGGCCAATCGGCGAACGCCAGCGGCAGGACCGCAATCTCGGCGGTGACGATCAGATAGTTCGGATGCCGTACGAAACGGAAGGGGCCTTTGCGGACCAAGCGGGACGCCATCGATCGTGATGACGCGGGTCGTCCAGTAGCGGCCGAGAACGGCCACGACCCAAACGCGGAGCAGCTGCAGCACGACGAAAACGCCGATCAGAAGCCAGTTGGGCTGGGTCGTGAGCGGCGTCGTCACCGCGATTGCGAACAGCCAGGAGCCGTGAAGGGCGATGAAGAGGGGGTAGTGGCGCCGCCCCACCTCGCGCCCACCTTCGGCGAGCAGCCGCTGGGTGTTGGATTCGGCCAGCACCAACTCGCCTAGCCGCTGGACCGCGACCAGGGCGAGGATCCACAAGCCGGGCTGCGAACGAACACGTCCATCCGAACTAGACGGCTCCCGCGCGAGCGGCGGTCTTGCTGGCGTCCGTCCAGCGCGTCGACCCGCGGGTCCATCACCCGCCGCCACAGGGGCGGCATGAGGCTGAGCAGGATGGCCTCGGCGTATCCGGCCGGCAGCTGCGGCGCACCCGGCAGGGCGACTCAGGCGCTGATAGGCCTGGCTCGGCCGCCGGTGGTGGTCGCTGTGGCGGCCCATGTTGAACAGCGCCCAGTTGTTCATGCGACGCGACGAGTTCCAGGAATGCCGCGCGTCCATTCGCTCGTAGTACGCCCCGGGCGTCCCGGCCGCGCTGAAGGCCGTAGTGGGCGATGTAGTTGAACAGCTCGAGCAGAAGGATCGCGACCGCCGGCCTCGCCGATCCAGAACGCGAGCGCGCGCCAGCCAAGCAGGCTGACGCCGGCAAGGAGGGCGAGCTCGATCGATGAGATAGGCGATCATCCGGTTGCCGAGCCCAAAGCACAGAGCGCCCGCGCCGGCGCAGACGCTTGGCCTCGAACGCCCAGGCCTCGCCGACCTGGCCTGCGACCGAGCGGACGAGGAAGCGGTAGACGCTCTCGCCAAGCCTGGCCGATGCCGGATCCTCGAAGGTTGCGCCTCGCACGTGGTGTCCGTGGAGGTGGGCGATGCGGAAGTGCATGTAGCCGAGGCAGGCGAAGAGGCTAGCGCCGAGCCCGCGCTCGGCCTTGCGCGGGCTGTGCACCATCTCGTGCGCGGCGACGATGCCGAAGATCCCGGCCGTTATTCCGACCGAGACGGTTAGGCCGACAGCCGCGAGCACGGTCCACCCGTGCGGTTGCCGATTGCGAAGGCGCCCCAGCCGATCACGCCGATCTGGGCTGCGATATAGAGCCAGGGCAGGGCGCGGTAGCGGAGCCAGCCGGCGTCCGATCGCCTCGCCTGGACTCGACCCCAAGCGCCCAGCCGAATCCCGTAAGCGCCAGCGGCGTCAGCGCCGGCGTCAGCCAGACCCACCCTCCGCCGAGGGTGAAACCGACCGGCGCCGAGGCGAGGAAAACGAACGGAACGGCGAACCGGATCGCCTGCATCAAGCCTTCACGCGCGCTACTTCCGACCACAACCGCCGATATCTGTGGCGCCGCGCGCGGCTCAAGTCTAGCGGTATTGCTGCGTTGACGATCCTGTCGCAAGCGCGGACTCCGGCTTGATAGCCTAGCGGGCGCCTCAAGGGGGTTCGATGCGCCTTCTGCCCGAGCGGTGGACGATCGACTTTTGGCCGATGCGGATGATCGTATCGGTCTATCTGGTCGTGACGGGGGGCTTGGTCGCGATGGCCATCATCACGGTGGGGCTCATGGTCCAGGCGATGGCTGTGGCGGCGAGCGCCGCGACGCTGCGTATCTTCGGCGCGCTCTTGCTTGTGCGGCCAAGCGCCCCGGGGCCGGCGCACATGTCGCTCGCGCCCTACTTTGCTGGCGGTTCGGCCGTCGGCGTCTTCTTCCTTGTCGCGGTCATCCTCATGTGGGTCCGCATGCGCGGCAACTGGATCGCGGCCGCCGCGGCGGCGTTTGTTGGCGGCGGCGCCTGGTGGCTACTGGCCTATGCGGTTCTCACACAACGGCCTCAGCCGCCGCTGGCGTCGGCTAGCGTCTTCGTCGTCATGACCACCGTCGTGACGCTGGGCGTCCTGGCTGCCACGCTGCGGCGCGCGCCGAGTGAGGACTGAGCGGCTAGACCGCCCAGTTGTCGATCAGGCGGGTCTTACCGACGCGGACGGCGGCCAGCACCCGCGCCGGGCGATCGACCGGTCCTGGGCCAAGGCGCGCGAGGCTCTCGGCGTCTCGCACCTCGAGGTAGTCGACGCCCGAGAAGCCGGCCTTGTCGAGGCAGGCCAGCGCGTGGGCCTCGACGGCGTCGACGGGATCGCCGCGCAAGAGGGCCTCGGCGGTCGAGCGGAGCGCGGTGTTCAGGCGGCCGGCGACGGCGCGTTCGCTTTCCGAGAGGTAGGCGTTGCGCGACGAGAGCGCCAAGCCGTCGCCGGCGCGCACGGTCGGGGCGCCGACGATCTCGACGGGGAAGTCGAGATCGCGGACTAGCCGGCGCACGACCAGAAGCTGCTGGTAGTCCTTCTCGCCGAACACCGCCACGTCGGGCGCGAGCGCGGATGAGGAGTTTGGCCACTACGGTGGCCACGCCGCCGAAATGCTGCGGGCGCGAAGCGCCCTCGAGTGGCGCGCTGACGCCCGCGACAGTCACCGACGGTCGCGAACCCCTCCGGATAAACGTCATCCGTAGGCGGCGCATAGAGCAGGTCGCAGCCGGTCTCGGCCAGCAGCTTCGCGTCGTGCGCCTCGTCGCGGGGATAGGCCTTGGAAGTCCTCGCTGGGTGCGAACTGGGTCGGGTTGACGAAGATGCTTGCGACCACGCGGTCCGCCTTCTGGCGCGCGAGGCGCACCAGCGACAGGTGGCCTTCGTGCAGCGCCCCCATGGTCGGGACGAGAGCGATGCGGAGGCCCTCGGCGCGCCAGACCGGCGAGCCCGCGCCGGAGATCGTCAAGCGCGCGTACGATGGGGAGGGGGGACATGGCGGCGGCTCAATACGCGCGCGCGCTGAAAAAGACGACTCGGAAAGCAACGCCGGTCGGGTAAGACCGCCTGAGCGCGCGCGTCAGCCTTCGTGGCGCGACGATCTCGCAGGTCTCGTGGTGCGCGTGCATCACCGAGCAGGCGCGCCGCGCCTCCGCGGCCGCTGAGGCCCGAGAAACGGGCGCGGTAGTAGCCGCGGCCGGCGGACTGAACGTCGCGGTCGGCGTCGCCGAGCTTGGAATAGCGGTGCTCGAGGGCGGACAACTGATCGCGCGCCTGGCCGCGGTTGCGGTATGCGCCCACCTGAACGCCCCAGCTGCCTTCTGACCTGCCGGCGGCCTGCCCGCCGCGCTGACGATCAGGGCTGGACTCGCGCCGGCCTTCTTCGCGGGCGGGTGCGCCGCCGCGATCAGTCAGCGGCGCGTAGGCGTGCTCGGGCGCTTCTGGCTGAATCACGTGCTGGACCGGTTGCGGGTCCGTAAGGACGATCCGCACGCCGGCCTGGTCGCCAGATCCCTCCTCGGTCGGCGGCCGTACGACGTCGCCGATCGGCGCCGGCTCGCGCAGGTTCTGTGCGACCGTTGTCGTCTGGCCCATGGCGCGACGGCCCAGCACCTCGAAGCCGGCATCGAACAGGTCGGCCACATGGGCGTCGCGGGCGGCCGTGGAGCTTCCGCCCAGGACCACAACCACCAGGCGGCGATCGTTGCGCACGGCCGAGGCGGCGAGGTTGAATCCTGAGGCGCCGATATAACCGGTCTTGAACCCGTCCACCCCCGGGGTCCGCCCCAGGAGGTGATTGTGGTTCTCCATGTAGTGGCCGGCGTACGTGAAGCTGCGCTCGGAGAAGAGGCGATAGTACTGTGGATAGTCGCGCAGGATCGCGCGGCACAGGATCGCGATATCGCGAGCCGAAGAGATCTGGCGCGGGTCCGGGAGGCCGGAGGCATTGTCGTAGTGCGTGTTCGACATGCCGAGCTCGTGAGCCCTTGCAGCGTCATCATGGTCGCGAACCGCGCCTCGCTGCCGCCGATCTTCTCGGCCATGGCCACCGCCATGTCGTTCGCGGAGTGCACCGCGATCGCCTGCATGGCGTCGCCGACGGTGATGGTCTCGCCGGGGTGCAGGCCCAGCTTGCTGGGGGCCATCGATGCTGCGTGCGGGGAGACGACGATCACATCGTCCTGATGCAGCCGACCCGAGGAGAGCGCCTCGAAGGTCAGGTACAGGGTCATCAGCTTGCTGATCGACGCCGGGTAGCGGGGGCTGTCGGCGTTCCGTTCGTAGAGCACCTCGCCGCTCGATGCGTCGACAACGATCGCAGCGTACTTCGGCGCTTCGGTGAAGGAGAAGAAGGACTGCGCGCTCGCCACGCCAGGGGCGGCGACGCTGGCCGCCATCACGGCTGCCAGAACGAAGGATAGAGCCACAAGGGCGCGGCGGGCGTTTTTGTACATGAGGGCGCTCGTCGGTAACTACCGGCGGACCCCGCTCCGCCAACGCGTGGGGCGTAACATGACCGGGATGTCCTTTCGTTAAAGTAAACAACTGGTGAGCGAAGATGCCGCAGCGATTGGTCGATTCGCTAGCTGCTGGAAGACGATCCAGAATGCTGCGTCGCACAACAAGCGTAGCCAAAATTGTGCACTGCACAAATTTTTCTTGACCCAACGATCCGCCCGATGGCAGTCTCCCATCTCGCGCGAACCTCCCCAACCCCCCACACGCGCCGGAGACCGAACAACCCATGGCCACGAGCGCCCAAACCCTGAAGTCGTCTGCCGAGAAGTACACCGCCGCCAGCGGCCAAGCCTTCAAAGACGCCGTCGAGAAGTCGCTGAGCGCGATGAACGAGATCAACGCTCAGTCCAAGTCCAACCTCGAGGCGCTCGTCGCATCGGCGACTGCGGCCGGCAAGGGAGCCGAAGCCCTCGGCGCACAGGCCGTCGAGTATTCCAAGAAGTCGCTGGACGATCATATGGCGGCCGCGCGTTCGCTGACCGCCGCCAAGAGCATCCAGGAAGCGGTCGAACTGCAGACCGCTTGGGCGAAGACGACGATGGAAAGCTACCTCGCGCAAGTGAACCGCGCCTCTGAGACCGTCGCCGCCTCCATGAAGGAGACGCTGACGCCGCTGAACGCCCGCATGACCGCGGCCATCGAGACGTTCCAAGCCGCCCGCTGATTCGACCAACCAATGGCGATCGATGCGAGCCCGGGCGGGATCACCGCCCGGGCTCGTTCATTTGGGGCTCAGGTGCGCGCGCGTATGATGCGCAGGTGATGCACCGGAGACCACCGATGAGGAGATTCAGCGCGGCGCGACCGCAATGGACCCTTCCAAATGGCGCGCATTTCCATATCTAATCCGCCCGGGGTGGGCGAACCCGCGCTTTGAGGAGAGCGCACGATGGCCGGACGGCAGCAAGGCGATCAGAAAACCGACGTCGGCGTCGCGGTGGTCACGCAGACCAAGCCGAAGACGCAGAAACCGTCGCTGTACCGCGTTTTGCTGTTGAACGACGACTATACGCCGATGGAGTTTGTCACTTACGTGCTTGAACGATTCTTCAACAAGTCACGCGAGGATGCGATCAGAATCATGCTCCATGTGCATCAGCACGGAGTGGGCGTATGCGGCGTTTTTACGTTCGACGTAGCCGAGACCAAGGTCGCCCAGGTGATCGACACCGCGCGGCGCCACCAGCATCCCCTTCAGTGCACTATGGAAAAGGATTGAGAGGCCCCCGTGCCGTCGTTTTCGCGCAATCTTGAGGAAACCCTTCATCGGGCGGTCGCTTTCGCCAACCAGCGTAAGCACGAGTACGCCACGCCCGAGCACCTGCTGCTCGCCCTGATCGACGATCAGGACGCCGCCGCGGTCATGAACGCCTGCGACGTCGACATGGGGGCGCTGAAGAAGAGCCTGACCAACTACCTCGACACCGAGCTCACTTCGATCGTCGTAGACGACGGCGAGGACGCCAAGCCCACGGGCGGCTTCCAGCGGGTGATCCAGCGCGCCGTGATCCACGTGCAGTCGTCGGGACAGGAAGACGTCACCGGCGCCAACGTGCTGGTCGCCATCTTCTCCGAGCGCGAGAGCCACGCCGCCTATTTCCTGCAGGAGCAGGAGATGAGCCGCTACGACGCGGTCAACTTCATCTCCCATGGCATCGCCAAGAAGGCCGGCGCGTCCGAGCCCAGGCAGGTCAAGGGCGCCGACGAGGACAAGCCAGCGGTCAAGACCGGGGGTGAGGCGCTCGAGGCCTATTGCGTCAACCTGAACGAGAAGGCGCGGGCCGGGAAGGTCGATCCGCTGATCGGACGGGTCAACGAGGTCGAGCGCTGCATCCAGATCCTCTGCCGGCGGACGAAGAACAACCCGCTCCTGGTCGGCGACCCGGGCGTCGGCAAGACGGCGATCGCCGAGGGCCTGGCGCGCAAGATCGTCAACCACGACGTGCCCGACGTCCTGTCCGGCGCCACCATCTTCGCGCTCGACATGGGCGCGCTGCTCGCTGGCACCCGCTACCGCGGCGACTTCGAGGAGCGCGTCAAACAGGTGATCAAGGAGTTGGAGAACCACCCCAACGCCATCCTGTTCATCGACGAGATCCACACGGTGATCGGCGCCGGCGCAACCAGCGGCGGGGCGATGGACGCCTCGAACCTGCTCAAGCCTGCCCTGGCGTCAGGCACGCTGCGCTGCATGGGCTCGACGACCTACAAGGAGTTCCGCCAGCATTTCGAGAAGGACCGAGCGCTCGTCCGCCGCTTCCAGAAGATCGACGTCAACGAGCCGACGATCGAGGACACCCTGAAGATCCTCAAGGGGCTGAAGACCTACTACGAGGAGTTCCACAAGCTCCGCTACACGGCCGAAGCGCTCAAGGCCGCGGTTGATCTGTCGGCGCGCTACATCACCGACCGCAAGCTGCCCGACAAAGCGATCGACATCATCGACGAGGCCGGCGCCTCGCAGATGCTGCTGCCGGAATCGCGGCGCAAGAAGACCATCGGCCTGAAGGAGGTCGAGGCCGTCGTCGCCAAGATCGCCCGCATCCCGCCGAAGTCCGTCTCGAAGTCCGACACCGAAGCCCTCAAGCAGCTCGAGACCGATCTGCGAGGCGCGGTGTTCGGCCAGGAAGAGGCGATCCACCAGCTCTCCGCAGCCATGAAGATGGCGCGCGCCGGCCTCCGCGATCCGCAAAAGCCGATCGGCTGCTACCTGTTCTCGGGTCCGACGGGCACCGGCAAGACCGAGACCGCGCGGCAGTTGGCGGTGACTCTCGGCATCGAGCTCCTGCGCTTCGACATGAGCGAATACATGGAGCGGCATACGGTCAGCCGCTTGATCGGCGCGCCCCCTGGCTACGTCGGCCACGACCAGGGCGGTCTTCTGACCGACGCCGTCGACCAGCACCCGCACGCCGTCGTCTTGCTCGACGAGATCGAGAAGGCGCACGCCGACGTCTACAACATCTTGCTGCAGGTGATGGACCACGGCGCGTTGACCGACGCGGTCGGCAAGAAGGTCGACTTCAGGAACGTCATCCTGATCATGACCACCAACGCCGGCGCCTCCGAAGCGCAGCGCAACTCCATCGGGTTCGGCCGCGGTCGCGCGGAAGGTCAGGACGAGGAGGCGATCAAGCGCATCTTCTCGCCCGAGTTCCGCAACCGGCTCGACGCGACGGTGGCGTTCAAGTCACTGACGCCCGAGATCATCCGCCTGGTGGTGCACAAGTTCGTCATGCAGCTGGAAGTGCAGCTCGCCGACCGCCACGTCACGGTCGACGCTGGACGACGACGCGGCCGACTGGCTGGCGAAGAACGGCTTCGACGAACTCTATGGCGCGCGGCCGTTGGCCCGGGTGATCCAGGAGAACATCAAGAAGCCGCTGGCCGACGAGATCCTGTTCGGCAAGCTCTCGCGCGGCGGCCACGTCACGGTCACGCTCAAGGACGGCAAGCTGGCGTTCGACTTCGACACGCCCGGCGCCGACGAATTCAGCGTCCGGCGCGAAGGAGCCTGAGCTGGCCGGCTGAGGCCGCTGCGCTCGCTCCACGCCTCTTGCCACCGCTGGCGGCGCTGCTAACAAGCGCGCCCGCCTGGAGGCTTTAGGAGCCGATGCCGGACGATTTCGCGCTCAACCGCGCCCATTGGGACGAGGTCACCGGGATCCACGTCGCTTCGCCGTTCTACCGCACGGAAGCCTTTCGCCGCGGCGCGATGGTGCTCGACCCGATCGCCGTCGAGAGCGTCGGTGACATCAAAGGCAAGCGGCTGCTCCACCTGCAGTGCCACTTTGGGCTCGATACCCTCTCGCTCGCCAGACTAGGGGCAGAGGTCACCGGCCTCGACTTCTCGGCGCCGGCGCTGAAGGAGGCTCGCGCCCTCTCGGCTGCGACCGGCGTCCCCGGCCGCTTCGTCGAGGCGAATGTGCTCGAAGCGCCTGCCGAGCTGACTGGCTTCGATGTTGTGTTTGCGAGTTGGGGCGCGCTTTGCTGGATTCCGGATATCCCGGCCTGGATGCGCACGGCGGCGCGCTCGTTGAAGCCGGGCGGACGGCTGGTTCTGATCGACGGCCACCCGGCCATGTTGATGATGGCGGGAAGCGGGCCGGCGCCGTTTTCGGTTGGCTATCCGTACCAGACGGACGAACCGATCATGGTCGAGGGCGCCGGAGACTACGCCGATGCGAACGCCAAGGTCGAAGCTGACCGAACCGCTGAGTGGATGCATGGCATCGGGCGCGTCCTGAACGCGGCGATCGATGCCGGTCTTGTCATCCGTCGTTTCGACGAGCTCGACCGAGTGCCGTGGCACGCGCTCCTGCAGCTCGAACAGCTGGACCAGCACTATTGGCGCCTGCCGGCCGGCGCCTCGGCGTTTCCGCTGGCCTTCCGGCTGCTCGCTGAGAAGGCCTAGGGGCGCGAACAGCGCGGATCGTTGGACCGGCCGCCGCAAACGTAGACGTCATCGCTCAGGTAACGGTTGGCGACAGCCTCCGTCTGCGCCATCGCGGTCGCCTCGCTCGCCTGGCTCTTGGGGAAGGAGAACACCCCGGGGACGTCGGTCGCCGGTGTACGGTGGTCGCGGTTGATCGCATAGAGGGCGGCATCGCCCTTGATCACCTTGAACGCCAGGATGACGCCGAATGTCTGACCGTTCTGGCGGTTGCAGTAGATCTGCCCGTAGGCGACGGGGAGGCCGCCTTCGGTGCGCGCCACAGGGCCGTTGACGCTGATCCGCTCGCACGCGCCCGCCGTCCGGGCGAAGAGCGAGCGCAGGAACGCCGATGGATCCTGGGTCCTGGCGGCCGGGAAGGACTGCGCGGTTACGATCTCCGGGTAGTCAGGCCCGGATTCATTGGCCGGAGCGAACTCCCAAATCCACGCGCCACCGCCCTCGGCCTGGTCGGTGATCTCATGCCACGCCGGCGTGGCTGGGTAGGGCTTGAGCACGAGGCGTTCGGGCGCGGCGCTCATCGCCGTGGCGGCCATCAGCATCGCGGCTGCTGTTCCGAGCAAGATCGATCGCATGTCTTGGTCCCCTAGCGCCCGAGCGGGAAGCTCAGCTCCATCGTCTCGCCAAACGGCGTCGCGCGCCAGCGGCCCTCCAGTTGTCGCATGCGCTCCTTGACCGCCAGGACGAACGGCTCGGTCAGCCAGGGCGGCGAGCGCCAGTCGAAGAGCTCGATGTAGTCCTTGAACTGGCCGATGACCGCGCCGGGGTCGAGGGCCTCGCGCTGAAAGGCGCCGGTCAATGCGCCGACCAGCGCTTCGGTGATCGCGACTTCTCCGCCGAGCGCGCCGCCGCCGTTCACAACAAGCTCCGCGTAGCCGCCCACCTTGGCCAACAGGCCATAGAAAGAGCCGCGCAGGCCAGCTTCGGTCTCGACCGCGTAGTGCAGAAGGTCGTGATAGAGCGCGCCCCTGGTCTCGAGCTCGATCGCTTCGCCCTCGCCGTTCGGCAAACGATACTCGAGGCGGTGCTTGTCCGGCGACGTCCGCGTGAACCTCAGAAGCATCACCCGATCCATGGCGCATTTTATGAACGCCGTTGACGCGGCCGGCACGCGCCGATTTGCTCAAGCCCAGCGAGGATGTGGGGCGGGAGTGGGGTTTGGAGCAGTTCAACTACCTTGCGATCCTGATCTCGCTGGTCATCGGCCTCGCCATGGCCCAGGTCCTGAACGGACTTGGACGCCTGATCCAGGCCAGGACGCGGGTAGTATTCTATTGGCCGTCTGTGGTCTGGGCGGTGCTATTCCTGGTCATCCAGATTGAGAGCTGGTGGTCCCTGTTTCGCATGCGGGACGTCCAGAACTGGAACTTCTTCGCATTTCTCGTGGTGGTGGCCCATCCGGTCGGGCTCTATCTGATCTGCTCGCTGGTCCTGCCCGACCCGGCGGAGTTCGGGGGCGACAAACCCGTCGACCTGCGCGCCAACTATTTCGACCACCGCCGCTGGTTTTACGCGCTGATCGTCGTCGTCTCGCTGGCGCGCCTGGCGCGACCGTTCGTTACCCCGGACGCGCGACTGACGTTTCTGGACGTCACCGTCCAATCGCTGATCGTTGTTGCCGCCATCGTCGCCACGCTGACCCGCAACGTGGTGGTCCACCGTGCGCTGCCGGTGCTCGCCAGCGTCCTCATGGCGACCTACTACGCCTTGGTCTACATCCGCCTCGCCTGAGACTTAGGAGATCATCGCGGCGATCTCCCTGGCGAGCTGGGCAAGCTCCACCGGGTCCGCCATCGCGCCGCCGGCGTGGGGCTTCAGCGGAACGCCGCTCCAACGAGGGATGATGTGGAAGTGCAGGTGAAAGACCGACTGGCCCGAGGCCTGGCCGTTGAACTGAGCGATCATCACCCCGTCGGGCTTGAGCGCCGCGCGCACGGCCCTGGCCACCCGCTGGACGCCCAGGATCAGATGCTCTAGCGGCTCGGGCTCGACCTCGAGCAGGTTGCGGGCCTTGCTCTCCTTGGAGATCACCAACGTATGGCCGCGTCCCTGCGGGAAGACGTCCATGAAGGCGAAGACCTCGTCGTCCTCGAACACCTTTGCCGCGGGCGCCTCGCCCCGCAGGATCTTGGCGAAGATGTTGCCGTCGTCGTAGTGGCCGTCGAGGCTCATGGGCTTTCGGCCTTCCGGGTTTAGGAGCCTATCGTCCTAGCAAGAACGCCGAGGGGCCGAAACCATGCCCGCGCCGAACCTGACGCCCCGTCAGCAGAAGTACTTCGAGTCGCTGCGCGCGAGCCTCGAGCGCGACACTGGCCGTTCGCTCGCCGAATGGGTCGCGGTCGCCAGGAGGTGCCCAGAAACGGGCCATCGCGCGCGCCTGAAGTGGCTCAAAGACAACCACGGCCTGTTGCAGAACCACGGCAGCCACGTACTGAGCGAGGCATTCGGCTCCACGATGTCCTGGCTGGAGCCGGAGAAGCTCTTGGCCGCGCTCTGGGGCGACCCCGCCTCGCGCGAGATCTTCAAGGCGGTTGACGTTTCGGCCCGTAGGTCCAACGCGGTCATTCAGACGGCGCGCAAGGGCTTCACGGCGTGGTCACGCGAGGTGCAATTCGCCGCCGCGAGGCCGGTCAGGGGCGGCAAAGTCATGCTGGGCCTTGCGCTCGCGCCAGACGCGAGCCCGAGGCTCGAAGCGTCGCGCAATGAGGCCTGGTCCGAGCGGTTGAAGGCGCGGACGCTGCTGTCGTCGTCGGACGAGGTCGACGGCGAGCTCGAAGCGCTGCTGAGGGCGGCGTGGGACGGCGCCGGTTAGGACGCCTTGAACGGCGAGTAGGCTTCCTCCAGCCACTCCATCTCACCTTCGACCGCCTCGCGTTCCTGTTCGAGGTAGCGCGCGACGGGGTGGCGCAACGCCGGGTCGGCGATCCAGTGGGCGGAATAGACCGGGGCGGGGAGGTAGCCGCGGGTCACCTTGTGCTGGCCCTTGCGCGCCGGCCTCGACGCGGGCCAGTCCCAGGTCGATCGCCCGCTCGATCGCTTGGTAGTAGCAAAGCTCGAAGTGCAGGAAGGGCACGTCCTCGACGCACCCCCAGTTGCGGCCGTAGAGGCAATCGGCGCCGATCAGATTGAGCGCGCCGGCGATCCAGCGCGTTCCGCGTCGGGCCATGATCAGGAGCACGCGGTCGGCCATCCGCTCGCCGAGGAGCGAGAAGAAACGGCGGCTCAGGTACGGCCGGCCCCACTTCCTGGAACCGGTGTCCATGTAGAAGGCGAAGAAGGCGTCCCAGTGGTCCTCGGTCAGGTCGGGGCCGGTCAGGCCGACGATCTCGAGGCCTTCTTGCGCCTCCCGCCGTTCGCGGCGGATGGTCTTGCGCCGGCCGGAGGAGAGGGCGCCCAGGAAGTCGTCGAAGGTCGCATAGCCGGCGTTTCGCCAGTGGTACTGCTGGTTTTGTCGCTGCAAGAGGCCCTGTTCGCCCAGGAAGCGCCAGTCCGCTTCGTTCGGGAAGGTCACGTGCAGGGATGACGCGCCGAAGCGGTCGCAGACGGTGAGCGCCCCACCGAGCAGGACTTCTCTCGTCGCCTGGACGTCGACGTCCTCGCGCACGATCAGGCGCGGGCCGGTCACCGGCGAGAACGGCGAGGCGCACTGGAGCTTCGGATAGTAGGCGCCGCCAGCGCGCATGTAGGCGTCGGCCCAGGCCCCGTCGAAGATGTATTCGCCCTGGCTGTGGGACTTCAGATAGAGCGGCATGACCCCGGCGACGCCGCCGCAGTCGTCCTCGACCGAGATGTGCCTTGGCCCCCAGCCCGTGCGCTCGACTGCGCAATTCGACTCTTCGAGAATGTCCAGAAAATCGTACGATATAAATGGATTGCGCTGATACTCTGAGTTTGCCTCGCACGCCTCCCAGCCCTCGCGGCCGATCTCCTTCACGCGGCTATGAACCTTGACCGCGCGCTTGACGCCTATCACGCGGCGAAGCCCTCGAAGATCAAGTTGTCGCAATGGTCGCGCACGCGCTCCCATTCGGCTGGCGAACGCACCGTCCAGGCCACGACCGGCATCCCGTCGGCGCGAAACTCGTCTGCGCGCGCGCTGGGCAGCATGTCCATGCCGAGCGCGAGGAAGTGCGGTTTAGCCAGAGCGACGTGCTCGAGCCGCGCGTAGGAGCGGCGCTGCTCGTGCGCCATCTTGCGCGAGCCGTCGTCGCTGTAGCTGAAGCTGTCCAGGCCGCGCAGCACGTCCGGGTGATGCTGGGCGAACCAGGCATGGGAGTAGGGGTTGAAGCCGATCACGGCGATCGGGCCGTTGTGGTCGATCAGGATCTCGTGCACCCGCCGCTCAAGCGGCCCGACGTCGCCGGCCGGGGTCTTCAGCTCGATCAGCACCATCGCGCGATGGCCGACCTCGGTGAGGGTCTCGGCCAGCGTCGGGATCGGCTCGTCGGTCCCAGCAAGGCGGAGCTTTCCAAGGTCGACGGCGGAATGGTCCGAAAGCATGCCCTCGGCGCCGGTCATGCGGGCGAGCCGGGTGTCGTGGAAGACGAACGCTTCGCCATCGGAGGAGAGCTGCACGTCGAGTTCGATCCCGTAGCCATGCGCGCAGGCGCCCTGGAAGGCGGCCAGCGAGTTCTCAGGCGGTCCGTCGGGCCGCCAGAGGCCCCGGTGCGCGATCGGAGGATCGAACACGCGGTCCCAGGCTTCGCCGAAGCGCGAGCGGGGCGAGACGGCGTCGTCGGCCAGGGTCATTTGATCTGCACCACCGCATCCACCTCGACCGCGAAATTGAGCGGCAGCCGATAGACGCCGATCGCCGAGCGGGCATGGCGCCCGGCGTCGCCGAAGGCCTCGACCATCAGGTCAGAGCAGCCGTTCAACACCCTGCGGAATCTCGTAGAACTCCGGCCCCGCCTGCACGAAGCCATTCAGCTTGATCACGCGGACGACCCGGTCGAGGTCGTCTTCGGCCGCCGCCTTCATCTGCGCCAGCAGGTTGAGGCCGCAGAGGCGCGCCGCCGCGCGTGACTTCGTCGAGGTCGAGGTCGACGCCGACGATGCCCTTGATGCCGCCGCCCGCGTCGATCGACACCTGCCCGGAGATGTGCACCAGGGAGCCGGTGCGCACGAACGGCACATAGTTGGCCACCGGCGCGACGGGCGCCGCCAGGCTGAGGCCAAGGGCCGATAGGCGTCGTTCGGCTTCGGACACGTGCACACTCCCTCTAACGGGTCATAGCCGCAGACCGCGCGGCCCGTCACCCCCGATCGGCATCGGAGCGCAATGTTCGGCCGCTGACCACTGCATCCGGCCCGAACCGCGCGCGGAGCGCGTCCAAAGTCGCTTCCTTCGCCCGCGCCTTGCGTTCGTCCTCGGCGAACATGTCGAGGCCGTCGCCGGCGTCGACCAGATCGGACAGCCCGGCGCCGATCAGCGGTAGGCCGCGCCGCCAAGCCTCGGCGCGACAGAAGTTCGCGAGCCACACCGAACAGCGTGCGCGACGCCTGGGTTGGCACCGCCAGCGTGCGGCGGCGGGTGATCAGGCGGAAATCGGCGGTCTTCAGCTTCAGCGTCGCCACGCGGCCGGCGACGCCTGCGCTGCGCGCCTGCCGCCCGACGCGCTCGCAGAGCGGCCACAGCCGGTCTTCCAGCGCTTCGAGACCGGTCAGGTCGTCGAAGAAGGTCGTCTCGGCGCTGATCGACTTGCGCGCCTCGTTCGGGGTTCACGTGGCGGACGTCCCGGCCGTGGGCGAGCTCGGAAAGCCGCAGGCCATATGCGCCCCAGCGTTTGTAGAGGCTCTGCGCGGTCGGCGCGGGCGAGGTCGCCCACGGTCTTGAATCCCGCCGCAGCCAGCGCGCGGGCGAAGGCCGGGCCGACGCCCGGCAAGATCGAGGCGGGCCGGCGCCGAGAGGAACGTCTTGCGCCTCCTCGCCGCCGATCACCGAGAAGCCGCGCGGCTTGTCGAGATCCGACGCGATCTTGGCCAGGAACTTGTTGGCGGCGAGCCCGATCGAGACGGTGATGCCCACTTCGCGCTCGATCTCGGCCTGCAGCCGCACCAGCACTTCGGCGGCCGTCCCGCCGTGCAGGCGCGCCGAGCCGGCGAGATCGATCCAGGCTTCGTCCAGCGACAGCGGCTGCACCAGCGGCGTCAGCGCGTCGAGCTTGGCCATGATCGCGGGCGCTCTCGGCGCGGTATTTCGAGAACGCCGGCGGGATGACCACCGCCTCGGGGCAGAGGCGCCTCGCCTGGAACATCGGCATGGCCGAGCGGACGCCGGAGAGGCGGGCGATGTAGCAGCAGGTGGTGACCACGCCCCGCTTGCCGCCGCCGACGATCACCGGCTGGTCGCGCAGCTCCGGCCGGTCGCGCTTCTCGACCGAGGCGTAGAAGGCGTCGCAGTCGAGGTGCGCGATCGTGAGCCGCATCAGGTCCGGATGGACGACGAGGCGGCGGCGAGCGGCAGCGCGGGCAGCGCTCGGCGCGCCGCTTCGCCGGTCCAGTAGCAGTCGCGGCAGAGCGCGCTCACGGCGCCGGCCAGAGCCACGCGGCGCCGCGCACGCCGGAGGAGTCGCCGTGCACGGCGGCCCGAACCGGCGTCTCGCAGTCGCCGGAGAAGACATGCGGCGGGATGGCGGCGGGCAGCCGCGTCGTAGAGCTCGTCCACGTTCGACATGCCGCCGCCCAGCACGATCACGTCCGGGTCGAGGATGTTGACGATCACCGCCAGCCCGCGCGCCAGGCGGTCGACATAGCGGTCGAGCGCGGCGGCGGCGATCGCATCGCCGCCGACGGGCGTCGCGCACGATCGCCTCGGCGCTGAGGCCGCGGCCGCCGGCGCGCGCGTGGTCGGCTTCCAGGCCGCGGCCGGAGAGGTAGAGCTCGAGGCAGCCGCGGCTTGCCGCACCAGCAGGTCTGCAAGCGGCAGTCTCGTCGGCCGTCGGCCAGGGCAGGGGGGTGTGGCCCCACTCGCCGGCGACCCGGTTCAGCCCCTCGACCAGCTGGCCGTGCGCCACGACGCCCGCCGCCGCAGCCGGTGCCGAGGATGGCGGCGAAGACGACGCCCGCGCCGGCGCCGGCGCCGTCGGCGGCCTCCGAGAGCGCCAGGCAGTTGGCGTCGTTGGCGAGCCGCACCGGCCGGCCGAGAGCGGCCTCCAGGTCGGGCGCGCAGCCGCCGGCCGTTCAGGTAGAGGCTGTTGGCGTTGCGGATCAGGCCGGTCCGCGCGGAGACCGATCCCGGGCATGCCGACGCCGACCGACCCGGTCGCGCCCGCCTGGCGCTCGGCCTCCGCGACGAGGTCCCGCACGACGCCGAGGGCCGCTTCGTAGGCGCCGGGATTGTCCGCCCGCACGCGGGCCTGGAAGCGGCCCTCGGCGTCGAGGGCGGCGGCCTCGATCTTCGTGCCGCCGAAGTCGACGCCGATCCGGATCATGTGACGCCGCCGTCGAAGACGTCGGCGATCGCGCGGTGCAGCGCCGGCCAGTCCCCGAAGGCCGGGTGCCGGTCCGGCGCGCTCGGCGCCAGCGCGAAGAGCCCCGGATCGGCGTTCATCTGGAAGCAGCGCACGCCCGGCGCCGCCTCGGCGACGGAGTCCAGGTTGACCAGGAGGTCGTCGACGAAGGCGACGGGGCCCGTGCGTCCGGGCCGCCATCGCGGCCACCGGCGCGCCCTTCAGCCCGGCGTTGAGCAGCAAGGGATAGGCGAACCCGTGCTTGTCCATCCAGCGCTGCCTGGGCTCGCGCGCATGGTCCGGCGCGTTGGTGAGGGCGACGATCGTCGCGTCCCGCGCCAGCACGCGCAGCGCTTCCACGGCGCCCGGCGCGGGCTCCATCTGGTCGCAGGCGAATTGGAAGAAGTCGTTGAACAGCGCCCGGCCCGATTCGAGGTCCAGGTGCTCGCGCGCGCCTGGCGCGTAGATGTTCTGGAACAGGGCGAATCGGTCGAGCCTGAGCTCATAGCCGCGGCTGGAGACAAACCGTCCAAATCCTTGAAAGAAAAGGCCCAACACCTCGTCGACGTCGACGATGAGCAACGGCCGATCGGGATCGATGGCGACGTCGTTCAGCTGTGGCAGCGGGTCCAATGCAGCCTTTTCCAGTCAACGCGGACTTAAGGATATGGTGTGCGTAGTCGAACCATAATCGGGCGCACGACCGCAAACCCTGCTCTTGAGCGCCGAACCGGGTCACGAATGGCGAAGAAGGTCCTGATCGTCGAGGATAACGAGCTGAATATGAAGCTCTTTCACGACCTCTTGGACGCCCAGGGCTATGAAACCCTGGAGACGCGCGACGGGTTGCAGGCGCTGGCGCTTGCCCGCCAGCACCATCCCGACCTGATTCTGATGGACATCCAGCTGCCGGAGATCTCCGGGCTGGAGGTCACCAAGTGGGTGAAGGAGGACGAAGAGCTCTCCCACATCCCGGTGGTCGCCGTGACGGCGTTCGCGATGAAGGGCGACGAGGAGCGCATCCGCGAGGGCGGCTGCGAAGCCTACATCTCCAAGCCCATCTCCGTGTCGCACTTCCTGGACACGATCCGGCGCTTCATAGGGTAGCCCGCCATGACCGCGCGTATCCTGGTGGTCGACGACATCGAGGCCAACGTCAGGCTGCTCGAAGCCAAGCTGACGGCCGAGTACTACGACGTCATGAGCGCCAACGACGGGCCGACGGCGCTGGCCATGGCCGCCGCGGAACAGCCGGACATCGTGCTCCTCGACGTCATGATGCCGGGCATGGACGGCTTCGAGGTCTGCCGGCGCATGAAGGAAGACCCGCTCACGCGCCATATCCCGGTCGTGCTGGTGACCGCGCTGGACGGGCGCGCCGACCGCATCGCCGGCCTGGAGGCGGGCGCCGACGAGTTCCTCAACAAGCCGATCGACGACGTCCTGCTGTTCAGCCGCGTGCGCAGCCTGACCCGGCTGAAGACGGTGATCGACGAGCTTCGCCAGCGCGAGGCGTCGGGGCGGCGCATGGGCGTGATCGCCGGCGCGGCGTCGAGGCTGGCCGGCGCCGGCGGCCGCATCATCATCGTCGACGACAACGTCCGCCAGGCCCAGCGCATCGCCACCGAGCTGGCCGTCGAGCACCGGCCGGTGATCGAGGCGGACCCGGAGAAGGCGCTGCTGTCGGCGCGCGGGCCGGTCGACCTCCTGATCATCAACGCCAACGCCAAGGGCGCGTTCGACGGCCTGAGGCTGGCCGCGCAGATCCGCTCGGACGAGGCGTCGCGCCACGTGCCGATCCTGGCGGTCATCGACCCCGACGATCGCGCGCGCATGGTCAAGGCGCTGGAGATCGGGGTCAACGACGTCCTGCCCCGCCCGATCGACCCGCAGGAGCTGGCCGCGCGCGCCCGCACCCAGATCAAGCGCAAGCGCTACACCGACTTCCTGCGCAAGAACCTCGACCACTCGCTCGAGCTGGCGGTCACCGACCAGCTCACCGGCCTGCACAACCGCCGCTACATGGTGGGCCAGCTCGAGGCGCTGGTGGCGCGCGCCAAGCGCGGCGGCGACCCAGTCGGCGCGCTGATGATCGACATCGACCACTTCAAGAAGATCAACGACAACTTCGGCCACGACATCGGCGACGAGGTGCTGCGCGAGTTCGCCGTGCGGCTGGCGTCCAACGTGCGCGCGGTCGACCTGCCCTGCCGTTTCGGCGGCGAGGAGTTCGTGGTGATCATGCCCGACACGCCGCTCGCCGCGGCCGAGCGCATCGCCGAGCGCATCCGCCTGCACGTGGCGGGCTCGCCGTTCCGGGTCGGGGCGGCAAGGAGCTGCTGACCGTGACCATCTCGATCGGGGTGGCGGCGACGCTGGGCGAAGCCGACACGCCCGAGGCGCTGCTCAAGCGCGCCGACGCGGCCGTCTACGAGGCCAAGTCGCTCGGTCGCAACAAGGTGATCGCCAAGGCGGCCTGAGCCGCGGCCGGCACGCCTACTTGATCTTGCCTTCGGTGAAGACGACGTGCTTGCGCGCGACCGGGTCGTACTTCTTCATGATCAGCTTCTCGGTCATGGTGCGGGCGTTCTTCTTGGTGACGTAGAAGAAGCCGGTGTCCGCGCTCGAGTTCAGGCGGATCTTGATCGATGCTGGCTTGGCCATGGCTCTTGTCGCGGGCTTTCGAGAGGCGGCGGAACATACTGACCGCCGCGCTCAAGTCAACGACGCGCTTAGGCGAATCGAAAGCGCGACCGCCTAGGCGTTCACCCATTCTTATCCCGCCGCGCGCCAAATCCGGCGCATGGTCGACCAGACGCTCAGCCCTGCCGGCGCGCCGCCCGCGGCGCGGCCCAGGTCGCTGCTGGCTGCCGACATCGGCGAGAAGGCGTTCATCCTCGGCCTGTTCGCGCTGCTGGCGACGCGCGTGGTCGCAGTCGATCGGCTCCGGCGGGACCTGGCTCAATCTGCTGCAGCTTTCGGCCGAGGGGCTGGCGGTCGTCCTCATCCTGCTGCGCAAGCCGGCGAAGGAGCTGTCGCTGAAGCCGCTCGATTGGCTGCTGGCGTCGGCGCAACGGCCGCGCCGCTGCTGGTCAGGCCGGCGCCGTCCACGTCGCGGCGCTGGCGCCGGCGGGGATCTGCGCCGGGCTTGATGCTGACCGGGTCTGCTGTTCCAGGTGATCGCCAAACTGACGCTCAGGCTCTCGTTCGGCATGGCGCCGGCGAACCGCGGTCTGAAGGTCTCCGGGCCTTATCGGATCGTCCGCCACCCGATCTACGCGAGCTATCTGATCGGCCAGGTCGGGCTTCTTCCTGCTCAACCCGTCGGGTTGGAACGCCGCGATCTACGCGTCGGGCCTCGTCCTGCAGATCTTCCGCATCGCGGCCGAGGAGCGGGTGCTGGCGCATGACGCCGGCTTCGCCGCTTTCGCCGCCCAGACGCGCTACCGGCTGATCCCCGGCCTCTACTGACGGCTGCTCGACGAAGCGGCGGCCGCGCCAGAAGCGCATGTAGCGCTTGTGGCCGTGAACCGGGTCGGCGATGCGTTCGCCGAGTTCCCGCAGCACGAAGCGGGTGATGTCCGGCAGGTCGAGCCTCAGCGCCTCGTCGAGGTCGAACCAGGCGATCTCGTCCAGTTCGCCGCAGTCAGGCCGGCGCTCGAGGCTCGAGCAGCCGGTCGGCCTCGGCCACGAAGAAGCGGGCGTCGAAGCGCTTGAAGCGCGACGGCGGGCGTGACCGCGCGGGCGATGACGTCCAGCGCATCGAGGTCGGGCAGCGCGCCGATGGCGAAGAACTCGCGCCAGGGACCGGCCACGCTGCGCGGCGGCGCCGGCTTGGCGAGCAGCAGACCCGCCTCCTCGAACGTCTCGCGGATGGCGGACAGCGCCAGCGCGCGGCCCTTGTGCGCCGGCGTGCCCTCGCTCAGCCGCGCGGCGACCTCATGGCGAAGCTCGCTCGCCGTCGGGACGCGATAGTCGCTGCGGTCGATGCGCCCGCCGGGAAAGACCCACTTGTCGGGCATGAAGTCGTGGCCGGAGCCGCGACGGCCCATGAGCACGTGCGGCGTCTTGGCGTCGCGGCGCACGATGATGAGCGTGGCGGCGTGGCGCGGGCGCACGGCGCGCGCGCCTTCCGGGCGCGCCGGCGTGTCCATGCGGGTTTCGGCGGGCGGCGTGGCGGTCTTCTGGTCCATGCCGCCGCACTATCGCGGCTCGCGGGCGGCGCGGGAAAGGTTGACCTAGCGGCGCCCGCGCCGGCGCGCGCCCAGCCGGGGCCGCGGCGCTTTGGGATCGGGCGGGTCTGGCTCGCTCAGCATCTCGAACAACAGGCCGCCGGTGATCGGCGTCGCCTCGCGCAGCCGCACCTCGACCTCCGCGCCCAGCCGCCAGCGCTTGCCCGTCCGCTCGCCGACCAGGGCGTGGGTGCGGTCGTCGTGGATGAAATACTCATCGCCCAGGCTGGAGACCGGCACGAGCCCGTCCGCGCCGGTCTCGGCCAGCCGCACGAAGAGGCCAAAGCGGGTCACGCCGGTGATGCGGCCCGGCGAAGTCGGCGCCCTCGCGCCCCTCCATGAAGGCGGCGACGTAGCGGTCGGTCGCGTCGCGCTCGGCCGCCATGCCGCGCCGCTCGGCGGCGGTGATGTGCTCGGCGGTTTCGGTCAGCCGCGCCGATCTCCTCGTCGGTCAGCCCGTCGTCGCCCATGCCAAGCGCGCGGATCAGGCCGCGGTGGACGGCCACGTCCGCATAGCGGCGGATCGGCGAGGTGAAGTGGGCGTAGCGGGCGAGGTTGAGCCCGAAGTGGCCGATGTTCTCGGTGTCGTAGATCGCCTGCATCTGGGTGCGCAGCACGACCTCGTTGACGATCTCGGCGTGCGGCCCGCCGCGCACCTGCTCGAGCAGCCGGTTGAACCGGTCGGTCCGCGGCGCTTCGCCCATGCTCCAGCGGATGTCGAGAGTGGCCAGGAAGTCGCCGAGGTTCTTGATCTTCTCCAGGCTGGGCGTGTCGTGCACCCGATAGATCAGCGGCGTGCGACGCTGCTCCAGCGTCTCGGCGGCGGCGACGTTGGCCTGGATCATCATCTCTTCGATCAGGCGGTGGGCATCGAGCACCCGCCGCGGGCGTGATGGAGAGCACCCGGCCGTCATCGCCCAGCACGATGCGCCGCTCGGGGCTCTCGATCTCCAGGGGCGCGCGCTTGTCGCGGGCGACCTTCAGGGCGCGGTAGGCGGCCCAGAGCGGTTTCAGCACCGGCTCCAGCAGCGGCGCGGTGACGGCGTCCGGCGTCGCCGTCGATCGGCGCCTTGCGCCTGTTCGTAAGAAACTCCGGCGGCCGAGTGCATCAGCGCCGCGCACGAAGCGGTGGGCGCGCTTGCGGCCGTCGCCGTCGAAGCGTCATGCGCACGGCGATGCAGGCGCGGCTCTCGCCGGCCTTGAGCGAGCAAAGGCCCGCCGACAGCCGCTCGGGCAGCATCGGCTCGACGCGGTCGGGGAAGTAGACGCTGTTGGCCTTCTCCCTGGCCTCGCGGTCCAGCGCCGAGCCCGGGCGCACATAGGCGGCGACGTCGGCGATGGCGACCCAGACGATCCAGCCGCCGCGGTTCGCCGGATCGTCGTCGGCGTGGGCGAACACGGCATCGTCGTGGTCGCGCGCGTCGGACGGGTCGATGGTGATCAGCGGCAGGTCGCGCAGGTCGACGCGCTCGCCCAGCACCGGCGGCTCGGCCTCGTCGGCCTCCGCCTCGGCCGCGGCGGAGAAGCCGGTCGGAAGGCCGTGCGTGTGGATGGCGAGCATCGAGGCGGCGCGGGGCTCGTCCTCGCGGCCGATGCACCTCGAGCAGGCGGCCGCGCTTGGGTCCATAGCGCTGGTGGGCCGCGCCCACCTCGGCCAGCACCAGATCGCCGTCGCTCAGGCCCTCGGCGTCGACGCCGGTCAGGCTGAGGCGCTCGCGGCTCTTGCGGTCGACCGGCTCGACGGTGACCTCGCCGCGGCCCTTGCGCACGACGCCCGAGCACGCGGTGGGCGCTCTGGCCGAGCCGCTTGATCAGCCGCGCTTCGGTCTCGCCGCTCTCCAGCCGCTCGAAGCGGACCAGGAGCCGGTCGCCCAGGCCGGGCGCGCCGGCCGGCTTTTCCGCGCGGTCCGGGGCGAGGCGGACGGGCGCCGCATCCGGATCGCCCTTGCTCGGGCGGACGTAGAGGTCGCCGTCGGCGTCGCGCTCGACGACGTCGACCACGCCCACCGGGGGCGGCGACTGAGGACTCGCGGCGGCGCGCGCGCACGCTCCGGCGCGCGTAGCGCTCCCTCTCGAGTCTCGGCCGTGCCATGCGCTGGCATAACCCACCTGCGCCGGCGTTGCATGCCCAGGCTCACCCTCGCCCCGTCGAACGACGGGAGAGGCGAGGCGGATGTTGAGCTTCCTATTGCGGTTCAGGAACGCGATGATCGCCGGCAGCGCGGCGCGGTCCTGCAGCATGAAGAGGTGGCCGCCTTCGAAGAACTGCGAGCTCGGCGCCCTTGATGCGGCTGGCCATGCGCTCCTGCGTCTCCGGCAGCGCGATGCCGTCGTAGCGGCCGGCGGCGATCAGCACGGGACACGCGATCTGGCCCAGCCGGTCCCAGGTGTCGTGCCCGGCGCGGGCCTCGAGCTGCCGCCGCGCGCCCATCTCGCGGCCGGGGTCGGCGGCGTAGGGGTCCGGCGCGGACGTCTGCGCGACGAACAGGGCGAAGGTCTCGGCGTTGGCGGCCTGCCAGGCGGCGTTGCGGCGGGTGTCGGAGATCGGGATCAGGTGTCGCGCGCGGTCCTCGCCCTTCAGGTGCTGGATCTCGTGGAAGGGGTAGGAGGCGCCGCCGGCGCCGCCCGGCGAGGTGCAGGCCAGCACCAGCCGCTCGACCTTCTCCGGATGCCGCAGCACCAGCTCCTGCGCCACCATGCCGCCGAAGGAGACGCCGATGACCTTCGCGCTCGGCCAGCCGACGAAATCCATCAGCGCCGCGGCGTCGTCGGCGTAGTCGGCCATGGAATAGTCGACGTCGGGCTTGGCCGAGCGGCCAAGCCCGCGCTGGTCGTAGCCGAGCACGTCGAACGCCTTGGGCAGCGGCCCGTCGAAGGTGTTCGGCTTGACCCGCAGGTCGCCGCCGGTGCCGGAGATGAAGAGCAGCGGCGGGCCTCCGCCCGCACGCTCGTAGTAGAGCTCGATCCGGCCAAGCTCGGCCATCGGCATGCGCTACCCTCCCTCTCCGCGCGCGTGGGCCGCAGCGCTTGTCCCAGCGATCTTGCCGAAGACCGCGCCCGCCATCAGACCCGTACCGCCAGGGTAGTTGAAATAGAAGAGACCGCCTACGAGTTCGCCGGCGGCGAACAGGCCAGGGATCGGGCCGGCGTCCGCGCTGACCACCCGCGCCGACCGGTCGATCTTGCAGGCCCCCGAACGTGAAGGTGACCCCGCAGGTGACCTGGTAGGCCTCGAACGGCGGCGTCTCGAGCGGATTGGCCCAGTTGGACTTCGGGAACGGCCAGGCCCTTGGTGGTGCGGCCGTCCTTGACGTTCGGATCAAACGGGACGTCGCGCGTCACAGCCGCGTTGAACGCCTTCAGCGTCGCCAGCGCGGCGGCGGCGTCCACGCCCTCGAGCTTGCCGACCAGCTCTTCGAGGGTGTCGGCGCGCACGCGGCTCGCCTGGCGGATGCGGTATTCGTCGCGGAGCAGCGGGCTGACGGTCGCGTCGAACATCTGCCAGGCGAATTGCTGAGGCTGTTCAAGGATCACGCGGCCATACTTCGCGTAGGTGTAGTTGCGGAAGTCCGCGCCTTCGTCGACGAACCGCTCGCCGCGCGCGTTCAGCATGACGCCCAGCGGGTAGGAGTGCTTCTGGAACCCGTCGCCGACGGCGAGGTCGCCGTAGTCGGGCGCGTTCCGGTCCCAGGCCACGGCGTGGCAGCCGGACCAGTTGCCGGCGGCTTCCGCGCCCGCGTCCAGCGCCATCCGGATGCCGTCGCCAGTGTTGAAGCGGGTCCCGCGCACCTTGGCCAGGTCCCAGCCCGGCCCGAGGTAGCGCGTGCGCCACTCGGCGTTGGACTCAAAGCCGCCGCAGGCCAGCACCACCGCCTTGGCGCTCACGGTCGAGGTCCGGCCATCGGCGCGCACCCGGACGCCGCTCACGCCCTGCGTCGTCGACGACCAGCTCGGTCGCGCGGGCGCCGAATGCGATCTGCGACGCCCGCCTTCCGCGCCGCGCCGTACAGCGCCTCGATCAAGCCCGGGTCCGCCGCCGACCGCCTCCACCGTCAGGCCGCCCCAGAATTTGAAGCGGCCGTCGATGCGATAGGCCTGCCGCCCCCAGATCGGCAGGAAGCGCACGCCCTGCTCGCGCATCCAGAGCATGGTCGCGCGGCTGTTGTTCACAAGGAGGTCGCAGAGCTCCGGATCGGTGCGATACTCGGTGACGCGGCCCATGTCGTCGAAGAACTGCTGCGGCGGTGTAGGTCCCGAAATCGGCCTGGGCGACCTCGGCGTCGGTCAGGTCGGGCATCAGCGCGCGGAGATCGTCCACGCCGTCGTAGACGCAGCGGAACGCGCCGGCGGTGAAGCGGCTGTTGCCGCCGGCCTCGGCCTCCGGCGCGCGCTCGAGGACGAGCACCGAGCAACCGCGCTCGGCCGCGGCCAGGGCGGCGCAGAGCGCGGCGTTGCCAGCGCCGACGACCACCACATCCACCGACTCCGGCAGCGCCACAATCTCCTCCCAGAGCTCGCTCGCCGGCATTCGTCCCGGCCAGGCAGGCCACGTCAACGGTTAGGCCTCGGCGCGCCGGTCAGCTTCACGGGGCGGGCGCGGGTCCTGTCGGCGAGATCACGGCAGGAAAGGCGCTGCGCACCGAGGTTCCGGCGAGTGCGCCGGGGACAAGCTCGATCGCCTGAAAGCCTCGCCCCTGGGACCGGTGCGGCGCCTCGATTCGCTCGGCCAGCGCCGGCGAAAATCCGAACCGTCCATAGTAGGCCGGGTCACCCAGGAGACTCGCCGTCTCGTATCCCTCATCCGAGAGGCGAGCGAGTCCCGCTTCGCACCAAGTGCGAGCCAACGCCGCGCCCTTGCAAGGAGGGTTCTACCGACAGGCAAGTCAGATAGGCGCCCCTGACGACCCTCCCATCGACGATGAGCGGCGCCAGGCACCATTGGACATGGCCCGCGATCGCCCCAGCGATGGTCGCGACTTCGGCGAGGCAGACTTCGGCGTCCGCGCGGACGGCTTCGACGAAGTCGGCGGTGTCGCCGTCCGGCCCGAAGGCGGCCGTGACCAAGGCGCGAATCTCGGGGCCGTCCTCCGGCCGCTCAGGGCGGACATCGAGGGTCAATCGGCTCGCTCGCTCATGGCCGCGCCTCCGCGTCGATCCAGCCCATGGTCTGGAAGTAGAACGGCTCGGGGTAGGGGTTCTGCTCCACCGTCATGCCGATCCGCCGCATCACCGCCTGGGAGGCGATGTTGTCGTTCTCGGTCGTGGCGACGACGCGGTCGAGGCGCCACTTCTGCGAAGGCGTAGGCGAGCATCGCGGCGGCCGCCTCGCTGGCCACGCCCGTCCGATGCCGCTCGGGGACCACGGCCCAGAACATGCCGAGCGCGGCGCACTGCGGCGCGCCTCGAAGCGCGCCGAACGACGGCAGTTGGCCGATGGCGACCATCGAGGGCACGAAGCCGACGAGGCCGACGAACTGGCCGGTTGACGCGCTCGACGATGGCGCGCTCGCCGAGCGGCGGCTGGTTCAGCCGCGCCAGTTCGCGCGTGTTGTCGACGGCCCAATGGAGCCAGCTTCGCCGGCGCTCGAAGATCTCGGCTTCGGGCATGGCCGGGTCGAACCAGCCGATGGCCTTGAACAGGGCGTGGCAGTCGTCGAGGTCATCTCGGGCGAGCGGGCGGATGCTGAGCCGCGCTGTTTCGAGCACGGGCATTGCGGTCCCTTCCAGGGCCGCGGAATCGTTGTTGGACAAGGCTTGAGCTTTCGCGTGAAGTGTACGGAGCAGAGGCCGCGCGTTTGCGGCCGGCCTCGTCAGGCGGCTGCGCTAGCTAGGCGCGCGCTTCGACAATCACCGAGCACCATGCCGGTCAGGGTAGCAAGCGGCGAGCCGCGGTCAAGTAACTTCGCAAGTTCGATCCGGCGTTCGCGCGCTCGAACCACTCGGCCATGGTGACCCGCTGGCCGGTGTCCTCGTCGTAGAAGGTGACGCGCGTTGTCCTTGAAGACGGCGACCTTGCCGATGGTCGGCATCTTGGCGACCTCGACCGGCACGCGCTCGCCGCCGGTGAGATAGACGAGGTCGTCGCTTGCGATGGGTGTTGGTCAGGTGGTGCACGACGCCGTCGGTCGGGAAGCCCAGAAAGTCGCCCGGACCGATCGGCGTCGCCACGCCGTCCAGCGTCACCGTGCCCTGGCCGCTGAGCGACGAAGACGTACTCCTCCTCGACCGAGTGGGCGTGAGGGATGAAGCTCTCCTTGCCCGGCGGCAGGCGCATGAGGTTGACGGGCAGGCGTGTCAGCCCCGTCCGCTCGCTCAGCGCGCAGCATGTACATCTCGGAGTTGGGGTTGAACGGGTGCTTGCCGTGGGTGGACCGCGGCCCGGCCCACCGCGCCGGTTCGAACCAGATGCTTCGGATCGGCCATCGCGCGCTCGTCCTTCTTGGTCAGGTCTTCTTGCGCTTCGCCGCCGGCTTCTTCTTCGCCGGCGCCTTGGCGCTCGCGGCGCGCGTCGGGCCGGCCTCGGCGATGTGGGCTTGCCGGCGCGCGCGGCCAAGAGCTCGACCGCCTGTTCAAGCGTGAGCGCCGGCGGGATCGGCGCCCTTGGGCACGTTGGCGTTGACGCTGCCGTGCTTGACGTAGGGCCCGTAGCGGCCGGCGAGCACGCGCACCGGCTCGCCGTCGCCGGGATGGGCGCCCAGCTCCTTGATCGCCGCCGGCGCCGCGCGCTGCGGCCGGCCGCCGCCGGCGCGCTTCTCGGCCAGCGCGGCGACGGCGCGGTTCAGGCCCGACCTCGAACACCTCGTCGGCGTTGGCGAGGTTGGCGTAGGTCCCGTTGTGCTGGACGTAGGGCCCATAGCGGCCGATGCCGGCCAGGATCATGCCGCCGTCCTCGGGGTGCGGCGCCGACCTCGCGCGGCAGGTTCAGCAGCCTGCAGCGCCTTGTCGAGGTCCATGCCGGCCGGCGGCCAGTCCTTGGGCAGGCTGGCGCGCTTGGGCTTGCCGTCGCCGGCTGTCTCGACGAACGGACCGAAGCGGCCGGTCTTCAGCCAGACGCTCTGGCCGGTCTTCGGATCGACCCCAAGCTCGCGGTCGCCGCTCTCGGCGCCGTTCTCGGCTTCGCCGGCGGCGATCGGCCGCGTGTGCCGGCACTCCGGATAGTTGGAGCAGCCGATGAAGGCGCCATAGCGGCCGGTCTTCAGCGACAGCCGCCCGGTTCCGCAGGTCGGGCAGAGCCGGGGGTCGCGAGCCGTCGCCCTTGTCGGGGAAGATGTGCGGGCCCAGCGCCTCGTTCAGCGCCTCGAGCACCTCGGTGGTGCGCAGGGTCCCGATCTCGCCGACGGCGGCGTGGAAGTCCTTCCAGAAGTCGCGCAGCAGCGCCTTCCAGTCGAGCTCGCCCGCCGAAACCAGGTCGAGCTTCTGCTCCAGGTCGGCGGTGAAGTCGTACTCGACGTAGCGGGCGAAGAACTGCTCGAGGAAGGCGGTGACAAGCCGGCCCTTGTCCTCGGGCACGAAGCGGTTGCGCTCCATGCGCACATAGTCCCGATCGCGCAGCACGGCGAGGATGGAGGCATAGGTCGAGGGGCGGCCGATGCCGAGCTCCTCGAGCTTCTTCACCAGCGAGGCTTCCGAATAGCGCGGCGGCGGCTCGGTGAAGTGCTGGTCGGCGCGGGCGGCGTGCACGCGGGCGTCGGCGCCTTGCGTCGACCTGCGGCAGGCGCCCGCCATCCTCGTCTTCCGCGTCGTCGCGGCCCTCCTCGTAGACGGCGAGGTAGCCGTCGAAGAGCACGACCTGGCCGGTGGCGCGCAGGCCCGTCTGGCCATCGGCGGTCTCGAGATCGATCGTCGTCCGCTCGATGCGCGCCGATTCCATCTGCGAGGCGATCATGCGCTTCCAGATCAGCTCGTAGAGCCGGCCGAGGTCGGGCTCGAGGCGCAGCGAGCCCGGGTTGCGGTTCAGGCTGGTCGGGCGGATCGCCTCGTGCGCTTCCTGCGCGTTCTTGGCCTTGGTGCGGTAGTGGCGCGGGGCTCTCGGGCACGTAGGTCGCGCCGTAGAGGTTGCCGATGACGCTGCGGGCCTCGGTCAGCGCCTCGGGCGCCGACTGGACGCCGTCGGTCCGCATGTAGGTGATCAGGCCGACGGTCTCGCCGCCGACGTCGACGCCCTCGTAGAGCCGCTGCGCCGCCTGCATCGTGCGCTGGGCGGAGAAGCCCAGCTTGCGCGCGGCCTCCTGCTGCAGGGTCGAGGTGGTGAAGGGCGGCGGCGGGTTGCGCCGCGCCGGGCGCTTCTCGACAGCGGAGACCTTGAACGTCGCCCGCCTGCACGGCGGCCTTGGCGGCGTCGGCGGCGGTTTCGTTCGGCAGGTCGAACTTGGCCAGCCGCTTGCCCTGGTGCTTGACCAGACGGGCGGTGAAGGGATCGCCGCCGGCCGAGACGTCGGCGTCGACGGTCCAGAACTCCTCGGTCCTGAACGCCTCGATCTCGATCTCGCGGTCGACGATCAGGCGGAGCGCCACCGACTGCACGCGGCCGGCGGAGCGGGCGCCGGGCAGCTTGCGCCAGAGCACGGGCGAGAGCGTGAAACCGACCAGATAGTCGAGCGCGCGGCGGGCGAGGTAGGCGTCGACAAGCTCCATGTCGATGTCGCGCGGATGCGCCATCGCCTCGGTCACGGCCGAGCGGGTGATGGCGTTGAAAACCACCCGCTGCACGCTCGCGTCCTTGATCGCCTTGCGTTGGGTCAGCGCCTGCAGCACGTGCCAGCTGATCGCCTCGCCCTCGCGGTCGGGGTCGGTGGCCAGGATCAGCCGGTCGGCGCCCTTCATCGCCTGGGCGATGTCGGAGAGCCGCTTGGCGGCGCGGGCTTCGACCTCCCAGGTCATCGCGAAGTCGTCGTCGGGATCGACCGATCCGTCCTTCGACGGCAGGTCGCGCACGTGTCCGTAGCTCGCCAGCACCTTGTAGTCCGAGCCCAGGTACCGGTTGATGGTCCGGGCCTTGGCAGGGCTCTCGACAACGACGACGTTCATTCAGGCCCTGACTTAGGCGAGCGGCGAAAGGCGCGGAAAGTGGGGGTGCGCCCCGTGCCTTGTCAACGTGGGCCGTCGAACGAACGCGCGTTTATGCCTTGACGGCGAAGCCGCCGGGCAACAGGTCGGCGCGTCCGGCGAGCGCCAGTTCGGTCAGCGCGGCCAGCACCAGGGCGGCCGACGGCGCCGGTCGCGCGGACCAGCTCGTCGCGCGGCGTTGGCGTCGGCGACAGCAGCTCCGCGATGCGCTCGCGCAGGGCCTCGAGGTCGCCGTCGCAGGGCTCGCCAGCCGCGTCCGGCGTCCCGCGCGCGGCTCGCGGACCGACGAGAGGCCCTCGAGCGCGCGCAGCACGTCATCGGCGCCCTCGCAGATGGCCGCGCCCTGCCGGATCAGGTCGTTGGTCCCCTTGGCGCGCGGGTCGAGCGGGCGAGCCGGGCACGGCCAGCACCTCGCGCCCTTGCTCGGCGGCAAGGCGCGCGGTGATCAGCGAGCCGGAGCGCATCTCGGCCTCGACCACGACCACGGCGAGCGCGAGGCCCGGAGATCAGGCGGTTGCGGCGCGGGAAGTCGCGCGCCTGCGCCGGCCGTGCCCGGCGGGCTCTCGCTGACCACGCACCCGGCCTCGGCCAGACGCTCGTAGAGCCCGCGGTGCTCCGGCGGGATAGACGTCGTCCACGCCGCCGGCCAGCACGGCGATCGAGCCGGTCGCGAGCGAGCCCTCGTGCGCCGCCGCGTCGATGCCGCGGGCCATGCCGGAGACGATGGCGTAGCCGGCCTGCCCGAGCTCGCTGGCCAGGCCGCGGGCGAAACGCTGGCCGGCAGCCGAGGCGATGCGCGCGCCGACGATGGCGACGGCGGGCCGGGCCAGGAGCTCGGTCTGCCCGCGAGCCCAGATGAGCGGCGGCGGCGGGTCGATCGCGGCGAGGGCGGGCGGAAAGTCCGGTTCCGCAGGCGACGAGCAGCCGCGCGCCCAGGGCGGCGCCGGCGGCCATCTCGCGCTTCGGCGTCCGCGGCGCTTGGGATGCGGACGGGGCCGCGCGGCCGCCGCGGCGCGAGAGCTCGGGCAGCGCGGCGAGCGCTCGGGACGCCGCGCCATAGCGGCGGATGAGTTCGCGGAAGGTGACCGGCCCGACGTTCTCGCTGCGGGCAAGGCGCAGCCAGTCGCGCCGCGCTTCTCGGACACGACGGGATCGCTCACATCGGCGGACCGCCGTTATGGCCCATCATCGCCGCCTCTTTCGCTCCGCGATCGCCGATGCGGGGCTCCTGGCCGCGCAAGCAGCCGGCCGATGTTCTCGTGGTGGCGGATGAGGATCAGCACCCCCATGCCGATCGCCATGACGACGACGGGCGTCCCGGCGTGCAGCAGGTAGGCGAGGAGCGGCGCCAGAACGGCCGCCGTCAGCCCCGCGAGCGAAGAGAAGCGGAAGATGGCCGCCATGACGATCCAGGTCGCGCCGGCGATCAGTCCGACCGGCCAGGCGACCGCGAGCAGCACGCCGAAGAAGGTCGCGACGCCCTTGCCGCCCTTGAACCCGAGCCAGACGGGGAAGATGTGGCCGAGGAAGGCCGCGCCGCCGGCCGCGGCCGCCGCGACCTGCGCTGCGCCCAACCCCGCGAAGCGGGCGGTGAGCCAATAGCGCCAAGAGCGCCGCGGCCGCGCCCTTGCCGCCGTCGCCGATCAGGGTGATGGCCGCCAGGTCCCGCCGGCCGGTGCGCAGCACGTTGGTCGCGCCGATGCTGCCCGAGCCGATCTTGCGGACGTCGCCCGCGCCGCCCAGCCGCGTCGCGATCACGCCGAATGGGATCGAGCCCAGCAGATAGCCGCCGATGACGGCGGCGGCGATGCAGATCGTTGCGGCGGAGAGGGCCATGGGCGCCACTCTAGGTCGCCAGAGCGCCACGGCAAAGCCGAAGCAAAGCTATACGCTGTTTGCGATCGCAGCCTTGACCGCGCCCAGCGTCGCCTCGTTACGGCGGTAAAAGGTCCACTGCTTGATGCGCTTGGCGTCCACCAGCCCGGCTTGGGTCAGGATGCGCATGTGCTCGCTGACCGTGGGCTGGCTGACGCCCAGCTTTTCGGCGATCAGGACGCCGCAGACGCCATCGCTGACGAGATCGCCGTCGCTCTGCTCGCGAAAGTGCCGCCGAGGCTCCTTCAGCCACTCGAGAACCAGTAGCCGACGTACGTTCGCCATGGCTTTCAGCGCGGCGATGACCTGGACGTCTTGGATCATATTGTCAACTTAGCTAAGTGACGATCTATGATGATTCCGTTCACGACATAATGGAGCCGGCGCGAATGAGCGAGAGTCCCGATCGATACGACATCTCCAAAGACGTCCTGTTCGGGGCGCTGGAGACGATGGACGTCGACGCCGTCGCGCGAGCGCAGACGCCGTGGTGGAACCGCACGCTGACGCAGGTGAACGACGCGGTCGTGCGGCTGGCGGTGATGGACGGGGACTTCCATTGGCACAAGCACGATGAGGAGGACGAGTTCTTCTTTGTGCTCGACGGCGCACTGACGATCGACATCGAGGGGGCTCCCTCCGTGCGGCTCGAACCCGGCCAGGGCGTCACCGTCCCGCGCGGCCACATGCACTTCCCCCACGCTCACGGTCGCACCGTGGTGCTGATGGTCGAACAAGCAAGCGTCACGCCCACGGGGGACTAAGACGCGCGAAAGCGCCGCCGAACGGCTAAGCGCCGCGGCGTTCGATTGAGAAGGTCCCCTGCCCGGATTGGCTTGAGGCTTGATGCTTGATGCTGCTGCTTGGACGAGCGCAAGGCGCCCGCCGGACAGGGGTACTCTTAGTCAATCGAACGCGCGCGGAACTCAACGAGCATTAGACCACGACCAACCACCCGCTAAGAAAACCGCTTAGCGGGGGCGTGAGGCGGATGTGTGAGGGCCGCGCCTTAGACGCGGGCGTCGAAGACGATGCGGCCGTCGACCAGCGTCATCAGCACCTTGCCCTGTAGGCTGCGGCCGTCGAAGGGCGAGTTCTTCGACTTGGAGATCAGCTTGTCGGCGTCGATGCGGATCGGCGCGCCGATGTCACAAAGCACGAGGTCGGCAGGCGCGCCCTCGACCAGGTTGCCGGCGTCCAGGCCAAGCAGGCGCGCCGGCTTCAGAGTCACCGCCGCGATCAGGTCGACCAGCGGAGCGCGGCGCTCGTGGTGCAAAGTGAGCAGGGCCGCCAGCAGGGTCTCGAGCCCCACCGCGCCCGGCGCAGCCTCGTCGAACGGCAAGCGCTTGTCCTCGGCCGGGGCGGGCGCGTGGGCCGAGACGACGACGTCGATCAGGCCGGACGCCAGCGCCTCGATCAGCGCCTGGCGGTCGTCCTCGCCGCGCAGCGGGGGCACGAGCTTGTAGAAGGTGCGGTAGTCGCCGATGTCGAGCTCATTGAAGCTCAGGTGGTTGATCGAGACGGTCGCGTGGATGTTGACGTCCCTTGCCTTCGCGCGCCTGCAGGCTCTCAAGCGCGTCGGCCGTGCTGAGCTGGTCGACGATCAGGCTGGCGCCGGTGAGTTCGGCGAGCGCCAGGTCGCGCTCGAGCATGACGCGCTCGGCGATCGCCGGCCCCGCGACGAGGCCAAGGCGACCGGCGAACTCGCTTTCGTTAGCGTTGGACTGGCCGGCCAGCGACGGATCGTTCGGGCGGTGGGCGAAGGGCACGCCGAAGCCGCGCTTGCGTAGGTCATCGCGCGGCGCATCACCTGTGAATTCACGATCGGCCGGTCGACATCGGTCACATAGAGGCAGCCGGCCTCGCGCATGAGGCCGATCTCGGCCATCTGCTCGCCGGCCAGGCCCTTGGTCGCCGCGCCGGCGGGGTAGACCTTGCTGAGCCCGATGTCGCGGGCGCGGCGCAGGATGAAGTCGACCACCGAGGGCTCGTCGACGGCCGGCTCGGTGTCCGGTTGCACGACGATCGAGGTGACGCCGCCCGCCACGGCCGCGCGCGCGGCGGACTTCAGCGTCTCCTTGGTCTCGGCGCCGGGCTCGCCCGTCTTCACGCGGATGTCGACCAGCCCCGGAGCCAGCACGGCGCCGGCGCAGTCGACCCGCTCGATGTCCGTCGACAGGCCCTCGAGGGTCGGGGTTCGCGCGACCTCGGCGATCGCGCCGCCGGCCGAGATCAGCGAGCCGGGCCCGTCGTAGCCGCTGGCCGGGTCGACCAGCCGCGCGCCGAGGAAGGCGATGGGGCGCGCCTCGGCCATCAGTCGTTGTCCAGCCGGGCGGCGAGGCTGGTCAGCACGGCCATGCGCACGGCGACGCCCATCTCGACCTGGTCCTGGATCAGGCTGATGGCGAGGTCGTCGGCGACATCGGAGTCGATCTCGACGCCGCGGTTCATCGGGCCTGGGTGCATCACCTTCACGCCCGGCTTGGCGTGCGCCAGCTTCTCGCGATCGAGCCCGAAGAAGCGGAAGTACTCGCGGGTCGAGGGAACGAGCGCGCCGGTCATCCGCTCCAGCTGCAGGCGAAGCATCATCACGACGTCGGCGTCGGCGATGCCGCGGCGAAGGTCGTGGAACACCTCGCCGCCCCAACGCTCGGCCCCGACTGGCATGAGCGTCGCCGGGCCGACGAGGCGCACGCGCGCGCCCAGCATCTGCAGAGTGAGCACGTTCGAGCGCGCGACGCGGCTGTGCAGCACATCGCCGCAGATCGCGACCGTCAGTCCCTCAACATGCCCGAACGCCCGCCGCATGGAGAGAGCGTCGAGCAGCGCCTGGGTCGGGTGCTCGTGCTGGCCATCGCCGGCGTTGATCACACTGCAGCCGACCTTTTGGGCGAGCAGGGAGGCGGCGCCGGACGCCGAGTGGCGCACCACCAAGAGGTCCGGCCGCATCGCATTCAGGGTGACGGCGGTGTCGATGAGCGTCTCGCCCTTGCTCATCGAAGAGGCGCGCGGGCTCATGTTGACCACGTCGGCGCCCAGCCGCTTGCCCGCAAGCTCGAAGGAACTTTGCGTTCGCGTTGAATTCTCGAAGAAAAGATTCATCAGCGTCCGACCTTTCAAGAGGTCGAGCTTCTTCGCCTTCTGCCGGTTCAGCGCCACGAAGCCGTCGGACAGGTCGAGGAGGGCAAGCAGCGTTTCGCGGTCGAGATCGGCGGCTGTGGTGAAATGGCGGGCCGGAAACGGAAACGTCCGCGCGCGGACGTCATCGATCCCAAGGGCGTTCCTGGCCATTAAAGCGCCGTTCTAGGCGGCTTCTGGGCCTGAGCCAAGCTCAGACGCCCCGCAGGCGATCGAGCGCGCCTTGGAGGATCCAGGCGGCGGCGGCCTTGTCGACCAGCTCCTTGCGGCGATGGCGGGTGACGTCGGCTTCGTCGATGAGCATGCGGTTCACCGCCGCCGTCGACAGCCGCTCGTCCCAGAAGGCGATCGGCAGGTCGGGTCTCAGCCGCAGCAGGTTGCGCGCGAAGGCGCGCGCAGACTGGCAGCGCGGGCCTTCCGTCCCGTCCATGTTGATGGGCAGGCCGATCACCAGCCCGCCGGCGTCGCGCGCCTGCATGAGCGCGAGCAGCGCTTCGGCGTCGTCGGTGAACCTGGTCTTGCGCAGGAGGTGGATCGGGGTCGCGATCATGAGACCGACGTCGGAGACCGCGACGCCGATCGTCTTCTCGCCAAGGTCCAGTCCCATCACCGGGGCGCCTTTGGGAACGGCGGCGGGCAGCTCGGCGATGTCGATGACGGCCATGATGTGCGTCTTTCACCGCTGAGCGCCCCTTGTCAAAACCGCGCCCGGGTGGCTAACCGACGCCTCTTTCGGAGACCTCTCTCATGGCGATCGATGTGGCGGCGGTGAAGAAGGTCGCGAGCTTGGCCAAGCTGCGCGTGCCGGACGAGCGCCTAGCGCCCCTGGCCGACGAGCTCAGCGGCATCCTCGCCTGGATCGAGCAGTTGAACGAGGTCGACACCGACGGCGTCGAGCCGATGACCTCGGCCGTGGCGGCCAAGCTGCCGCTGCGCGAGGACATCGTGAGCGATGGCGGCGACACGGAGCGCGTCCTCTCGAATGCGCCAAGGCGCGAAAAGAACTTCTTCGTCGTCCCGAAGGTGATCGAGTAGTGGCCGCGGCGACCAGCCTGACGCTGAAGGGCGCGATCGAAGGCCTGCGCGCCAAGGCCTTCTCCGCCGAGGAGCTGACCGCGGCCCACATCGCGGCCGTCGAACAGGCGCGGCCGCTGAACGCCTATGTGCTCGAGACGCCCGAGCCGGCGCTTGCCCGCGCCAAGGCGGCCGACGAGCGCATCGCGCGCGGCGAGGGGCGGCCGCTGGAAGGCATCCCGCTCGGGATCAAGGACCTGTTCTGCACGGAGGGCGTGCGGACGACCGCCGGCTCGAAGATTCTCGGCAACTTCAAACCTACCTATGAATCCACCGTCTCCGCCAACCTCTGGCGCGATGGGGCGGTGATGCTGGGCAAGCTCAACATGGACGAGTTCGCCATGGGCTCGTCGAACGAGAACTCGGCGCACGGACCTGTGGTGAACCCCTGGCGCAGCCGCGGATCGAACGCCCCACTGACGCCGGGCGGCTCGTCGGGCGGTTCGGCCGCCGCGGTGGCCGCTGAGCTTTGCCTCGGCGCGACCGCGACCGACACCGGCGGGTCGATCCGTCAGCCGGCCGCCTTCACCGGCACGGTTGGCATCAAGCCGACCTACGGCCGCTGCTCGCGCTGGGGCATCGTCGCGTTCGCGTCGTCCCTGGACCAGGCCGGGCCAATCGCGCGCACGGTCGAGGACGCCGCGATCCTTCTGAAGTCCATGGCCGGGCACGACCCGAAGGATTCCACCAGCCTCGACGTCGAGACGCCCGACTTCCCCAGCTTCGCCGGCAAGTCGATCAAGGGCCTCAAGATCGGCGTGCCGAAGGAATACCGCGTGGACGGGATGCCGGCGGAGATCGAGGCGCTGTGGGCCGACGGCGTGCGCTGGCTGAAGGAAGCCGGTTGCGAGATCAAGGACGTCTCGCTGCCGCACACGCGCTTTGCGTTGCCGGCCTACTACATCATCGCTCCGGCCGAGGCGTCATCGAACCTGGCGCGCTACGACGGGATGCGCTTCGGGCTGCGCGCCGACGGAGAGGCGCTGAAGGACGTCTATGAGTCCACCCGAGCCGAGGGGTTCGGCGCGGAGGTGCAACGGCGCATCCTGATCGGGACCTATGTGCTGAGCCACGGCTACTACGACGCCTACTATCTGAAGGCGCAGCGCGTGCGGCAGCGGATCGCCGACGACTTCACGACCGCTTTCGCGGAGGTCGACGCGCTGCTCACGCCGACCGCGCCGTCGGCCGCGTTCGGCCTCGGCGATCGGACGAGCGACCCGGTGGCCATGTACCTGAACGACATCTTCACGGTGACGGTGAACCTGGCCGGCTTGCCGGGCATGAGCGTGCCCGCCGGGCTGGACGCGCACGGGCTGCCGCTCGGCCTGCAGTTGATCGGACGGCCGCTCGACGAAGGGACGCTATTTTCGCTGGGCTACGCGCTCGAGCAGGCCGCGGGGTTCACGGCCAAGCCCGAGCGTTGGTGGTAGACCTACTGCGGCGCAGCGGGCGCGCTCGAAGCGGCGGCCGGGGCGGCCGACGCGGCGGCGGGGGCAGCCGACGCCGAACCCGACGCCTGCAGATCGGTCTGGATCTGCGCGAGCTTGGCCGCGTCGATGTTCGCCTGCGGGAACTGCGAGATCTGGCGGATGGTCATGCCCTTGATCTGGTCGAGGCCATCATAGGTCAGGAGCGCCGGCAGGTCCTTGGCGAGCACCGCCTTGGTCGTCGGGTTGGCCAGCAGGTCGCTGATGGTCGAGTCGACCGACGGGCCGCTGGCGGCCGGCGCGCTGGAGGCGGCAGGCGCCCCGCTCGCGGCGGGCTGATCCTGAGCGACGCTCACGGCGGCGGCCGCAAGGCCCATGACGGCGCCGAGCGCGCCAATGAACAGGAGTCTACGCATGCAATGTCTCCCCATAGGGTAGCGGAAAAGAAAGGCGCGCGACCAAAGCCGCTTTTGCTGGCCCGCACAAGCCTGTGCTCGTTACTTCCCTGTAAGGCGCCGTGATAGAAAGGGATCCATGAGCGACCATGCTGAATTGATCGAGGGCCGCACCGGCGCGTGGGAGATCGTGCTCGGCCTGGAGGTCCACGCCCAGGTGGCGTCACGCTCCAAGTTGTTCTCGGGCGCGGCGGTAGGGTTCGGCGCGGGGCCGAACGAGCAGGTCAGCCTGGTCGACGCGGCCTTCCCAGGCATGCTGCCGGTGATCAATGGCTATTGCGTCGAGCAGGCGGTGCGCACCGGCCTTGGACTGAAGGCCAGGATCAACCATTGGTCGAGATTCGACCGGAAGAACTATTTCTACCCGGACCTGCCGGCCGGCTATCAGATCAGCCAGTTCGCCCATCCGATCGTGGGCGAGGGCGAGATCGAGGTCGAGCGGGACGACGGCTCGACGTTCGTCGTCGGCATCGAGCGGCTGCACCTGGAGCAAGACGCCGGCAAGTCGATCCACGATCTCGATCCCAACTGGACCTTCCTCGACCTGAACCGCGCCGGCACAGCGCTGATGGAGATCGTGTCGAAGCCTGACATGCGCAGCTCCGAGGAAGCCTCGGCCTATGTGAAGAAGCTCCGCACCATCCTGCGCTATCTGGGCACGTGCGACGGCGACATGGAGAAGGGCAATCTGCGCGCCGACGTGAACGTCTCGGTGCGACGCCCCGGCGGTCCGCTGGGCACCCGCTGCGAGATCAAGAACGTCAATTCCTATCGTCACATCCGCGAGGCGATCGAGTTCGAGGCGCGCCGGCAGATAGACATCATCGAAGACGGCGGGACGATCGATCAGGAAACCCGCCTGTTCGACCCCGCAAAAGGCGAGACGCGCTCGATGCGCTCGAAGGAGGATTCGCAGGACTATCGCTACTTCCCCGATCCAGACCTCCTGCCGCTGGAGCTCGACCCCGCCTGGGTGAAGGCGATCGAGGCTTCGCTCCCGGAGCTGCCGGACGCGAAGAAAAGCAGGCTGGAGAGCCAGTACGGACTTTCGCCCTACGACGCCGGCGTGCTGGCGGCAGAGGCGGTGCGGGCCGACTTCTTCGAGGCCGCCGCCGCGGGCCGCGACGCCAAGCTGGTCGCCAACTGGACCACCAACAACCTGATGGCGCGGCTGGCCGAGGCCGGCGGCGACATTTCGGAGAGCCCAATCTCGGCGATGGACATCGCGGCCCTGGTCAAGCTGATCGAGGACGGCGTGATCTCGTCGAAGATCGCGCGCACCGTCTTCGACCACATGTGGGACGGCGAGGGCGACCCGGCGGCGATCGTCGAGGCGCGGGGATTGCGCCAGGTGACCGACACCGGCGCGCTGGAAGCCACGATCGAGGGCATCATTGCGGCGAACCCCGACAAGGCCGAGGCGGTGAAGACCAGGCCGCAGGCGATCGGCTGGTTCGTCGGCCAGGTGATGCGCGAGACCGGCGGCAAGGCCAACCCGGCGGCGGTCAACCAGATCCTGAAGGCCAAGCTGGGCGTCGACTAGCCTAGTAGGCGCCGGCGGGGATCACCTCGACGATCAGGCCCGACGCGCTCGACGCCAGCAAGAGATCGCCGTCGCACAGCAACCACGCATAGCCCGGCGGGGCGGGGCGAAGGTGAAAGCGGGCCGGGTCCACGAGCACAGTCGCCGGCGCGTCAGGCGGCAGCGTCTGTCCGGGCCACCAGCGGCCGTAGTGAGGGTGATAGCGCCCGGAGGCGGGCGCCGGCGTCCGCGGCCGGTCGGGGGGCGGGACCAACTGCGCGACATCCTGCTGAGCCGGCGGGGGGGCGACCCTGTCCCAAGGGCGCTCGCGCGGCATGCCGGGCGCGGCCGAGGCGACCAGCAAGCCCAGTGCGACAGCGAGCAACGCCGCGCCCACTCGTACGTCCGGGCGCGCCCGATCTCGTGCCTGCTCACCGTCCGCGGCGTTCAACTCCATTCTCCCAACCCATCCGCGGTAAGGACCCGACGCTGAACGTCAACTGAACGCACGTAGAGGGCGATTTCCGCTTGCCCGGCGTGCGGCCGGGCCGCCATGGTCCTCGCCTGTCCAACGCCGCAGGGAGTTCGCCGGTGCAGGAGCCCATCGAAGTCCACTACTGGCCGACGCCCAACGGCCACAAGGTCACCATCGCGCTCGAGGAAATGGGGCTCCCCTACACGATCAAGCCGATCAACATCGGGCGGGGGGACCAGTTCACGCCGGAGTTCCTGACGATCAGCCCCAACAACCGCATGCCGGCGATCATCGACCCTGACGGGCCTGGGGGCGAGCCGATCGCCATCTTCGAGTCCGGCGCGATCCTGCAGTACCTGGGCCGCAAGACCGGCCAGTTCTACCCGAGCGACGAGCGGGCGCGCGTGAAGGTGGACGAGTGGGTGCATTGGCAGATGGCCAACCTCGGGCCCAACGCCGGTCAGCGCAATCACTTCCGCAACTACGCCCCGACGTTCATCCACGACCAGCGCCAGGTCGCCTACGGCGCGATCCGCTACACCAACGAAGTGAGCAGGCTCTATGGCGTCCTGAACAAGCAGCTCGAAGGCCGCGACTTCATCACCGGCGAGTACTCGCTGGCCGACATGATCACCTGGCCCTGGGTGTTCGCCCGCGACGGCCAGGGAATCATGATCGACGACTTCCCGCACATCAAAAGCTGGCATGCCCGCGTGGCCGAGCGGCCGGCGGTGCAGCGGGCGCTGGCGGCCGCGGCGCAGGTTCGCGCCGGCGGCGGACTGCAGGCCGGCGGGCGGGAGGCGGCCGAAGCGCGCAAGGTCCTGTTTGGCCAGCGAGCGCGGGCCTGATCGCCGGCAAGATGTCGCCGCCGATTTGCTTGCGCCAATAGGGCTTCGCGCCAGCAAAACCGCCCGGGGTCCAGTGCAGGATGGATAACGGGCCGCTTAACTATATGTTTATCTCGCCGGCTCTTTCATCAAAGCCAGGGCGAGAACGCCTGTCGTCGTGAAGGCGGTTCACACCCGCGAAGATGGGGGTGCTTAGGTTATGTTGGCAGATCGGGAGAAGCCCGTCGCGCCAGAGCCTGTGATGCAGCGGGACCTTCCGCTGCCGAGACCAGACTCGTCCGGCGACGAGCTGTTCAAGATGGGGCTCTTGTATTCCACCGGGCAAGGGGGCGCGCCGCTCGACTACGTCTCGGCGCACATGCTGTTCAATCTCGCCGCCATGCGCGGTTCGCTCGAGGCGAAGGTCTACCGCAAGGAGATCAGCCAGGAGATGGACCCGCAGGACGTGGCCGACGCCCAGCGGGCCGCACGCGAGTGGCTATCGCACGGCTAGTCAGTTCACGCCGGAGAGGAAGGCGGCGCCCTTGGTGTACTGGAAGCCCAGTTGCACCGGCGAGACGTCCTTGAAGTACTGCTGAACGAACAATCCCGCCTCGGCGACCGTCGTGCGGGGCACGTAAACGACATCGAACCGGCGGAGCGGCACGTAGTCCGTCGCCGGGTCGCCCAAGCCTCTTCTCAAGTCGACCGTCCGCAGCATGGCCGCGCCCTCGGGCCCCCGGCGGATGATCACCACCTGGCCGCGCCTGGCGAGCGGCGTAAACCCACCGGCCAGAATCACCGCCTGCAGCGCGTTGATGTCGCCCGGCATGTCGTAGATGCCCGGTTTGCCCACTTCGCCGCCAACGAACACCTTCAGCGTCGCCGCCTTGATCGTCAGCGACACGTCGGGGCGCAGCAGCTGAGTCGAATAGGCTCGCTCGATCATCGCCTCGGCCTGGTCGACGGTGCGGTCAGCGACCATCACAGGGCCGGCAAGAGGCAGGTAGAGTCGCCCGTCCGGCTGCACGGTCAGCGTCTTGTTCAGTTCGGGCGCCGACGGGACGCTCATGTCGACGTCGTCGCCAGGATAGAGCCTGTACTGCGGCTCGGCGTTGGTCCAGTTGGCGTAGCTGATGTTCGGGAAGTCGGCGCTCGGACGCGGCGGCGGCGTAAACACATCCGGGCCGCCCGCCGTACAGGCGCCGAGGCTGAGCGCCATGCCGAGAAGAAACACGCGGCGGGCCGGAAAAGGGGACATTCGAGAGCTTCCGAAAGCGAGCTGACCTCGATCGCGAGAGTTAACGGAAATGGGTAACCAACCGTTAATCGCGCCGGGCGAGGGTCGCCTCATGCCGCGCGGCGTTTGGGATTCTCATGTCGGATAGCGCCTGGACCGGAGCCGAGAAGATCGCGCGTCCGAGGCGCGCCGGCCCGCGCATGAGGCCGAGCTACGGCCTCGAAGACGCGATCCCGATGCTCTGGCGCGAGCGGGTCCTGGTGCTGACCGTCTTCCTGGTGGTGCTGGCGATCGGCATCGCGGCCGCGTTCCTGATGAAGAGCGTCTACGACGCGCAATCCAGCATCCTCGTCCGCCTGGGCCAAGCCTATGTCTACCAGCCGGCGGCCGGGGACGCAGCGCGCGGCGCGGTGCCCGAATCGGACCAGGTGCTGCAGTCCGAAGTCGAGATTCTGTCGAGCGCGCAGGTGAAAGAGCGGGTTCTCGAGCGCCTGGGTCTGGGGCGCGTCTTTCCAGCCCTCGGGCGGGGCTACGACACCGCCAGCGACGACGAGCGCAGGATCCGCCAGGGCAAGGCCGTCGTGGCCATGGCGCGCAACCTGAAGATCGCGACGACGCCGGGCGCGCCGGTGATCCGGCTCGACTATCTCGACCATGACCCTCAACTCGCCGCCCAGGTGCTCAACGCCCTGATGGACGAGTACCTGATCTACCGTCGCGCCATCCTGCTCGACCCAACCGCGCCGCTCGAGGAGCAGCGCAAGGCGTTCGAAGCCCGGCTGGCCGAGGCGGACGAGGCCTACGAGTCGTTCCTCGGCTCGAACAACATCGGCGACTTCGAAACCGAGAAGACCTCGCTGGCCCAGCTGCAGGCCACCCTCCAACAGCAGAAGTTCGCCAACGACGCCCAGCTGACCGACCGGGAGGGCCGCCTGGCGGCGCTGGACGCTCAGTCCGGCGCGCTGCCGCAGGAGGTGGGCCTCTATCGCGACGTCGATCACACCGCCCAGGACAAGCTCTCGCTGCTCAAGGTCCAGCGGGCCGACTTACTCAGCCGTTACCGTCCCGACGCGCAGCCGGTGAGAGACATCGACGACCAGATCGCGGCGCTGGAGCGCGCCGTCGCCTCGGGTTCGGTGCAGGGCGAGGGCGCAAAGCGGATGGGTCTCAATCCGGTCTATCAGACGGTGCAGACCGACCGTATCCAGCTCACCGCCGAAGTCGCAGCGCTCAAGCAGTCGTCGGCTGCGCTGGGCGAGCAGATCGCCCAGGTCACCGAGCGGCAGCTCAGGCTTGCCCAGCTCGAGCCGCGCTATGACGCACTCGCCCGCGATCGCGACGTGCTCTCTTCGAATGTTAAGGACTTCACGCAGAAGGAGCAGGAGACCGAAGCCGCCGACGCCATCGCCCGGCAGAGCAACGACAACATCGCCATCATCGAGCGGGCCGTGACCCCGACGCAGGGCAAGAGCCTGAAAGCGCCTATCGCGCTGCTCAGCCTGGTGCTGGCCGCGTTCGCCGCGATCTGCGCCGGCCTCGTGCGCGGGTTCGCCCGTCCGGGCTACCCGACCCCGGGCGCCGCGGCGCGCACACTGGACCTGCCGGTGCTCGCCACGGCGGGGCTGAAACCGGCCGGCATCCACTAGCTCGGCGGTCGCCCGCGGCGATTGTATGGTAGGACTTGGGCGGCCCTAGTGCGGCCGCGGCGATTTGGGTGATGGTCGACCTAACCTCTGAAATGGCTGAGCTTTGGACGGCGCTCGGAGCCCCGAACACCGGCCCGACTCGCGCCATCCAGTTCGTCGCGGCGGCCGCCGGCGAGGGCGCCTCGACCGTCGCCCGCGAGTTCGCCTTCTTCGCCTCCAAGCGCGCGCGGCGGCCGGTCTGGTTGGTCGACCTCGACCTCATGGAGTCGCCGCAACACAGGGCGATCGCCGCCGACCCGGGCCGCTACGGCCCGATGGGCAAGCAAAGCGCCGCGTCACCGGACGGATCGGCCTTCTTCACGGTCCAACCGCCCATGCCGACCCGGCAGGAGCCGGCCTGGCCGGACGCGCGCTTTCTCGTCGCGCATCCCGTCGGCGGCGCGAAGCTCTGGGTGACTCGCTTCCGGCGCGAGGCCATCCAGCCTGGCCAGTCGCCGCGGGCTGTCCCGACGGACACCTACTGGCGGGCGCTTCGCCGTTACGCCGAGTTGATCGTCGTCGACGCGCCGGCCTATGACCACTCCACGAGCGCTGTCGCTGTCGCTCCCTGGATGGACGCCACGGTCATCGTGGTCGCCGCCGACGCGCCGGACGCCGCCGGCGCAGCGACGCTGACGGCGGCGATCGAGAACGCTGGCGGCCATTGTGCGGGGCTGGTGTTCAACAAGGCGCGCGACGACGCGCCGCCGTTCCTGCGACGCTTTGCCTTTTGAGGTCAGACGCCTTCGGCGGAGAGCCTCGCTCGGCAAAGGCGCATCGCCAATGACCGCACGGGCATCGGGGTTGGTCCGGTCAACTTGAGGCTGCCCAGGGACGCTAACGGGCCGCCAGGCGGTCGCCGAGCAGGCAGGGCAGGGTCATCGCCATGATGAAAAGATCGAGCCAGAACGACTGGCGTTCGATGTACTCGATATCGAGCGCCACCCGCCGACGCACGCGCTCGGGCGTGTCGACCGGCCCGCGGCTGCCCTTTATCGCGGCCCAGCCGGTCATCCCGGGCTTGATGCGATGGCGATGCGCATACTCGGCGACCAGCTTGGCCGATTCCACCTCACCGGTTTTCATCGCGGGCGCGTGCGGCCTGGGGCCGACCAACGACATCTCGCCGCGAAGCACGTTCAAAAGCTGTGGCAGCTCGTCGAGGCTGGTCTGGCGGATGAAGGCGCCGACGCGGGTCACGCGCGGGTCATCGACGTCGACCTGCCGCGTCGCCCGCTCGTCGCAGGCGTCGTGGCGCATCGAGCGGAACTTCCAGACCACGATCTCTTCGTTGTTGAAGCCCTGGCGGCGCTGACGGAACAGGATGGGCCCCGGGCTGTCGAGGCGGACGGCCAGCGCGACGATGAGCATGATCGGAAGCGCCACGATGGCGGCGAGCACCCCGAACACCAGGTCCTGGGCGCGCTTCACCAACGCGCGGCGCGCGTCCATCCGCGCGCCGGAGAGCGTCGCGAGCGGCGCGTCGGCGAGGCGGGAGAGGACGACGCTGCGAGCCTCCTCGCCGCCGAAATCGACGAAGAGGGTGATTTCGTTGGGCAGCACGCGCAGCCGGTCGACCAGCGCGCGGACCCTGGCCTGGGCCGAGGCCGTCACCGTGATCACGATGCGGTCGACGTAGGGCATGATGCGGTGGCCAATCAGAGCGTCGGTGTCGCCGAGCATGCTCACGCCTCGCACGGTGTCTGGCGTGCGGGCGCGACGGTCGTCGAACACGCCCAGCACCGCGACTTCGCGGCTATCGAGCGCCTTCTCGATCAGGCGCTCAGCGTTCCTGGTGGCGCCAACCACGACCACGTTGGGCGTGAGCCGGCCCGAGCGGCGCATGCGCCGCACCGCGAACCACCACCAGATGTGCAGCAGGTAGAGGCTGGCGAAAGCAAGGCTGAACAAGGCGCCCTCGGCGCTCCAGGCGCGCGCCTGCGGAGGCAGCACGGCCAGCGTCGCGCCGACGACGCCGAACGTCAGGCCGAAGGCCGCCGCGACACGTCCCAGGTGCCCTGCGATGGTCTCGCGGGCGCGGAAGCTGTAGGCGCCGACCGCGTGCAGGAAGAAAGCCAGGATCCCAGCGCCGCAGGCGAAAGGCGCGACCGTCGCGACGGGGCTGGCCCAAACGCCGGCGGGATTGGCGAGATCGCAGCCCAGCCAGGTCAGGACCCCGATCGCGAGCGCGTCGGTCAGGCGGAAGCTCTGCGCCAGAACCTCGCCGTCCATGCGCGAGCGGCTGGCGATCAGGCGTCCTGGACGGAGCGGTCCGCGCCGCTCCACGCGCCGCGCGGCCGGGACCGGCGTCGGGCGCACGGGGGCGCCGCGGTCCGCCGACGGCGAATCCCATTGAGGCCGGGTGCGGGGTTCAAGAACGAGAGTCATCGGGCGCAACGGAGCCCGGCTCGCATCTTCCATGCCAGCAAGAGCCGCCGCCGGACGAGGTCCGCGCGTTGCCAGCCCGCCCCGAACGGGCTATCCGAACCGTCCGCTTGACGGGGTGACGTGGCCGAGAGGCTGAAGGCGGCGGTTTGCTAAACCGTTATACGGTGTAAAGCCGTATCGAGGGTTCGAATCCCTCCGTCACCGCCACCCTACGCCTTCGGCTTCGGGTGGCAGGCCACAAAGTGGACTGACGGCTGAAGGCGTTGGGCGTAGGCGTGCCTTGGTGGCGCACTCGGAGCAGCGTATCCCTAAGCAAATCGCAAGACCTGCGGCCGTAGGCTCTGAGGCCATGATCGTACGCAGAGCGACGCATGACGATGCGCTCGATGTGCTGGCCTGGCGCAATGACCCGACCACGCGCGCGATGTCGCGCGACACCAGGGTCATCGAGGAGGCGGAGCACGCCGTCTGGTTCGAGCGCGCCCTCGGCGACCCTTTGCGCCTGCTGCTCATCGGCGAGGACGGCGCAGACAAGGTCGGCATGGTCCGCATCGATCGCGGCGAGACCAGCGAGATCTCCATCAACATCAATCCCCGCCTGCGTGGCCAAGGGCGCGGGGCGACGTTGTTGGCCAAGGCGCTCGCCTGCTTCGACGGCCCTCTCCTGGCGGAGGTCAAGCATGGGAACGTGGCGAGCAAGCGCCTGTTCGCAAAGGCGGGATTTGTTCTTATCGGCGACCAGGACGGCATGCTCCGCTACCGCAGGGACGTGGTGAGCAACGCGGCCTCCAAGCTACGGGATGCCCCTCGCGCCATCCGCATCGCCGGCCGGCGGATCGGGCCGGGCGAGCCGCCGTTCGTCATCGCCGAACTGTCCGGCAACCATAACGGCGACATCGGGCGCGCGCTGAAGATGGTCGATGCGGCCAAGGCGGCCGGCGCGGACGCGATCAAGCTGCAGACCTATACGGCCGACACACTCACCATCGACCACGGCGGACCGGGGTTCGTCATCGAATCCGGCCTCTGGAAGGGCCGGCGGCTCTACGAACTCTACCAGGAGGCCGCAACCCCTTGGGACTGGCATCCGCGGCTGTTCGAGCGCGCGGCCGAGCTGGGCGTCATCATCTTCTCGACGCCGTTCGATGCGAGCGCCGTGAGCTTCCTGCAACGGCTGCGCGCGCCAGCCTACAAGATCGCCTCGTTCGAGCTCGTCGACCTGCCGCTGATCGAGTGCGTCGCACGGACGGGCAAGCCGATGATCATGTCGACGGGGCTGGCGTCGCCGGAGGAGATCGGCGAGGCCGTCGCAGCCGCGCGCGCCGGCGGGGCCGAAGACCTGATCCTGCTCCACTGCACGAGCGGCTATCCAACGCCGGCGCGCGAGATGCACCTGCGCACGATGGGTGATCTCGCTGCGGCGCACGGCGTCGCGGTCGGGCTCTCCGACCACACGCTGGGCTCGGCGGTGTCGGTGGCGGCGGTGGCCCTTGGCGCGACGGTGATTGAGAAGCATTTCACGCTGGCGCGCGCCGATGGTGGGCCGGACGCTGCGTTTTCCCTTGAGCCGGAGGAGTTCAAGCGCCTGGTCGCCGACTGCCGAACAGCCTGGGAGGCGCTCGGCGACGTCCACTATGCCGAGGTCGAGAGCGAGCGGGCGCAGCGCGACCTGCGCCGCTCGCTCTACGTGGTCGCCGACATCGCCAAAGGCGCGCCCGTCACCAAGGAGAATGTCCGCTCGATCAGGCCAGGCTTCGGGCTGCCGCCAAAGCACCTGCCCGAGGTCTTGGGCCAGGTCGCGACCCGCGACCTGCCGCGCGGCACGCCCCTGGACTGGTCGATGCTCGAGCGCGGGGGGTAGCCCCCTTGCGGGAGCTAGTCGCCAAGGCGCCTCCGCCACGCACGAATTGGGCCAGCCGGCTCTCTGGCGTTATGGTGCGCGCCGACTCGTTTCGCGCTAGGTCCGCCCTATGACGTCGCTGCAACCCCGCCCCCTCGATGAAGCGCAACGGGCGAAGCCGCTCTATCGCCGCGTGCTGCTCAAGGTCTCCGGCGAAGTCCTTATGGGCGAACAGGGTTTCGGCATCGACCTGGCCACCCTGGACGCCGTGGCCGCCGACATCGCCGAGGTCGCATCCCGCGGGGTCGAGCTCTGCCTGGTCATCGGCGGCGGGAACATCTTCCGCGGCCTCTCCATGGCCGGCAAAGGGATGGAGCGGGCGAGCGCCGACTACATGGGCATGCTGGCCACCGTCATGAACGCGCTCGCCTTGCAGAGCGCGCTCGAGAAGATCGGCGTCGACACGAGGGTGCAGTCGGCGATTCCGATGGACGCGGTCTGCGAGCCCTACATCCGCCGCCGGGCGCTAAGGCACCTGGAGCAGGGCCGGGTGGTGATCTTCGCCGCCGGGCTCGGGGCGCCGTTCTTCACCACCGACACGGGCGCCGCCTTGCGCGCCGCCGAGATGGGGTGTGAGGCGCTGTTCAAGGGCACGAGCGTCGACGGCGTCTACTCCGCCGATCCCAAGCTGCATCCAGAGGCCGAGCGATACGAGCGGCTAAGCTATATGGACGTGCTCTCGCGCGACTTGCGCGTGATGGACGCCTCGTCGATCAGCCTGATGCGCGACAACGGAATTCCGATCGTGGTGTTCTCCATCCGCAAGCGGGGCGCGTTTCTGCAAGTGCTGGGCGGGGGAGGGCTGCACACCGTGATCGGTCCCGAGACCGCCCGCTAGCCGAAGGAGACGCAAGGACCATGGCCGCCGCCGAGAAGCCCGTCCTCAGCCGCTATCACGATCGCATGGACAAGGCCGTCGCGGCCTTGAAGGAGGAATACGTCGGCCTGCGCACCGGCCGCGCCTCCGCGGGGCTGCTCGACCAGGTCATGGTCGAGGCCTACGGCGCGCACATGCCGCTGAACCAGATCGGCAGCGTCACCGTCCCCGACCCGCGCTCGATCACGGTCAACGTCTGGGATCGCGGACTGGTCGTCTCGGCCGAGAAGGCGATCCGAAACGCCGGCCTGGGCCTGAACCCGGTCGTCGAGGGGCAAAACCTGCGTGTTCCGATCCCGCCCCTCACCGAGGAGCGCCGCAAGGACCTGGCCAAACTCGCGGGACGCTACGCCGAGCAACAGCGCGTGGCTGTGCGCAACGTGCGTCGCGACGCGAATGACGACCTGAAGAAGGCGGAGAAGGACGGCGTCATACCCCAGGACGAACACCGGCACATGGAGGCCGAGGTGCAGAAGCTGACCGACGAGGCCATCAAGCGCATCGACGAAGCCTTGAAAACCAAAGAGCATGAGATCATGCAGGTTTGACGGGCGCGGGGCCGGTTCGAGTTCGTTTCAAGGGAACGTCCATGACGTCGATCTCAGGCTTGCCGCCGCCGCGGTCCGGCGCCCAGGCCGCGCCGGGACCGGACGATCCGCCGCCGCTGCATGTGGCCATCATCATGGACGGCAACGGGCGTTGGGCGAAGGCGCGCGGCCTGACACGCTCTCTCGGCCATCGCTCTGGCGTGAACGCGCTCAAGCGCACCGTCGAGGCGGCGCCGTCGCTTGGCATCGACCGCATGACGGTGTTCGGCTTCTCGACCGAGAACTGGCGGCGGCCCGCGGACGAGGTGTCGGAGCTCATGGCGCTCATGAGGCTCTACTTCGAAACCGACCTGGCGCGCCTGGCGCGCGAGGGCGTGCGCGTGCGCATCGTCGGGCGGCGCGAGGGCCTGAGCCGCGACGTTCTCGACATCATCAAACGCGCGGAGGCCCGCACGGCCAACAACGACCGCTTCCTGTTGCAGGTGGCGTTCAACTACGGCGGTCGGGCCGACATCGCCGATGCCGCGCGCAAGCTGGCCCAAGCCGCGCGCGACGGGACGCTGGATCCCGCGGCGATCGACGAGACCGTCTTTCAGGCCGCGCTTTCCACCGCGGAGTCGCCCGACCTCATCATCCGGACGTCGGGAGAGCTGCGGCTATCGAATTTCCTGCTCTGGGAGGCGGCCTACGCCGAGCTGATCTTCCAGAACGTGCTCTGGCCCGACTACGGCCCCGAGCATCTGGCCGCGGCGGTCGAAGAGTTCCGGAAACGAGAACGACGTTACGGCGGCGTCGGCGTCGATGACGTCCTTGCGGTCGGCTAGGGGTTTCGACTGGAGGAACCTCGGCCAGCGGGCGATCTCGGCGGTCGTCCTCATCGCCGTCGTCCTGGTCGCGGTGTTCTACCAGCCGCTGTTCTTCGTCATGATCACCGTGTCGGTGGCGTTGCTGGCCTCGGAGTGGGCTCGCATGAGCGCGCCGCCTGCGCCCATCCGGCTGGCGGTCGCCGTGGCGATCGCCGTGCTGATACCGGTCGTTTGCGCGAACCTCGGCAAGTTCCCGCTGGCCTTCTGGGGCAGCTTCCCGCTCGCCTTTCCGCTGGCCTGGTCGCTGATCTTGCCCGGCGCGCTGGCGACAGCGTTCGTGGCCAGCGCGCTCGGCTGCCGCCCTGGCGACGGCGCGTTCGGCGTCGTCTACATCGCCGCGCCCTGCGTGGCGCTTTCCTGGATCCGCGCCCAGCCAAATCCGATCAGCTGGACGATCCTCTTGTTCGCCGTGGTCTGGGCGGCGGACATTTGCGCCTTTTTGGTCGGAAATGCCCTGAAAGGGCCTAAACTCTGGCCCCGTTATTCGCCCAATAAGACCTGGTCGGGATTTGTCGGGGGACTTTTGGGCGCGATGGGAGCGGCGATGGCGACTGCGGAGCTATCCACGGCGCGCCTGAGCCTTTTGGCCGCGGCATTCATCGGCTTGGCCGGCGGCGCGTCCACCATGGGCGGCGATCTCTGGGAGTCCATGCTCAAGCGACGCTACGGCGTGAAGGATTCCGGCGACCTGATCCCGGGTCATGGCGGGCTGCTCGATCGCGTGGACGGCCTCATGATCGCGGTGCTGGCCGTAGCCGGCGCGCGCTACATCCACCAATCGGGTTGGGTGCACTAGAGCATGGCCAGGTCGATCGCCATCCTCGGCTCGACCGGCTCGGTCGGAGTGTCCACCCTCGATCTGCTCGCCCAGGCGGCGGCGCACGGCTCGGCCGACGTCGAGGTCCTGGCCCTCGCGGCCGGCGGCAACGTCGCTCTGTTGGCCGAACAGGCCTTAGCCTGGCGGCCGAAATTCGTCGCCATCGCCGACCCGGCGCGCCTCGGCGCGCTGCGCGACCGGCTTGCCGGCTCGGGCATCGAGGCCGGCGCCGGCCCGGCCGCGGTGATCGAGGCGGCCGAGATGGGCGCCGATTGGGTGATGTCGGCGATCGTCGGCGCGGCGGGCCTGGCGCCCACCCTGGCGGCGGCGCGAACCGGCGCGGTCATCGCCCTCGCCAACAAGGAGAGCCTGGTCTGCGCGGGGCCCGCGCTTCTCGAGACGGCGCAGCGGGCTGGCGGTGCGATCATCCCCGTGGATTCCGAGCACTCGGCGATCTTCCAGGTGTTCGACTTCGACCACCGCGACCGAGTCGCGCGGCTGATGATCACCGCTTCGGGCGGGCCGTTCCGCGACTGGGGTCGCACGGCGATGGCGCGGGCCACGCCCGAACAGGCGGTCGCCCACCCCAACTTCCGGATGGGCGCCAAGATCTCGGTCGACTCCGCGACCATGATGAACAAGGGCCTCGAGATGATCGAGGCCGCCTACCTCTTCGCCATGCCGCCTGACCGGATCGAGGTGCTGATCCACCCCGAGCAAGTGATCCACAGCCTGGTCGAGTATCAGGACGGCTCCACGTTGGCGCAGCTGGGCGCGCCAGACATGCGCACCCCCATCGCCTGTGCGTTCGCCTGGCCGGATCGCCTGCCCTGGCCAGCGCCGCGCCTGGATCTGGCGGCGATTGGAGCCCTCACCTTCGCCGCGCCCGACCTCGAGCGATTTCCCGCGATCGCGCTGGCGCGCGCCGCACTGAAGAGCGGCGGGCTCGCGCCGGCGGCCATGAGCGCGGCCAACGAGACCGCCGTGGCCGCGTTCCTTGACCGCCGCATCGGCTTTCTCGATATTGCCGCCACGGTGGCCGAGACCCTAGAACGCATGGAGCGGGCGGGGGATCTGCGGGCGGGGGCGAACGCGAACGGCGCACTGGAGACCGCGATGGCCGCCGACCGATACGCACGCCAAATCGCCACCGGCGTGCTCGCCGAACTTCAACCCTCACTGTAGCCGGAAAGGTAGACGACCGTTCGATGCTCGCCTTCGTGCAAACCGCGCTGAGCTACGTCGCGCCGTTCCTTTTCGTGCTGCTGCTTGTGATCACCGTGCACGAGTTCGGCCATTTCTTCGCAGCGCGCCTGTTCGGGGTCGCGATCGAGCGCTTCTCGATCGGTTTTGGCCGCGCGATCTTCAGCCGGCGGGACCGCACGGGCGTCGAATGGCGTATCGGCTGGTTCCCGATCGGCGGCTACGTGATGTTCGCGGGCGACGAGAACGCGGCAAGCGTGCCTGACCAGAACGACCTGGTGGTGATGCGGCGCGAGATCATCGCCCGCGAGGGTCCGGGCGCGGAACGCAAGTACCTGCCGTTCAAGCCGGTCTGGCAAAGGGCGATCGTCGCCGCCGCCGGCCCCGCCGCCAACTTTGTGCTCGCCGTAACGATCTTCTCGGTCCTGTTCATGACCTTCGGCGAGGAGACCATGCGGCCGCGAATCGGAGCCGTCGGGCCAGGCTCGCCCGCCGCCGCCGCCGGCTTTCGGCCGGGCGACCTGATCACCCGCGCCGACGGGCGCACAATCGACAGTTTCGAACAGCTGCATCGCATCGTCGCGCTGCGCGCCGGCGTGCCGATGACCTTCACGGTCGAGCGCGGCGGCCAGGCGGTCGTGCTGAACGCCACTCCGGCGCGCGTCAAGGTCACCGAGAACGACTCCGAGGGCCAACTTGGCATCGCCTCCTCGGCCAACCCGGCCGACATCGTCCGGCGTCACTACGATCCGATCTCGGCGGTCGGCGCCGGCGCGGCGCGGACCTGGGACGTCGTCGCCACCACAGTCTTCTACCTCGGCCGCCTCGCCGAGGGGCAGGAGTTGCCGCGCCAGCTCACCAGCTTCATCGGCATCGCGCAGGTGTCGCACACGGCCGTCGTCGAGGGCGCCCGCGGAGAGCACGGCCTGGGCGCGCAGGTCATGGGCAGCGTGGTGATGCTGTTCGAGCTTGCGGCCTTCGTGTCGGTCAGCATCGGCTTCGCCAACCTCATGCCCATCCCGATCCTCGATGGCGGGCACCTGCTGTTCTACGCCTACGAGGCGATCGCGCGGCGTCCGGTGGCCGCCAGGGTGCAGGCGATCAGCTACAGGCTGGGGCTTGCGTTGCTGGTTGGATTGATGTTGTTCGCCACGACCAACGACCTGCAGCGCATCCACATCTTCCGTTTCCTCGGCGGCCCCTTCTCGTGAGCGTCCGCCCATTGCCGATGGCCCAACCGATGGATCCCTCCACCGTCCGCCGTTCCTGGGCCTACGTGCGCGCCGGCTGTGGAATGGCCGCGCTGTTCGCGACGAGCGCCTTGGCGACCGTCGCGCTGGCGCAGGCGCCGGCGGCGCCCAGCACGACCACGCAACCGCCGTCGCCGCCAGTGGCGGCCCAGCCGGCCCAACCGGCTCCGCCCGCGCCGCCGCCCCCGCCAACGACCGGCGTCGTCCAGCGCATCGTCATCCGTGGCAACGAGCGGATCGAGAACGAAACGATCCTCGCCTACCTGCCGATGCAGGTGGGCGACACGGTGGGCGCCGAGCAGATCGACGCCGCCATCAAGGCGCTGTTCGCAACCGACCTGTTCTCCGACGTCGCGGTCGAGCTGCAGGGCGGCGACCTGATCGTCTCGGTGGTCGAGAACCCGATCATCAACCAGGTGGTGTTCGAGGGGAACTCGAACGTCAAGGACGACAAGCTCAAGGACGAAGTCACCGTCCGCCCGCGCGGCATCTACACCAAGGCCAAGGTGGAGAGCGACGTGCAGCGCATCGTCGAGCTTTACCGGCGCGAGGGCCGGATCTCGGCGACGGTGACCCCGCAGATCGTCGCTTTGCCGCAAAAGCGGGTCGACCTGATCTTCCACATCGTGGAGGGCAAGAAGAGCACGATCGAGCGCATCGAGTTCCTCGGCGCCAAGCACTTCTCGCCGAACGACCTGCGTGGGGTGATCTCGACCAAGGAAAGCCGGATCTACCGCTTCCTGAGCGCCAAGGCGGTCTACGACCCAGACCAGGTCGACTATGACCAGGAGCTGCTGCGCAAATTCTATCGCAACCGCGGCTACTACGACTTTCGGATCGTCAACGCCGTGGCCGAGCTCGCCCCGGACAAGAACGGCTTCGTCATCAGCTACACCCTCGACGAGGGCGCGCGGTACAAGTTCGGCAAGCTGACCGTGAACACCGAGCTGAAGCGGCTGAACGGCGCGGTTCTGCGCCAGCTCCTGCCCATCCGGCCGGGTCAGCTCTATCAGGACGACAAGATCGAACAGGCGACGGATGCGCTGACCTTCGCGGCCGGCGCCGCCGGATTCGCCTTCGTCGAAGTCGAGCCGCACTTCACCGCCAATCGCGACAAGCACACGGTCGACGTGGCCTTCGACGTGAAGGAGGGCCCGCGCGTCTACATCGAGCGCATCGACGTGGTCGGCAACAACGAAACCCTCGACTACGTCATCCGCCGCGAGCTCTTGCTGTCGGAGGGCGACGCCTACAACCGCGTGCTGGTCGACCGCTCGAAGAACCAGGTCAAGGCGCTGGGCTTCTTCAAGGACGTCGACATCACCCAGGCGCCGGGCAGCGCGCCGGACCGGACGGTGCTGCAGGTCAAGGTCACCGAACAGCCGACCGGCGAGCTGTCGTTCAGCGCCGGCTATTCGACGGTCGACAAGCTGGTGGCCGACATCGGCGTCTCGCAGCGCAATTTCGGCGGTCGCGGGGAGGACGCGCGCGCGGAGCTCTCTGTGGGTTCGATCCGTCAGCAGTTGAGCCTGGCCTTCACCGAACCGCGGTTCCTCGGTCGAGACCTGAGCGCCGGCTGGGACCTTTATGGCTACCGCTACGACTTCACCCAGTACGCCGGATACGTGACCTCCTCGATCGGCGGCGACGTCCACTTCGGTTTCCCGCTCAGCCCATACCTGAGCATGCAGCTGCGCTACGCCCTGCACACCGACAACGTCGCGGTGTCCTCCGTGCAGTGCGGTGCGACGCCGACGCTGTCGACGCTGATCTGCGACCAGCAGGGCGGGACGCTGACGGCTGCGCCCGGCTACACGCTGCGGTGGGACCACCGGAACGACTACCAGAACCCCACGCGGGGCTTCCAGCTCTCGCTGTCTCAGGACTTCGCCGGCCTCGGCGGCAGCGTCCGGTACATCAAGACCTCGTTGGACGCGGGTTGGTACCACGGGTTCAGCGCCGACTGGATTCTCAGCGTCACCGGCCAGGCCGGCTATGTCGGCGGTTGGGCCGGCGACACGGTTCGGATCAACGATCGCTTCTTCGCCGGCGGCGGAAACGGCGGCGGCGCCATCTTCCGTGGGTTCCAGGTCGCGGGCATCGGCCCGCGCGACACCACGCCGGGACTGGGTGGGGAAGCCTTGGGCGGCAAGCTCTACGCCGTTGGCGCCGTCGAGGAGACCTTCCCCAACTTCCTGCCAGAGCAGTACGGCATCCACACGTCGGCGTTTACGCAGTTCGGTACGCTGGGCTTGCTCGACAACGCCGACAAGCGCGCGCCGGGAACCCTCATCGCCAACCCCTTCGTGCGCGACAATCTAGCGTTGCGCGTGTCCGCGGGCATCAGCATCTATTGGAAGTCGCCGCTGGGGCCGTTGCGGATCGACCTGGCGGTGCCGCTCATCAAGCAGTCCTACGACAAGACCCAGGTCTTCAATTTTTCCACCTCAACCAGGTTCTGATCCCAATGATGCACAGACTGACCGCAGCCGCGCTTGCCGGCGTGCTCGCCGCCGTTGCTTTTGCGCCGCTAGCGCAGGCGCAGTCGGGCGCCGCCGCTTCGGCGCCAACCGGCCCCGCTATCCCAGGGCTTTGCTTCCTCTCGAAGGATGGCCTCGTCGCCAACTCGACCGTTGGCAAGTTCGTCGAGTCCCGGCTCCAGCAACTCGGGCAACAGGCGGAAGCCGAGCTCAACGCCCAGGGGACGAGCCTGCAGAACGACGCCAAGGCGCTCGACGCGCAGCGGGCGAGCTTGTCGACCGATCAGCTGAACCAGCGGGGGGCCGCGCTTGAGGCGCGCCAGCGCGACCTGGAGCGGCAGGTTCAGATTCGCCGCCAAGAGATGGCGGCGACCGAGCAGAAGGCGCTGAGCCGCGTCTTGCAGGAGGCCTCGCCAATCATTCAGTCGGTGTTCCGCCAGAGGAACTGCACCGTTCTGCTCGACGCCAACGCCGCGCTGATCGCCACGCAGTCGATGGACATTACGCCCGCGGTGGTCGACGGCCTGAACGGCAAGATCACCCAGTTCACCTTTGACCGCGAGCACATCGACCCGAACGCTGCTGCGCAGCCAAGCGGCCAGTAGAACAAGGGCGCCGCGGCAGGGCCGACGACGCGTGGAAGGCGGCCATGCCGGATTCGCGATTCTTCGAGAACCTTGGGCCGGTCAGCATCGCTGAGCTGGCCGTCCTGACCGGCGCGGAACTCGTCGGCTCGGCCACGGGCGAGATCGAGCTCGTCGCCCCGCTCGGACTGGCTGGCGGCAACGCGGTGGGCTTCTTCGCCAATCGCCGCTACCGGGCCGACCTGAGCTCGACAAAGGCGGCGGCGTGCTTTCTGAGCGCGGCGAACGCTGAATTGGCGCCCGACGGCTGCGCGCGCCTGGTCACCCCTGAGCCTGAGGCGGCCTACGCGAAGGCGGCCGAACGTCTGCACCGGCCAAGGCTCTCGGCGGGTCGCGACTTCATCGATGCGACCGCGACGATCGAGGAGGGCGTGGTGCTGGCCCCCGGAGTCGTCGTCGGGCCGGAGGCGCGGATCGGGGCCGGCACGCAGGTCGGCGCCAACACCGCGATTGGCCCGGGGGTGGCGATCGGCCGCGACTGCGTGATCGGCGCCAACGTCACGATCGGTTTTGCCTTGATCGGCGACCGCGTCCGCATCCTGGCCGGGGCGGTGATCGGCGAGGCTGGATTTGGCGTGCGCCCCAGCCGCGAAGGCGCGATCGACATGCCGCAGCTCGGCCGGGTCCTGCTGCAAGATGGCGTGACGGTCGGCGCCAATAGCTGTATCGATCGCGGGGCTTGGGAGGACACCGTTGTCGGCGAGAACACCAAAATCGATAACCAGGTGCAGGTCGGCCACAACGTCCACCTGGGCCGAAACTGCGTCCTTTGCGGACATGTCGGGCTGTCGGGCTCGACCATCGTCGGCGACGGCGCGCAGTTCGGCGCCAAGGCCGGCGTCGCCGATCACGTCACCATCGGCGCAGGCGCGCAGGTGATAGCGGCGTCCGGCGTCATGCGTGACATACCGGCCGGCGAGGCGTGGGGCGGCGCGCCGGCGGTTCCTGTGCGGCAGTTCTGGCGGCAGGTCGCCTGGCTCAGCCGGATGGGCAGCCGGAGGGCGGACGATTGAGCAACGCGGCCGTCGAGACGGCATCCGACGTCACTGTCGGAATCGACGAGATCCTGCGGCTGATCCCGCACCGTCCGCCGTTCCTGATGATCGATCGCGGCGAGGAGTTTCGTGCCTTACCGCTCGATGACGGGCGTCAAAATGGTCACGCTCAACGAGCCGTTCTTCGTCGGCCATTTTCCTGATTATCCGGTGATGCCGGGCGTCATGATCGTCGAGGCCATCGCCCAGACCGGCGGCGTCTTGATGTCGAAGTCGATGGACCTGAACCTGGAGCACAGAAGCATCCTGTTCATGTCGGTCGACAACTGCCGGTTCCGCCATCCGGTCCGGCCGGGCGACGTGCTGCGCATGCCGGTCGAAGTGCTGAGGGCCAGGCCGGACGTCGCGCGCTTCAAGGGCAAGGCGCTGGTCGGCGACAAGCTCGCCGCGGAGCTCGAATTCACGGCGGTCGTCGTCGAGCGGACTTGATGGCGAAAGTGCACGCAACGGCGGTCGTCGATCCCGGCGCCCGCCTCGGCGACGGCGTCGAGATCGGTCCCTATTGCCTCGTCGGACCGCAGGTGACGCTTGGAGCGCGGACGCGCCTTCTCTCACACGTCAACGTCGAGGGGCTGACGGAGATCGGCGAGGACTGCGTCATCCACCCGTTCGCCAGCCTTGGCGGGCCGCCGCAACACGCGGGCCACAAGGGCGACGGTACGCGCCTGATCATCGGCGACCGCAACCTGATCCGCGAGAACGTGACCATGAACCTGGGATCGAGCCTGGGTTCGGGCGTGACGAGGGTTGGTTCCGACGGGACCTTTTACGCCGGCGCCCATGTGGGTCACGACTGCGTTGTCGGCGATCGGGTGCTGCTCACCAATCTCGCCACCCTCGGCGGCCATGTGCAGATCGACGACTTCGCCATTCTCGGCGGACTGGCCGGCGTACACCAGCGCGTCCGCGTCGGCCGCTACGCCTTCGTCGGGGCGCTTGCCGATGTGCCCCGCGACGTGATCCCGTTCGGCATGGTCTGGGGCAACCATGCGAACCTCCACGGCCTGAACCTGATCGGCCTGAAGCGCCGCGGGTTCTCGCGCGAGCAGATCAACACCCTGCGCGCCGCCTATCGCCAGCTCTTCGCCGACGAAGGATCGTTCCAGGAGCGGCTGGCCGCCGTCGCCGAAACCTATGCGAGCTCGCCGCAGGTGATGGAGGTGATCGACTTCATTCGCTTCGATCCCAACCGGGCGATCTGCATGCCCGACCGCGACTGATCGGAACACATGGCCAAGCTCGGGCTCATCGCGGGCGCCGGCGGTCTGCCGGGGGAGATCGTCCGCGCCTGCAACGCGGCCGAGCGGCCCGTCTTCGTGCTCAGGTTGAAGGGGCTGGCCGAGCCGGCCCTGGCGGCGGTTGCGCCGGGCGCCGATGTCGGGCTGGCCGAGTGGGGCAAGATGTTCAAGACGCTCAAGCGGCAGGGTTGCCAGCGAGTCTGCTTCGCTGGCGGCGTGCCGCGGCCGGACTTCGCCAGCCTCAAGCCGGACGTGCGCGCTCTGGCGGCCCTGCCGCGGGTTCTCGCGGCCGCGGGCAAAGGCGACGACGCGCTGCTGCGCCAGGTGATGCTTGAGTTCGAGCAGGAGGGCTTCATCGTCGAAGGCGCCGATGCGGTGATCGGCGGGCTGACGATCGGCGAGGGCCCGCTTGGCCGCATCACGCCCTCCAAGGCCGACGCCGCCGACATCGACCAGGCGATCGGCGTCGCGCGCGCGCTGGGTTCAGCTCGACATCGGCCAGGCCGTCGTCGTTGCGAACGGCCTGGTGCTGGCGGTCGAGGCGCAGGAAGGCACCGACGCCATGTTGCAGCGCTGCGCCGACCTGCCGAAGGCGCTCCGCTCGCACGGGGAAGGCGCCGCCGGCGTGCTCGCCAAGGCGGTGAAGCCGATCCAGGACCGACGCATCGACCTGCCGACGATCGGCCCGGCGACCATCGAGGCGGCCGCGCGGGCTGGACTTGCCGGGGTTGTCGGCGAGGCCGGCTCGCTGCTCATCGTCGACCGCGAGCAAGTTATTCAGACGGCGGATGAGCTCGGCATGTTTGTGTTCGGCGTTCCGGCGCCTTGAAGCGGCCAGCCGTCATCATGCTGGTCGCGGGGGAGGCGTCCGGCGATGTTCTTGGCGCTCGCCTTGCGCACGTGCTGCGCGCGCGGCTGGGCGACGATGGCGTGCGCTTCGTCGGCGTCGGCGGAGAGGCCATGGCGCGAGAGGGCGTGAGCAGCCCCTTCGATATCGCCGAGACTTCGGTTCTCGGCTTCCTCGAGGGCGTGATGGCCTTGCCCCGAATCCAGAAGCGCGCGGACGACACGGCCGCCGTCGCCAAGGCCGAGCATCCCGATATCGCCGTGCTGATCGACTCCTGGGGGTTCACGCTGCGGGTCGCGCAGCGCCTGCGCCGGGCTGATCCCAGCCTGCCGCTGATCAAATACGTCGGGCCCGCAGGTCTGGGCGACGCGGCCGGGCCGCGCCAAGACGCTGGCCAAGACGGTCGACCGGCTGCTGACCATCCATACCTTCGACGCCCCCTACTTCGAGCGAGCCGGGCTGGCGACCACGTTCGTCGGCGCAACGGCGCTCTCCCTCGATTTGAGCGGCGCCGATCCGGTGCGCCTGCGCCGCACAATCGGCGCGCGCGCGGACCAGACGATCATGCTGGTGCTGCCGGGCAGTCGACCGTCCGAAATCGCGCGTCTGGCGAAGCCGTTCGCCGAAGCCTTGCGGCGCCTCGCGGCCGAGCGCCCGGACCTTTGCTTTGTGCTGCCGGCGGCCCAGACCGTGGCCGCGCAGGTGAGGGCGGTCGACTGGGGCGCGCCCGTGCACATCGTCGAGGGCGATCAGCTCAAGTACGACGCGATGAAGGCGGCGACGGTGGCGCTCGCCTGCAGCGGAACGGTGACCAGCGAGCTTGGCATGGCCGGCTGTCCGTTCGTCGTGGCCTATCGGACCGGAGTGGTGACCTACTTCGCGGCGCGCTTGATCTATCGGCAGCGCTACATCACGCTCATCAACATCGCCGCTGGCGAGGCGGTCGCGCCCGAGTTCATCCAGCACGACTGCACGGGCGAAGCGCTCGCGAAAGCGCTGGCCGAGCGGCTGGATGATCCCGGTCTGTGCGCGCGCCAGGTGGCCAAGCAGAACGCCACTCTGGAGTCGATGGGGCGCGGCGGCCCTGACCCCGCCGAGCGGGCGGCCGACGTCGTGATCGAAATGCTGAACGCGCGGGGAGAGCTCCGGCGCCTAGCGCTGGTCGATCGGCTTGAATTCGCGCGTGGTGGGCCCGGTGTAGAGCTGGCGCGGGCGGCCGATCTTGCGCTGCGGATCCTCGAACATCTCTTTCCACTGGGTGATCCAGCCGACGGTCCGCGCGACGGCGAACAGCACGGTGAACATCTCCGATGGAAAGCCAAGCGCTTTCAAAGTGATGCCGGAATAGAAGTCGACGTTTGGGTAGAGTTTGCGCTCGATGAAGTAGGGGTCGTTCAGAGCGATCTTTTCGAGCTCCATGGCGACCTTCAGCAGCGGGTCGTCACTGTCGCCGATCTCGTCCAGCACCTCGTGGCAGGTCTTCTGCATCACCGTCGCGCGCGGGTCGTAGTTCTTGTAGACGCGGTGGCCGAAGCCCATCAGCCGGTATTGGCGCTTCTTCACGCCGTCGACGTACTCGGGGATGCGGTCGACCGTCCCGATCTCCCGCAGCATGTTCAGCGCTTCTTCGTTCGCCCCGCCGTGTGCGGGGCCCCAGAGGCAGGCGATGCCGGCGGCGATACAGGCGAACGGGTTCGCGCCCGACGAGCCTGCGAGGCGCACCGTCGAGGTCGAGGCGTTCTGCTCATGGTCGGCGTGCAGGATGAAGATGCGGTCCATGGCCCGGGTCAGGACCGGGTTCGGCTCCCAGTCCTCCGCTGGCACGCTGAACGCCATGCGCAGAAAGTTCTCGGCATAGCCGAGATCGTTGCGCGGTGAGACGAACGGCTGGCCGATCGAATACTTGTAAGCGCGCGCGGCGATGGTCGGCATCTTGGCGATCAGACGATGCGCCGAGATGGTGCGCTGCATCGGGTCATCGACGTTGGTGCTGTCATGATAGAAGGCCGACAGCGCACCCACTGCACCCGTCATGATCGCCATCGGGTGGGCGTCCGACCGGAACCCCGAGAAAAAGCGGTCGAACTGCGCGTGCAGCATCGTGTGATAGGTGATGGTGTGCTCGAACTCCGCGAATTCGGAGGCGGTCGGCAGCTCGCCGCGCAGGAGGAGGTAGCAGACCTCGAGGAAGCTCGATTTCTCGGCCAGGTCCTCAATGTTGTAGCCGCGGTGCAGCAAAACACCCTTGTCGCCGTCGATGTAAGTGATCTTGCTTTCGCAACTCGCCGTCGAAGTGAAGCCGGGATCGAAGGTGAACACGTCGGCGGCGCCGTACAGCGAGCGGACATCGATGACGTCGGGTCCGTCAGTCCCCGAAATCATCGGCAGTTCGTAGCTCTTGTTGTCGATGAGCAGCGTCGCGCTTTTGGGCATGCAGATGTCCGTGCGTTCAAGGCTCGCCGAATGGCGCCGGCAACGCCTTATACCGGCTTACTGCACTTGCGAAAGAGCATCCGCGATTCGGCCGAGGCTCTCCTCGCGGCCGAGCGCTTCCAGGGCGCTGGCCAGGTCCGGCGCCACCGATCCGCCCGACAGCACAGCCCTTAGCGCAGGCGCGATCTTGCCGAGCCCGATCCCCTCGCTTTCGGCGAACGCGCGAAGCGACCGGCCTATCGCCTCGGCGGTCCAAAGGGGCTCCTCGCCGAGGTGGGTTGCGAGCCGCGCGAGCCGGGCCCGGGTCTCCTCGTCGAGCTGGCTCCTGGCCTTGTCGTCCAGCGACAGCGGGCGCTCGCGGAGCGCAAAGATGGTCAGGTCGGCGAGGTCAAGGAGGGTCTTGGCGCCCTCCTTCACCAGCGGGATCGTGCGCTCGAGCGTCTCCCGTTTGTCCGCCGGAACGGTCAGTCCGCGGCTGGCGTGCGCATCCATCACGAGGGCCTGCAGCCGCCCGTCGTCAGACTGGCGAATGTAGTGGTTGTTGACGTGGCCGAGCTTGGCCCAGTCGAGCCGGGACGGGGCCGAGCCGACGTCGGCGACGTCGAACCACGCGATCGCCTGGGCGTCTGAGAAGATTTCATCGTCTCCGTGTCCCCAGCCCAACCGCGCCAGGTAGTTGCGCATCGCCTCGGGCAGGTAGCCCATCTCACGGAACTCATGCACGGCTTGCGCGCCGTGCCGTTTGGAGAGTTTCGCGCCGTCGGGGCCGTGGATCATCGGCAGGTGGCCGTACTGGGGCAGCGCCCAACCGAGGGCCTGGAAAATGAGCGTCTGGCGCGCAGCGTTGTTCAGGTGGTCGTCGCCGCGGATCACGTGGGTGATCCCCATGTCGTGGTCGTCGACGACGACAGCGAGATTGTAGGTGGGCGACCCGTCCGAGCGCAGCAGCACAAGGTCGTCCAGCGCCGAGTTCTCGAAGCGGACCGGGCCCTTCACGAGGTCGTTGACGATGGTGTGCCCGTCCGAAGGGCCGCGGAAGCGGACGACGAACGGCGCGTTCGAGCCCGACGGGGGCTCCTTGTCTCGCCAGGGCGTGCGAACGACCCGACCCTCGGCCCGGGCGCGCTCGCGCTCTTCGGTCAGCTCGTCGGGCGTCATGTAGTCGCGGTAGGCGCCGCCGGTTTCCAGCAGGCGTTGAACCACCTCGCGGTGCCGCTCGGCGCGCGCATGCTGAAAGACCGGCTCGCCGTCATAGTCGAGGCCCAGCCACTCCATCGCGTCGAAGATGATGCCAACCGCTTCCTCGGTCGATCGCTCCCGATCGGTGTCCTCGATACGCAGCAAAAAGGTCCCACCCGTATGACGCGCATATAGCCAGTTGAAAAGCGCCGCGCGAGCGTTGCCTATATGCATTCGGCCGGTGGGCGAGGGGGCGATACGGGTGACGACGGGCCGGGCGGCCGGGGAGGGGTCGGACATCGATATTCCGCTGGACGATCGGCCCGCGCGTTGGCCGGGCTGGGCGGGAGGTCTTAGCACGCGGCTGGGCCGGCTTCCTAGCTGGCGCGCGTTGGGCGCGGGACTGAAGCATGAAGCGGCCGCCCAGCTGGATCGGGCCATGCTCTGGACCCCCGTCGCGTTCGGCATCGGCGCGGCGAGCTATCTCGGGCTGAAGGTGGAGCCGCCGCTCTGGCCGTTCGCGGCGATCGCGGGCGTGGCCGTGGTGGCCGCAGTCGCCATCCGGCATTGGGGCCGCAGCCGTGCGGCCACGGCGATCGCCGCGCTCGTGGCGGTCGCGACCTGTGGCGCGCTCGGCGGCAAGCTTCGCACGGAGCTGGTCGCCGCGCCGGTGATCTCGCAGGGCTTCGGCGTCGCGACCGTCGATGGCTGGGTGATGGACGTCGCAAACCCTAGCGCAAGCGGCGAGCGGCTCGTCGTCGCGCCTGTCCGAATCGCAGGCCTGGCGCTGGATCGCACGCCGCACCGACTGCGCATCGTCGTGCCGAGCGGCGCCGCGCTCGGTCCAGGCGCGGCGATCCGGGTCGAGACGTTGCTCGACCCCCCGCCGGGTCCAGCCGCGCCCGGCGCCTTCGACTTTGCCCGCGACGCCTGGTTCGAAGGTGTCGGCGGGGTCGGCCTAGCCAAGAAACCCGCCCAGATCATCACGCTTGCCGCCCCGCCGTGGCGGTTGGAGCTGGCCATGGCCGTAAACGCCTGGCGCTGGTCGCTGGCCGAGCGCCTGCACGCCGACGTGGCGCGCGTGATGGGGTCGAACGATCGCGGGGCCAGCGGCCTCGCCGCAGCGGTGACCACGAGCCATGAGGACTGGCTGGACAACGACACGCGCGACGAATTGCGCGCCTCGGGCCTGGCCCACATGCTGGCGATCGCCGGTTTGCACATGGCCGCGGTCGCCGGCTTCGTCTTCTTCGCGACAAGGCTGGGCATCGCCGCCTGGCCGTGGCTGGCGCTGCGCGTCCAGGGCAAGAAGGTCGCCGCCGTAGGCGGCCTTGTGGTCGTTGCGCTCTACCTCACGCTCTCCGGCGCGCATCCCCCGGCGCGGCGCGCGGCGATCACGGCCAGTGTCGCCTTCCTCGCCATCCTGCTCGATCGGCGGGCGATTAGCATGCATTCGCTCTCGCTCGCGGCGCTGCTGATCCTGATTGCGCAGCCGGAGGCGGTGGCCGAGCCGGGCTTTCAGATGTCGTTCTGCGCCACGGCCGCCTTGGTGGCGCTGGCCGAGGTCTGGCCCATCCGCGCGCCGGCGATCGGCTTGCCGTGGCCAATCGCGGCGCTGCAGCGCCTGCGCGATTGGACCATCGCCGCCCTGATGGTGAGCTTCGTCGCCGGAACCGCGACCGGTCCGTTCGCCATTCAGCACTTCAACCGGGTCGCCAACTATGGCGTGCCGGCCAATCTCAGCGCCGATCTTGTCGCCAGCGTCGTCATGATGCCAGCCCTGGCGCTCGGCGTGGCGGCCGAAAGCCTCGACCTACCTCGCCTGTTCACGGACCCGCCGCTCTTCGTGGCCGGCTGGGCGGCCCGCACCGTCGTCGGTCTGGGGCGAACCTTCGCGCTCGCGCCCGGTAGCGGGCTAACGTTTCCGAGCGCCCCCCTCATCGCGCTTGTCATCGCCTTCCTGGGCATCGTGTTCGCGTGTCTCTGGCGCGGGCGGCTGCGCTGGCTTGGCCTCCCACTGGCCGCAGCCGTGGCGCTCTGGCCGCGCGGCCAGCCCCCCATCGCCTGGGTCGCGTCGGACGGCGACGATGCGGCGATCGTGGTCGCTGGCCAGGAAGTGCCATTGCGGCCGACCATGCGGCTCTATGCCATCCAACTCTGGGCCCAGCGCCGCGGCTTCAAGCTGGCCGCCGATCCAGCTCCGGTTCAGTCCGACTTGTTCGCGTGCGATCGAAGGTCCTGCGTGCCAAAGGCCGGGACGCAGCCCCCGCTTGGCGCGTGGTGGACCGTCCGAAAGCCGAAGCCGGACGATCTCGACTCTCTTTGCCGGGCGAGTTCCATCCTCGTCACGCGCGCGGCCCTTACGCTGCCGCCTTCATGCGCGCGAGTGTTGGTGCTTGGCCCGCGAGACTTCGCGATGGGAGGGGCGGCGGAAATCTATGCGGGGCGCGACGGATGGCGTGTCCTGTGGTCGCAACCACTCCGCGGCTCCCGGCCGTGGTCGCTCGCCACGCTCAGTGATAGCGACGGATGAGGCCGACCAACTTGCCCTGCACCTGGATCTGGTCGGGGCCGAAAATGCGGGTCTCGTAGGCTGGGTTCGCGGCCTCCAGCGCGATCGACTGGCCCTTGCGGCGCAAACGCTTCAGCGTCGCTTCCTCGCCCATGACGAGCGCAACCACGATTTCGCCCGAGTTGGCGGCGGACCCGCGCCGGATGATGACATAGTCGCCGTCGTAGATGCCGGCGTCGATCATCGAGTCGCCTTGCACCTCGAGCACGAAGTGTTCGCCGGCGCCGAGCATGCTCTCCGGCACGATCATGCGATCGCGTTCCTGCTGGATCGCCTCGATGGGCGTGCCGGCGGCGATCCGGCCAAGCACGGGCAGCTCGCGTGCGTCGTTGGCGGCGATGGGCGGCGCCAGCGAGCGGTCACCCTCGACCAGCTGCGGCCTGAATGGCGCGCGGCCTTGCGGCGGGGCGGCGGCCGTTGCCTGTTGCGGTAGCTTCACAACCTCCAGCGCGCGAGCGCGGTGGGGCAGGCGGCGCAAGAAACCGCGCTCTTCAAGCGCGGTGATCAGCCGGTGGATCCCGGACTTCGAGGCGAGATCGAGCGCCTCTTTCATTTCGTCGAAAGAGGGCGAAACCCCGCTCTCCTTGATGCGCTCATGGATGTACATGAGCAGTTCGTGCTGCTTGCGCGTGAGCATGGGAGTGGCCCGAAAGACCTCGCGGAACAAACCGACAACGTGGCGGATGTTCTCTAGGTGTTCTTCGTTAATGTCAAGATAACGGTGCTGGCTCACCGAGCAGGGTTCGGACCGCCGCCTCGACGTCGACCTGACGCATGAGGCTCTCTCCAACCAGCATGGCGGCGGCGCCGGAGGCCTCGAGGCGCGCGGCGTCGGCGGGCGTGAAGATGCCACTTTCCGTTACCAGCAAGGCGTTTGCCGGCACGTGAGACGCCAGAGTCTCGGTCACGGCGAGGTCGGTGACGAAGGTTCTGAGGTCCCGGTTGTTGACGCCGATCAGATCGGCCGCGAGCGCCCCTGCACGCACGAGCTCGGCCTCGTCGTGAGCTTCGACGAGGATGTCCATGCCGAGCCGCCGAGCCTCGTCGATCAGCTCGCCAGCAAGCGAATCGTCGACGAGGGCGAGAATCACCAGAATCGCATCAGCCCCGAGCGCCCGCGATTCGGCGACCTGCCACGGATCGAGCAGGAACTCCTTGCGCAGGCAGGGAAGGGCGACCGCCGCGCGAGCGGCGACAAGGTCGGAGTCCGCGCCGAGGAAACTCGGGGCGTCGGTCAGGACGGAGAGGCAGGCCGCGCCGCCGCGCGCGTAGGCCGCGGCCAGCGCCGGCGGGTCGAAGTCCTCGCGAATCAGTCCGCGCGAGGGCGAGGCCTTCTTGATCTCGGCGATCAGCGCCAGCCGTCCGGGCGCGTGCGCCCTGGCGAGGGCGGACTTGAACCCGCGTGGTGGGGAGGCGGCCCTGGCGGCGCGCTCGACTTCGGCCTGGTCCCGTTCGCGCCGCCGCGCTGCGACTTCCTCGCGCTTGTAGGCGGCAATGCGCGAAAGCGTGTCGCTCATGGCGCGTTGGTGATCGCGACCAGTCGATCGAGCACCTCAGCGGCTCGGCCGGCATCGATGACCTGGGCCGCCAACGCGGCGCCGTCGGCGAGGGTCTCGACCTTGTCGGCCACCAGCATGGCGGCCGCGGCGTTCAACAGGACCACGTCGCGGTAGGCGCCGGTCTCGCCGCGCAGCAGGGCGCGGAGCGCAAGCGCATTCGCTTGCGGCTCGCCGCCACGCAGGTCGTCGATCGTTGCTCGCGGCAGTCCGACCGCCTCGGGCGTGACGCGGAAGAGGCGGATGTCGCCGTCGCGCCACTCCGCCACCTCGCTCTCGCCGGTGGTGGTCAGTTCATCCATGCCCTCGCCATGCACAGCCCAGGCGCGGACTGCGCCAAGCGCGCCGAGCGCGCGGGCGATCGGCTCGACGAAGCGGCTTGACGCGACGCCGACCACCTGGCGCTTGGCGCCCGCGGGATTGGCGAGGGGGCCAAGCAGGTTGAAGATCGTGCGGAAGCCCAGCTCCTGGCGGATGGGCAGCACGTGGCGCATGGCGGCGTGGTGGGCCGGCGCAAACAGGAAGCAGATGCCGGCCTCGTCGAGCGCCCGCCGCTGCTGCTCCGCGCTCGCCGCGATGTTGACGCCAAGCGCGGTAAGCACGTCGGACGAGCCCGATTTCGACGAGATGGCGCGCGTGCCATGCTTGGCGACTTTCAGACCGGCGCCGGCGGCCACAAATCCCACCGCCGTCGAGATGTTCAGCGTGTGAAGGCCATCGCCGCCGGTGCCGCAGACGTCGATCACATCGTAGGGATGCTCGAGCATGACCGCTTGCGAGCGCATGGCGCGCGCGCAGGCGGTGATCTCGCCGACCGTCTCTCCGCGCAGCCGCATGGCGGTGACCGCCGCGGCGATTTGGGCTGGGGTCGGTTCGCCGCGGAAGCAGGCGGCGAAGAAGGCGTCCGCGTCGGCTTCGGTGAGCGTCGCGCCGTCGGCCAGGCGCGCGAGGAGCGGCTTGAAGGCGTCAGCCATGAGCAGGGCCTCTCAGACCAAGGTCCAGCGTTTCACGCCGGCGAGGTCGAGGAAGTTGGCAAGGAGGTCGTGCCCACCCTCGGTCGCTATCGATTCCGGGTGGAACTGCACGCCGAACACAGGCCGCTCATGATGGCGCATGCCCATGACCTCGCCGTCGTCCGTCCAGGCTGTGACCTCGAGTGTGTTCGGCAGAGTCTCGCGAGGGACAGACAGGCTGTGGTAGCGCGTGGCGGTGAAGGGATTGGGAAGCCCCTTGAACAAGCCCTCGCCGTTGTGATGGATCGGGCTGGTCTTGCCGTGCATCAGGGACTTGGCCCGGACCACAGTCCCTCCGAAGGCCTGGCCGATCGCCTGGTGGCCGAGGCAGACGCCGAGGATGGGCAGATCCTCTGGCGCGCTCTCGATCAGCTCGATGCAGATGCCTGCCTCGTTGGGCGTGCAAGGGCCAGGGGAGAGCAACATCGCTTCTGGCCGGCTCGCAATCGCGTCGGCGGCGCTGATGACGTCGTTGCGCACGACCCGCGTCTCAGCCCCAAGCTCGTTCAGGTAGTGGACGAGGTTGTAGGTGAAGCTGTCGTAGTTATCGATGACCAGGATCATGCGGCGCGCCGTTGGCTCGGCCCATCATATCGGGCGGGTGGCGCGCCACACAATCGGCGACGCACGCCTTGTCGCGGCGCCGCCGCCGAGCGCTTACACTCCGCGCATGGCGCAGATTGAGTCGTTGGACGACCACGAGGGTTTCTTTGAAGCGCTGGAGCGGGCGCGCGTGCGACTGGAGCCTCCTGCGCGGAGGCCGCGGGCTTGGCCGGCGGTGGCGGCGGCCGCGTTGTTCGCGGTCTCCGCGATGGTGTTTGCGACAGCGGCCATCCTGGCGCCGCCGGCGCAGATAACGCCGGTCACCGAGATCCGGCCAGCCGTCTAGCGCCTTGGCAAGAGGTTGCTACTCAAAGCGCCAAGCTTCGGCGGCCGCGCGGCTGAGGGCGGCGGCTTTCTGCAGCGTCTCTTCGTATTCGGCGTCCGGGACGCTGTCTGCGACCACGCCACCTCCGGCCTGGACGTAGAGCACGCCGTCCTTCACCAGCCCGGTGCGCAGGACGATGCAGGTATCGACGCTGCCGTCGCAGCCGAAGTAGCCGACGGCCCCGGCGTAGACCACGCCGCGTTTCTCGGTCTCGAGCTCGTCGATGATCTGCATCGCGCGCACCTTGGGCGCTCCCGAGAGCGTGCCGGCCGGAAGCGCCGCCATGAGCACGTCGACCGGATCGACGCCGGGCGGCGCATCGCCCTCGACGTTGGAGACCAAGTGCATGACGTGGCTGTAGCGCTCGACGAAGAAGGAGTTGGTCACGCGCACGCTGGGTCGCCTCGCCCGCGCCTCGGGCGCATTGCGTCCCGTTTGACCCAGCATGGCGACGCGTCCGACGTCGTTGCGGCCAAGGTCGAGCAGCATCAGATGCTCGGCGTGCTCTTTGGGATCGGCGCGCAGCTCAGCTTCCAGCGCAACGTCCTGTTCCGGCGTCGCCCCCCTGGGCCGGGTGCCGGCCAGCGGGCGGATGGTGATCTTGCCGTCGCGCAGGCGAACCAGGATCTCCGGGCTCGAGCCGACCAGCTGGAAGTCGCCGAAGTTGAGGAAGAACAGAAAGGGCGAGGGGTTGGTGCGGCGGAGCGAGCGGTAAAGGGCGAACGGCTCGCTGGTGAAGGACGCTCTGAAGCGGTGGCTGGGCACGACCTGGAAGATGTCGCCCGCCTCGATGTACCGCTTGGCCCGCTCGACGATCGCCCGATAGCCCTCGCGCGAAACCGGAGATTGGAAGGATGGCGCTGGCGGCGCCGAGCGTTCGGTGAGCCCCGGCGTGGGCTTGGCGAGCGCGGTGACGATTGCGTCCAGGCGCGCGCAGGCCGCGGCGTAGGCGGCCTCGGCGCTCGCGTCCGACGGCCAGGCGGTCGTCGAGAGGATGATCTCCTGGGCGATTCCATCGAAGACCGCCACGATCGATGGCCGGGTCAGGATGGCGTCAGGCAGATCGAGCGGGTCGGGATTGATTCCGGGCAGCGGTTCGGCGAGGCGGATCAGGTCGTAGCCGATCGTCCCGAACACCCCGGCCGACATCGGCGGCAGTCCCTTGGGAAGGTCGAGCCTCGAGCCCGCGATCAGGTCCCGCAGGCTGTCGAGCGCGCCGCCCGGTTCAGGCGTGAAGCGCCCGGCGGCGATAGCGGACCCGGTGGCGGTCTCCGCTCGGTCGCCACGGCACCGCCAGACCAACTCGGGGCGAAGCGTGATAACGGAGTAGCGGCCGCGCCAGGCGCCGCCCTCGACGGATTCGAACAGGAAGGCGTACGGCTCGCCGGCGGCGATCTTCAGATAGGCCGAGACTGGAGTTTCGAGGTCGTCGACAACGCGCCGCCACACAATCTGCGGCCGTCCAGTCGCATACGCGTTGCGGAACTCGTCGAGGGACGGCTCGGCGCTCAAAGCGCCGGTCCGCGCTTGGGCCTCGTGCCGCTCTGCGCCGTCTCGTCCTGGGCGACGCCAAGCGCTTGGCGCGCGGCGATGATGTCGCCCTCAGGCTTGACGACGGCGACGGCATGGGTGCGCGCGGCGGCCACGATGTCCTGCGCCAGGGTGTCGTTGAATTGTTGCGAGACCATGACCGCTTGGCGCGCCGCATCATCCCCCGTGGCCGGCAAGACGCCGTCGACGCGAACGACGATCACCTGCAACTGCCCGACCCGCCCGCTCACCAGGTCTCCCTTCTTCGCGTTGAAGAGGGCAGAGATGGTCTGCGGATCCATCTGGCGACCTTGCATCAGCGCCTGGCGCGAGACGTTCGGCAGCGACTTGACCTGCGCGTGGGCGGCCGACGCGGCGGCCTCCAAGCTCTGCCCCTTCTTGACCTGCTGGATGATCTGCGCCGCGAGCGCGTTCATGCGCTCGACGGTGGCTTGCTGCATGTAGAACTGCACGGCCTGGGGGCGAATCTCGGCCAGCGTCGGCATGGCCGACGGCAGGATGGTTTGCACGCGCACGGCGAAGTACTCGCCTTCGCCCTCGTCTTCCATCTCGCTCTCACCGCCTTGCGCGAGCGAAAACGCCTCCTTGAGCAGTTTTGGCGTGGCGGCTGCGACGGGCTGGTTTTGCATGTCGTGTCCGTCGCCCGAGACCGGGCCAAGTGTCACGGGCGTCGCGCCGGCGGCGCGGGCGGAGTCGGCGAGATTGGCGCCCGAGTTGTGGGCGTCCTCGTACTTCTTGACCGCATCGAAGACCTTCTGGATCGCGGCGTTGACACGGACCTGCGCCTCCAACTGCGGGCGCAGCTCGGCCAGCGTCGGCGTCACCGCCGGCGTGATCTTGACGACCTTGACGATGGCGTAGCCGGCGAGCCCGCTCTTGATCGGGCCTAGCACCTGGCCTTCGCTCGCGGAAAAGGCCGGGTCGGCCACCGCGGGATCGACCACGTCGCTCTTCGCCTTGTCTGTCAGCGTGGTGGGCGTGACGCCGAGCGCCTTGCCGATCGCATCGGGGGCGTCGCCGGCCTTGAGCCGCGTTTCGATCGTCTGCGCCTTGCCGGCGTCCTGGGTGGTGAACTCGATCAGCGAACGCTTCTCAGGCTGAGAGAGCGTCGACTTCGCGGCGGCGTAAAGCGCCTGAACTTTGGTCTCATCGACTGGCATGCTTGGCGCGATCGCCCGAGCGCTGAAACGCACGACGCTCAACGTCCGCATCTCCGGCCGTGGGTGAACGTTGGCGTTGATGAGCGCCAAGAGCTGCGCATCCGTCGGCTGCGGCGGCGGGGGCACGCTGTGGGGATCGAGGACGAAGAAGCTGATCGCGCGGCCCTCGAGATTGTAGCTGGCGAGCAGCGCGCCATAGATCTTCGGGGTCTGCAGGCCCGCGGCGAGACCGGAGATTGTCTGCCGCAGCGCGATGTCGTCGCGGATGTCGCCCTTCAGCTCCGGGGCCGCAATGCCGTTCGTGGCCAGCCACTCGTCGAGCCTGGCTTGGTCGAAGACGCCCAGTTCGTTCGCGAACACCGGCGCTTCGTTGATCTCGAGATTGACCAGGTAGTCGGCTGGCCTGACGCCGATCCGGGTCAGGTACTCGTTGAGGCCGGTCTGGCTCTCGATCTCGCTGAGAATGCCCTGGTCGTATCCGGCGGCGATCGCGTCGTTCACGCTGAGGTCCTGGCCGGTCTGCTGCTTGGCGCCCTGCAGCAGGATGCCGAACTCACGCTTGAAGGCGGCTGGGGAGACCTCGTGCGAGCCTGCCGACACCACAGCGTCGCTGAACTTGGGGTGCAAGACGTCGCGCACGCCGAAGACCAGGAAGCTGATGGTCAGCGGAATGAACAGCAACATCGCGACCCAGGACTGCGCGAACTTGCGGATGATGGCGAGCATTAGGGGTGGTCCGGACGAGACGCCGCGCCGGGGTCGGCGCGGAAAAGGCGGTATAGTGGAGCGGCTTAGGCCGGAGCAAGCGCTGCGCGCGCTGGACAGGCGGCGGGGCGTCGTGGTCGGGTGAGCGCCATCGAGGCCATCGCCGGGGGGAGGTCGATGACGACGCCGCTAATCGCGGGCAATTGGAAGATGAACGGCCTTGCCGCCGACCTCGCCCAGGCCGAGGCGGTGGCGGCCGGCGTCGCCCGGGCTCATCCCACAGCCCGGGTCGTGATTTGTCCGCCCGCGACGCTGCTCGCCCGCATGGCCCAGACCCTCGCAGGTTCGCCCGTGCTCCTCGGCGGCCAGGACTGCCACGCCAGGGCCGCCGGCGCCTTCACCGGAGACATCAGCGCCGAGATGTTGGCCGACGCCGGCGCGCGGATGGTCATCGTCGGTCACTCTGAACGCCGCGCCGCCTACGGCGAGACCGACGCCATGGTCGCGGCGAAAGCGCTGGCCGCGGTGCGGGCGGGTCTCGAGCCGATCATTTGCGTCGGCGAGTTCCGCGCCGAGCGCGATGCCGGTCGGGCGATTGACGTCATATGCCGCCAGGTGGTGGGCTGCATTGTGCGCGAACTGGCCGAGAGCGCGTTTGCGGTCGCTTACGAGCCGGTCTGGGCGATCGGCGCCGGCGTGACGCCGACGCTTTTCGAGATCGGCGAGGCCCACGCTGCGCTCCGTGGCGCGTTGGCAGAGGTTGCGGGAGACCGCGGCCGCGCCGCGCCGATCCTCTATGGCGGGTCGGTCAAGCCGGACAACGCGGTGGATATCCTTAAGATCACGAACGTCGGAGGAGCGCTGGTCGGCGGCGCTTCGCTGAAGGCGGACGACTTCCTGGCGATCGTCCGCGCTGGGCCTTAGGGGATTGCCATGAAGATCTGTTTTCTCGGAACCGGCGGCTACACCGGCAGGGTGCCCGTGCGCGGCTGGCCGGTGCCGCCCGAACTCTGCGACCGCGAGGAGGCCGCGAAGAGCATGGCGACGGCGATCCGTCAGTACCGTCTGGCCGAGGAAGCCGGTTTCGATTGGGTTTCGATCTCCGAGCACCATTATGCGCCAGGCCTGATGACGCCGAACCCGGCCGTTCTTGCGGGCGCCGTCAGCCAGCAGACCTCGAAGGTCAAGATCGCGCTGCTCGGGCCCCTGATCCCACTCGCCAATCCGGTCCGCACGGCCGAAGAGATCGCCATGCTGGACGCGCTGAGCGGCGGGCGGATGGTTGTCCTCTTCCTGCGCGGGACTCCCAACGAGCACCTGACCTATGGCGCCGACCCAGACGTGACGCGCGAGATGACCCAGGAGGGCGTCCGGCTGATCCTGCGCGCCTGGACCGAGCCGAAGCCGTTCAGCTGGCACGAGCGGTTCTTCAATTTCGACACCGTCTCGGTCTGGCCGCGAACCGTGCAGGATCCGCATCCACAGGTTTTCTATTCGGGCAACAGCGACGAATCCGCCGAATTCGCCGGCCGCATGGGGCTCTCGGTGGCGATCGGCTTTGCGCCGGTCGATCGGGTCAAACGGCAGGTCGACCTCTACAAGGCGGCGGCGCGGGCGGCTGGATGGGAGCCGACCCACGACAACGTGCTTTATCGCGGGCGCATGTTGATCGGCGAGACTGACGCGGACGCCGAGGCGTCGGCCGATCGCCTGCGCGGCGCCGCGCCCTCGACCGCGCCAAGCGGGGCGCCAGGCGGGGCTGGGGGCGGAGATCCGACGGCAGGCGTTGCGGGGCTTCAGTTCCTGGGCGGCGTCGAGACGGTCGTCCGCAAGGCCGAGGCCCTGCACGAGGCTGGCGTCGGCGTGATCGACGTGGCCCTCGCAGGCGGCGTGACGCGCTCGATGGAGCTCTTCGGCGCCAAGTTTAGCGAGCCCTTGCGGGCGATCGCCTGAGCGCGTTGGTCAGAGCAAGAGCCCGAACAGCAGGCAGTCGCGCCGCTCACCGTCGCGGTCGACGTAGCCGCGCATCAGCCCTTCCCGTTTGAACCCCAGGCGCTCGAGCAGGCGGATCGAGCGGACGTTGCCGATGTGCGTGCGCGCCTGCAACCGCCGCAGCCTCAGCACCTGCGCCGCATGCGCGATGACGGCGTGCATGGCCTCGAAGGTGTACCCCTCGCCCCAGAAGGCGCGCCCGACCATGAAGCCCACCTCGGCGCGGGCGTGGCGCCGGTCGATCTCAGAGAGGTCGCAGACGCCGACGAACACGCGATCGCTGAGCCGCTCCATGGCCCAGTGGGCGGCGCGGTCCGCGGCCGCCTCGGCGAGCTGGCGCTGGACGATGTCGCCGGTCACGGCCGGGTCCTCGACCCGGCCCACGTCCCAATAGGCCATCACTTCGGCGTCGCTCATCATCAGATGGACGGCGCGGGCGTCACCGGGATTCAGCGGCCTCAAGCGCAGCCGCTCGGTATTGAGGATCATCGGGCCGACTCAGGGGGCGATGGCTGGCCGCCTGTCCCTAGCGCCGCCAGCGTCGAGGTGGTAGAGGGCGCGGCTGTTCGAACGGGCGCCGGCTGCCGATCTGCGCGCGCTGCAAGCAAAGAGTTCCTCCGTCCATGCTGCTTGGCATTCTTCTGGCCGTCCTGATGGTCGTTTGCGTGGCCCTGATCGCGGTCATCTTGTTGCAGCGCTCCGAAGGCGGCGCGTTCGGCATGACCAGCGGCGGGCCGGGCGCCTTCATGACCGCACGCGGGACCGGCGATTTCCTGACCCGAACGACCGAGATCCTGGTTGCCGTGTTCTTCGGCCTCTGCCTGCTCATGACCATTATCAGCAGCCGCGAACGAAACGCGGCCGCGCTGATCGAAAAGATGAAGGGGCTCCCGACGATCTCGGCGGCGCAGCCTGTCTCCGCGGCGCCGGCCGTCAACCAGGCGCCCGCGGCGCCAACGACCGGGGCGCCGAGCCTGGGGACGCCAGCCACCGGCGCCCCGCTGAACCTGCTTGGCAACACCCCGCCCGCCCGTCCGGCGGCGCCCGTGACCATGCCCGCGCCGGCGTTCCAACCGCCCCTGGGCCAACCCACCCTGAGCTCCAGGACCGCGAAGACCCAGCCCCACAAGGGCGCGCCGGCATCGGCCGCATCCTCCCCGCCCGCGCCGATCGTCGCGCCGCCGCCGGTCGTGCTGCCGCCGCCGCCAGCGGCGCCCGCCAACCAATAGCGCGCGTGCAAGCGCCCGCCGACCAGCCCAAAGAGGCGGACGGGTCCGGCGAATCAGCGCTAACCTGAGCGCCCATGGCCCGGTACATCTTCATCACCGGCGGCGTGGTCTCATCGCTTGGAAAAGGTCTCGCCTCCGCCGCGCTCGGTGCGCTCTTGCAGGCGCGTGGCTACGGCGTGCGGCTGCGCAAGCTCGACCCCTACCTGAACGTCGACCCTGGCACGATGAGCCCCTACCAGCACGGCGAGGTGTTCGTCACCGACGACGGCGCCGAGACTGACCTCGACCTTGGCCACTACGAGCGTTTCACCGGCGTTTCGGCCACAAAGGCGGACAACATCACGACCGGCCGGGTCTACCAGACCATCCTCGAGAAAGAGCGGCGCGGCGACTACCTGGGCGCGACAGTGCAGGTGATCCCGCACGTCACCGACGAGATCAAACGCTTCATCCTCTCCGACGCGCGGGACGGCGAGGGCAGGGAGCCCGACTTCGTGCTGGTCGAGATCGGCGGGACGGTCGGCGACATCGAGGGGCTGCCGTTCTTCGAGGCGATCCGCCAGCTGGGACAGGAGCTGCCCCGCTTCCATGCCTGTTTCGTCCACCTGACGCTCTTGCCGTTCATCAAGACCGCCGGCGAGATGAAGACAAAGCCGACGCAGCACTCGGTCAAAGAGCTGCGCTCGATCGGCATCCAGCCCGACATCCTGCTCTGTCGCTGCGAGCAGCCGATCCCGCCCGGCGAAAAGCGCAAGATCGCCCTCTTCTGCAACGTGCGCGAAAGCGCGGTCATTCAGGCGCTGGACGCCAAGTCCATCTACGCGGTGCCGCTCGACTACCACCACCAGGGCCTGGACGCCGAGGTGCTTTCGGTGTTCGGGATCGATGACGCGCGGGCGCCGGACCTGACGCGCTGGGAGGCGATCACCGACACGCTGACCCACCCAGACGGTGACGTTCGGATCGCCATCGTCGGCAAGTACACTGTCTTAAAAGACTCGTATAAGTCTTTGATAGAAGCTCTTATTCACGGCGGCGTAGCCAATAAGGTGGGCGTCGAGATCGACTGGGTCGAGTCCGAAGAGCTGGAGGCCGACCCTGAGTTCGCGGTCGAACGCTTGCAGGAGGCCGACGGGATCCTCGTGCCCGGCGCTTTCGGAGAGCGCGGGGCGAACGGCATGGTCCGGGCCGTGAAGTTCGCTCGCGAGCATGGCGTGCCCTATTTCGGCGTGTGTTTCGGCATGCAGATGGCGGTGATCGAGGCTGCGCGGAACCTCGGCGGTCTCGCGTGCGCATCGTCCAGCGAATTCGGACCGACACCCGAGCCGATCGTGGGCCTGATGACCGAATGGACCCAGGGCAACGCGCGGGTCCGCCGTGAGGCGGGCGGGGATCTGGGCGGCACCATGCGGCTCGGCGCATATGACGCGCTCCTCGCTCCGGATTCGATGATCTCGCGCATTTACGGATCGGCGACGATCTCGGAGCGCCACCGGCACAGATACGAGGTCAATATCGGCTACCGAGACATGCTCGACCGCGTCGGATTGCGCGTGACGGGTCTCTCGCCTGACGGGCTCCTGCCGGAGACGGTGGAACGCGTCGACCATCCCTGGTTCGTTGGCGTGCAGTTCCATCCGGAGCTGAAGAGCCGGCCGTTCGCGCCGCACCCGCTGTATGCGAGCTTCATCGGGGCGGCGAAGACGAAGAGCCGGCTGGTGTGACGGGCGCGGCACCCGCGCCGCCGGCGCCGAAGGTTCACACCATCATCTACTCCTGGCCGCGAGTTCACGAGAACGCGTTCGCGATCGCGACCGCGCTCGCCGGGCGCGTGGCCCGAGTATCGGTCGTCGCCTGCACCGATGAGCCGCTGGTCCATGACTCGGCGATCGAGGTCTTCGTTCTCGACAACAGCTGCTACTTCGGCAGGCAGTTCGAGAAGACTATCGAGGTCTTCGACGGCGATGTCCTGCTGCAAATCGCGGCCGACACCTCGACCGGCTCATGGCCCGCGTTGGCGGCGCAGTGCGCTGAGCGCTTTTTGGCCAATCCGGTGCTCGGCGTCTGGACCCCGGACATCGACGGCACGACATGGCCAAACGAGCGCGTGCTGCTCTACCAGACCCCGGACCCGACGCTGATCGGCGTGGTCCAGACCGACTGCATCGTCTGGGCGATGCGCCGCTCGATCGTGGAGTACCTGCGAACGCTGGACTACGCGACGACCCCGCTCGGCTGGGGGATAGACTGGGCCGCAATCGCGCATGCGCACGCCAACAACCTTCGGGTCGTGCGCGACCTTGGCGTGAAGATCCATCACCGGATCGGCGGCTCGGGCTACGACCGCTTTGAAGCCGACAGGCAGCGGAACGAGTTCCTCAGCCGTATCCCAGACGCTGACAAGGTCCAGCTCTACCTGCTCTACGCCGTCGTCAGCGCCCGCGCCCTTGCGCAACAGCAGTCTTGACGCCTGACACGATCGTCGGTTGTTGTCGCGCGCCCCGCCGGGCGTGCCATGTGCGAGACCGTTCCCTTGCCGACCATAATTGAAGTTCTGCAAGCGGCGAGCGGCGGCGGCGACGACGCGGTCGGGGCGATCCAGATGTTGGAGGCCCACCGCCGAGGGCTGGCGCGAAGCTTCCTGAACTCCGCGGAGTCGGAGGCGGGGCTTGCCGGGCGACTGCCGGAAATCGCCGCGCTCGCCGTCAGCGCCTTCCCCTGGGAGCCGGTTGTCGAGGACTACGAGCTGGCCCAGGCCATCCTCGAGCGGTGGGCGTTGCAGCCCGCGCCGGCGGCCAATGTGCTCATGGCCGCGATGGCGCTTGCGCCGGCGCACCACTTCCCGCCGCCGCCGCGGCTCGCGCTCGTACCGCAGTGGCTGCGCCCGCTGTATGCGCGGTTCCTGCTGGCCCGTGCTTCGATCTTCCTTCACGCCGGGGAGGCCGACCGCTACGCCGCCCACGGCGCGCTCGCGATGGCGGCGGTCCGCCAGGCCGTTTTCGAGGATCAACTGCCCGATTGCGACGAGCTCGCCGGCGCGGCGGCTGGCGCGGACAGCACGTTGATCTACTTCAACGGACAGTCGCTGAAGCCCTATTTCCGGGACAAGGCGCAGCTCACCGAGTGGGCGCTGTTGCGCAACGGCCATCGGTTGGGTTTCGGCTTTCCGCTGGCGGCGAACGCCAAACCAAGGATCGGCGTGCTGCACCGAACGCTATCGCCCGGAACCGAGACCTATCATTTGCTTGCCCACCTCGAAGGTCGGGATCGAGCAGCCGCGGACGTCAAACTCTACTTCCTCGACGCCGCGCCGAACGCGATGACCGAGGCCTTCCGCCCCTGGGTCGATGCGTTCGTTCAGCTTCCGGCTGACACCGCCCAGGCCGTCGCGCAGATCCGGCGCGATCGCCTCGACCTCTGCTTCATGACGAACAACCTGGGCTGGGGCCTGACGCGCGAAACGGCGATCGCGGCCCACAGGCTCGCCAAGGTCCAGGTGGTCAGCGGCGCCCTGCCCCGCAACTCCGGGGCTGTCGATCTCGGACCTCTTCCTCTCCAGCCGGACGAACGATCCGTCGCCTGAGGGCAGGGACGACTATGTCGAGCGGCTTGCATTCCTGCCCGGCGCCGTCGGCCACTTCGCTTACACGCATGACCGCGACCCCGCCACGATCATTTGCGCGCGGTCGAACCTGGGAATACCCGACGACGATGTCTTCTTCTTTTCGAGCGCAAACTACTACAAACTTACGCCAGAAGTACTTGAGGCATGGGCTGAAATTCTGGCGCAGACGCCAGGGTCGAGCCTCGGACTGATGCCGTTTAATCCGAACTGGGGCGGCAACTACCCCCTGGCGCTCTTCCTCAGGCGGCTCAACCGCACGCTGGCTCGCTTTGGGGTCGCGCCGAGCCGCGTGCGCCTGATCGGCCAGGTGCCGACGCGCGCCGATCTGTTGGCCGTGATGTCGCTCGCCGACGTCTATCTGGACAGCTTTCCTTATTCTGGTGCCTGTTCGCTGATCGATCCGCTCCTCGTCGGGCTCCCGATCGTTGAATGCCTTGGCAACCGGCTTCGCACCGCGCAAGGCGGCAGCCTTCTTAGCTGCGAGGGCCTCGGGGACGCGGTCTGCCCCGACGTCGCGGCTTATGTGGCGCGCGCGGTGCGTCTGGCTCGAGACCAGACGTTCCGGTACGATCAGCGCACGCGCGCAACGGCCGCCTCCACCTCGCTTGCCTGTTTGAAGACAGCACCTTATGCCAAGCGATTCGAACGTTTCTGCCTTGATACGATCTCGGCCGCCTCCGCATGTGCATTGCGGCTGCGCGACAGCACAGTGGGGGAACTGCAAGAGCGGATCGCGCGGTCGGCCACCTTGGCTCTAGCGGACCCCGTGCCGGCCGCTCGGCGGTTGGACGACTCCGACCTTGTCCAGCAGATCTTCGCGCCCTACCTCGCGACGCTCGCGGGCGCGGGAGAATCGCCGCAGCGCGTTGTCTATGTCGGCGACGGAAGTAGCACCCCTACGTGGCCGGGGCCGGAGGCTGGCGTCCGCCTGGAGGCGTTTGCGCTCGGCCAGGCTCGCGAGGCGGCCCGCGCGGCGGGCAACGCGGTTCTCGTCAGAATTGACGCGCTCGGGTCCGGGTTCGATCTGCCGCTAGGTCTCGCGCGCACGACGCATGCCCCAAGACTCATTGCGGCGCGGTTTGACGTCGCGCATCCCCGGCAGCCGATCGAAGAAATTGCGCGAGCCGTGTCCGAAATGCGCACGCGCGGCTATTCGGTGGCCCTGTTCGAGTATCGCCGTGCCGGCCTAGCGTGGGGTGCGGTGTTGGCGGACGTGGCGCTGCACCTGGAGCGGCTTGGGGAACGGGGAGACCAGTTCGGCGTGCTGGTCTTCTACAAGTCGAACGACACGGTCTTTCTGACCCTGCTGGCCCAGTTGCTCGACAGCGCTGCCCCCGCGCCGAAACGAGGATTGGTCGGCGGTGTGGAAAGCGCGCTGCCGGCGAAGCGGTCGCCCCCTAAGCGGGCCAAAGACCCCCGCGGCAAGGCGAGACGGAGCTGCTAGTGCTGACATGAGCGCCAACGACGACGCCGGTCGGCCCGGACGGCTGGGCGGAGCCCCTTGCCGTCGAGACCGCTAGGATTCGCGAGTCGACAATTCTCTCGCTCAAGGAGCGATCGAATCGATGAGCGCGATTCGGTTTCCACCGGGCGACGGTCGAACCTGCCATCTATGATCGGGATAGGCCTCGAGCAGTTCGGGCGTTCCGGTCAGAACGCCAACGTCGAGCACCGTCGTGACAGGCACCTGGCGCTGCCTGAGGACGGCTAAGGTCTGCCGTTTCAGAGGTCCGCGAGACACGTTTGGCAGGGCTCCGCCTTGGCCGGCGCCCTCAGTGCCCCAAGCAGAGCCTGCAGCGCAAGCAACTCCGGCGGTCATTGACGCTATCCGAACAACTCCATCTGATTGGGATCGCCCGATGGCCGCAGGAAGCGACTGACGTCGAGCGGCGGCAGCCGCTGATCCAGGCCCAGTTTGCGCGCGGCCAGGCGAAAGCGGGTGGCGATCATGTCGGCGATCGGTCCCTCGCCACGCATGCGCTTGCCCCACTCGGGGTCGTAGTCGCGACCGCCGCGCATCTGGCGAACCAGCGACATGACCCGCTGCGCGCGGTCCGGCCGCTCGGCCTCCAGCCACTCGCGAAACAGGTCCTTGATCTCGAGCGGCAAGCGCAAGACCGTGAAGTGAGCGCAGACCGCTCCAGCCTCGGCGCCCTCGGCGAGGACGGCTTCCATCTCGTGATCGTTCAGGCCGGGGATGATGGGCGCAAATCCGATGAAGGCCGGCACACCGGCGGCCGTGAGCTCGCGGATCGCCGCAATGCGCCGCTCTGGCGTCGAGGCGCGGGGCTCCATGGCTCTCGAGAGCTTGCGGTCCAGCGATGTCACGGAGATCGACACCGCGGCCAGGTTCTGCTCAGCCATCGGCGCCAGGATATCGATGTCGCGCGTGACCAGCGCGTTCTTGGTGGTGATGCCGACTGGATGCCGGTAGCGGGCGAGGACGCCAAGGATCGCGCGGGTGATCTTCAGCCGCCGCTCGATCGGCTGGTAGGGGTCGGTGTTGGCGCCGAGCTGGATACGGGTTGGCCGGTAGCTCCGCTTCGACAGCTCTTTTTCCAGGAGTTGAGCCGCGTCCGGCTTGAAGAACAGCTTGGTCTCGAAGTCGAGCCCGGGGGACAGGCCAAGATAGGCGTGGGTCGGCCGGGCGTAGCAATAGATGCAGCCATGCTCGCACCCGCGGTAGGGGTTGATCGAGCGGTCGAAGCCAATGTCGGGGCTGTCGTTGCGGCTGATGATCACCCGCGCGGTCTCGGCGGTCAGCGTGGTCTGCCGCTGGGCCGGCTCGTCGTCCTCGGCCGTCCAGCCGTCGTCGAATTCGGCGCGCGTAAAAGCCTCGTAGCGGCTGGAGTCGTTCGACCGCGACGCACGGCCTCGCGCGTTGACCGGGAGTTGGGCCATGCCTGCCAGGTTAGAACGACAGTGGGAACAAAACAAGAACTCTTGACGTTGCCGCATCCGCCCGGTTGATGCGCCCATGCTTTCGGCCATCATCGAGGCAGCGGACCATCGCGGCCTGCGCGAGACCTTCGCGTCGCTCTCAGACGCCGCGACCGACGGCTTCGTGCGAGAGGTCCTGGTCGCCGATCGATCAGGTTCGACCGACGTCGCGGCCATCGTCGACGAGGCCGGAGCAAAGCTGATAGACGCCGGCGGCCGCTCCATGGTCCAGGCTTGCGCCGCGGCGCGGCAGACTTGGCTCCTGCTCCTCAAGTCGGGTGCGCGTCTTGAGGCTGGATGGGCGCCGGCAGCCTGGCGGCACACCGAACAACACGGGGATCGAGCCGGTTGGTTTGGGCTGTCGCTGAGGCAGGCAGGTCCGGTTGCTCGGATCAACGAAGCGAGGGCTGACATCGAGGCGCGGCTGTTTGGGCGCACGCGCGCGGAGCAGGGGTTGCTGATCTCGCGGGGCCACTTCGAGGAACAGGTCGGGAGCGGTGTCGTCATAGCGATGCCGTTCCGCGCGCGACCCTTGCGCCGCATCGACGCGCGCATCCTTTTCGCTCCGGCCCTGTCTGACGCGGACTAGCGCGGCCCCGCTGCGGACGCCTCAGAACGTGTACTGGAATGCGATGTAGTAGGTCGTCGGATACTTCACGGCTCCGGCGTCGATCGCATAGGCGAGGCCGCCGCGTCCCGCCGAGAACAGCAGATGATAGTGGTCGGTGAAATCGTACTGGCCGCCAACATTGAACCCGCTCGATGCCGGTCGGCCGACCATGCTCGAGGTCTGATGGAAGACCTCGGCCCCCAGCGCAAGCGTCTTTGTCACCTGCCGCTGCACCAGCCAACCGACGAACCAGTAGTCGCGGTTCCCTGGGCCGGGATTGATCCAGTACCCGCCGCCGCCATAGGTGGTCCAGGCGCCGAAATCCTTCTGCACCCAGACCGGAAGGAAGGCGGCCACAGAGCCGCCGCCCAGCCCGCGCTTGGCGTCGCCCGTCGGAAACTCGACGAGCGGAAAGACACCGACCTCAGGATACCAATCGTCCTTGCCGGGATCGATGAAACGGTACTTCGCGCCGAACTCGACGTCGCCCATCCCATACTGTCGCGGCCGGCCTGACGGCGCGTCGTAGGCGAGGTTGCCGATGAAATGCAGCTGCAGATTGGGCGCTGCCCCGTAGTTGACCTCGATCGAGGGCGCGACACCCGTCGCCGCCCCGCCGTCGATGGCGCCGAAGGAGAAGGCGTAGACCTCCCAGTGGCCGGGATCGACCGGCTCGGGATCATCGGTGACGAACGGTGGCCCGGCCAGGGCGATCCGCGGAGACACCAGCGCGACCAGCGCGACCAGCGCCAGGGCCGCCGGTCTGTTCATCACGGCCGCTCGGCGCGATCGAGCCGCTCGGCCAGCAGCATCAGGTCAGCCCACGCCCGCTTCTTCGCGGCCGGTTGGCGAAGCAGGAACGCGGGGTGCAGGGTCGGCAGCGCCGGCAGCGCCACCGTCCCGTCTTCCGACGTCCAGTCGAACCAGCGACCGCGCAGCGCGAGGATGCCCTCAGGACGCTGCAGCATCGCCTTCGCCGCCGCGCCGCCGGCGAGCATCAGCAGCTTCGGCTGCACCAGCGCGATCGCGCGCTCCACGAACGGCGCGCAGACCAGCTGCTCCTGAACCGTTGGATTGCGGTTGCCGGGCGGGCGCCAGAAGACGGTGTTCGTGATGAAGACACGCCCATCAAGCCCCGCGGCCGCCAGCATCCGGTCCAGGAGCTTGCCGGCGCGGCCGACAAAGGGGGCGCCCTGCACATCCTCGTCGGCGCCGGGCGCCTCGCCGATCACCATCACGGGCGCATCGGGCGTCCCGCGTGAGAAGACCGCCTGGCGCGCGCCCTCGTGTTTCAGGCCGCAGCCGTCGAAAGCGGCGATCGCGGCAGCGAGCGTTTCGAGGTCATGGGCTTGCGTCGCGAGTTCGCGGGCTGCGGCGATCGCGCCCGAGACATCGGGGCTCGCGGTGGGCGCAGGCTTCGGCGCGGGCGCCGCGACGCGCGTTGGATTGGCGCGTGGCCGGTCCGCAAGCCGATCGATCGGCGCGTCGAGGACGATCGCGTCGACGCCGGCTTCGGCCCAGAAGCCGAGCAGGCTTTCGACGGCGCGCGGATCTGCGGGCATGGGTCGCCATAACACGGTGCGCGGCTGCGCGCGCGGATTCGGCTTACGGCAGGCGCGAGAAGAGCAGGGCAATGTAGCCAAGGAACGCGACGAGCGCCGTCGGGGCCAGGGCCCGGTGGTACCAGGGGCGTTCTGTCAGCATGGCGACGATGGCCGCCGTTGCGAGCAGGCCCTGGAACAGGAGATTGAACAACCCCGGCAGGCGCCCGGCGATCATCAGGTCCTTCGTCAGGCTGACGCCGACGAGGAGCACGAGCGCCCCAAAAAAGAGCCGCCTGTGGTTGAAGTAGTGGGCGCGGAGGTCCACCGGCCCCTCGCCGAAGACGTCGGGCAGCACGAGCGCGGCCAGCATGTAGAGGACCACCGCCTGCAAGAGCACGACGGCGAAGGCGCCGAAGGTCCAGACCTGGACGGCCCGAAGCCCGAACATCGCCCACCAGGACTGCACGGCGATCAGCAGCACGACGACCGACCACACCGGCGTCGGCCAGAACAGCCGCACGCGCTCGCGCGCCAGTGACAGGCCGCGATAGCCTTGCAGGACCTGGGTGATCGCCAGCCCGAGGATGATCGAGACAAGCACCGCCAGATAGTCGAACGCCGCCATTCGCCCCCCCAATCGGGCCTACTGAACCGCGGGTGCGAACCTAGCACTTCGTCCCGCGCCACGCTTCGCCGCTTGACCCCGCCGGCCGGGACTTCGAATAAGGCGACCGACATGGGCCAGGCGCTGGGACGGTGACGGCGATGAGCGAAGACGTCGAACGCGAAGTCGATGGAGTACGACATCGTCATCGTCGGCGGCGGGCCTGCGGGCCTGGCGGCGGCGATCCGGCTGAAACAGCTGTCAGCCGAATCTCACCGTCGGCGGTGCTCGAAAAGGGTTCGGAGGTCGGCGCCCACATCCTGTCCGGCGCGGTGATCGACCCCAAGGCGCTGAACGAACTCATTCCCGACTGGAAGGACAAGGGCGCGCCGCTCGAGACGGCGGTCACGAAGGACAAGTTGCTCTGGCTCGGCCCGGCCGGCGTGATCGACTTCAGCATCCTTGTCCCTGTTGCCGCCGTTCATGAACAACCACGGCAACTACATCGCCTCGCCTGGGCAATATGTGCCGCTGGCTGGCGAGCGAGGCCGAAGCGCTCGGCGTCGAGATCTATCCCGGGATGGCCGCGTCCGACCTCGTTTACCGCGAGGACGGCTCGGTGAAAGGCGTTGTCGCCGGCGTGTTCGGCGTCGGCAAGGACGGCGAGAGGAAGCCGGACTATCAGCCGGGTCTGGAGCTGCACGCCAAGTACGACTTGGTCGCCGAGGGCGTGCGCGGCTCGCTCGCCAAGGTGCTGCAGGCGCGGTTTCAGCTTACCGAAGGGCGCGAGCCGCAGAAGTTCGGCATCGGTATCAAGGAACTCTGGCAGGTCACGCCCGAGGCAGTTCCGACCGGGCGTCGTACAGCACACCTTCGGCTGGCCGCTCGACAACGACACTGGCGGCGGCAGCTTCCTGTATCACTTCGGCGACCACTATGTGGCGCTCGGGTTCGTCGTGCACCTCAACTACAAGAACCCGTGGCTCTCGCCGTTCGACGAGTTCCAGCGCTTCAAGCATCATCCGTCGATCCGCGCCGTGCTCGAGGGGGGCAAGCGCATCGCCTACGGCGCTCGAGCGATCACCGAGGGCGGCTACCAGTCGGTGCCCAAGCTCACCTTCCCGGGCGGCGTCCTGGTCGGTTGCTCGGCAGGCTTCGTGAACCTGCCCCGCATCAAGGGCAGCCACAACGCCATGAAGACCGGCATGCTGGCGGCGGAGGCGGCGTTTGCCGCCATCTCCAGCGGACGCGCTGGCGACGAGCTGGTCGAGTACGAAGCGGCCTACGAAAACTCCTGGGTCGCCCACGAGCTCAGGCTGGTGCGCAACGTCAAGCCGCTATGGTCGAGGTTCGGCACGCTCGTCGGCGTCGGCCTCGGCGGCATCGACATGTGGGTCAACCTGCTGACCGGCGGCTTCTCCTTCCTCGGCACGCTGAAGCACGGCAAGACCGACGCCGCCTCGACGGGCCTGGCAACCGACTATAAGCCGATCGTCTATCCTAAGCCGGATGGCGTGCTGAGCTTCGACAAGCTGTCGTCGGTCTTCCTCTCATCGACCAACCACGACGAAGACCAGCCCGCGCACCTGAGGCTAACGGACCCGACGGTTCCGATCTCGATCAACCTTCCGGAGTACGGCGAGCCCGCCCGGCTCTACTGTCCGGCCGGGGTCTACGAGGTGCTGTACGACGAGAACGGGCAGAACCCGCGGTTCCAGATCAACGCCCAGAACTGCGTTCACTGCAAGACATGCGACATTAAGGATCCGTCGCAGAATATCACCTGGACCACGCCGGAGGGCGGCGGCGGGCCGAACTACCCCAACATGTGAGGGGCGCCGCCGCCGGCGCCCTTGTGGTCGCCGTATTTCAAGGCCAAGGGTTGCAACCGATGCCCCGTCTTCGCCTTTTCGCCGCCTGCGCCTCCGCCGCCATCCTCGCAGCCTGCGTGACCCAATCGCCGAGCGGGCCGGAGACGACCAGCCAAGAGGCCGCGCCGGCGCCGCCGATCGTCGCCAGCGGGGCCTCTCCGCTTGGCCTCTACCTCGCCGGCCAGGCGGCGATGGGGCAGGGCCACGGCGATGTGGCCGCCAGCTACTTCGCCCAGGCGGCGCGCGAAGACGCGAGCGCGGCGCTTCTGAAGGACAGCGCTTTCCAGGCCGCGCTTGCGTCGGGCGATGTGCGAAGGGCCGCCCAACTGGCCCCTGCGTCTGGCGAGGGTTCGGCCGGAGCCGTCGAACTCGGGCAGCTCACCCGGGCGGTCGAAGCCCTGGCTGAGGATCGCGGCCGCGACGCACAGGCGCTGATCACGGGCCATCCGCTAACCCCACCGCTCGACACCGCGGGCAAGCTGCTCCTGCCCTGGGCGGCGGCCGCGGCCGGCGACTGGAAGACCGCGCTCGCCGCGCCTGACAGTGGCGGCGACCACCTGGTGGGCCAGATCGCGCTGTTGGACCAGGCCTTGCTGCTCGAGAACCGGCGCCAGACGGACGAGGCGGACCAGGCGTTCCGCAAGCTGCTTGCGATCAGCGACGGCGCGGGGCTCTACACGGCGGCCTATGGCGAATTCCTCGAGCGACATGGTCGCGCGCCCGCGGCGATCGCGCTCTATCAGTCGGGCCTGAAGTCGGAACCTTCGAACGCGCTCCTGCAGGACGCGTTGGCGCGCGTCCAGAGCGGGCGCCAGCCGCCGCGCGCGCCCACGCTGCAGCAGGGCGCGGCAAACGCGCTCCTGCCGCCGGCGGCCTTCCTCCTGGCCGAGAAGCAGCCCGAACTCGGGCTCGACTACCTGCGGCTCGTCCTCAGGCTCGATCCCAAACGCGACGAGGCCTGGCTCTTGATCGGCGACACGCTGAGCGCGAGCGGGCAGGTCGCTGCCGCGCGCGCGGCCTATGCCGCCCCCCAACCCGGATCGTCGGCCTACGTCGCATCGCGCGTGCGCTTGATCGCCACCTACGACGACAGCCCGAAGGACGCGCCGACCGAACTTGCTTTGGCGCAAGAGACCGCCAAGGCAGCCCCGAACGATCCCGACGCGATGGAGCTGCTTGCCGACGCGTTGCGGATCAACGCGCACTACAAGGAATCGGCCCAGGTCCTGGACCAGCTGATCACCCAGCTGGGACCGCAGGCGAGCTGGGCCCTCTACTACATGCGCGGCGTCGCACTCGACCAGGCTGGCGACTGGCCGGGGGCCGAGCGCGATCTGAAGCAGGCCCTGGCGATCAGCCCGGACGAGCCGGACGTGCTCAACTATCTCGGCTATTCATGGATCGACCGCGGCGTCGACCTGAAGGCGGCCAAGGTGATGATCGAGAAGGCGGTTGCCGCCAAGCCGGACTCCGGCGCGATCGTCGATTCCCTGGGCTGGGCCGACTACAAGCTCGGGCAGTTCGCCGATGCGGTCGAACAGCTCGAACACGCAACCGAACTCGAACCGGCTGACCCCGACATCAACAACCATCTCGGCGACGCCTACTGGGCGGTCGGTCGCAAGCTGGAAGCGCGCTTCCAGTGGGAGCAGGTGCTTTCGCTCGATCCGAGCGACAAGCTGCGCTCCGAGGTCGAGGCGAAGCTCAAGACCGGACCGGACCCCGGCCCGCCATCCACTATCGCCGAGAAATGAGCCGAGGCGGGCCGCGAGAAGCGTTCGCCGCGGCCAAGGTCAACCTCTTCCTGCACGTCGGGCCGCGTGGCGCAGACGGCTACCATCCTGTCGCGAGCCTCATGGTGTTCGCCGACGTCGGCGACCGGCTGACGCTGGACCTGGCCAAGCCTGCACAAGCGCTGCGGATCGAAGGGCCGTTCGCTGCCGGCCTCTCCGCCGGCGACGACAACCTCGTGGTTCGTGCGCGGGAAGCGCTCGCGCCCGGCGAGCCCATTGGCCTGGTGCTAGACAAGCAGCTGCCGCTGAGCTCCGGCCTCGGCGGAGGATCGGCTGACGCGGCCGCCGCGCTTCGGCTTGTCAACGCGAGGCGCGCGTCGCCGCTGCCCGCCCAGCGGCTTGCCGAGATCGCGCGCACGCTGGGCGCCGACGTCGCGGCCTGTCTGAGCGGCCGGCCCGTGCTGGCCGCGGGTCGCGGGGACCAGCTCGCGCCTGCGCGGACCCTGCCGCCACTGCACGCGGTGCTGGTCAACCCGGGCGTCGAGTCCCCGACGGGCGAGGTCTACGGCCTGTTCGATGCGAGCGGCGCGCACGCCGTCGCCGACATGCCGGCGCTGCCGGAAGCGTTTGCGAATACAGAAGCCGTCGCCACTCTCATTTCTATGACGCGGAACGACCTCGAGGCGCCTGCTGTCGGGTTGCGGCCGGCGATCGGCGCCGCGCTGGCCGCGCTTCGAACCGAGCCGGAGACGCTTGTCGCCCGCATGAGCGGGTCGGGGGCCACGGTGTTCGCGCTCTGCGCAGACGCCGCCGCCGCGGCCCGGCTCGCCGAGCGGCTCACCGCTACGCAGTCGGGCTGGTGGGTGCGCGCCTGCCGCTTGGGCGCCGCCCCCCAATAACGAACGGGCGGAGCATCGGATCGATGCTCCGCCCGCCAGCGTGGGAAATGGGCCTGCCGGGGAGGAGAGGCAGGCCCAAGACGCTGCACTTACCCCTGCACCACCTCGCCGTGCAGGTTGATGTCGAGACCTTCGACCTCGACCTCTTCGGAGACGCGGATCCCGATCGTGTACTTGAGCACCAGGAGGATCAGGAAGGTGCCGATGCCGCAGTAGGCGAAGACGGCGCCGACATCGATCAGCTGGATCCCCATCTGACCGAAGTTGCCGTCGATCAGCCAGCCGTGGGAGCTGGCGTTGATCGCGTGCGAGGCGAACATGCCGGTCATGATCGCGCCAAGCGCCCCGCCGACGCCGTGCACGCCCCAGCAGTCCAGCGCGTCGTCGTAGAAGCCCAGCCACTTCTTCACATGCGCCGAGGCGACGTAGCAGACGACGCCCGCGGCGAGGCCGATGATCAGCGCGCCGGTCGGGTTCACAAAGCCCGAGGCCGGCGTGATGGCCACGAGGCCCGCGACTGCGCCCGAGGCCATGCCGATGACCGTCGGCTTCTTGACGATCAACCACTCGGCGAACATCCAGGACAGCGCCGCAGCGGCCGTGGCGATCTGGGTCGCCGCAGCGGCCATGCCGGCCTGGCCGTCATGGGACTCAACCGCCGAACCGGCGTTGAACCCGAACCAGCCCACCCACAGCAGCGATGCGCCGATGAGGGCGTAGGCGGGGTTGAACGGCGCGAAGTTCTCCGTGCCGAGGCCCTTGCGCTTGCCGAGCATGATGGCGGTGACGAGGCCGGCGGTGCCGGCGTTCAGGTGCACGACCGTGCCGCCCGCGTAGTCCAGCGCGCCGAGGCCGCCAGCGCCCAGCCAGCCTTTGGCCGACCAGACCCAGTGCGCGATCGGGCAGTAGATCAGGATCAGCCAGGCGCCCATGAAGATCAGGAACGCCGAGTACTTCATCCGATCGGCGAGCGCGCCGGCGATAAGCGCCGGCGTGATGATCGCGAACGTCATCTGGAAGAACATGTACACCGTCTCTGGGATGGTCGGCGCCAGATCCGTGTTGGCGATGTTCATGTCGGCGTTCAACGGCGCGAGCAGGATGTACTTGAAGTCACCCAGGTACGGTCCGTGACCCGTGAAGGCGATCGAGTAGCCGATGATCATCCAAAGGACGGTGATCACACAGGTCGCGCCGAAGCTCTGCGCCAGGGTGGCCAGAATGTTCTTCTTGCGCACCATGCCGGCGTAGAACAGCGCCAGGCCCGGAATGGTCATCATGAGCACCAGCACCGAGGACGTCAGCATCCAGGCGGTGTCGCCGGAGTTGACCGAGTCCTTCGGGTAGCTCTGCGTCGCGCAGTTGTTGGTGGCCACGCACGGCTCGGCCGGTGCGGCCGCCGCGGAAGCCGCCGGCGCCGCCGATGCAGCGGCCGAAGCCGCCGGCCCTGCCGACGATGACGAGGCTGAGGCCGCCGCGGCGGCCGCCGAGCTGGCGCCCCGATGCGGACTGGGCGAACGCGACGCCGCCGAACGCGGCCCCCGCGATCACCATGGCGAACGCGAACGCCGCCAATCGATGAATCCCAACGCGTTTCATAGCTTTCGTAAGTCCCCTCATCTGTGCTGATGCCATCGTCAGAGCGCCGCCGAGCCGGTCTCGCCGGTGCGGATGCGCAGCGCGTCTTCGACATTGATGACGAAGATTTTGCCGTCGCCGATTTTGCCGGTGGCGGCCGCGGCCTTGATCGCCTCGACGGTCTTGGCGACGCCGGAGTCGTCGACCACGACTTCGATCTGGACCTTTGGCACGAAATTCACCGCATACTCTGCGCCGCGGTAGATCTCGGTCTGGCCCTTCTGACGCCCGTAGCCCTTCACTTCCGAAATCGTCATCCCCTCGACGCCTGCGCCGCCGAGGGCTTCACGCACCTCGTCGAGCTTGAAGGGTTTGACGATCGCCATAATCAGTTTCATTCGCTCGCTCCCGCGCCGCGGATCGCCACGTACGCCTTGTGTTGTCGCCTGGTCGCGAGGGGAGAGATTGCGAAGCCCGGCCCCGCTCGCGGCAGGGCCAGCCATAGTCGGCGCCCCGGTTGCGCGTCGGCGGCGGCGCTGCGCTGCAGCACGATTTGGCCTCAACCGCACAAGAAATCGGCAGGCGAGTTTGTCGGCGCCCACGAAGCAGGCAATCCGCCCGCGCTGCGACTGGTTGGCAAACCGGAGATCACGGAGCCGTGAACGCTTCGCTGCAACCCCAAGGCTGGTCCGAGCGTATTGGCGCCAGGCAACCGAGGCTTCGGGGCGCGCCTCAATCGAAAGGTCCAAACCAAATGCGCTTGAAGTCAGTCCTACCCATCGCGGCCGCGGCAGCGCTCGTCGCCGTCGCCGTCGCGGCGGCCGAGGCGCCGGCATCCGCTCGGGATGAACGATCAGTCCCAGACCGCCGCATCCGCCGCTCAGGCGGCGATCCCGGCGTCTGCGACGATCGGCGCCGGCGGCGTCACGTCATCACCCACACCGGCCGACGAGGCGTACAAGCTCAAGGCGGGCGACCCAACCGTGATCAGCAACGGCCCGATCCCGGACACCCCGGCAAACCGCCGTCTCTACGGCGGGCCGATGAGCAACGCGGGCCGTCACTCGGCGCCCTCGGGCGATTGACCCGCACCCGCGGTCGCAATCGCGAGAGGCGGAGGCGCTCGAGCGCTTGATGCGTGAGCCGGCGGCCCTTATGGTCCGCCGGCTTTTTCGCCAGCCTGTCGCCACCCATCCACCGGCCGCTTCTTACAATTGACACAACGCGGCCGGATAAGGCGGGCCTGCTCCTGCTCAAACGAGGACCCTGAACACCTATGATGCACCGACTGATGTTGGCGGGCGCCGTATCGCTCGCGCTCGCCGGCCCGGCGATAGCCCAGAGCGATCAGCCTGCCGCCGCGGCCGCAGCGCCGCCGCCGGCCGCCGCCCCGCCCGCCGCGCCGTCATTCCAACTGACGCCCAGCGGCGACATCGTCGGCACGCTGAAGGCCTCGGGCCAGTTCACCATCCTGCTCAAGGCGCTGGATGCGGCGAACCTGACCGCCTTCCTGCAAGGCGCCGGGCCGTACACGCTGCTCGCACCGACGGACGCTGCGTTTAGCGCGCTCCCCGCCGGGCAGCTCGACAGTCTGATGCAGCCGGCCAACGCCGCCCAGCTGCAGGCGCTGCTCGCCTACCACCTGATCAACGCCGGCCTGCCACCGTCGAAGGTGTCGGGGACCAAGGGTCCGATCCCGACCGCGGCCGGTCCTGACGTGCAGATCGACGGCAGCGCGACGCCGTTCAAGGCCAACGACGCCAACATCATCGGCCAGGCGACGGTCTCGAACGGCAACGTCTATGTCGTGGACAAGGTCCTGATGCCGCAGGCGGCCGCGGCCGCGTCGTCGGCAGCGCCTGCCGTCGCGACGACGCAGTAGCGGCCGCGCCAGCACGCCAGCTTGAAGGCGAAGCCGGCGGACCCTATGGTCCGCCGGCTTTTTCGCGCCCGCGAACGCCCGCCATGACCAGCCGCACACCCTTATCCTTCCAGGACATCATCCTGGCGCTGCACGCCTATTGGAACCGCCAGGGCTGCGTGATTCTGCAGCCCTACGACCTCGAGGTGGGGGCGGGGACCTTGCACCCGATGACGGTGCTGCGCGCCCTTGGGCCTAAGCCCTGGCGACTTGCCTACGTGCAGCCGTCCCGGCGGCCGGCCGATGCGCGCTATGGCGAGAACCCGAACCGCTATCAGCACTACTATCAGTACCAGGTGATGCTGAAACCGAATCCGCCCGACATGCAGGCCCTCTATCTCGGCTCGCTGGAAGCCATTGGCATCGATCTGGGCCTGCACGACGTGCGCTTCGTCGAGGACGACTGGGAGAATCCGACCGTCGGCGCCTGGGGCCTGGGCTGGGAGGTCTGGTGCGACGGGATGGAGGTCAGCCAATACACCTACTTCCAGCAGGTGGGCGGTCTGGACGTCGATCCTGTCGCGGGCGAGCTGACCTACGGCCTCGAGCGGCTGGCCATGTACGTCCAGGGCGTCGAGGACTTTCGCGACATCGCCTTCAACGACCGGCAGAGCCCGGACGCCAAGACCTACGCGGACGTCTTCCTCGAGCAGGAGCGCGAGTTCTCCGCCTTCGACTTCGAGGCGGCGAACGTCGAGATGTTGAAGCGACACTTCGAGGACATGGAGCGCGAGGTGCCACGGCTGCTCGCAGCGCGCGGTCGCCAGGGCCAGCCGCTTGTGCTGCCGGCCTACGACTACGTGCTCAAGGCCTCGCACCTGTTCAACCTGATGGATGCGCGCGGCGCGATCGCGGTCGCCGAGCGCCAGAGCTACATCGGCCGGATCCGCGACCTGTGCAAAGCCTGCGCCGAAGCCTGGCTGGCGCTTGAGGGCGAGAACGCGGCGGCCGGCGCCTGATGCCTCAGCTGCTGCTCGAACTGCTCTCCGAGGAGATCCCCGCACGCATGCAGTCGGCGGCCGCGCGCGACCTCGAGCGCCTGGCGCGCGAGCGGCTGGACGTGGCCGGCCTAGGCTTCGAGGGCGTGCGCACCTACGCCGGACCGCGACGATTGACGCTGGTGGTGGAGGGATTGCCAGCCGCTCAGGCCGACCGGGTCGACGAGCGGAAAGGCCCGCGCATCGGGGCGCCGGACACGGCGATCGAGGGCTTCCTGCGTTCGACCGGACTTGTGCGTGAGCAGCTGATCGAGCGTGACGGCGTCCACTTCGCTCGGATCGAAGCGAAGGGGAGGCCGACCGCCGAAGTCATCGCCGAGATGGTCCCGGACATCGTGCGCCAGTTCCCCTGGCCAAAATCGATGAAATGGGGGGAGGGCGAGTGCGCTGGGTCAGGCCCCTGCTGCGCATCCTCTGCGTCTTCGACGGCGACATCGTCCCGTTCAGCATCGAAGAGGTTGTGAGCGCGGACCTCAGTGAAGGCCATCGTTTCATGGGATCGAAGCAGCCGTTCGCGGCGCGCAGCTTCGAGGCCTATGCAACGGCGCTTGCGGACAATTTCGTCGTCCTCGATGCCGACGAGCGCAAGGCGCGCATCCTCGAAGGCGCGAACGGCCTGGCGGCGGCTCGCGGCCTTGAGGTGGTCGAGGACCCTGGTCTGCTCGAAGAAGTGGCTGGCTTGGTGGAGTGGCCGGTGGCGCTGCTGGGCGACATGGACGAGAGCTTCCTCGATCTGCCGGCAGAGGTGATCACCACCTCGATGCGCACGCACCAGAAGTACTTCGCCGTGCGCAACCCGCTCGGCGTCGGGCTCGCGCCCCATTTCATCACCATCGCCAATCTTGAAGCCAGCGACGGCGGCAACGCCATCGCTGCGGGCAACGCCCGCGTGCTCTCCGCTCGCCTGAACGACGCACGCTTCTTCTGGGACGAGGATCGCAAGGTCCCGTTGGCCGATCGGCTGGAGCGCCTCAAGGGCGTTACCTTCCACGCCAAGCTTGGCACGATGTACGAGCGCGTGGAGCGCATCGAGGCGCTCGCCCGCGAGCTCGCGCCGCTGGTGGGGGCCGATCCGGACATGGCCGCCCAGGCCGCACGCCTCTGCAAGGCCGACCTCGCCACGGGCATGGTCGGCGAGTTTCCGGAGCTGCAGGGGATCATGGGCGGCTACTACGCCCGCGAGGAGGGCCTCCCTGGCGCCATCGCCGACGCCATTCGCGACCACTACAGGCCGCAGGGGCCTAGCGACGCCATCCCGGAATCGCCCGCCAGTGTCGCGGTTGCGCTCGCGGACAAGCTGGACACGCTGGCCAGCTTCTTTGCGATCGACGAGAAGCCGACGGGGTCGCGCGATCCCTTCGCCCTGCGACGCGCCGCGCTGGGTGTCATTCGCATCGTCCTGGCGAGCGGTCTTCGCCTGCCGCTCCGCGAGCGCTTCGGCGCCGCGGTCGCGGAGGACCTCGTGGCCTTCTTCGCCGACCGCCTGAAGGTCGCGCTGCGAGAGCAGGGCAAGCGTCATGATCTGGTCGACGCTGTCTTCGCATTGGGCGACGACGATCTGCTGCGCATCGTCGCCCGCGTGGACGCGCTCGACATGCTCCTGACGAGCGAGGACGGCTCCAATCTGCTGGCGGGCTACAAGCGGGCCAGCAATATCCTCAAGGCCGAGGAAAAGAAGGGCGTCCTGCCGAGCGGCGAGGCTGATCGGCTGACCGACGCACCCCCGCAAGAGACAGCGCTGATTAATGCACTGGCCTCGATCGCGCCGCGCGTCGAGGCCGCTCTGGCGAAGGAAGATTTCACCGCCGCCATGCGCGCGCTCGCGGCGTTGCGCGCGCCCGTCGACGCGTTTTTCGACCATGTGCTAGTGAACGACCCGGATGCTGCAACGCGGGATAACCGCTTGCGGCTGTTGATGCAGGTTCGCGACCTGATGAGCACGGTCGCGGACTTCTCGCAGATCGCGGGATAGGAAAGAGGATGGCGGCCGACGGCGCGGCGACGATGAGCTGGGTGTACGCCTTCGGGGGCGGGCGCGCCGACGGCGACGCCTCGATGAAGGAGCTGCTCGGCGGCAAGGGCGCGAACCTGGCCGAGATGAGCGCGCTCGGGCTGCCCGTGCCGCCCGGCTTCACCATCACAACCGAGGCCTGCACCCACTTCTACGCCAACGCCCGGACCTATCCGACGTCGCTCAAGGACGAGGTCGCTGCGGCCTTGGCGCGGGTCGAGGGCCTGACCGACAAGCGGTTTGGCGATGCGGACAACCCGCTCCTGGTTTCCGTTCGCTCGGGCGCGCGCGCCTCGATGCCGGGCATGATGGACACGGTCCTGAACCTCGGCCTGAACGACCGCACGGTCGAGGGCCTGGCCAGGCTCTCGGGCGACCGCCGCTTTGCGCTCGATAGCTACCGCCGCTTCATCCAGATGTACTCGAACGTCGTGCTTGGCCTCGATCACCACATGTTCGAGGAGATCCTCGACGACCATAAGGACCGGCTGGCGGTCACCGTCGACACCGCGCTCGATGCCGAGGCCTGGGCCGCCGTCGTCGCCGACTACAAGCAGGCGGTCGAGAGCGAACGCGGCGCGCCGTTCCCGCAGGATCCCGCCGACCAGCTCTGGGGCGCGATCGGCGCGGTCTTCTCCAGCTGGATGAACGAGCGGGCGAAGTTCTATCGCCGCATGCACGACATCCCCGAGGCGTGGGGCACCGCGGTCAACGTCCAGTCGATGGTGTTCGGCAACATGGGCGAGACATCGGCCACCGGCGTCGCTTTCACCCGCAACCCGTCGACCGGCGAGTCCCGGCTTTACGGAGAGTTTCTGGTCAACGCCCAGGGCGAGGACGTGGTGGCGGGAATCCGCACGCCACAGGCGCTGACCAAGGCCGGGCGCGAGGAGATGGGTGAGAAGGCCGCTTCGATGGAAGAGGCGATGCCCGAGGTCTTCGCCCAGTTCCAGGGGGTCGTCGAGCGGCTCGAGCGTCACTACCGCGACATGCAGGACATCGAGTTCACGGTCGAGCAGCGGCACGCTCTACATGCTGCAGACGCGCAGCGGCAAACGGACCGCCAAGGCGGCGCTCAAGATCGCCGTCGAGATGGCCGCCGAGGGCGTGCTCAGCCAGGACGAGGCCGTCGCGCGCATCGATCCGGCGTCGCTCGACCAGCTGTTGCATCCGACCATCGATCCGGACGCTCCGCGCGAGATCATCGCGACCGGGCTGCCGGCCTCGCCAGGCGCGGCGACCGGCAAGGCGGTTTTCGACTCTGGCGAGGCCGAGCGGCTAGGCCAGGCCGGCGAGTCGGTGATCCTGGTGCGCGAGGAGACCAGCCCCGAGGACATCCACGGCATGCACGCCGCGCGCGGCATCGTGACCGCCCGCGGCGGCATGACAAGCCACGCGGCGGTGGTCGCCCGCGGCATGGGTCGCCCCTGCGTGTCCGGCGTCGGCGAGCTCCTCATCGACGCCAAGGGCCGGACCTTCAGCGCCCGCGGGCGCACGATCCGCGCCGGCGACATCATCACGATCGACGGCTCGAGCGGCGAGATCCTGGCCGGCGTGGTCAAGATGGTCGAGCCGGAGCTGACCGGCGACTTCGCGACCCTGATGGCCTGGGCCGACCAGGTCCGCCGCCTGCGGGTTCGCGCCAACGCCGAGACCGCGCTCGACGCCCGGACGGCGCTGCAGTTCGGGGCCGAGGGGATCGGCCTCGTGCGCACCGAGCACATGTTCTTCGACGCCGAGCGCATCGCCGCCGTACGGGAGATGATCCTGGCCGACGACGAAGCCGGCCGTCGCCCGCCGCTGGCGCGGATGCTGGAGATGCAGCGCTCGGACCTGGTCGAACTGTTCGGCATCATGCACGGCCTGCCTGTCACCATCCGCCTGCTCGATCCGCCGCTGCATGAATTCCTGCCCCACACGCGCGAGGATGTCGAAGCTGTCGCCAAGGCCACGGGCCTCGACGCCGGCAAGCTGATGCAGCGGGCGCGCGACCTGGCCGAGACCAACCCGATGCTCGGTCACCGCGGTTGTCGGCTGGGCGTGTCCTACCCCGAGATCTACGAGATGCAGGTGCGCGCCATCATCGAGGCGGCCCTCGAGGTCGCCGCGTCGGGCGCGTCAGCCCCGATCGTCGAGATCATGCATCCGCTGATCGCCAAGGGCGAGGAAATGCGCTTTCTCCGTACACTGACGGATCGAGTCGCCAGGCAGGTGATGCAGGAGCGTGGCCGCGAGATCGCCTACAGCGTCGGCGCCATGGTCGAGCTGCCGCGCGCGGCGCTCCGGGCCGGCGAGCTCGCGGAGACCGCTGAGTTCTTCTCGTTCGGAACCAACGACCTGACCCAGACCACCTTCGGGATCAGCCGCGACGATTCTGCCCGCTTCCTTGGCGCCTACATGGACAAGGGGATCTTCGCGAAGGACCCGTTCGTCAGCCTTGACGTCGATGGGGTCGGCGACCTGATTCGCATCGCGGCCGAGCGCGGGCGGGCGGTGCGGCCGGACATCAAGCTCGGCATCTGCGGCGAGCACGGAGGGGACCCGGCCTCGATCGCCTTCTGCGAGGATGTGGGCCTCGACTACGTGTCCTGCTCGCCCTATCGCACGCCGATCGCCCGGTTGGCGGCCGCCCAGGCCGCGCTCGCCAAGGGCGGCTGAACCGGAGCCGTCATGGCATGAGCAATCCGACGCTGGAGGCCCACGAGCATGCCGAGCACGCCAAGCACGCGGCCCACGAGAACGACCCCTTCACCGCGATGGTGTCGATCACCATCGCGATCCTCGCCGTTGTCGCGGCGGTCGCCTCCAGCCTGGAGACCTTCGAGAGCGCCAGCGCCATCATCGGCGCCAACCAGGCCGTGCTGGCACAGGAGCAGGCTACCGACCAGTGGAACTTCTACGAGGCCAAGAGCCTGAAGAAGAACCTCTATGCCATCGCCGCCGGCCAGGGCGGGGCCAAGGCAGCCGACTATACGCAGAAGGCCAAGACCGAGGGCGCCGGCGAGGACCAGGCGCAGGCGGAGGCCAAGGCGCTCGAGCATGAGCGCGACCAGGCGCTGGAGCGCAGCGAAGCCCATGAGGCGCGCCACCACCGCCTCTCCATCGCCGCGACGTTGATCGAGATGGGCATCGCCATCTCGACCATCGCCATCATCACCAAGCGCCGGTGGCCCTGGATCGGCTCAGGCCTGCTCGGCGGCGCCGGCATGATCGTGGCCGTGCTGGCATACCTTGTCTGAAGGCCGGCGCCGCCGCTGACGTTGCCGGCGCGCAACGCGTTGCACATTTAGGCCTTATCGTTGACCCGAAGCGGCCACCTGCGCGTTTCAGGGTCAAGACGGCTGGGTGGGTGAGAACGAAGTCTCTCATCTCTCTCGTGGAGTAAATCTCATGAAATCTCTGCTTTTTGCGGCGGCCGCCACGGCCGCGCTCTTCGCGTCCGCGGCTGCTCTCGCCGATCCCGTCGGTGTCTATGGCACGCTGGGCGGCGAGGACATCAACAGCGACTCTGCGAACGTCGGCGCGATCACCGGCCGGTTGGGCGCGCGCTTCATCCCCTATTTCGGTGTCGAGGGGGAGGTTTCGGCGGGATTGGGCGGCGATCACGCCAACATCGGCGCCGTTCGCACCGGCGTGCACGTGAACGACCAGTATGCCGGCTACGCGGTTGGGTTCCTGCCGGTCACGCCGAATGCCGATCTGCTGGCGCGGGTTGGTTATGGGGCGAGCGACCTCAACCTCTCCCAGCCCGGCCGCAGTTTCCACGACCACGTGACCAGCTGGAACGCCGGCGTCGGCGGCCAGTACTTCTTCGACGGGAAGGATGGCCTCCGCGCGGACTACACCCGCGAAACCGCCGACCACGCCAACTTGGACGCCAACGTATGGTCGTTGGCCTACGTGCGTAAGTTCTAGCCCGGCGCGCCCCCTTCTCGCGGCGCGGGAAGGGGGCCAGCCGCTCATCTGGGCAGGGCCAGGCCGGGCGCGGGCCCCGCCAGCAGGCGCTCGCGGCGAAAGCGGAACAGTTCGGCTGGCCGACCGCCGGTCTCGGCATGCCAGCGGCCCAATCCCTCGACGAGGTCGTTGCGCTCGAGGCTGCGGCGGAAGTTCTGCTTGTGCAGGCCGACGCCGGCGACCGCCTCGACCGTCCGCTGGAGCTGCGAGAGGGTGAACTCGGATGGCGTGAGCTCGAACGCCACCGGCCGGTACTTGAGCTTGGAGCGCAGCCGACCCAGCCCCGTGGCGAGGATCCGCCGGTGATCCGACAGCATCGGCTCGCCGAGGGCGGCGTCGAAAGAGTCCGGCTCCGCGCCGCCGGAGCGATCGCGCAACGCCTCGGGCGCAAGGCCGGCCTCGTACAAGAGCTCGTAGCGCTCCAGCACACGCTCCTCGTTCCAGGGCGCGCCGTCGAGGGCGAACAGCAGCCGCACCCTAGCTCGCCGCTCGTCGGAGGACGCCCACGCGGCCAGCCGCGGCGCGATCAGGTCGTCGATCAGCGCCGGGCGACCGTTGCGCCAATCCTCCCACGGGAAGAAACGCACGTAGGGGGTCCAGACGGTGTCGCCGCCCAGCGACTCCACGGCCTTGGGCGTCAGTGCCAGATAGCCCACCGAGATGACGCGCGCTCCGCCCGCGCCGACGTCAGCCCGCGGCGCGTCGCGGCCGCGGTCGCCGAAGGTGTACAGCTGCTCGACATAGCCCAGCTCGAACCGCGTCTGCTCGGTGACGAAGGCGCGCATGGCGAGTTCGAACGTCCTGTGGGCGTCGGGATCGAAAGGGCCGAACGGCAGGCCGAGCAGGCGGGACGCCTGGCCGGTGCGTGGATCGTGCGCGCGCACCGTCAGGACCACCGCGTCGCGGTCGCGCACGGCGACGACCACCGCCGAGAGACCGATGACGACCGTCGTCATGTCGGCGCGGGATAGCTGATCGGCAGGTCGTAGGCGGGGCCGGTCGGCACGAAGTTGTTTCCGCCGATCGCCTCGACAGCCTCGACCATCCGCCCGCCGCGGCCAAGGATGGTGTCGGCGAGCGCGACGATCCGGCGGTTGGGGTAGGCGTGCGGCGCGATACGGCGAAGCGCGCGGGCGATCTCGAACTCGTCGACATCGGGGTTGCGATCGCAAGCGATCGCGAACGCGCTGGCGCCGGAACGGCTGATGCCGGCGTAGCAGTGAACCACCATCGGCGCGCTCGCGTCCCAGGTGCGGCTGAAATCCAGGATGCGGCCGACCGAACGTTCATCGGGCGCGACGAAGCCATGGGCGGGTTCGACGATGTCGTCGAGCTCGAGCTTGAGGTGCCGGCTCCTGTCGAGGCCGATCGGGCGCTCGACCGGCGTCGTGGGGTCGATCAGGGTGATCATGTGCGACGGACGCCGCGTGCGGACCACCTCGGGCATCAGGGCCAGCGAACAGACGATCAGGGTCATCGCTACTCCGTATCAAACGCCTGATCGGCCCGGGCAAATCCGGCCGCGTCGGACAGGGTGTGGAAGCGGTCGACATAGTGCGCCTGCGCCTCCGTCGGGCTCATCGGCTGGAGCGTCAGCAAATATCCCTTGGGCGGGCGGCCGAAGAAGGCCAGCGCCTCCGGGTGGGTGAAGCCCGCGAGCTGCGTCGCCTCGAAGAACGCGCTGGCGCGATCGGCCTCCTTGATCAGCGTCTTCACGCGCGCCGGCAAGCGCGCGGGCAGGCCGAAGCGAAGCTGCACCGCCGTTTCGAGCCGCTCCTCAAACGCTCTGTAGTTGAACCCGAGCGCCGCCTTGAACGGCGAGATCATGTCGCCGATCACATACTCCGACGCATCATGCAGCAACGCCGCGAGCCGCCAACGCGCTTCAAGGCCGGGCTCGATGTGGGCGGTGACCTCCTCGACAACCAGCGAGTGCTGGGCGACCGAAAATCCGTGCTCGCCCGTCGTCTGGCCGTTCCAGCGGGCCACGCGCGCCAGCCCATGGGCGATGTCCTCGATCTCGATGTCGAGCGGCGAGGGGTCGAGCAGGTCGAGCCGGCGGCCGGACAGCATCCGCTGCCAGGCTCGCGGTGCGGCCTGGGCGCGTGTGGCGCGGGGCAGCCCTTTCGCCACCGTTCGCGTTCCCTTGCTGTGGACCGGCCTCAATTTGATCTATCGTAATTCCAAGGGCGCGAGTTGACGTCAAGAAAGGCTGGGAGCGACGAGACACGATGGCTGGCTTGAGTATGAGTTGGGCGAGGATCATGGCGCCCGTCGCCGGCGGCGACGCCGATGCCGGCCTGCTCGCCGCGGCCAAGGCGATCGCCGCGCCGTTCGAAGCCGAGCTGGCCGCCGTCTACGCGCCAGCCGACGTTGCCGACCTGATGCCCTGGATGGGCGAGGGATTCATGGGCGGGGTGCAGGTGACGGCTGTCCAGAGCCTGAAGGATGCTGCCGCGGAGGGGGAACGCTCGGCCCGCGCCGCCTGTCAGGCGGTCGACTACGCGCAAAAGTCATTCACCGCGCTCGCTTCGCCGGTCTGGTCCGCGCTCTCGATGGAGGGGCGGCTTTCGGACGTGGTGCTGTTCGACGACGCGACGGCGAAGGGCAGGGGACCCTTGGCCGAGAGCTTCCAGCAAATCGTGGCCGATGAGCAGCGCCCGACCATCGTGGCGCGACAGGGGCTCAGCGTTGGCGGCGTGGTCGCCGTGGCCTGGGACGGGGGCAAGGAGGCGAGCCGCGCCGCGCGCACGGCCTTGCCGCTGCTGCAACGGGCGTCGCGGGTCGTCATCCTGGCCGCGCCGGCCTCGTCGGCGCGTTACTTCGATCCTGCCCGCCTGCAGAGCTTCTTTCAGGTCCGCGGCATCGCCTCCGACCTGCAGAGCCTGACGGAGCCTGGCGATCCCGGCCAGGCGCTGATGCGCGCCGCAAGGGACGCTGGCGCCAACCTGCTGGTCGCCGGCGCCTTCGGGCACCCAAGGCTGCAGGAGTACATCTTTGGCGGCACGACGCGCGCCTTCCTGAATGCGACGGACGCACCGTCGCTGTTCTTGTCGCACTAGTTCAGATCCAACCGAGAGAAGACCCAATGGCCCTTAGCCGCATCGTCATGCGCCTGGCGCGGAACCCCGGCAGCGAGTTCGCCGAGGGCGACGACCATCGCGGCTATTCGCTCGTTGCGCCCCTCACGTCCGACGGCAAGTTGGACGAGGCGGCGTTTCGCGCGGCCAAGGGCGTGTGCGCCGTGCGCCGCTTCGCGCCCGACGAGGACCCGCAGGAAGGCAAACTGGTGCATCGCAACAGCCGCTGGTTCTTCGACTATGGCGACCAAGGCGACGCCGAGGAGCCGCTCTATCGTCTCGGCGAGCACAGGTTCGCGGTCGGCGAGTACGTCTCGATCACCGACGAGGACGGCCGCCTGCTCACCTACAAGGTGACGGACGTCCGCCGCGCCTGAGCGCTGCGTCAGCGCCTCAGGGTGGCCAGATAGGCGACCAGGTCGCGGCGGTCGGTCGGGTCGGCGACGACGGCCCGCATCGCGGTGCCGGGAACGAGCTTGGCCGGCCCCTGCACGAATGCATCGAGGTTGGCCGGGGTCCAGGTGAGGCCCGACGCTTTCAGCGAGGCCGAATAGGGGTAGTCCGGCAGCGACGCCGCCCTGCGGCCGACCACGCCGATGAGGCTGGGTCCCTGACCGACGCCGTTCAGCACGTGGCACTGGCTGCAGTGGTCCTGGAACACGTCCGATCCCTTGGCGACGTCCTGCGGCCAGCGCCGGCGCGGCGGCCAGCGCAACGACCGCCGTGGCCGCCAGCAGCCGCCTAGCGCTGGCCGGCATAGGCTACCCGCCAGATCTCATCGGAGCCGTCGTCGGCGACGAGCAGCGCTCCATCGTGGGCGACGGCCACGCCCACGGGCCGGCCCCAGACGCTCTTGGGGCCGATGACGAAGCCGGTGAGGAAGTCCTCGTAGGTCCCGTCCGGGACGCCCTCGATTCAAGATGCAGGCGGACGACCTTGTAGCCGGTGCGCTTTGCACGGTTCCACGAGCCGTGCAGGGCGACGAAAGCGTCGCCGCGGTACTCGGCGGGGAAGGCCGCCGGCCCGCCGCGCGCGTCGTAGAAGGCCATCTGCAGCGGGGCGGAGTGGGGCTGGATCAGGACGTCTGGGATGGTGATCTTGTCCGGCCAGGTCCGGCCGCTCGCCCTTGTGCCGCGGATCCTCATGGTCGCCGATATAGTACCAGGGCCAGCCATAGAAGCCGCCTTCACGCACGCGGGTGACGTAGTCGGGCGGCAGGTCGTCGCCCAGAGAGGTCGCGCTCGTTCGTCGAGCACCAAAGATCGTGGGTCTGCGGCTGCAGCGCCATGCCGACGCAGTTGCGGATGCCGGCGGCGAACACATGCATGTCCTTGCCGTCCGGGATCGCCGACGATCACGTCCGCCCGCCCGACCTCGATGCCCCACGCGGCGCCCAGCGCGATGATCGGCCTGCCAGGCGCGCACTTCGTCGGCGGTCTTCTTCGGCATGCCCTCGGCGGCGTTCGAGCCGGAGCCCACGGACACGAACATGCGCCTGCCGTCCGGCGAGAACAGGATGTCGCGCGTCCAGTGGTCCGAATGGGTCTGGGTGAGCTTGGGAATGACGCGTTTCCGGCGCGCCCCGCGCCTTCAGGTCGCCGTTCCGGTAGGCGAAGCGGACCACCGAGTTGGTGTTGGCGACGTAGACCCACTGCGGGTTGGGGCCGAGCGGATAGAAGGCGATGCCGAACGGGTGGGGCAGGCCCTCGGCGAAGGTCGAGACGGTGTCGGCCTTGTCGGCGCCGGGCGCGGCGCGGAGCACCATGATGCGGCCCGCGTCGCCCTCGGACACGAAGATGTCGCCGTTCGGCGCGACGCGGATCAGCCTTGGCCCTTCGAGCTTGGCAAAGGCGCTGACCTGAAAGCCAGGCAGGGTCTTGAGCTCGGCGCCGGCCGGTCGGGCGTCGATGCTCGGCGGCGCGACGCCGATCGGCGAAGTCCCGGTCTTGGGCATGTCGGCGACGGTGATCTTGCGCACGACGCCCGGGGCGTCGGTCCGCCAGTCGCCATAGGCCGGCGGCCCGGTGAGCACGGCGGCGCTCGCGGGCAGCGCCACGCAAGACGAACAGCGCAGACGGCGAGCGTCGTTTCATCCAGGGACTCCTCCAAGCGGTCTTGTTGTCGTTCGGCGAGAACGCGGCGGCGATAGCGCCGGTTCGGCTCGCCTATTCCTCGCTCGGCATGTGCAGGTACATCGACTGGATGCCGATGCGGCCCGGTCCGGTGAAGCGGTTGACCACGAAGTTCACCGCCGCGCCGAACATGCCGCTGGTCAGGCGATCGACGACCGTGTCCATCTGCACGGCCGGGTCCTTGTAGAGCCAGCCGCCCGGCTCGACGTCGATCTGCTCGCCGCGGCGCCAGCACCTTCTCGAACACGTTGCCGTAGCCGTGCAGCCAGAGCACGCCCTCGCCGGTTGCGCCGTGGAACTTGTCGATGAAGAAGCCGCTCTGGCCGAACAGCATGGTGGCCAGCCCGCGCACGCGCTCGAAGCTGTAGTCGATGTTGCCGGTGGCGGCGAGGAACTGGTGCTCGCGCACGTGCAGCTCTTCGCCGTGCTTCAGGTGGATCGGGACGATGTGGCCGGGGCCGTCGCGGCTGAAGGCGATGACGCCCTGGCCGGAGGCCTCGGTCACGAACACCTGCATGCCGGCGATCATCCGCTTGAGCGCGCCCTTCAGCGCCTTGAGCTGGACGCGCACGGTCGGGTTCTTCCAGAGCAGGATGTGGTGCTCGAAATAGACGCGACATCTGGGTCACGTCGACCGACAGCGCCGGCACGAGCTCGCCGTCGATATGATAGGTCACGCCGCCGAACGTCTCGGCGGTCGCCTTTGTTGGCATAAGGGTTGGCAGGCTGCTCATGGCGCGGCGGCTCTCCGACTGCTGGTTGGGCGGACGCTGCGGACGCAGCCTAGAGCCCCGCGGGCCGCTCACCGCCGAGGTGCGACGAGCCCTGGCCGCGCTACTGCTGTCCGGGACGGTTTCCCGCACCCTTCGCGCCGCGCCAGGAAGGCCAGGCGCTCGAACAGGTGCACGTCCTGCTCGTTCTTCAGAAGCGCGCCGTGCAGCGGCGGGATGAGCTTGGTCGGGTCGCGCTCGCGCAGCGCTTCGTCGTCGATGTCCTCGACCGAGCAGCAGCTTCAGCCAGTCGAGCAGCTCCGACGTCGACGGCTTCTTCTTCAGGCCCGGGACCTTGCGCATGTCGTAGAAGATGCGCAGCGCCTCGGCGACGAGCTTCTTCTTGATGCCGGGGAAGTGGACGTCGACGATCGCTTCCATCGTCTCGGCGTCCGGGAAGCGGATGTAGTGGAAGAAGCAGCGGCGCAGGAAGGCGTCGGGCAGCTCCTTCTCGTTGTTCGAGGTGATGAGCACGACCGGGCGGATCTTGGCCTGGATCGTCTCGTTGGTCTCGTAGACGTAGAACTCCATCCGATCGAGCTCCTGCAGGAGGTCGTTCGGGAATTCGATGTCGGCCTTGTCGATCTCGTCGATCAGCAGCACCGGCCGCTCGTCGGCCTCGAAGGCGTCCCAGAGCTTGCCCTGGCGGATGTAGTTCTTGACGTCCTTGACCCGCTCGTCGCCGAGCTGGGAGTCGCGCAGACGCGTGACAGCGTCGTACTCGTAGAGGCCCTGGGCGGCCTTGGTCGTCGACTTGATGTGCCAGGTGATCAGGGGCGCGTTCAGCGCCTTGGCCACCTCGTAGGCCAGCACGGTCTTGCCCGTGCCGGGCTCGCCCTTGACCAGCAGCGGCCGCTCGAGTGCGATCGCGGCGTTGACCGCGACCTTCAGGTCGTCGGTGGCCACATAGTCGGCAGTGCCTTCAAAACGCTGCTGGCTCATACATCTCCTCTGGGCGCGCGGACGCGTCTCTAACAACTGTTCGATTTCTCGCACAGTAAGGAGTGGGGGCCGCGCGTTGCAAGCGCGATTAGCGCCGCAGCCTTTGGCGCTGGAAGCCGCGGGCCATTGCGCACGGCCCGCCAACGCGACGACGGCTTGCTGGGCCACGTTTGGCCGGCGATGGGGCCGAGGGCGCCTCGAGTCCGCATTGCTCCGCGCCTTGAGCTTGGTGGCGGTGAGGGTCATCCACACTGCGGCCGAACCGAATCAGCCTGGGGCTCTCGCCTGGCCCTGAAGCGCGGCCTACGCGGCTGTGTCCAGCGCGCTCGCGATCTCGCCCATAACGGCATCCCACTGGCCGAAGGCTTGCGTCGCGAAGACGCGGGTGGCCGGATACCAGGGGTAGCGGTCGGTTCCGAGCCTCGGCCAGGCCACCGGCGTCGAGATCAGCCAGACCGGCGCGCCGCAGGCGCCGGCGATGTTGGTCGTCGCGTTCGCCGGCCCGAGCACCAGGTCCAAGGCGCAGCACAGCGCGGCCAGGTCGTCGAGATCGTCCTTCAGGTCGATTCCCGGCGGGCGCCAGATGTCGACGCCGAACGCCTCGCGGGCCTGCTCGATCTCGACGTCGCATTCGCCGTACTGCAGGTTGACGAACGTGACGCCGGGAACGTCGAGCACCGGACGCCATCGCTCGAAGGGCGAGAACTCGCGCAGCCGCGAACCGTCCAGCTTCAGGCTCTTCCAGAGGATGCCCACCTTGCGGCCCGGCAGGTCGGCGAGTTCCGAGCGCCAGTGCTCCACGCGGACCGGATCCGGCGTCAGATAGCCCGCGGTGCCGGAAAGGCCTCGACCGACGGCCTGAACCGGCGGAGTGGAGAGGCCAGCGGCGTCCAGAGGTCGAAGGCGGCCTCATCGACGTCCGGCGCGGTGCGCAGATTGTGGCCGTCGAGCTTGTAGGAGGCATGGGTGTGAACTCCACGCCGGGAAACGAGCGTTGAAACAGAGGCGCGAGCCTGGACTCGAGCGCGACGGAAAGCCGGCCCGCCGGTCCGAGCGCAGCGATCAGGTCGGGCAGATAGTTCGCGAACATCACTTCGTCGCCAAGGCCTTGCTCGCCGATCAGCGAGCAGCGACTTGCCGGCTCAGATCGACCTCCGGCGTCCAGATCGGCCGGCTGACCACGAAGGTCGATTTGCCGGCGAACTGCGGAGCGAAACGAGCCTCGTAGGCGTCCCACCCTTCAGCAACGCGGCCGCCGACCAGGAGCATCTGGGCGCGGGCGAACCGCATCATCGCCAGATCGCTTTCGAGCTCGCCGAGCCGATGGCGCGGTCCACATCGTCCAGGGCGCCGGCGACGTCGCCGAACTCGAACCGAGCGTTGGCGCGGGTGTAGCGGGCCTTGGCGAAATCGGGCTCGAGCCTGACGGCCTCCTCCAGGAACGGCATCGCCGCCGCCGTGTCGCCGTTGGCGATCACGACCGTGGCCAGCGTGTTCCAAAGCATCGCGACCTCGGATCGGCCCCGATCGCTTCCTTCAGCACATCGATGGCGAACTGATAGTGGTGCAGGTCGCGGAGCGCGCAGGCGAGGTTGTTCGCCCCTTGCGGACACGTTGGATTGGATTGCCGGTAGAGGTTGAACAGCTGGACGGCGAGCTCGGTCATCCCCATCCGGAACGCTAGCCGGCCGAGGTCGTTCGCCACGTCGGCGTGGTCGGGCAACAGCGCGAGCGCGGACTCGTAGGCTGCGATCGAGCTTCTGAAGTCCCCGCATTGCTCGCGCGCGATGGCCAGCACGTGCCAGCCATGGCCATTGCGTTCGTCGATGTCCAGCGCCTCGATCGCCAGCTCCGAGGCGCGCGCGCTGTCGCCGTCGCGGATGGCCGCCACGGCGTCCTGCAGCAGCGGCGCGGCGCGCAGTCGCGCGAAGACTGGCGATCGCATCGTTCAACCGGCTCAGCGCGGCGTCGGAGGCCGAGTTGCCCATCTCGAGGTCGGCCAGCGCGGCGGCGGGCAGGGGCGGCGTTTCGTCGCGGAGCGCGATCGCCGCGGAACCGTCGAGACCTCGTCTGACTTTTCGCGCGGTGGACATTGCAGGCTGCCTCCAGCGCATTGCGCGCAACGGATTTCGGGCTCGACCCATGAGTGCGGCGGCGAGCCTTAAGGGAGTGCTAAGCACGCCGCTGGGTCAGCGAAATTCGGGCAACGCAGCCATTAACTGAACCGGCTTAGTCGTGACCTGAGGTTGCCGCTCTCTTTTGAGGCGATCGCCGCTTGGCCATCGGAGTTCGGGCGCGAAATGCCGCTGAAATTGTCGCTGAAGCCCGGCGAGAAGTTCGTGTTGAACGGCGCCGTCGTGCAGAACGGCGACCGGCGCGGCGTGCTTGCTCCTGCAGAACAAGGCGTCGGTCCTGCGCGAGAAGGACATCATGCAGGCCGACGAGGCCAACACGCCGTCGCGGCGAATCTACTTCCCCGTGATGATGATGTACCTCGAGGAAGCGAACGCGAACGCCTGGCACGAAGAGTTCGTGCGGCGTCTGCAGGAGTTCATGGGCGCGATCACGAACCCGGACATCCTCGCGGACTGCGTCAACGTCTCAAGGCACGTCCTCCAGCGCGAATACTACAAGGCGCTGGTCCTGTGCCGGCGACTGATCGAGTACGAAGACGAGAGGTTGGGCCATGTCGCTCCAAGCCTATCAGCAGGCGGCCGAGCGGGCTGAGCACCCGCGCGATTCGGAGTACCGCGTGTTCGGCGAGGTGACGCGCGCGCTGATGGACGCCGCGGGGCTGCCGGCTGACGCCTTCGTCGCCCGCATCAAGGCGCTCGACTGGAACCGGCGTCTGTGGATGACGCTCGCCGCCGACTGCGCCCGGACCGGACAACGCGCTTCCACCCGAACTCCGCGCGCAGATCATCTCGCTCAGCATGTGGGTTGGCCGCCACACCAACGCGGTCATCCAGCAGCAGGAGCCGATCGAACCGCTGGTCGAGATCAACCGGATCATGATGCAGGGCCTTGGCGTGCGCGCGTCCCGGCAAAATCCGACCACCGCCGGGTAGAAATTTCCCGCTAACCATAGGCGGCGCGCCGGCGGGCTCGGTCCAGCGCGGGTTTAAGTCACTGAAATAAAGGGTGTTTAGGAGGTGGGGACGCCTGGTCCGCGCCCTTGCCTGGATCTCGATCGGGCAAAACGCCCCCGGCCGTCAAAATGACGCCGGACACCTGAGAAAAGGACCTTTGTCATGCTTAGCGTGAACAACAATCCTGGCGCATTGGTCGCGTTGCAGAACCTGACCGCCACCGCCAGTCAGCTCCAGCAAACCCAGAACGAAGTCTCCACCGGCCTTGCGGTCGGCTCTCCGCAAGACAACGGCGCCGTCTGGGCCATTGCGCAGAGCGAGCGGGGCACCGCCTCGTCGCTCGATGCGGTCATCCAGTCGCTGCAACGGGGGCAATCGACCATTCAGGTCGCCACGTCCGCCGGGACGAGCGTCTCGAACCTCCTGAACCAGCTGAAGACGCTGGCTCTGGCGGCGTCGGACCCGTCGCTCGACCCCACCAGCATTGCGGCCAACAACACCCAGTTCCGGTCGATCCTGACGCAGATCACCCAGATCGTGACCAACTCCGACTTCAACGGGGTGAACATGATCAAGACCGGCGGTACGAACATCGAAGCGCTGGCGACGGCCGCCGGCAGCCAGATCACGGTTCTGGCTCAGAATCTGGCGTTGGGCGGCGCGAACATGGGCCAAGTCTCGGCCAATGCGTCGATCGGCACCACCGCTCTGGCGACCGCCATGGTGGCCTCGGTCAATACGGCCATCAGCAAGGTCAACAGCGCCCTTGGCCAACTCGGCAACGGGGCCACGGCCCTGCAGAACCAGCTGACGTTCGTTCAGGACCTGCAGGACACGCTGGACACCGGCATCGGCAACCTGGTCAACGCCAACCTCGGCAAGGAAAGCGCTCAGCTGACCGCCCTGCAGACCAAGCAACAGCTTGGCATCCAGGCGCTGTCGATCGCCAACCAGTCGAGCGCCGCGCTACTCAGCCTCTTCCGGTAGCTCTAAACGCGTGAGGCGGCGGGCCGGTAAGACCGGCTCGCCGGCCCGCGCGGCCGGGAGGGCCACATGACCAGAATTGTGAGCAACGCCGGATCGGTCGGCGACCACAGCCATGGCGGCTATTCCCGCGATGGCGAAGCGCAAGGCCAGGGGAACGAAGCGCAGGCGGCGATCGCAGACGAGGGCGCGCCGGACGATGTCCGGCTCATCATCGAAGGCGACGAAGCCGGCGCGACCTTCACCTACACCACGATCGATCGGCGGACAGGTGCGGTGATCCGTCGGCTGCCGCGCGAAGGCTTGCTCGCCCTGAGCAAGACGCCGGACTACTCCGCCGGCGCGCTGATCAGGGCGCGCGCCTAGAGCGGCGCGTTGGGGTTCCGTTAACTATAAATAGACGCTGGCTCCTTAAGGATTTGCCAGCCGCAAGGTCCGTAGAAGCGTCAAGGGCGCCTCTGCGGACCTGATGCGGCGCCTGGCTTTCGAAGGAGGCCGTCCTTGGCGATCAGCGTAAGCGGCGCCGGCCCGATCTCACCGGCATTGCAGGATCTGAACACGCCCGGGCAGGGCGTGACCGGCGGTGCGCCGCCGAAGTCCGACGGCGGAGCCGAGCAGCCGCGCCGTCGCGATCGGCCAGAACGGGACCCTCGACGTCGGCACGGTGGATGCGCTGGCGCTTGGTCTCAACAGCGCCGCCGGCATCGCCGACCTCGCGCTCGGCGCCGGCAAGACCGTCGAGGGGCTTCTCACCACTCTGCAGAGCGAGGCGGCGTCCGCGCAGGACCCCGCCCTGGACCCCACGACCCGGGGTGGCTTGAACGTCGATTTCAAGGCCACGCTCGCCCAGATCGCCGCGACCGTGCAACAGGCGAGCTATGACGGCGTGAACCTGCTCGATGGCTCATCGTCAAGCTTGCGGATTCCGGGCGGCGGCAGCCTGACGCCGCAGAACCTGACTTTGGGCGGCCCGGTCCTGGTGGTGTCGTCGACGGCCAGCCTCGGCTCGGCCGATGCGGCGACGTCGGCGCTCGCCGACCTCAACAGCTCGCTGTCCAACCTGCAATCGGCGCTTGGCGCGCTGGCCGACCAGGCCGGCCAGATCTCGGCGCACGGCGCCATCGTCGACCAGCTGTCTAGCGCGCTGAAGGCGGGGGTTCAGACGTCCGCGGACGCCGGGACCGAGGGGGCGCGTCTCCTGGCGCTGCAGGTGCAGCAGCAGCTCGGAGCGCAAGGGCAACCCATCGCCAACCAGTCGCCCCAGTTGGTGCTGTCTCTGTTCCGCTAGGCAGACGTTCACGCAGCGTTGTCGGGCGCGGTATAAGATGCGGGCATGATCGAGCTGCGCGACCTCAAGGACGAGGATCAGGAGCGCTTGTTCCGCTGGCGCCTCGAGCCCGAGGTCGACCGCTGGATGAGCGACCAGGCCGCCGCGACGATCGACGAGAGCCGTCTTTGGTTCCAGGACTTCCGTGTCGATCCCGACCGCCGCGGCTGGATCATCACCGTTGACGGCGAGCCCGCCGGCTTCCTTACGCTGACGGGGCTCGCCAGCCGTCATCGCCGCGCGTCATGGGGCTGGTACATCGGCGAGGCGGCGGCGCGGGGGCGCGGGGCCGGACGCGCTGCGCAAGCGCTGGGACTGGATCTCGCGTTCGATTTGCTCGGCCTTGAGAAAGTGCAGGCCGAGGTCCTGGCCGACAACGACGTCGCACTGAAGGCGCAAGCCGCCGCCGGCTTCCGCCGCGAGGGTTACCTGCGCGAGCACGTGATCAAGGACGGCCGGCGGCGCGACGTGGTGCTGTTGGGGCTCCTCGAGCCCGAATGGCGGGCCAGGCGCGGGGCGCTGCGCCGCGCGTTGAGCGCTGCAAACCTGATCGCCGCCTAGCCGCCGCCGTTGGTGAGCCTCGCCAGCGCGGCCTGATAGTTCGCAATCTCGGCGGTGAGCCAGGCGGGAACAGGGCCGCTCGTGTTGTTCGAGGGCGGCGTCGTCATCTGGGAATAGATCTGCTTGACCGTCGTGATCGCGCCTCCGAGCTGGGCCAGGGCGTTGGCCGCGTCGAGCGACGAATTCAGGCTGAGCGTGGATTCGAGACCAAGGCCGTAGTTCGCCTTCAGCGTGGTCGTCGGCCGCGCGCCATTCAACGCGGTCGCGCTCTTGGCTTTCGCCGTGGCGTTGTCGACGATCAGCCCGGCGCTCAATCCGAGCCCTTCCAACGCATCCTGGCCCGCTGGGCCGCCGCCGAGGGTGATCTGGAAGCTCGAGCTGATGGGCGTGATCTTCAGCTGCTGGAGGCCGCCTGTCGTCACCACCTGAGCGCTGGCGGCGAAGCCCGACGCCCGCTCAATCGCCTGGGCTAGCGATTGCAACGTGTCGCCGGCCTGGATCGTGATGGTGGTCGGCAGGGCGTTGAAGTTCGATTTGATCGTGAACTGGTCGCCTGGCAGCAGCGCCGTGTTGGCGGTCAGGCTCTGAAATGGCGTGAACGAAATCGCACCCGATGGAAGGCCGAGGGCGTCGAGCGACGATGCGCCCGCCGGATCTACGGCGATCGCATTCGGCGCCGACTGGTTGTCGCTGGTGTTGATCGTGCTCGACCAGGTTATCGCGCCCGTCGTCGGATCGATCTGCGCGGCGAAGCCATCGGAGGCGGTGAGCGCGCCGGAACCAGGGGCCGGCGTGGCGGCGATCAGCCCGGCGACATACACCTGCCCGCCCGCGGCGGTCACGGCGGTCGCCGTCGTGTCGGCGCCGCCGTTGAAATAGGCCAGCGTGTCCGAGCTCGACGGCGAGAGCGAAGGGTTGAGCGCGGCGACGAAGGCGTTCTCGCCGCCGGTATAGGCGTTCCCGACCGTGGCGGCGGGATCCAGGTTCCCGTTGTTCGTGGAGCCGGCGACGATGATCGAGCCGTCGGTGTTCACCGCGACCCCCGCGACGTGGGCTTGGCCGAGACTCTCGCTCGCCGAGAGCACCGGGGCGCCGGATGGCTGCAGTGCGTAACTCTGCACGACAGCCTGGCTGTTCTGGTCGCCCGCGGTCACCAGCGAAGAGCCGTCGACGGCGATGCCGGCGACGCCGTTCGAGGAAGTCGCGCCCAGCATGGTGTTGAACTTTGGCGCCCCGCTCGGCGAAAAGCCGGCAAGGAATTCGTCGGACGGCCCCGATCCGATCTGGATTGATCCGGCGACATAGACCGAGCCGTCCGAGCCGAACGCCACATGTGACACCTGGCTCGTCGTCCAGCCGTCGACAGATTGGCTCCAGGCGGGCGCGCCGGCGCTCGAGAAGACCGAAACGAAGCCGGTCGGATCGGTGGTGTCGCTGGGTGGGCCGCCGTTGTTGTCGCTGAGTCCCGTGCCCTGCCCGACGATCGCCACCTGGCTGCCGTCGGCCGAGACAGCGAGCCCAAGCCCCGACGCGGACTGGGTCGAGCCCAGGGTCTGCGTCCAGATGAGGTTGCCCGCCGAGTCGTACTTCATCAGCGCGGCGTCCTGAGTTCCCGTGATGCCGTGCGAGGCCGTCAGCTGCCCGCTCTGAGTGGCGCCGTCGATATTCGCCAGCACATAGACCGACCCATCCGGGGCCGTGGCCGTCGCCACGGCGTTCTGCACGGCCTTGCCGAGGGCGTCGGTGAAGACGCGCGCGTCTGTCGCGCTCGGATCGGTCGTCAGCTTGAGGAGCTGCTGGCTTGGCGGCGTGGTCGGCGCGCCGCTGCTTGCCGGCGCGCCGCTCGGGGTGTTGGACGCCGAGGCGCCGGCCTGCTGGGTGATGTAGACGCCGGCGCTCGTGGTCGGCGCCGAGAGGCTGATGCTTTCGATGGGGTTGCCGACGATCTTCAGCGCGTAGGTGTTTGGCGTCGCCGGGCCGGTGATCGTCTGGCCGTTCACCTTGAGCGTGCTCGAGGTCCCTTGGGTCAGGACGTCGGCGAAGCGCGTGAACACGCCGGCCGCCTGCAGCTGGCCGTTCAGGTAGTTGATCACGTTCGCGAGCGACCGGGGCGTCGAGCCCATGTCGGCGAGGTTGAAGTTGACGACGGTCTGCTTGCCTGAGGGCAGGGTAACCGTCATCGAGAACTGCACGTTGCCCTGCAACGCGGGATCCACCGTCGTCGGGTCTCCCCTCCAGAGTGTCTGGGTGGTGTAGGCGTCGGTCTCCTGCGGGACGCCGGAAGCCGTTTGGTCGCTTGCAGCGACCGAGCCTTGCGCAACCTGGAAGCCAGTGAACGGCGAGCCGTTCAGGTAGGTCTGCAGCTGCTGCATCCCCTTGGCGAACGCCGCCTGCAGCTGCGCGAGCTGAAAGCTCGATGCACCCGAAGCCTTTGCCTGCGTCGCCAGGTCCTGCAACGCGGTCAGTCCCTGGTACAGGGTGAACAGCTGCTTGGTGTTGCCGTAGTTCGGCGTCGTCGTCGGAATGCTGAGCTTGACGGCGCCGGGGTTGAAAAGTTGCCGGCCGTTGAGGGCCGCCTGCACCAGCGCATTGGTCTGCGCCGCGGTCGGCGCCTTCGCCCAGGGCGTCGCCTGGGCGGGAGCGCTCGTGGAGACCGTGCCCGAGCCCGCACCGTTCAGCGACGGCGACACTCCGGCCTTGAGGTCGTAGTAGCTCAGCAGCAGGCTAGAATCGATCGCGATGGCCATGATGCGTCCGGTTTCCGGGAAGCGAGTTTCCTTCGATATGACTGAGGCTTGCTTAACTTTTGGAGCGAAAGCCGGCCCGTTGCGGCTGTTGAAACAATTTCCGCCTGGGCTTAGCTGAGCGGCGATGGACGCCGCTTCGATCCGCAGGCTCTTGGTGACCGTTGGCGGCGGCCTTCTGGTCGCGGCGATCGCGGTGGCGGCCGGGCTCTTCATTCTGTTGCACGGACCGCGCCCGGCAGCCCCGCCGCCCGCTGCGACGGGCGGCCTGATCGTGACCCAGGCCGCCCAGGAAGCCAAGCTGGACCCGCAAAAGCCACTGCGCTGCTTCGTCAACGGCCAGTTGGTCGGTGAAGAGACGCTGGCCGACTGCGCCAAGCGCAACGGCGTGGCGACCGAAGCGCTGGATGTCGGGGTCGATCAGACCGGCCAGCTCGCTGCAGCCGACCAAAACAACTCGACGCCGACCTCAGTCACGCTGATGCCGCAGGTCCCGACCGCCGTGGTCAGCGCTGCGCCCGACGCCGCCGACGCGAGCGCCGGCGCCGGCGACTGCTTGCGCTACACCGCCCAGACGTGGCGGGAGGTGGGGGCGGGCATGTCGCTCGCAGGATGCGTCAAGCTGCTGTTCGATGGCCATTGCGCCAAGGTCGGCGCGACCGTCTATGGACGCTGGATGGGTCAGACGCTCAGGCAGACGGCAGGCTCGGTCGAAATCTCTAGCGACAACAAGGACTTTCACCAGCTCGTTCCGCAGTCGGCGCCGGATTGTGTCATTGCGGACTTTTAGGAGCGCCGGACATGCGCCTTCACGTCGGATGGATCGTAGCCGCCAGCGCCGCCGCTGCCCTGTCGGGTTGCGCCAAGCAGATCGCGGCGCCCATGGACCGCGGCGTGTGCTGGCATGTCGCTACGCTCGACAACGGCGCGGTGAAGTTCAACAAGGTCAGCACGCGGCGAGCCCACGATCGAGACCTGCGCGGCCGCGCTCGAGGCGATGCGTGATCGGTTCCTGAGTATCGGTGGTAATCGCCTAGAAATAACAGGCGCCTATCAGGGTAACTTCCTATTCCTGAATGAGCAGGGAATCTTTACGGCCGAGGAGATCAACGGTCCGCGCTACTTCCTGTTGGGACGCACGCCAGACGGCCGGCTGGCCACGGCGTCCGCCCTTTCGACGGGGCAGTAGGCGGTAGAACGTAACAAGAACATTGTGCGACCTTGCAACCTCAGCTAGGGTCGTCCACATCGATTGGCCAGCTACGGAAAAGGCGAGGGCGACATGGCGGGAAGCGTCAACAAAGTGATCCTGATCGGCAACCTGGGCGCGGACCCCGAGATCCGCACGCTGAATTCGGGCGACCGGGTCGCGAACCTGCGCCTGGCGACCTCGGAGACCTGGCGCGATCGCCAGTCAGGTGAACGCCGCGAGCGCACGGAGTGGCACCGCGTCGTCATCTTCAACGACAACCTGGTCAAGGTCGTCGAGAACTACCTCAAGAAGGGTTCGAAGGTTTACGTCGAGGGTGCGCTGCAGACCCGGAAGTGGACCGACAACACCGGCGCCGAGAAGTTCTCGACCGAGGTCGTCCTGCAAAAGTTCCGCGGCGAGCTCACGATGCTGGATGGACGCGCCGGCGACGCCGAGCGCGAGGAGGGCGGCTATGGCGGCGGCTACCAGCCCTCGGGCCAGCGCCTGCAGCCGCAAGGCGCCAGCGAGAGCTTCTCGGCCGACCTGGACGACGAGATCCCGTTCTAGGTCGCCCTGAGCGCGGTCGCCACCGGCAGGCGGGCGGCGCGGACCGAGGGGGCCAGGCCGCCGATCAGGCCGATGACGAGCGCCCATACGATGGCGAGCTCGAGCAGCGCCGGCGTGACCGCGAGCGGGAACGTTATCCCGAGCGCCGTGACCGCATGGCCGTTGAAGAGGAGCCATGCGGCGAGCACGCCGAGAAGCGCGCCAGGCGCGGCGAGCAACAGCGACTCCACCATGACCGAGATCACGACCGCGGTCCCGCCAAACCCGATGGCGCGCAGGGTGGCGATTTCGCGCGAGCGGGCGTCGACGGCCGAGTACATGGTGTTGATCGCTCCGAACACGGCGCCCACCGCCATCACCACGCCGACGAAGTAGCCGACGAAGTTGAGGACGCCGGTGATCGGCTTGAGTTGGTCGCGGGCGTACTCGCTGGTGCGCTTCACATCGACAGAGAGCTGCGGGTTGGAGGTGAGCGCGTCCTTGAACCGCTCGAACATGGCCGGCGAGGTGAGGCGCGCGCTGACGCTCTGGAAAGCAGGCCGGTCGAAGGCGGTCATGACGGTGTCCACGTCGCCGAGCAGGGAATTCTCGTCCGTGGCCCCGTTGTCGGCGAAGACTCCGACCACCGTCCAATCGGTGCCGCGCAGCATGATGTGGTCGCCAACGCCCAGATTTTGGTACTGGGCGCTCGCCGTCCGTCCGGCGATCAGCTCGTGCACGGCGGGCCGGAAACGGCGCCCGGCGATCAGATGAGCATGGCTAGCCATGCGCTGTCCCTCGTCGCCGGTGCCAATGAAGGCGATGTTGGCGCTGCCGCCGTCGCTCTTCTTCGGCACCTCGACAACCACGATCGCGTTTGGCTGCACCATCGGCTTGCCGTCAGGGTCCCGCGCTATGCCTGGCGCGTCGGCGATGATGGCGGCGGCCCCGCGCGAGATGGAACCCATGTAAACCGCCGGTGCGCCCGAGGTGAGCACGGTCACATCCGCGGGCTGGATGTTCTTGTCGACCATCTGCATCAGGCCGGCGGCGATGGAGAGCAGCGAGACCATGACCGCAACCACGGTGGCCACGCCGACCACCGTGACCAGGGAGGCGCCGGCGCGCTGGGGCATCGCGCGCACATTCATCGCCGTCACCGCCCAGATCTGTGCAAACAGGTTCATGCGACGCCCTTCATCGGCCAGCCAGAGCGTCGACCACCTCGAGCCGCATGGCGCGGATGGCCGGCGGCAGGCCGCTGATCAGCGCGAGCGCGACGGCAAGGCCGAAGCCCGTCAGCATCAGCGGTCCGGCCTGGACGTTGAAGCCGATCGTCTGGCGCGCGACGGGGAAGAGCAGGGCGGCGAGGCCGAGGCCGACGGCTGCTGAGACCAGGCAAAAGATGAGCGATTCCGACAGGATCAGCCCCATCAGCCCGCCGTCGGTGAAGCCCAGCGTCTTCAGCACGGCAAGCTCCGGCGTCCGCTCGCGGACCGACTGCATCATCAGGGCGCCCACCGAGAACAGAAGCGCGAAGAAGACCGCGCCGACGATGGCGTTGATGACGAAGCCGATGTCGCCCAGCTGCTTGATCTGATCCTGAGCGACCTGGCGCACGGTGGCTGTCTTGGTCTCGTTGGCCGAGTTCGCAAACACACGGTCGATCGCCTGCGCGACCTGGCCGGCGCGATTGGGGTCATTCACGCGCACGAAGAAGATGTTGACGGTGCCGCCGCCGCTCGCGCGCCCCTCGTCGATGTATTGGAAGTTGAGCAACATGGCGTTGGCGAACAGCGTTCCGCTTTTCGACGGGAAGATGCCGACGATGTCGACCGGCCAGGTCCGCGAGCCGTCCCGATTGGCGATCTGGATCGCCTGCAGCGGGACGCGATCGCCGACCTTCCAGCCGAAGCGCGTCGCCATGTTGCGGGAGACGAGCGCGCCCGTGCGGGTGTTCTTGAGCGCGTCCGTCATGCTCTTGGGAAGATCCAGGTCCGGGTCGACGGCGGCCACCTGGTCGGGGTCAATCCCTTCCGCCGGCACGAACTGCGTCGGCGTACGATAGCTGGAGATCAGCGGAACCATCGGCGTCACTCCGCGCACGCCGGGCACGGCGCGGATCTGTTCGCCATGCGACAGCGGCAAAGGCTCGACCTGGCTGACGCGGCTGAAGGTCAGGAGCACGTCGGCATGCGTCTGGGCGACGGCGTGGTCCAGGCCGCTGGCAAACCCTTGCAGGATGCCGAACAGCAGAAACGCGTTCGCAACGGACAGCAGCGTCAGGATGGCGCGGCCAGGCTTGCGCCAGAGCCCCGCCCACACCAGCGGTAAGAATTTCATACAGATGCCATCGCCGGCGCCGCGACCAGCGCGCCCTTGTCCAGGTTGACGATGCGCGATGCGAACGAGGCCGCCTTCGGGTCGTGCGTGACCATGATGATGGTCTTGCCCTGGGTCCGGTTCAGTTGCTGGAGAAAACCCAGCACGTCCTCGGCCGTCTCGCGGTCGAGGTCGCCAGTGGGCTCGTCACAGACGAGCAGAGTGGGGTCAGCGACGATGGCGCGAGCGATGGCGACCCGTTGCTGTTGGCCGCCTGACAGCTCGTTCGGCCGGTGCTTGCGCCAGTCGGTGAGCCCGACCAGCGCGAGGGCCGCGGCGACGCGCTTCATTCGCTCGACGCCGGACAGCGACGTCAGGAGCAGGGGCAACTCGACGTTCCGCTCGGCGGAGAGCGTCGGCATAAGGTTGTAGAACTGGAACACGAACCCGACGTGGCGGGCGCGCCAGCGAGCGAGTTCGCCACCTGACAGGCGGTCGATCTCCTCGCCCGCCACGACGACCTCGCCCTCGGTCGGCTGGTCTAGGCCTCCGATGAGGTTGAGCAAGGTCGTCTTGCCCGAGCCAGACGGGCCCATCAGGGCCATGAACTCGCCCGACTCCACCTCGAGGTCGAGGTTGTGCAGCACTTCGATGACCTGACGTCCGCGGCGGTAGCGCTTGATCACGTGCTTCAGGCTTACGACCGGCGCCATGGCGCTCCTCCTCTGCTCAGTCCGACGCTGGCTCGCCCTTGACCACGCGCACCTTGTCGCCATCGTTCAGCGTCTTGTCGCTGATCGCAACGACGTCGCCGGCGTGCAGGCCGGCGATGATGATCTGGTTTGCTCCCTCGTGCGGACCTAGCCGAACCGCGCGGCGCTCGACCCGGCCGTCGCCGACCACGAAAACCACCGCCTGGCCGTCGTCGCCGGTCTTCACTGCCTCGTCCGGCACGCTGACCCCGCCCTCGGGCGCGTTGGTCTGCCCAGCGGCCGGCTGAGGGCCAAGGAAGGTTACCCGTGCGCCCATGTCGGGCACGATGCGGGGGTCCTTGACCTTCAATCCCACGCGCACGGTGACCGTCGCCTTAGAGCGGTCGGCGGTCGGGATCACCGCGACCAGCTCGGCCGGGATCGCCCAATCCGGATAGGCGTTCAGCCGCACGACGGCTGGCATCCCCTGGCTCACCCGGTTGATGAAGCTCTCAGCGACATCCACGTCGACCTCGAGCGAATCCATGTCGACGATCGTGCAGATGCCCGTGCGGGTGAAGCCGCCGCCCGCGACGGGGGCGACGATCTCGCCGGGTTGGGCGGACTTGGCCGTCACCACGCCCGCGAACGGCGCGCGCACGATGGTGTCGTCGACATTGCGGCGGGCGATCTCGAGCGTCGCCTGCGCCACGCCGACTGCGCTGCGCTGGACGCCCAGGCTAGCCCGGGCGTTGTCGAGGCTCGTGCGGGCGTCGTCGATCGCCTGGTCGGCAACGACGCCTTGGCCAGCGAGCCCGCGGAAGCGTCGGTACTTGATGTCGGCGTCGGCGACGGCCGATTCGGCGAGTTGTACGTTGGCCTGGGCCTGCCGAACTTGAGCGAGCGCTTGGTCCTCGGCGGCGCGGGCGTTGGAATCGTCGAGCCGGGCGATCACCTGGTTCGCGGCCACGCGCTGGCCCTCCTGGATCAAGACCACCAGGACCTTGCCGGGGACTTTCGACGAGACCGTGGCCTCGCGCTGGGCAGTGACGTAGCCGGACGCATCCAGCAGCGGCGCGCCCTGCACCGCGCCGGAGGATGGCAGCGCGGCCGCCGTCGCTTCCCGCACCGGCGTTCGGTCGGGCTGGGCGATGAGATACCACGCCAACCCGCCGACCAGCGCGAAGGCGGCGACGATCGCGCTCGACGATCAAGCACCCACGGCCGCCGGCCACGCCGTGGCGGGCGCTTGCCAGGCTCGCTCCGGTCGATCCGGAGCTGGTTCAACAGCGTCTCGTTGCTCATCGAATAGCCGCGGTCCCAGACCGGCGCAACGACGGGTCCGCGCCGGCCTCAACCCCTTCGACATCTCCCCCCGCCAACCAAGGATTGGGCGCACACGACCTTACACCGGCGCTCGGCCGTACAACATTACGAACCTGTAAGAGGCGCCGCCACGCGCGGGGCGCGGTTTTTCGCACGCGTTTCCGGTCGAGATTTTTTGCACTGCAGCGCGGCGGATGCTAAACAGTTTCATGACCTTCGCGCCCGATTCTCGCGCCTGAAAATCCGTTGAGCGACGACGAGATCACACCGCCGGAAGACAGCCGGCGCGGCGCGGTTGCACCCATCGCGTTGGAGGACGAGCTCAAGAAGTCGTACCTCGACTATGCGATGAGCGTGATCGTCAGCCGCGCGCTTGCCGGACGTGCGCGACGGGCTGAAGCCGGTCCATCGCCGCATCCTGCACTCGATGAACGAACAGGGGCACACGCCCGACCGCAGCTACGTCAAATGCGCCAACGTCGTTGGCGACGTGATGGGCAAGTACCATCCGCACGGCGACGCGGCGATCTACGACGCGCTTGGTGCGCATGGCGCAGCCTTTCTCGATGAACCTCATGCTCATCGACGGCCAGGGCAACTTCGGCTCGATCGACAACGATCCGCCGGCGGCCGATGCGCTACACCGAGTGCCGCCTGACCAAGGCGGCGATGGCGATGCTGGCCGACATCGACTCGGACACGGTCGATTTCCAGGACAACTACGACGGCCGCCAGCGCGAGCCGAAGGTGCTGCCCGCGCGCATCCCGAACCTCCTGGTGAACGGCTCCGACGGCATCGCCGTCGGCATGGCCACCAACGATTCCGCCGCACAATCTGGGCGAGATCGTCGACGCCTGCCTGGCGATGATCGACGATCCCGAGATCACCGCCGACGCCCTGCTGGAGATCGTGCCCGGGCCGGACTTCCCGACCGGCGCCGAGATCGTCGGCCGCTTCGGGCGCGCGCCAGGCGCTGCTCACCGGCCGCGGCTCGGTGATCATGCGCGGGACGGCGACGGTCGAGGAGATCCGCAAGGACCGCGAGGCCATCGTCATCACCTCGATTCCCTACCAGGTGAACAAGTGGGCGATGGTCGAGCGCATCGCCGAGCTCGTGCGCGAGAAGCGCATCGAGGGCGTCGCCGACCTGCGCGACGAGAGCGACCGCCAGGGCCTGCGCGTGGTGGTCGAGATCAAGCGCGACGCCTCGGCCGAGGTGGTGCTGAACCAGCTCTACCGCTTCACCGCGCTGCAGAGCTCGTTCGGCGTCAACATGCTGGCGCTGAACCACGGCCGGCCCGAGCAGATGGGCCTGCGCGAGATGATCGCCCACTTCGTCGAACTTCCGCGAAGACGTGGTCGTCCGGCGCACCAAGTTCGAGCTCTCCAAGGCGCGCGACCGCGGCCACGTGCTGGTCGGCCTGGCCGATCGCCGTCGCCAACATCGACGAGGTGATCCGCATCATCCGTCAGGCCAAGGATCCGGCGGAGGCGCGCGAGCAGCTGGTCGGCGCGCGCCTGGCCGATCGGCGAGATGGCGGCCCTGATCGAGCTCATCGCCGACCCGCGCACCATCCTGGTCGGACGGCGACGCATCCGCCTGACCGACGAGCAGGCCCGCGCCATCCTGGCGCTGACGCTGTCGCGCCTGACCGGCCTCGGCCGCGAGGAGATCTTCGAGGAGGCCCGGGGGCTGGCGGCCGAGATCAAGGAGGGCCTCGACATCCTGGCCTCGCGCGAGCGGGTGATGGCGATCGTGCGCCAGGAGCTGGTCGAGGTGCGCGAGGCCTTCGCCGTGCCGCGCCGGACCACGATCGTCGAGGGCGACGCCGACGTCGACGACGAGGACCTGATCACGCGCGAGGACATGGTGATCACCGTCACCCACGGCGGCTACGTCAAGCGCACGCCGCTGGCCACCTATCGGACGCAGCGGCGCGGCGGCAAGGGCCGCTCGGGCATGGCGACGAAGGAGGAGGACGCCGTCACCCGCGTGTTCTCGGCCTCGACCCATGCGCCGGTGCTGTTCTTCTCCTCCGGCGGCAAGGTCTACAAGCTCAAGGTCTGGCGCCTGCCGCTCGGGCTGCCCGACCTCGCGCGGCAAGGCCTTCATCAACCTCCTGCCGATCGAGCCCGGCGAGACCATCACCTCCATCCTGCCGCTGCCGGAGGACGAGGCGAGCTGGGAGCGGCTGGACGTGATGTTCGCCACCCGCTCGGGCACCGTCCGCCGCAACAAGCTGTCGGACTTCGTGCAGGTGAACCGCGGCGGCAAGATCGCCATGAAGCTGGACGAGGGCGACTCCATCATCGGCGTCGGCCTCTGCACGACCGCCAACGACGTGCTGCTGACCACCGCGCTCGCCCGCTGCATCCGCTTCCCGGTCGATGAGGTGCGCGTGTTCGCCGGCCGCGACTTCGACCGGCGTGCGCGGCATCCGCCTGGCCGAGGGCGACTCGGTGATCTCGATGGCCATCCTGCACGGGGTCGACGCCACGCCGGCCGAGCGCGCCGCCTACCTCAAGCACGCCAACGCCATGCGCGCGCGCGCCAGGGCGCGGACGACGAGGCCGTCGGCGCCGCCGGAGGACGAAGAGGACGAGAGCAACGGCGACCAGATCAGCTTGTCGCTCGAGCGCATCGCCGAGCTCGGGCGCGGCCGAGGAGTTCATCCTCAGCGTTTCCACCGAAGGCTTCGGCAAGCGCACCTCGGCCTACGAGTACCGCCGGACCGGGCGGGGCGGGCAGGGGCTGATCGCCCACGACCTCTCCAAGAAGGGCGGCCGGCTGGTCGCCTCCTTCCCGGTCGAGGACACCGACGAGATCCTGCTGGTCACCGACCAGGGCCAGCTGATCCGCGTCCCGGTGGGCGAGATCCGCATCGCGGGCCGCAACACCTCCGGCGTGACCATCTTCCGCACCGCCGAGGACGAGCACGTGGTCGGCGTCGAGCGGCTGGAGGGCGATGGCGGCGAGGGCGACGCCGGCGACGAGGATCCGCTCGACGACGAGCCCGGCGACGACGCCCAAGCCGATTGACAGATCGGCAAATTCCAAGTCCTTCGGCGCGGGCAAAATTCCGAGGGAGCGCTGCATGACGCGCATCGGGCTCTACCCGGGCACGTTCGATCCGATCCACAACGGCCATCTGGACATCATCCAGCCGCGCCTCGAAGATCGTCGACAAGCTGGTGGTCGCCGTCGCCATCAACGAGGCCGAAGGGCCGCTGTTCACTCTCGACGAGCGGGTCGAGATCATCCGTGAGGAGCTGCCGCATCTGACGCTGCACGGGGCAGTCGAGGTCAGGCCATTCGACACGCTGTCGGTCAAGTTCGCCCGCGAGGTGGGGGCAAGCGTCGTGGTCAAGGGCCTGCGCGCGGTGTCCGACTACGAGTACGAGTTCCAGATGACGGCGATGAACCAGCAGCTGGACCGCGAGCTCGAGACGATCTTCCTGATGACCGACCCGATCTACCAGGCGATCGCATCGCGGCTGGTGAAGGACATCGCGCAGATGGGCGGCGATGTCTCGCCCTTCGTCACCGCCAGTGATCCAGCGCCGCCTGCTCGCGAAGTTCGGACATGAGAGACTAGCGTTCGCGGCCGCCGCCCTGGCCGCCGCGCTGGCGGCCGCATCCGGGCGGCCGCGCCGGCCGGCCCGGCCTGGCGACTGGCGCGCAGTCGATGCGCAGAACACGCTGGTGATCGACACCAGCCGCGGCCGGATCATCGTCGAGCTGTACCCCGAGGTCGCGCCGGCCGCCGTCGCGCAGGTCGAGACGCTCGCTCCGCCAGCACTTCTACGACGGGCTGACCTTCTTCCGCGTGATCGACGGGTTCATGGACCAGACCGGGGATCCGCAGAACACGGCAAGGGCGCCTCGAGCCATGCCGAACCTCAAGGCGGAGTTCGAGTTCCGCTACACGCCGGGGCCGGCCTCGGGCGTGAACGAAGTCGTCGACCGTGCCCGGCGGGCGTGCTCGGCTTCGTCGGCGCGCTGCCGATGATCGGCCAGCCGGACGCGATGTCGAGCCTGACCGTCGATGGCAAGGTGCGCGGGATCGGCCTGTTCTGCAGCGGCGTCATGGGCATGGCGCGCGCCCAGGACCCGGACACGGCCAACAGCCAGTTCTTCCTGATGCGCGGCGTGCAGCACAGCCTCGACCAGAAATACACGCCGATCGGCCGGGTCATCTCCGGCATCGACGGCGGTCCGTGCGATCAAGACCGGCGATCCGGTCGCGGACCCGCAGGACCGGATGGTGAGCGTGCAGATTCTGGCCGACATGCCGGCCGGGGTCCGCCCCGATCCGCATGTGCTGGACACCACAAGCGCCTATTTCAGGGCCGAAGCGGCGAGCCAGCACGCGGCCAAGGGCGACAGCTGGGACCCCTGCTTGATGGACCTGCCTTCGCAGGGCTGACGCGGCACGCCGCCGCCGCCCGCCCGCGACCTTGACATGCAGGGCCCGGCATGCGCCCTTCCGCGCCTTTCGAAATCGGCCCCTGGAGTTGGCGGAAGATCCGCGCATGCACGCCTATCGCACCCATACCTGCGGCGAGCTTCGCCTGGGCGACGCCGGCCAACCCGCGCGCCTTTCGGGCTGGATCCATCGCAAGCGCGACCACGGCGGGCTGTTGTTCATCGACCTGCGCGACCACTACGGCCTGACCCAGCTTGTGCTCAGCCCAGGCACGCCCGGGTTCGCCCTCGCCGAGCGGCTGCGCGCCGAGAGCGTGATCACGATCGACGGGCAGGTGGTTGCCCGCAGCGACGACACCATCAATCCCAACCTGCCGACCGGCGAGATCGAGGTCAGGGTCGAGACGCTGGACGTGCTGTCGGAAGCCGCCGAACTGCCGGTGCCGGTGTTCGGCGAGCCGGACTATCCGGAGGAGCTGCGGCTGAAGTATCGCTACCTCGACCTCAGGCGCGAGACGCTGCATCGCGAACATCGTCCTGCGCTCGAAGGTGGTCGACTCGATCCGCCGCCGCATGGTCGAACAGGGGTTCCTCGAGTGTCACGACGCCGATCCTGACGGCTTCGTCGCCCGAGGGCGCACGCGACTTCCTGGTGCCGTCCAGGCTGCATCCGGGCAAATTCTACGCGCTGCCCCAGGCGCCGCAGCAGTTCAAGCAGCTGCTGATGGTCTCCGGCTTCGACCGATACTTCCAGATCGCGCCCTGCTTCCGCGACGAGGCGGCGCGCGCCGACCGCTCGCCCGGCGAGTTCTACCAGCTCGACATGGAGATGGCCTTCGCCACCCAGGACGATGTGTTCGCGGTCATCGAATCGGTCATGCAGGGCGTGTTCGAGGAGTTCGCCGACGGCAAGCCGGTGACGGCCGCCCCGTTCCCGCGCATCCCGTTCCGCGAGGCGATCGGCAAGTACGGCAGCGACAAGCCGGATCTGCGCAACCCGATCGAGATGGCCGACGTCTCGGAGCACTTCCGCGGCTCGAACTTCGGTGTCTTCGCGCGCATCCTCGAACAGCCGAAGACGGCGATCTGGGCGCATTCCAGCGCCTGGCGGCGGCAGCCGCGCCTTCTGCGACCGCATGGACGCCTGGGCGAAGGGCGAGGGCCAGCCGGGCATGGCCTACATCTTCTGGCGCGAGGGCGAGGAGGGCGGGGCCGGGCCGGTCGCGCGCAACCTCGGTCCGGAGCGCACCGAGGCGCTTCGCCAGCAGCTCGGCCTGAAGGTGGGCGACGCCGCCTTCTTCGCGGCCGGCGATCCCAGGGCCTTCTACCGATTCGCCGGCGCGGCGCGGACGAAGGTCGGGACCGATCTGGAGCTGATCGACGAAGGCGCAGTTCAAGTTCTGCTGGATCGTCGACTTCCCGATGTACGAGTACAACGAGGAAGACAAGAAGATCGACTTCTTCCACAACCCCTTCTCGATGCCGCAGGGCGAGATGGAGGCGTTCAAGGCCAACGATCCGCTCGATATCATCGCTTGGCAGTACGACATCGTCTGCAACGGGGTCGAGCTGTCCTCCGGCGCGGTGCGGAATTATCGGCCGGACATCATGCTCAAGGCCTTCGAGCTCGCCGGCTACAGCCGCGAGGAGGTCGAGACCCAGTTCGCCGGACATGCTGAACGCGTTCCGCTTCGGCGCGCCGCCGCACGCCGGCGTCGCCCCCGGCATCGACCGCATCGTCACGTTGCTGGCCGGCGCGAGCGCCATCCGCGACGTCATCGCCTTCCCGCTGAACCAGCAGGCCGAGGACCTGATGATGGGCGCGCCCTCGAAGGTGCGCGAGGCTCAGCTCAAGGAGCTGAACATCCGCCTCGTCGCGCCGCCGAAGAGGTGAAGGCGGCGAACCGCCAGAGCGCCTAGCGGCACTCGGGCAGGCGCAGGCCGCGAGGGAGGCGGGTCGAGTCGTCGCCGCAGGCTTCGTCGAGCTGGGCCTGGCTCAGCCCGACGGCGCGATCCATCTCGGCGCCGGAGAAGTTGACGCCGGAAAGGTGCGCGCCGCGGAAGTTCGCGCCCTGGAGATAGGAGCCGACGAACGTCGCGTTGGTCATGTTGGCGCCGGCGAAGTTCACGTCGGTGAAGAGCGCGCCATAGCCATTCACGTCGCGCAGGTCGGCGCCGGCGAACGTGGTGTGGTTGAACACCGAAAGGCTCATGTCCGACTGGCGAAGCCGTGCGCCGGCGAAGTCGCGGCCCTTCAGCTCCTTGTTGCCCAGATCGGCCTGGAACAGGTTGCAATGCGGGCAGTCGCCGCCGGCTTCGGCTCTGGCGACCTGGGCGGCGTTCTGCGCCAGCGCCGGCGCAGCGGCAAGACTGAGCGCGATCACGAGCGCGGCGGTTTTCATTTCGGCACACCTCCTGGCGGTTTGACCCGCTTTCGGCCTCGCGCTCGCAAGCTTGGGGCCAACCGGGGCGGCTTAGGAGAGCATCGGCGTCATCTTCGGGGTCGCCCTTGGCCATGGCGCGCTGGTAGGCCGGCCGCTCGCCGATGCGCTTCAAGTACGCGCGGATGTTCGGCTGGTCGCCGAGATCGCGGGCCACGAAGGCGCGCATCGTGGTCAGGATGAACCCCATGATGATGTCGGCGGCGGTGAACTCCTCGCCGGCGAAGTAGGGGACCTCGCCCAGCCGCTCTTCCACCATCCGCCATGGCGTCTCGGCCCGCTCGCGCATGAAGCGGGCGCGGGGGTCGTCCTCGTTCCCGCCGGCCATGTTCAGGAACATCACCCGCATCTGGCTCGGCATCATCGAGCCGTTGGCGAAGTGGAACCAGAACAGGTAGTCGGCGTAGTTGGCGCTGGTCGGGCCCGACGCTGAGCCGCCCGTTGCCGTACTTGCCGATGATGTATTCGATGATCGCGCCGGACTCCGGCAGCACGACGTCGCCGTCTGTGATGATCGGCGCCGTGCCCAGCGGATGCAGCGCCTTGTACTCGGGCGGCCCGAGGCGGGTGACCGGGTCGCGATCGTAGACCTTCAGCTCGTAAGGGATGCCCAGCTCCTCGCAGAGCCAGACGATGCGCTCCGACTGCGAAACGCCAAGGTGGTGAACGGTCAGCATGGGCGGCCCCCAACGGTTGTGATCGGCGTGATATCGCCGTTCGCGTCGGCGGCGTCGAGAGGCTAGCCCGTCTGTTCCGGCGCGGCGCCGCAGCTTTCGCAGACCAGGAGGCCGCCTTTGCGCACCAGGGAGAAGTCGCCGCAGGCGGGGCAGACCTCCTCCTGCAGGTGGCTTGGCTCATGGCGTTCGGGCGGCGAGCGGCGGGCGGCGGTGGGCAGGAAGACCAGGTTGTCCGGGGCCGAGCCGCGGCTGAAGCCCTTGGAGATGTAGCGCGAGGCCGGGACAGGCGTCGGCTCCGGCGCCTCGGCCGCCTCGGCGTCCGCCGCGGTTCCCTCCGCCGAGCCGCCGCCCAGGCCGTCGGCGTTGAGCTCGTTCGGCGTCGACGTTCGCGAGGTCGTCGCGGTCCAGGTACGAGACGGCCAGCTCGCGGAACAGATAGTCGAGGATCGATGTCGCCGAGCGGATCGAGTCGTTGCCGGTGACCGGGCCCGGCCGGCTCGAAGCGGGTGAAGACGAAGGCGTCGACGAACTCGTCCAGCGGCACGCCGTATTGCAGCCCGATCGAGACCGCGATGGCGAAGTTGTTCATCAGCGAGCGGAAGGCGGCGCCTTCCTTGTGCATGTCGATGAAGACCTCGCCCAGCTGGCCGTCGTCGTACTCGCCGGTGTGCAGATAGACCTTGTGGCCGCCGACCGCGGCCTTCTGGATGTAGCCCTTGCGCCGGTCGGGCAGGCGGCGGCGCACCGGGTCGCGCTGGATCACCGTCTCGACGATCCGCTCGGTGACGATCGGCGGCGGCGCGGGCGGCGGCTTGCGCTCCGGCTCTTCGAACGCGGGGCAGGTCGAGACGAAAGTCGGCCGGCGCGGCGCGGCGGCGCAGCCAGACGCCGCGCGCGCCGGCGCTCGGCGGCGGCCGCGACCAGCGCTGCCGACCTCGTCCGGCCGTGACGCGCCAGTCGAGCGGGATCGGGCTCACCGCCGGCGCCGAGGTGAAGGCTTCGCACGACGGCCTGCATGGCCAGGCGCGTCCGCCGGCTGACACTCGTCGGCGCCTGCGAGCAGCGCCTGGGCCGCCGCCGGCAGGCCGCTGGCCGCCAGATCGGCGGCGCCGAACACGTGACGGTCGGCCGCGTCGATCTCCGCCGGGCGTGAACCCGGCCAGGGCCAGCACGTCCAGCCCGCTCGTCGGCGAGCGCCTCGGTCGGAGGCGCCGAGCACGTCGCGCACGAAGCCCTCGCCGATCACCGCACGGCGCGAACGCGCGCCTGAGCGAGCCCGCCTCGGCAAGGCCGCCTGCGCGGCCTCGAGCTCGTGGTCGGTGAAGCCGCGCGCCTTCAAGCGCGCAAGGTCGACGCCGCGGCGCGTCGGCGAGGTCGCGGCGGCCGAGCAGCGCGGTCACCGCCAGGTCGGGATCGACGCCGATCGCCTGCAGGCCGGTGAAGGCGTCGGCGGAAAGCCAGCGGATGATCTCGCCGTCCTCGGTCTCCGAGCAGCGCGATCGGCCCCTCCACGGCGCGGCGCCCAGGCTGCCGCGCCCAAGGCGCAGCGACAAGCTCAGCGTCGTCGAACAGCGCCGTTGTCGCGCTGTCCCGCAGGCCGGCTCGCGGGTGGCGGCGGCCAGCGCTTCGGCCAGCATCAGCGCCGTGCGTCGCCCGAGCGCGGAGTTGCGGTCGCCGCCCTGGGCCATGCGGCCGATGGCGGCGGCCTCCGCGTCGCTGCGCTCCGCCGAACCCGGCTCCCGGCCCGAGCACGGCGCCAAGCTCGCCCGAGGTCTGCAGCGCGGCCGCGGTGGCGAGCGCGAATACCTCGGCAGCCGACTTGCGCGCCGCCTCGCCGTCATAGGCCAGGCCCTGGGCGACCAGCCACTCGCCGAGGCCCGCGAGCGTGATGGCGCCGGCCGGCCGCGGCTGCGCCGGCGATCGCGCGCTCGATCTCCAGCGCCAGCCGCCCAGAGCCGCACGGCCGCGATCAGCCCGTCGGCGTCGAACGCGCTGGCCGGCGCCGAAGGCGTTGATATCGATCGCCACCCGCGGCGCGGCTTCGAGCGCGGCCGCGCGCTGGCGGCGTCGCGCGGCGTCGAAGAGCACGAACGACGCGGCCGGTCTCCCACATGGCCTGCGCCAAGCTCGGTCCGCGACGACGTTCCGCGCGGGCCAGACAAGAAGGAGCACGGGCGGCGGAGCGGTCGCCGGCGACGGTGGCGCCGCCCAGGTCGCCGGCCGGTCCGCGCGCGATGGCTTCGGCGATCGCTCGCGTCGGAGAGGCCGGCGTCGCGCGCCGCGCGGGCCGCGCGGGCGAGCGCCGGATTGCGGATCGGATCGACGCAGGCCTCCGGATCGCCCTCGCAGCGCGCCACGGCGTCGCTGACCGCCGCCAGCCGCGCCTGCGCGCCCGCCAGCGCGTCGGCTGCGAGCGCGGCGCCCGGCGCCTCGGCGATCTGGCGCGTCGATGGCCGCCGTTGCGTCCGGCGAGCCCAGCGTCCAGGGCGGGCGGCGGACGCTTGAAAGCGGGCCGGCGAGGGCGCGGCGATGCCGTCGATCAGCGTGGCCATCAGTTCGGCGACGAAGCTGCCGGCGTCGGCGGGGCTCTCGAACACGTCCGAGCGACCAGCCGCGCGCCGCCAGGCGCTGGGCGTAGCGGGCCGGCGCGCCGTCGAGGAAGGCCTCGTGCGGTCCCCCATGGCGCGGCCTGGCCCTCGGCCGGCAAGGCCGGCAGGCCGGCGGCCCACTCGAGCCAGGCGTCCAGCTGCGCCTGCGTCCAGCGCACGGGCGCGAGCGCCTCGACTGTCCGGCCGTCGCGCTCGCCGGACGCGCATCGCGAGCGCGCCCGGCCGCTCGATGGACGATGCGAACCTCGACGAAAAGCGCATCACTGCCTCCGACGCGCCAGCCTAGGCGGCGGCCGGCCGCACCTGCAATACATCTTGAGGGCGGCGGCCGGCCTTTCCACAACATGTTGTGGACTGGATACGGCCGCTACAGGCCGGCCGTGGCGCTCGCTGGACGCGACGCGGTGCGGCGCCTATAGTCCCGGCCCATGCTGAAATCGATCTTCACCTGGTGGAACGGCGCCACGATCGGCATCCGCTTCACCGCCTGGCGGCGCGGCCGTTTCATCGGCGAGGACGACTTCGGCAACCGCTACTACGAGGCCAAGGACAACCGCGACAGCTACGACGCCCGCAAGCGGCGCTGGGTGATCTACAACGGCTACGCCGAGGCCTCGAAGGTGCCGCCCGACTGGCACGGCTGGCTGCACTACACCTTCGACGATCCGCCGACCGTCGCCCCGCTCAAGCGCCGAGCCTTGGGAGAAGGAGCACATCCCCAACCTGACCGGCACGCTGGACGGCCTGGCGGCCGCAGGGCTCGATCGCGCGTACCGGCGAGCGGCCGCACGCCACCGGCGACTATCAGGCCTGGCGCCCGGAGTAGACCGTGGCGCGGATGCGCAAGTCCATCGCGATCGCTGCGGCCTTGATCACCGGCCGTCGGGCTCGTCGGCGGCGCTCTGGTGCAGGCGCAACAGAGCCGCGCCAGCAGCGCGACCGCCTCGAGCGGTCCGCCCAGCGCCGGCGAGGAGGCCCCGCCGCCGCCGGCCGCCGCCGCTGTCAGGCGCGGTCGTCGCGCCGCCGTCGCCGCCGACCGAGAGCCGAGAACGTCCAGCCCGACACGGCCGAGTCCTCCGGCGAGGAGTCGTCGGCCAAGCCGCCGCCGCCGATGAAACGGCCGCGCTATCAGGCCGCGGTCCTGCAGGCCCTGGACAAGGTGACGGCCGAGACCCTGCGCTTCGAGGTCCCGATCAACAAGCCGTCCGCTACAAGAGCCTGATCTTCGTGGTGCGCGCCTGCGAGACCACCGCGCCGGACGAGGGCTTCACGACGCGGCCAGCTACGTCGAGATCGACTCCCAGCCAATCCCGCCCGACGGCAAGCCGCCCCCGCCGCGCGCGGCAGGTGTTCCGCGGCTGGATGTTCGCCAACGGCCCCGGCGTGCACCCCTTCGAGCACCCGGTCTATGACGCCTGGCTGATCGCCTGCAAGACCGACGCGCCCGGCGCGTAGGCAGTCCATCGCGAAGAAATCCGCGTCCGCCGCCAGCGCCAGGCTCAGCCGCTTGCGATAGTGGGCGCGCGGGATGTCCTGGGCGCCGAACTGCGCGAGGTGGCCGGTCAGGAACTGGGTGTCCAGCAGCTGATAGCCGCCCGAAGATCAGCCGCGCGACCAGGTGGGTCAGCGCCACCTTCGAGGCGTCGCGCGCGAGCCGAGAACATGCTCTCGCCGAAGAAGGCCGCGCCGAGCGCGACGCCGTAGAGCCCGCCCGACCAGCTCACCGTTCTCCCAGCACTCGACGCTGTGGGCCAGGCCGCGCGCGTAGAGCTCGCCGTAGAGGGCCTGGATCGGCGCGTTGATCCAGGTCTCCAGGCGGCCCGGCCGGGCCTCGGCGCAGGCGTCGATCACCGCCTCGTAGGCGGTGTCGATGCGCACCTCGAACAGGTCGCGCCGGACCGTGCGCGCCAGCCGCCGCGGCACGTGGAAGCCGTCCAGCGGAATGATGCCGCGCCGATCCGGGTCGATGAGGAAGATTCGCTCGTCCTCGCGCGCGTCGGCCATCGGGAAGACGCCGCGCTGGTAGCAGGCGATCAGGTCGTCCACCGTGAACGCGGCCGCGCGCGATCCCGTCTGCACCTCAGTCTAGCTCTCGGCTTGCATCCACTGCTCGAGCCAGTGGATGTCGTAGTCGCCGGCTATCGATGTCCGGCTGAACCAGCAGATCCTGCAACAGTGGGATCGTGGTCTCGATGCCGCCGACCACCATTTCGCCCAGGCAGCGCTTCATGCGGGCGATGCATTCGGCCCGGTCGCGCCCGTGAACGATAAGCTTGCCGGCCAGGCTGTCGTAATCGTGCGGGAAGTTGTAGCCGGCGTAGATCGCCGAATCGAGCCGCACGCCCGGGCCGCCGGGGGCGTGGAAGTCGGTGATCAGCCCCGGCGAGGGCATGAAGGTGCGCGGGTTCTCGGCGTTGATCCGGCACTCGATCGCGTGGCCCTCGAACACGACCTCCTCCTGGCGGAACGACAGCGGCAGGCCGGCGGCGATGCGGATCTGCTCGCGCACCAGGTCGATGTCGGTGATCGCCTCGGTCACCGGATGTTCGACCTGCAGGCGGGTGTTCATCTCGATGAAGAAGAACTCGCCGTTCTCGTACAGGAACTCGACCGTGCCGACGCCGAGATAGCCGAACGAGGCGATCGCGCGGTCGACGCGACGGCCGATGCGGTCGCGAGTCGCCGCGTCGATGGCCGGGGAGGGGGCTTCCTCCAGCACCTTCTGGTGCCGGCGCTGCAGCGAGCAGTCGCGCTCGCCCAGGTGCACGACCGCGCCGAAGGAGTCGGCGATCACCTGCACCTCGATGTGCCTTGGGCCGCTCAGGTAGCGCTCGAGATAGACCGAGCCGTCGCCGAAGGCCGCCTTGGCTTCGGCCTGCGCCGTGGCAAGAGCTTCGGGCAGCGCCGCCCGGTCGACGGCGACCTTCATGCCCCGCCCGCCGCCGCCGGCGGCCGCCTTGATCAGCACGGGAAAGCCGATCGCTTCGGCCGCGGCAAGCGCCTCTTCCGGATCCTCCACCGCCGCGTCGGTGCCCGGCACCACGGGCAGGCCCGCGGCCTTCACCGCCTGCTTGGCCGAGATCTTGTCGCCCATCAGCCGGATGTGCTCGGGTCTGGGGACCGATGAAGGTGTAGCCGTGCGCCTCGACGATCTCGGCGAAGCGCGCGTTCTCGGACAGGAAGCCGTAGCCGGGATGCACGGCCTGGGCGCCGGTGATCTCGCAGGCGGCGATGATCGAGGGGATGTTCAGATAGCTCTTCGCGGCCGGCGCCGGGCCGATGCAGACACTCTCGTCGGCCAACCGCACGTGCATCGCCTGGGCGTCGGCTTCGGAATGGATCGCGACCGTGGAGATGCCCATCTCCTTGCACGCGCGGTGGATGCGGAGCGCGATCTCGCCGCGGTTGGCGATGAGGATCTTTTCGAACACTGGCTTGCGGCTACTCGATGACGACGAGCGGCTCGCCGAACTCGACCGGCTGGGCGTCGTCGACCAGGATCGCCAACACGACGCCGTCCCTGGGCGCGGGGATCGGGTTCATCGTCTTCATCGCCTCGACGATCAGAAGGGTCTGCCCGGCGCTCACCCGATCGCCGACGCGCGACGAACGGCTCGGCTTCGGGCTGCGGCTTCAGATAGGTGGTGCCGACCATCGGCGAGGTGACGGTCTCGCCGCGCGACAGAATCTCTTCGGCCGCTGACTGCGCTGACGTTTGGGGCGGCGGCGCCGGCCGCGACTTGGCGGCGCCGAGGCGTAGACCGTGTGGGTCGCCGCGGCGAGCTCGCGCGCAACGCGGATGCGCAGACCCTGTTGCTCCACCTCGATCTCGGAGAGGCCCGTCTCGATCAGGATGTCGGCCAGCAGGCGCACCATCTGCGGGTCGATCCGGCCGCTCGCGCCTGGCTGGGCCTTTGATTCAGGCATGAACGTGCGGCCCTTCCCTACGTCTTCGTCGGCGCGGCGGCAGTGCGCGCGGCGGCCTCGATGGCCAGCACATAGCTCATCGCGCCAAAGCCCGAGACCACGCCGGTCGCCGTCGAGGCCGACATAGCTTGCGTGCCTGAAGTCTTCCCGGGCCGCCGGGTTGGAGAGGTGGCAGTCGATGACCGGAATGGCCAGCGTCCTCAACGCGTCGTGCAGCGCGACCGAGGTGTGGCCGTAGCCGGCGGCGTTGAGCACCAGCGCAGCGCCGTCGCGTCCGGCTTCCTGCACCCAGTCGATGAGCTCGCCCTCGTGGTTCGTCTGCCGAAAGACGATCGCCTGCCCGAGCGCGCTCGCTCGCGCCTCGCAAAGGCCCCTGATGTCCTCGAGCGTCGCAGAGCCGTAGATGTCCGGCTCACGCGTTCCCAACAGGTTGAGGTTGGGGCCGCTCAGCACGTAGATCGGTTTGGGCATGAGCTCCGTGCGTCGCGCGCGCTGTCGGGCGATTCCGGCGTCTTCTATCGTTGCCGGGCGGGGCGAACAAGCCGGCCGCGCCGCGCCATCTCGCCGCTTGACCCCGGCAGCGCCCGGCCTAAGGTCGCGAAATTCTCCGGGGAGTCCCGCCGACCTTCAAAGGGACTGAGAGGCCGCAGACGTCTCATTCGAGGCTTGGGCGCGGCGACCCGCTGAACCTGATCCGGGTCATGCCGGCGAAGGGAGAGACAGGGCATGCGACTGTTCGTGAACGGCGAGGAACGGGCCTTTTCCGAGGTCTCGACCGTGGCGGCGCTCATCGCGTCGCTCGGGCTCGATCCGCGCAAGGTCGCAGTCGAGCGCAACCTCGAGATCGTTCCGCGCTCGACCTACGCCCGCGCCGGCGTCGCCGACGGCGACCGGATCGAGATCGTGCATTTCATCGGAGGTGGGTGATCATCCCATGACCCAAGCCGCACTGAACCCTGAGGTCGCCGTCGAAGACGTCTGGACCTTGGCCGGACGCGTGTTCCGCTCGCGCCTGATCATCGGCACCGGCAAGTACAAGGACTACGCGCTGAACGCGGCCGCCGCCGAGGCCGCCGGCGCCGAGATCGTCACCGTGGCGCTCCGCCGGGTGAACCTGTCTGACCCGAGCCAGCCGATGCTGGTCGATCACGTCAAGCCGGATCGCTTCACCTTCCTGCCCAACACGGCCGGCTGCTACATCAGCGGAGGAGGCGGTCCGCACGCTGCGTCTGGCGCGAGAGGCGGGGGGCTGGGACCTGGTCAAGCTCGAGGTGCTGTCGAACACCAAGCACCTCTACCCGGACATGGAAGAGACCTTGCGCGCGCTCAAGATGCTGGTCGCCGAGGGCTTTTCGGTGATGGCCTATTGCACAGACGATCCTGTGTTCTGCCGCAAGCTCGAGGACGCCGGCGCGTGCGCCATCATGCCCGCCGGCGCGCCGATCGGCTCCGGACTCGGCGTGCAGAACCCGGTGAACATCCGCCTGATCGTCGAGCAGTCGACCGTGCCGGTGCTGGTCGACGCGGGCGTCGGCACCGCGTCGGACGCGACGGTGGCGATGGAGCTCGGCTGCGACGCGGTCCTGACCAACACCGCCATCGCGGAGGCGAAGGACCCGGTCCGCATGGCGCGTGCGATGAAGCACGCCGTTATCGCCGGCCGCGAAGCCTACCTTGCCGGCCGCATGGCCCGGCGGCTCTACGCCGACCCGTCCTCGCCGCTAGGCGGGTCTGATCTAGGCGCCCGCATACGAAACCGCCCCGCGGCCGAGGTCGGCGACGAGGCGGCAAACGCATTCAAGAAGGCGCAGCAAAGCGCCGCGAAGTCTTAGAACGGGTAGTTCGCGTGGCGGAACGCCTGCGGAGGCAGTTTCGCCATCAACGCGAAGCCCTGCTCGAAGGCTTCTGCGATCGCGCGGATCAAGGATTTAAGCATTGCGATTCTCCAGCACGCGCCCTCGTCGCGAATGGTGCGACGCAGCATTTGACGCTCATATGGTGCGATGCACCATCGTCGTCAAGGCCGGCCTGGCGTCAGCCGGTGCGAGCGCGCGCCTGGTTGATCGCAGCGTTCACGGCGTCCGTGTCATCGCCCGGGACGATCGTATCCCCGATCACGAACGCAGGCGTGCCGTCGATGCCCAGATCGATCGCGAGCTTGCGCACCGCCAGGATCTGGTCCTCGGCTTTGGCGTGCACCGTCGGGTCGTTCAGCTTGTCGGGATTGACGCCGTGCGCGCGTAGGACGCGGTCGATCGCCGCGTCGTCGAGCGGGTGCGTCGCCATGAGGTCGCCATAGAGCGAGAGCACGTCGCCGCCTTGCGCCTTAAGGACAATCGCGCCGGCCGCCGCGCGCTCGGAGACGTCTCCGAAGATCGGGAACTCCTTGAACACGAAGCGCACGTCGGGGTGGTCGTGAATGATCTTGAGAACGGCTGGCGCGGCGGTGATGCAGTGCGGGCATCGGTAGTCGTAGAACTCCGTCACAGTCACCCGGCCCGCCGGGTTGGCGACGAAATCGCGCGGATCGTGCTCGAGGCTCTGCCGGTTCTGTGCGATCGCGACCTTCGCTTGTGCCGCCGCTTGCTGGTCCTGCTCCGCTTGCAGCTTGGCCATCGCTTGCTGGATCACTTGCGGATGGGCCAGGATGTAGTCGTGGATCTGGGCGTCGAGCTGGGCGTCCGACTTGCTGCAGGCGCTAACGACCAGCGCGCTGGCGGCGAGCGCCGCGAACATTCGAAAAGCGGTCATGTTGACGGGTCTCCTGGAGGCGCTCGGGCCTACTTGGTCTGGGGCGCGCCTGCGCCGCCCTGCTGCGCGAGGATGCGCAAATCTTCCCGGGTCGGTTTCGAGACCAGGACGATGTCGGTCGCGCGTCGCCACTCTGGGCTGCCCTGAGGCAGCGTCATGCGCGCGCGCATCGCGAACATCTTGGCGTCGCCATCCTGGCCGAGCGCGAAGTTCTCCTCGGCCGCCGCGAGGCGGGCCAGGCCGTCGTCGCCCTTCTTGTCGTAGGCCTGCGAGAGATAGAGCCAGCCGAAGGGCGCGAACTCGCCGTCCGGGTCGATCGCCAGACCCTTGCGCAGATGAACGATGGCTTCGTCGACCTTGGCTTGGTCGACGCTGGGACCGTTGTCCTCGGCGAGTAGGGTCTGGCCCAGAAGGATCAGGAGCTCCGGCGCGTCGGGCTTCAATGCCAGCGCCTGCCGGAGCGGCGCCTCGGCATCGGTTGCGCGGCCGGCGTCGAAGAACATCTGGCCCTTCACCTGATAGATGTAGGGGTCCTTGGGGCGCTCCGCGGCCAAGGCGTCCAAGAGCTTCGTCGCCTTGTCGACCTCGAAGTTGCGCGAGTAGGCGATTGCGCGGGCGTAGCGCGCGGCGAAGCTGGTGTTGGTCTCGGGATAGTCGAGCAGCACCTCTTCGGGCTGTTCGAGGTAGGCACGGAGCTTGGCGATCAGGATCTGGTGCTGCTCGATCGCGTCGGGCGTGTCGACGACCTTGAAGTGCGGCTGCTGCGCTGCGCGAACCTGCAGGGCGTCGATGCGATCGTCGGTCAGCGGGTGGTCGTCGAAGTAGCGGTAGCGCTTGGCCTCCGAGAACACCTCCTCGAAGCGGAAGTTGTCGAAAAAGTCGATCAGCCCCTGGGCCGACTGGCCGGACTTCTCGAGGTAGGTGACAGCGGCCTGGTCGGCCGAAGCCTCCTGTGTGCGGGTGAACCCTGCGCTCGTCAGATAGGCGAACTCGGGTGCGCTGTAGAGTAGCCCGCCTGCGGCGTCCGGCGCGCCGGCGGCCGCCGCGGCGATGCCAAGGCCTAGCGTCAGCAGATAGGTGGCGAGCGCCTGCTTGTCGCCCTGGTCGGACCTGATGAGATGCCCGCCAGCCATGTGGCCCGTCTCGTGGGCGAAGACGCCGATCAGCTGGTTCGGCGTCTTCGTCTGCAGGATCAAGCCGGCGGTGACGAACATGTTCTGCCCGCCGCTCACGAAGGAGTTCATGTTCTCCTTGGTGATGTCGCCGACGATGAAAGTCTTTACCGATCGCGGATTGAGGCCCGCGGCTTCGAAGATCGGATCGGCGTCCTTGCGGATGATCTCATCCATCTCGGTGTCGCTGATCAGGCCGACGGCCGGCGCGGAGTCGTCCTGTGCAATGACGTGAGAGACGGGCGCCAGCGTGGCCAGCGCCATCGCAACAACGCCGATCGCCGCGCCGAACGCGCTACGCCGGTGAGGACTGGCAAGCCGAATGCTCATGCGAATGGCTCCAACGGTCATCGCCGACTAGCCCAGCCCTGGCCGCCACCCATAGCGCAGACTTGCGCGGTTGTCTCAACCGCCCCGGCGCCACCATCCTCGCTTCGGCGCCACTGGCGGACTCGAGATCTCCGCCAGATCGGCTTCCCGCGCGAGCACCGGCTCGCGCTCCACTTCCGCCTCCACGGCCGCGACGGCCACCGGCTCGGGCTCGGCCACGGATTCGGGCGCCGGCTCGGGCGGAGGGGCGGAGGCCTCGACCTCGGCCTGTGCCGCGGGGGCGGCAGGAGGCTGCTCCGAGACGGCGGGGGGCGAGATCTCTTCAGCGGCGGCTTCCGCCTTGGCCTTGCCGCGTGCGCGGCGCGCCCTCGGGGGTTTCGCGACGGGTTCCGGCTCGGCCGGCAACTCCACCCAGATGTCCGCTTCCGGCGCCTCGGCCGTTGGCTCGGGCGTGGCCGCGGCTTCGGCGACCACAGGCGCCCGGGCGGCCTCCCCGACGGCCACAAGCGGCTCGGCCACGGCTCCAGAGGCTTCGGCGTGCGGTTGGGACCGCGCCGGCTGACCAGGCTCCATCCAGATGTAGGGATCGCCTTCCGGCACGCGCGGCCGGAACCAGACGTAGGGCTCGTCGCCTCCGACCTCCTCGCGCATGCGCCGCCCGCCCCGCCGCCCACGCCGGCGACGGCGTTGACCATCGTCACGGTCTCTCGCTTCGGCGGCGCCTGGGACCAGCGCTTCGTCTTCATCGCGTTCGCCGGCGGGAGCGGCCACGAAATCGGCTTCATCCTCGCGGCGACCACCGCGCCTGCGTCGCCTGCGGCGCGAGCGGCGCTGGCCATCGTCGTCGATGGGTTCCTGAGCCTCGAAACGGGCCGACGCCTCGTCGTCGTCCACGTCCTCTTCCTCGATTTCGGCCTCGTCGAGCGCAGTCAGGTCATCTTCGACCTGATAGCGGCTGACGGGCGACGGCGGGGCCTCGTGTTCACGCAACTCCGTGCGATCGAGCGCGAACTCGGCGTGAGCCAGGCTATCGTCGATCACCACCGTGACCTCGAGCCCTTGCGCCTGACGCAAGCGCTCGAGATAGGGGCGCTTCTCGTTCAACAGATACAGGGCGACAGCGGAGGGCGCACGCAAGGTGATCGCCCCGCCTCCCTGACGCACAGCCTCCATCTCGACGGCGCGCAACGCGCCGAGCGCGCTGGATTCCGTCGAGCGCACGCGCCCCATGCCCAGGCAGTGTTCGCAGACATGGGTCGTTCCCTCCAGGACGCCGGTGCGGCGACGCTGGCGGCTGATCTCCATCAGGCCGAAGCCCGAGATCTTGCCCATCTGTACGCGGGCGCGGTCGTCGGCGAGCGCTTCCTTCATCCGCTTCTCGACGGCGCGATTGTTCTTCGACTCGTCCATGTCGATGAAGTCGATGACGATGAGGCCGGCGAGGTCGCGCAGCCGGAGCTGGCGCGCCGCTTCGTCCGCCGCCTCCAGGTTGGTCTTCAGCGCCGTTGTCTCGATGTTGCGCTCGCGCGTCGAGCGGCCCGAGTTCACGTCGACGGCAACCAGCGCCTCGGTCTGGTTGATCACCAGGTAGCCGCCGGACTTCAGCGGCACGACCGGCGAGTAGATCTGCGCCAGCTGTTCCTCGACCTTGGCCTCGGCGAACAGCGGCACGGGCTCGCCATAGTGCTGGATCTTCTTCGCCTGGCTCGGCATCAGCATGCGCATGAAGTCGCGCGCCTCGCGGAAGCTCGCGTCGCCCTCGACGAGCACGGTGTCGATATCCTTGTCGAACATGTCGCGGATCGCGCGTTTGACGAGGTCCTCCTCCTCGTAGATCAGCGCCGGCGCGATCGAGTGCAGGGTGAGGTCGCGAATATTCTCCCAGAGGCGCATCAGGTACTCGTAGTCGCGCTTGATCTCGGCCTTGGTGCGCTTGGCGCCGGCCGTCCTGACGATCAGCCCCATGCCGTCGGGAACGCCGAGCTCCTGAACCAGCGTCTTGAGCCGCTTGCGGTCGGTGGCGGTGGTGATCTTGCGGCTGACGCCGCCGCCGCGGGCGGTGTTGGGCATGAGCACGCCATAGCGCCCGGCGAGCGACAGGTAGGTCGTCAGCGCCGCGCCCTTGGTGCCGCGCTCCTCCTTGACCACTTGCACCAGCATGATCTGGCGGCGTTTGATCACTTCCTGGATCTTGTAGCGACGCGCGATTCGCCGCCGGCGACGGGCGGCTTCTTCGCTGATCACGTCGTCCTCGCCCTCGTCCTCCTCGGCTTCATCATCGCCGGCGCCGTTGCCGTTGCGGGCGGATGCGGGCTCTTCGGCCTCTTCGGCCTCTTCGCGGAGCAGGGCTTCGCGGTCGGCAAGCGGAATCTGGTAGTAGTCCGGGTGGATTTCGTTGAAGGCCAGGAAGCCGTGGCGGTTGCCTCCGTAGTCGACGAAGGCCGCCTGCAGGCTAGGCTCTACGCGAGTGACTTTGGCGAGGTAGATGTTCCCGCGAAGCTGTTTCCTGGTCTGGCTCTCAAAGTCGAAATCTTCAATCCGGGATCCATCCACGACGACCACCCGCGTTTCTTCGGCGTGGGCGGCGTCGATCAACATTCTCTTTGGCATCAACGGGGTCTCCAGGGCGCGCGCCGGGGCCAAGCTCCGGGGGCCGGATGTTCATGCGGGCGCGCGCCTGGAGGTCGCGAGCTTGCGAAGCTGCAAATGCGACCTGATGCCTAAAGCGGGCGATGGCGACGCTGCCCATGGGATCTTTCGTCCAAATCGCGCCCAGAACGGGCGCGGGGTGCTCTAGAGGCGCCCGAACGACTCGCCAGACGCCAAGCTCGGTTTCTTGAGACACGAACTTGGAAGGGCGGCGCAGGAAGCGGCCTTTTTCGCGGGTGCGCCCGATTGTCTGGGCGGCGTGACCCGCAGGTGCGACTCTGCAACAATCGCGCGAAAAAGGAAAGGCTAGCGTCGTCCGAGCGGTTAACGGAATTGCTACAGGACAGATTTTATCCTCAGACCTAAAACACACTCTCAGTAATCGGGGGCTTTGGAATGCCCGCGCGGCTTTTCGGCGCGATCGGTTCGGCATGGGGGCGGCTGGCGGCCGCCATGGGCGCCGTGCTGTGCCTCGCCGCCGCCGCGGCGCAGGGTCCTGTCCAAACTGAGAACGTGGTCGGCGTTCGCCTTGGCGGCGACATGACGATGACGCGCGTCGTCGTCGAGCTCAATCAGGCCGCGAAGGGCCGCCTGATCGCCGCTGGCGGTACGGCAGGCGCGCCGGTCGTTCTGGCCCTGCCGGGGCTCACCGTCGACAGCGATCTCGAAGGGCGTGGGCTTGGATTGGTGTCCAGCTGGACCGTCGACAGCGCCGCCGGGGCGGCGCGCGTGCGCCTGGCGCTCGCGCGGCCGGCCGACGTCCGCCGCCGCTTCATTTTGCCGCCCGCCGACGGCGAGCCGATGTATCGCTACGTGATTGATCTGGAGCCGACGCAGACGAGCGCGCCGCAACCCGCGGCCTACGCACCAAGGATCGTGCCGGCGCACAGCCTGACGCCGGCGCGGGCCGTCCTCGGTCACGCGCGCAAGGTCATCGTGATCGACCCCGGTCACGGGGGTCACGATCCGGGCGCGCTGGGCTCGAAGAGCCGCGAGAAGGATCTCAACCTCGCCGCCGCCCGCGCGCTTCGGGCCAAGCTCGAGGCGACGGGTCGCTACCGCGTTGTAATGACACGCAACTCGGACGTCTATGTCCCGCTGACCACGCGGGTCCAGATCGCCCGTCGCGCCAACGCCGACCTCTTCATCTCGCTCCACTCCAACTCCGGCCCGGCGGACGCCGCCCGCGGCGCGACGGTCTACACCCTTTCCGACAAGGGCTCCGAGCGCGTGGTGCGCGGAGTGACCGACCGCAACGACTGGCTGATGAACGCCGACCTGCCCGGGCAGACGCACGCGGTGAACCAGATCCTGCACGACCTGACGCAGCGGGCGACGCGCAACAGGTCGGACGCCTTCGCCGAGGCGCTGCTCGACCACATCGGCGATCGCGCGCAAGCCCACGCCAGCCACCGCGACGCCGGGTTCATGGTGCTGCTCGCGCCGGATGTGCCCGCAGTGCTCCTGGAGATGGGCTTCATCACCAACACCGACGACGAGCGTCTGTTGAACAGCCCCTCGGCCCGTGACCGCTTCATGAGCGAGGTGGCGTCGGCCATCGACGACTATTTCCACCAGACCTTACAGGTCGCAGAACGCTGAGCGCCGTCAGCGCCTAGCCGAACGTCTTCCGCAATCGCACGGTGAACTCAGGGCCGAAGTGGACGTTGCGGTCGTCGATGGACGACAGCTCGCCCCCCGCCACGTCGCGGAACGGATCGTAGAAGGCGCGGGTCTGCCGCAGGCCGTGGGACAAGAGGTTGTCGCCTTCGAACTTTAGGCTGACGTCGGGCCGCGGCTTGTATTCGAAATAGATGTCCAGCCAAGGGCCGAGACTTTGAGTGTCGACTTCGTTGAAATGGTACTCGGCCTGCCGCCAAGGCCCGTAGGCGTCGAAGCCCCAAGTCGACTTCAGTCCGGGCAGGCCCTGGGTGAAGTGGGCTTCAGCATCGAGCGGGTGAAGCTGGGAGAGTTGTCGGGCGCGGTGGCTGGACGGGTCTAGGACGCTGGACGCGCGCCAGGTGACCCGGATGACCAGCTGCCCATTCTTCAGCCATAGCTTGTCGGTCGGCAGGGTCAGGCTCGCAGCCAGTTCGCGCTTCTCGCCTGAACCGATGTTCTGCGGCGCGTCGAACTCGGCGCCCGGCGCGCAGGCGCCCGGTCGGCAGACCGGCGCGAAGTCGATCACGTCCTGATCCCAGTACTGGCGGAACGCGATGTCCATGTCCCCGCCGGTCCAGAAGCGACGGTCATAGGTCGCTTCGATCACCCAGTCCTGCTGCGGGATCAGCTTGGGATTTCCGGCGTGCTCACCGCTCTCGAGCGAGCCCGTTGCGGCAAAGTTGCCGAAGTCTAGCTGGGCGACCTCGCGCTCGACGCGCAGCTGGAGCTGGTCGACGCTGTCCGGGGACCAGGTGACGACAATCCGCGGCTTGGGGAAGACGAACGTCTGGTTGTCGACGACATCGCCCCGCGACGAGAGCGCCGATCCTTCGACGCGTAACCCAGCTTCGACGACGAGCGTGGGGTTGGCCCGCCAGGTCGCATCCGCGAAAGCTTCGCCGCGCAGTTCGCTCACGCGGATGTTGGCGGCGGGGACAAAGACAGGCAGGCCGTGGTCCATCTCGCTTGTGCGGCTCAACAGCCAGTTGAAGTCGCCCTCCAGGCCGTAGCGCGCCTGGAGATCGGGGCCGAAGTCCGAAGTGAGTTCGCCGCGCAGGATGCTCTCGCCCTGGTGCTTCCCGAGCCGGAAGAGCGTGCGGTCGAACGGCGTCGCTAGGTTGTCATCCTCAGTGAAGCTGCTCAGTTGTTGCAGGCCGTAGAGTTCGAGGTGGAGTGACGGGCCTAGGGCGCGCGCGAAGCGCAGACCAACCTCGCCCGTGTCGGGGGCGGCCTTGTAGAGCTCGGTCTGCTGCGCGGCGGGCAGGGGAGAGAGGTCGTTGGTCCGCGACCAGTAGGGGTTGTCGAGGAACGAGCCTTCGATCCTCAGGCTGCCCTTGAGAAACGGCGCCTCGGCTGCGCCGGTGACCTTGTTGACGCCGGCCTGGCCCAGCGATCGCTCTTCGTCCCGCTGGCTGATGGCGCCGGCGCTGTTCGTGATTGTGTGCGCTCCGTCTCCGGTTCCGTCGTCGGCGGACAAGGCCGCCAGCAGCGATCCCTCGAGCAGCACTCCGCCCGAGCGTTTGCCGCCATCGACGCGCAGGCCGTAGTCGATGACGCCCCCGGCAAGCTCGGTCCCCTGGACGCCCACGGCGAGGTGCAGCGGCGTGTCGGCCTTGCGCACGATGTTGGCGATCACCGTCTTGCCCTGCATGTCGATGCCGGGCGCGCCCCCGCGAATGAGGTCGATGCGGGCGACCGCGTCGGCCGGGATGCGGCGCAGGATCTCGTCGAGAGTGTCGTTCTTCGTCGCCGGCCGGTCGCCGTCGATCAACACGTTGCCGGCCGCGCCGCCGAAGCCGCGCACCTGATCGCCCGTGTCGAGCGAAAAGCCAGGCAGGGCGTTGATCATGTCGTAGGCCGTGTTCGGTCGCACGCCGGCGAAAAAGCTTGGCGCATAGCTGGTGACGGTCGCCACGGCGGGGACCGGTTCGGGGCTCGGCGCAGCGTGCGCGACGCCGGCGAGGACGATCGCGAGCGCGCCAACGATGACGCCTTCCAGCCGCACGGCAGCCCCCGAGTCGAGAAAGCGGCGACTGTCACGCGAATGCTCGGGCGGCACAACGCGAAGCTCGCCGGCGCGGCGTTGCTGCTGACCGGACGTGGCAGGATAGTCACGCCGGGATGCGGCGCCGCGAGCCTTTGCGCGGCCCTGCGACACAGGCTAGATCGTGGCCGGGGGGCCGCGCCCTCGGAGGTGATCGCGCGTTGAAATTCGCAGGACGATGGATCGCGACGGCGGGCGTGGTCGCGCTCAGCGCCATCGCCCTCGCCGGGTTCGCGCTGGCGATCTACGCGGCCTGGCTGTTCCACGACATGCCGGACGCCTCGCAGCTTGCCGACTACCGTCCGCCGACCGCGACGCGGGTCTACGCCTGGGACGGTACGCTGATCGGCGAGTTCTCACGCGAGCGGCGCATCTACGTCCCCTACGACCAGATCCCGCCGCAGTTGGTCAACGCCTTCCTGGCCGCGGAGGACCGCAACTTCTTCCAACACGGCGGCGTCGACCCGGCCGGCATGTTGCGGGCCATGGGCAAGGACATCGTCAACGTCATGCACGGGCGCCGGCTCGAGGGCGGCTCGACGATCACCCAGCAGGTGGCCAAGAACGTGCTGTTGACCAACGAGGCGACCTTCGGACGCAAGCTCAAGGAGGCGATCCTCGCCTCGCGGCTCGAGAAGACGCTGACCAAGCAGCAGATCCTCGAGCTTTATCTGAACGAGATCTGGCTGGGCTATCGCTCTTACGGAGTCGGCGCGGCGGCCTACAACTATTTCGGCAAGTCGCTCGGCGACCTCGACCTCGCCCAGTGCGCCTATTTGGCGGCGCTGCCCAAGGGGCCGGACAACTATCAACCGGTGCGCAACAAGGCCGCCGCCATCCGCCGGCGCAATTGGATCATCGGCCAGATGGCCGAACTCGGCTGGGTCAGCCGCCAACAGGCAACCGCCGCCATGGCGGAGGATCTCACCGTCCAGCTGGCGCCCGAGCGGGCCAAGTACCGCGATGCCGACTATTTCGTCGAAGAAGTGCGCGAGCGCGCGATCCAGACCCTCGGGCCAAAGGTCAACGAGGGCGGCTACTATATGCGCACCACACTCGATCCCAGGCTGCAGACCATCGCGCGCGAAGCGCTGATGAACGGCCTTGAGGCCTACGACCGGCGGCACGGCTGGCGCGGCGCCTGGGGTCACACCGACGATGCCGTGAACTGGCAGAAGGGGCCGCAGGCGCACGCGCCCTACGAGCGACGGACCTGGCGCGCCGCTCGCGTGATGTCCGACGGCGGCAAGGTGCAGCTCGCCGATGGCTCTCAAGGCGACATCGTCGCCGCCGATCTAGCCTGGGCGCGCGCCGGCAAGGGGCTGAAGGAAGGCGACCTGGTCTTCGTCGAGCCCGCCGGCCCGGGACAGTATGCTCTGAAGCAGGTGCCGGCGGTGAACGGCGCGCTGGTGGCCATCGATCCCTGGACCGGGCGTACGCTCGCCATGGTCGGCGGCTACAGCTTTTCGCTGTCGAACTTCAATCGCGCGACCCAGGCGATGCGGCAGCCGGGTTCGGCGTTCAAGCCCTTCGTCTATGTCACGGCGCTGGAGAACGGCTTCACGCCGGCCTCGACGGTCGACGCCGGGCCGATCTGACTTTAAAGGGCTTCGGCGGGCAGGACTGGTCGCCCGAGAACTTCCACAAGGGCATCTCGGGGCCGCAGACGCTGCGGACCGGGCTTGCACTGTCGTTGAACACGATGAGCGTGCGGCTGGCGATGCAGGTCGGCATGCCGAAGATCGTCGACACGGCGGTGAAGGCAGGCGTGGTCGACAAGATGGATCCGGACCTGGCCATGGCGCTTGGGCGCCGGCGAGACGACCCCGTTCCGCCTGACCGCCGCCTATTCCGCCTTCATCAACGGAGGCAAGCGGATTACGCCGCACCTGATCGAACTGGTCGAGGATCGTGACGGGCGGCCGATCCTCAACGCCGACCAACGACCGTGTCCGCGCTGCGATCAGCCGTTCAGCGGCGATGAATCGCCGCGCGTGGATCCCGGCGGAACGCAGATCCTCGACCCGATCGCCGCCTATCAGATGGTCAGTCTGCTCGAAGGCGTGGTCCAGCACGGCACCGCCTACCAGGCGAACGTCATCGGCCGGCCGATCGGGGGCAAGACCGGCACCACGAACGACTTCCGCTCGGCGTGGTTCGTCGGCTTCTCGCCGGACATCGTGGTCGGCGTGTTCGTCGGCTTCGACGACAATCGCTCGCTGGGCTCCAACGAGACCGGCGCGGTGGACGCCGTGCCGATCTTCATCGACTTCATGCAGAGTGCTCTGAAGGACACGCCCGGTGCGCGACTTCCAGGCGCCGTCCGACGCCAAGTACGCGATCGTCAACGGCAACCGCGAAGCCTTCCGGCCCGGCACCGAGCCGACGCGGCCGATGCCGGCGGCGCCGGGCGGACCGCCATCCTCGGCGATCACGCCCAACAGCGGGGCCGAAGGGCCTAACAATGGCGCGCCCGCGGCCGGCGCACCACCGGCGCCCAAGAAGGCCCCGCCGGATTTGAACGGCCTATATTAGCGCTCGGACGAGCAAGGAGCTTGGCATGAGACCGGATGTCGAGGCCGCCAAGGCCGACATCGAGCAGTCGATCGAACTGCTCAGGAGGCGACTTTGACTGGGACCCGGCGCTAAGGCGACTGGACGAACTCGACGCGCGCGCGGAGGACCCTGCCTTTTGGGACAGGCCGGCCGAAGCGCAGAGCCTGATGCGCGAGCGGACGCGCCTCCATGACCAGATCGCCGCCGTACGGGACCTCGAGCGCGGGCTCTCCGATGCGGTGGACTTCGCCGAGTTGGCGGACGAGGAGGGCGACGAGGCCTCGCTCGACGATGCGCGGCAGCAACTTGCGGCCCTGAAGGCGCGGGCCGGGCGCGCCGAGCTAGAGGCGTTGCTGTCCGGCGAGGCCGACGCCAACGACGCCTACGTCGAGGTCAACTCAGGGGCCGGCGGCACGGAGTCGGCCGACTGGGCCCAGATGCTGGTGCGCATGTACAGCCGTTGGGCCCAGGCGCACGGCTACGCGGTCGACGTGGTCGAAGAGACGCCGGGCGAGCAGGCCGGCGTTAAGTCCGCCACCCTGCAGGTCAAAGGCCCCAACGCCTACGGCTGGCTGAAGACCGAGGCCGGCGTGCACCGGTTGGTGCGCATCTCGCCGTTCGACTCCAACGCCCGGCGGCACACGAGCTTCGCGTCGGTCTGGGTCTATCCGGTGGTCGACGACGCCATCCACATCGAGATCAACCCGGCCGACGTGCGGACCGACACCTACCGAGCATCCGGCGCCGGCGGCCAGCACATCAACAAGACCAACTCCGCGGTCCGGCTGACCCACATCCCAACGGGGGTCGCGGTCGCCTGTCAGGCGGGTCGCTCACAGCACCAGAACCGCGAGGAGGCGTGGAAGATGCTACGCGCCCGGCTCTACGAGCTCGAGCTGCAGCGGCGCGAGGCCGAGGCGCAGGCCATGGAAGACCAGAAGACCGATATCGGCTGGGGTCACCAGATCCGTAGCTACGTCCTGCAGCCATACCAGATGGTCAAAGACCTCAGGACCGAGGTCGAGACCTCGGACACTGGGGGCGTGCTGGACGGCGACCTCGACGCCTTCATGGCCGCCAGCCTCGCGCAGCGCGTCGGCGCCACGCGGGGACAGGCAGGCGCGTAAGCGGCGGCTATTCCGCCGCGTTGATCTCGATCACTTCGCCGGTGATGGCGGCGACCGGCGCCGACGTGCGCTGAAACTTGAGGCTGCGTCCCTGGAAGAACGCGCCGGCCTCCATAGTCAGCTGCTCGTGAGTGATGTCACCGTCAATGTGACAGCTCGCGTAGAGCCGCACCTGCTTGGCGCTGATCGAGCCGATGACGCGGCCGCGAGCCTCGACCGACTCGGCCTGGATTGCGCCTTCGATCGATCCGCTCTCGCCGATCGAGAGGCGGGCCACCGCCACGTCGCCGCGGATCACGCCATCGACATGCAGCTCGGTGTCGCCGCTGACGCCGCCGTCAATCGTCGTGTCGGAAGCGATGAGCGAGGCCACTTTCGGCGACGCCGGCGCCTTGCGCAAAGAATTGGGATCGGAAACGGTATTCATCTCGCTCACGATGCTGGGGGTTGATGTCCTGACGGGCGTGTCCGTCGGCGTCTTATTCGGTTGCTTGCTGAACATATTGGCCAGCCTCCAAGAAACGTTCCGGGTTTTGCAGTCGTCCGTCAACCCAAACCTCGTAGTGGAGGTGAGGTCCGGTGGAGCGGCCGGTTGAACCGATGCCGCCCAGCTTGGTCCCGATGGCGACATGCTGGCCCACCGTGACGTAGACCGCAGCCAAGTGGCCAAACCGTGTCTTCAGGCCATGGCCATGGTCGATTTCAACGACATTGCCGTAACCGTTGCGCTGGCCGACGAACGACACGACGCCGGGCGCGGTCGCATGAACGGGCGTGTACATCGGCCCGGCGAAGTCGAGCCCGGGATGGAAGGCCGGCCGCCCGGTGAACGGGTCGACCCGCACGCCGAACCCGCTCGTGCGATGCGTCTGCGAGGCCAAGGTGGGCGCGGCCAGCGGCAGCGCCTGGGCGACGCCAGTTAGCGAGCGCATGTCGGAAAGGTCGGTCGCCGCGCTCTGAACGCGCTGGGCGAACGCGGGGTCGACGTCGAGGATGGCGGCCAGCGCGCGGGGGTCCTTCGTCTCGATCAGCGGTCCGCCGAGGCTCTCATCGTTGACCGGGCTGAAGGACGCCGGGTCGAGACCCGCCAACCGGAACGCAAGGCGCAGACGGTCCGCGCGTGACTTGGCGTAAGTCTCGGCGCGCGCGATCAGCCGGTCCTGGTCCTGCTCGACCGCGCGGACGCCAGACAGTGGGTTCGCGTTCGAGAAGGCGCCCACCGGGGAGGGCGCCAGGGCAGCGGCGGCGCCGGGCTCGCCCTTCGCCTCGGTCAGCAACAGCGCCAGGGCTTCGTGACGGGTCTCGACCGAGCGCGCGAGCTCGCTCAGCGCGCCGTTCGTGTCGCTGAGCTGGGCCATAGCGCTGTTCAACTTAGCTTGCCGGTCGGCGGTGAGCCGCTCGTAGTAGGCCTCCATGCGCGCGGCGGCGCGGTCGGCCGGGTTCGGCGACATCGCCTGGACCATCAGCACGCCGGTGCAGACGACGAGCCAGAGCGCCAGCGCCGCGGCGCCCGCCGCCGCCGCCGACTGGTGGGTGGTGGTCAGCACGATGCCGCGCACTTCGCCGCCGCCGCCGGTGCGGACGTAGATATGCCGTTCTGGGAACACGCCCTCGAGAAAGCGTCGCAGCCGGGTCAGTTGGTCAGCGACCATCCGCACGGAACCCCCTCGTCGAGCGTCCTCGACGTTATGACCCATTCCACACGGCATAGGCAACCGCTCGCGCGCCCACTCTTCGCCGGGCGCGACGTTGGGTCGCCGACTGCGGGGTATCGCCTACGCCGAGTCCGCCACCGCGCGAACGCCATTCGCGCTCAGCGCGAGCGGACGGCCTCAAGGACCTCCTTTGCGTGGCCCGGCACCTTCACCTTTCGCCAGATCCTTGCGATCCGGCCCTGGCCGTCGATCAGCAGGGTCGTGCGCTCGGTGCCCATGTACTTGCGCCCGTACATGCTCTTCTCGACCCACACGCCATAGCGCTCCATGACCGGCCCCGTCGGCGTCGGAGCCCAGCGCGAAGTTCAGGTCGTACTTCGCCTTGAACTTGTCGTGGCTTTTCACCGAGTCCTTCGAGACGCCGACGATCGCCGCGCCGGCCGACTTGAAGTCGGAGGCGGCCGCGGCAAACGCCTTCGCCTCGGTCGTGCAGCCCGAGGTGTCGTCCTTGGGGTAGAAATAGAGCACAAGCGTCTGGCCCTTGAAGTCGGCCAAGCGCACCCGCCGGCCGCCGTCGGCCGCCAGGTCGAAGTCCGGGGCGGGGGCGCCCACAGCCAGTTCGCTCGCCATCAGCCCTTCACCTCCTCGGGATAGAGAAACAGTCGAATGCGTGTCTTGCCTTTGCGCAGCTCGGCCTCGGCGCCGTCGATCACAGCCGGCGGCGTTGGGGTCGGCGACCTTCACGCCGTTGATGCGAAAGCCGCCGCCGGCGATCTGCCGCCGCGCGTCGGAGTTCGAGCTGGCGAAGCCGACCGCCACCATCAGTTCGGCGTTCGACGTCTGCCGGAAACGGGTTGCGCTCATGCCGAACTGAGGGCAGGCCGGCCAGGGCGTCGTCCGGCGCGGCCATCCTCGAACGCCGCCTTGGCGGTCAGCGCCGCTTCCTCGGCCGCTTCAGCCCCGTGCAGCAAAGCGGTCGCTTCGTTGGCGAGTATCTTCTTCGCCTCGTTGATCTCGGCTCCGCCCAACCCCTCCAGGCGGGCGATCTCGTCAAGCGGCAGATCGGTGAAGAGGCGCAGGAACCGGCCGACGTCGGCGTCCTCGGTGTTGCGCCAGAACTGCCAATAGGCATAGGCGCCCAACAGCTCGGCGTTCAGCCAGACCGCCCCCTCGACCGTCTTGCCCATCTTGACGCCTGAGGCGGTCGTCACCAGGGGCGCGGTCACGCCGAACGCCTCGGCGCCGTCCAGGCGGCGGATCAGGTCGATGCCGTTGACGATGTTGCCCCACTGCTCGGACCCGCCGAACTGCAGGGTGCAGCCCAGACGGCGGTGGAGCTCGAGGAAGTCCACCGCCTGCATCAGGACGTAGTTGAACTCGAGAAAGGTCAGCGGCAGCTCGCTTTCAATCCGTGAACGGACGAACTCGAGCGAGAGCATGCGGTTGATGGTGAAGTGCACGCCGAATTCGCGCAGGAACTCAACATAGCCCAGCTGTTCCAGCCAATCGGCGTTGTTCACCATCGCGGCGTCTGTCTTTCCCTCGCCAAACGAGAGGAAGGGGAGGAAGGCGCGCTTGATGCCAGCGATGTTGGCGGCGATCTGCTCGTCGCTGAGTAGGGGCCGCTGGCTTGTCTTGTCGGAGGGATCGCCGACCTTGGTCGTCCCGCCGCCCATCAGCACGATCGGCTTGTGGCCGGTCTGCTGCATGCGCCTGCAGCGTCATGATCTGCACCAGGCTGCCGACGTGCAGCGAAGAGGCGGTTGCATCGAAGCCGATGTATCCGGTGACGGGACCCTTAAGCGCCGCCGCGTCCAGACCCTGAAGGTCGGTCGCCTGGTAGATGTGGCCCCGCTCGACCAGGGTCCGGACGAGATCGGACTTGGGCTTGAAGGTCGGCGGCGTTGCTTCGGGGGGCATGGACGGAATCCTTGATCTGGCTTTCGGCCGGAGACCGTCTCTTGGCAAGAGCCCGACGCCAGCCTTCGCGGCGGCTGGGCGTGATGATCCGGCCGCTTGCTAGTCGTGCGAGCGGTAGTAGCGGCGACGTTGGCGAACCGATCCGGTCATCGGCGCGCTTGGTAGCGGCGCGGGCGTATGGCAGTCAACCCGAATGCGCATCCTGGGCTTCATGACCGGCACCTCGCTGGACGCGGTCGACATGGCCGTGCTCGAGACCGACGGCGAAGAGATAACCCGCCTTGGCCCCACCGGTGAGCGGAAGCTCGACCCAACAGCGCGGGCCTTGATCGAGGCGGCGACCGCCGATGCCCTGCGCTGGTCGCCGGGTGAGCCGGCGCCGCAAAGTTTCGCGGCGGCCGCTGCCGCTATCGCTGACGAGCACATCGCCGCGGGCGACGACTTCATGCGCCGAAATCGGCTGCTGCCAGAAGACCTCGACCTCATTGGCCTACAAGGCCAAACGGTGCTGCACGCTCCGCCCGGGCCGGGCCGGGCCGTCGGGCGCAGCGTGCAGCTGATCGACGCCGAGGCGGTCGCCCGTGCGCTCGGCATCCCGGTCGCCTACGACTTCCGCTCGGACGACGTGGCCACGGGCGGGCAGGGCGCACCGCTTGCTCCCGCCTATCACGCGGCGCTGGTACGCTACTCGACGCTCTCCACCCCGACCGCGGTGCTCAACCTCGGCGGCGTCGCCAACGTCACCCTGGTTGGCGCGGACGGTTGGCTCGAAGCGTTCGACACCGGTCCGGCGAACGGGATGCTCGATCTGCTGGTCCAAGCGCGCGGACAGGGGCGCTACGACGCAGATGGCGCTTTGGCCAAGGCCGGGCGGATCGACCAGGCGGTGCTCGAGGCCTACCTCGCCGATCCCTACTTCGCCCGGAGCGGCCCGAAGTCGTTGGACCGCTTCGACTTCTCGCTCGAGCCGGTCGCTGCGCTCTCGATCGAGGACGCTGCGGCCACCCTGACCGCCTTCGCCGCCGAGACCGTCGTGCGTGGGCTGAAGGCGCTCGCCGAAGTGCCACTCCGCCTCGTCGTCACCGGCGGCGGCCGGCGCAATCCGGCGCTGATGCAGGCGATCCGCGACCGGCTGCCGTTCCCGGCGTTGACGGCGGAGGACGTCCATTGGCGTGGCGACTCCATCGAGGCGGAAGCCTTCGCCTACCTTGCCGCGCGCTGCCTGCTCGGGCTGCCGATCTCGTTCCCGCGCACGACGGGTGTCGCGGAGCCGATGACCGGCGGCCGCATCGTCCAGCCTTGACCGACCGAACGCGTCGTCACCGCGACAGGCGAGACCCTCAGGCCGGAACGCGCTCGCGCGGTTGAGCCGGCTGCGGCGCGGTTGGCCGCGCGCCGCCGGGACGCGAGACGTCGGAGAGGCGCTTGACCGCTTCGTCCGGAAGCTTGAGCGAGAATCCGGGCTCGTAGTCCTTCAGCTGCTGCAGCGTTCGCGGGCCGATGATCACGCTGGTGACCCCGCGCCGGGCCAGGCACCAGGCGATCGCGACCGCGACCGGCGTGGTCCCGAGTTCGGCCGCGACGTCCTCGACCGCCTCGACGATCTCAAAGTTGCGATCGGTGAGGATCATGCCGGCCATGCCCGGTCGGCCCCGGCGCCCAAGGCGGGTGTCGGAGGCGGGTTCCTCGCCGCGGCGATACTTGCCGCTCAGCATGCCGCCGCCGATCGGGCTGTAGATCAGCGTCCCCAGCCCGTGGCGCTCGGCCGTGGGCAGGACGTCCGTCTCGATGTCGCGGGCGATCAGCGAATAGCGCGGCTGCAGGCTGGTCAGCGGCACGCCGTTCATGCGCTCGGCCGCCCATTGGCACTCGACGATCTGGCTGCCGGTGAAGTTGGAGCAGCCGATGTAGCGGACCTTTCCGGCGCGCACGAAGCCGGCGAGCGTGTCCATCAATTCCTCGAGCGGGGTGTCGGGGTCGAAGTGGTGCATCTGGTAGAGGTCGACGTAGTCCGTGCCGAGCCGCTTCAGGCTGGCGTCGAGCGCCCGCGTCAAGTGCAGCCTCGACAGTCCGACGTCGTTCGGTCCGGGGCCCTGGGCGCCTCTCGCCTTGGTCGCGATGACGACGTTCTCACGCCTACCTTTGACCGCCCGGCCGACGATCTCCTCCGATTGGCCGCCCGTGTAGACGTTGGCCGTGTCGATGAAGTTGTTCCCGGCGTCGAGGAAGGCGTCGATGATCCGGCGCCCTTCCGCGTCGTCGGCGGGCGCGGTCTCCGATGTTCCAAAATTCATCGCGCCAAGGCAGGCGCGGCTGACCTTGAGACCCGAGCGGCCCAGCGTCACGTAGTCCATGGTGTCCAATCCTTCCTGACGAACTCCCCGACAGCCACCGACTCTCGCACGTCGCCGACTGCAACGCCAAGTCGAACGCGAGGGATGTCAGGCCGGTTCGGCCGCCAGGCGCTTGTCCAGGTAGTCGGCCACATGCCGCTCCACGTCCGGCAGGTTCTGCGTCCAGAAGTGGTCGGCGCCGTCGATCACGTCATAGTCGATGACGATGCCCTTCTGGGTGCGCAGCTTGGTCACCACGCGTTCGACCTCGGCCGGCGGCACGACCGTATCGGCCGAGCCATGCAGGAAAAGGCCCGACGCAGGGCAGGGGGCCAGGAAGCTGAAGTCGTAGGCGTTGGTCGGCGGCGAGACCGAGATGAAACCGTCGGTCTCCGGCCGGCGCATCAGAAGCTGCATGCCGATGTAGGCGCCGAAGCTGTAGCCGGCGACCCAGGTTTGCGAGGCGGCCGGGTTGGTCGCCTGCAGCCAGTCGAGCGCGGTGGCCGCATCAGCGAGCTCGCCGATTCCGGCATCGAACTCCCCCTGGCTGCGGCCGACGCCGCGCAAATTGAAGCGCAGCACCGAAAAGCCGCGCTTCATGAACAGCAGGAAGAGCTGCGCCACGACCGGGTGGTTCATGTTGCCGCCAGCGCGCGGGTGCGGGTGCAGGATGAGGGCGATCGGAGCGCCCTCCCTCTTGCCGGACGCGTAACGTCCTTCGATCCGACCGGCCGCTCCGGTCAGAACCACTTCAGGCATAGGGACTCCCGGCTGCGCGCGTTCACGCCCGTTTGAATTCTTGACTAAATTACTCGGTCTTCCTAGATCAGCCCTGCGAGGGGCGGGCCGGTTCGGAAGGCCGCGGTTCTTAGCACAGCAGGCATCCGATGCGCGCGATTTCTCAATTCCGAGGCGAAGCAAGGCTCTAGGCCATGAAGCTCTCCACCAAAGGCCGCTACGCGGTGATGGCGATGACCGATCTGGCCGGCCAGGGCGACGGCCGCACCGTCGCGCTCGCCGAGATCGCCCAGCGGCAACAGATTTCGCTACCCTACCTCGAGCAGCTGTTCGCCCGTCTGCGCCGCAAGGGGCTGGTGCTCAGCGCCCGCGGGCCTGGCGGCGGCTATCGCCTCGCGCGGGAGGCGGAGCTCGTCTCCATCGCCGACATCGTGGCCGCGGTCGATGAGCCGCTGCGGGCCACACGCTGTGCTGGCGGCGAGAGCCTGATCGGCTGCATGCGTGGCGGCGCGCGCTGTCTGACCCACGACCTGTGGGAAGAAACAGGGCGCCGTATCGAGGATTTCCTCGCCAGCGTCTCGCTGGCCGACGTTGTGAACGGACGGCTGCACTCCGCCGGCGTGACGCCCGTCTTCGCCAAGGCTCGCTCGACCCGGCCATTCGAATCCGCCACGAGCGCGGCGCGATGAGGCAGGTCTACCTCGACTTCAACGCCACGGCCCCGATCCGCCCGGAAGCGGCGGAAGCGGCGGCCTGCGCCCTCGCCATCGGCGGCAATCCCTCGTCGGTGCACGCCGCGGGCCGGCTGGCCCGGGCGGCGATCGAACGCGCGCGCGCCGAAGTCGCGGCGCTGGTGGGGGCAAAGGCCGAGGCCGTCACCTTTACGAGCGGGGGAACGGAGGCGAACGGCCTCGCCGTGGAGAGCGCCATCGCCGCCGGCGCGCGCCGTCCCCTCGTGGCGCTCGCCGAGCATCCCAGCACGATGCAGACGGCGCTCGCGAGCGGCCGCATGGTCGAGGGCTGGCCGATGACGCCAGCCGGAACCGCTGACCTCGACTGGCTTGCAACGCGCCTCAAGGCATGGAGCGCCAAAGATGGGCCGATCTTCGCGGTCCTATCGGCGGCCAACAACGAGACCGGCGTCATCCAGCCGGTGGCCGCGGCCGCCGAGCTGATCCACGCCGCCGGGGGGGCGCTGCACGTCGACGCCGTGCAAGCGGCGGGCAAGGTCCCGATCGATTTCGCCGCGCTGGGCGCCGACACGCTGGCGCTCTCCGCGCACAAGCTCGGCGGCCCGCAAGGGGTGGGCGCGCTGGTCGCCGGCCCGAAGGCTGTTCTCTCGCGCCGTCAGCATGGGGGCGGACAGGAGCGCGGCCTTCGAGGCGGCACAGAGAATGTCTCCGGCATCGCCGGGTTCGGGGCGGCCGCCGCCGTCGCCGCCGCCGAGCTCGACCATGCCGCGCACCAGGCCGCATGGCGAGACGCCGCCCAGGCCAAGATCGCCGCCGTTCAGGGCGTGACCGTCTTCGGCGCCGACGCACCACGGCTCCCGGCCGTTCTTTGTTTTGCGACGGAGGGGTTTGCCTCCGACCGGCAGGTGATGGCGCTCGACCTCGACGGCGTGATGGTGTCAGCCGGCGCCGCGTGCTCGTCTGGCAAGGTCACCCCGAGCCAGGTTCTGACCGCGATGGGGTTTGCGGCCGAGGCGAGCAACGCCATCCGCGTCAGCGGCGGCTGGTCGACGCTCGAGGCCGACTGGGAGCGCTTCGTCGAGGTCTGGCTCGCGGCCGCGACGCGCGTGCGTCTGCGCACGATGGCGGAGGCCTAGGGCGATGGCCGCCGTTAAGGAAACCGTCGCGCAGGTCGAAGCGCTCGAGGCCTATCAACATGGCTTCGTCACCGACATCGACCAGGAGTTCGCGCCCAAGGGGCTGAGCGAGGACACCGTCCGCTTCATCTCCTCGCGCAAGGGCGAGCCCGAGTGGATGCTGGCATGGCGGCTCAGCGCCTTCGAGCGCTGGCTGGCTCTGGAGGAACCGCACTGGGCCAAGATCGCCCACGCGCCGATCGACTACCAGGACGCATACTACTTCGCCGCGCCGAAGACCAAGGCGGGGCCGAAGTCGCTCGACGAGGTCGATCCTGAGCTTCTCGCGACCTACGCCAAGCTCGGTATCCCACTGAGAGAGCAGGAAGTGCTGGCCGGCGTCGAGGGCGCGCCCAGGTACGCGGTCGACGCCGTGTTCGACAGCGTGTCGGTGCTCACCACCTTCAAGGCGGAGCTTGCCAAGGCTGGCGTGATCTTCTGCTCGATGAGCGAGGCGATCCGCGAGCACGGCGATCTGGTCCGCAAGTACCTGGGCACGGTCGTGCCCGTCAGCGACAACTACTTCGCCTGCCTGAACAGCGCCGTCTTCTCGGATGGCAGCTTCGTCTACGTGCCGCCGGGCGTGCGCTGTCCGATGGAGCTCTCGACCTATTTCCGCATCAACGCGGCGGAGTCGGGCCAGTTCGAGCGCACGCTGATCGTCGCCGATGCGGGCGCCTACGTCTCCTATCTCGAGGGCTGCACCGCCCCGATGCGCGACGAGAACCAGCTGCACGCCGCCGTGGTCGAGCTGGTCGCGCTGGATGACGCCGAGATCAAGTACTCGACCGTGCAGAACTGGTACCCGGGCGATGCGGAAGGCAAGGGCGGCATCTACAACTTCGTGACCAAGCGCGCCCATTGCCTCGGGGCGCGCTCGAAGGTGTCCTGGACCCAGGTGGAGACCGGCTCGGCGATCACCTGGAAGTATCCGTCCTGCATCCTCCGCGGCGACGGCTCGTCTGGCGAGTTCTACTCGATCGCGGTGACCAACCATCGCCAGCAGGCCGACACCGGCACCAAGATGATCCATCTCGGCCGCGACACGCGCTCGCGCATCATCTCCAAGGGCATCTCGGCCGGCGGTTCGTCCAATACCTATCGCGGCCTGGTCTCGGCGCATCCGCGCGCCGCCAACGCGCGCAACTTCACCCAGTGCGACAGCCTCCTGATCGGGAAGACGTCCGCCGCCCACACCGTCCCCTACATCGAAGCCAGGAACGGCTCGGCCAGGCTCGAGCACGAGGCGACGACGACCCGCCTTTCGGAGGAGCAGCTGTTCTACGTGATGCAGCGGGGCCTGGGCCAGGAAGACGCCGTCGCGCTGCTGGTGAACGGCTTCGTGCGGGAGGTGCTGCAGGAGCTGCCCATGGAGTTCGCCGTGGAAGCCCAGAAGCTCGTCGCCATCAGCCTCGAGGGGAGCGTCGGGTGACGCTGGAGACGATCGATCACGCGCAGGTGGCCATTCCGCCCGGCGGCGAAGATGCCGCGCGGCCGTTCTACGCGGGCCTGCTCGGGTTGCCGGAACAGCCGAAGCCGGCCGAACTCGCCAAGCGCGGCGGGTGCTGGTTCGAGAGCGAGCGGGTGAAGGTGCACTGTGGCGTCGAGACGCCGTTCGCGCCGGCGAAGAAGGCGCACATCGCCTTCCGTGTGGACGACGTCCAGGGCCTGGCGAACCGCGCCCGAGCCGCCGGCTATGAGGTCGTCGACGACGACCTGCTCGAGGGCCACGAGCGAATCTACATCTACGACCCGTTCGGGAACCGGCTGGAGTTCCTCAAGCCCCTGGAGTCCGGCCGTTGATGCTCGCGATCCATGACCTGCACGTTCGCGTCGGCGAGGCGGAGATCATCAAGGGCCTGACCCTCGATCTGCCGGCCGGTGAGGTGCACGCCATCATGGGGCCGAACGGCGCCGGCAAGTCGACGCTCGCCTACGCGCTCGCGGGACGGCCGGGCTACGAGGTCACCGGCGGCTCGGCGACCTATGAGGGCGAAGATCTGCTCGCGCTCGCGCCCGAAGAGCGTGCGGCCAAGGGGGTCTTCCTCTCCTTCCAGTACCCGCTGGAGCTGCCCGGCGTCCCGGGGCTGACCTTCCTGCGCACGGCGCTGAACGCCCAGCGCAAGGCGCGGGGCGAGGACGAGGTCGCGGCGCCAGCCTTCCTCAGGCAGGCGCGGGAGATCGCCGCGGCGCTGAAGATCGACTTCGACATGCTGCGACGACCCCTGAACGTCGGCTTTTCCGGCGGCGAGAAGAAGCGGATGGAGATTTTCCAGATGGCGCTGTTCGCGCCGCGGCTGCTCATCCTCGACGAAACCGACTCGGGCCTCGACATCGACGCGCTGAAGGTGGTGGCCGACGGCGTGAACGGCATGCGCTCGCCGGATCGCGGCATGCTGGTCATCACCCACTACCAGCGCCTCTTGGACTACATCCGCCCCGACCGCGTGCACGTGCTCGCCGCGGGTCGCATCGCCGCCTCCGGCGGCCCCGAACTCGCCCACGAGCTGGAGCGCGAGGGCTACGACAAGTACGTGAAGGTCGCGGCATGAGTCTGGGGGCCGCCATCAGGACCGGCGACGTCGCCGAGCTCCCGTCGCGCCGCGACGAAGATTGGCGCTGGACGGACCTTGCTGGCCTGATCCGCCAGATCCCGCCGCGCTCGCCGCCTGGCGACGCAGGAGCGCTCGCGGCTGGGCCCTTCGCGGGCCTCGCGGATGAGGAGATCGTCTTCCTGAATGGCCGCGCTCGGAATCCGGTGAAGAAGGTCCTTGTCGAGCCGGACGCCACCCGGACGATCGCCCTCCGCTTCCTGTCGCGCGCGACGCGTACCGCGCACGCAGCATCGCTCGCCCTCGAAGTCCAGGCCGGCGGTTCGCTGCTCCTGCTGGAGAGCTACGAGGGCGCCGGCGGGGGCTACATCGCCGACGCGGCGCTCGACATACGGCTCGGCGAGGGGGCGCGGCTACAGCGGATCGTCGTTGTCGATGAGGTCGCCGACGCCGTCGCCGTCAGCACGGCCGAGATCGAGCTCGGCCCCCGGGCCACGCTGGCGCAGACGGTGTTGACCTCGGGAGCCAAGCGCCAGCGCTTCGAGACCCGCGTTCGGCACGGCGCTGGGTGCGACCGCGCGCCTGGACGGGGTCTACCTCCTCGCGGGCGAGCGTCGCGCCGACCTGACGAGCGAGGTCGTGCACGGCGCTCCGGGCGCCAGCACCGCGCAGCTGGCCAAAGGCTGCGTGCGAGACCAGGCGCGCGCCGTGTTCCAGGGCCGCATCATCGTGGCGCGAGGCGCGGACGGGACCGACGCTCGCATGGGTCACCATGCGCTGATCCTCTCCGATCGCGCCGAGGTCGACGCCAAGCCCGAGCTCGAGATCTATGCCGACGACGTCGCCTGCAGCCACGGAAACACGGTCGGCGCGCTGGACGAGGAGGCGTTGTTCTACGTCCGCCAGCGCGGCGTCCCGGACGCCGAAGCGCGGGCGCTTGCTGACCGAAGCCTTCGTCGGCGAGGTGGTCGACCGCATCCAGCACGACGGCGCGCGCGATGTGGCGAGGGCGTGGGTCGGCGCGCGATTGGGAGCGGCGTCGTGAGCTTCGACCCCAACGCGGTTCGGGACGAGTTCCCGATCCTGAACCGCAGGATCAACGGCGAGCCGCTGGTCTATCTCGACAACGCGGCCTCGGCGCAGAAGCCGCGCGCGGTGATCGAGGCGATGGTCAGGGTCATGGAGACGTCCTACGCCAACGTGCACCGCGGCCTGCACACGATGGCGAACGAGACCACGGAGGCCTATGAGGGCGCCCGCGAGAGCGTCCGGAGGCTGCTGAATGCTGAGAGCGCCTCGGAGATCGTCTTCACCAAGGGCGGAACGGAGGCGATCAATCTCGTCGCCTCGTCGTTCGGTCTGTCACTCATGGCCGGCGATGAGATCGTGCTCACGGAGATGGAGCATCACGCCAACATCGTGCCCTGGCATTTCCTGCGCGAGCGCAGGGGCATCGTCCTGCGCTTCGCCCCGATCAGCGACGACGGCCGGCTCGACCTGCCGGCGCTGGAGACGCTCATCGGCCCGCGCACGCGCATGGTCGCGCTCACCCACATGTCGAACGTGCTCGGCACGATCAACCCGGTCGCCGAGGTCGTCGCCATGGCGCACGCCCATGGCGCGCCGGTACTGCTGGATGGCTGCCAGGCCGTGGTTCACACCGCCGTCGACGTCCGGGCCTTGGACGTCGATTTCTACGCCTTCACCGGGCACAAGCTCTACGGACCGACCGGCATCGGCGCCCTCTACGGCAAGGCCGAGCACCTGGCCAAGCTGCCGCCCTACCAAGGCGGCGGGGAGATGATCGGCCACGTGATGCTGGACGACATCACCTATGGCGAGCCGCCGCATCGCTTCGAGGCCGGCACGCCGCCAATCATCGAGGCGATCGGCCTGGGCGCCGCGATCGCGTGGCTGGAGCAACACGACCGCGCGGCGATCGCCGCCCACGAGCGCGCGCTCTACGATCGGGTGAAGGCGCGCCTCAATGGCGCGAACTGGTTGACCGAACTCGGGACTGCGCCGGGGAAGGGAGCGATCTTCGCCTTCAACGTCGCGGGCGCGCACGCCCACGACATCGCGCAAATCCTCGATCGCTACGGCGTCGCCGTGCGGGCCGGGACCCATTGCGCGGAGCCTCTGATGCGCCGCTTCGGCGTCACCGCCAGCGCGCGCGCCTCGTTCGCCCTATATAACACCCGCGACGAGGCCGACGCTTTCGCTGACGCTCTTGTCAAAGCCCACAGCTTTTTCGCTTAGAGTTCGCTGCCAATGGACGCCCAACTCGACGAGACCAGCCAGCCTTCCGCCCTCGGCCAGGAGGAACTCGACCGCCTGACCGACCAGTTGGTCGACCAGCTGAAGACGGTGTTCGACCCGGAGATCCCGGTCGACATCTACGAGCTTGGCCTGATCTACAAGGTCGACGTTTCCGACGAGAAGGACGTGGCCATCGACATGACCCTGACGGCGCCGGGCTGCCCGGTCGCGGGCGAGATGCCGGGCTGGGTGGAGGACGCGGTGATGGGGATCGACGGGATCCGCTCCTGCATCGTGAACCTGGTGTTCGACCCGCCGTGGGATCCGTCCATGATGTCGGACGAGGCCAAGCTGCAGTTGAATATGTTCTGATCATGGAACCCTCGATCCAAACGCGCCCGCGCCGTCCGCGCCCGAAAGTGGTCACTCTGACCGACCGCGCCGCCGATCGCGTGCGCGAGATCATGGGACGCGCCGCCAAGCCCTATGCGGGCTTGCGCGTGGGCGTGAAGAACGGCGGCTGCGCCGGCCAGGAGTATGTCGTCGAATACGCCGAGGCGGCCGATCCGCTCGACGAGATCGTCGAGGACAAGGGGGTCACCATCCTGATCGAGCCCAAGGCGGTGCTGTTCCTGCTGGGCTCGGAGATCGACTACGAGACGAGCAAGCTTGCGGCCAAGTTCGTGTTCCACAATCCGAACGAGACCGACGCCTGCGGCTGCGGCGAGAGCGTCACCATCGAGCCGGCCGCCGCCCGCGACGCATAACAGGCGTCCGCTTCCTGCCAGATTTGATCGACGCGGCCTGCTACAGCCGCACCTCGGATCCGCCGCCCGAGGACGCCCACCCATGCCGACCGCCGCCGAGAAACGCGCCGCATTCCGCCGCCTGCACGAGGATGGCTTCTTCGTCCTGCCAAACCCCTGGGACGTCGGCAGCGCGCTGCATCTCCAGGGCCTCGGGTTCAAGGCGCTCGCCTCCACCTCGAGCGGATTTGCGATGACCCTGGGCAAGGGCGACTACGGCGTGACCAGAGACCAGTTGCTCGACCATCTCCGCGACGTGTCCGCGGCGATCGACGTGCCCTTCAACGCCGATTTCGAGGGCGGCTATGCCGTCGAGCCGGAGGGTGTCGCCGCGAACGTGCGCCTCGCCATCGAGACCGGGGTCGCCGGCCTCTCGATCGAGGACCGGGTGCTTGGCGGCGAGGCTGGGCTGCTCGACCTTGAGCTTTCGGTGGCGCGCATCAAGGCCGCACGGGCAGAGATCGACCGCGACAACAGCGGGGTCGTCCTGGTCGGACGGTGCGAGGGCTACCTGGTTGGCCAGCCAGACCTGGGCAAGACCATCGCGCGGCTTCAGGCGTACGCAGAAGCCGGCGCCGATTGCCTCTATCCGCCCGGACCGCGCGACAAGGACGAGATCGCCGCCATCGTTAGGGCGCTCGCCCCCCGGCCGGTGAACATCCTGCTTCGCCCGCAGGGACCGTCGCTTGCGGAGCTGCGGGACCTGGGCGTCAGGCGCGCCAGCACGGGCGGCGCGCTGGCGTTCGTTGCGCACCGCGCCTTCGACGCGGCGGCGAAAGAGCTCGTTTTCGACTAGAGCGTTAGGCGGCGTCCGGGATCGGGTTCGCCGCCGTGACGCGGTTTCGCCCGCCACGCTTGGAAGCGTAGAGGGCCGAGTCCGCGCGCTCGATCAGCGCCGCGGTCTCGTCGGTAGGTCCGAGCTCGGCCACGCCAGCGGAAATGGTGATCGAGCCCAGGTCCTCGTCGGTCGAGCGGCGCTTGAGCGTGCGCGAGCTAACGGCCACGCGAATGTGCTCCAGCGTCTTCAGCACCACCTCCGGCGCGTCGCCAGGGAAGATCACAGCGAACTCTTCGCCGCCGTAGCGTGCGGCGAACCGCGGCGCGGGCGACAGGCGGGCGATGACGCTCGCCACGTAGCGCAGCACCTGGTCGCCGGTCTGGTGGCCCCAGGTGTCGTTGAAGATCTTGAAATGGTCGATGTCGAGCACGGCCAGCGACAGCGTGTTCTGCGCGAGACGCGCGCCGCGGCGACGGCGCGCTCCAACGCCTCGTCGAACGCCTTGCGGTTGGCGAGGTTGGTCAGGCCGTCGATCGTGGCGTCGCGCTGGACCTGCTGGAGGTGGTCGCGCAAACGGTTCACCTCGGCGGTCAATTCCTCCAGCCGCTGCTCCAACGTCTTGTTCTCGAGTTGGACGTCACGGGTCGCTTCCGACAGCGTCGACAACCAGCTTTTCGATCGCTTCGGCTTCGGCGTTCTGAGCCAACTCGCGGCCTGCGCCGGCCAGGGCTTCCCCGTACTGTTCGCTCAACTCGTGCGCCTGCTTGATCGCCTCGGCGACCTCGGCCAGTTCGCGGTTCAGTCGCGCGCCGGCGTCGCGAATCTGCTCGTTCAGTCTGGCCTTCGGCAGATAGGCCGCCGCCAGCGCTTCGCCCATCACCTCTGTGATCGGCTCGCCAGCGGAGATCACCCGCTCGATTTCGGACGCCAGCTCGCAACTGGGGTCGGCCAGAGCATGGATCCAGAGCTCGTAGTTCAACGGGGTCGGCCAGACGCCGCGCCGCTCCATATCCTCCAGCGCCTCCCGCGCGAGCCCAAACGCCTTGGGTCCGCGAAGCGTCAATTCGACCCCATCAGCCATGCGGCGTTCGTCCTTCGTGAGCAGTTCGCGCCCTTGCGCTGGGCGGCTTTGCGCGCGAGCGGCAACCTAGGCCGACGAGTCGAAACGATCAGTTAAGGCTGATCGCGGCCGGGCCTGGTCAGTCGCCGCGCGGCGCGCCGCGCAGGAGGAACGCCGGGGTGTCGGCGCCGAAACCCACGAACGTCGCGCTCGTCTCGCTCGGGCCGTTCGGCCGCGCTCGGGCCGCGCCTGGGGCGCGCCTCAGGCTCTTGACGTCGCTGTTCGACAGCAGGTTTCGGAGCGGGGGGAGCGGCGACCGGGGCGGCCGCCACGGGCGTTGGCGTTGCAGGCGCCGGCGCGGCCTCGGGCGAGACCGCTTCCGGCCGTCGAGGTGCCCGGTGGCGGCGACTGCGCGCGGCGCGCGATCCCGGTCCCGTTCGCGAGATGGGCGGCGGCCATCGCGACTGCGTTCTGGCCTCGGCCGGGACTTCGCTTCGCTCCAGTCCAGCTCCAGCGTCACTTCGTCGGGCTTCAGGCCAATCAGCTTGATCACCTTGTCGAGCGAGCGGGCGTCGGCTGGGGTCACGATCATGAAGGCGTCGCCTGACTTGCCAGCGCGGCCGGTGCGGCCGATGCGGTGGACATAGTCGTCGGCGTGGTGGGGTACGTCGAAGTTGAAGATGTGGCTCACGTCGGGGATGTCGAGCCCGCGCGCGGCGACGTCGGAGGCGACGAGAAGCTTGAGCTCGCCGTCGCGGAACGCTGCCAACGTCCGCATGCGGGTCTGCTGATCGAGGTCGCCGTGGATGGCGGCGGCGTTGAAGCCATGGCTCTTCAACGACTTGGCGACGACGTCGACCTCGCTCTTGCGGTTGCAGAAGACGATGCCGTTCTTGACGTTCGCCGCGCCGACCAGCGCGCGCAGCGCCAGGCGCTTGGCGGCCGGGTCGGAGGAGGGGATCCGCACCAGGTGCTGGGCGATGTTCTCCGCGGTCGTGGCCGGCCTCGAGGCTTCGATCCGCACCGGGTCGTGGAGGAACTGCTTGGTCAGCCGCGTGATCTCGGGCGGCATGGTCGCGGAGAAGAACAGCGTCTGCTTCTTCGGCGGGGTCAGCTTGAAGATGCGCTCGATGTCCGGGATGAAGCCCATGTCGAGCATGCGGTCGGCTTCGTCGACCACCATGATCTGCACGCCGGTCAAGCAGGAGCTTGCCGCGCTCGAAGTGGTCGAGCAGGCGACCGGGCGTCGCGATCAGAACATCGACGCCGCGGTCGAGCTTGCGCTCCTGGTCGCCGAACGAGACGCCGCCGATGAGCAGCGCCCAGGTCAGCTTGGTCCCCTTGGCGTAGCGCTCGAAGGCCAGCGCCACTTGGTCGGCCAGCTCGCGTGTCGGCTCGATGACCAGCGAGCGCGGCATGCGCGCCTTGGCGCGGCCGGCCTTCAGCGTCTCGATCATCGGCAGCGTGAAGGCGGCGGTCTTGCCAGTGCCGGTCTGGGCGATGCCCAGCACGTCCTGCCCGGCGAGGGCGATCGGGAATGGCCTGGGCCTGGATGGGGGTTGCGGTCTTGTAGCCGCTGTCTGCAACCGCTTGCAGGGTTTCGGGGCTCAGCCCCAGTTCGGAAAATTCAGTCATGCTCTGTGGTGAAACGTCGGGGCGTTCGGACAGCGACTCAAGCGCAGCGATCCCCGCTCCAATGGGGCCTTAGATAGGGCCGAGCCTCAGAAAGTCAACGCAGCTTAGGGTTTGCGCGCCAGTTGGCCGCGGCTGCGTGTCCGGCTAGCATCGGTCCATGGCTGCTGAAACCCGCTATGGGCCTTCGCCGACGCCCCGACTTCGCGGTCACGCCGACCGCGGCCGAGGTCGCCTTCTTCCGCGAGCACGGATTCCTCGCCGTCGAACGGCTGACGACGGACGAAGAGTTGGCGTGGCTCGAGCAGATCTTCGACCACATCTTCGACCCGTCGCGCGCCGGGCGGCCAGGATCGCCGCTGGATCGCTCCGGCGCCCTGGCCGACGGGGAGCCCAGCCGGCTCTGCCAGGCCTTCTTTCCGGAGATGGCCTTCCCCGAGATCATGGAGTCGGCGTTTCGCAAGAACGCCAAGCACTACGCCGCGGCGCTGCTCGACGTGGACGAGGCACGCCTGTCGAGCTGGGGCCACATGATCCGCAAGCCCCCGGGCGGCCGCGAGGTCTCCTGGCACCAGGACAAGGCCTACTGGCAGCCGGAGCTCGACTATTACGCGCTAGGCGTCTGGCTGCCGCTGCACGACGTGACGGTCGAAATGGGGGCGATGCAGTTCCTGCCCGGCTCGCACAAGCGCGGCCTGCTTCGCCACCGCCACCTCGAGGATCCGATCCACAACCTTCTCGACCGCCGACGAGGCCTTCGACGCCAGCCAGGCGATCGCATGCCCGTTGAAAGCGGGCGGCGCGACGTTCCACTCGCTCGGAGACGCTGCACTACACCGCGCCGAACACCACCGACCGCGAGCGCAAGGCTTTCCCCACGGAGTTCCAGTTGACGCCCGTGCGCCGGAAGACGCCCGCGGATATGCCGTGGATGGACGAGCACCGCGCCCGTATCGGGCCGCAGCCCCTGACGTACGTCGCCGACGGCAAGTTCGTGCGGGTCTAGGCCTCGGCCGGCCGCTTGATCGGGCTGATCTCGCGGACGTGGGGATTGCCGGCTGGCTGGTAGGAGTAGAGCAGCGCGCGGCGGTCCGCGTTCGAGCGGTTCGGCAGCGACCGGTGCACCAGGAAGGCCCCGAAGAAAACGACGGCGCCCGCCTTCACTTCCAGCGGCTCGAGCCGTGAGAGGTCGAAGGCGTCTGGATCCATTTCCAGGCTGCCGAATGCGTCGGCGGCGCGTTGGGGATACTTGCCGCAAGTGTGGCTGCCTGGCGCGACCTCGAGACAGCCGTTCTCGCGATTCGCGTCGTCGATGAACAGCATGGCGGTCGCGATGCGGGCGGCCACTGGCGTCGTCGGCTCCCAGTAAGGGAAGTCCTGATGCAGGATGATGTGGCCGCCGTCGCGGGCGCGCTTGACGTTCAGCTTTTCGGTGAACAGCACCAGCTCGTCGTCGCCGACGATCGCCTTGGCCGGATCGACGAAGCGCGGGTCGAGCCCCCAATCGTTCAACGGCTTGGAGATGTGGCCGAACGGCTCGACGCCCTGGATCACGTCAGGCGCGTCCGGCTCCCACTTGATGATGGTCCCCGCCTCGCGCTCGGCCTCGAACATGTAGCTGCCGAGCGACGTGCTTCTTGCCGCGCGAGAGCGCGGCGAGCTGCTGACCAGCGCCTCGCAATCAGCCGCGATGGCGGCGCACTCGGCGGCGTCGAAGACCCCCTCGCGCAGCACGAACCCGTCGCGGTCGAGCTGCGCGCGTTCTGCGGGGGTCATCGCGATAGTCGGCGACACGGTCGAGCATGGCGCGCGATCCTTCCCCGCGGGCTCCGCCGCGTCAACCTGCGGACTAGACGTCCAGGTCCGCGGTCGCGAACGGCGCATACTCCTGGATGAAGCGGAAGCGGAGCTCGGGCTTGCGGCCCATCAGCGTCTCGACAAGCTCCTCCACCTGCTCCTCGGAGCGCGGCAGCGTCACCCGCGCGAGGGTGCGTGTAGCCGGGCTCATGGTCGTGTCCTTGAGCTGCGCCGGCATCATCTCGCCAAGGCCCTTGAAGCGGCCGATCTCCGGCCTTCTTGCCCTTGAACTCGGTGGCCATCAGCTCGTCCTTGTGCGCGTCGTCGCGCGCGTAGGCGACCTTGCCGCCGTGGCTCAACCGATAGAGCGGCGGCAGCGCCAGATAGAGCCGCCCGGCGCGGATCAGGTCCGGCATCGTCCGGTAGAAGAAGGTGATCAACAGCGAGGCGATGTGGGCGCCGTCGACGTCGGCGTCGGTCATGATGATGATGCGCTCGTAGCGCAGCTCTTCCTCGCGGAAGCGCGCGCCGCCCTGGACGCCCAGCGCCAGCATCAGGTCGGCGAGCTCCTTGTTGCCGCCGGTCTTGTCGCCGGAGGCCGAGGCGACGTTCAGGATCTTGCCGCGCAGGGGCAGGATGGCCTGCGTGCGCCGGTCGCGCGCCTGCTTGGCCGAGCCGCCGGCGGAGTCGCCCTCGACCAGGAACAGCTCGGTGCCGTCCGTCGCCTGGCCGGAGCAGTCGGCGAGCTTGCCGGGCAGGCGCAGCTTGCGGGTCGCCGAAGCCCGCGCAACTTCCTTCTCGCGCCGCCGCTTCAGCCGCTCGTCGGCGTGCTCGACGACGAAATCGAGCAGCGCGTTCGCCGAACGCGGCGCGGCGGCCAGCCAGTGGTCGAATGGGTCCCTCAGCGCCGTCTCGACCAGCCGTTGCGCGTCGATGGACGAGAGCCGCTCCTTCGTCTGCCCCTGGAACTCGGGATTGCGCACGAACACGCTGATCATCGCGCCGGCTTGCGCCAGCACGTCGTCGCCGGTGATGACGGTCGGCCCGCTTATCGTTGGCGAGCTCGGCGTAGGCCTTGAGACCGCGCGTCAGCACCGCGCGCAGCCCGGCCTCGTGCGTCCCGCCCTCCGGCGTCGGCACGGTGTTGCAGTAGGACGAAAGGAAGCCATCGGCCTCGCCGAACCCGGCCGGCGACCAGATGATGGCCCACTCGACCGCGCCGGCTTCGCCCTCTCGCTCGACCCGGCCGGAGAAGATCTCGGTGACCCTCGCCGCGTCGCCCACGCGCTCGGCCAGTGCGTCGGCGAGGCCGTTCGGAAAGTGGAAGACCGCCTCGATCGGCGTCTCGCCGGCGAGCTCCGGCGCGCAGCGCCAGCGAATCTCGACGCCGCGGAACAGGTAGGCCTTGGCCCGCGCCATACGGAAGAGGCGGGCCGGCTTGAACGCAACGTCCTCGCCGAAGATCAGCGCGTCGGGCAGGAATCGCACCTGCGTGCCGTGTTTGCGCGACGGAGCGACCTGCTCGAGCTTCGTCTTCGGGACGCCGCGCGCGAAGGTCTGCCGCCACTCGAAGCCGTCCTTCCAGGCGATGACCTCGACCCGTTCGGAGAACGCATTCACCACCGAAACGCCGACGCCATGCAGGCCGGCCGACGTCTCATAGATCTTGTCGGAGAACTTCCCGCCGGCATGCAGCGTGGTCATGATGACCTCGAGCGCGGACTTGCCAGGGAACTTCGGGTGCGGGTCGACCGGCATGCCCCACCCGTCGTCGCGCACGCCGAGCGTGCCGTCCGCCTCCAGCGTCACCTCGATGACCTTGGCGTGGCCGGCGACGGCCTCGTCCATCGAGTTGTCGAACACCTCGGCGAACAGGTGGTGCAGCGCGCGCTCGTCGACGCCGCCGATGTACATGCCCGGGCGCTTACGCACCGGCTCGAGGCCTTCCAGCACCTCGATGTCCTTGGCCGAGTAGCCGGAAGCGGCCTTCGGCTCGCGCGCCTCGGCCATCGGAGAGGCCGGCGCTGGGTTCAGAGCGTCGTCGAACAAGTCTCGCGTGGTCTGGGCGGGCCGGGCCATGATCCGGGTTTAGCAGCGATTCGAACGGGGCGCGCCTAATCCAGTGGCGGATCGCCCGGCGCAGGCCGGCCTTTGCGCCCCGCTTCCTCGCCGGCGGCTTCTACGGCTTCTTTTGACGGCGCATCGAGCACGTGGCCGAAGCCCAGGAGGATGCTGCCCAGGATCAGCCCGCCCTTCACGGACCGGCCATAGCGCCGGCCAAGCCATGCGACCGCCGGGCCGAGGAGGACGACCGCAACCAGAACCGCTGCGACAGCGCGCCAGCCGTGCATGTCAGCGGCCACCCACGGCCGGGCGCGGAATCGGCGGCGCGTGCGACGGCAGGGGCGCTGTCGGGTCGCGGATATAGGCCTCGGCGTCTCTCCAGACGACGCTGGCCTGCCGGTCGAGCAGGAGCAGGTGCCAGCCATCGGGGTAGTACGCGGTACGGTCGCCGGCAGGGAGCGTCGAAGCGGCCTCTTCGATCGCCGGGAGGGGCTCGATGCGGTCTTTGGCGCCATAGAAGAAGGCGGTGGCGACCCTCAACGCCGCGACGTCCCGCCGCGCGCGCTCGGAGAGGTCGGCGAGGCCGTAGAAGGTGTCCGGGCGCATCCGCCAGGTCATTTCCGGGATCCTGCCGCGCGCTCGCCAGCTCGTCGGTGTTGTCGGAGGCCTGTAGCTGGCGGACCAGCCAGTCGGGCGGGGTGAAACGCGCGCCCGGGGCCAGATGGGCGGCGATCCAGACGCTCGCGCGGTAGGCGATCGAGCGGTTCGACCAGCCCGGACACCTCGGGCGAGAACAGCAACAGCCGGTCGGCGGCCGGCGGGCGATCGGACGCGAAAGCTTCGATCGCCACGGACGCCCCCATGCTGGTGCCGACCACCGCGATGATGGCGTGCGGGTATCGGGCGCGGACCAGCGCGGCCATGGTGCGCAGGTCTTCGGTGAGCAGCGTCTCTCCGGCCCAGACGCCGCGGTCCCGGCGAGCGGCCATAGCCTCGCTGGTCGTAGGCGTAGACGGCGATGCCGTCGTTCGCCCAGTATGGGGCGGCCTCATGGAAGGCGCGGGCGTAGCTGTTCATGCCGTGCAAGGCGATGATCACCGCCCACGGGTCATCGTTGGCCGGCTCCCAGCGGGTCAGGCCCAGGCGCGCGCCGTCGAAGCTGACGAAGGCGTCCGGCTCCAGCCTCGGGCCGGTGAAGGCGGCGCCGGGAACGCCGGGCCGCTGGACCAGGGGCGCGCAGGCGCCGGCGCCCAGCGCAGCCGCAAGGACCAGCAGCGTCGCGCATTTCGCGGCGATCGAGACCCAGATGGCTCACGCGGCGCCTCCTTGCGAGGCGGCGCAGGCTACTTCGGATGGCCGCTCAGGAGAATGCGGCTGGGCGCGTGGGCGAGCGCTATGGTTCGCGCGCCGGCCAGCGAGCCCGGCTCGAAGTAGGGCAATTGGCCCAGGAAGCGATTGTTCGTGGTCGGCAATGGCTGCGCATGGCCGTTGTCCAGCAGGGCCTGTCCGGTCGCGGCGCCGGGAAAGAGGGCCGAAACGATCTTGGGAGCGGCGAAGCTAAGGACGCCGGCGATGCTGGCCACCGCCGCTTCGCATTGCGCAATCGAGGCGGCCAGGGCGACAGCGTCGATGTGGGCGCCCACCGGCAGGTTTGGCTCGAGTTCGAGCGCCAGTCCGACCTTCTCCCCAGGCGCGGAATCGGCCTCCAGCGTGCTCGAACGCAGCTCGGCCAGATTCGGCAGTTGCGCCACCCGGGCGTCGCGATCGAGGACCAGCGGCGTGCGTTTGCCGTCCGCGCTAACCACAACGGCCTTCAGATCCGGCGCGAACTTCCGATCGCGCACGGCGTAGTAGGCCATGTGGAAGCGGTCGCGCTTGCCAGGCGCCATCGACAGATAGTCGCTCAGGTAGGCGAACGCGTCGGCAAGCTTGACCGACTGGGTCGCGGCCCACGCCGGCGAAGGGAGATTGATCGCGCCTGCGGCCAGCAGGCCGCCCAACAATACTCGCCGGTCCAAGTCATTCCTCCGAAGCTCGCAGGCGTTCTCTAGCGCAGCCGGTCCGCGCGGGGGAGTGAATTGCCCGCAATGTCGGCGCGCATATGGCCACCGCAATGGAAAAGGCCGCGGGATGTGATCCCGCGGCCCCTAGACTTAGTCTCAGGAATTCGACGCTAGCACTTATAATACATGTCGAATTCGACCGGGTGTGGATGCAGCTGCAGCCGCGCGATCTCTTCCTGCTTCAGCTCGATGTAGGAGTCGATGAAATCGTCGGTCATGACCCCGCCCTTCTTGAAGATGGCGCGGCTCTTGTCGAGGCTCTCCAGCGCCTCGTTCAGAGACCCGCAGACCTCCGGGACGCGCTTCTGTTCGCGCGGGGGCAGATCGTAGAGGTTCTTGTCGAGCGGTCCGCCTGGATCCAGCTTGTTCTCGATCCCGTCCAGCCCGGCCATCAGCATGGCGGTGAAGGTGAGGTACGGGTTGCCCATCGCGTCCGGGAAACGCACCTCGATGCGCTTGCCCTTCGGGCTGGACACATACGGCACGCGCACGGACGCCGAGCGGTTGCGCGCCGAGTAGGCCAGCTTCACCGGCGCCTCGTAGCCCGGGACCAGACGCTTGTAGGAGTTGGTCGTCGAGTTCGAGAAGGCGTTGATGGCCTTGGCGTGCTTGATGATGCCTGCGATGTAATGCAGGCACAGTATCTGAAAGTCCTGCGTATTTGTCGCCCGCGAACAGCGGCTTGCCGCCCTTCCAGATCGACTGGTGGCAGTGCATCCCCGAGCCGTTGTCGCCGAAGTAGGGCTTGGCCATGAAGGTGGCCGTCTTGCCGTAGGCGGCGGCGACGTTCTGGATCACGTACTTATAGAGCTGCAGTCGGTCGCCCATGGTGAGCAGGTCGGCGAACTTCAGGCCGAGTTCGTGCTGAGCCGGAGCCACTTCGTGGTGATGCTTCTCCGGCTCCATGCCCAGCTCGCCCATGACGCCCAGCATTTCGCCGCGCAGGTCCTGGGCGGAGTCGATCGGATTGACCGGGAAGTAGCCGCCCTTGGTCACCGGCCGGTGACCCATGTTGCCTTCCTCGTAGGCCCGCCCGGTGTTTGCCGGCAGCTCGATGGAGTCGAACATGTAGCCGGTGTTGTGCGGGTCGGTGTTCCAGCGCACGTCGTCGAACACGAAAAACTCGGCCTCGGGGCCGAAGTAGACTGTGTCGCCGACGCCGCTCGCCTTGACGTGGTTCAGCGCCGCCTTGGCGATCGAGCGCGGGTCGCGCTCGTAGGGCTCGTTGGTGTCCGGGTTCAAGACGTCGCAGAACAGGAACATCGTCGTCTGCTGGTAGAACGGGTCGATGTAGCTCCGCGACAGGTCTGGGCGAAGCTTCATGTCGGACTCGTTGATCACTCGCCAGCCGGCGATGGACGATCCGTCGAACATCAGCCCGTCTTCGAGCGCGTCCTGGTCGATCAGCGCGATGTCGAAGGTGACGTGCTGCATCTTGCCGCGCGTGTCGGTGAAGCGATAGTCGACGTACTTGACTTCCTTCTCCTTGATTTCGTTGAGGATGTCTTTCGAGCTCGCCATAGTTCTTTGTCCCCTAGACTGACGTTCAATGATGCGGTTTCAGATGGCCGCCGCGCCGCTCTCGCCCGTTCTGATGCGAACGACTTCGGCGACGTCCGAGACGAAGATCTTCCCGTCGCCAATCCGGCCCGTTCGGGCGGCGCTCTGGATGGCGTCGATGGCGGCCTGGACCTGGTCGTCGACGACGACAACCTCGATCTTGATCTTCGGCAGAAAGTCCACGACGTACTCGGCGCCGCGATAGAGCTCGGTATGACCCTTTTGCCGGCCATAGCCTTTCGCTTCCAGCACGGTCATGCCCTGCACGCCAAGCTCCTGGAGCGCCTCCTTCACTTCGTCGAGTTTGAACGGCTTGATGATGGCTTCGATTTTCTTCATCGGCGGTTCTGAGGGGCTCGACGGTGACGCCGCCCCGGTTGCCCGGCTTGCAGCACGCCCAAGCGCTTGATCACAAGGAAATGGGCGGCCGCGCCGCCCGACGGTCGCCCGTACGCGAGTGGGCGCCCGAATTCAAGGCGCCGTCGCCCAAATCTTGACCAGCCGATCAAACCCCTTGTGGTCGCCGCGCGGCTCCCTACGATCGGCTGAACGCCGCTTTCCAGAAGGGATTTCGATGCGTGACGATACGCCGGTCCTCATCGGCGCCGGGCAATTCACCTATCGCGGCGCGCCCGATGCCTCGCCGTCGCCCCTCTCGCTGCTCCGCACCGCGACCGAGCGCGCGGCCGCCGACGCCGGCCTCACCCTCCAAGCGCTGGCCGGGCTGGACACGGTCGCGGTCGTCGCCTCGGCGATCGACTCCGGCGGCGGCCTGTCGCGCGCGCCGTTCCCCAAGCTGAGGAACGCCCCAAAGGCGCTCTCCGAGGCGCTCGGCGCCGCGCCACGCTACGCGACCTCGACCCATATGGGGGGCAACACCCCGCAACAGCTCGTCAACGCGCTCTGCGCGCGCATCGCCGCCGGCGAGAGCGACTTCGCCCTTGCGGTCGGAGCGGAGTTCTTGGGCTCCCTTCGCAAGCGCATGGCCGCCGGCTCCGACTTCGCGGGTTGGGAGGATGACGACGGCGCGCCCGAGCCGGAGCGGTTCGGCGACGGCCGGCCGGGCGTAAGCCCCCAGGAACAGCTCCATTGGCTGAATATGCCGGTGAACACCTATCCTTTGTTCGAGAATGCCTTGCGCGCCCATCAAGGCCACTCCCTCGATGAGCACCAAAGGCAGATCGGCGCCTTGTTCGCGCCCTTCACGCGGGTCGCCGCGGCAAACCCCGACGCCTGGTTTAGAACCGAACGGTCGGCCGAAGAGCTGGTCACCGTCTCCGACCAGAACCGCATGGTAGGATTTCCTTACCCGAAGTATGTGAACGCGATCATGGAGGTCGATCAAGCGGCGGGCGTGCTGATCGCCAGCGTCAAGGCGGCGCGCGCGATGGGCGTGCCAGAGTCGAAGTGGGTCTATCTGCATGGTTGCTCAGAGGCGGCCGATCTCTGGTACCCGCTCGAGCGGCAGAACTACTATTCCAGCCCCGCCATTCGCCTGAGCGGCAAAGAGGCGCTGGATATGGCGGGAACGACGATCGGGGCGATCGACTTTATCGACCTCTATTCCTGCTTCCCGAGCGCGGTCGAGATCGCCGCGCTGGAGCTGGGTCTCAGTCTCGACGACCCGCGCGGTTTCACCGTTACCGGCGGCCTGCCGTACATGGGCGGGCCTGGCAACAACTACGCCATGCACTCGATCGCGGTGATGATGCGCAAACTGCGTGAGCGGCCGGGATCACGGGGGTTGGTGACGGCCAACGGCTGGTTCCTGACCAAGCAGGCGGTCGGCGTCTATTCGACCGATCCAGTCGAAGGCCGTTGGGAGCGCGCCGACCCGCATGGCCTGCAGGCCCAAATTGACGTCCTCCCGCATCCGCCCATCGCCGAGCACCCCAATGGGCCGGCGACCATCGAGACCTACACGGTCGTGCATCGCCGCGAGGGCTTGGCGCGCGGCATCGTGATCGGCCGTGACGCGGCCGGTCATCGCTTTGTCGCCAACACGCCAGACGATGAGGCGACGCTGCGCGGCCTGGAGGCGGTCGAGTCGGTCGGGCGAACGGGCCGGGCCGGGCCGCATCCGGACGGCCAGCGCAACCTCTTCACGCCGGACTGACGCCCATGCCCCGCCTCTACATGATCCGCCACGGCCGGCCCTCGGCAACCTGGGGCGAACACGCCGACTCCGATCCAGGTTTGGACGACATGGGCCACGCCCAGGCGCGCGCCGCCGCCCAGGCGCTATTGGCCTTGCCCGAAGACGCACGCCCGGTGCGGGCGATGTCGTCGCCGCTACGCCGCTGCCGCGAGACCGCGCAGCCGTTCGCGGACGCCATTGGGGGCCGGGTCATCGTCGAGCCGCGCGTCGGAGAGATCCCCTCGCCGTCGGCCTTGTCGGCCGAGGAACGGGGGCCCTGGCTGCGCAATGCGTTCCAGATCGACTGGACCGAGGTCAAGGGCGACATCGACTATAATGTCTGGCGTCGGGCGGTCGGCGAGGTGCTGGCCGAGCAAGAGGTCAACACCGCCATCTTCAGCCACTTCGTCGCCATCAACGCCGCCTTGAGCTGCGTCTCGGGCGAGCCGCGCGTGCTGACCTTCCGCCCTGACCACACGTCGATCACCGTCTTTGAGCTGACCGACGGCCGCTTGCGCCTCGTGGAGCGCGGGCCCGAAGCGCAGACCCAGGTGCTTTAGCGCCCATGCCGGTCGCCGACATCCTCACTGTCGCGGAGATGACGGCCGCGGACCGGCGGACGATCGCGGCTGGCACGGCGGGCTTCACGTTGATGCAGCGCGCCGGCGGCGCGGTCGCCGACGCGATCAAGGCGCGGTGGGGACCTTGCAGGACGCTCGTCCTTTGCGGCCCCGGCAACAATGGCGGCGACGGCTTCATCGTGGCCCAGGCGCTCTCCCAGGCCGGCTACGACGTGACGGTCGCCCTGCACGGGGACCGCGAGGCGCTGAAGGGCGATGCGGCCGAAGCGGCGGCCGGCTGGACGGGTCTGGACGCGCTTTTTGCCCCCTCGGCGGTCGCAGGCGCGGGCCTGGTCGTCGACGCGGTCTTCGGAGCGGGACTTTCGAAGCCTGTCGGCGGGGTGATCGCCGACACGCTGCGGGCGGCCGAGGCGTCGAACGCCCCGCTGGTCGGCATCGACCTGCCATCGGGGCTCTCGGGCGACACTGGCAAGCCCCTGGGTTACGCGCCCCGGTGCCACCTCACCGTCACCTTCCACCGGCGCAAGATCGGCCATGTGCTCGAGCCCGGCCGTTCGCTCTGCGGCGAAGTGGTGGTCGCCGACATCGGACTCCTCGCCGAGCCGACCCGGCTGTTCGAGAACACTCCCGGGCTTTGGCTTCGCCGTTTCCCCTGGCCGACCACCACATCGCACAAGCACTCACGCGGCCGGCTGATCGTCGTTTCCGGCGAAATGACACGCACGGGCGCGGCTCGCCTCGCCGCACGCGCAGGCCTGAGGATCGGCGCCGGGCTCGTCACGCTGCTTTCGCCGCCCGACGCCCTGGTGGTCAACGCCGCCCATCTCGAGGCGGTGATGCTGAAGCCGTTCGAGACCGACGCCGAGCTCGAAGCGGCCGCCGCCGATGCCGATGCGGCGGTCATCGGTCCCGCCGCAGGCGTCGACGAGGCGACAGTCTCCAATCTGCTGGCGCTGGTCCGCACCGGCGCGGCGATCGTCATCGACGCCGACGCCCTTACCGTCTTCCGCGACGATCCGGAGGAGCTGTTCCAGGTGCTGGACCGCGACGATGTGCTGACGCCGCATCCCGGTGAGTTCGAGCGGGTGTTTCCCGGGCTCCTGAAGCGCGCACCGGAGCGGATCTCGGCCGCGCGCGAGGCGGCGGCGCGCGCGCATGCGGTTGTGCTGATCAAGGGCCCCGACACGGTGATCGCCTCACCCGACGGGCGGTGCGCGGTCAACATGAACGGTCAACCGTGGCTGGCCACCGCGGGCTCGGGCGATGTGCTCGCGGGCTTCCTCGGCGGCTTGATGGCGCAGGGGATGGACAGCTTCGAGGCCGCCTGCGCCGGGGTCTGGATCCACGCGGAGGCGGCCTCCATGCACGGAGTGGGTCTGATCGCCGAAGACCTCCCCGGCCTCGCGCCGCAGGTGCTGGCGAAACTGCAGGCCTAGCCATCCGTTCATCTTGCGCTCAGGTGCGCTGGGCCACATCTGCGCGCTCAACCGGCGCGCGAGCGCGTCTCTGGTTTGGAGGGGAGTTGGATGAAGACCCTATCGTTCGCCGTCGCTGTCGTCGCGGCGGTCGCGCTCGCTGGCGCAGGCCTGGCGCAACAGGATCTGACCCACGACCCCAACCTCGTCCAGGCCGGCCACTACGCCGTCGAGCCGCGGCACACGCGGGTGCTGTTCTCGGTCCTCCACTTCGGTTTCACCCACTACTACGGCGACTTCACCGGGGCCTCCGGCACGCTCGACATCGATCCGAAGCATGTCGACGCCGCGCAGGTGAACGTGTCTATCCCGGCCGCCTCGGTCTCGACCACCAACGCCCAGCTTGACGGCGAGCTGAAGGGCGGGAGCTGGTTCGACGCCGCCAAGTATCCAAACATCACCTTCGTCTCGCGCCGCGTGACCCAGACGGGGCCAAAGACCGCCCAGGTGGAGGGCGACCTCACGCTGCACGGGGTGACCCGTCCGGTCACACTCGACGTCAGCTTCAACGCCGCCGGTCTCAATCCGCTGAGCCGGCAATACACGATCGGGTTCGACGCCATCGGCAAGCTCAAGCGCAGCGACTTCGGCGTGCGCGCATGGGAGCCGCTGGTGGGCGACGACGTCGACATCGTCATCAGCGCCGCTTTCGAGCGGCGGAGCTAGAAACGGAGCCCGGAGCGTCAGCGTGGCCGCGATCTAGGCCGAGAGCCGCTCGAGCGCGGCGCGCACCAGCGGCAGGCGGTCGTTGCCAAAGTACATGTCGGCGCCGTTGACGAAGATCGTTGGCGATCCGAACCCGCCGCGCGCCATGACCTCGTCTGTGTTCGCACGGAGCACATCCTTGGGACCCTGCTCCGCGATGGCGGCGAAGAGGGCAGGGGCGTCGACGCCGGCCCGCGCACAGATCTCGGCGACCACCTCGTCCTTTGAGATGTCCTTGTCCTCGCTCCAATAGGCCCGGAACGCCGCGCGCGCGAAGGCGACCAGCTTGCTCTGCGGCGCCAGTACGATGCAGCCGCGCATGACCTTGACGCTGTTCACCGGGAAGACCGACGGCGGCATCTTGATCTTCAGACCCGCGACGCGCGCCCAGTCCTGCAAATCCTTGCCCGAGTAACGCGCCTTGGCCGGCACAGGGCGCTCGCGGCCTTCATAGACGCTCGGGTTGATGGTGTTGAAGATGCCGCCGACCAGGATCGGCCGCCAGGTGATCGTAGCGCCAAACTCGGCGGCCATCGGCTGGATGTTCTCGAACGCCAGATAAGTCCAGGGGCTGGAGCAGTCGAAGAAGAACTCGATCGTCGCCATCGCCTGCGCCTACCTCCCGGTGAAGTGGGGCGCGCGCTTCTGGAAGAAGGCGGCGACCGCCTCGCGATGGTCCTCGCTGGTCGCGGCCAGGGCGTACTGGTCGGCGTCCATGTAGGTCGCGGCCGCGTGGTTGGCGGCGGCGATCTGGGTGATCGCGCGTTTGGCCATGCGGACGGCGATCGGCGGCAGGCCGGCGATCTTGTCGGCCCACTCCTTGGCGATCTCGAGCGCGCCGCCATCGTCGGCCACAACGTCGACCAGGCCCCAGGTCTCCGCCTCCAGCGCGTGCACACGCTCGCCGAAGATGACGAGCCGCTTGGCCCGCGCCGGCCCGATCAAACTGACCAGCCGGGGCTGGGTGCCCCAGCTCATGTTCATCCCGAGCGGGATCTCCGGCAGGCGGAAGTGGGCGCCGCGCCCGGCGATGCGGAAATCGCAGGAGGCGACCAGCGAGACCGCGCCTCCGATGCAGAAGCTCTCCACCGCAGCGATCGTGACCTGGTCGATCGCCTCCCAGGCCGCGCACATGTCCGGGCCGACCCTCAGCGCCTCGCGCCGATCGATCAGCGCAACGTCGGCGCCGATGCCGAGCCGTGCGGTCGCTCAGGTCGGCGCCGGCGGAGAACACCGGATCGCCGGTCAGCACGACGGCGCTGGTGGAGGTGTCGCTGCGCAGCTCGCGCGCGATGGCCGTCAGCCCCTCCATGACCTCGCGGGAGAGGGCGTTCAGCCGGTCCCCTCGCTTGATGGTGACGACCGCGACGCGTCCCGCGCGGGTCAGAGTCACCGGCGTCTTCACTTTCTCGTGGCCACGGCGCGCCTCCCTTGGCCGCCAACCTCGCCGTTTGGCGCTGGCGGATCAATGGGCGTGATGCGGTTGCTCCGGGCGCGCTGAGCGTGATTGAGGTTCTTGCAAAACGAGGAAGCCAGGGATGGCGGAGGACTTCCGCACGCGGGCCAAGCTCAAGCCCAAGGGGCGGCTCTACGAGGACTTCGAGGTGGGCGAGGTGCGCACCCACCATTGGGGCCGCACGATCGCAGAGTCCGACACACTGCTGTTCACGACGCTGACGCTGAGCTTCAACCCGCTCTATTCGAACCGCGAGTTCGCCAAGGCGCACGGGCATCCCGACATCGTCGTCAACCCGCTCCTGGTCTTCAACGTCATCTTGGGGCTCTCGGTCGAGGACAACAGCGAGATCGGCGGGCCGTTCGTCGGCGTCGGCAAGCTCACCCACCACCAGCCGGTCTATCCCGGCGACACGCTCGTCTCGCGCTCGACCACCCGCGCCGCGCGGCTGTCGGCCTCCAATCCGGCCAACGGAATCGTCACCTGGTGGACCGAGGGCTTCAATCAGCGGGACGAGCTGGTCATCGACTTCGAACGCTCGAACCTGGTTCGGCTGCGCAACCCGCCGCCCAGGGAGGCCAAGGCGTGAAGCTCTCCGACCTCACTGGCAAGTCGAACTACTTCGAGGACTTCACCGTCGGCGAGGTGATCCGCCACGCCCGCGGCAAGACCATCGAGGGGCTGGAGAACGTCCTGATCACCAACCTCGTCATGAACACCGCCCAGGCGCACTTCAACGAGGACTCGATGCGGCTCAGCCCTTACGGCGGCCGGCTTTCCTACGGCGGGGTCAACTTCTCGGTCGCCATGGGACTGGCGATGCAGGACACCGGCGAGAACGCGCTGGCCGAGCTCGGCATGGACAACATCCGGCTGCTCAACCCGGTCGTCCACGGCGACACGCTCTACGCCTACTCCGAGGTGCTAGAGGCCAAGGACGCCGATCGCGAGGACGCCGGCGTCGTCACCTTCCGCCACTGGGGCGTCAACCAGGACGACAAGGTGGTGTTCGAGGGCGAGCGGACGATGCTGATCAAGCGCCGCAGCCATTGGGGCGACAGGTGAGCGGTCCTCTGGCCGGCCTGAAGGTCCTGGACTTCACCCAGGCGCTCGCAGGGCCGTTCTGCACCCAGCAGCTCGCCGATCTCGGCGCCGAGGTGGTGAAGGTCGAGGGTCTGGACGGCGGAGACCTTGTCCGCGGCCTCCGGCCCCTTCCACGAGGCGGACCCTGATCGCCGCTATTCGGGCTATTTCGAATCCATCAACCGCGGAAAGCGCTCGATCGCCGTCGATCTGAAGACGCACGCGAGGGCGTGGAGATCATCAAGCGCCTGGTCCCCGACTTCGACGTCGTGACCGAGAACTTCCGCGTCGGCGTCATGGACCGGCTCGGGCTCTCGTACGAGACGCTGGCGGCGCTCAATCCCAGGCTCGTCTATGCGGCGATCCGCGGCTTCGGCGATCCGCGCACGGGCGCCAGCCCCTACATGAACTGGCCGGCCTACGACGTCGTCGCCCAAGCGATGGGCGGGATGATGGGGATCACCGGTCTCGCCGGCGGCCAGCCGATCAAGATCGGCCCGGGCGTCGGCGACACGGTGCCGGCGCTCTATGCCGCGCTCGGCGTCGTCAGCGCCGTGCTGCACGCTCGCGAGACCGGCCAGGGCCAGTTCCTCGACGTCGCCATGACCGACGCGGTGCTCGGCGTCTGCGAGCGCATCGTCTACCAGCGCTCCTTCGCCCACCAGACGCCGGGGCCGGAGGGCAACCACCACCCGTTCCTGCTGCCGTTCGGCGTCTATCCGGCCAAGGACGGCTTCGTCGCCATCGCCTGCCCAGGCGAGGCCTTCTTCGGCGCGCTCTGCCATGCGCTCGGCGCCGACGCGATGCTGAAGGAGGAGGCGTTCGCCACGCGGCAGGCCCGTCACGCCAACCGCGCCCTGGTCATCGAGCGGCTCTCGGCGCTGACCGGTGCGTTGACCAAGGCCGAGCTTCGCGAAAAGTTAGGCGGCGTCGTGCCGTTCGGACCGGTGATGACCATCGACGAGATCGCCGCCGACCCGCATTTCGCCGCTCGCGACATGCTGGCCGAGATCGAGATCCCCGGCTTTCCCGAGCCCGATGCAGATCGCCGGCCAGCCGATCAAGTTCGCAGGCACGCCGACCCACATCGACCGCCGCGGCCCCGACTTCGGGGCCGACACGCTGGCCGTGCTCGCCGAACACGGCGCCACCTCCGACGAGATCGAAGGCTGGGCCGGCGCCGGCGCCATTCGCAAGGAGACCTCATGAGCACCCGACCCATGCGCCTTCGCCGCTCGCAGCTCTCGGTGCCCGGCGTCAGCGAGAAGATGATCGCCAAAGGCGTCGCCTCCGAAGCCGACCACGTCTTTCTCGACCTCGAGGACGCCGTCGCCCCGTCGATGAAGGCCGGCGCGCGAAAGACCATCGTCGAGGCGCTGAACGGTCTCGATTGGGGCAAGAAGACCCGATGCGTCAGGGTGAACGACGTTACGACCGAGTGGTGCTTCGAGGACATCATCGAGGTGGTCGAAGGCGCGGGGAAGAACCTCGACACTCTCATGCTGACCAAGGCGACGCGCGCCGCCGACGTCCAGTTCGTCGACCTCCTGTTGAACCAGATGGAGGCCAAGCTCAAGCTCACGCGCCCGATCGGCATCGAGGTGCTGATCGAGGAGGCCGCGGGCCTGCAGCACGTCGAGGAGATCGCCGCGACGCTCGCCCCGGCTCGAGGCGCTGATCTTCGGCATGGGCGACTATTCGGCCAGCCAGCAGATGAACCTGCGCGGCTGGGGCGGCGACGGCTATCCAGGCGACATCTTCCACTATCCGCGGTTCCGCATCACGATGGCCGCGCGCGCGGCGGGCCTCGACCCGATCGACGGTCCGTTCGCCAACTTCCGGGACGAGGACAGCTACCGCCGCGAAGCCAAGCGCGCCTACATGCTGGGGATGGCCGGCAAGTGGGCGATCCACCCGGCTCAGATCGCGCCCGCGCTCGAGATCTTCTCGCCCGGCGCCGATGAGGTCTCTCGCGCCCGCGAGCTCGCCGCGGCGTACGACAAGGCATTGGCCGAGGGGTTGGGCTCGGTAAACGTCAACGGGACCATGGTCGACGCGGCCTCGATCCGCATCGTGATGAACACGGTGCGCAAGGCCGAGCTGATCGGCATGTGAGGAGGCCGCCCCAATGGCCGACGATGTAACCACCCTGGACGCCGCGACCGAGGGCTATCTCACCCCGAGCGGATCATGATGCGCGACGTCGCGCGCCAGTTCACGCACGATGAGGTGCTGCCCGTCGCCAACCGGCTCGATCCGGTCAAGGGCGACATCCCGCGCGAGCTGATCGACAAGATGGGTGAGCTCGGCTTCTTCGGCATCCTCATTCCCGAGGAGTACGGCGGCCTCGGGCTCGGCGCGTTCGAATATTGTCTGGTGGCCGAGGAGCTGGCCCGCGGCTGGATGAGCGTCGCCTCGATCATCGCCCGCGGAAACGGTTTCTACCGCTCGGTGCCGGGCGAAGGCGAGGAGCGTCGGCGCAAGATCGAGCTGATGGCCAAGGGGCAGTACCTGGGCGCCGCAGCACTGTCCGAGCCCGGCGTCGGCTCAGATCTCGGCAGCGTCCAGTGCCGCGCGCGGCGGGAGGGCGATGAGTGGGTGCTGAACGGCTCGAAATACTGGTGCACCTTCGCCGACGGCGCCGACTACATCAGCGTGCTTTGCCGCATCGATGACCCGGCGAACCCCGGTGGGCGTTCCGGCACGACGTCGGTCTCGGTCGAAAAGCCAAAGGGTGAGCTGCCCAAGGGCGTGACCGGCAGCCCGATCCCCAAGATCGGCTACTTCGGCTGGAGGACGTGGGAGCTGCACTTCGACAACGTTCGCGCGCCGGTCCGCATCAGCGAGACCGGCAACCCGGAGGCGGGGAGGGCGGTGCAAGGGGTCGCCTTTGGCCTCGGCCTCGCTCGCGCCCACACCGCCGCCCGCTCGATCGGCCTGGCCCAAGGGGCGCTCGAGGACGCCATAGCCTACGCCAAGGAGCGGGTGCAGTTCGGCCAGCCGATCAGCGACTTCCAGGCCATCCGCTTCAAGCTCGCCAACATGGCGACCGAAGTCCAGGCGGCCCGCCAGCTCATGTACTTCTGCTGTTCCGAGATCGACGCCGGCCGCGCGGGGCGGGTCGAGACCTCGATGGTCAAGCTGTTCGCTTCCGAGATGAGCGAGCGGGTGACCTCCGAGGCGCTGCAGATCTTCGGCGGCGCCGGCTACACCACGCTCTACCCCATCGAGCGCTACTGGCGCGACGCCCGCCTGACCAAGATCTTCGAGGGCACCAGCGAGATCCAACAACGCATCATCGCCGACGCGCTCCTAGGCAAGCCCACGATCCGGGGCTCGAACTAGCCGGGCGCGGTCATGCTGGGGCACATTTCGTTCGCGGTGAGCAATCTCGCCCGCTCGGCCGCCTTCTATGACGCCGCCCTGCGCGCCCTCGGCTACGCTCGCGTGTTCAGCGGCGATAGGGCCGTCGGGTACGGCGCACCCGGAACCAACGCCGATCGTCTGCTCTTGATCGAGCAAACCGAGCCGGTGCGCCCGCCCGGCCCCGGGTTTCACCTGGCCTTCTCCGCACCCAGCCGCGGCGCCGTCGACGGCTTCCACCGCGCCGCATTGCAGAACGGCGGCGTGGACAATGGCGCGCCGGGCCTGCGGCCCCAATATGGGCCGGACTACTACGCCGCCTTCGTCCTCGACCCAGACGGCTACAAGCTCGAAGCCAAACATCCCCCACCGCCAGAAGGCTGAGGGCGGCTGTTGCCCGCGCTCAACAACATACCAGGCGTCGGTCGCTACCGAGACCGCGACAAACGTCCCTCCTCGCTCTTGGAGAGGTAGGGACCTGGCGCGTTTGCACCTCTCCGCCATGCGGCCTAGCGTCGGGGCGGGAGGAACTGCGATGACCGATCTGCTCGCGCGTGAACCCGAGACCGACGCTTCGCCCCGCACGATCACCCAAGCCCTCACGGACCGCCTCACCGCCATGAGCCTGCAGGCGATGTCGCCGGAGGCGCTGACGGTCGCCAAGCAGTGTCTGTTGGACTGGCTGGGGGTCGCCCTTGCGGGGCGCAACGAGCCGCTGGTGGACATTCTGGTCGACGAACTCGCCCCCGAGGAGGTCGCGGGCGGGGCCACCCTGCTGGGTCGCGGCCGCCGCGCGCGGTTCGACGATGCGGTGCTGATCAACGGGGCCATGGGCCATGCGCTGGATTTCGATGATGTGATCATGCCGATGGGGCACCCGACCGCGCCGGTCGCGCCGGTGGCCCTGTCCCTGGCCGAGCACAGAGGGGCCTCCGGCGCAGACGCGCTGATGGCCTACATCGCCGGCGTCGAGGCCGAGTGCCGCATCGCGCGGCTGGTCGGCCCTTCCCACTACGCCAAGGGCTGGCACGCTACCGCGACGCTCGGGACCTTCGGGGCTGCGATGGCGGCTGGCCGGCTGCTCGGCGTCGAGGGCGAGGCGCTGGAACACGCGTTTGGGATTGCTGGAACCCAGGCCGCCGGCCTGAAGAGCGTGTTCGGAACGATGTCGAAGCCGCTGCATCCGGGAAAGGCCGCGGCCAACGGCCTGCTCGCGGCCCGGCTGGCCGCGCGCGGCTTCACCAGCGACGTCGATATCCTTCAGTCCCGGCAGGGATTTACCGACACCCAGTCGACGACGGCGAACGCCGCCGCTGGGCTCGAAGACCGCGCCCAGCCCTGGGTGGTCGAGGCGCTCTTCAAGTACCACGCCGCCTGCTACCTCACCCACAACTCCATCGAGGCGGCGAACGCACTCCGCGCCGATGAGAGAATATCGCCGGAAGCCATTGAGTCCGTGAGTGTAAAGGTTCCCCAAGGCCATCTCGGCGTCTGCAACATCCAGGACCCGCAGACCGGGCTCGAGTGCAAATTCTCGCTGCGGATGACGACGGCGCTGGCGCTCTCCGGCGAGGACACCTTCCAGGATGGTCTGTTCACCGACGAGACCGCCAGGCGGCCTGACCTCGTTGCACTCCGCGAGAGGGTCCACATCGACCCGACGCAGGTCGGGCGCGGATGCATCGTGGCTGTGCGCCTCAAGGACGGCCGGACGCTGAGCCGCACCGGCGATGTCTCACAGCCCATGCGCGATCTCGACGCGCAGCAGGCGAAAATCGAGCGCAAGTTCCGCCACTTGGCCGTACCCGCGATCGGGGAGGGCGGGACCGAACGGGCGATCGCGATCCTCGGTGACCTGGAGCGGCAGCCGGATGTCCGCACGCTGATGGGCCTCTGCGCAGGTGCGGCGGCATGAGCGCCGCCGCCGAGCCAGGGGCGTTGCAGCCGGATCTCTACGACTACGACTTCGAGAACGACCCGCTCGCGACGCTGAACCGGCTGCGCGCCGAGGATCCGGTGCATTGGTCAAGGCACGGCTTCTGGTACCTCACCCGATACGAGGATTGCGCAACGGTGCTCAAGGACCCGGTCCGCTTTTCGAGCATGGCCGCGGGGTGGGGCGGGGAGAACCCTCTGGCGCGCAAGGGCGCCGGTCAGTCGAAAGACGAGCAGGGCATCAGTCAGACCCTCTCCGTCTCGTTCAACCAGATGGATCCGCCCAACCACACGCGGATCCGCTCCCTGGTCGTACAGGCTTTCTCGCGCCGATCGATCGAAGACCGCCGCGAGCGCATCCAGGCAGTGATTGACGACCTGCTCGACGCCGGCGCGGCGAGGGGGGCATTCGACCTCGTCGCCGACTTCGCCTTCCACGTCCCGATCATCGTGGCGAGCGAGATCATCGGCATCCCCGCCGGCGACCGCGAGGCGTTCCGCAGCGCGTTCGAAAAGACGGCGGCGCTCATGGCGCCCAAGCGCTCCGAGGAATCGTGGGCGGAAGCGGTTGAGGCTGGGCGTTTCGTCGGCCGCTACATGCGCGACCTGATCACCGAGCGTCGCGCGGCGCCCAAGGACGACCTCGTCAGCGCCTTGATCGCCGAGGAAGACGCGAACGGCGCGCTGAGCGGGCCCGAGCTCTCGTCGGCGCTGAGCACCATCTACACGGCCGCCGGCACGACGACCGAGCGCTTCATCTCGAGCGGGCTCTACCTCCTGCTCTCTCACCCAGAGCAGTGGCGGGCGCTGGTCGCAGACCGCAGCCTGCTCGCGGGCGCCGTCGAAGAGATCCTGCGCTTCCATCACCCGACCCAATCCACGTCTACCAACCGCCGCTGCACGATCGACGTCGAGATGAGCGGCAAAACGCTGAGGGCGGGCGACACGGTGCGCGTCGGCCTGGGCGCTGCCAACCGTGACCCCGCCGCCTTCCCCGATCCGGACCGGTTCGACATCAGGCGCAAACCTGCGGTCCCGGCGCTCTCGTTCGGGGTCGGCCCGCACTTCTGCATCGGCGCGGCGCTCGCGCGGTTCGAGGCGCGCCTGGCCATCGAAACCGTGGCGAACCGCTGGCCGAACGTGCGGCTTGTCACCACCGCGCCGGTCAAGGACCCGCGCCGCCACGACCGCTACCGCGAGATCATCGTCGCCATCGCCTAGACTCTGGCCGCCGAAAGCATTCCCGTTCGCTGGACAGGTAGCGCACCCAGAGAGCATCGTGGCGCCGATGGATCAGGCGGAAATCTGGAACGACGAAGCGGCGCGGCACTATGACACGCCGGGGGAGGGCATGTTCGCCGCAGACGTGCTCGGCCCAACCGTCGATCGGCTTGCCGAACTCGCCGGCGACGGTGCGGCGCTCGAGTTCGCGATCGGCACGGGCCGCGTTGGCATCCCCTTGCGCGAACGCGGCGTGCCGGTGACCGGGATCGAATTCTCGCCGGCGATGCTCGCTCAACTGCGCACGAAGGCGGACGAGGCTGCGTTGCCGGTCGTGATCGGGGACATGGCGACGACCGCCGCGCCGGGGCGCTACACCCTGGTCTACCTCGTGTTCAACACGATCTCGAACCTGCTGACCCAGGCCGAGCAAGTCGCCTGCTTCCGCAACGCCGCGCGCCACCTCGAGCCGGGCGGCCGTTTCGTGATCGAGAACATCATACCCGAGCTCAGAAGTTTGCCACCCGGGCGGAGCGCCGTCGTGTGGCGCTCGGACCCAGGCTACATCGGCCTCGACACCTACGATCTGGAGACAATGCAGATCGTCTCACATCACTTCCGGTTTCGCGAGGAGGATGGACGAGGCCGCGTTTTCCGCTCGCCGCATCGACTGGTCTGGCCGGCGGAACTGGACCTGATGGCGCAATTGGCGGGAATGGAGCTGGAAAGCCGGCACGCCGATTGGGTTGGCTCGGCCCTCACGGCCAAGTCGCGGTCGCACGTGTCGGTCTACCGCCTTCCGCCCGCGGGGTAGGGCGGCGCGGAGTCGACCTACCGCTTCCGGTTCGCGAACGCGGCGATCCGCTCGCGCATGTCGGGGCCGACGCCTTCGCCGCGGAAGACCTCGTGGGCCAGGCCCTCCTCGAGTGGCAAGCCGTCGGTGTTCTCCAACAGCCGCTTGTTGGCGGCATGGCTGTGGGACGAGTTGGCGGCGATCTCCTCGACCCAGGCATCGATCGTCGCGTCGAACTCGGCGTCGGGCGCGCAGGCGTTGGCCAGCCCCATCGCCTCCGCCTCCCGTCCGGAGTAGGTGCGGCAGGTGAACATCATCTCGCGCGCCTTGGACCCGCCGATGCGTCGCGGAAGCCGCTGGCTTAAGCCCCAGACCGGCGTCAACGCCCACCGGGCGTGGGTGTCGGCGAACTTCGCGCTCTCGGCGGCAAGGATGATGTCGCCGGCCAGCGCCAGCTCCAGCGCGCCGGTGTAGCAGTGGCCGTGCACGGCGCTGATCACCGGCATCGGCAGGCCTGCAAGGGCCTCGATCACCTTGGCCTGGTAGTTGGGGCGGGGCAGCCGCTCGCCGGCGGCGATGTCGCCCAGGTCGTGGCCGGCGCGAGAAGCAGCGACCTGCGCCGCGCAGCACGACCACCGCCGCGCCGCCGCGATCCGCCGCCAGGCTGGCGACGTGGGCCTCCAGCGCTTCGAACACCGGCACGTTCAGCGAGTTCAGCTTGTCGGGCCGGTTCAGGACCAGATGAACGGCGTGGCCGCGCGCCTCGCGCAGCACCAGATCGGACATGTCGCACCCCAGCTCAGGTAAGTGTTCATTAACCCTGTCGCTTTTCGAAATCACAAGCCTTGGCTGCAATCCTTAGGCGAACAAGGGAGGACGCGATGCTCGCGGCCGTCTTCAGCTTTCGGGGCAGCATCAACCGCCTGCAGTATTTCGGCGGCCTCGTTGGGCTGTTTCTGTCCTTCGTCGTCGCGGCCCTCGCAGCGGTGCTCTGCCTTGGCGACCTGTCCACGCTCGAGCAGGAGCCGACAAGGGTGTTGCCGGTCGTCATGATCGCACTGATCGCCCTGCCGGTCTGGATCTGGGTCAGCCTCTCACTTCAGGCCCGGCGGATCCGCGATATCGGATTGAACCCCCTATTCGTGATCCCGGCCTACATGCTGTTCGAAGCCCTCGACCAGGCCATCGGAACGAGCATGGCCGCCGCCCCGGTCGCCTCGCTCACGTCCGTCGCATCGATGATGCCGCATCACACCCTGCTCGAGCCGGTGGTCGACCTCGCCTACAGCCTGGCGCTGCTGTTCTGGCCGGGCCGCGCTCAGGAGGCGCCCAAGCGCCGACGAGCTGGGCCGACAAAGTCAAATTCCCCGTTCCGCCAGCCGCGCCGGCGCGGGCAGCCGCGCCCGCACAACCGGCGCAGGCGGCGCACTCGGACTTTACGGCCGCGCAGGCGCAGCCGGGCGCCGCCGTGACGTTCGGCCGCCGCGGCCTCTAGCGTCGGACCTTACGCCTTCTCGAGCACGTGGATGGCGCAGGCCGAGCCCATGCCGACCACGTGGGTCAGGCCGATGCGCGCGCCTTCGACCTGACGCTTGCCGGCCTCGCCACGCAGATGCGTGGTGATCTCGTAGATGTTGGCGATGCCGGTCGCGCCCAGCGGGTGGCCCTTCGACAGAAGGCCGCCGGAGACATTCACCGGCACGCGGCCGCCGAGCGCGGTCTCGCCAGTGTCGATCAGGCGTCCGCCCTCGCCGTCGGCGCAGAGGCCGAGGTTCTCGTAGTGCACGATCTCCGCGGTCGCGAAGCAGTCGTGCAGCTCGACCAGGTTGACGTCCTCGGGCCCGACGCCAGCCATCTCGTAGGCCGCCTTCGCCGCCATGCGGGTGACGGCGTTGAAGTCGGGCATCACCGTGTTGCGCGGGGTGTAGGGGTCGCTGGTCATCGCCGAGGCGCGCACGCGCACGGCGCGGCTCATCAGGCCGAGCCGCTTGGCCGCGCGATTCCGAGGCCAGCACCGCCGCGGCCGAGCCATCGACGTTCACCGAGCACATCAGCTTGGTGTTGGGATAGGAGATCATCTCCGCGCCCATCACCTCCTGCAGCGGCGTCTCCACCTGGTACATCGCCTTCGGGTTCAGCGTGGAGTGGTGGTGGTTCTTCACCGACACCTTGGCGAACTGCTCGAAGGTCGTGCCGTAGTTGCGCGTGTGCTCCATGCCGACGTGGGCGAACACCGCCGGCATGGTGCCGGAGCCCAACAGGCCTTCCGTCGGGATGCCGGCGCCGCCGCCACCGCCGCCGAGGAGGCCGCGGCCCATCTGCTCGACGCCCACAGCCAGCACGACGTCGTAGATGCCGGCCTTGATCGCCGCCCAGCCTTCGCGGAAGGCGGTCGCGCCGGTGGCGCAGGCGTTGGCGCAGTTGACCACGGGGATGCCGGTCTGGCCGATCTCGCGCAGCACGCGCTGGCCGACCATCGCCCCGGCCTCGCCGAGGTTGCCGCAGTAGAGCGCCTGCATGTCGTCGATGGTGAGGCCCGCATCGTCCAGGGCCATCAGGGCCGCCTGGGCGCCGAGCTGCGGAACGGTGCGGTCCGGGAACCGGCCGAACTTAATCATGTCGGTTCCGACGACGTAGACTTCGGTCATGGCGACTTGGCTCCTTAGGCCTTAGCGGGAGTGAAGAAGTAGGCGAGGTAGCTGTTGCCGTCCCTGTCCTTGCGGCCGGCGTCCCGGAAGACGACGTCGACCGGCATGTCGAACTTGAGCGCCTCGGGGCTGGGCACGATGTCGACCAGGTTGCCCTTCAGCGTGCCGCCGCCGTCGAGGTCGACGATGGCCGAAATGAACGGCACTTCGACGCCCGGGAAGTTCCGGTGAACGACGGTGAAATTGTAGAGCTTGCCCTTGTTGGACAGGCGATAGGCCTTCAGCGTATCGCGCTTGCGGCAGGCGGCGCACGAGGGGTGGCTCTCCAGGAACACATGGCCGCAGTTCTCGCACTTGAAGCCCTCGAGATACGGCTCGCCGCTCTCCGGGATCTTCAGGAAGCCGACGACGGGCAGGGGCTTGGCGGCGACTTGGGTTTCGCTCATGCGAGGCTCAACTCCATTTGGGACCGTCTCTCTTAGGCCAAAAGTGGCGCGCGGACCATGCTGACCCGGCGTCATCCGCCGTCGCCGCCGTCGCCCTCGAGCCATTTGTTGAACACCGGCGCGCGCTTCTCACGGAAGGAGCGGCCGCCGTCGCGGGCGTCGGCGTGGTGGTCGGTGACCGCCGTGCGCACGGCGATGTCGTCCAACGCGACGGCGAAACTCGACTCCGTCGCGTTGTAGAGCGAGCGCTTGAGCATGCGCATGGCGACCTGCGGGCCTTCCGCCAGCTCCGTCGCGAGCGCCATGGCGGCCGGCATGAGGGCGGCGGGCTCGACCACCTCGCTCAGCAGGCCGAGCGAGAGCGCCTCATCGGCGCTGACGATCCGTTTGCGCAGGCAGAAGTCGAGCGCCTTGGCGAGGCCGATGTGCTGGACCAGCAGGTACTGGCCGCCCTCGTCTGGCAGGAGCGCAAACCGGAGCGTTGCGCTGCCCAGCTTCGCGGCCGTCGAGCCGATCCGGAAGTCGCAGCAGAGCGCCAGCGACAGGCCGGTCTGGATCGCATGGCCGTTGATGGCGGCGATGGTGATCTTGTCGAGGTTGCGCACCGCCAGGTTCAAGCCCTGCGAGTAGACGCGGAGCGCATTGGCGGTGCCGATGCCGGTCGTGTGTCCGCGGCCGATCTTCGCGACGCTGGCCGGCGCATGCTCGGCGTAGCCGCCCATGTGGTCGCCGGCGCAAAAGCCCCGGCCCGTCCCAGTGAAAAGCACGACGCGCACGGCGTCGTCCATCTGCGCCCGCGTGACGAGTTCGATCAGGTCGCGCTTCATGCCCTGGGTCAGCGCGTTCATGCGGTCGGGCGCGTCGAAGGTGATCACCAGGATGCCCGGCGGTGTGAGCTCGGCGCGGAAGTCATTGAAGTCGAAGCCGCCGTAGGCGGTCGCGGCGCGGGGCGATGCATCGTCCATCGGAGTCCTCCTCCTAGCGGCCGTGGAAAACGGCCGGGCGCTTTTCCAGGAAGGCGCGGGCGGCTTCGCGCGCATCTTCCGTTCTGCCCATGCGCGTGTGGCGCTCGGCCTCGACGTCGAGCATGCCGGGAAAGTCGAGGCGCATGGCGTCGTTCATGTTGGCCTTGATCGCCGCGCAGGTCAGCGGGGCGAAGCCCGCCACGCGCTTGGCTTTGTCGCGCACGAAATCCATCAGTTGCTCGCCCGGCATAACCGCCGAGACCAGGCCGATGCGCTCCGCCTCGTCGGCCCGGAAGCGTTCGGCCAGCAGGTACAGCTCCCGCGCCTTGGCCGGCCCGACGATCCGCGACAGCGTCCAGGTCCCGCCGAAGTCGCCCGAGAGGCCCGCCGTCATGAAGGCGGTGTTGAAGACGGCGGTGTCCGCCGCATAGCGGATGTCGCAGGCGCAGGCCCAGGCGAGCCCGGCGCCGGCGCAGGCGCCGTTGATGGCGGCGAAGGTCACCTTCGGCATGTCGCGCAGCAGCTGGGAGCTGCGCATGCGGCTTCGCAGGTCCGCGATGTTGCGCTGGATCGGCGCCGGGCCGGCCGGACGCGGGGTCCCGCCGCCGCGGCCGGCCGCCGCCATCCCCTGCAGGTCGCCACCGGCGCAGAAGGCGCGACCGGAGCCAGTCAGGATCACGGCGCGCACGCCGTCGTCGGAAGCGGCTGCCTCGAGCGCATCGAGCGTGCCGGTGAGCAGGTCCGGGTTCATCGTGTTCATGGCCTCGGGCCGCTTCAGCGTGATGGTGGCGACGGCGTCCTGGACCTCGTAGTCGACGGTGCTCATGGGATGTGGCCTATTTGTTTTCGCGGCCCCGCCAGAGGGCCTTCGGCGACGATAACGCAGGAGCGGCGGCATGGGTGAGATTATCAGCGGGGAGCGGACGGATCGACCTGACCACGCTCGACGAGCGCGCCGCCCGCGCCGCCTCCGGCCTGAAATCGCTCGGGCGTTGGGCGCGGCGACCTCATCGCCATCTATCTCAGGAACGACTTCCCCTTTTTCGAGGCGAGTTTCGCCGCCGGCCTGATCGGCGCCTATCCGACGCCCGTGAACTGGCACTACGCGCCCGACGAAGCGCGCTACCTGTTCGAGAACTCCGGGGCGCGCGCGATCATCATCCACGCCGATCTGGTCGAGCCGATCCGGGCCGTGTTGCCCGAAGGGGTTCCGGTGTTCGTCGTCCCGACTCCGCCGGAGGTCGCCGCGGCGTACGGAATCGCGCCCGAGGCCTGCTCGGTCCCGGCCGGCATGACCGACTGGACCAAGTGGCTGGCGGGCTTCGAGCCCTACAAGGGTCCGCCCGAGGCGGCGCCTGGCACGATCATCTATACGTCCGGAACCACAGGGCATCCGAAGGGCGTGCGTCGCGCTGAGCCCACGCCCGAACAGGCGGCGATCTACGGCCGCGTCGTGCTGGGCGTGATGGGCTTCGACGGCCGCGCCGGCCCGCCCGGCGACATCGTGACGGTCGTGACCGGCCCGATGTACCACTCGGCGCCCAACGCCTATGGCTCGCTCGGCGTGCGCAGCGGCGCGAAGGTCATCCTTGAGCCGCGCTTCGATCCCGAGGGTCTCCTGGCGCTGATCGAGCACGAAAAGGTCACGCACCTGCACATGGTGCCGATCATGTTCACCCGGCTCCTGAAACTGCCGGAGCCGGTGCGGGCGAAGTACGACCTCTCGTCGCTGAAATTCGTCGTGCACGCGGCCGCGCCGTGCCCGGCGCCGGTCAAGCGGGCGATGATCGAGTGGTGGGGGCCGGTCATCAACGAGTACTACGGCTCGACCGAGATCGGGCCGGTCACCTACTGCACCTCCGAGCAATGGCTGAAGCACCCGGGCACGGTCGGCTGCGCGGTCGACGGCGCCGACGTGCGGGTGGTCGACGCTGACGGCACGGCGTTGCCCCTGGGCGAAACCGGCGAGGTGATCGCCAGGATCAAGGGCATGGCCGACTTCACCTACCACGGCGATGACGCCAAGCGCGCCGCCTCGGAGAAGGGGGGCCTGATCGCGCCGGGCGACATCGGCTATTTCGACAAGGACGGCTTCCTCTATCTGTGCGACCGCGCCAAGGACATGATCATCTCCGGCGGCGCCAACATCTATCCCGCCGAGATCGAGGCCGAACTGCACAAGATGCCGGGCGTCGCCGACTGTGGCGTCTTCGGCATCCCGGACGAGGAGTTCGGCGAGGCCATCTGCGCGGTCGTGCAGCCGCAGCCGGGCGTCACTCTGACCGAGCTCGAGGTGAAGACGTTTCTGAGGCCCCACATGGCATCCTACAAGGTGCCCAAACGGGTGGACTTCCTCGCCGAGCTGCCGCGCGAGGACTCCGGCAAGATCTTCAAGCGCAAGCTGCGCGAACCCTACTGGGAAGGGATGGAGCGGCGGATCTAGCCGCCCGGCTCAGACCGGCACGGTGATGTTCTTGTTTCCGAACACCGCCTGCCAATTCTCGATTTCGGCCACGACGACGTCGTCCGTGGCGTGCGCGAGGTCAGCGATCAGGCGATAGTCCAGTGCGGCCTCCGGCGCGGTGAGCAGCGGCCGGATGCGGGCGTGCACGCCCTCGAGTTTGCTGGCCGTCACCTCCGATATGGCGGCGAAACGCTCGAAATCGCCGAAGTAGCGCACCCCGGCGATCGCGCCGCCGAAGGTCGGCAACAGCACGTCTGTGAAAGTCAGCCATTTCGACACTTCCTGCACCGTCGCGTGGGTGATCATCGCGGTGGCGCCGGCTTCGTTCAGGAGCAGCGAGAAGCCAACGGACACGACGGCCAGCGCGAAGAGGCGCTCGGACAGGGCGTCGAGGTTATGGTGGACGTTGGTCAGGCGCCGCGCCTTGGCCTCGTGATAGTCGCGCTGGCGGGTGACGTGGGTGTCGAGCAGCTCCGTCAACGCCATACGGAGATAGGCTTGCGAGATGGCGATCTTAGGCAGGCCGACGTCCCGCAGGCCGTAGCGGGCGTACCACTCCGGCCAGGATGTCTCCGTGCCGGAGGGCCAACGTCCCGGTGGTCGCGCGACGCCGAGCGCGAGCAGGATCGGGCTGTGGCGGAAGTACTCGGCGACACGCCGGGTTTGGAACCAGCGCTTGTGCCAACGTCGCCGTTGGCCGAGCCACGTCACGCCGAGGATCGCAGCAAGGAACAAGATCTCGGCGATGGCGAAGATCGGCGTGTCGCGCGAGTGCGAGAACGGCAGGTAGGCGATGCCGCTGACGATGGCCAGCGCGGAAAACGCAAAGTTGGCGATCATCCCGCCGCGATACGCATCCGACAGCCGCGAGGAGATGCCGTCCGACCAGGCGAACCGCTCCAGGACGTCGATTTCGATCTTGTCGGTCAACGCCGGATCCGCACCGGGAAGCGTTCTGAGCGCCCCCATCAGCTCGGCGGCCGAGCCGGTCGCGATCGCGCCCGGCGCCTCATAGGTCTGGCGCAGATTGCGGAACGGCCGCCCCTCGCCGAACACCGCCTCGACCCGACGGTAGGCATGCCAGAGCGGGTCGCTGTGCGGCCGCCACGCTTCCGCGTCGAGGGCTGCGATGTCCGCACGCGCCGCGACGTCCTTTGCAGCTGCGGGCCGCAGCGCCTCGCGGACCAAAGCCGGCAGTGCGCCGGTCCGGTCGGGCGCCGGGGCGTCGAGCGTCGCAAGCGCCTCGAGCGTGCGCAACACTCGCCACTGCTCGGGCGCCTTGACGTTGATCCAGAGAACCGGGGCCCCGAGCTGGAGGGCGGCGGCGATGGTGTGACCAGTGCCGCCAACAAAGACGTGCGAGGCGCCGTCCCAAACCCCGATCAGGATGTCGGACTGCTCAATCATGACCCGCGCCGACATTCCGACCCGCTCGGAGCAATGGGCTGCGAAGGCGTCGGAGGCCGCGCCGTCGTTCGGATGGTCAAGCTTCGCGAGATAGAGGGCGGTGATCGCGGCGTCCTGGTCGGCGAGCTCGAACGTGCTGCCTGCCGCCTCGAGCGCGGCGATGCGATCCGCCCGCTCCCTCGTCCCGGCGCTCACGCCCTCACCCCCCGCCAGAAGGGCGCGGACTTCCGCCGCATCCACGGGCCGCGCGTTGATCGCCCGGTTGAGGTCACGCCCGAAGGGCAGCGGCGCGACGAGCTCCCAACCGCGCCTCAGCGCATCCTCCGATGCAAGCTGGTCCACTCCATCGGCCAAGAGGTTGTGCAGGCGTGTCGGCGCGACGGCGCCCAGTCCCAGCAAAGGCGGCTCGGCCGCCACAGCGGCGTCGATACCGTCGAAGATCTCGCAAAGGACGCGGGCGACCTCGGGTTGGTTCGCCGCGTAAGCGGCGTTATCGACCCGGTGGCCGGTGATCGCCAGACTGAGCCGAACCCGCGGCGGCGGAGGCGCGCTGATCGCCTGCGCCGCCTGCGCCATGCTAGCGCCCGCTCTCGGTTCCCGATCCGCTCGGGCCGACGCGTCGCCGGACGTCCTCGACGAACGAGAGCCAGGCGGGGTCGTCGTCTGAGCCGTCCCATTGGCTAAGGTTGGCGGTCTGGGTCAGCTCGAACATCACCGGCCGTTCGCACTCTTCGATCATGGCGGGCAGGAGCGTGCCGTTCCGATCGCCCAAAGTTGCCTCCGCCCGCACCCAGCGGGAGGCGACCGACCGCTTCGACCAGAGCACGACCACCGCCTTGGCCCCGCGTAACGCCGCTTCAGTGACCTCGTCGTAGGCCTGGCCGGCGCGCAGCGTCACGTCCCACCAGACCTCGAACCCCAGCGCCGCGAAACCGTCGGCGAAACGGCGGGCGATGAGCTGATCCTCGCGATTGTAGGAGAGGAAGATGTCCGGAGCCGCTGTTGGGGCGTGCGCCTCGCCATCGATCCGGCGCAGCGACTGGTGGCCGACCGTCAGCACCGCACCGATCGGGAGGACTGTGGGCTCCATCACCCGGACATCGTCGATAAAGGTGCCGTTGGTCGACTTCAGGTCCGTCACCATGAGGTCGTCACCCTCGACGGTGATCCGGCAGTGGGCGCGTGAGACCTCGGACTCGGCCAGGACGATGTCCGCCGGCGCCGATCGGCCAATCGTCGCTCCTGAGCGGGCGATCAAGTATCGCCGGCCGAGATACAATCCGTCGATCAGCTCAAGACAGTGGAGCGGACGGTCCAGCCCGGCATCCGCCCGATCGGCGGCCGTCATGATCCGGGTTTGTTCAGCGTCCAATTGGGAGGCTCCCGCCAGATTTGGCTCGGCAGACGATGTAAACTTAGCACCCCTTCCGCATCAAGCCCGCGTAAACGTCGAGAGCGCGCCCGCCGGAAGAGCGTTCCGATTCCGCCGGTTGCTTGCAAGAGCGGCGCCGATCCGACTGCGTGTGATCGACCTGGGCATAAAAACGCCCGTCTGGGGCGCGGTCGCGGAGCCTGCCCTAGCGCGCGCCGAGCGCGCCCGCCGGTGAGACGTAGTCCGGGTCGTGGGTGAACGGCAGCGGCCCGTTCCGGCGCAGCGCTTCCAGCACGGTCGCGAAGCTTGTCGCGCATCGAAAGCCGAGTTCCCGTTCGGCGCGGCTCGCATCGTAGACCCGGCCGATGCTCGAAGGCAGCCGCCAGCCATGGCGCGCGTAGAGCCCGGGTGCATCGGGGAAGTCGCGCGCCACGACGCTGGCGGCGTCGCGCATGAGCGCCCCGGCGTCCGAACGCTTAAAGGTGATCGGCGCGGAGATGACGAACACGCCGAAGCCGATGTGCGCCGCCCGCTCCAGCGCAATCACGTGCGCCTCGGCCGCGTCTTCGACGGTCAGCCGCCGATACAGGAACTCGTTGGCCTTCAGATTGGGGCCGGACAACGCCCTGTGGGTGTCGTCCTCCTCGGGAAAGAAGCGGCTGGTGCGGAGCACGACGCAGCTCAGGCCGTGCTCGAGGTGGTGGCGCCGGCACAGCCCTTCGGCGGCAAGCTTGGTGACGCCATAGATGTTGCGGGGCTCGAGCGGGCCGGTCGTCTCGTCGAGCCAGGCGGCCGCATCGCCCAACTCCTGGCGGACCGCCTGCGAGACCATGAGCGAGGTTGTCGATGTAAAGACGAACCGGTCATGGCCGGCGGCGGCCGCGGCCTCCAGCAGGTTCAGGCTGCCGGCCACGTTCGTGTCCACAAAAGCCTGCGCCGGAAACCGCGCGATGTCGGGCTTGTGCAAGGCTCCGGCGTGGATCACCGCTTGAATGCCGTGATCGCCAAAGGCGCGCTCGACGACTGAACCGTCCGCGACCGATCCAACGATCTGGGTCTCGGCGCCGGCGGCGATGTCCAGTCCCGTCACGGCGTGGCCGCTCGCCCTCAGCCTCGGCGCTAGATACCGTCCGAGCCAGCCGGACGAACCTGTCAGCAAGACGCGCATTTCGCGCTCCTAGTAAACGCTGCGCCGTTTCGAACACCAGGCTCGGCGCTGTCGCGCCTCGGTTCTTGCGCCGTTGGAGCGCCGTAGGGTGGCGGACGGGGTGGGATTCGAACCCACGGTGCGCTTGCACGCACGGCGGTTTTCAAGACCGCTGCCTTCAACCACTCGGCCACCCGTCCGACGGCGCGGCTCTTAGCAGGCGGCCGCGGCGTGCTCCAGCGGAGCGAAGGCGCGCTCGGCTGGTCTTGCAAGGCCCGTTGATCCGGCCGATTGAGCGCGCATGCGCAGCGGACGCTTCATTACGCTCGAGGGCGGGGAGGGGACCGGAAAGTCGACCCAGGCCGCCCGCCTGGCCGAGCGGCTGCGGGCCTCCGGGCACGAGGTCGTAGCAACCCGAGAGCCCGGTGGATCGCCGGGCGGCGAGGCCATTCGCAGCCTGCTCGTCGAGGGGCCTCCGGAACTCTGGTCGCCGCTTAGCGAGACGCTGCTGATGTACGCTGCGCGCCGCGATCACATCGAGCGGGTGATCGCCCCGGCGCTCGAGCGCGGCGCCTGGGTCGTTTGCGACCGGTTCCTCGACTCCACCCGCGCGTACCAGGGCGCCGGCGGCGGCGCGCCCGCGTCTATCATCGCCGCGCTCGAGCGGGAGGTCGTTGGCGACCTCATGCCCGAGCTGACCCTGGTGTTGGACCTGCCTGTCACGGCCGGCCTGGAGCGCGCCGCCCAACGGGCTGGAGACGAGCACCGCTTCGAGGCGAAAGGCACCGCCTTCCACGAACGCCTGCGGCGAGCGTTTCTGGAAATCGCCGTCGCCGAACCGGCGCGCTGCGTCGTCATCGACGCCTCGGGCAACCTCGACAACGTCGAGGCAGCGATCTGGCGCGCCGTCCAAGCACGAGTGGCGGCAGGCGCGCGTGGCTGAAACCGCAACCATCGCGCATCCTCGCGAGGTCTTCGCCTACGAGCGCGGCGAGGACCTGGAGGCCTCATTCCTCTCCGCCCTCGAGCGAAACCGGCTGCATCACGGGTGGCTGCTGACCGGCCCAGAAGGGGCGGGCAAGGCGACGTTCGCCTATCGCGCCGCCCGCCGGCTGCTAGGCGCGGCTCCCGACCAAGCCTACGGCCCGCTTGGCGCTTCGCCCGACGATCCCGTCAGCCGTCTCGTCGCGGCGCGCTCGCACCCGGACCTGCTGGTCGTCGAACGCTGGACCGACGACGGAAAGCCGCGAAAGGTCATTCCAGTCGAGGAGGCCCGCCGATTGCCGGAGTTCTTCTCCAAGGCCCCCGGGCTCGCACGGTGGCGTGTCGCCATCGTTGATTCGGTTGACGACTTAAATGTCAGTGGCGCCAATGCCTTGCTGAAAATATTGGAGGAGCCGCCTCAACGCGGTGTGCTGTTCCTGGTCAGTCACGCGCCCGGCGCTCTGCTCGACACCATCCGATCACGCTGTCGGCGCCTGGTCTTCCGTCCCTGGCCGGACGAGGCCGTGGCCGACTTCGTCAGCGGCCGGAGCGAGGTCTCGCCCGAGGACGCGCTTCATCTGGCGCGCATGGCGCACGGCGCGCCCGGCCGGGCCTTGCAGCTGCTCGCAAAGGGCGGACTCGCCGCTGACGAAGCCGCCCGCGCCCTGATTCGGCCGGCTTCCGGATGCAGATCTAACCGCACTACAGGCGCTGGTCGACGGTTTCCGGGGCGGAGAGGGCGCGGAACGCTTCACAATCCTCCTCGAGCGGATGAGCGATCAGGCCCGCGGACGCGCCATCGCGGGGGCGGAGGAGGGCGCGCGGGAGAGCGCTCGCTGGGCGGAGATCGCGACGCGATTGGCCGCCCTGCCAGACGAGATCGACGGGCTGAACCTCGACCGTGGCGATGCCTTTTGGACGGCGATCGGAGACCTGCGCGCGGCGGCAAGGGCCTGACCGCGGCCATGCTGATCGACAGTCACGTGAACCTTCATGCAGCCCAGTTCGAGCATGATCGGGACGAGGTGATCGCCAGAGCGCGTGCGGCCGGCGTGCGGCTAATGATGACGATCTGTGATCGGATCGACCGGTTCGAGTCCGTTCGCGCGATCGCGGAGTTCGAATGCCGATATCTGGTGCTCGATCGGCGTCCATCCGCACGAATCGAAAGACTTTCTTACACTTTTTGTTAACGATCTTACGGACCACATCAGCGGTCGCGTGGCAGCCATCGGCAAATCAGGGCTGGACTTCTTTTACGATCATAGTCCTCGCGATGTGCAGGTCCAGGTCTTCCGTACACATATCCACAGTTCGCGCGAAAGCGGCCTCCCGTTGATCGTCCATGCGCGGGATGCTGACGCGGAAATAGCTGAAATCCTTGAAGAAGAGTATGCGATCGGGCCGTTCAAGCTGCTCATGCACTGTTATACCAGCGGCCCAGAGCTCGCTCGCAGGGCGGCGGCGCTGGGCGCATGGTTCTCCGTCTCCGGAATCGCGACCTTCAAGACCGCGGAGGCGGTGAGGGCGGTGATCCGTGACCTGCCGCCCGAACGGATTTTGGTCGAAACCGACTGTCCCTATCTCGCGCCGGTCCCGATGCGCGGGCGACGGAACGAGCCGGCCTATCTTCCCTATGTCCTTGCCAAACTCGCCGAGATTCGAGGGTGGAGTCTCAAGGAAGCGGAGGCCCGGACTGAGGATGCCTTCTTCTCCCTGTTCGACAGGATCCCCCGCCCATGACCGGTGTGCTCGAGTTCACGATCCTGGGCTGCGGATCGTCGGCCGGCGTACCGCGAGCGGACGGCGACTGGGGCGCCTGCGATCCCACCGAGCCGCGCAATCGCCGCGGCCGCTGCTCGCTGCTGGTGCGCCGGCGTGGGGCGGCGGGGCCGGAGCACGAAACCACCGTCCTGGTCGACACATCGCCCGACCTTCGGCTGCAGACCGCCGGCGCCGGCGTGCAGGCGGCTGGATGCGATCCTGTTCACCCACGACCATGCCGACCAGGTGCACGGCATCGACGACACCAGGGCGTTCGCGCTGCGCAATCGCCGGCGAACGCCTTGCTTTATGGACGCGGCCACCCGAGTGACGCTGATGCAGCGGTTCGGCTACATCTTCCGGGGGCAGGGCGGCTATCCCGCCATCTGCGACGACCACCCGCTGCCGCCGCACGGGGAGGCCTGGTCGATCGAGGGACCTTCCGGCTCCATTCCGATCGTGACGTTCGACCAGGACCACGGCGGCGTCCGCTGCGTCGGCTATCGCTTTGGATCTGTTGCCTATTCCTGCGACGTCGTCGCCCTGCCGGAGGCCGCCTTCGACGCCCTGGCCGGCGTGAGCGTGTGGATCGTCGATGCCCTGCGCTACGCGCCGCACCCGACCCATGCGCACCTGGAGCGGACGCTCGAGTGGATCGCGAGGGTGAGGCCCGAAAGGGCGATTCTGACCAACATGCATATTGATATGGATTTCAACACACTATCGCATGAACTTCCGCTTGGCGTTGAGCCTGCCTTTGATGGCCTGAGGTTCGAGACTGCGGAGATGTCAACGCCAGGATGACTCTTCCGATGCACGCTTTCGCGTTCGAGGACACGCCGCTCAAGGCCGGCGTGTTCTGGGTGAGCTACATGGCGTGGTTCGCCATGGAGCTCTGGATCGCCTTCCGGGATCGGCGGTCCGCGCGTGGCAAGCTCGTCGACCGGGGAACGCGGTGGGTGATCTGGGCCGCGATCTACTTCGCCCTGTTTCTGGGCTTTGGACTGCGGTTCGGGTTTCCAACCGCCGACATCCCGGCGCCAGGGCTGGATTTGGTTCTGCTGGGCGCTGGGCTCGTCTGGCTGGGGATGGCCCTTCGGCTCTGGGCCGTGCTCACGCTTGGCCGCTTCTTTCGCACGACCGTCTTTGTGCACGACGACCACCAGCTCGTCAGCCATGGTCCGTACCGCTTCCTACGCAATCCCGGTTACACCGGCGGCGTCGTGACGTTCGCAGGCGTTGGGCTCATGCTGGGCAACTGGGCCTCGCTGGTCGCAGTTCTGGCCGCCGCGATCACGGGCTACAGCATTCGCATCCGCGCCGAGGAGCGGGCGCTCAGCGAACGGTTCGGCCAGGCCTACGAGGCCTATCGCAAGGGGCGCTGGGCTCTGATCCCGCTGACTTGGTAGGTAGCTCTATTTCCGATAATCTATCTTAGACGCGATATCGATATGGGCCGCCGGTGCGATGTCCCGCCCCCCCAAGGGGTCCTTAGTCGGACGGCGGTTCCCACAATTCCACCGGATTCCCCTCCGGGTCATGGATACGGGCGAACCGGCCCGTCTCCGGCGTGTCCCAAGCGGGGTTCGTGGTGACCGTTATGCCGGCCTCGCGGAGCGCGGAGAGCAGCCGATCCAGCTCGGTGACCCGGAAGTTGATCATCCACTGCTTGGCCGCAGGGAAATAGTCCGTGTCTCGTGGGAACGGCATGAAGACGGTTGGACCGGCCTGTTGCATCCACTGATACGCGTCGGCGGCGGCAACGCCCAAGTTTGTTCGATACCACTCCTGCAGGGCCTCAGGGTCGCTCGCCCGGAAGAAGACGCCGCCGATTCCCACCGCAGACATGAAGGCCTCCCGCTTTGCATCGAAGCCTAGCCTCTGCAATCCGTGGAACCAAGTGGCGCAGCGGCTGCTTCCCAAGAGTTGTAGGGACGGGCTATGGAGTCTCGCCCTCACCGATGCGAAACCGCAAGACGGGTCCGTCCCAGTGGGCGTTGGCGACGTCGACCTCCTCTGCCGCGGACACAGCGGGGTGAGTCGCGACCGCGTTGCGCCAGAACGGCAGCGCGCCGGTGTTGCGACGGGCCACCGCAGCCTCCCAGCGCCCGGGATAGGCGCTGAATATCGCGTGCGCCGCCGCCGTCCCCACCCCGCCACGTCTATGTTTCCGCACCACGAAGAACTCGGCCATGTTCCGGTCGAGCGCGCCGCCAGAGTGCGAGTGGTCGTCGAGCAATGCGAACCCGACCAACCTGGCGTCGAGGCGGAGCATGAGGGGGATGTGGTGCTCATCTTCCCAATATGGGTCAAAGGGATAGTCGCCGAACCTGCCGGTATCTTCGAGCTCGCCGTATGGCCGATCCCACCACTGTTCCGAGAAGTCGTGAGTGTAGAGCTGGAACATGTTCTCCAGCGCCAGCCGCTCGGCGGGTGCGGCGACGATGATCTCGACCTTTGGCACGTGTGGGGCTCGCGCTGGCTTCTGCCGGCCCGGCATAGACATTCGGCCGGGCCGCGCCTAGGTGCTCTAGCCTCCCCTTTTTTGGAACCCGGAGCCCATGAAAGGCCCGCCGACCGACGCCGACCCCCTCGCCCGCCTGATCGCGATCATGGCGCGCCTGCGCGACCCTGACGGCGGCTGTCCGTGGGACCTGGAGCAGAGCTTCTCGACCATCGCGCCCTACACGATCGAGGAGGCCTACGAGGTCTCCGAGGCGATCGACCGCGGGGATATGGGCGAGCTGCGGGAGGAGTTGGGCGACCTCTTGCTGCAGGTCGTCTACCACGCGCGCATGGCCGAAGAGGACGGCGCGTTCGCCTTCACCGACGTGGCGGAAGCTATCTGCGACAAGATGATCCGGCGCCATCCGCACGTCTTCGGCGAAGCCAGCCACCGCGACGCGGCCGAGCAGACCCGCGCCTGGGACGCCATCAAGGCCGAAGAGCGGGCGGCCAAGGATGGACGCTCCAGTATCCTGGACGGGGTGCCCGCCGCCCTCCCCGCCCTGATGCGCGCCGAGAAGCTCACCCGTCGGGCCGCCCGCGTCGGGTTCACCTGGACGCGGCCCGAGGATGTGCTCGAGAAGCTCCACGAAGAGCTCGGCGAGCTCGCGGCCGAGACAGCGCGCGGCGACGCCGACAAGGTCCGCGAAGAGATGGGTGACGTGCTCTTTGTCTGCGCCAACCTTGCGCGGATGCTGGACGTCGACCCCGAAGTCGCGCTGCGCCGCGCGAACGCCAAGTTCGCCCGACGCTTTCACGCGATCGAGCGTGCGCTGGCCGCGGACGGCCGCATCGCCCGAACAGTCGGACCTGGCCGAGATGGACGCGCTCTGGGACGCCGCCAAGCGCGCCGAACGGACCTAAGTCGCCGTGTGCAACGGCTTCGAGCAGGACATCGCCTACCGCGCCTATTGCACGGCGATGGAGGCCGTTGAATGGGGCATCCCGACCCGGCAGAGCGAGCTCGACCTGCCGCCGCGCGAGCATGTGCACATCAGTGAGACCGCGGCGGTGATGCGGCTGGCGGCGAATGGGGTCGAGCTTGCGCCGATGCGCTTCGGCTTCCCGCCGCCGCGGCCGAAGGCAAGCCCGGTGTTCAACTTCCGCTCCGACGGACGCAGCTTCAAGGACAGCCGCCGCTGCCTCATCCCGGTCTCGGCCTTCTTCGAGTACGTCGGGACCAAGTATCCAAAGACCCGCTACCGTTTCACCGGAGCGAGGGAGGACTTCATCTGCATCGCCGGAATCTGGCGGCCCGCGAACGACAATGCGGTCGCCGGCGACTTCACCCTGCTGACCACCGCGCCTGGCGAGGACATCAGGCCCTACCATGACCGCCAAGTGGTGCTCTTGCAGCGCGCCGACTGGCCGCACTGGCTCTATCTGTCGAAGCCCGAAGCCGAGCTGCTCAAGCCAGCGCCCGCCGGCACACTGAACGTCACCGAGGACAGCGACAGCCGCTAGGCGGCCGAGGCATCTTCGACCCGTCTCCAGGCGCACAGCACCTGGATCGCCTCTCGGGTCACCAGGCCCCGCCAGTCCGCCTTCGCCTTCTCCCAGGCGCTGGCGTCGACGAAGCTCCAGTCCCAGAACAGGGGCCAGCCGCCATCGGCGTCCTGCGCGGCGATGAGAGCATCGATCGCGAGGTCGATCCGTCCCGCCAGCGGTTCGGCGAAAGGACTGGCGGGCGTCGGCGCGAGGTCCAGCGAGGAGCCGTGCGCATCGGCCGCGTCGTGGGCCAGTTCGGAGCGCACGACCCGTTCGATCAGCTGACGCCGCAGATCGGCCGGGATGTTCGGCGTCACAGCCAGACGCGCGGCGCATTTGAGGTCGTAGGCGCCCTCGATGATGCGGACGGTCGCAAGCGTGCGCCGCAACTCTGCTTCGGCTGACTCGAGCAAGCCGGGCGCCACGACCCCGCGCCACCGATAGAGATAGCCGAGCAGTTCGGCGCTCGGATTGAAGGCGAACCCGTTCCAGTTCTCGGCGAGGTCCTCCGACCAGCTCCACCAAGGCGCATGCGGCGCCAGATCCACCTCCGGCGGAATGATGGGCCAGACGCCCGCCGCCGGGTCGATGGCGCCCACAAGCCAGCCCAACGCCGCCCCGACCATCGGGTGGCTCGCCTCCGCGTCGATATCGCTCAAGACCCGCAAGCCCACGCTGGTGGCGATCGCACTCGACGCGGGCGTGGCCAGATCCGGCTCAAGGCCGTGGCCGAACCCGCCGTCGTCGTTCTGGTAACTGATCAAGGCGTTCAGCACTGGCGCCGGCCCGCCCTCGCCGAGGCTGAAGCTGAGCAATGCCCGATCGAGCGGGCGGCCGGTCTGCTCGACGAACCCGCGAGCCCGGGCAAACGCTTCGCGTCGACAGCCGACTGGTCACAGGCCGCTCTCCCCTCGCCTTCCCACAACCTGTTTGGTCGAGTGGAACCTGTCAAGAACAAATAGAGAACGGCTGCTACTGCGCGGCTTCTTTGAACACAGCCTCCGGGAACAAGCGTTCGAAGCGGCCGAGCGCCGGGCCGTCCAGTTTCACCGAGAGCCGAACGTGACCGTCCGCCTCGTCGTGGCGCTCAACGATGCGGCCGTGGCGATAAAGCCAGGCCAGCGCGCGCCCGTCATCGGCGCCGAGCAGCGCCTCCACCGGCTCGCTCGCGTCGACCAGAGCCGCCAGAGCGTTGAGCAGGGCGTCAGTCCCCTCGCCGCTCGCGGCCGAGATCGGGAAGGTCGGCGTCTTGCTGCTCGTTCGCGCCCGGGCGGAGAGCCGCTTGCGGTCGGCCGTCTCCAGCAGATCGATCTTGTTCCAGGCCTCGACCATCATCTGGCCGACATCCGGACCGGCTTCGATCTCAACGAGCACCCGCCGCACATCTTCGGCCTGGGCGTCGGCATCTGGGCTCGCGATATCGCGCACATGCACGATGACATCGGCCTCGCGCACCGCCTCCAGCGTGGCGCGGAACGCCTCGACGAGCTCGTGCGGGAGATCGGAAACGAAGCCGACGGTGTCGGAGAGCATCGCTGGCCGCCCATCCGGCAGGCGCACGGCCCGCACGGTGGGGTCCAGGGTCTCGAACAGGCGACTCCCCGCGACCACCTTCGCCTCGGTCAGACGGTTGAACAGGGTCGACTTGCCGGCGTTGGTGTACCCGACCAGCGCGATGGTGGGATGCGGCGCCCGGCGGCGCGCATCGCGTTGCAGGCGGCGCGTGCGGCGAACGTCCGTAAGCTCGCGTTTCAGACGCGCGATCCGCGTGGCCAGAAGGCGGCGGTCGGTCTCGATCTGGGTTTCGCCAGGCCCGCTCATCGCGCCCAGACCACCTCGTTGGCGCTCGAGGTGCGTCCAGGTCTTGACCAGGCGCGAGCGCTCGTAGGCCAGGCGGGCGAGCTCGACCTGTAGCCGGCCCTCCCGCGTGCGGGCGCGGCGGGCGAAGATCTCGAGGATCAGCCCGGTGCGGTCGATCACCTTCGCATTCCAGGCGCGCTCAAGATTGCGCTGCTGGACCGGGGTCAGCGCGTCGTCGACCACGACGACGTCGATCTTGCTCTCGACGCATCGCGCGGCGATCTCCGCCACCTTGCCGCGGCCAAACAGCGTGGCCGGAACGGGCGCGCGCAGTGGAACGACATCGGCCTGTTTGATCCTGAGGTCGAGCGCTTCGGCGAGGCCGCGCGCTTCGGCGAGCCGCGCCTCAGGATCGCGCGCGGCTTCGGCGCCGGGTCTGACGGGATGCAGGACGAGGGCCGTCTCGACAGGCGGCCTATGGTCGACCGTACGCTTGTTCAATCGTCGTCCTGATCGGAGCCAGGCTCATACAGCTGCACCGGCTGAGAGGGCATGATCGTGGAGATCGCGTGTTTGTAGACCAACTGCGACTGGCCGTCGCGGCGGAGCAGCACGCAGAAATTGTCGAACCAGGAGACCACCCCCTGAAGTTTGACCCCGTTCATGAGGAAGATGGTCAGCGGCGTCTTCGACTTGCGCACCGAATTGAGGAAGGTGTCCTGCAGGTTCTGCTTCTTCTCGATCGTTGACATGGCGCCTCTCGCGCTCCTTCGTTTTTCCGAAAGCCATCGGCCTTCACACACACGAGCTTGATCTTGGCCGGCTTGGCGGACCCCCGCAATGGCTCCGACCCTCAGCGCGCTGTCGCGCGCGCGTTCTGCTCATATAGGGCGCGGAGCTTCATCCCGACAGGGCCGGGCTTGCCGTCGCCGATTTGCGCTCCGTCGATGGCGATGACCGGCATGACGAGGGTCGAGGCGGCGGTAAGGAAGGCTTCTTTGGCGTGCTTGGCCTCTTCGACGGTGAAGGGGCGTTGGGTGACCTTGACGCCGGCCTCAGCCGCGAGATCCAGCAGGGTCTTGCGCGTGATGCCGCGCAGGATGTTGGCGTTTGTGTCGCGGGTGCGCAGCGCGCCGTCGGCGTCGACGATCCAGGCGTTGGTGGAGGCGCCCTCGGTGACAAAGCCCAGCTCATCGACGAACCAGGCCTCGTATGCGCCCGCCTCGCGCGCCGCCTGCTTGGCGAGCGCGTTGGGCAGCAGACCGACCGTCTTGATGTCGCAGCGCCCCCAGCGGTTGTCCGGCCGCGTGACAACGCCAATCCCCTTGGCCGCTTTCGCCTGCTCGCGGGCGTAGTCGACGCTCTTCGCCGTCACGACCAAGCTGGGCGGCGTGTCCGGATGTGGAAAGGCATGGTCGCGCGACGCGGTCCCGCGCGTGATCTGCACATAGGCCGAGCCATCCCGGACCCGGTTGCGCCGGACCGTCTCGTGCAGGACGACAAGCAGCGCCGCCTCGCTCATGGGCGGACGAATGCGGATCTCCGACAGACTGCGCCACAGCCGCTGAAGATGCCCCTCGCTGTCGGCGAGCTTGCCGTCGAAGACGGCGAAGAACTCATAAACGCCATCGGCGAACTGGAAGCCGCGATCCTCGACGTGCACGACGGCGTCGCCGTGCGGAACGTAGCGGCCGTTGACGTAGGCGACACGCCCCATCAGGCGTCTTCTTCCTCGTCCAGGCGGGCGGGAGCGACGCCAAGCGACTTCAGCTTGCGATGCAGCGCCGAGCGCTCCATCCCGATGAAGTTGGCGGTGCGCGAGATGTTGCCGCCGAAACGGACGATCTGCGCGTTCAGGTACTCGCGCTCGAACACCTCGCGGGCTTCGCGCAGGGACCGGGCGAGAATGCGCTCGGACCCGATCTGGCCCACCTGGCCGGCGGCCGCGACCTCGGCCGGGAGCATGTCGGCCGTGATCGGCTCGTTGGGATCGCCCGACGCCAGGATCAGCATGCGCTCGATGTTGTTGCGGAGCTGTTGGACGTTGCCGGGCCAGTCGTGCACCTGCAGCGTTGCGATGGCGTCCTCGCTCAGCCGCCGCCGGGGCAGGCCGGTGGCGTTGGCGATCCGCTCGATGAAGTAGTCGACCAGCTGTGCGATGTCTTCGCGCCGATCGGCCAGCCCGGGAACCGGCACCGGAACGACGTTCAGGCGGTGATACAGGTCCTCACGGAAGCGGCCCGCGGCGATCTCCTCGCGCAGGTCCCGCGAGGTGGACGAGATCACGCGCACGTCGACCTGCACTTCCTGATCGCCGCCGACGCGACGGAAGCGTTGCTCGACCAAGACCCGCAAGATGCGCCCCTGCGTGTCGCGCGGCATGTCGGCGACCTCGTGCAGGTAGAGCGCTCCACCGTGGGCCCGCTCGAAGACGCCGATCTTGCGCGGCCGGCCGCCCTCGCCCTCTTCGCCGAAAAGCTCGAGATCCATGCGGTCTGGGGTCATGCCGGCGGCGCCGATCGCGATGAACTCGCCCTTGGCTCTTGGGCCTGCGGCATGGATCAGGCGCGCGACCAGTTCCTTGCCGGCGCCCGGCGGGCCGGAGATCAGCAGACGGCTGTTGGCCGGCCCGAGTTTGCCGATCAGCTGCCGAAGCTGCTGGGCGGCGGCCGACTTGCCGATGAAGGTGTCGGGCGAGAACGCTTGCTGGCGCAGCCGCCGGTTCTCGCGCTTGAGCTGGGCCTGCTCGAGCGCCCGCTCGACGACCAGCAGCAGGCGATCGGACTTGAACGGCTTTTCCAGGAAGTCGTAGGCGCCGCGCTTGATGGCGCTAACTGCCGTTTCGATGTTGCCGTGCCCCGAGATCATGATCACCGGCAGGTCGACGTCGAGCGACTTGACCAGATCAAGCAGCGCCAGCCCGTCCATGCCGCCGCCGTTCATCCAGATGTCGAGGACCAGGAGCGCGGGCTTGCGGGCTCCGATCGACGTCAACGCCGACTCCAAGTCCTGCGCGGTGCGCACCGCGTAACCCTCGTCGGAGAGGATCCCCGCCACCTGGTCGCGGATGTCGGCCTCGTCGTCGACCACAAGGATGTCGGTCGCCATGGAACTCCTCACGCCGCTTCCGTGTCCGTCTCGGCGCGCGCCTCCAGCGTCTTCATCCTCGGCAGGCGCAGAACCGCTTTCGCGCCCGGCCGCTCCGCCGCATCGAGGAGCACGAGCGCGCCGCCGTGGTCCTCCATGATTCGCTTCACGATCGCGAAGTCCGAGCCCAGTGCCCTTCTCGCGGGTCGTGACGTAGGGCTCGGTCAGCCGGTCGCGGTCCTTGGCCGGCAGACCGACGCCGTTGTCTTCGATCTCGAACGCCAGATCGTCGCCGTCGACAACCAACCTGGCCTTGATGCGCCCCTTCACGCCCGCCTCGCGGGTCCTTCGCGCCGCGATGGCCTCGCCCGCGTTCTTGAGCACGTTCGTCAACGCCTGGCCGATCATCCGCTCGTCGCAAAGAACGGGGGCAGGATCGAGCGGCTCGGCGAGCTCGATTTGGACGTCGGGATCGGCCACCCGCTGGGCGAACACGGCCTGGCGCAGCAGCTCCGCCGCGTCGGCGCGCTCGAACTTCGGGGCCGGCATGCGGGCGAACGACGAGAACTCGTCGACCATGCGGCTCACGTCGCCGACCTGGCGGATGATGGTCTCGGTGCAGCGGTCGAAGGTCTCGAGGTCGCCCGTGATCTCCTTGCGGTACTTGCGGCGCAGCCGCTCGGCCGAGAGCTGGATCGGGGTCAGCGGGTTCTTGATCTCGTGCGCGATGCGGCGCGCCACGTCCTTCCAGGCCGCGTTGCGCTGGGCCGTCACCAGGCGGGTGATGTCATCGAAGGTCAGCACCAGACCGCCATCGGCGTGACCGCTGGCGCGCACGCGCAAGCGGCGCGTCTCGCGGTCGCGGACGAGGTCGATCTCGGCTTCGGCGTCACCTCCATACTCGTGAGCCTCGGCCACAACCTCGGCGAACTCGGGCACGGTCTCGACCAGCGGCTTGCCATGCGCGGTGGCCGGCAGCTCAAGGAGAGCCGTCGCCTGCCGGTTTGCGGTCAGGATGCGGCCGTCGCCATCAACGCTGATGACGCCGGCGCTCACGCCCAGGAGCACGGTCTCGATGAACTGGCGCCTGGACTCCGCCTCCTCGCCGGCCGCGCGTAGAGCCGCCTGCTGAGCCTGAAGGTCTCCCGTCATCCGATTGAACGATCGGGCAAGATCGCTCATCTCCTGCGAGCCTGGCCCAATATCCACACGCGCCCCGAGGTCGCCGCCTGCAATGCGGTCGGCGGCCTGGATCAGACGCGCAACGGGCCCCGAGATGCCGCTCGCCGCGGCCATGCCGATCCAGACCGCAGCCACGAGCACGAGCAGCACGGTCTCGATGTAGGACAGCTCGAGCGCCGCCTCGATGCGGTCGCGGTTGGCGGCTGTGTCGCGGTAGGCGGTGAGCGAAGACTCGGTCTCGCTGAGGTGGGTCAGGATTCCCCGCTCCAGCGGCCAGGCGACATAGAGGTAGGCGTCGTCGAAGCCCTTGAGTTTGTAGAGCGCGCGGATCAGGTCGGTGGAGTCGAAACGCTCCGCGTCGATCAGCCCGGTGTCAGCCGCGGCGAACGCCGATGGCGGCGGCGCGAGGAACTCAGGCGGGGCGTCGACTTCGGCGCGCGCGAGCACGCGACCGTCGTCGGTCGAGGACGTATGCAGCGGGGAATCCACGGACTGACGCCTGGATGCCGAGAAACTTGCTGAAATAGATCGGGTTCTGCTTGAGGCCCGGCGCCGCGTCAGTGAGGTCGCCGGCCATCAGCGAGACGTTGGCGCTGATCGAGTTCTCCTGCGACTTGACGTAGGATTTCGCAACCGTCGCTGAGTTCTCGACCACGGTGGCGACGCGGTGGCTGAACCAGCTGTCGACGCTCTGGTTCACCAGCACGCCGAAGACGATGGCCACGACGATCGCCGGGGCGACCGCAGCCGTCGCGAAGACGGCGACAAAGCGCAGGTGCAGCCGGGCTCCCGCGTCGCGGCGCTGGGCCACCACGAGGCGGAACACGCGTACGCCCGCTGCGAAGGCCAGCCCGCCGATGACGATGAGGTTCAGCCCGAGAACGATCAGGATCGCGCGGCTGGGTGGCCCGACGGGGCCGGTCACCGGCGCTGAGGACGCCATCCAGACCGCGACGCCAATGAGCGCCGCCGCCAGCGCATAGCCCGCCCCGAGCGCCGACCCCGCCGGCAGACGCGCCCGCAACCTCTCCGGGCCGCGGGAGACGTCTGAACTCGGATCTTCCTCGGAAGGCGACGCGTCGACGGCCATGGCCGGAAGCTACGAGGGAGTGTGCCTCGATTTCAACAGGGTTGTTGCGGAATTCATCACCGCCGCCCGCGGCTGACCTCCAACCCAAGGTCTTGGATCTTCTTGCGCAGCGTGTTGCGGTTGAGGCCGAGGATTTCCGCCGCGCGCACCTGGTTGCCGCGGGTGGCGGCGAGCGTGAGGCTGAGCAGCGGCCGCTCCACCTCGTGCAGCACGCGATCGTAGAGCCCGGGCGGCGGGATGCCGTCGGGCTGGTCGGCGAAACTCTGCGCCAGGTGCCGCTCGACAAGCCCCGACAGGGTCACCGGCCCGCCTGGCTCGGTCGGTGCGGTGCTCTGATCCTGCAGCTCCCGCTCGACGATGCGGGCGGTGATCAGATCCTCCGCGTAGAGCGCGCAGATGCGCCGGATGAGGTTCTCCAGCTCGCGCACGTTGCCCGGCCAGTCGTAGGCCTTCAGCCGCTCGAGCGCTGCCGCGTCGATCGCCTTCGCCGGCAGCCCCTCGCGGTTGGCGCGCAGCAGGAACGCCCGCGCGAGGTCGGGAATGTCCTCGGTGCGGTCGCGCAGCGGTGGAAGCCGGATGCGGGCGACGTTCAGGCGGAAGAACAGGTCCTCGCGGAACAGGCCCTCGCGGATCAGGGCGCGGAGGTCGCGGTTCGTCGCTGCGATGATGCGCACGTTCGACCGCCGGCCGGTGCGTGGATTGGTCGCGGCCTCCGAGCCGTCGATAATCCGCGACAGGCGCGTCTGGGCGTCCAGCGGCATGTCGCCGACCTCGTCGAGGAAGAGCGTGCCGCCGTCGGCCTCGACCAGCTTGCCGACGTCGCCCTCGCCCTTGCCGAAGAGCTCGGCCTCGACCCGCTCGCGGGGCACCGCGGCGAGATTCACGACCGCGAAGCGTCCGTCGCGCCGCGGCCCGAGATCGTGCAGGGCGCGGGCCACCAGCTCCTTGCCGGCGCCGGATTCGCCAAGAATCAGCACCGTGAGGTCCGCGCCGACCAGGCGCGCGATCGTGCGGTAGACCTCCTGCATGGGCGCCGAGCGTCCGATCAGGGGCAGCCGCTCGTCGCGCATCGCCCTGCGCCTGAGCCTTGTTCGCTTCCTGGTCGACCGGCCGGGTCAGCGCTCGCTTGGCCGCGGCGGTCATGTCATCGAGATCGAACGGCTTCGGCACGTATTCGAAGGCGCCGATCTCGGCCGCGTTGACCGCGGTGAGCAGCGTGTTCTGCGCGCTCATCACGATCACCGGCAGCTTCGGGCGCTGCTTGCGGATGCGTGGCAGGACGTCGAACACGTTCTCGTCAGGCATGACGACGTCGGTGATGACGAGGTCGCCCTCGCCTTCGGACACCCACTTCAGGAGCGTCGCGGCGTTGCCGGTGGCGCGGACCTGGTAGCCAAGCCGGCCGAAAGCCTGGCTCAGGACGAGCCGGATCGAGGCGTCGTCGTCAGCGATGAGGATTTTGTGCTGAACCGCCATGCTTCCACGCCCTATCCGCTCGCCGAGGGGGTTTCGATTGGCAGCAGGACCCGGAAGATGGTTCGCCCGGGCTCTGACTCGAAATCGATCAGACCGCCGTGGGCGGCGACCAGTTTCGAGACAAGCGCGAGCCCAAGTCCCGCGCCGAAGCTTTTCGACGTGACAAACGGCTCGAATAGATGGTCGCGCAGCCGCGCCGGCACGCCGGGGCCGTTGTCCTGCACTCGGATCTCGAGAGGCGTGGCGCGCCAGCCCAGGCCCTCGCCGATCCGCACGCGCACGCCGTGGCGGTAGGCGGTGGAGATCACCACCTCGCCTCGCCCATCGCCGCGCCCATGCGCCGCCTCCGCCGCGTTCTTCACCAGGTTCAGGAAGACCTGGATCAGCATGTCCTCGTCGCCGAGCGCGGCCGGCAGCGAAGGGTCGTACGTCTCCCGAAGCTCAAGCCCTTCGGCGACGCCGTTGGCCGCGAGCGCCCGCACCCGGTCGAGAACCTGGTGGATGTTGACGGCAGAGCGGACCGGAATGGCCTCGTCCGAGAAAGCTTCCATTCGGTCGACCAGGCGGCGGATCCGCTCGGTTTCATCGACAATCAGCTGCGCAAGCGAGGCGTCCGCCGCCTTCACACCAGACTTCAGGAGCTGCGCCGCACCCCTTATGCCAGCGAGCGGATTCTTGATCTCATGCGCCAGCATGCGGCCAAGCCCGATCACGGAGCGCAGGCCAGGCCCTTCGACCTCGCGTTCGGCGCCCAGGCCGGCGCCGCGAACCTGTAAAGTGAGGAGCATTGCGCCGTCGCCGAGCGGCGCCGCCGCTCCGTCCGCCTCGAACGGCGGCAGCCCGAAGAGCGCGATGATCAGGTCATGCTCGCGCACCTGGGCTTGCTCGGCCGCCGCGCGCGCCAACAGCGCATCCAGCGGCGAACCAGCCGGTAGCAGGTCGCGGAAGCGGGCGCGGTTCAGCACGGACAGACTCTGGCCGAACAGCCGCTCGGCGGCGGCGTTTGCTGCGCCGAGGCCGCCGTCGGCGTTCAGGATGAACGCCGGGTCAGGCGCCAATTCGAACGCGGCTGCCCGCAGCGCCTCGGTCAAGGGAGGGCTGTCAGCAGCTGCCGCCGCCCCCAATGGGCGTTGCCCTTCCTTGAATGCCTGCATAGTTTTTATACATCCCACTCGATCAACTTTTAGGCAGGAATGCTGCGAACGTCCAGTCTGGACATCAGCACGGCCCCAGCCGACAGAAGGCGCCGATGGGATTCAGCGCCGTGATCGTGGCGGCGGGCGCAAGCTCGCGCGCCGGCCAGGGGCCGCGCAAGCCGTGGCGGCGCTTGGGTACGCGCGCCGTGGCGGCGTGGTCGCTCGAAGCGCTGCAGTCCGCCGGCGCCGCGCCGATCGTGCTGGTGGTCTCCAGAGAGGATATGGCGCTCGGCGAAGCTTTGGTCGGAGCGGCCTCGACCTGCATCGTCGTGGCCGGCGGCGAGACCCGGGCGCAGTCGGTCCGCGCTGGCCTGGCGGCGCTCTCCGGTGTTCCGGCCGATACGATCGTGCTCGTTCACGATGCTGCGCGGCCTTTCGTAACCGAGCGCCATGTTCTCGCCGTTGTGGACGCCGTCGGCGCCGCGGACGGAGCCGTGCCTGCGCTGCCCATCCCCGACACCTTAAAGCGGGCCGACCCCGCCGGCGCGACAAGCACTGTCGCGCGCGAGGGCCTGCACCGCGCCCAGACGCCCCAGGCCTTTCGCCTGGGCGTTCTCCGAGACGCCTACGCGGCGTGGACGCCAAGCGATGGCGAGCCGACCGACGATGCACAGGTGGTCGAACGCGCGGGCGGTCGGGTCGTGCTTGCCCCCGGCGATCCCGATGTTGATGAAGCTGACCTACCCGGAGGACTTCGCCATGGCCGAGGCGCTCGCCCGCTCCGCGTCGGTCACCCGTGTCGGTCAGGGCTTCGATGCTCACCGCTTCGGGCCAGGCGACCAGGTCATGCTCTGTGGGGTGTCGCATTCCGCACGATCAGTCGTTGGTCGGACACTCTGACGCCGACGCTGGCCTTCACGCGTTGACCGATGCGCTCCTCGGCGCGATCGGGGACGGAGACATCGGAGAGCACTTTCCGGCCTCGGACGCTCGCTGGAAGGACGCCGACTCCGCGACCTTCCTCGCCCACGCCCTAGAGCGGGTGCGCGCCAAAGGCGGTGTGGTAGTGAACGTCGACGTTACGCTCATCTGCGAACGGCCTCGCCTCGCCCCGCATCGCAGCGCCATGTGCGAGCGGCTGGCGGTCCTGCTTGACCTCCCGATCGCCGCGGTCAGCGTCAAGGCGACCACGACCGAGCAGATGGGCTTCACCGGTCGGGGCGAGGGGTTGGCCGCGCAGGCGCTGGCGGTCGTCCAACTGCCGGCTTGACGCCGCCTAACGAATGTTGGCCTTCCAGGCGGCGACCGGGCCGAAAGGGATGCGCGCATGTTTTCACTCGAAATCGAGACCAACGCGCGGCTCCTGATCGACGAGGCGCGGGAGCGCAGCCTTCGTATCGTGGCGGCGGAGAGCTGCACGGGCGGGCTGCTGTCGGCCGCCATCACGGCGATCCCCGGCTCGTCGGCCGTGTTCGAGCGCGGGCTGATCACCTACTCGAACCGGGCCAAGCAGGACCTGCTCGGCATCCCCGGCGACATGATCGCCGACGTCGGCGCGGTCTCCGAGCCTGTCGCGCGCATGATGGCCGAGGGCGCGCTCGAGAATTCGAACGCCCACGTCGCGATCGCCATCACCGGTGTCGCCGGGCCAGATGGCGGCACGGCGCTGAAGCCTGTCGGCCTGGTCCACTTCGCGACCGCGCGCGCAAACCAGTCGATCATGCACCGGGTCGAGCGGTTCGGAGAGATGGGCCGCAACGAGATTCAGCTGGCCGCGGTCGAGATCGCGCTCGAGATGCTGCGCGATCGGATGCGCTAGGGCCGCCCAGGCCCGTAAAGCGCTAGCGCGCGGTCCTCAAAGCAGCTGATCAGGCGATTGACGGCACGACCCATGTTGGCCTGGAGCAGTGCGTCTAGCAGGCGCGAGCTGAACTCGAAGTCAATTTCGAATTCCACAAAGGTTCCAAAGCCTTGTGGCGTGAACCGCCACCGGTTCTCAAGCTTGCGGAACGGCCCGCGGATGAGGCTCACGTCGATCTGGCCCACGGGGCCATCGCGGCGCACGCGTGTCGTGAACCGCTCGGTGAGGAAGGCAAAGCTCACCTGCGCCTCGGCGTCCAGAACATCGACGCCAGGCGCCTCTTCATGTGCATTGAACACCCGCATCCGCGTGACCCATGGCACGAACTCGGGGTAGCGGGCGACGTCGCCGACGAGCGTGAACAGCTGGTCGGGCGGATACGGCAGAACCCGCGTCAGGCCGTGCCGCAACGGCCCTAGCGCCCCGGCCCCTGGGCCGCCCGGGCGGCCTTGAGCTTCGCGAAGTCCTCTCCGGCATGGTGCGACGAGCGCGTGAGCGGGCTCGCCGAGACCATAAGGAAGCCCTTGGCGCGCGCGATCGCCTCGTAGCCGGCGAACTCCTCCGGCGTCACGAAGCGCTCGACGGCGGCGTGGCGGCGTGTGGGCTGCAGGTACTGGCCGATGGTGAGGAAGTCGACGCCGGCCACGCGCATGTCGTCCATGACCTGCATGACCTCACCCTTGGCCTCGCCAAGGCCGACCATCAGCCCCGACTTGGTGAACATCGAAGGATCGCGCGTCTTTACCCGCTCGAGCAGCCGCAGCGACTGGTAATAGCGCGCGCCCGGGCGGATCGAGAGGTAGAGGCGGGGGACGGTCTCGAGGTTGTGGTTGAAGACGTCGGGCCCGGCATCGATGACCATGTCGCCGGCGTCTCCCTTGCGCAGAAAGTCGGGGGTCAGGACCTCGATGGTCGTCGTCGGCGCCGCCGCGCGGATCGCGCGCACGACAGCTGCGAAGTGCGCCGCGCCGCCGTCGTCGAGGTCGTCCCGGTCGACGGATGTGATCACGACGTGGGTGAGGCCCATTCGCGCGACAGCGCGGCCCACGCGTTCCGGCTCGGTCGGATCGAGCGGGCCTGGCAGGCCGGTGGCGACGTTACAGAAGGCGCAGGCCCGCGTGCAGACCTCACCCATGATCATCATCGTGGCATGGCCGATCGACCAGCACTCGCCAATGTTCGGGCAAGCGGCCTCTTCGCACACGGTGGCGAGACCGTTCTCCCTGACGATCGCGCGAGTGGCGAGATAGCCCGGGGACCCGGGCGCCCTCACGCGGAGCCACGGCGGCTTGCGCAGCATCGGCGTCTCGGGGCGTTCGCGCTTCTCCGGGTGCCGAAGCGCGCGTGAATCGATGACCGTGGCCATGGATGCTAGATCGGCCTTCGTCGCGCCGCGATCAAGCGATCAGCCGCAGACCGGCTGGCGCGCTTCGAGATGGCAGGCGGCGACATAGTCGGCGGCGCAGACCGTTCCTCCCAGAGGCGATTCCCGGCAGTCGAAGGTCGTGCTCGTGATGTCGACGCCGTCCAGCCGCTCGTTGGCGTCGACCGGAGCGCAGGTGGTCTCCTTGGCATCCTCGGCGGCGCGGGCCTTCGCGTCGGCCTGAGCGGCGGCCTCATTGCCGAAACCCGTCATCGACTGACGGACATAGCCGTGGGCGGTCCTCGGATCGGCCGCGAACGGCGAGGCGTTGGATACGGTGGCCGCCTGCAGAAGGTCGGCCGCCTTCGAGCGGTAAGCCCCGTCGGGAAACGCCTTGATGATCGCCTGCAAGTCCGCACAGCTGCCCTGCCGGCGGTTCGCCCACGCTAGCCGCTCGGCATGGCTCGGCCGGCCGCCGAGGTGAAGCGCGCCGCAGCCGTCGGACAACCCCGGCTGATCGATCGGCAGTGTGCAAACATGGTTCTGGGTCGCGAACAGGTTGCTCCCAAACGTCAGCGCGGCCAGGAGCAACGCCGTCGAGCCGGAGCCAACGGCCGCGCGGCGCAGCAGGCGGTTGGCCGAGGCCCTGGCCGGCGGCGCGTCGCGGCCTTCTAGCTTTGCGTTGCACGCGGCGACCAGGTCCGTGATGGCGTGGTCGTTCGGATTGCCCTGCCAGCCCGACAGGTCGACCGCCTGGATTTCGCCGAAGCCCAGCGGCGGCATCACTTTGTCCAACCGCACCGGGACCAGGATCCCCCTGCCCTTCGCCCGCGCGGCTTCGTCGCGCACGAATTCGCCCTCGGGACCCACGGAGCCGTGGCTCCAGACCACGACCACGCAACCGGCTTCGGTGAGCGCCTTCTCGATGTTGGCGCGCCACTCCTCGCCGCCGGGCAGTCCCTGGTCCCACCAGACGATGAGGCCATGCTGCTGCAGCGCCCGGATCAACCGTGCGACCCTCGGCTCGTCCTCACGCTTGTAGGACACCAGAACGTGCTGCATCGCCCCGCCCGCTGACGGTCAAGCAATAGGGCCTAAACCGACCAGATCAATTCCCTTGCGTTAGGCTGCCGCCAGCACACCCGCGAGCACGTCGAACATCTCGTTCCAGCCGTCGGTGGTGGGCCGGAGGTGGCCGGGCTGGACCCGCTCCTGCGACAGGGTCATCAGGCAACCATCGCCGTCGGGCGCGAAGTCCGCCGTTACGTCGACAAACTCGGGCGAGAATTGCGGCATCCCAAAGCTGAACACCAGCTGCCGCGGCCGATCGATCACGCGATATTCGCCAAGCGCGGTGTAGTCGACGCCGGCGCGGCGGTCGACGATCTTCCAGGCGCCGCCGACGCGCACATCCAGCTCGGTCGTGTGACTCTGGCTGCCGGGCGACGTGAAGAGCCAGCGGGCCACGATCGCCGGGCTGATCCAAGCATCGAACACCCGCTCTGGCGGCGCTTCGAAACGTCGGGCCAGGCGCAGAGTCTGTCAGCACGATGCCGCTCATCGATTTTTTCCTTCGAAATAAGACGTTGGCGTGCTCTCCTCGCGCAGGATGTCATCTAGCGTGTCAAGGCTGTCAGACCACAGCCGCTCGTAGAAGCGCAACCAATCGTCCGCGACGGCCAGGGGCTCCACATCGATGTGGCAAACGTGATTCCGGCCCTGCACCCGCCGCCGGACGAGCCCTGCCCGCTCCAGCACCTTCACGTGCTTCGAAGCAGCGGCGAGTGACATCGCGTGTGGCGCGGCCAGCTCGCCGATGTTCCGCTCGCCGCTCGCGAGGCTGCGGAGCATCGCCCGCCGCGTCGGGTCGGCGAGCGCGTGGAACACGTCGTCTAGTGGCGCGGTATGTGATTTCAACCATACGGTTGAGGGTAACGCGAGGCTCCCCAAAGTCAACTGGATGGTTAAACGTCGCGGCGCATGGCGCAACGGCGAGCGGCGGGTAGTCCCGCCTCGACCTCCTGCCTAAGGACCGCCCGCAGCCGCTCTCCGAATTCGGCCTCGGCCAGAACCCGAAAGCCGTGCCGTCTGTAGAACGGCGCGTTCCATGGCACGTCGCGAAACGTGGTGAGGGTCACGGCCGACAGGCCATCGCGGCTCGCCTGATCAATCGCGGCTGCAATCAACCGGGCGCCGATGCCCTGCCTTTGCGCCGCGGCCCTGACCGCCATCTCCCAGACGTGCAGAGCGTCGGCGAACCGCTCGGCTGAGAGGAAACCGATCACGACCCCGTCGTTGTCCTCCGCCACCCACAAGGTCCCGTGTGCGATCGCGGCGTCGTGAGCCTCGACGGACATGACCTGATCGCCGGCGATCCACGCCAACTCGGGGATAACAAGGAAGCTCCGACCGGCGTCGCGTTCTATGTCGGGCAGGGCTTGCGCGTCTCCTCGACGTGCAGGGCGAATGGCGATGGGCACGCGCCGTTCTCGCACGGTCCGGTCCAGCAAACGATCTGCCGGCGAGGTCCCTTTCCATTCCCGGGCATGGACGATAGCGTTGAAAGCCAAGCACAAGAGCCCGCAAAGGGGCCCGGAGGAAGCCAATGCCGCGCGCTTACGACCCCAAGGCGGGGAACCGGGCGATCTTCGATGCTCTGATCGATGCGCGTGACGCCCACGGCGGCAAGAAGCCCGTGCTGGAGGATCAGGAGCGCAATCCGCTCACCTACACTGATCTCATCCGGGCGGCGTTCGCACTCGGGCGGAAAATTGCGGCGATGACCGACAAGGGCGAGCGCGTGGGCGTCATGCTGCCCTCAAGCTCGGCGGGCGTGGTCACGCTGTTCGCGCTGTATGCTTTCGGGCGCGTCCCGGTGATGCTGAACTTCACGGCCGGCATCCGCAATCTGAAGGCTGCCTGCGCGGTCGCCGGCGTCAAACGCATTCTCACCGCGCACCGGTTCGTCGACCAGGGCAAGCTCGACGATGTGGTCGACGCGCTCGCGGCCGACCATGCGATCAGCTACCTCGAGGACGTGCGCGCCACGGTCGGTCTGGCAGATCGCGTTTTTGCGGCGCTCGCGGGCGCCATGCCGCGGGCGTTCCGCGCGCCGGCGTCGCCGTCCGACCCAGGCGTCATCCTGTTCACCTCGGGCAGCTTCGGCGCGCCCAAGGGGGTGGTGTTGAACCAGGGCAACCTGGTCGCCAACGTCGAACAGGTCGCGGCCCATATCGCGCTCGACCCCGACTGGGTGATGTTCAACCCCCTGCCGATCTTCCACTGCTTCGGCCTTACCGGCGGGGTGCTGCTGCCGATCCTGACCGGTATGAAGGCGTTCCAGTACCCCTCGCCCCTGCACGTGAAGCAGATCCCGCCGCTGGTGCGCGATACCGACGCCTCGATCCTGCTCGCCACCGACACCTTCGTGAACCAGTACGCGCGGCAGGCGGAGCCGGGGGACCTCTCCGGCCTGAAATTCGTCGTCTGCGGCGCAGAGCGGGTGCGCGACGAGACCCACGATCTGATCGCGAGCCGCTTCGGCGGCGTGCCGCTGGTCGAAGGCTACGGCGCGACCGAGGCGGCGCCGGTGATCGCGGTCAACCGGCCGGAGGACAATCGGCGCGGCACCGTCGGCGACCTCGTTCCCGGGATGGAGACGCGCATCGACCCTGTCGAAGGCATCGCGGAAGGCGGCCAGCTGTTCGTACGCGGCCCGAACGTGATGGCCGGACTACCTCGACGAGGACGGCGCGCTCGTCGCCGCCACACGACGGCTGGCACGACACAGGCGACATCGTGACGATCGACGAGGACGGCTGGATCCGCATCCACGGCCGGGTCAAGCGGTTCGCCAAGATCGCCGGCGAGATGGTGTCGTTGACGGCGGCCGAGAACCTCGCGGCTGGGGTCTGGCCCGACGCCCGTCATGCCGTGATCGCCATGCCCGATGCGCGCAAGGGTGAGAAGCTGGTGCTGGTCACCGACCGCCTGGACGCTCAGATGACCACGCTGCTTGCCCACGCGCGCGAAGTCGGCGCGCCGGAGCTCCTCGTGCCCAGCCGCATCGTGCGCGCGCCCGAGGTGCCCGGTGCTTGGTACGGGCAAGACGGACTACGTCGCCATCCAGCGCATCGCCGAGAGCGAAGCCAAGGCAGCCTGAAGAGCGGCCTTCATCGGGAACAAATCGGCCCGCGCGTTCGTCGAGTCCTGCTAGAGGGGGCGTGATGAACTGGGCAGGCTCACGACAAAGCAGCGACCGCGCGGCGCTGGCCACGCTCGCGCTGTTCGCGCTCGTCCTTCAACTCGCCATTCCCCAGGGCTTCATGGTCGCGGCCGGGGCGAACGGGCCTTCGATCGTCATCTGCACCGGCCACGGCCCCCTCATCGCGCATGTCGATCCAGGCGGCGGCCCGCCCAGCGCCCAAAGGCAAAGCCGCGCTCCCTCTGTGTATTCGCCGGCCACGGCGGCGCGCCGACGACGCCCGCCCCGTTGGTTGCTGTCCCAGCGCGGTTCGAAACCTGCACTGAACCTGCCATTCGGCTTGCTGCGTCAACCCCCGGCCGCGGCCTCGCCGCGCCGCCTCCGCCCTCGCAGGCGCCACCGATCCGTCTCGTCTGATCCCCTCGTCGACGTCTGCGCGGCTTCGCCTGCGCTCACGCCTCAACGCGCACGCGCGCGACCTTGGACAAACGAGCAATCTGTATGAAAGTCTTACTTGCGGCGACCTTCGCCGCCCTTCTCCTCTGGCCAGCAAGCGCGCTTGCCTGCGCCTGCGGCTGCGACGTCTTCGACGTCGGCGGCGATCAAATGCTGCCCACGCAGGGCGGCGAGGCCTACATCGAATACAACTACATGGATCAGAACCAGAACTGGGCGGGACGCCAAGGCTGCGTCTTCCGCCGCGAACGCCGACAAGGAGATCAAGACCAACTTCGTCACCGCCGGCGCGAGCTACGCGTTCAATATGAACTGGGGTGTGATCGTCGAGGTCCCGGTACTGGAATCGCGAATTCCGCACGGAGAACGATGCGGGGACGGCGGTCGACACCTTCAACCACGCCGCGCTCGGCGACATCCGCTGATGGCGGTCTACACCGGCTTGTCCAAGGACATGTCGACCGGTTTGATCTTCGGTGTGAAGCTGCCGACCGGCGACTGGCGCTACCCCCACTTCGACCGCGACACGTCCATCGGCACTGGAAGCACCAATCTGCTGATCGGCGGCTATCACACGGGCGGGATCGGAAAAGCCGGCGAATGGAGCTACTTCGCGCACGTTCTGTGGGATGTCCCCGTCGCGGCGCAGGGCGGCTATCGTCCGGGCCAGGAAGTCGATGGCGCAATCGGCGTCACCTACAACGGCCTTTCGCTCGACAACGGGAAGATCAGTGTGACGCCCTTGTTGCAGGCGGTCGCCTCCACGCGGAACCGGGACAGCGGCGTCAATGCGAACCCTGGCAATAGCGGCTACGGTCGGCTTTTGATCTCTCCGGGCCTGCAACTCGCCACCGGCGCGTGGAAAGTCTACGGCGACGTCGAGTTCCCGGTCTACATCCACAGCAACGGGAACCAGTTGATCGCACGCCAACTGTTCAAAGTCGTGGTGAGCCGGCGATTCTAGCCGCCCAAGTCGACAGCCAATTCGATCCGCCGGTAGGAGGTCGGCCATCCGCCGTCCACCTCGACTTCGAACAGGTCGGGGTTCCGCAACGCCCGCCAGTCCTCGAAGCCGAAGGTGGGATCGGCGGCGCGCAGGATCGCGGAGATCAGGTTGCCGTGGCTCGCCGCGATGGGCAGACGATGGCCCGCGGCGGCGATGTCCGCCAGGGCGCCACAACCGCGCGCCGTGATCTCGCGCAAGGTCTCGCCGCCCTGCCCTGCGCGGTGATCGACGTCATCGTACGAGCGGCGGATGTGCTCCAGCCAATCATCGAGCGGCGTCGCCGCCAGGACCCGCTCGTGCAGCCGCGCCTCTTCGACGATAGGAAGCCCCGCCCGCTCGGCGAACGGCGCAACAGTGCTCCACGCGCGCAGATAGGGGCTCGAGTACACCGCGTCGGGGGCGAGCGCCGCCAGGCGGTCGGCGAGTTCATGCGCGGCGCGCGTCCCAGCCTCGGTCAGCGGCGCACCCGGCGCCTGGCCGCTGGATTCGCAATGGCGGATGAGGAGCAGCCGTTGCACGGCTTCAGATGTGGAGGACGCGCCCGAAGGCGTCCAGCGCCGCCTCGTGCATGGCCTCGCTCATCGTCGGGTGCGGGAAGACGGTGGCGATCAGTTCGGCCTCGGTCGCCTCCAGCGTCATCGCGAGCGCGAAGCCCTGGATCATCTCGGTGACCTCGGCGCCGATCATATGCGCGCCGATCAGCGCGCCGGTGGCGCCGTCGAACACCGTCTTGACGAAGCCCTCCGTCTCGCCTGCCGCGATCGCCTTGCCGTTGGCGCGGAACGGAAAGCGCCCGACCTTGATGTCCCCCCTAGTTGACTTAGCCTGAGCCTCCGTCAGCCCGACCGACGCGATTTGCGGGTCGGAGTAGGTGCAGCCGGGAATCGGCGCGGTGAGGTTGTCGGGCGCAAGGCCGGCGATGTGCTCGACGCAGTGGACGCCCTCGTGGCTGGCCTTGTGCGCCAGCCAGGGTGGGCCAGCGACGTCGCCGATGGCGTAGAGGCCGGCGACGTTGGTCGCGCCATGGGCGTCGATGACGACGTGGCCGCGGTCGAGCCTAACCCCCAACGCCTCCAGGCCGAGGCCCTCGACGTTGCCCGCGATGCCCACGGCCACGATGGCGGCCTCAGCGTCGAGAGTTTGCGATGCGCCGCCCGTCGCGAAGGCAGACAGACACTCCGGCCTTGGTCTTTGCGAGCTTGGTGACACTGGCCGAGACGTGGAACTTCAGTCCGCGCCGCTCGAACGCCTTGCGGGCGGCGGCCGAGACCTCATCGTCCTCGATCGGCAGGATGCGATCGAGCGCCTCGAACACGGTAACATCCGTGCCCAGCGCTCTGTAAAAGCTGGCGAATTCGATTCCGATCGCGCCAGATCCAATCACGATCAAGTGACTTCGGCGCCGCCTTCGGAACCATCGCCTCGCGATAGGTCCAGATGCGCTCGCCGTCGGGCTCGAGGCCGATGGCCGGGATCGTCCGCGCCCGAGCCCCGGTGGCCAGGATCACGGCCTTGGCGTCGAGCGCGCGGGACTTGCCGTCCTTGAGCGCGACGACGAACCCGGGGCGCGGCCGCGCCCTTCTCGAGCCGCGCCGTTCCGTCGATCACCTCGATCTTGTGCTTGCGCATCAGGAAGGCGACGCCGGAGGAGAGCTGGTTGGCCACCTTGCGCGAGCGTTCGATCACAGCGGCGAAGTCGTAGCCGCGGTCCTTGGCCGAGAGGCCGTAGTCGCCCAGATGGCCAAGCGTCTCGTAGAGCTCGCCGGACTTGAGCAGCGCCTTCGTCGGGATGCAGCCCCAGTTCAGGCAGACGCCGCCCAGCGCCTCGCGTTCGACGATCGCGGTCTTCAATCCGAGCTGGCTCGCACGGATCGCAGCGACATAGCCGCCAGGCCCCGCCCCGATCACCACCAGGTCGAAGGCGTCGGCCATCAGAGGAGGGCTTCAACCGCGCTTGCGATCTTGTCCGGCGTATCGACCGGCGCGAACCGCCGCACCACGCGTCCCTCTCGGTCGACGAGGAACTTGGTGAAGTTCCACTTGATCGCTTCGGAGCCGAGCAGGCCCTTCTGCGCCTTCTTGAGATAGGCGTAGAGCGGGTGCGCCGCGGGTCCGTTGACATCGATCTTGGCCATCATCGGGAAAGCTCACGTCGTAGGTCAGCGAGCAGAAGTTGGCGATGGCTGCGGCATCGCCCGGCTCCTGCGCCCCGAACTGGTTGCAGGGGAAGCCCAGGATCGTGAAGCCGCGGTCCTTGAAACGGCGATAGAGCGCTTCGAGACCCTCGTACTGCGGCGTGAACCCGCACTTGCTCGCCGTGTTGACGATCAGGAGCACCTGGCCGCGGTGCCCGGCCAGCGGCGCGGGCTTCCCATCCAGAGTTTCGGCTTCGAAATCGTAGATGCTCATGGCTCCCCCTAGACGATCATGGTGACCGGCTCTTCGATCATCGCCTTGAAGGCGGCGAGGAACCGCGCGCCGATCGCGCCGTCGACCACCCGATGGTCGCAGGTCAGCGTGACGCTCATCACGGTGGCGATTGCGAGCTGGTCCCCGCGCGCCACCGGCCGCTTCTCGCCGGCCCCGACGCTCAGGATCGCGCCTTGCGGCTCGTTGATGATCGAGGCGAAGCTCCTGATGCCGAACATGCCGAGGTTGGAGACCGAAAAAGTGCCGCCCTGGTACTCCTCCGGCTTCAGCTTCCGCGTGCGAGCGCGCTCAGCCAGGTCCTTGGTTTCCTTGGCGATCTCCGCCAGCCCTTTGGTCTCGGCGGCGCGGACGATCGGGGTGATCAGCCCGCCATCGATGGCGACTGCCATGGCGATGTCGGCGTGGTGGTGCATGGCGATGCCGTCCGGCGTGTAGGAGGCGTTGGCGTCGGGAACGCGCTTCAGCGCGAGGGCCGCCGCCTTGATGACGAAGTCATTGACGCTGACCTTGACGCCGTCGGGCTCGAGCACGGCGTTGATCCGCGTGCGGGCTTCCAGCAGCCTGTCGATCTCGAGGTCGATCGTGAGCGGGAAGTGCGGCACGTCGCGGAAACTCTCGCTCATCCGCCGCGCGATCGTCCGCTTCATCCCGTCGAGCGGAACAAGGTCGTAGGACCCGGGCGCGATGCCCATCTGCTCTAGGGAGAGGACTTGCCGCGGCGGGCGCCGCTTTGACTTCAGCAGGCGTTCTCGCGGCCGGGTGGGCCGCTTCAGTCCCTCTACGTCCCGCTTGATGATCCGCCCGTGCGGGCCTGATCCCTGCACGGTCGCCAGATCGACGCCCGACTGCTCCGCCAAACGGCGGGCAAGCGGTGATGCAAATGCACGTTCGCTGGCCGGCTGCTCTGCTCTGGATTTGCTGGGCGGTTCCTTGGCCGGTCGAGGCGCCTCCCCTCCACCTTGCGGGGAGGGGCCAGGGGTGGGGGTGGCGGCGTGGGGGTCGGCGCTGGCGCCCCCATCCCCAACCCGTTCCCCGCGAGGGGGAAGGGGCTTTGAGCGATCGTCTTGAGCCTCTGATTGCGGCTCGACGGCTCGTCTTGGCGCCGTTGTCTGAGCCTCCCCCTCGCCTTTCAGGCGCGCGATTGGGGTGTTGACCTTGACCTCTTCGGCGCCCTCGGGGACCAGGATCTCGACGACCTCGCCCTCATCGACGGCCTCGACCTCCATGGTCGCCTTGTCGGTCTCGATCTCGGCGATCACGTCGCCCGATCGCACTGTATCGCCGGCCTTGATGAACCACTTGGCGAGGGTGCCCTCCTCCATCGTTGGCGACAGCGCCGGCATGAGGATGTCGGTCATGCCTCGACCTCGAGCACGACGGGCGTCCAGCGCTGACGGCGCCGCTCGGTCCGGCTCTCTACGGTTTCGCCGTCGTAGTCGACCGGGCGTGCTGGCCGCTCGGCGAACGGGCGAATTCCGGCGCCGACCACGTTGAGCACGCCGTAACCTTCGATCACGGCGGCGATGAAGACCCCGCAGGTCCTGCAGATGATGAAGTCGGAGGACCGCGTCCCGAAGCGATAACGCTGGACGCCGCTCTCCCGAAAGCCGAGCCAAAGCCGGCCGGCCGGGTCGCTCACCGTCTTGACGCCGTGTCGCCGGCAAAAGCCGCACCCGTCGGCGCGCACGTCCATAGCTTCGGGCGGCACATCGGTCTCGAACCGCACGGCCACGCCGCCGCAGTGGCAACCCCCGATAGACAGGCTCACGACGCGCCATCCTTGCTCAAGTGCGCCAGCGAGGCCGCATGCGCCTCCCAGTTTCGACCGTCGAAGGGCTCGATGTGGATATCCAGCGCGTCGCGGTCGTCGAGGCAGCGGGCGTTCACCGACCAGCCGTCGGGGTTGGAACGCGGGCGGTAGAAACCCTTCACACCGCAGACCGAGCAGAACAGATGGTCCGCGACGCCAGTGTTGAATCGGTAGCTGGTCAGCGCCTCGGCGCCGCTAATCAGCTTGAAGCGGCTCTCCGGCGCAATGATGTGCACGAAGCTTGTCCGCTCGCAGATCGAGCAGTTGCAGCTTTGCGCCTCGATCATCTCCGGCAGCGCCACGGCGAAGCGCACTGCGCCGCAATGGCAGCCGCCCTCGCGCCAGACGTCGCCGCTCATCGGTAGGACACCGCCTTAGCCGCGCGCACGATCTTTTCGACCGAGGGCAGCGAGAGCGCCTCCAGGTTGGCGGCGTAGGGCAAAGGCACATCCTCCTGATGCACCCGCGCCGGCGGCGCATCCAGCCAGTCGAACGCCTGCTCGATCACCCGCGCCACGACCTCGGCGCCGACGCCCATCGGGCCCCAGCCCTCCTCGCAGGAGACCAGGCGGTTGGTCTTTTTCACGCTCTCGACGATGGTCGCATCGTCCAGGGGGCGAAGCGTCCTGAGATCGATCACCTCCGCCTCGATGCCCTCCCGGGCGAGTTCGTCGGCCGCCTCCAATGCCAGGCCGACCATGCGCGAGTGGGCGGTCAACGTGACGTCGGCGCCGGGCCTACGCACCTTGGCGCGGCCGATCGGCACCACCCAATCCTCCACGTCGGGGACATCGAACTCGTGGCCGTAAAGCATTTCATTTTCGAGGAAAATGACCGGGTTCGGGTCCCGGATCGCCGCCTTCAAGAGGCCCTTGGCGTCAGCGGCGTCGTATGGCGCGACGACCTTCAGGCCGGGCACATGGGCGTACCAGCTGGAATAGTCCTGGCTGTGCTGGGCGGCGACCCGGGCGGCCGCGCCGTTCGGCCCGCGAAAGACGACCGCGCACTCAATCAGGCCGCCGGACATGTAGCGGCTCTTGGCGGCCGAGTTGATGATCTGATCGATCGCCTGCATGGCGAAGTTGAAGGTCATGAACTCGACGATGGGTTTGAGACCGGCGAAGGCGGCGCCGACGCCCAGGCCCGTGAACCCGTGTTCGGTGATGGGGGTGTCGACCACGCGCTCAGGCCCGAACTCCTGCAGGAGGTCGCGGCTCACCTTGTAGGCGCCCTGGTACTGAGCGACCTCCTCGCCCATCAGGAAGACCCCGGGGTCGCGCCGCATCTCCTCGGCCATGGCGTCGCGCAGCGCGTCGCGGACCGAGAGGCGGATCAGCTTGGTCCCGGCGGGAATGTCGGGGTCGGCGGACGCGGTCGGCTCCTGCCTCGCTGTCTGGGACGCTTCCCCTCCACCTCGCGGAGAGGAGATGGGGGCAGGCTCTGCGCGCGGCGCCTCGGGTTGCGGCGCCGACTTGGACTCCGCGACTCCTGCGCCGGCGCCCCGATCCCCAATCCCTTTCCCGCGAAGGGGGATGCGTTTTGGGAAGGTCGTCCGACTCTGCCGTTGGCGCCCCAGCGGCGTCGCCGCCGGTCAGGCGCGCGATCGGGGTGTTGACCTTGACCTCTTCCGTTCCCTCAGGGACCAAAATCTCGGCGACTTCGCCTTCGTCGACGGCTTCGACCTCCATGGTCGCCTTGTCGGTCTCGATCTCCGCGATCACATCACCCGAGCGCACCTTGTCTCCGGGCTTGATGAACCACTTGGCGAGGGTCCCCTCCTCCATCGTGGGCGAAAGCGCCGGCATGAGAACGTCAGTCATCCGCCTACGCTCCTGATGGAGCTACAGCGGACGAGACTCGCCCTCCGAAGCCTTGGCGAAAGAGTGTCAACCAGACGCCTCCGCGTAGACGTCGGTGTAGAGCTCACCTGGATCCGGCTCCGGCGCGGTGCGAGCGAATTCGGCGGCGTCGGCGACGGTGCGGCGGATCTCGGCGTCGATGTCCTTCAGCTGCGCCTCGTCGGCTATCCCGGCCTCGATCAACCGCTCCTGCAGATGATCGATCGGGTCGCGGGTCTTGCGCACCTCGTCGATCTCCTCGCGCGTGCGGTACTTGCCCGGATCGCTCATCGAATGGCCGCGATAGCGATAGGTCTTCATCTCCAGGATGATCGGCCCGTTGCCATTGCGAGCATGCTCGGCCGCCCTCGCGCCCGCGTCGCGCACAGCGCTCACGTCCATGCCGTCGACCTCGGCGCCCGGAATGTTGAAGCTGGCGCCGCGGCGATAGAGGTGCGTCTCTGAGGACGACCGCTCGACGCTGGTGCCCATGGCGTACTGGTTGTTCTCGACCAGATAGACGATCGGCAGCCGCCAGAGCTCGGCCATGTTGAAGCTCTCGTAGACCTGGCCCTGGTTCGCCGCGCCGTCGCCGAAATAGACGAACGCGACCTTGCCGTTCTTGCGATAGCGATTGGAGAAGCCGAGCCCCGTGCCGAGCGACACCTGGGCGCCGACGATGCCGTGGCCGCCGTAGAAATCGTGCTGGGGCGCGAACATGTGCATCGAGCCGCCCTTGCCCTTCGAGGCGCCGGGCTCGCGGCCGGTGAGCTCGGCCATGACCGCCTTCGGATCGACGCCGCAGGCCAGCATGTGGCCGTGGGCGCGGTAGGCGGTGATGATCTGATCGCCTGGTTGTTTCACCGCCTGCATCCCCACGGCGATCGCTTCCTGGCCGATGTAGAGGTGGCAGAAGCCGCCGATCAGGCCCATGCCGTAGAGCTGCCCGGCCCGCTCCTCGAAGCGGCGGATCAGCAGCATTCGGCGATAGAAGGCGAGCAGCTCGTCCCTGTCGGGCGCCTTCGCCGAACCAGCCCGGCTCTTGATCTTGGCAGCCGCCGCGCGCGCCATGGTCCTTCACGTCCCACACCAGCCCCGGCCTGAGTCGCAAACGCTCAGCGGTCAGTGCGGATCACATAGTCCCTGGGGTCGGCCAAGCCTAGGAGGGAACGGGCGCGCTCGTCGAGAAGGTCGGCCGAGAGGCTGTCGTCGCGCAAAAGATGCGCCTGACGCTCCAGATCCTGCCGTTCGGCGTCCAGCCTTGTGAGCTCCTGGGTCTTCTCTGCCAGGATGGCGTTTCGTTGCGCGCGCTCGAGCAGGCCGCGGTCGCCGGTGAAGGCCTGGAATCCGAAGTAGAAGATCAGCGCCGCCAGGATCGCGGTCGGGATGTAGGACTGGAGACTCCGGCGCATGACGGCGGAGCCTGCCGTCGCGTGCTTAATGAAGCGTTGAAGGCCCCTAGAGCCGCTTCAGCGCATCGGCTCCCGCGTAGGCCGCTTGATCGCCCAACTCCTCCTCGATGCGCAGCAGCTGGTTGTACTTGGCCAATCGGTCGGAGCGCGACAGCGAGCCGGCTTTGATCTGGCCGCAGCCGGTGGCGACGGCCAGGTCGGCGATCGTCGAGTCCTCCGTCTCGCCGGAGCGATGCGACATCACGGCCGTGTAGGCCGCGCGATGGGCGAGCGCGATCGCCTCAAGGGTCTCGGTCAGCGAGCCGATCTGGTTGACCTTGATGAGGATCGAGTTGGCCAGCCCGCCTTCGATGCCCTCCGCCAGGCGCTCGACGTTGGTCACGAAGAGGTCATCCCCCGTGAGCTGGATTTTGCCGCCCAGGCGCTCGGTGATCAGCTTCCAGCCGGCGAAGTCGTCCTCGGCCATGCCGTCTTCGATAGAAACGATGGGGAACTTTGCGGTCAGGTCGGCCAGGTAGTCGACCATTCCCGCCTGGTCGAGGCTCTTGCCCTCGCCGGCGAGCTCGTACTTGCCGTCCTTGAAGAACTCGCTCGCCGCCGGGTCGAGGCCGAGATTGAAGTCCCGCCCGGCCTTGTAGCCGGCTGTCTCGCCGGCCTTGACAATGAAGGCCAGCGCCTCCTCGGCCGATTTCAGGTCCGGCGCAAAGCCGCCCTCGTCGCCGACGTTGGTCGAGTGGCCCGCCGCGTGCAGCGCCGACTTCAGACTGTGGAAGATTTCCGAGCCCATGCGCAACGCTTCGGCGAAGCTCGGCGCCCCGGTCGGCAGCACCATGAACTCCTGGATGTCGATCGGATTGTCGGCATGGACGCCGCCATTGATGATGTTCATCTGCGGCACAGGCAGCAGGTGCGCCCCCGCCCCGCCGACATATTTGTAAAGCGGCAGGGCTGCCGACACGGCCGCGGCCTTGGCGACCGCGAGCGACACGCCGAGGATGGCGTTCGCGCCCAGCCGGCTCTTGTTGGGCGTCCCGTCCAGCGCGATCAGGGTCCTGTCGATGCGCCGTTGATCCTCGGCGTCGAAGCCGGAGAGCGCGTCGAAGATCTCGCCGTTGACCGCTTCGACCGCGTGCAGGACGCCTTTGCCGCCGTAGCGCCTGGCGTCGCCGTCGCGTTTCTCGACCGCCTCATGCGCCCCGGTCGAGGCGCCGGACGGAACGGCCGCGCGGCCGAAAGACCCGTCCTCGAGGGTGACGTCCACCTCGACCGTCGGGTTGCCGCGGCTGTCGAGGATCTCGCGGCCTAGGATGTCGACAATCTCGGTCACGGACTGGGCTCCCTCGACGCTGGCGCCGGGTGTTAGCCCAGCGGGCCGCCGCGGGGAAGCGCCGGGCGCCGGGGCGCTAGTCCTCCTTTGGCGTCAGAACCTGGCGGCCCTTGTACATGCCGGTCTTTAAGTCGATGTGGTGCGGCCGGCGAAGCTCGCCGGTCTCCTTGTCCTCGATGAAGCTGTTCGGCTTCAGCGCGTGGTGCGAGCGCCGCATGCCGGCGCGCGAGGGGGAGACTTTGCGTTTGGGAACGGCCATGGACGGAGCTTCTTGGTCGACTGAATGGGCGGCAGGCGACCTGGGTCGCTCGCGTGAGCGGGCGTCTATGCCCGAAACCGCCCGCTGTTTCAAGGAAGCCAGACAGCAGGCCGGCTCCGGACGTTGACGACGGTTGCCCACGCCGCACGCCGGATGGATGGTGTCCGGACAACGATCGAGGAGACCCCCCATGCGCCGAGCGCTGGCTATTGTCGCCGTGCTTGCGTACGCCCTCTGCGCGTCCTCATCCGCAGCCCTCACCTGCCTCAACAGCAAGCCTTGCGGGGACAAGTGCATCCCCTTCAAGAAGATCTGCCACCCACCGCCGCGACCGTTGCCGTGTCCAGTCGGCTCCTACCACTGCGGAAGAGGCTGCATTCCCGACAAGGATCTCTGCGCCGTTCCCCTATGACCCGCGCACCGACCCAAGCCGCTTCGGGGCGACGTTGCGCCACGCAAGATCGAGCGCCAGCCTGATCAGCGCCTCGTCTGCGCCTTCGAAGAAGACGAACGTCGAGCCTTTGCGGCCCCAATAGCCAGGGACCGGTTCGACGACGCCTGGATGCGCCTCGCTCAGATTGTGCTGATCCTCGGGCGCCAGCTTCACCATCATTCGGGGCCGGTCGAGGTGAATGGTCGAGAAGATCTTCCCCGCCACGCGGAACGAGGGAATGCCGTGGTGCCCGGCCTCCTCGGCCTTCGGCAACGCGAGCGCCAAACGGCGAACATCATCGCGGGTCATCGCTTGCTCCAGCTTCTAGCGACGCGATAGCTTGCCGCCATGCAAAATGACGGCAACGGCAAAATCGCGCTGGTCACCGGCGTCACCGGCCAGGACGGCGCCTACCTGTCGCAGCTGCTTCTGGAAAAGGGCTACGTCGTCCACGGCATCAAGCGGCGCTCGTCCTCGTTCAACACCGGGCGCATCGAGCACCTCTACCAGGACCCGCACGAGCGCAATCAGCGCTTCATCCTGCACTACGGCGACATGACCGACTCGACGAACCTGATCCGGATCGTTCAGCAGGTGCAGCCGGACGAGATCTACAACCTCGCCGCCCAGAGCCACGTGCAGGTCAGCTTCGAGACGCCGGAATACACCGCCAACGCCGACGCGGTCGGCACGCTGCGCCTGCTCGAGGCGATCCGCATCCTCGGGCTCGACCGCAAGACCCGCTTCTACCAGGCCTCGACCTCGGAGCTGTACGGCAAGGTGCAGGAGACGCCGCAGAGCGAGACGACGCCCTTCTACCCGCGCAGCCCCTATGGGGCGGCCAAGCTCTACGCCTACTGGATCGTGGTGAACTATCGCGAGGCCTACGGCCTGCACGCCTCGAACGGCATCCTGTTCAACCACGAGAGCCCGCTGCGCGGCGAGACCTTCGTCACCCGCAAGATCACCCGCGCGGTCGCCGCCATCCACCACGGGCTGCAGGACAAGCTCTACCTCGGCAACCTCGACGCCAAGCGCGACTGGGGCCATGCGCGCGAGTACGTGCGCGGGATGTGGCTGATGCTGCAGCAGGACGCAGCCGGACGACTATGTGCTGGCGACCGGGGAGACGACGCTCGTGCGCGACTTCGTCGACCACGCCTTCGCCCAGACCGGACGTCGAGCTCGACGTGGCGCGGGCGCGGGGTGGAGGAACAGGGCGTCTGACGCGACGACCGGGCGCGTGCTGGTCGAGGTCGACCCGCGCTATTTCCGCCCGACCGAGGTCGATCTCCTGATCGGCGACGCCTCGAAGGCGAAGGCAAAGCTCGGCTGGCGGTACGAGACCGACTGGCGCGCGCTTTGCGCCGAGATGGTGGCCGAGGACCTGATCACGGTTCCCAAAGAAGAGCGTCGTAATGCCGAGTGAGACGATCTTTCCGCTCGCCGGAAGGCGCGTATGGGTGGCCGGCCATCGCGGCATGGTCGGGCAGGCGTTGGTGCGCCGACTCGCGCGAGAGGATTGCGAGATTCTCACCGTCGGCCGCGCGGAGCTCGACCTGCGCCGCCAGGAACCCACGCAAGCGTGGATCGCGGACGCGCGCCCGGACGCCATCTTCCTGGCGGCCGCCAAGGTGGGCGGAATCCTCGCCAACGACAGCTATCCAGCCGAGTTCCTGCACGACAATCTCGCGATCCAGACCAACGTCATCGAGGGCGCGCGCCGCGCCGACGTGGCCAAGCTCGCTGTTCCTGGGCTCGAGCTGCATCTACCCCAAGCTCGCGCCGCAGCCGATCGTCGAGGAGGCGCTGCTGACCGGGCCGCTCGAGCCCACCAACGAGTGGTATGCGATCGCCAAGATCGCCGGGCTGAAGCTCGCCCAGGCCTATCGCCGGCAATACGGCTGCGACTTCATCTCGGCGATGCCGACCAATCTCTACGGACCGGGCGACAACTACGACCTGGCCGCCTCGCACGCGCTGGCCGCGCTGATCCGCAAGGCGCACGAGGCCAAGGCGCGCGGCGAACGGCGGCTGACCATCTGGGGCACGGGCGCGCCGCAGCGCGAATTCATGCATGCCGACGATTGCGCCGACGCGCTCGTCTTCCTGATGACCCGCTATTCGGACGAGAGCCACATCAACGTCGGCACCGGCGACGAGGTCTCGATCCTCGATCTGGCGAGGCTGATCTGCGACGCGGTCGGCCTCGACGCCGAGATCGACCACGACCTGACAAAGCCCGACGGCACGCCGCGAAAGCGGCTGGATTGCAGCAGGCTAGAGCATCTGGGATGGCGGCGGCGCATCCCCCTCCCCGAGGGCATCCGTGACGCATACCGCTGGTTCCTGGAACGCCAGGCGGCGCCGGCCTGAGCTTTCCCAGATCGCGTGATCAGCGGTCACCGTAGGGCTGTCACGATCGCGTGATGGACAAACGCGGCTAGCGGTGCTTACGAGCACCCGCGACGCGAGGACCGGCTCATGTCTTTTCAGTTTCCTGAGCGCATGAGCCCGGCGCTGCTCGCCCGATTTGCGCGGCGGCAGTTCACCCCGACCCGCGGCGACCTCGTCACCATCTTCATGATCGCGGGCCTGGCCGTGTTGGTCGTGCACGGGGCGCAGCAGATGGGCCGCCCGTTGAGCGCCCTCCAGGTCGCCCCAGTCGTGCTCGAGCCGGCCCGTCTGCCGGGCTATGCGTTGCTGACGGTGCTTCGCATGTTCGCGGCGCTGGCGGCCTCCCTGCTCTTCACCTTCGTCGTCGCCACGCTGGCGGCGAAGAGCCGCAAGGCCGAGCTCGTCATCATCCCGGCGCTCGACATCCTGCAGTCGATCCCGGTGTTCGGCTTTCTGACCTTCACGGTCACATTCTTCATGAACCTGTTCCGCGGGAACGAGCTCGGCGCGGAGGCGGCAGCAATCTTCGCCGTCTTTACCGCCCAGGCGTGGAACATGGCCTTCAGCTTCTATCAGTCGCTGCAAGACCCTGCCCGGCGACCTGGATGAAGCAGCGCGCCAGTTCGGTCTCTCGCCGTGGCGGCGGTTCTGGCGCCTCGAGTTGCCCTTCGCGACGCCAGCCCTCGTTTGGAACACGATGATGTCGATGTCGGGCGCCTGGTTCTTCGTGGTCCTGTCCGAGGCGATCACGGTCGGCAATACCACCGTCACCCTGCCGGGAATCGGCTCGTGGCTCGCGCTTGCCGGCGAGCGCGGCGACACCCGCGCGGTCATCTGGGCGGTCGGGGCCATGGCGGTGGTGATCTTCCTCTACGACCAGCTGCTGTTTCGCCCGATCGTCGCCTGGGCCGACAAGTTCCGCTTCGAGCAGACCGCCTCGCAGGACCCGCCGAAGTCGTGGTTCTTCGACCTTCTCAAGCGGATGCGGCTGATCCCGCGCCTGTTCCGTCCGGTTTCCCGAACGCTGATCAACCTACCGCCCCTGCCCGGCATCCGCCTACAGCCGCCGCGGCCGTTCGACCCGCGCCTGACGCGGGCGCTCGACTGGATCTGGCTCGCAATCGTCATTGCCGCCGCCGTCGCCGGCGCGTGGCTGCTCTATCGCTACGTCAGTGAGACGCTGACTCTGGACGACGGACTGATCGCCTTCGGCTGTGGGCTCGCGACACTCGTCCGCGTGCTTGTGCTCATTGCCGTCGCCAGCCTGATCTGGGTCCCGATCGGGGTCTGGATCGGCCTCCGCCCGGCCTGGACCGAGCGGGTGCAGCCGGTCGCGCAGTTCCTCGCGGCCTTCCCGGCAAACGTGCTCTTTCCCATCGCCGTCGGCCTGATCGTGGCGTTACACCTCGCGCCGAACATATGGCTCTCGCCGCTGATGATCCTGGGTACGCAGTGGTACATCCTGTTCAATGTGATCGCCGGCGCCAGCGTGCTGCCCAACGACCTTAAGGAGGCCGCTTCGATCTTCCACGTGCGCCGCTGGCAGTGGTGGCGCGACGTCGCCCTGCCCGGCATCTTCCCCTACTACGTCACAGGCGCGCTCACGGCCTCGGGCGGCTCCTGGAACGCAAGCGTCGTCGCCGAGGTCGTGACCTGGAATCACACCAAGATCGAAGCCGTCGGCCTCGGCTCCTACATTGCCGACGCGACGACGGCAGGCGACTATCCGCGCGTGGCGCTCGGCATCGCGGTGATGTCTCTGTTCGTCATCCTCATCAACCGCACGCTCTGGCGGCCGCTTTACGGCTTCGCGGCGCGGCGCCTGCGCCTGGACTAGGGGAAAGCCCGCCATGACCGTGCTCGAGGCGCCAGCTCGCGACGACGTGAACCTGGTCGAGGTCAGAAATCTCCGCCACGTCTACGGCAAGGGCGGCGGCGCCAACCTGCTCGTGCTCGACAACGTCGACCTGACGCTAAAGCCGAACGAGATCGTGGGCCTGCTCGGCCGCTCCGGCTCGGGCAAGTCGACGCTGTTGCGCGCCATCTCCGGCCTGCTGCGGCCGACCCTGGGGACCGTCATGGTCCGCGACCTGCCCGGCGACGACACCGCCCACGGCGTGGCCATGGTGTTCCAGAGCTTCGCACTCTTCCCGTGGCTGACCGTGCTGCAGAACGTCGAGCTAGGGCTGGAGGCGCAGGGAGTCGCCCCCGACGCGCGCCGCAAACGCGCACTGGCGGCCATCGACCTGATCGGCCTCGACGGTTTCGAGAGCGCCTATCCGAAGGAGCTGTCGGGCGGAATGCGCCAGCGCGTTGGCCTGGCGCGCGCGCTCGTCGTGCAGCCCTCGATCCTGCTGATGGACGAGCCCTTCTCGGCGCTGGACGTGCTGACCGCCGAGACTCTGCGCACCGATCTGCTCGACCTCTGGTGCGAAGGGCGCATGCCCATCCGCTCGATCCTGATGGTGACGCACAACATCGAGGAAGCGGTGCTGATGTGCGACCGCATCTGTGTTTTCGCCTCCAACCCCGGGCACATCATCGCCGAGATCAAGGTCGACCTGCCGCAGCCCAGGAAGCGCCTCGACCCCGCCTTCCGCGCGTTGGTCGACGACATCTATGCGCGCATGACCGCGCGCCCGACCACCCAGCCGATCGCACGCGGCCGGCGGATTCGCCGGCACCGGCATCGGGATGGCGCTGACCCATATCTCGACCAACACGCTGAACGGCATGATCGAGTCGGTGTTCGCGCCGCCGAACAACGGCAAGGCGGAGCTGCCGGACCTCGCCAACGACCTGCAGCTGGAGGCCGACGAGCTGCTGCCGATCGCCGAAACCTTGCAGCTGATGCGTTTCGCCGAGATCGACGGGCGCACGATCCGCCTCACCCCAGCTGGCCGGCGCTACGCCAACGGCGACGTCGACGAGCGCAAGCAGCTGTTCGCCCAGCATCTGCTGACCTACGTCCCGCTTGCCGCCCACATCCGCCGCGTCCTCGACGACCGCGCGTCGCACCAGGCGCCGGCGCGGCGCTTCCGCGACGAGCTCGAGGACTTCATGAGCGAGACCTACGCCGAAGAGACGCTGGACGCGGTGATCACGTGGGGCCGCTACGCCGAGATCTTCGCCTTCCACGAAGAGGTCGACCAGTTCAGCCTTGAAGACCCGGGCTAGGGGCGAACGAGGCCCTGTGGACCGCGTTTCGATCCCGTGAGCCGCGCAGCCGAAATCGTCATCGTCGATACCCGCGGCCATCGCTGTCCCGTACCAACGCTCCGACTCCGTCGAGCGCTGGAGACGGTCGGCGCGGGCGACCTGGTCCGCCTGCTCGCCGACGACCCCATGGCGCGGATCGACGCCCCGCTGTTCGTGCGCGAGGCGGGGCACAAACTTGTGGAGACCACTGAAGACGGCGAAACGCTGGCCTTCCTGGTCAGGAAGGGCGCTTCGGCCGGACGAGGTGATTGAGCGGTTTGACGCTGCCCGCGGGCTTGGCGAGGAGCTCGATTTCGGTCGTGAGCGCGGCGCCGAAGAAGACGGCGTTCACGTTCCACGAGAGCCAGATCAGCATCACGATCACCGCGGCGATCGAGCCGTAGGTCGCGCCGAAGTTGGCGATCTGCGTGACGTAGACCGCGCTGGCCCACGACGCCGCGAGGGAAAGCGCGGCGGCGGCGACCCCGCCGACAGCCGAGAGGCGCCACGACACCGGCTCACTCGACATGGCGTAGCGATAGATCAGCGTCAGGCCGATGCTGAGTCCGACGATGGCCCACGTCCACTCGTTGAGGAAGAAGCCGAGGTGCAGGGGGATGCGCAGCTCGCTGCGGGCAAACCGCAGCGCGAGGAAGAGTCCGGACACCAGGGTCAGAACCACGAAGGCGGCGAGCAGGGCAAACAGCGCCAACAGGTTGAAGCTCAGGAACCCGCGCGGCGCTTCCTCGTCATGGATGAAGGATAGTCCGGCAAACAGGGCCTTGAAGCTGCGGTGGGCGGCATACGCCCCGACCACCAGCGCCACCAGGCTCTGAACCGAAATGGCGCGGATCGACGCCTGCGACAGGCGCAGGAGCTCGGACTGAAACAGCGTCAGCGCCGCGGGCGGCAGGATCTGGGCGAACGCACTCGCCTGGGCCAGCGCCTGCTCGGGCGTGAGCAGGATCGAGTAGACGCCGAGCACGATCGCCAGCGCTGGAAACACGGCCAGCATGCCGAAGAAGGAGACGCCGCCCACGTAGAGCATCACGTCGCGCCCCCACATCCGGAGCAGCGTGCGCCAGATCAGGCTGACCAGCCTGAGACCCCAATGGCCAACGCCTTGCCTGGCCTCGCGAACAACGGGGGCGTCCATGACCCCCGACATAGCCGGCCGCATCGCTTTGTCGACGCGAAAAAGAAGGCGACGCGCCACCGGTTAGGACGGCGCGCCGTCTCCGGGACGCAGGGGAACGTCCCTCGCTAAGGCCGCCCGCGGTCGGAGGGACAGAAGGAACCGTAGGCGACGATGGCCGCCACTATGCACGCCCATGCTGAATCGAGGCTGAAGGCCGCGCCGATTTTGCCGCGTCAGAGCGCCGCGGCGGTCTCCAACGCCCTGATTGCAGCCGAATCGAAGCCCCAGTCGGCCAACGCCTCGTGGTTGTGCGCGCCGATTGCGGGCGGCGGCGCCGGCGAACTGGATGGCGACGCGGAAAACCGCGGCGCCGGCGCAGGTTGGACCACGCCCTCCACCGTGACGAAGGTCTGCCGGGCCGCGTTGTGCGGGTGGCTGGGCGCCTCGTCGATGCCAAGGACCGGTGCGAAGCAGACGTCGGAGCCGCCCATGATCTCCTCCCACTCGTCGCGCGAGCGGGTGCGGATCACGGTGGCCAGTTTTCGCTTCAGCTCCGGCCAATCCTCGCGATTCATCTGCGACTTGAACTGTGGATCATTTATCCCAGTCTTCTCAAGCAACAGCGCGTAGAATTGCGGCTCGATCGATCCGAGCGCGATCCATCGATCGTCCTTGCACTGATAGACGTCGTAGAACTGCGCGCCGCCGTCGAGCAGGTTTGCTTCGCGGGCGCCGCGCCAAGCCCCAGAGGCCGTCATCCCGTAGAACATGGCCATCAGCGAGGCGGCGCCGTCGGTCATGGCGCAGTCGACCACCTGCCCCTGGCCGGTCGCCCGGGCGTGGATGACCCCCGCCAGCAGGCCGAAGGCGAGATAGAGCGCGCCCCCGCCGAAATCGCCGACCAGGTTCAGCGGCGGCACGGGTTTGTCCTTCGTCCCGATCGCCGCCAGCGCGCCGGTGAGCGCGATGTAGTTGATGTCGTGTCCGGCGGCCTGGGAGAGCGGACCCGTCTGCCCCCAACCGGTCATGCGGCCGTAAACCAGCTTCGGATTGCGCTTGAGCGCGACTTCAGGGCCGAGACCCAGCCGCTCCATCACGCCCGGCCGGAAGCCCTCGAACGCGGCGTCCGCCCGCTCCATCAGCGTTAGGCACGCCTCCACAGCCTCCGGCGTCTTCAGGTCGAGCGCGACCGAGCGGCGGCCACGCCCCGTGACGTCGAACTTCGAGCCGCGCCCTCCACCCTTGCGGTCGATGCGCACGACGTCGGCGCCCAGGTCCGACAACAGCATGCCGCAGAACGGTCCCGGCCCGATGCCGGCGAATTCGACGATCTTCAGTCCTGACAACGGCCCCTGGCCCATCGTTCGCTTGCTCCCACCGTGGCGAGGGCCGCCGAATGGCTACCGCACAGCGGCGCCTCTGCTATGGTGGCGGCGGGCCCTGAGTCCACGCTAGTCCAGTTGCGCGCCGCCGAAAACGGCGCCGCAGCGTCAAGGCGAGAGGGAAGCTGTTGCCGGTCCGCGCCCGCGTTCTCATCGTCGCCCGCGACGACGCCCTGGCCGGGCCGCTCGCCGAGGGCCTCGACCGGCTGGGCTGGAGAACGCTCACCGCGCGGGGACCCTACGCCGCCCTGGCCGCCCTCGCCGACATGGAGATCGAAGCGGCGATCGTGGACGCGACCACCGGCCCGCAGGATGCGCCTACGCTGGCGCGGCGGCTGAAGGCGGCCTACGCGCCGCGCCGCCTGCCCGTGATCGCGATCGGCGAACCCGAGCCAGGGATGTCGATCGACAACCTCGACCTGACGCTGGCGCCGCCGCTGCATCCCGCGCAGGCGGCGATGCGGCTGGAATCCCTCGTGCGCATGGCCATCGCCGAGGAGGAGTTCGAACTCAGGCGCGAGACGTTCGCCGAGCGCGGGCGGCGGCTTGAGCTGCCGACCGAAGCGGCCAGTCCCCTGCGCATCCTGGCGGTCGGCGAGCCGGCCCCCGAGTTCCTGGCGCTCTCAAACGCCCTCGCCCGCACCGGGGCCGAAGTGGTTGGCGCCTTCACCGCGTACACCGCCTTCGACTACCTGCACGAGCGGACGTTCGACGCCGTCGCGCTCTGGGCCGGTGAGAACCAGGCCGAGGCGCTGTCGATCGCCACAGGCATGCGCCGCAACACCCGTCTCTATCACATCCCGGCTCTGCTCTATCTGCAGAGCCCGGCCCAGATCGGCATCGCCGAGGCCTACCACCGAGGCATCTCGGATCTCGCGACGCCCGATACGCCGGCGCTGGAGACCGCCAAGCGGGTGGTCGAGCTCGCCGCCGCTTACCGGCGGCAGATCGCCATTCGCCAGGCGTTGGAGAAGGCGCGAAGCTCCGGCCTGATGGACGCAGCCACCGGGCTCTTCACCCGCGACCTCTTTGCCGCCCACCTCGCCCGGCTGGTGCAGGCCAGCCGCCAGCGGCGGCGGCCGCTCTCGCTCTGCGTGCTTCGCGTCGCGGACCGGCCCGAGCTCACGCTCGCGCGCAAGGGCGGCTGGCTCGACCGGGCGACGCCGCAAATCGGCTCGATGATCGGCCGGCTGATCCGTGTTGAGGACACCGCCGCAAGGCTCGGGCCCGAGGTGTTCGCGCTGGCGCTGCCGGCCACCGGCCAGGCCGCCGCCCAGGCCGCCGGCGAGCGCATCTGCGCCGTCATCGCTTGCACAGCCTTCGACGCCGGCGAGAACCGCGCGCCCTTCGTGGTCGAGTTCGACATCGGGGTCGCCGAGGTCGAAGCAGGCGAGAACGCCGCGCACGCGCTCGAGCGAGCCGCCGCGACTGCGCTTCAGCTCAAGGCCGGATAGACTGAGCTTATGAGCCCGCAGCTGATCGGCGGCATCGTTCCGCTGGTGATCATTGTCGCCGTTCTGGCCATGCGGAACTCTCGTCCGCGGCCGCTTCGGATCGAGCGGCTTTGGATCCGACCGGCGATCTTCATCGCCATGATGGGCGCCGCGCTCGACGGCGGCCGCGCCGCCGCTCGACGTCTTCAACATCGGACTCCTCGTCGTGGCCCTCCTTGTCGGCGGCGGCATGGGGTGGCTGCGCGGCCGCTCCATGACCATCCACGTGCATCCCGAGACGCACGAGCTCAGCGCCCGCGCCTCGCCGCTCGGCCTTATTTTCATCGTGGGCCTGCTCGTGGTGCGCTTCGCACTGCGCGGCGCGGCGTTGGAGAGCGCTTCGTTCCTGCACCTCTCGATCATCGCCATCGCCGACGCCTTCGTGCTGCTGGCGGTCGGGATGATGGTCGTCCAGGGTCTCGAGATGTGGCTTCGCGCACGGCGCCTGCTCGCCGAGGCCATCGTGGCGAAGGCCGGGCCGCAACCCCCTGCCCCGCCGCCGATGCCGAAGATCATCAGCTAGGCCCTGCCTCGCTGCCGGTGAGCCTGGCGCATAGGCCGTCGATCAGGGCGCGCACGGCCAGTTCGAACGCGGCGTCGCGGTTCCGGCGGGCGTTGAACATCAGCCTTGCGTTGGGCAGCCAGGACAGTGCCGCGGCCTCCGGCCGCGCCATCTCCTGAAACATGGCCTCTTCCTCGACCAAGCCCACGATCGCCATGCTGCTGGTGGTCGCCGCGGTCAGGGCGTCGTCGAGCGCAAGCCCGCTCTGCTGCCACAGGCTCAACCAGCGTTCGGTCATCTGCAGGCTGGCGTTTGTCCACACATGATAGGCGCGGCGGATGCGCACCACCGCCGGATGCGCGCGCCGGCTTTCCCGCGTCCATCGGGCGATGGTCCACAGGTCGTCGCGCCAGGCGCCGGTGGGCTCGGGCAGCGGGTGCTCGCTGATCGCCGCATCGACCAGCAGCGCCGCCAACGCCGCCTTGTCCGCAACGTGATGGTAGAGCGCCATGGGCGTCACGCCGAGCGCGTCGGCGACCGCGCGCATGGTGAAGCCCTCGATGCCGCCCGCATCCGCCACCGCCAGCGCGGCCGCGGCGATGCGCTCTCGGTCCAACTCGGCGATGCGCGCCTTCATCTCAGTGCACCACGACCCGAACGCGTCCGAGGTTCTGGATGCGTGCGAAGCGGGTCGCGGCGTCCCCGTGCCGCTGGGCGGTCGCCCGGAGCGCAGGGAAGTAGGTCCCCGCCGCCGCAAAGGCATGGCTAGCCCTGACCGTCACGCTCGAGCCGTCCGCCGCCACGAACGCGGGCGGCGCCGAAACCGGATAGTCGCCGGCGCCCTCGAAGTCCCACTCGGCCGTGACCACGACGCCCGTCCCTACCGGAACCTCTATGGCCGCCTCGAACTCGACCGTCTCGCCAACGGCGACATCGGCCCGCGTCCCTCCGTTCACGGTCGCCACGACGACGGGCTGGATTCCCTTGCGCGCGGCGGCGGTTGGGGGCACGACCACCTGGCCGTCGGCGACCTCGTATTCGGTGCTTGGCGGTGGGGCCAAATCCTTCTCGACCCAGGCGCTGACGTCTCGCAGGGCTTGCTGCAGCACCCCCACGTAAGACACCGTGCGCGTCGTTCGCGCGGGCCTGGACTCGCTCCTCGACGGGAAAGGGCCTGGGTGCATGGCCCTGTCGACGAACCAAAGGCGGAACTGGTCATCGAGCCCTGGACCCAGCGCGCGCTTGACCAGCGTGCGGTACCAGTCGGCCTGCCAGGGATATGCCGCTTCGTCCATCAAAGCCTCGACGACGATCATCTTGCCGGCGAAGCGGCCGGTCTGCAGCGTGCCCGTGCCGCCGAGCGCATAGCGCGGCCCCATCTGAGAAGGTCGCTGCGGATAGATCGGCCGGCCGGCGGCCTTGAACTGGTCCCAGACCGGGAAGTCGTCACCCGGCGGGATCTGGTGACGGTGATAGGTCTGGGTCGCCAGGTAGATCGCGTTGTCCATCGTCACAGCATCGCCCGCCGCGACCCTAGACAGCGCCTGGAAGTGCGCCTCTCCATAGCTCAGCAGGACGAGATCGCGCGCCACGCCTGAGATCAGCACGCGGCTGCCCGCCGCCTTGCCAGACGTCAGGGTCAGGGTCGCGCCCTGCAAGGCGCCGTTCGGCATCTGCTCGACCTGCACAGCCGCCGGCGTCTCCGCCTCGCTGTCGGCAAACTTCGCGGACATCGAGACCGGCAGGCCAAGCTCGATCGCCTCCTTCGACATCACGACGCGGGTGATCTTCGTCTCGTGCTGCAGACGGGCGCGCGAGAGCAACTCCGGCGCGTCAAACCCCAGGTAGCCGGGCGCCGTCCAGAAGGCCTCGAAGTACTCCGGGTCCCACTTGACCATGTTGTCGACGAGCGAGCCGAAGACCCCGGTGTATCCCATGGCGATCTGGCGGTGCGCGAACCAGGCGTCGGGCGGGAAACCCATTCGGGTCACCTCGGCCAGCGCCTCGCGCTCCTCGCGGTTCAGGCCGGCGTACATGTCGCCGCTGCCGCCCGGCTCGAGCGCATCGACAATCTGCTCGAACTTGCCGTCGAGCACGCGCAGCGCGTGGGCCTGGACGGTAAAGACGTTGGGCATGCTGACCGGCGAGCCCTGCACGAAGGGGACCGAGCCGTCCCAGACGCCGAGCGTGTTCTCGACGCAGGCGATGGTCTTGAACGCGCCGCCGCTGCCGCCGAACACGTAGCCGTAAGGGCGGTGGGCTCCGTACATCTCGGCCGCGAGGGCGCGGGAGTAGCGTGCGGTCGCGGCGCTGGCGCGATAGCCGGGGATGGTCGGGTCGTCGCCGGGGTACATGACCGTCCGCCCCTGGTTCGAACTCGACCAGATAGGCGCCGCTGTCGACTGCGAAAGGGATCATGTTCCCGATCATCGCCCCCATCATCGGCGGCATTGTCGCGGCGTTCTCTGTGCCGGAGACGGCCATCAACGGCTGGAAGAAGCGGCCCTCGTAGCGCTCCGGCGGCGGAAAGTAGATCGAGAACCGCAAGTCGGTGTCGTGGAAGCCGCCGTGCACATAGCGGTGCCGCACCGGCTGGTCGCGCCACTCGTCGATGTCCACGTAGGGCTTGTCATACATCGGATCGGTTGATCCGGTCGGTCCGGACATCATCAGGTCGTTCGCTCCCGGCTTGCCGTCGCAACCGTACGCAGTACGATGTCGGCTATACGTCGTACAAGGGGTTGACGCTGGAGTCCGCGCCCGCCGGGGCCAACCGCATCGTGGCGGGGGTCAAGCCGGGGACGGAGCTGAAGCGCATCGACGACTTCCTCTTCGAGGCGGGCGAAGACGGCGTCGTGCGCGACCCGCAGTCGATGTACGGCGCGCTGATGTCCAACTTCCTGCGCGGCCAAATCGCCCAGCCGGCGGTCGGCTTCTTCGGCGCGACCGAGCTGGCGCTGCGCAACGGCCCGATCCTGACCGGCACGCCCTATGTGAAGACCGGCCGCGTGGTTTGCGTCGGCTTGACCGACAAGACCGAGTTCGCCTGGGTCGACTCCGAGCTTACGGATTCGGACGGACGGCTGATCGCCGAGATGCGCCACCTGACGCGTTGGATGAAGGCGTCTTCGCCGCTCTGGAAGACCTGAGGCTGCAGCAGCCGCCGGCCGCGCGTCGAGTGTCGCGCGGCGAGTTCAGGCGTCCTGCCGCGCCCTGATCGTCTCAAGGACGGGCAAGAGATAGCGGAGGAACGCTTCGGGGTTCTCCGACATCGGGAAGTGACCGACGCCGGTCATGCCGGTCCAGGTCGACCCGACGATCGCCTCGTGCGCCGCCTGGCCGCGTTCCAGCGTCCCGCTGGAGTCGTATTCGCCCGAGAGGATGTGCACGGCGACCTTGCTCGTGTCGATGCGAGCCGCCGTCTCCCTGAAGTCATAGTCGACCAGATAGTAGTAGAGGTCGCCCAGGAAGGCCGCCGGCCAGCCGGCCGCGTAGACAGCGCTTGTCTCCTTTCGGAAAGCCTCGGGCGAGGTTGGGCTCATCAGCGCGTTCATCGCGCGCGCCTTGAACTCGTTGCTGACCTGGGGATGCCAGAGCGCATCCAGGGTCCTGATATCGCCCTCGATGTTGAGCGCGCCCTCGAGTGATATCACGGCCCGGAACACGTCCGGATGATGCAGCGCCAGGTCGAGGGCCAAGAGGCCGCCAACCGAGCACCCCATGAACACAGGCCGCTCGAGGCCAAGCGTCGCGGCCAGGCTGACCGGCACGGAACGCAGAAACCCCGCGGTCAGCCGGTACTCGCTTGCCCACCACTTCGGCCCCACCGGCGGCAGCGACTTGCCGTGGAACGGCAGGTCGTAAGCGATCAGCCGAAAGTGGTCGGTGATCGCGGCGCACTCGAGCAGGTGCCGCCACTGCGAGCCGTGGCAGCCGGCGGTGTGCTGAAGCAGCACTGGGATTCCGGAACCCGCCTCCTCGAAATAGATTCGGTGGTCCTGCCCACCGAGCTCGAGATGCACATAGCGGCCGACCGGACTGTCGAAGGTCCCGGACGAGCGGGCGGGCTGCGATGGCTCAGCCACGCCCGGATCGGCAGGCCGCATCAGCTCCAACGCCCGCATCACGGCCGGGTAGTACTGCGCATAGAGAACGGGATCGGCCTGGACCGTGATCTGTCCCGACCCGGTCAGATTGAACAGATCGTTGAAGAACCGCGGCGGCCGCGCCGCGAGGAGGGAGTCCCAAACGGCAGGCGCGCCGGCGAGCGCGATGACGCCTGGCGAACCCGCACGCGCATCGCCGTTGGTCGGGGCGCCGTCAACGACGCTGAAGCCGATCGCCCGATCGCCCATGTCCAGCCAAAGCCCGCCCGTCCAGAAGCGCGAGGCGATGCGGAATTCGCCGTCTGCCGCGCACAGCGCCGTAAGGCTCTCGGAGGTCCAGGTTCGTTTCATCGACGTCGGCGCACCCAACTGGCCACGATGGCTCGTCGACAGCATAGAGCTTGCGCGGGTGTTTTGCTTTCCCGGCCGGCGGTCGATACGGTCAGGCAGGTCAAATGATGGGACGCCATTCCGCGTCCTGAGGGGGACGTCTTGAACCAAACACCTATGCGCCTCGCTTGCTCCGGCATACTCGCCGCCGGCCTTGTCGCCATCCCAACCCTGGCGACCGCCGCCGACGATGGGGCGGTGACAACCGTCCGCGCCTTCATCGACGCCTTCAACAAGGGCGATATCGCCGGCGCGCAAGCGGCCAACGCGGCGGACGAGAGCATCATCGACGAGGTTCCGCCTCACGAATGGCACGGACCAGGCGCCTTCCAAGCCTGGCTGGCCGACCTCGGCAAGACGTCCACCGCCGCCGGCCAGACCGACGAGAAGGTCACGCTGGGCCAGGTGGTCAGGGACCAGATCGACGGCGACACGGCCTACGTCGTGGTCAAGGTGACCTTCAACTATCTCCAGCACGGCAAGCCGGTCGTCGAGCCCGCCGAGATCTCGGCGGCGCTCGCCAACCAAGGCGGCGTCTGGAAGATCACCGGCTGGGCCTGGGCGGGCGAGGTTCCCCAGCCGCGGCCCTAGCCGGTGTGGGCGCCTAGGCGGCCGCTTCCTCCTGACGCGCCATCGCGCGCTGAAAGCCCGGACGCTCCATCAAGCGTTCGAGGTAGGCGATGCAATGGGGCTTGTAGCGTTCGTCAAGGCCGAGCGAACGGCCGAAGAAGAGGGCGAAGTGGACGGCGATGTCTGCGATCGTGAAGCGGTCGGCGCAGAGGAACGCGCGACCGTCGCCAAGCGCGGTCTCGACGCTGCGCAGCCGCGACAGGTACCAGACCGAGTAGTCCTCGACCGCCTGCGGCAGGCGCCGCGCCTCGGGCTCCAGCCGCGTGTAGCGCAGCACGATCGTCTGCGGGAACGTCAGCGTGGCGTCGCTGCGATAGAGCCAGTTCAGGTACTCGCCATAGGCCGGCTCGCTGGGATCGACCCTGAGCGGCGTCGGGGCGGCCTTGTCGACCAGATAGTGGCAGATGCCCGTGGACTCCGTCATCGTCAGCGGCCCGTCGACGAAGGTGGGCACCGTCCCGAGCGGATTGATTCCGAGGTAGCCCGGATAGGCGGACCTGGGCGGGAACGGCATGTTCACCAGCTCGTAGTCCGCGCCCAGCTCCTCCAGCGTCCACAGCGGCCGTAGCGAGCGGGCGTTCCTGCAGTGATACAGCTTCATGTCGTCCCCTCCGTCGGCGTCCGCGGTCAGCCGTCACCCCCGGCCATGCGCGCGAGCTCGCTCAGGATCCGTTCCGCCGCGCCGAGGCGCTGATCCGGGGTTTCCCACTCGCCGCGGACGAGGACCGTCTGGTCGGGGCGGATGCGCCAGGTCTTTTCGTTGCGCTGGATGTAGGCGACCAGCGCGGTCGGGTGGGCGAAGTGGTTGTCGCGGAAGCTGATCGCGGCGCCCTTGGGGCCGACGTCGATCTTGGCCACGTTCGCCTGCCGGCAAAGGCCCTTGATGGCGACCACCTTGAGCAGCTGCCCGGTCTCCGGCGGCAGCGGGCCGAAGCGGTCGATCATCTCGGCGGCAAGGGCCTCGCGATCCTCCGGGCGCTCGGCGTCGGAGAGACGGCGGTAGAGGGCAAGGCGGACGTTCAGGTCCGGCACGTAGTGGTCGGGGATAAGCACCGCCGCGCCGGTGTTGATCTGTGGCGACCAGCCCCGATCGAGCACGATCTCGCCGGCGCCGGCCTTGGCGCGCAGCTCGGCGACCGCGTCCTCCAGCATCTGCTGGTAGAGCTCGACGCCGATCTCGCGGATGTGCCCGGACTGCTCCTCGCCGAGGAGGTTCCCGCCACCGCGGATGTCGAGGTCGTGGCTGGCGAGCTGGAAGCCCGCGCCCAGGCTGTCCAGCGACTGCATCACCAGCAGCCGTTTCTCGGCCGACGCGCTGAGCGAGCGGTGCTCGGGCGTGGTGAGGTAGGCATAGGCGCGCGCCTTCGCCCGCCCGACCCGGCCGCGCAGCTGGTAGAGCTGGGCCAGGCCGAACATGTCGGCGCGATAGACCACCAGCGTGTTGGCGGTCGGGATATCCAGGCCGGACTCCACGATCGAGGTCGATAGCAAGACGTCGTAGCGGCCGTCGTAGAAGGCGCTCATCACGTCCTCGAGCTGGGTCGGCGGCATCTGGCCGTGGCCAGTGACGAACTTCACCTCCGGCACCTGCTCGCGCAGGAACTTCTGGATCTCTGGCAGGTCTCGGATGCGCGGGGCGACGACATAGGCCTGGCCGCCGCGGTACTTCTCGCGCAGCAGCGCCTCGCGGATGACGATCGGGTCGAGCGGGGTGATGTAGGTGCGCACCGCGAGGCGATCGACCGGAGGCGTGGCGATGATCGACATCTCGCGGATGCCGGAGAGCGCCATCTGCAGCGTCCGCGGAATGGGCGTGGCCGACAGAGTCAGCACATGCACCTCGGCGCGCAGCGTCTTCAGCGCCTCCTTGTGCTTGACCCCGAAGTGCTGCTCCTCGTCGACGACCACAAGGCCAAGGTCGTGGAACTGCACCTGCTTGGACAGCACCGCGTGGGTGCCGATGACGATCTCGATCTCGCCCTTCTTCAGGCCCTCGCGGCTCTTGGCGGCTTCGGCGGCCGGCACGAGGCGAGACAGGCGGCTGACGCGCACAGGCCAGCCGTGGAAGCGCTCGGTGAAGGTCGCATAGTGCTGCCGTGCGAGCAGGGTGGTCGGGCAGACAACGGCGACCTGCTTGCCGCTCATCGCGACCACGAAGGCGGCGCGGAGCGCGACCTCGGTCTTGCCGAACCCCACGTCGCCGCAGACGAGCCTGTCCATGGGGTGGCCCGACGCCAGGTCCTGGAGCACATCGCCAATCGTGGCCAGCTGGTCGTCGGTCTCCTCGTAGGGGAAACGGGCGCAGAACTCGTCGAACAGGCCGGATGGCGGGTCGATCTCGGCGATGGCCTTGAGCTGGCGGGCGGCGGCGATGGCGATCAGGCTCTCGGCCATCTCGCGCAGCCGCTCCTTGGCGCGCGCCTTCCTCGCCTGCCACGCCGCGCCGCCCAGGCGATCGAGCTGGACTCCCTCGGCGTCGGAGCCGTAGCGGCTGAGGAGGTCGATATTCTCGACCGGCAGGTAGAGCTTGGACTCCTCGGCGTAGTCGATGGCCAGGCAGTCGTGCGGCGCCTCTTGCACCGTCAGCGTTTGCAGGCCGGTGTAGCGGCCGATGCCGTGGTCGATGTGGACGACCAGATCGCCTGGCGTGAGCGACGTCGCCTCGGTGAGGAAGTTCTGTGCGCGGCGACGGCGGCCCGCCCGCGCCAGGCGATCGCCGAGGATGTCGGTCTCGGAGATGACCGCGAGACTGGGCGTCTCGAACCCGGCGTCGAGCGGCAGCACGATGCGCAGCGGCTGTTTGCCGTCCCTCGCCTGCGCCGCCGGCCAGTCACGGACGAGCGCGACGTCCTTCAGCCCATGGTCGGCGAGCATGGTCCCGAGCCGATCGGACGAGCCGTCCGACCAGGAGGCGAACAACACCCGCTTACCGGCGGCGGAGAGCCGGCGCGCGTGATCGACCGCGGCTTCGAACAGGTTGACGCTTTCGGCGGCGCGCTCGGCGGCGAACGTGCGGCCGAGCTTGGCGCCCATGTCCACCTTGTCGGCCGCGCCCTCGTGTTCGAACGGCGTGAACCGGCGGGCGGGGCGCGCCGCGAGCGCCGCATCCCACTCATCGGCAGTGAGATAGAGCGCCTCCGGCGGCAGGGGATGGTAGGCGCCGCGCGCCCGATCCGCCTCGATCCGCGCCTCGAAGGCGTCGCCGATCATGGCCAGCCGTTCGTCGCGCGCCGCCTCGGCCAGGTGATCGAGCGCGACCAGGGTGTCGGCGGGCAGGTAGTCGAACAGGGTCTCGAGCTTCGGATAGAACAGCGGCAGGAAGTGTTCCATGCCGCCCCGCCGCGCGCCCTCGCTGACCGCGGCATAGAGCGGATCCTCGGTCGAAGCGCCGAAGGCCGCGCCATAGGCGTGGCGGAACCGGGCGATCGAGTCCTGGTCGAGCAGCACCTCGGACACCGGCATGAGCTCGATCGCGTTCAGACGTCCGGTCGAGCGTTGCGACACCGGGTCGAAGGCGCGGATCGATTCCAGCACGTCGCCGAAGAGGTCGAGGCGGACGGGCTCGTCAGCCCCTGGCGGGAAGACGTCGATCACCCCGCCGCGGATGGCGAACTCGCCTCGCTCGGAGACCGTCGAGGCGCGATGGTAGCCGTTGACCGCCAGGTAGCGCTCCAGGCCAGCGAGATCGACATCCTGCCCAGGCCGGGCGGCGAATCCGGCCCCGACAAGGATCGCCCTCGGCGGAACCCGCTGGACCAGCGCGGCCTCTGGTGTCACCAGAACGCGCGCCGCGCCGCCCTCGCCCTTGGCCAGGCGCGCCAGGGCCGCCATCCGCCTGGCCCCAATGCCCGACGACGGGCTCATGCGGTCGTAGGGCAAGCAGTCCCACGCCGGGAAGCTCAAGAGCTCCAGCTCGGGGGCGAAGAAGGCAAAAGCGTCGGCGAACGCCTGCGCGCGCGCGCCGTCGCGGGCCACAAAGACGATCGGGCCGCCGCGGGCGCGAGCGATATCTGCGACCGTCAGCGCATCGAACCCTTCGGGCGCTCCGGTGAGCTCGAGCGCGCCGGGCGCGAGGGCGACGCTCGGCAAGGTCCGTGCGCTCGCGTTCGATCAGGCTCATCGACGCAGCGCCTCGCTGATGCGGAAGGCGCGGATCTGTTCGAGCAGGGCAGAGTCGATGAACGCCGGCGCGGGCGCGTTGAGCATGAGCCAATCCCAGACGTCCTGATCCGGCTTGGTCGAGCAGAACCTCGAATGCGTCGATCTCGGCGGGGCCAAGGCTCGCCAGCCGGGCATCGGCGAAGCTGCCGAGGATGAGGTCAGCCTCCAGGAACCCCCGCCGCCAGGCGCGATAACGCAGTTTGTCGAGCCGGGCGTCTGGCATGGGAAGGCGCATATAGAACGCCCGCGCACCGGCCGCCACCTGCACTATATGCTGTGCCAACCCATGCGCCCGGAGATTCTCTTCCCGCTCTTTGCGCCATCGTCCTCGCTGAAGGGCGTCGGGCCTAAGCTCGCGCCCGCGCTCGAGCGGCTGGCAGGGCCGTGCGTGCGCGACGTCTTGTTCCTCTCGCCGCACAGCATCGTGCATCGTGCGCGAGCGACCACGGCCGAGGCGCGCGAAGGCGAGACGCAGACCTTCGTCGTCGCCATCGACAAGCACTTCCCGCCGGGCCGACGCGACCTGCCCTATCGCATCCGCGTCTTCGACGAGGCCGGGTTCATGTTCCTGGTCTGGTTCCGCGGCGGCGGCGAGCACCTGGCCCGGCGCCATCCCGTCGGCGCCCGGCGCGCGGTCAGCGGCAAGGTCGAGCGCCGGTTCCGCGAAGAACTGACGATGGCGCACCCGGACTACTTCCTGCCCGCGGACCAGGTCGACGAGATCCCGAGCTTCGAGGCGATCTACCCGGCGAGCGGCGACCTGCACGCCCGCACCGTGCGCAAGCTCGCGCTGGAAGCGCTGGCGCGGGCGCCCGAGCTACCCGAGTGGCAGGATCCGGCCTGGATCACCCGCCAGCGTTGGCCCGGCTGGCGTGTGGCGCTCGAAGCCATGCATGCGCCGGCGACCGACGACGACCTGGCGCCCGGCGCCCCGGCCCGGCGCCGGCTCGCCTACGACGAGCTCTTCGCGCACCAGCTGGCATTGGCGCAGCGCAAGGCCGGGCAGAAGGCGGAGCCGGCGCCTCCGATCGGTTCGAGCGCGCTGGCGGACGAACTCGAACGCGCCCTGCCCTTCCGCCTCACCGGGGCCCAGGCGCGCAGCCTGGCCGAGATTCGCGCCGACCTTGCCGCGGGCCAGCGGATGTCGCGGCTGCTGCAGGGCGACGTCGGCGCCGGCAAGACCGTGGTCGCCATGCTGGCCATGGCCGATGCGGCCGAGGCGGGACTGCAGTCGGCGCTGATGGCGCCCACCGAAATCCTGGCGCGCCAGCATTTCGAGACCATCGCCGAGCCGCTCGCGGCCCAGGGGATCAAGGCCGTGCTGCTGACCGGCCGCGACCGCGGCGCGCCACGCGTTGAGAAGCTGGCGGACCTGGCGTCTGGCCGAGCGGCCGTCGCTGTCGGCACCCACGCCCTCTTCCAGGACGATGTCGCCTTCCGCGCCCTGGCGCTGACCGTGATCGACGAGCAGCACCGCTTCGGCGTCTCTGAGCGCAAGCGGCTAACCGACAAAGGCGCCGGCGCGCACGTGCTCGCCATGTCGGCGACGCCAATCCCGCGCACGCTGGAGCTGACCGTCTACGGCGACCTCGACATCTCGCGGCTGGACGAGAAGCCGCCGGGCCGAAAGCCCGTGGCGACGCGCGCGGCGCCGAAGACGCGTGTCGGCGAAGTGGTCGAGCGCTTGCGCGTGGCCGTCGCCCATGGGGCGCAAGCCTTCTGGATCTGCCCGCTGGTCGCCGAGTCCGAGGCCAGCGACCTCGCGGCCGCCGAAGCGCGCGCGACGGCGCTCCAACGCGTATTCGGCCCGGATGTCGGACTCGTGCACGGCCAGCTGAAGCCGGCACGAGAAGGACGCGGTGATGGCCGCGTTCACCGAGGGGCGGATCAAGGTCTTGGTCGCGACGACCGTCGTCGAGGTTGGAGTCGACGTGCCGGCCGCCTCGATCATGGTCATCGAACAGGCGGAGCGCTTTGGTCTGGCGCAGCTGCACCAGCTGCGCGGCCGGGTCGGCCGCGGCCAGGCGGAGAGCGCCTGCGTCCTGCTCTACGACCCTCCGCTCGGCGCTCACGCCCAGGCCCGGCTCGACATTCTCAGGCGCACCGACGACGGCTTCCTGATCGCCGAGAAAGACCTCGAACTGCGCGGCGGCGGCGATCCGCTCGGCCTGAAGCAAAGCGGCTTCCCGGCCTACCGCCTCGCCGACCCGGTCGCCCACCGCGACCTGATCGCGGTCGCCGCCGACGACGCCCGCCTATTGCTCAGCCGCGATCCCGGGCTCACCAGCCCCCGCGGCCGCGCCGTCCGGACCCTGCAAGCCCTCTTCGACTGGCGCCCCGACGAAGGCCAGGCGGCGGGGTGACCCAAATGCTCTCCCTTGGGGGAGGATCTGAGTGGCCAGGTGAATAGCTGTGCAGTTATGTGTCGTTCAAGACCTGTTCAGCGCAACGGCTGCCCGCACGAGCGCCTTGAACGCCTCATCATCGACCGCCTCACCCTCGCGCCAATCGATGGCCCGCCGAACGTTTCCTTCCATGCTGGAGTTGAACAGGCCCGCAGGGTCCGCAAGCTTGGCGCCCTTGGCGAAGGTCACCTTCACGACACTCTTGTAGGTCTCGCCAGTGCAGATCATGCCGTCCTGATACCAGACCGGCACGCCCCTCCACTTCCACTCCTCCACGACATCGGGGGCTGCCTGCTTGATGAGAGATCGGACATGGGCGAGCGTTTCGCCTCGCCAGTCGCCGAGTTCCTTGATCCTTCCGTCGATCAGGCTTGACGGGGATTCACCCTTGGTCGTCGTCGTCGCTTTCATCGCCTTGGGCTCCTCGCGGCTGGCCGCGGTTCTTTGCGTCCCTGGAACAGGTTTTGGCGCGGCTGGACTGAGCCCTACCGCATCAGCGGATTGGGCAGTGGGGGTGCGATGCGGGTCATGGTGTTCGCATCCTTGTGCAGGAAGGGCTCGGCCTGACCCTTGATGGTCAGCACCGTCTCCTCGTCATAGGACCAGCGCCCGTCGTCGCGGACGGTGACGGTGATGCGGTAGGAGTCGGTGCGGAAGGCGTACTCCAGGAACGGACCCGACACGATCCCGGCCTCGGTCGAACCGCGCGTGGCGGTGAGCGTGAACTGTTTGGCGTCTCGCTTGGCCTGGCCGGACGCCAGCGCCGCCTGCACGCGCGGAATGGCGAGCGTCTGGTAGACGGTCTCGTTCGCCGCGTCCCAGAGCCAGTAGCCGGTCTGGTGGTGGTAGGTCTCGGGCGCGTCCGGTTTGACGATGCGGGTCAGGTAGTGGAGCCCGTACAGCAGCTGCGGTCCGTTGGTCTGCGGGTCGATCGGCTGCATCTCCATGTGCTCGACGAAGACCTGCCGCATCGGACCGGGGCCGGGGTTGATGTCGAGCCCCTTCTGACCCTCCCAGATCCCAGCCAACGGCGCGAGCGGTCCAAGGTTGGCCAGCGTATCAGGGTCGACGTCACTGGGCTCGGCGAAGATATCGTCGGGAAACTTGTTCATGCGCTTGCCCTTCAGGCGCTGACGCGCAACCGTCAAGCCAGGGTTTTCCCCTAGGCGAAACCACGGATGCACACGGTCACGGTCTACACGGACTACAAGAGCCCCTACGCCTACATCGCCAAGGACCTGATCTACCAGATGGCCGGCGAAACTGGGGCGGTGCTGGACTGGCTGCCCTACACGCTCGACATCCCGAGCTATCGCGGCAGCGCCGAGGTGGACGACGCCGGCAAGGATCATCTCGGAGAACCGCACGCCGCATCAGTGGCGGCAGGTGCGCTACGCCTACATGGACTGCCGGCGCGAGGCGAACAGACGCGGCCTCATCTTGCGCGGCACCCAGAAGATCTGGGACTCCTCGATCGCCGCCATCGGCCTGTTGTGGGCCAAGCGCCAGGGCGAGGCCATCCTGCGCGGCTACACCGACCGGACGTTCGAGCGCTTCTGGCGGCGCGAGCTGAACATCGAGGACGCCGCGGTTGTCGAGGCGCGTGCTGGGCGAGGCCGGCGCCGACGTCGCCGGGTTTGCTGACTTCCTCGCCGGCCCTGGCCGCGTGGAGCACGACGCGATCCGGCAGGCGGCCGAGGCGGCCGGCGTCTTTGGCGTTCCCAGCTTCTTCGTCGACGGCGAGCTCTTCTGGGGCAAGGAGCATCTGCCCGCGATCCGCGAGCGGCTTCTGCGGGCGAGCGGCTAGACCGCGCGCGCAAGAGCGCCGCCGAACGGCTAAGCGCCGCGGCGTTCGATTGAGAAGGTCCCCTGCCCGGATCTGGGCTTGAGGCTTGATGCTGCTGCTTGGACGAGCGCAAGGCGCCCGCCGGACAGGGGTACTCTTAGTCAATCGAACGCGCGCGGAACTGAGAGTGATTAGACCACGGCCAAGGAGCGCTCAGGAAAGCGCTTAGCGCGGGCGCTATGACCGGTTGAAGACGCCAACCAGCTCCACGTGCGGGGACCAGAGGAACTGGTCGACCGGCAATACCCGCCTGAGCCTGAAGCCGCCGTCGACGAGCGTGCGGGCGTCGCGCGCGAAGGTCGCCGGGTTGCAGGAAACGCCGATCACGAGCGGCACGCTCGAGGCGGCGATCTCGCGCGCCTGCTCGGCCGCGCCGGCGCGGGGCGGGTCGAAGACGACGGCGTCGAGCCGCTTCATCTCCATGGCCGAGAGGGGTCGGCGAACGAGGTCGCGCACTTCGCTTGTCACGGGCTTGAGACCGGACACCGTCCCGGTGGCGGCGGCCAGCGCCTTCAAAGCCGGGCGCGGACTGGTCGATCGCCCTGACCGCCGCCTGTCTCGGCCAGCTTGAACGTCAGCGTGCCGACGCCGCAGTAGAGGTCCGCGACCTGGGACGCGGCGCCCACCGCCTCGGCGACGAAAGCGGCCATCGCCGCCTCGGCGGCGGGAACGGCTTGCAGGAAAGCGCCTGGCGGCAGGGCGACCATGGCTCTGCCGAGCCGCACGACCGGTTGCCGCGCCTGGTACAACACCTCGCCGGCAAGGGTGACGCGGGCGAAGTCGTGGTCGGCGGCGCGTTCGGCGATGCTCATGCGTGCGTCGGCCGACAGCCCGCCAGCGCGGCGCTCGACCCCGGTCACGTCGATGTCGAGTCCGGTCTCGGTCAAGGTGACGTGCAGCGTCGGGGCGGACTTCGGATGCTCGAAGAGGGGCGTTGCGAGCTCGGCGAGCGCCGGCAACGCCGCCTCGAGCCTCGGGTCGGCGATCGGACAGGCGCCGATGTCGACCAGCCGCCACGACCGGCGCGCCTTGAAGCCGACGGCTGCGCCGCTTGCCGATTTTGCGCGCGTGCAGCGCCAGCCTTCGCCGCGAATGCGGCGGCGCGGCGAACGGGGCCAGGACCTCGGTCTCGATGCGGACCGCGGCGAGCGCCGCCCTCACCTGCTCCGCCTTCCAGGCCAGATAGGGCGCGCTCGCCCAGTGCTGCAGCGCGCACCCGCCGCAATCGCCGAAGTGGGGACACGGCGGGGCCATGCGCTCGGCGCTCGGCGCCAGGATTTCCACCGCCTCGGCCCGATCGCCCGCGACGCTCGCCCGCACACGCTCGCCCGGCAGCGTGAGCGCCGCAAAGACCGGCCCCGCCGCGACCCCATCGCCGCGCGCCCCGACGCGCTCGATGAGGAGTTCGCGAACGGCTGTCGTCTCCTCTCGCGCCACTCTTGTTCTCCGCCTATCCCCGCGGAAGCGGGACCTAGGCTTTTTTAACCACGAAGCACACCAAGAGGCCGAGGCAATCTGCGGCGATCTCGCGTTACTCTCGTCCTTGGTGTGCTTGGTGTGCTTGGTGGTCAAATCCGACATGCGCTGCGGGCGCCGCGCCCGCAGTCAAAACACGTCGGTCCCGCTTGCGCGGCTCCTCCACGAACAGCTTCTTCAGCTCGTTCTTCAGGATCTTGCCCTGTGGGTTTCGGGGCAGGGTTTCGTGCCAGAAGATGATCCTCACCGGCACCTTGAAGGCCGCCAGCCGCTCCGCGACGAAGGAGCGGAGCTCCTGTTCGGTCGCCTGCCCGCCCTCCTTCAGCGTGACCACCGCCCCCGGCTCCTCGCCGAGCTGTCTTGTGCGGGATGCCGACCAGGGCGGCGTCCATCACCGCCGGGTGGTCGTAGAGGACGTTCTCGACCTCGATGCAGTAGATGTTCTCGCCGCCGCGGATCAGCATGTCCTTGGCGCGGTCGATGATGTAGCAGAACCCCTCCGCATCGAGGCGCGCCAGATCACCGGTCTTCACCCAGCCGTCGACGAAGGTCTGGGCGGTGGCTTCCGGCTTGTTCCAGTACTCGCGCACAACCTGCGGCCCGCGGCACCAGAGCTCGCCGACCTCGCCGATCGGCAGTTCGCGGTCGCCCTCGACGGTCATGATCTTCAGGTCGGTGACCGGCACGGGCGGCCCGCAGGAGTTCGGGCTTGGCCTCATAGTCCTCGGCCGAGTTGCCGGTCGCGGTCGCGGAGGTCTCGGTCATGCCCCATCCCTGGCCGGCCGACGACTTCGGGAAGGTCTCCTTGATCTTGCGGACGAGCTCGGGCGCCGACGGCGCGCCGCCGTAGGCCACAGACTGCAGCGAGGAGAGGTCGTAGTTGCCGCGCAGCGGATGCTCGATCAGCTGCCAGGCGATGGTCGGAACGCCCCCGGCCATGGTGACCCTCTCGCGCTCGATCAGCTCGAAGGCGCGGACGACGTCCCAGCGATGCATCATCACCAGCTTGGCGCCGCCGAACAGCATCGGGTTGAGGATCGCGAAACAGCCGGTGGCATGGAAGAACGGCACCGAGAGCAGGCTGGTCATCTGCGGCGCGTTCGGATCGGGCGGCGGCGGGCGCTCGCCGCGGCGCAGGAACGACGCGCGCCCCGCCGATCGCGCCGGCGAGGATGTTGGAGTTGACGTTGCGGTTGGTGGCCAGCGCGCCCTTGGGCCTTCCGGTCGTGCCCGAGGTGTAGAAGATGGTCGCGTGGTCTTCCGGCCCGACCTCGGCCTCCGGCAGCGGACGATCGGGCAGGCTGGCCCAGTCGGCCGTCGCGCCGATGACGCTCTCGAGCTTGGCCACCTTCGGGTCGGCCACCTCCTCCTCCTCGCGGCTGACGTAGATGGCCTTCAGGTCCGGGCAGTTGTGCAGGTGCTCCTTGAGGCGCTCGAGCCGCTCGGCGTCGACGATGACGACCTTGGTCCCGGAGTCGGTCAGCCCGTACTCCAGCTCCGGCCCGGTCCACCAGGCGTTCAGCGGCGTCACGATCGCGCCCAGCGCCTGGCCGGCGTAGAAGGCGACCGGCCATTCCGGCAGGTTGCGCATGGCGATGGCGACGCGGTCGCCCTTCTCGACCCCCTTGGCGCGCAGCTCGTGCGCGAACGCCGAGACGGCGCGGAAGAAGGCGTCGAAGCTGGCGCGCTCGTCCTCGTAGACGAGGAAGATCTTCTCGCCGTGGCCGCGGCCGGCTTCGAGCACGCTGCGCAGCGTCGGCGGCGCGTTCTTCCAGGTGCGGATGTGCACGCCCCCGATGTCGAGCTCCTCCATCTCGAAGGGCATGCCCGGCCGCGGTCAGGAGGGCATGCGCCTGGGCGATCGACATCGCCGGCCAGGCGGGCTTGGTCTGCTGCGCGGCGTCAGTCATGGAACAGGCTCCTAACGGAAACGACTCGGGCGCTTAGATGCCCGATTGAACCACGAAGATCACGAAGAACACGAAGGGACACCAAGCAGCTGACCGCGAAACCGCATCAGGCCGGGCGACTTCGCGCCCTTTGTGTCCTTCGCGCCCTTTGTGGTCGAAAGGATCGCGCCGCACCCGCGGCGCGGATGGCCCGCTACTGCGGAACCAGGCGGCCGTCGCGGATGGCCAGCACGCGCTGCATGTGCGGCCGCGAGGTCCATGTTGTGGGTGGCGATGAGGACGCCGACGCCGGTCGCGCGTGGCGAGCTCGTAGAGGTTCTGGAACACCGCGCTGGAGGTCTCCGGGTCGAGGTTGCCGGTGGGCTCGTCGGCCAGCACCAGCCTGGGCTCGTTGGCCAGCGCGCGGGCGATGGCCACGCGCTGCTGCTCGCCGCCGGAGAGCTGGCCGGGCTGGTGGTTCAGCCGCTCGCCGAGGCCGAGGTGGGTGAGCAGCGCCGCCGCGCGCCGCCGCGCGTTCGCTCGCGAGCGGCCGGCGATCATCTGCGGCAGGGCGACGTTGTCGAGCGCGCTGAACTCCGGCGACAGGTGATGGAACTGGTAGATGAAGCCGATCAGGCCGAGCCGCACGCGGCTGCGCGCCGCGTCGCCGAGCTTGGAGCAGTCGCGCCCGTCGATGACGATCTGGCCCGCCGTCGGCCGCTCGAGCAGGCCGGCGGCGTGCAGCAGGCTGGACTTGCCCGAGCCCGACGGCCCGATCAGCCCGACCACCTCGCCGGGCTGGATGTCGAGGTCGACCCCGCGCAGCACGTGCAGGACCTTGTCGCCGGAGGGATAGTCGCGCGTGACGCCCGCGCAGCGTGAGGATCGGCTCACTCAAAGCGCAGCGCCTCGACCGGATCGAGCCGCGCGGCCTGGAACGCCGGCGGCAGGGTGGCGAGGAAGGATGCGCCAAGCGAGAAAGCGGCGACGCCGGCCACCTCGACCCAGTCGATCTTCGCCGGGATGTGGGAGAGGAAGTAGATCTCGGCGTTGAACACCTGGGTGCCCGTCGCCCACTCCACGAACGCCTGGATCGGCTGGATGTTGGCGCAGAAGAGCAGGCCCAGCGCGAGCCCGGCCGCGGTGCCCAGCCCGCCGATCATCGAGCCGGCGAGGAAGAAGATGCGCAGGATCGCCCCCTGCCCCGCCCCCAGCGTGCGCAGGACGGCGATGTCGCGACCCTTGTTCTTCACCAGCATGATCAGGCACGAGATGATGTTCGCCGCCGCGATCAGGACCAGGAGGCCCATGATCAGGGTCATGGTCGTGCGCTCGACCTCCAGCGCGTTGAAGTAGGCCTGCTCCTGGTCGCGCCAGTCGCTGACCACGCCGTCGGGCCCGACCGCGCGCTGGATCGCCGGCCGCATGTCGTCGGTGCGGTCGGGATCGTCGACCATGATCTGGATGGAGTCCGCCGCATTGCCGCGCCCGAAGAAGAGCTGCGCCTGGGTCGAGCGGCATGTAGATGAAGGACTCGTCGTACTGGCTCATGCCGACGCTGAAGGTCCCGGCGACCGTGTAGGCCTTGCTGACCGGGCGCCGAGCCGAGCACCGTCGCGCCGGCCGACGGCGAGGTCAGCGTCAGGGTGTCGCCCGGCTCGACGCCCATGGCCGCCGCCAGCCGGTCGCCGACCAGGATGAGGTCGCCGCCGTCGTCGCCCTCGCCGAACCCCTGCAACGAGCCGGACTTGATGTTGCTTGGCGATGAACGGCGTCGCGCGCACGTCCGCCGGCGTCATCCCGCGCACGATCGCGCCCGACGACTGGCCGCGCCCCTGCACCAGCGCCTGCGCGTCGATGATCGGCGCCGCCTGCACCACGCCCGGCACGGCGCGCAGGCGCTGGAGCGCGAGGTCGAGCTCCGGCTCGGTCGTGACCAGGCCGGTCACGTGCATATGGCCGTTGAAGCCGAGGATGCGGTCGAGGAGCTCGCTGCGGAACCCGTTCATCACCGACATGACGATGATGAGGATCGCCACCGCCAGCATGATCAGGATGAAGGAGATGGTGGAGATCAGCGCCACCCCGCCGTCCTTGCGCCGGGCGCGCAGGTAGCGCAGCGCGACCGACCGCTCCCAGAAGCTGAACGGCCCGGCGGGCCTCGCGTCGGCGGTCATCCGATGCCCGGCCCGCCCGAGGTCAGGCTGGGCAGCGTGATCAGGTGGAAGAAGACGGTGAGCCAGATGACCGCCAGCGGGATCAGCGCCACCCAGGTCGCCGTGCGTCGCTTTGCGCCATATCCGCGGATCGAGCGGCGCGCCGGGGTCGCCGCCGTCGCCGCGATCGACGCCGGCCTCGGCATGGCTGACCGTGCCCATGGGCAGGATGGCCAGGAACACCAGCCACCAGAGGGTGAGATAGACGACGAAGGTGAGGCCCGGACCCATCAGTGCGCGGCGCCCGGCTCCTGCATCAGCTCGACCAGCACCCCGCCCATGTCCTTCGGGTGCACGAAGATCACCGGCACGCCGTGGGCGCCGATGCGCGGCTCGCCGGTCCCGAGCACGGTCGCGCCCTTCGCCCGCATCTCGTCGCGCGCCTCGATGATGTCGGGCACCTCGAAGCAGACGTGGTGCTGGCCGCCGCGCGGGTTGCGCTCGAGGAAGCTGGGCGATGGGCGAGTCCTCGCCGTAGGGCTCGATGAGCTCGATCTGGGCGTTGGGCAGGTTGACGAAGCTCACCCACACCCCCTGCTCGGGCAGGGCGCGCTTCTCGGTGATGTCGGTGACGCCGAACACCTCGCGATAGAGCTTCCAGGAGTCCTCGATCGAGGGGGTGGCGACGCCGACGTGATTCAGTTTGCCGATCATGCCGCTCCCTACCACCGCCAGGGCGCTGAAAGAAGGCGGCGCGGCGCGTCAGGCCCTGAGCGCCATGGCCACGGCCGCGATGGCGCGGTCCACATCGCGCTCGGTCGTGCGCCAGTTGCAGACGCTGATGCGCATGACGCGGCGGCCCTGCCAGATCGTGTCGCTGAAATAGGCCTCGCCCGAGGCGTTCACCGCCCGCATCACCGCGAGCGTCCTCTCGTCATGGGCGCTCTCGCTCTTCGAGCCGGGCGCGAGAAAGCGCACCAGGCCCTGATTGAGCATCTGCGGGGCGACGAGCTCGGCGCCCGGCAGCGCGCCGATGCCCTCCGCGAGCGCCTTGGCGTGCCGACAGCAGCGGTCGACGAGGTCGGCGACGCCGTCGCGGCCAAGCTCGCGCAAGGCGGCGTAGACCGCGTGGCCGCGCGCCCGGCGGGTCCAGTCCGGGGTCCAGTCGAGCGCGTCGCGCATGTCGCCGTCGGCGCCCCCGATGTAGCTCACCGAGACGCCCATGGCCTTCCGGTGCGCTTCGGCGTCGCGCACGATCGCGATCCCGATGTCTTTCGGCGTACCCAGCCACTTGTGGGCGTCGGTGGCCCAGGAGTCGGCCAGGTCGATCCCTTGCGCCAGCGAACGATGCGTCTGGCTGGCGCGCGCCCATAGGCCGAAGGCGCCATCGACATGGACCCAGGCGCCCGCCGCCTTCGCGAGCGGAATGAGCGTCTCGAAAGCATCGAACGCGCCGAGCGCAAGGTCGCCGGCGTTGAGGAGCACGATCGTCGGCGCCGCCATTCTCCTGCAACGCCTGCTCGAGCGCGCGTCGGATCGACCCGGCCGGCGTGGGTGGCCAGCGGCTGCACCGATCGTTCGCCCACCCCGAGAAAACGCAGGGCGCGCACGGACGTCGCGTGCCGTTGGTCGTTCGCGAGCACCCGGATGGGCGGCGCGCCGAACAGCCCCTGTTGCTCGACATCCCAGCCCTGGCGCGCCAGACAGCCTGTGGCGCGCCGCCGCCAGGCAAGTCACATGCGCCATCTGGCAGCCGGTGGTGAAGGCGAACGATGCCTCGGGCGGCAGGTCGAGCGCCTGCTTGACCCAGGCGCCGGCCACCTCCTCGACGATCGCCGCCGGCCGGGCCGCTCGCGGCGATCGTCGCGTTCTCGTCCCAGGTCGAGGTCAGCCAGTCGGCCGCGAGCGCCGACGGCAGCGCCCCGCCGATCACCCAGCCGAAGAACCGCCCGCCGGCCGAGCCGACATGGCCGCCTTCGCGTCGCCGCGACGAGATCGTCGATCACCTGCGCCGGCTGGCGTGCCGGCGTCTTGGGCAACGGCGCGGCAGGCGCGCGCGGAGCGTCGCCGGCGAGACGGGTGGCGGCGACACCGGCCGCGTGTCGAGGCCGGCCAGGTAGGCCAGCGCATGGCGGTAGGCGCGCTCGAGGGCGTCGGTTTCGGCATTCACGGGCGGGCGGCTCCAAGTCGGGTGACAGCTGCGAAGCTGCACGCGCTTCTGCTGGCTTGCACAGGCCAAGTCTGGCGGTTTTCGGACCATCCAAGAATGCAACCGGAGAGGAACGCAGCGTCGCCGTGGATCCGCGGCCCTTCAGGCGCGGCGGCCGGCCGCTAGTGTGGCGCACCGTCCGAGGAGCGGCTTTGCCATGTGGGACCGAATTCCTAGCGCCTAGCGACGCCTGAGCGGGCAAGCGCCCGACTCGCCCCACAACTCCTCCTCGGACCTCCCATGCCGTTCTTCACCAACGACGCGGTCAATCGCGTCAATCTGCACACCGGCGTCCGCGCGCTCGCGGCCGGCGCAGGCGGCGTCTTCTTCTTCGTCTTCCTGCTGCGGGCGGGCGTGCCCGTGCCGATCGTGCTGCTCGCCGAAGCCGCGATCGTCGGCGGCCGCTTCTGCGTGCGGCCGCTGCTTGCTGTGGCCGGCCAAGCGCTTCGGCGTGAAGCCGATGTTCATCGCCGGCACGGTGCTGATGGCCGCCGAGTATCCCGTCCTGGCCGAGGTGCACGGCGTGGGCTGGACGCTGGCCGGGCTCTGCGTCCTCGCGGCATTCAGCGACATGATCTACTGGGTCGCCTACAACGCCTACTTCGCCCAGATCGGCGACATCGAGCACCGCGGCAGCCAGATCGGCGCGCGCGAGGCGCTGGTCGCCATCATCGGCATCGTCGCGCCGCTGATCGGCGCGGCCGCGCTGATCGTGCTTGGTCCGCGCTGGGCGTTCGGCGGCGCCGGGCTCGTCCAGCTCGCCGCCGTCCTGCCCATCCTCGGTGCGCCGAACATCCCGGTCGGCGCCGGAGGCGCCCGGCGCCTGGCGCGCGGCGCGGATCGCGGGCGGGCTGATGGTCGCCGACGGCTGGTTCGACGCGAGCTACCTGATGATCTGGCAGATCGCGCTCTTCGTCACGCTGCAGCAGAGCTTCGCCGCCTATGGCGGCGCGCTCGCGTTGGCGGGGCTGGTCGGCGCGGCGTGCGCGCTGCTGTTCGGACGCCACATCGACCTGGGCGGCGGGCGCCGCGCCGTGCTCGCGACGTACGGGCTGGCCACCCTCATCGTGGTCGGACGCGCCGCGAGCCTCGGCTGGCCGTGGCTGGCGGTCGGCGCGAACGCGCTGGGCGCGCTCCTGATTCCCCTGCTCTCGCCCACGCTCGGCGCCGCGACCTACAACCTGGCCAAGGTCTCGCCGTGCAGCTTCCGCTTCCACATGACGACCGAGGGCGGCTGGGACGTGGGCTGCTTCTTCGCCAGCCTCTCGGCCGCGGCGATCGTGGCGGCCGGCGGCTCGCTCGCCATCCCGATCCTCCTCGCCCTCCCCGCCGTCGCCGCCTCGGCGATGATCCTTTGGCGGCTCTATTCAGTCTCCAGCGTGGCGCTGGCTGAGACGCGAGTCTGGGACCGCCAAGATCGCCAAGGACGCCAAGGGTCGGAGCACACCGCGGTGCTTCCTCTCTTCCGTCATCCCCCGCTGGAGCGAAGCGGACTGCGAAGCAGAGGCGCGCAGCAGCCAATGCGGGGACCATGCACACCGGATGGATCAGGTGTTCATGGGTGGCCCGGACAAGCCGGGCCATGACGATGAAGGGAGGGTGCGGCGCGCGCGCTTCAACACCTTGGCGAACTTGGCGTCCTTGGCGGTCGAATGGGCAGCGCCGCTAGGCGCCAGCGGTCGCCTTCATCCGCGCGATGCGTTCGTCGCGGAGTTGGGTGCGGCGGACCTTGCCGGCGTCGTCGCGGATGTTCTCGGGCACGAACTCGTAGGTTCGCGGCTGTTTGTAGGTGACCAGCATGTCGCGCAGGTGCTCGCGCAGCGCCGCCTCGGTCAGGCCCTCGCGCGGCTGCACGATGGCGTGCAGGGTCGCGCCCATCTCCTCGTCGGGCAGGCCGACGACCGCGCTCGACTGCACCAGCGGGTGCTCGTCCAGCGCCGCCTCGATCTCGGCCGGATAGATGTTCGCGCCGCCGACCAGGATCATGTCGGTGCGCCGGTCGGCGAGGTAGAGGTAGCCGTCCTCGTCGAACGAGCCGATGTCGCCCAGGCTCTCCCAGCCGTCGGGCAGCGTGCGCGCCTCGGCGCCGCGGTACTGGTAGGACGGCGGGAACTCCGGCGGGCGGCGCAGGTACACCTCGCCGATCTCGCCGGGCGGCAGCCGGTTGCCGTCGGCGTCGAAGGCGGCCATCTCGCCGAACGCCACCTTGCCGACCGAGCCGCGATGCTCGAGCCACTCCGCGCCCGTGATGATGGTCGCCGCCTGCGCCTCCGTGCCGGCGTACAGCTCCATGATCACGTCCGGCCCGAGCCACTGGATCCAGGACTCCTTCAGCCAGGGCGGACAGGGCGCGGCCATGTGCCAGACGGTCGTGCAGCGAGGTGACGTCGTAGGCCTCGCGCGTCTCTTCGGGCAGCCGCCAGATGCGGCTCATCATGGTCGGCACGACGTAGAGCCAGGTCGCGCGGTGCTGCTGCGACGGCGGCCAGCGTCTTCTCCGCGTCGAAGCGCGGCAGGATGACGAGGTGGGCGCCCAGGTTCAGGCCGGTGACCGCGCAGGTGAACGGGCCGTTGTGATAGAGCGGCCCCGGCATGACCATGACGTCCTCCGACGTCAGCCGATAGCCGCCCGTGGCGCCCGCCGGGCTGCGCAGGACGATGCCGGGTTGGCCGGCGAGGATCAGCTTCGGCCGGCCGGTCGATCCGCCGGAGGTCGGAGCCTTGAAGATGGGCGGGATGCGGTCCTCGACCGGGCTGTCGTCGTCGGAAAGCGCCAGCAGCGCCTCGACGTCGTAAGCGCGGGCGGCTGCTCTCGATGGTCTCGCCGGCGATCAGGATCGGCGTCTCGGCGAGCGCCATGACCGCTTCCGCCTCGTGGGCCGGCAAGCGCCATGAGATCGGCTGCGGCGTCGCCCCGACCTTCCAGATCCCATAGACCGCCTCGAAGTAGCCGACGCTGTTGTGCAGGCCGACGGTGACCAGGTCGCCCTGTTTGACGCCAAGGCTCGCCAGCGCCCGCGCGATCCGGTTGGTGCGCCGGTCGAGCTCGGCCCAGGTGACGCGTGCGCTGCATCGTCGCTGATCGCCGGCCGATCGGGCCGCTCGCGCGCAAGCTCGCTCAGCCGCGCGCCGATCGAAATGCGGTCGTCCATGCGAATGGTCCCCAAGAATCCAATGCGGCCGCCAAGCGCCGGGCAGCCGCAAATCCTTCCACAAGAACCTCGTCCGCCGCAAGCGGGCGGCCGCTGGCCGTTGATCGCCTATGAGTGGTTTGTAGCCTGTATCAGCGGCTCTGGTTGAGTGTAAGCTTGGCCGTCGCGGAACGCGTTCGGAGGGGCTCGCATGTCGACACTGTTCCGCGTCGCCCGCTGGGCGGGCCTCGCGCTGCTCGTGCTCGTCGTCGTCCCGCTGCTCGCGTTCGCCGCCTACCTTCTGCGGCCCGTCTCGACGCCGCCGTTCCGCGATGCGGCAGGTCGCATCCTTCCCGGAAGCATCGCGTCGATGGAGCGGTGGCGCATCAACGGCATCGACGAGTCGGTGATCATCCGCGGGCGTGACCGGACCGCGCCGGTGCTGGTCTGGGTGCACGGCGGGCCGGGAACCAGCGAGACCGGCGTCCTTCGCCGCTTCAACAGCGCGCTCGAGGACCGTTTCGTCATGGTCTACTGGGACCAGCGCTACGCCGGCCGCTCGCTCGACCCGCTCGGCCCCAAGCCGGCGCACCAGAGCATCGACGACTACGTCGCCGACCTCGACGTCCTGATCGGCGGCCTGAAGCAGCGCTTTCCGTGCCAGAAGGTTGTTCTCGTCGCCCACTCCTGGGGAACCGCGCCGGGCCTGCTCTACGCCGAGCGCCATCCGGACAACCTCGCCGCCTATGTCGGCGTCGGGCAGGAGGCGGACGTGCTGGAGTCCGAGCGGCGGTCCTACGCCTTCGTGCTCGCCCAGGCTTGCGGTCATCACGATGTCGCCGCGGTCCAGCGACTGGAGGCGATGGGGCCGCCGCCACGGGCGGACGGCGAGATCTGGACGCCGCGGTCGCTGCTCGAGCGATATGGCGGCGCCTTCCACGGCGACATGAGCGAGCTCTCGCTGGTGCTCCAAAGCGCCGGCGCAAGCGAGATGAATTGGCGGGACGCGGCCGGGTTCCTCGACGCCCACGCCTTCAACATCGCGATCTCCGATGCCGAGGGGAAAGTCGTTCTCGACCAGGACCACACGCGGTTCGAGGTCCCGATGTTCTTCCTATCGGGCCGCACGGACCATGTCGTCGATGCGCCGCTGACCTACGACTACCTCCAGCGCATCGCCGCGCCGCAGAAGGGGTTCGTCTGGTTCGAACACTCCGGCCACTATCCGCCGTTCGAGGAGCCGCAGGCGTTCGACGGCTGGATCTTCGACCACATCCTGCCGCTGGCGAGAGCGGCCTGCGCGCGGCGGTGACGCCTCACTGGTCGTATTCGAAGTCGCTCTTGCCCTTCGCTGGGCCGCCGAAGCTCACGACGACGCCGACCATGGCCAGCTGGCCGACCTGGAAACGGGCATAGCGGTCGACCAGCACGGGCGAGCGAACCAGGCGGACGAAACGCTGGCCGTCGAAGGCGTCGCTGAGGGTGGCGACGAGGGCCAGATCCGGTCGGAAGGCGTGCCTGTAGCCGAGGTTCACCAGGTCGATCGCCGCCACGTCCCCTTGCGGCGTGAGCCGCTTGTCCTGGCGGCTGAGCGAGATCTGCAGGGTGTCGGCGGCGGTCGGCCGGTACTCCAGGCTGGCCTTCAGGTCGAGGCCGGCGGTTGACTTCAGCCCGTTCGCGCCGAGCGCGCGGGCATCGATCTGGGCGGCGAACAGGTTTCCATCCAGCGCGTAGGACAGGCCCGGGCCCAGCTTGCCCGATGCGCTGAGCTCCACCCCGGCCGACTGGCTCCGCGGCAGGTTCGCCTTGGTGATCAGCACCACGTTGGCGCTGACCGGCTGGACGACATCGGTCACGCTATCGCGGTCGGTCCGATAGTAGAGCGTCGCGCCCAGGGTCTCAGTCGCACCGCTGAACTGGTAGCCCAGTTCGTACTTCCAGGTGTCCTGCGGCGCGAGGTTGGGGTTCCCCGCACGCAAGTTGTGGATGTCCTGATGGTCCGAGAAGGGGTTCAGGGCTTCCGGGTCCGGCCGGGTGATGCGCCGAGCGACGCTGAGCGAGAGCTTGCCGTTCGGCCCGAGCGAACGATCGAGATGCAGGCTCGGATAGACGCCGAAGTCGTGGCGATGGCCCGGGATGTCGCCGGTGACCAAAAGCCAGGACGCTCGCGCATCCTCGACGCGCAGCCCCGCCTGCAGTCGCCAGGCGCCGAGCGCCCCAGCGTACTGGCCGTATGCCGCGTTGACCTGCTGACGATAGCGGAAGTCGTTGGTGACGTTGGGATCGACGCTGGCGGCGCGGGTCACCGGGTCGATGGTGTCGCCGCGATTGTCGAAGGCGTTGTCGTCGGCCTCAAGGTCGTAGCCCAGCTTCAGCTCGGCGTCGTGAGCCATCGGCAGGTCATAGTCGGCGCTGAGCTCGGTTGTCCCGAGGTTCAAGCCGAGGCGCAGGTCACTGAAGGCGACAGGCCCCGGCGGCGCCGGGAAGGTGTCGGTGTAGTCGTAGTGCTCGTTCTCGTAGACCGTGCTCCGCTGCAGCTCGACGGTGAGCGTCTCGTTCGGGCGCCAGAGCGTCTGGGTGAGGTGGACGTCGCCCGCGCCCTCCACATGCCACTCGTGCCCCTCGCTGTGGCGATCGGCGATGCTGGTCGGGGCGACGCCCGGTGGGCCGTCGACGTCGTTCTGGTCGAAGAACCGGTGACCGTGCAGCGCGCGATAGCTGAACGAGGCGCCGATCGACTGGCGGGCGTTCAGCTCATAGTCGATGCGTGCGTTCAGCGACGGCGTCAGGCGATGGAAGTGCTCATCGATCCTTTCGGCGCCGGCTACGGGCAGCCCAGTCGTCGGATCGATCTCGAATTGCCGGTCGGTGGTCCGCCGCTCGCGGTTGTCTTGCCTGAGGCCGAGGCCCCCGGAGAGCTTGAGCTTGCCCTTGTTGTAGGCGACGTCGAGCCCGAGGGCGTAGCGGCCGCGATCGCCGACGCTGGCCCGCGCCGTCCCGGAGAGACCCGGCCGCGGGTGTTTCCGGGTGATGATGTTGATGACGCCGCCAGAACCCTCGGCCTTGTATTGCGCCGGCGGGTTGTTCAGCACCTCGATGCGGTCGATGTCGCTCGCCGGCAGCTGGAGCAGACTCAGGCCCTGCGCCGCGCCGGACAGCGCCGCCGAGGCCTTGCCATCGATGAGGATGGTGACGTTTGTGTCGCCGCGCAGGCTGACGACGCCGTCCGGATCGACGTTCACCGAAGGCAGGGCGTTCATGACGTCCGCCGCCGAGCCGGCCGTCGCCTGCAGGTCGCCGGTGATCGTGTAGACCTTGCGGTCGATCAGCGTCTGCACCTTCAGCCGGTGCGCGGTGACGACGACGCGGGGCGCGTCCTTCGCGAGGGTTTGGGCCTGCACCAAAGCGCCCGGAAGCAGCGCAAGCGCCGCAAGGGACATGATACGCAGCTTCATCCCCGCCCTTGTGGCCCCGAGGTTTGCGGCAAACTAGCCGGCCGATGATGACGGTGTGATGTCCTAGACCCGCATCACCGTCGCGGTGACGATCGGGCGGCGTTCCCAGATGCGGAAGGCGGTGCGCTTGAGCGTGCGCATCAGCGCCTGCTCGACCAGGTGGTCGTCCTCGCGCTCGTAGTCGTTCAAGCCGCGGATCGCCTGCTCGGCGGCGTCGGCGAGGTCATCGAGGGCCTCGTCGAGCGGGGTCGCCTCGTCGCCCGGCAGGCCGATGGCGTTCACCTGCGGGCCGGAGGCGATGCGGCCGTCGTCGTCGAGCACCACGGCCACCGTCAGCACGCCGGAGTGGGACGCGTGGCGGCGCTCGCGCAGCGCCTCGCCGTTCTCGACCGTGAGCACGCCGCCGTCGACGTAGAGGCGGCCCGACGGGAACCTCGTCGATGATCTCCGCCCGGCCGGGGGCCAGGCGCACCATGTCGCCGTTGCGGGGCGCGACGGTCTGCGGCACCTGCAGGTCGTGGGCGAGCGCGGCGTGCTCCAGCAGGTGGCGGCGCTCGCCGTGGGTCGGCACGGAGATCTGCGGGCGGGCCCAGCGGTACATCTCGGCCAGGTCGTCGCGGCACGGGTGGCCGGAGACGTGGATGCCCGGATGGTCACGCTCCGTATACAGACGAATGCCCGCGATCGGCGAGCTTGTTCTGCAGGTTGCGGATCGCGACCTCGTTCCCGGGGATGATGCGCGAGGAGAAGATGCAGTGGTCGCCCGGCCCGAGCTTCGACGTGCGGGTGGGTCCCGTCGGCGATGCGCGAGAGCGCCGCGCGCGGCTCGCCCTGGCTGCCGGTGCAGAGGTAGAGGATGTCGTCGTCCTTGAACCGGCCGGCCTCGGCGTCGCCGAGGAACGGCGGCAGGCCCTTGAGCAGCCCGACCGACTGGGCCGCGGCGGCCATGCGGATCATCGAGCGGCCGACCAGGCAGGCGCGGCGACCGTTCGCCTGCGCCGGCGCGGATGGCCGAATCCATGCGCGCGACGTTGGACGCGAAGCAGGCGACGGCGATCTTGCCGTGCAGGCGAGCCGATCAGGCGGTTCAGCGTCTCGCGCACGTCGGCTTCCGAGCCCGCGGTGCCGTCGACGAAGACGTTGGTGGAGTCGCAGACCATGGCCAGCACGCCCTCATCGCCCAGGCGGCGGATGGCGTCCTCGTCGGTCAGCCCGCCCAGCAGCGGGTCAGGATCGATCTTCCAGTCGCCGGTGTGCAGCACCACGCCCAGCGGCGTGCTGATCGCCAGGCCGTTCGGCTCGGGGATGGAATGGGTGAGCGTGATCAGCGTGAGGTCGAAGGGGCCGAGCTTGATCGACGCCGTTCAGCGGGACCTCGGTGATCTTGGCTTTGTCGAGCACGCCGCGCTCGCGCATCTTCTCGCGCAGCAGGAAGGCGGTGAAGGGCGTGGCGTAGATCGGCGCCTTCAGCCGCGGCCAGAGCCAGCCCATGGCGCCGATGTGGTCCTCGTGGGCGTGGGTGAGCACCACGCCCAGGATGTCGTCGGCGTATTCCTCGATGAAGGCGGGGTCGGGCATGATGATCTCGACGCCCGGGGTGGTGTCGTCGCCGAAGGTCACGCCGACGTCGACCACGATCCATTTGCGGTCGTGCGGCGGCCCGTAGCCGTAGCAGTTGAAGTTCATCCCGATCTCGTTCGACCCGCCCAGCGGGCAGGAAGACGAGCTCGTCGTTCGGCTTGGCCGTCATGCGGCCGCCCGGCCCTTGTTGCGCCGGTAGATCTCCAGAAGGCCGCGGATGGTGACGTCGTGGTCGAACACGTCGATGGCGTCGGTGTCGCCCTCGAACAGCGAGGCGATGCCGCCGGTGCCGACGACGGTGAGCGGCTTGCCCCGCTCCTCCTTGATGCGCCGCACGAGCCCCTCGATCATCGAGATGTAGCCCCAGAAGACGCCCGACTGCATCGCCTCGACCGTGTCGTGGCCGACCACGTGGTTGCTCTGCGGGCGGCGGATCGCCACGCGCGGCAGCTTGGCCGCCGCATCGTGCAACGCCTGCATGGAGAGATTGATCCCCGGCGCGATGACGCCGCCCTCGAATCCCCCGTCGGCGGCGACGACGTCGAAGGTGGTGGCGGTGCCGGAGTCGACGACGATCAGGTCGCCCGGATAGGCGACGTGGGCGCCGATGGCGTTGACCAGCCGGTCGGCGCCGGCCTCGGACGGCTTGTCGATGCGCACCTGGATGCCGAGATCGACGTTCTCGCCGACGACCAGCGGCTCGGTGTGCAGATAGCGGCGGGCGAGGTTCCTGAGGTTGAACACCGACTGCGGCACGACGCTGGAGACGATGCAGGCGTCCAGGCTCTTCATCGACAGATCGGCCATGGCGAGCAGCTGCGACAGCCAGACCGCGTATTCGTCCGCCGTGCGGGTGGATTCGGTCGCCGCGCGCCATTGGGCGATCCACGTCGTCGCCATCGTGCACGGCGAAGAGCGTGTTGGTGTTGCCCTGCTCGATGGCGAGCAGCATCGCTCAGACCGCTCCCGAAGAAGACGTCGCCGGCGGTGATGCGGCGCACCCGGCCGTCCGCGCTGGCGAAGGCGAAGCGCGCCGTCGTCGTCCAGGCCCTCGGCGATCGCCCTCGACGGTCTCGCCCGGCAGCCGCGCCACGCAAGGCTTCGCCGAGGCCATAGGCGCGCTCGGTCCAGGCCTCGGCGATGGGCGGAAAGCCGCGCGCGTCCCAGCGCAGCAGCCACTCGGAGAAGGCGTCGGCCAGGCCGCTCGAGCGCGACGCTCGGGCTCGGGCGGCGGCGTGCTGGGTTTCGTGCGCGATGCGTGGTCGCCGGCCGGTCGGCGGCCACCGGCGCGCTCGCCAGGTTGACGCCGACGCCGATGGCGAGCCAGAGGCCGCCTTCCGCGCGCGCGCCGGACTCGACCAGGATGCCGGCGAGCTTGCGGCCCGACACCATCACGTCGTTCGGCCATTTCACCTTGACCCGCTCGGGCGGGATGTAGGCGCTGGCGAGGTCGGCGACGGCAAGCGCGGCGACGAAGGAGACCTGCGCGGCCTCGGCCGGCGGGCGGTCGGTGACCATGAGCAGCGTCGCGGCGAGGTTGCCGGCGCCGGTCTCCCACGCGCGCCCGCGCCGGCCGCGGCCGGCGCTCTGACGCGCTGGCGGTGATCCAGAGCGGCCCGGCCTCGCCGGCTTCGGCGCGGCGACGCGCCTCGGCGTTGGTGGAGTCGATGACGTCGAACGCCAGGATGCTCGGCGCGGTGCGGATCGACGTCATGCGGTGAAGTCTAGCCCAGCCCGAAGGCGGATGCAGCCGACTTGGCCAGCGGGTCGAGGCCGACCAGCGCGACGAGCACGACGGGGAAGGAGAACAGCGCCGCCGCAAAGGCGACGCCGCGGGCGTCGGCCGGCGCCGCGTCGACCGCGCCGCCCGGCGGGTCGAACCACATCACCTTGACCAGGCGCAGATAGTAGAAGGCGGCCACGACGCTGGAGACCAGGCCGACCACCGCGACCCAGCCGTAGCCGGCGTCGATGATCGCCTTGAACACATAGATCTTGGCCCAGAAGCCCGAGAACGGCGGGAAGCCGATGGCCGAGACGGCGAACACGGTCATGGCCAGCGCCATGCCCGGCCGCTCCTGCATCAGGCCGGCCATGTCGTCCATGGTCTCCATCGGCTTGCCGTCGCGGTTCAGCGCCATCAGGCAGGCGAAGAAGCCGGTCACGTCGATCATGTAGAGGACCATGAACACCAGCATGGCCTGCACGCCCTCGGCGGTGCCGGCCGACAGGCCGACCAGCGCGTAGCCGACGTTGGCGATCGAGGAATAGGCCCACAGCCGCTTGAGGTTCTTCTGCACGAGGCCGGCGAAGGCGCCGAGCAGCATGGAGATGACGGCGATGACGATCAGCACCTGCCGCCACTGGTCGGCGGCGCCCGGGAAGGCGTCGGCCAGCGCGCGGGCGAACAGCACCATGGCGGCGAGCTTGGGCGCGGCGGCGAAGAAGGCGACCACCGGCGTCGGCGCGCCTTCGTAGACGTCGGGGATCCACATGTGGAACGGCGCGGCCGAGACCTTGAACGCGAGCCCGCAGATCAGGAAGACGAGGCCGAACAGCACGCCGTTCGCGGCGCCGGCGTGGGCCGCGGCGGCGATGTCGGCGAACTTCACCGAGCCGGCGAAGCCGTAGATCAGCGAGGCGCCGTAGAGCAGCAGGCCGGACGATAGCGCGCCCAGCACGAAGTACTTGAGCGCCGGCTTCCGAGGCCTTGGCGTCGTCGCGGCGGAAGGCGGCCAGCACGTAGGCGGCCAGCGACTGCAGCTCGACCCCGACGTAGAGCGAGATCAGGTCGCCGGACGAGGCCATGATCCCCATGCCGAGCGCCGAGAGCAGGATCAGGATCGGGTACTCGAACTGCCGCGCCTTGAGCCGGCCGAGCCAGCCGGAGCCGAGGAAGAGCGCGACGGCGGTGGCGAGGTAGATCGCCACCTTGGCGAAGGCGGCGGCCTGGTCGGCGACGAAGCCGCCGGCGAAGGCGGTCCCGAGCGGGCCGATGGCGGCGAGCACGGCGGCGACGACCAGCGCCGCGCCCGACGCGACCCAGACCGCGACCGCGCTCGGCCGCAGCATCGCGCCGACGAGCAGCAGGGCGAGCGCGCTGAGCGGCCAGGAAGACCTCCGGCAACGCGAGCGTCATGGCGTGTGCGAGGTTCATCACCCGCCGCCGAACATCTGGTAGAGCGCGACGTACTTCGCCGCCGAGGCCGTGGTCAGGTTGAGCACCAGCCAGGGCGCGAGGCCGAGCGCGAGCGTGCCGATGATGAGCGGGGTGAAGATCGCCGTCTCGCGCGGCTCGAGGTCGGCGATCGTCTCGAGCTTGGGATTGGTCAGCGGGTCGAACATCATCCGCCGATAGAGGGTGAGCGCGTAGGTCGCCGAGAGGATGACCCCGCGTCGCGGCCAGGATCGCGGTCCAGGTCGAGGCGCGATAGACCCCGACCAGGCTGAGGATCTCGCCGACGAAGCCCGAGGTGCCGGGCAGGCCGACGTTGCCGAGCGAGAACAGCATGAAGACCGCGGCGTACCAGGGCATCCGGGCGGTCAGGCCGCCGTAGAAGGCGATCTCGCGCGTGTGCATGCGGTCGTAGACGACGCCGACGCAGAGGAAGAGCGCGCCCGAGATCAGCCCGTGGCTGAGCATCTGGAAGATGGCGCCCTGCTCGCCCTGCAGCGTCCCGGAGAAGATGCCCATGGTCACGAAGCCCATGTGGGCGACCGAGGAATAGGCGATCAGCTTCTTCATGTCGGTCTGCCGGAACGCGACCAGCGAGGTGTAGACGATGGCGATCACCGAGAGCGCGAACATCAACGGCGCGAACATGTGCGAGGCGCTCGGGAACATCGGCACCGAGAAGCGCAGGAAGCCGTAGCCGCCCATCTTCAAGAGGATGCCCGGCCAGGATCACCGAGCCGGCCGTCGGCGCCTCGACGTGCGCGTCCGGCAGCCAGGTGTGCACCGGCCACATCGGCAGCTTGACCGCGAACGACGCGAGGAAGGCCAGCCAGAGCACGATCTGCAGCTTCGGATCGAAGTGGTAGGCCAGAAGCTCGGGGATCGAGGTCGTGTGGGTGATCCCGGCCATGGCCAGGATCGCCGCCAGCATCAGGACCGAGCCCAACAGCGTGTAGAGGAAGAACTTGTAGGCGGCGTAGACGCGGCGCTGGCCGCCCCAGACCCCGATGATCAGGAACATCGGGATCAGCTGGCCTTCGAAGAACAGGTAGAAGACGATCAGGTCGAGCGCGCAGAAGACGCCGATCATCAGCGTCTCGAGCACCAGGAACGCGATCATGTACTCGAGCACGCGGTCCTTGATCGACGTCCAGCTGGCCGCGATGCAGAGCGGCAGGAGGAAGGCGGTCAGCAGGACGAACAGGACCGAGAGGCCGTCGACCCCCATGCGGTAGCGGAAGCCGGCGAACCAGGGCTGGTTCTCGACCATCTGGAAGCCGGCCTGGTGCGGATCGAAATTCGCGACCACCACGATCGAGAGCGCGAAGGTGGCCACCGTCGTGACCAGCGCGATCCAGCGCGCGGCGCGGTTCAGCGCCTCCTGCTGGTCCGCGCGGCCGAACAGCGCGCAGCAGCAGGATGGCCGCGACGCCGATCAGCGGCGAGAAGGTGGTGAGGCTGAGGATTCCGCTCATCGTCGCCCTCACCGCGACCAGGCGTAGAGGGCGAACGAGAGCAGGCCGGCGACGCCGAGCAGCATCACGAACGCATAGTGGTAGACGTAGCCGCTCTGGAAGCGGCCGACGCGGATGCCCAGCCGGTTGGAAAGCCAGGCGACGCCATCCGGCCCGAGGCCGTCGATGATCTTCTGGTCGCCGCCCTTCCAGAACAGGTCGCCGAGCGCCTTGGCGCCGCGCACGAAGACGAGGTCGTAGAGCTCGTCGAAGAACCACTTGTTGTAGATGAAGAGGTAGAGCGGCCCGCGGCGGGCGGCGAGCCGCGCGGCCAGGCCCTCGTGCAGGATGTACATGTAGGCGGCGATCAGGAAGCCCGCGGCCGTCACCGTCAGCGGCGCCCAGACCACCCAGGCCGGCAGCGCATGGATCTGGTCGAGCACGTGGTTGCGTCGCGCCGGTGAAGATGGCGCCGCGCCAGAAGGCCGCCCTGCCCTCGCCGATGAACTGCTCGACGAACAGGTAGCCGGCGATCGCCGCGCCGATGGCCAGAATCGACGAGCGGGAAGCGGATCGACCAGCTGGGCTCGTGCGGGTCGAGGGCGTGGGCGTCGTGCCCATGGCCGTGCGCGTCGTGCTCCAGCGGCTCGTCGTGGGTCTCGCCGTGCTCGGCCTGGACGTGCGCGCCCCAGTGCGGCGTCCCGTGGAAGGTCATGAAGATCAGCCGCCAGGAGTAGAAGGAGGTCAGGCCCGCGGCGAGCACGCCGATCAGGAAGCCGAAGGCGCCGACGCCCGAGCCCGCGCGCATGGCCGCGTAAGCGGCGTTGATGATGGCGTCCTTGGAGTAGAAGCCGGCGAAGCCGATATCGACGCCCGGAAGGCCGAAGCCGGTGATGGCCAGCGTGCCGACCAGCATCACCGCGTAGGTCAGCGGCAGCTTGCGCCAGAGCCCGCCCATGGCCCGCATGTCCTGCTCGTGGTGCATGGCGGTGATGACGCTGCCGGCGGCGAGGAACAGCAGCGCCTTGAAGAAGGCGTGGGTGAAGAGGTGGAACATCGCCGCCTGATAGGCGCCGACGCCGGCGGCGATGAACATGTAGCCGAGCTGCGAGCAGGTCGAATAGGCGATCACCCGCTTGATGTCGTTCTGGGCCAGGCCCACGGTCGCGGCGAAGAGCGCGGTCACCGCGCCGATCACCGTCACGATCTCGCGCGCCACCGGCGCGTACTCGAACATCGGCGAGAGCAGGCAGACCATGTAGACGCCGGCGGTCACCATGGTCGCGGCATGGATCAGGGCCGAGACCGGCGTCGGGCCCTCCATGGCGTCGGGCAGCCAGGTGTGCAGGAAGAACTGCGCCGACTTGCCCATGGCGCCGACGAAGAGCAGCGCGCAGGCGAGGTCGATCCCGCTCCAGTTCCAGCTGGCGAAGCGTCCAGACCTGGTGTGCGTGGGCGGCGACGGCGGGGAAGACGTCGGCGAAGCGGATCGAGCCGAACATCCAGAAGGTGGTGATGATGCCGAGCACAAAGCCGAAATCGCCGACGCGGTTGACGATGAAGGCTTTGATCGCGGCGGCGGAGGCGGTCGGCTTCTTGTACCAGAAGCCGATGAGCAGGTAGCTCGCCAGACCCACGCCCTCCCAGCCGAAGAACAGCTGCATGAAGTCGGCGGCGGTCACCAGCGCCAGCATGGCGAAGGTGAAGAACGACAGGTAGGCGAAGAAGCGGGGCTTGGAGTCGTCCTCCGCCATGTAGCCCCAGCTGTAGATGTGCACGAGCGCCGAGACGGTCGTCACCACCACCAGCATCACCGCCGAAATGCTGTCGATGCGCACCGCCCAGTCGGACTGGAAGGCGCCGACCTGGATGAACGGGCGCGAGCTCGGCGATGAACGGCTTGGTCCAGGCCCCGTAGATCACCTGGTAGAAGACGTAGATCGAGAGCCCGAACGCCAGAACCAACAGCCCGGTGGTGATGCTTTGGGAGACCCGATCCCCGAGCCGGCGGCCGGTCAGCCCGGCGATCGCCGCCCCCAGGAGCGGCGCAAGCACGATGGCCTGGACGATGAGGTTGGGGCTCATCCGCTCCCTACCCCTTCATCACGTTGGCGCCGTCGACGGCGATGTCGCCGCGATTGCGGAAGTAGGTGACGATGATGGCCAGGCCCACGGCCGCCTCGGCGGCGGCCACGGTCAGCACGAACATGGCGTAGATCTGCCCGGTCACCTGATGCAGGTAGACCGAGAACGCCACGAGATTGATGTTCACCGCGAGCAGGATCAGCTCGATCGACATCAGGATGACGATGACGTTCTTGCGGTTGATGAAGATGCCGAGCACCCCGATCGTGAACAGGATGGCGGCGACCGCGAGATAGTTGGCAAGGCCGACGCTCATTCGGGGAGCCCCTCCCCGCTCTTGATCTGAACGAGCTGCATGCCGGAGGCAGGCGTCCGGGCGGTCTGCTCGGCGATGCTCTGGCGGCGCACGTAGGTGCGGTGGCGCAGCGTCAGCACGATCGCGCCGATCATGGCGACCAGCAGGATCAGGCCGGCGGCCTGGAAGAAGTAGACGTAGTCGGTGTAGAGCACCCGCCCGATCGCCTCGGCGTTGGTCACCGAGCTGGGCGCGAGCGGCGTTGCGCCCGCCGCGGCGCCGCGGTTGGCCACGCCGACCGAGACCGCCGCCATCTCGACCACCAGGATGAGAGCGACGATGGCGCCGATCGGCAGGTAGCGGGTGAATCCGGCGCGCAGCTGGGCGAAGTCGACGTCCAGCATCATCACGACGAACAGGAAGAGGACCGCGACGGCGCCGACGTAGACGACCACCAGGATCATGGCGAGGAACTCCGCGCCCAGGAGCACGAAGAGGCCCGCCGCCGAGAAGAAGGCCGCGATCAGGAACAGCACCGAGTGCACGGGATTGCGCGCGCTGATGACGAGCAGGGCCGAGCCCAGCGTCACCGCCGCCAAGATGTAGAAGGCAATCGCCTGCAAGGCCATTGAGCCGTCCACGCTCCCCTTACAACTCAACCCAGGGCGGGGCAGCTTGCGCCCCGCGTTCCCCGCGCAACTCAATGACCGCCTCTTAGCGATAGGGCGCATCCAGTTCCAGGTTCTTCGCGATCTCGCGCTCCCAGCGGTCGCCGTTATCGAGCAGCCGCTGCTTGTCGTAGTAGAGCTCCTCGCGGGTCTCGACCGCATACTCGGTGTTCGGCCCCTCGACGATGGCGTCCACCGGGCAGGCCTCCTGGCAGAGGCCGCAGTAGATGCACTTGACCATGTCGATGTCGTAGCGCGTCGTGCGGCGCGAGCCGTCCTCGCGCGGCTCGGCCTCGATGTAGATCGCCTGGGCCGGGACAAATCGCCTCGCAGAGCTTGCAGGCGATGCAGCGCTCCTCGCCGTTCGGGTAGCGGCGCAGCGCATGCTCGCCGCGGAAGCGAGGCGATTGCGGGTTGCGCTCGTGCGGGTACTGGACGGTCGTCTTCGGCGCCCAGAGATGCTTGAGGGCCAAGCCAAAGCCCCCGACGAAGTCCATGAGCGCGGCGCCCCGTGCGGCCTGGCTGATGCGTTCGGCGAAGCTCATCGGCGATCTCCCACTAGCCCATGTACACGCGCCAGCCGGCGACGAGCGCCACGGCGACGAGGGAGATGGGCAGGAACACCTTCCAGCCCAGGCGCATGAGCTGGTCGTAGCGGTATCGGGGTACGATCGCCTTCACCACCGCGAACAGGAAGAAGAAGAAGACGATCTTGAGCCACGAACCAGGCGAGGCCGAACAGGCTCGCGGCCGTCGGGGCCCATGAGGCGAGGAAGGGGGTCGGGAACGGCGCCTGCCAGCCGCCGAAGAAGAGCACGCTGATCAGCCCGCAGAGCAGGATGATGTTCATGTACTCGCCCATCATGAACAGCAGGTACGGCGTCGAGGAGTATTCGACCTGGTAGCCGGCCACGAGTTCGGACTCGGCCTCGGAAAGGTCGAATGGCGGGCGGTTGGTCTCGGCCAGCGACGAGACGAAGAAGATCACCGCCATCGGGATCATCACCAGCGCCAGCGGCAAGCCCTTCGAGGCCCCGTCCGCCGAGCACGTTCCAGTTCCAGAACCCGCCGCCCTGCTCGGCCACGATGGTCTGCAGGTTCATCGAGCCGGCGAGCACGATCACGGTGACGATCACAAATCCGATCGAGACCTCGTAGCTCACCATCTGCGCGGCGGAACGCAGCGCGCCGAGGAACGGATACTTCGAGTTCGAAGCCCATCCGCCCATGATCACGCCGTAGACGCCGAGCGAGGAGATGGCGAACAGGTAGAGCACGCCGACGTTGATGTTCGACACCACCCACCCGGGCGCGAGCGGTAACGCCGCCCAGGCCCCCAGCGCCAGAGTGACGATGAAGACCGGCGCCATCAGGAAGATCAGCTTGTCGGCGCCGTCGGGGATGACGATTTCCTTGATCAGGAACTTCCCGGCGTCGGCGAAGAGCTGGAACAGTGCCGAACGGCCCGACGACGTTCGGGCCTTTGCGCATCTGAACCCCGGCCCAGATCTTGCTGTCGGACCAGAGCACGACGACCACGCCGAGGAGTACGCCGACCAGGACCACCACGATCTGCGCCACGGTCAGCACCGTCCAGCCGATGGGCGAGGACCAGTCCATGGGCTACTCCGCGGCCAGGGGGTGGCCGCTGCGGGCGGCGGCGACGCTGGCTGAGCACTCGGCCATGGTCACGCTCGCCCGCGCGATCGGGTTGGTGAAGTAGAAGTCCTTGATTGGACAAGTGAAAGGGGCGTCCGATAGGTCGCCCTTCGCGCCGACCTTGGCGAGGTCCAGCGCGGCGCCGCTCGTCGCATGGTCGACCTGGCCGAAGCTCGGATGATCGGCGAACAAGCGATCGCGCAGCTGGTCGAGGGTGTCGTAGGGCAGCGTCGCGCCGAGGCGATCGGAGAGCGCCCGGATGATCGCCCAGTCCTCCCGCGCCTCGCCCTTCGGAAACACCGCCCGCTCGCCGAACTGCGGCCGGCCCTCGGTGTTCACGTAGAGGCCGTCCTTCTCGGTGTAGGCGGCGCCCGGCAGGATGACGTCGGCGCGGTGCGCGCCCTGGTCGCCATGCGCGCCAATGTAGACGACGAATGCATCGCTGCCGGACAGGTCGATCTCGTCGGCGCCGAGCAGGACGAGGACGTCCAGGGCGCCTTTCTTGACCATCGCCTGCGCGTCCAGCCCGCCATCGGCCGGGACGAAGCCCAGGTCGAGGCCGCCGACGCGGCTCGCGGCCGAATGCAACACGTTGAAGCCGTTCCAGCCGTCGGCGATCACGCCGACTTTCGCGCCCAGCTCGGCGGCGAGCGCCAGCACAGCCGCGCCGTCTTCACGCGCCAGCGCGCCGGCCCCGAGGATGATCGCCGGTTTGGCCGCGTCCTTCAGCGTCTTGGCAAAGCCGGAACGCGCGTTGATCAGGTCGGCGATCGAGGCCGGGCCGGCGCCCAGGTGCTCGTAGCGGTAGGTGAGGTCGGCCGCCTCGCCGATCAGCCCGACCGGCAGGTTGCGCCAGAGCCAGCTCTTGCGGATGCGCGCGTTCAGAACCGGCGCTTCCAGCCGCGGGTTGGTCCCGATCAGCAACAGCGCGTCGCACTCGTCGAGCCCGGCGATGGTCGTGTTGAACAGCCAGCTTTCGCGAGGCCCGGCGCCGACCTTCGCCCCGTCCTGGCGGCAATCGAGGCTCTTCACGCCCAGCTTGGCGAAGAGGTCGAGCGCGGCCTTCATCAATTCGGCGTCCTGCAGGTCGCCAGCGATGACGCCGACACGGTCCGGCGCGGTTCCCGTGATCTTGGCGGCCACGGCGTCGAAGGCCTCGCCCCAGGTCGCGGCCGTCAGCTTGCCGCCCCGGCGCACATACGGGCGATCGAGGCGTTGGCGCATCAGGCCGTCGCAGGCGTAGCGCGTCTTGTCCGAGATCCACTCCTCGTTGATCGCGTCGTTGGTGCGCGGCAGCACGCGCATCACCTCGTTACCCCGCGCATCGACCCGGATCGCCGCGCCCATGGCGTCCATAACGTCGACACTCTCGGTCTTGGTCAGCTCCCAAGGGCGGGCGTTGAAGGCGTAGGGCTTGGAGGTCAATGCGCCGACCGGGCAGAGGTCGATCACATTGGCGGAGAGTTCGCTGGTGACCGCCTGGTCGAGGTAGGTGGTGATCTCGACATCCTCGCCGCGCGAGATCAGCCCGATCTCCGCCTGGCCGGCCACCTCGGTGATGAAGCGCACGCAGCGGGTGCACTGGATGCAACGGGTCATCACCGTCTTGATCAGCGGACCCATGTACTTCTCTTCGACCGCCCGCTTGTTCTCGACGTAGCGGGTGGAGTTGCGGCCAAAGCCCATCGACTGGTCCTGCAGGTCGCACTCCCCGCCCTGGTCGCAGATCGGGCAGTCGAGCGGGTGATTGATGAGCAGGAACTCCATCACCCCTTCGCGGGCCTTCTTCACCATCGGCGTGTTGGTGAAGATCTCCTGGCCCTCGGCGGCCGGCAGCGCGCAGGAGGCCTGCGGCTTCGGCGGCCCCGGTTTCACCTCGACCAGGCACATGCGGCAGTTGCCGGCGATCGACAGCCGCTCGTGGTAGCAGAAGCGCGGGATCTCCTCGCCGGCGAGCTCGGCCACTTGCAGCACCGTCATCCCGGGCTGGAACTCGACCTCGACGCCGTTGACCTTGGCCACGGGCATTTATTCGCGCGCTCCGCTCAGAACCACGTCCGGTCCCCCACCACGTAGTCCTCGTAGAACTGCTGGTCCGACTTGGTCAGGTAGATGATGAACTCGATGAACGCGATGACCCAGTTCGCCAGGGCTGGAAAGATCAGAAGCCAGCCGACCGTTCCCATGAGCAGCATGATGATGCCGGCGTTGGTCTTGCCCAGGTAGAACTTGTGGATGCCCCAGTGGCCGAGGAAGAAGGCCAGCACCGCCGCGACGATGCGGTTCTTGTCGCCCGTCGACGGCAGCACGTAGATCCCGGTCGCAGCCCCGTTTTCGACCTGGAAGTCGACCACGGTTCCCGGGACCACGGCGGTGTAGCCGCCTTGCAGGGCCGCGCGAGCGAAGGTGTAGCGCTGGCCGTCGTCGCCGCTGATCAGGCCGGCGCCGGTCGTCGCAGCGTAGCTTAAGACCCTGCCGCGCATCGCCCTACTCCGCCGCGATCAGGGCCGCGCCCTGCACATGCGGCCGGCGCGCGCGATAGCTCATGATCCGGTCCTCGACCTCGTGCCGGAAGTGGCGGAACAGGCCCTGGATCGGCCAGGCGGCGAAGTCGCCGAGACCGCAGATCGTGTGGCCCTCCACTTCCGACGCCAGGTCGAGCAGCATGTCGATCTCGCGCATCTCGGCTTCGCCCGAGGCCATGCGCTCCATGATCCGCCACATCCAGCCGGTCCCTTCCCGGCACGGCGTGCACTGGCCACAGCTCTCGTGCTTGTAGAAGTAGCTTAGCCGCGCAATGGCCCGCACGAGGTCGGTGTCACGGTCCATGACGATCACCGAGCCGGAGCCCAGGGCGGTCTTCAGGTCGCGCAGGGAGTCGTAGTCCATCAGCGCTTCCTCGGCCTGATAGGCCGGGATCATCGGCGTCGAGCCGCCGCCCGGCAGCACGGCCTTGAGGTTTCCCCAACCGCCGCGCACGCCGCCGGCATGCTCCTCGATCAGCTGGCGCAGGGGGACCGACATGGCCTCCTCGACATTGCACGGCGCATTCACGTGCCCGGAGACGCTGATGACCTTGGTGCCCTCATTGCGCGGCCGGCCGAAGCTGGCGAACCAGGCGGCGCCGCGGCGCAGGATCGTTCCCACCACCGCGATGGTCTCGACGTTGTTCACCGCCGTCGGGCAACCGTAGAGGCCGGCAAGAGCCGGGAAAGGCGGCCGCAGGCGCGGCTGGCCCTTCTTGCCCTCCAAGCTCTCCAAGAGGGCCGTCTCCTCGCCGCAGATGTAGGCGCCGCCGCCGTGGCTGACGAAGAGCTCGAAGTCCCAGCCATGGATGTTGCCCGGCCCGATCAGGCGCGCGGCGTAGGCCTCGGCGATGGCCGCCTCGAGCCGCTCGCGCTCGGCGACATATTCGCCGCGGATGTAGACGTAGGCCGACCGCGCCCCGATCGCCCGGCCCGCGAGCAGGCAGCCCTCGATCAGCAGGTGCGGGTCATTGCGGATGATTTCCCGGTCCTTGCAGGCGCCCGGCTCGCTCTCGTCGGCGTTGACCACCAGATAGTGGTCGCGTCCGTCATCCTTTGGGATGAGGCTCCACTTTTGCCAGGCCGGGAACCCGGCCCCGCCGCGCCCGCGCAGGCCGGACGCCTTGATTTGGGCGATGATCCAGTCGGGGCCATAGGCGACCATCTCCGGCGCGCCGTTCCAGCAACCGCGACGGCGCGCGCCGTCGAGGCCAGGGTCGTGGCGCCCGTTGAGGTTGGTGAAGATCCGGTCCCTGTCGGCGAGCAGCGCGGCCATCGCCCTACTCCGCCGCCGCGGTCGCGAAGCTGGCGCCTTGCACGTTGGCGCGGCGCGAGCGGTAGGCGTTGATCCGCTCCTCGATCTCCGGCCGGAAGTGGCGGAAGAGGCCCTGGATCGGCCACGCGGCTGCGTCGCCGAGCGCACAGATGGTGTGGCCCTCGACCTGGCTCGCCACGTCGAGCAGCGTATCGATTTCCGACGGCTCGGCTTCGCCGGCGGCCATCCGTTCCATCACCCGCCACATCCAGCCGGTGCCTTCGCGGCACGGCGTGCACTGGCCGCAACTCTCGTGCTTGTAGAAGTATGAGATCCTGGCGATGGCGCGGACGAGGTCGGTGGACTTGTCCATGACGATCACCGCCGCCGTGCCGAGGCCGGACTTCAGCGCCGCGAGGCTGTCGAAGTCCATCAGGGCCTCTTCCGCCTCGTGCGCCGGAATCATGCGCACGGACGAGCCGCCCGGGATCACCGCCTTCAGGTTCCCCCAACCGCCGCGCACGCCGCCGGCGTGCTCTTCGAGCAACTGCTTGAGCGGGATCGACATCACCTCTTCGACGTTGCACGGCCGCTCGACGTGGCCGGAGATGCACATCAGCTTGGTGCCGGTGTTGTTCGGGCGTCCGAAGCCGGCGAACCAGTCGGCGCCGCGCCTGAGGATCGTGCCGACCACCGCGATCAACTCGACGTTGTTCACCGTGGTCGGACAGCCGTAAATGCCCGCGCCTGCCGGGAACGGCGGCTTCAGCCTCGGCTGGCCCTTCTTGCCCTCGAAGCTCTCGAGCAAGGCCGTCTCTTCGCCGCAGATGTAGGCGCCGGCGCCGTGGTGGACGTAGCAGTCGAAGTCCCAACCATGGACATTGTTCTTGCCGATCAGCTTGGCGGCGTAGGCCTCGTCGATGGCCTTCTGCAGGATCTCGCGTTCGAAGATGTATTCGCCGCGCACGTAGATGTAGCAGGTGTTGGCCTGCATGGCGTAGCTGGCGATCAGGCAGCCTTCGATGAAGAGGTGCGGGTCGTGCCGCATGATCTCCCGGTCCTTGCAGGTTCCGGGCTCCGACTCATCGGCGTTGACCATCAGATAGTGCGGGCGGGCCGGATCGACCGTCTTGGGCATGAAGGTCCACTTCAGCCCGGTGCCGAACCCCGCGCCGCCGCGCCCGCGCAGGCCGGAGTTCTTGATCTGGTCGCAGATCCAGCCGCGATCCATCTTCAGGATCTCGACGGTCGCGTTCCAGGCGCCGCGTTTCTTCGCCGCCTCCAGCCGCCAGTCCTGCAGGCCGTAGAGGTTGGTGAAGATGCGGTCCTTGTCTTCCAGGACGCCCGCCATCAGCCCCTCCCCTCGCCCGCGTCGCTCAGCGCCGGCATCGAGAGGTCATGGGTCCTGGCCCAGCGCCTGCGGCGCAGCACGCCCACCACAAGCATCACCCAGCCGATGGCGATCAACACCGTCGAGCCGACGAGGAGCGGGAAGAACAGCGAGGCGAACGGGGCGGCTTGCCCGACGAACTGAGTCACGCCCAAAAGCGCGATGCCGACGGCGGCGACGATGACGCCTCGACGGCTCCAGGGCTGGCCGGCGGCGCGAAGCTCGGCGCGGAACGTCTCGATGTCGCTGCTCACGAGGCGGTCTCCGGCGCGTTCGGCAGCGTCTTGATCGGCTTGGCCGCAGAGCCGTCGTAGAGCGCAGGATCGGTCAGCGTCTGCGCTCCGCCGGCCGGCTCGGAGGTGTGGCGGCCGGCGTAGGAGCCGGGCTTCGGCGTCTTGCCGGCGGCGAAGTCGTCTATGATCTGGGCCAGCGTCTCCGGCGTCAGGTCCTCGTAGTAGTAGTCGTTGATCTGGGCCATCGGCGCGTTGGCGCAAGCGCCGAGGCACTCGACCTCTTCCCAGGTGAACTTGCCATCGGCGGAGACGTGGTCCTTCTCCCCGAGCTTCTTGCGGCAGATGGCCATCAGGTCGTTTGCGCCGCGCAGCATGCAGGGCGTCGTGCCGCACACCTGGATCAGCGCTGTCGTCCCCACCGGGGCAAGCTCGAACATCGTGTAAAAGGTCGCGACCTCGAACACGCGGATCGCCGGCATGCCCAGCAGTTCGGCCACGCCGCGGATGGCGGGCTCGGAGACCCAGCCCTCCTGCTTCTGCACCAGCCAGAGGATCGGGATCACCGCCGACTGCTGACGGCCTTGCGGGTATTTCGCGATCCACTCCTTCGCCGCCTTCAGGGTGGCGGGCTTGAATGCGAAGCTCGCGGGCTGTTCCTTGGTCAGGCGGCGAACGCTCACCGGTCGATCTCCCCGAAGACGATGTCGAGCGAGCCGAGCACGGCCGCGACGTCGGCCAACATGTGGCCGCGGTTCATCCAGTCCATGGCGGCCAGATGCGGGTAGCTCGGCGAGCGCATCTTGCACCGGTAGGGCTTGTTGGTTCCGTCGGACACCAGATAGACGCCGAACTCCCCCTTCGGCGCCTCGACGTAGGCGTAGACCTCGCCCGGCGGCGTCCTGAAACCCTCGGTGTAGAGCTTGAAGTGGTGGATCATCGCCTCCATCGACCGCTTCATTTCGGCCCGGCGGGGCGGGGCGATCTTGTTGTCGTCGACCATCACCGGCCCCTCCGCCTTGCGCAGCAGGTCGATGCACTGGCGCATGATCGCGACCGATTGGCGCATCTCCTCCATGCGGCAGAGGTAGCGGTCGTAGCAGTCGCCGTTCACGCCGAGCGGAATCTCGAAGGCAAGCTCGTCGTAACACTCGTACGGCTGGTTGCGGCGGAGATCCCAGGGCACGCCGGAGCCGCGCAGCATCACGCCCGTAAAGCCCCAGGCGAACGCCTCTTCCTTGGTCACGATCCCGATGTTGACGTTGCGCTGCTTGAAGATGCGGTTGCCCGTGATCAGGCCCTCGATATCGTCGATCACCTTCGGGTAGGTCCCGCACCAGGCCTCGATGTCGTCGATGAGCTCGGGCGTGAGGTCCTGGTGCACCCCGCCGGGACGGAAGTAGTTCGCGTGGAGCCGCGCCCCGCAGGCGCGCTCGTAGAAGACCATCAGCTTCTCACGCTCTTCAAAGCCCCAGAACGGCAGGGTCCAGGCTCCAACGTCCATCGCTTGCGTCGTGATGTTCAGGATGTGGTTCAGGATGCGCCCGATCTCGGAATAGAGCACCCGGATCAGCGAGCCGCGTCGAGGGACCTCGACGCCCAAGAGCTTCTCGATGGCCAGGCAGAAGGCGTGCTCCTGGTTCATCGGGCAGACGTAGTCCAAGCGGTCGAAGTACGGGATGTTCTGGAGGTAGGTCCTTGCCTCCATGAGTTTTTCGGTGCCGCGATGCAAAAGGCCGATGTGCGGGTCCACACGCTCGACGACCTCGCCGTCCAGCTCCAGCACCATGCGCAGCACGCCGTGCGCCGCCGGGTGCTGGGGCCCGAAGTTCAGCGAGAACTTGCGCGGGCCGTCGCTGGCGGCGGAATCCGACGGCGGCGGGACGGGATGGGCGTCGTCGGCCACTACTTCGGCTCCGCCTTCTCATCGCCCGGCAGCGCGTAGGTCGCCCCCTCCCACGGGGAGAGGAAGTCGAAGGCGCGAAACTGGCTGATCTTCACCGGCTCATAGACAACCCGCTTCTGCTCGTCGTCGTAGCGGACCTCGAGGTAGCCGGTCATCGGGAAGTCCTTGCGCAAAGGGTGCCCCTCGAACCCGTAGTCGGTGAGGATGCGGCGCAGGTCCGGATGCCCTTCGAAGGGGACGCCGAACATGTCGAACACCTCCCGCTCGTACCAGTCGGCGCAGGGGTAGACACCGGTCGCGGTCGGCGCCGCCGTGTCCTCGGCGATGGACGCCTTCACCCGCACGCGGCGGTTCTTGGTCATCGACAGCAGGTGGTAGACGACGTCGAAGCGCTCGGCGCGCTCAGGGTAGTCGACCGCGGTGACGTCCATCAGCTGCTGGAACGGCGTCTTCGTATTGTCGCGCAAGTGGGTCAGCGCCTGGACGATGCGTCCGGCGGGGGCGTGCAGCGTGAGCTCGCCGAATGCGACCTCGGCCGCCGTGAACGCGCCTGCGCTGTCGGCGACCAGCTCGCGGCCTAGATCCGCCAGCACATCCTCCGCGACGGCGAAGCTCATCGCTCGATCGTTCCCGTGCGGCGGATCTTCTTCTGCAGCTGAAGCACGCCATAGACCAGCGCCTCTGCGGTCGGCGGGCAGCCGGGCACGTAGATGTCGACCGGGACCACCCGGTCACAGCCGCGCACCACCGAGTAGCTGAAATAGTAGTAGCCGCCGCCGTTGGCGCACGAGCCCATCGAGATCACGTACCTCGGCTCTGGCATCTGGTCGTAGACCTTGCGAAGGGCCGGAGCCATCTTGTTGGTCAGCGTGCCGGCCACGATCATGACGTCCGATTGCCTGGGCGAGGCGCGCGCGGCGAAACCGAACCGCTCGAGGTCGTAGCGGGGCGTCAGCGCCTGCATCATCTCGACCGCGCAGCAGGCAAGGCCGAAGGTCATCGGCATCAGCGAGCCGGTGCGCGCCCAGGTGATCAGGTCGTCGAGGCCCGTGGTGACGAAACCCTTGTCGGCGAGCTGATTGGAGACGCCGTCGAAGAACGGGTCAGCCTGGGCGGGTGCGTCCGCTACTCCCATTCCAGCGCGCCCTTCTTCCACTCGTAGATGAAGCCGACGGTGAGCACGCCAAGGAAGACCATCATCGACCAGAAGGCGAAGATTCCCGTCTGGTGCGGCAGCTTGGTCAACGCCACGGCCCAGGGGAACAGAAATGCGACCTCGAGGTCGAAGATAATGAAGAGGATCGAGACCAGGTAGAAGCGCACGTCGAACTTCATCCGCGCATCGTCGAACGCATTGAAGCCGCATTCGTAGGCGGAGTTCTTCTCCGGGTCCGGCGCGGACGGCGCGAGCAGCAGCGATCCGACAATGAACAGCGAGCCCACGACCCCTGCGATGGCGAGGAAGATCACGATCGGCAGGTACTGGAGCAGAAACGCGTTCATCGAGGGGGTCCGGGGGAGCGGGCGCCGGCTGTCATTAGCGAGAGTCGGCGGCGGTTGTAGACCATGGGCGCCGGGGGTTCAAACGCGGCGGGCGCGCATTTGCGACACCTCGCCCACGCGTCCAAATTGTTGACAGTCAAAGGCGGCGCGACCTATGTCACGCGCCTCGCGCGCCGGGCCGCTTTCGTGCGAGACTGCCAAGCGAAACGCGGGTGTAGCTCAGTTGGTTAGAGCGCCGGCCTGTCACGCCGGAGGTCGCGGGTTCAAGTCCCGTCACTCGCGCCAGTCGCGACACTGCAACGGACGTCGTTCGCGGGCGGCGCCTCCACCCCGGTCCGCACCGTCATGTAGCCCGATCTCATAACGAGGCCGGCGCAATCGGCGCCGGAGGGAAGCGCGAGCGTGGGCACGCCCCCAGGCTTTTTGACGACGGGTCGTCGAAAACTCAATTGCCTTTCTCCGATAGAGATACTTCTACCCTAAACATCCGGGGGAGCTTCGATGGATCTCTTTCACGGCGCGGGCCTCAACCCGCTCTACGTCACGTCCGGCCTTGTCGTCGGCATTCTGGTCGGTCTGACGGGCGTGGGCGGCGGCTCGCTGATGACGCCGCTGCTCATTCTTCTCTTCCGCATCCATCCGGCGACCGCGGTCGGCACGGACCTGCTCTATGCCGCCGCCACGAAGACCGCTGGCGCATCGGTGCACGGATTCGCCAAGTCGATCGACTGGCGGATCGTTGGCCTGCTGGCGCTCGGCAGTCTGCCGGCCACGGTCATCGTCATCGCGTCACTGGCGCATTTCGGCGCCGCGAGCCCGGCCGCGGCGAAGCTCATTTCGATCACCCTCGCGGTCGCTCTGCTGATCAGCGCAACATTGCTTTTCCTCAAGCGGCGCATTCTGGAGGCGGCGACGCGCCGGAGCCCTGATTTCGGGCTCAAGACCTCCGCGGCCTTGACGATCGTCACGGGGTTCGTTGTCGGCGGCCTGGTCGCACTATCCTCCGTCGGCGCCGGCGCGCTCGGCGCCGTCGCCCTGGCGTTTCTCTATCCACGCCTCCCAACCCTGAAGATCGTCGGGACCGACATCGCCCACGCCGTTCCCCTCGCGCTGCTCGCCGGGCTGGGCCATTGGTGGCTGGGATCGATCAATTTCCCGCTGCTCCTCTCGCTCCTCATAGGCTCGGTCCCGGGGGTCATCCTGGGCAGCGTCACCGCGCGCTTCGCGCCTGAAGTCGCGTTGCGATCCGCCCTGGCCGTGATGCTGGCGGTTGTCGGGGTGAAGATGCTGGCGGGCTAGCCGGCCGCCCGAAGAACCGGGCAACTCCACGCGAACAGATCCTCGCCGAAAGCCGATTACCGACGTCTCGAACACCTATCAACTCCCCCCAATCGGTTATGTAATTGAACTTCACATCGGTGGGGGCGACCGGAGCGGGGACGGTGAAGACACTTGCAGGACTAGGGCGCTTGAGCGTCGCCGGGACAATGGGCGCGCTCCTGGCGAGCGTCTCGACGTTGGCGATCGCCGCGCCGCACAAGGCCGATCCGAGCGAGGCGCGCATCCAACAGCTCGAACAAGAGATGCAGCAGGTGATCAGCGACAATCAGCGGCTGCACGCACAGGACGACGCCCTGACCGCGCGTGACCAGGCCCTCGAGGCCGAGGTCCAGCAACTCAAACAGGGCCAGGTCTTGCAGACCCAGACCCTGGCGAGCCAGGCGCACGACATCCAGACGGTCGAGGCCAAAGAGCCGGCGCCGCCTTCTGTGGTCTCGAACATGCTGAGCGGCCGACCCGTGTGGACGAGCGCGAACGGCCGCTTCACGCTCACCTTGCACACGGTCATGCAGCTCGACACCGCCGCCTACTTCCAGCCCTCCGCCGGGGCGACGGCGAGCGACCTACGCCGCAGCGGCCCCGCGCTCGGCGCCACGGCCGCGAACGTCGACATGGTCCATGCCCGCGATCTCAAGGACGGAACCGACTTCCGCCGCGCGCGACTGGGGTTGGATGGAACGGCGTTCGGAGACTGGGACTACCGCATCCTCTTCGACTTCGGCGGTTCGGGGGTCGAGAACACCGGCCAGCTGTACGAGACCTGGGTGCAGTACTCCGGTTTCAAGCCGTTCCGAATCCGCGCCGGCGCCTTCTCCCCGTCGATCGGGATGGAGGACCAGGCTTCGACCAACGGCATGCCGTTTATGGAACGCTCGGTCGTCGAAGACCTGGCGCGCGGCCTCGCGGCCGGCGATACGCGGCTCGCGGCGCAGGTCTACGGCTGGGGCGACACCTGGCTGGTGTCGGGCGCCCTGACCGGCCGAACAATCGGCGTGCTCAACACTGGGACAGCCACGGCCGTGCCGCAGACGTTCGGCGATCAGGTCGGATTCGTCGGCCGCGCGGCGTTCCTGCCGTTCCATGGCGATGACTGGCTGGTGCAGGTCGGCGTTCACGGCAGCTATGTCGATCGGCCGCCCAACACCGCAGGTCCGGCGGCCAACGGCCTCACTCCGCTCTCGGCGCACGTGGTTGCGTTCAGCAACACCCAGCAGCTGCGCGTCGACGGGACCAAGCTGATCAACACGGGCAACATCGACGCCAGCAGCGCCGACACGATCGGGCTGGAGTTCGGCGCCCAGAAGTCGAACGTCATCGTGCAGGGCGAGTACGAGGACTTCGGCGTGCGTCGCACCGACGTCGCCTCCGATCCGAATTTCCAGGGCTACTACGTCGAGGGGCTGTGGACGATCACCGGCGAGCCGCGCAACTACAACCACCAGACCGCCGCTTTCGACGCGCCGATTCCCGTGCATCCGTTCAGCTGGGGCGAAGGAACCTGGGGCGCCTGGGAGCTCGGCCTGCGCTACTCCGATATCGACCTGAACTACCACGCCGGGGCGCCTGGGAAGGCGCAGCCGGCGACCGGGATCCGCGGCGGCGAGGAAGAGAACGTCAGCCTCGACCTCAACTGGTACCCGAACAGCCTGGTCAAGTTCATGCTCGACTACGAGCACGTCCACATCGATCGGCTGTCGCCGAGTGCAGCGATCTTCGCGACCCCCGTCGGCGCTCAGATCGGTCAGACCTACGACGCCCTGGCCGTCCGTTCGCAATTCTCGTTCTGACCTGATCCCCTAGCCGGAGCGATCGATGTTCAATCACTTGAAGCTCACGTTGGCGACGTCGTTCGCATTGCTCGCCCTCGTCCTCGGCGGCCGGCCGGCGATGGCGGCGGATGTCCAGGTCGCGGTGGCCGCGAACTTCACCGAGCCGGCGAAGGAGATCTCAGCGGCCTTCACCGCCAAGACCGGCAATCACGTGATCCTGAGCTTCGGATCGTCCGGCCAGTTCTACGCGCAGATCACCCAGGGGGCGCCGTTCGAGGTCTTCCTCTCCGCCGACGCCGACCGGCCCAAGCGGATGGAACAGGAGGGGCTTGGCGTTCCGGGGACGCGCTTCACCTACGCCATCGGCGAGCTCGTGCTGTGGAGCAGCAGTCCGGGGCTTGTCGACGACCGCGGCGCGGTGCTCGCGACCGGCTCCTTCAACAAGGTGTCGATCGCCGATCCCACTGCGGCCCCCTATGGCGTCGCGGCGATCCAGACTATGACGCGCATGGGAGTCTACGACCGCCTCAAGTCCAAGATCGTCAAGGGGACCTCGATCACGCAGGCCTACGAATTCGTCAAGTCGGGTGCGGCCGACCTCGGGTTTGTCGCCCTGTCGCAGGTGATCGATGATCCGACCGGCTCGCGCTGGCAGGTTCCTGACTCCGATCACGCGCCGATCGATCAGCAGGTGATCCTGCTGTGGAAGGGCGGCGCGAACCCCGCCGCGCGGGCGTTCGTCCAGTTCCTCAAGGGACCTGAGGCGCTCGCCATCATCCGGCGGTACGGCTACCTGGTCAGGTAGCGCGTGGACGAGGCCCTCTGGCTCACCGCGAAGCTCGCTGCGGTCACGACAGGGGTTCTGCTTGTCCTCGCCACGCCGTTGGCCTGGTGGCTTTCGCGCCGGGGATCCTGGCTGAAGGAGACCGTGGCTGCGATCGCCGCCATGCCGATCGTCCTGCCGCCGACGGTGCTCGGCTTCTATCTCTTGATCGCCCTTGGGCCGCGAAGCCCGCTCATGGCGCTCCTGCATCCCTTCGGCGTGCGGACCCTGGCGTTCACCTTCGAGGGGTTGGTCATCGGATCGGTGATCTATTCGCTGCCGTTCGCGGTGCAGCCGCTGCGCGCGGCTTTCGAAGCGATCGGCGAGCGGCCTCTTGAGGTGGCCGCGACGCTCAGGGCCTCGCCGCTGGACGCATTCGTCAACGTCGAGCTGCCCCTGGCCCGGCGCGGGTTCGTGACGGCGGCGATCCTCGTCTTCGCGCACACGGTTGGGGAGTTCGGCGTCGTGCTCATGATCGGCGGCGCCATCCCCGGGCAAACCGAAGTGCTCTCGATCAAGATCTACGAGTTCGTCGAGGCCTCACAGTACGGCGACGCCCACCTCCTGGCCGCCGGAATGCTGGCGTTCGCCTTCCTGATCGTCCTGGCGACCTTGTTGGTCGGCCGCGGGCTCGAGCGGATACGGACATGACGGCCGCGGGCGAGGAGGCGTTCGCGGCGCGCCTGCGCGGCAAGCTCGGCGCATTCGAACTCGACGTGGACTTGCAAACGGAGGCGCGCGGCGTGACGGCGCTCATCGGCCCGTCCGGATGCGGCAAGACGACCCTCCTGCGTTGTCTGTCAGGGCTGTGCCACATGGCCGGCTCGGTCAAGTTCAAGGGCGCCGTCTGGCAGGACGAACACCGCTTCGAGCCAGCGCACCGTCGTCCCGTCGGCTACGTCTTTCAGGAGGCCAGCCTCTTCCCCCACCTGTCCGTCCGCCAGAACCTGACGTTCGGCCTCAAGCGGGCCGTGGCGGCGGCGACGGTATCCCTCGACGCAGCGATCGACCTCCTAGACCTGTCTCCGCTGCTGGAGCGGTCGCCGGCGAAGCTGTCGGGCGGCGAGCGTCAACGGGTTGCGATTGGTCGGGCGCTGCTGGTCCAGCCGGAGCTGCTGCTCATGGACGAGCCAGTCTCGAGCCTGGACGTTGACAGCAAGGCCGAGATCATCGGACGCCTCGAGCAGATCCATCGCGCGTTGGCGACCCCCATCATCTATGTCAGCCACGACCCATTCGAGGTCGCACGGTTCGCAGACCGCGTTCTGGCCATGCGCGACGGACGCATCGTCGGCTCCGCATCGCCGGTTCCGGAGAGCCACGCCCTCGCCGAGCTGGAGGGATTGAGCGACAAGCAGGTCCGCCGCCTTGCGCTCACCGCCCTGATGGCCGGCCTTCGACCGCCGGGCGAGCGCGCCTAGTCCACCGCGAGAATGACGTGAGAGGCCTTGACCAGGGCCTGCGCTCGCTCGCCGGCCGCAAACACCAGGTCCTTGCCGCTCTCACGGGTGATCGTCGCGGTGATGGTCTTGCCCTCGCCGAGGTCAAGCACGACCTCGTCGTTCACCGCCCCGACATCGTGACGCAAGACCGTGCCCACGAGGCGGTTGCGCGCCGATATACGCAGGGGCTCGTCGCCTTTGGCCAGGATGACGAAGCTCGACTTGATGATGGCGATCGCCTCGCGGCCAGGCGCCAGGCCGAGGTCCTTCACGCTCTCCTTGGTGATGACCGCGACGATGTCGATGCCCTCCGAGATCCTGAGGACGACCTCGGCATTGACCGCGCCTTGCGAGACGCTGCGCACCACGCCGCGGAGCGCGTTTCTGGCGCTCGTCTTCATGCTCAAGCTCCTGATCACCCTTTCGAGCGGCGCCGTTCTGTCGATGAGGTGCTGCTCGAGCTGACCGATGGCATCGGTAAGTTCGGCCTCGACCTTGCGATATGCGATGATCACCGCCTGGCCGACCGGCGTGACGGCCGCGGCGCCTCCAGCCTTGCCGCCGGGCTGAGCGGTCACCAGGGGGTACTCGAACAGATTGTTCATCGCCTGAACCGCGTCCCACGCACCCTTGTAGCTGAGCCCGACGGACTTGGCGGCGGCGGCGATCGAGCCTCGCTCGCCGATGACTTCGAGCAGTCGGATACGATCCGGTCCAACGCCCGACCGGCTCCCCTTGCGGAGCTGGATCAGCGCCTTGATCGCATGCTCGGTTTGCATCGCGAAGAGATGCCACACCCACCGCGCCAGGGCGAGCCTCGCGCCTGACGGCCAAAGCAGCGGATGGCCGCGACCGATCGTTGGATCGCCAAAGGCGGCGTGCTAGGCGTGCGCCGCGATGGACCTTGCGAACAAGTTGGAGCGTTATCGCTTGTTCGAAGCGGCCTCTTACCGAGAGCAAGCGGGCGACTTCGACGGCGCTTTCGACCTCTACGCAAGCGCCAATCAGCTCGCCCAGACATCGTCGCCCGAGCTGACGGCGAGACACAAGTTGTTCGCCGAGAATATCGAGTGGCTGTTCACCCCTGAGGTCTTTCGGCAAGCGCGCCCCGCCAGCTCGTCACGTGCGCCGATCTTCATCGTCGGGATGCCGCGCTCCGGCTCGACGCTGCTCGAGCAGGTCCTGGCGACGCACCCGCAGGTGCAGGGCATGGGCGAGACCGAGGCGTTCCAAGCCGTGGCCTGGCGGCAGTACCCGTTCGTGGGGGCGGCGCCCAAGCCCGATCATTTCAAGTCCATGGCGAATAACTATCTCTCGGCCATTCGAGCCGAGGGTTGGCGCTCGCGCACCAAGCCCCGGTTCACCGACAAGCAGTTGATCAACTATGCTTTCGTCGGCTCGATCCACCTCGCGTTTCCCCGCGCCGTGGTGCTCCACTGCGTGCGGAGCCCGCTCGACACTTGCCTGTCGAATTTCCGGGCGAATTTCGAGAATGACGACCACGCCTGGATCTCCCGCAACCTCGCCGAGATCGGCGCCTACTATGTGCGCTACCGGCGCATCATGGAGCACTGGGGCCGCGTGCTGCCCGGCCGGGTCATCGACATCCAGCACGAGCGGTTCGTGAACGATTTTCCGAACCAGGCGCGGCGCTTGCTGGACCTGTGCGGGCTGCGTTGGGACGAGCGCGTGCTGCGATTCTATGAAAACGACCGTACGGTCACGACCATAAGCCGCGAGCAAGTGCGCAGCCCGATCTTCCAAACCTCGATCGGGCGGTGGCGGCGCTACGAAAAGCGCTTGGGCCCTCTTCTTAAGGCCCTCGGCCCGTATGCCGACGAGGCGTAGGGCGTGGCGCGACCATGCAGCAGCCCAGGGCGTTGGTGGGCGGCGAGGGGTTCGAACCCCCGACCTTCTGGGTGTAAACCAGACGCTCTGACCAGCTGAGCTAGCCGCCCCGCCCGCGCGCACGGCCGCGAAGCATAAGGCGAAGAGGAGCGACGCGCGAGCCGGCCTCGCACGCCGCCCCCGATGTTGTAACTTGGATCGCCCTTAGTTCAGGGCGGACTTCAGGCCCTCGCCGACGCGGAAACGCGCCGTCTTCGAAGCCGGACGCTTGACGGTTTCGCCGGTGCGCGGGTTGCGCGCCGTGCCGGCCTTGCGGGCCACAGGCACGAAGCTGCCGAAGCCGACCAGCCTGACTTCCTTGCCCGCCTTCAGAGACCCCGTCACTGAACTCAAGAACGCCTCCAGCGCATCCCTGGACTGGTTCTTGGAGAGCCCCGCCTTTTCCGCGATCGCGGAAATAAGTTCGGCTTTGGTCATTGATGTCTCCCAACCCTTTGCATCGGCGGCGTTCCCCGTGTCGTCCCCGCCGAGTCGCGATTATTGGGGCCCGGATAGCTTGACGTCAAACGCCAGGGGCGGCGGAATGCCCGCCGCCCCCTAAGTTATCGTCGATCAGGTCGCTTTAGTGGGTGACGACCGCGTCGTTGTCCGGGTCGTCGACCGCGACCGGCGGCTGCGCCGCCTCGTCCTCGGCCGTCCATTCGATGGGCGTGAGCGGGCCGGCAAGGGCGTTGGCCAGCACCTCATCGACCGTCGAGACCGGGATGATGGTCAGCGCGTCCTTCACATTGGCGGGCACGTCGGCCAGGTCCTTCTCGTTCTCTTGCGGGATCAGGACCGTCTTGGCGCCGGAGCGGAGCGCCGCGAGCAGCTTCTCCTTCAGGCCGCCGATCGGCAGCACCCGTCCGCGCAGCGTGATCTCGCCGGTCATGGCGACGTCGCGCCGCACCGGGATCCCGGTCAGCACGCTCACCATGGCCGTCGCCATGGCGATGCCGGCCGAGGGCCCATCCTTGGGCGTGGCGCCTTCCGGCACGTGCACGTGGACGTCGGTCTTCTCGAACATCGGCGGCTTGACCCCGATCTGGGCCGAGCGCGAGCGCACGTAGGAGGCGGCCGCGGTGATCGACTCCTTCATCACCTCCTTGAGGTTGCCGGTGATGGACATGCGTCCCTTGCCCGGCATCTTCAGGGCCTCGATGGTCAGGATGTCGCCGCCGAAGTCCGAGACGGCCAGGCCGTTGACGATGCCGACCTGGTCGGCCTCGTCGGTCTCGCCATAGCGGAAACGTCGCACGCCGGCGTAGTCGCCGAGCCGCTTCTCATCGACGGTGATCGACAGCACCTTCTCGCGCCCCAGGTCGCGCACCGTCTTGCGCGCCAGGTTGCCCAGTTCGCGCTCCAGCGAACGCACCCCGGCCTCGCGCGTGTAGTAGCGGATGAGGTCGCGGATGGCCTCATCGGGCACGATCCACTCGCCGTCCTTCAGGCCGTGGTTCTTGGCCAGCTTGGGAAGCAGGTGCCGCTTGGCGATCTCGATCTTCTCGTCCTCGGTGTAGCCGGGCAGCCGGATGATCTCCATCCGGTCAAGCAGCGGCTGGGCCATGTTGAGCGAGTTGGCCGTGGTCACGAACATGACGTTCGAGAGGTCGTAGTCGACCTCCAGATAGTGGTCGTTGAACGTCGAGTTCTGTTCCGGATCGAGCACCTCCAGCAGCGCAGACGACGGGTCGCCGCGCCAGTCGGCGCCCAGCTTGTCGATCTCGTCGAGCAGGAAGAAGGTGTTGGTGGTCTTCGCCTTCTTCATCGACTGGACGATCTTGCCGGGCATCGAGCCGATGTAGGTGCGCCGGTGGCCGCGGATTTCGGCCTCGTCGCGCACGCCGCCGAGCGACAGGCGCACGAACTCGCGCCCGGTCGCCGGCCGCGATCGAGCGGCCGAGCGAGGTCTTGCCGACGCCGGGCGGGCCGACGAGGCAGAGGATCGGCCCCTTCAGCTGGCCCGTGCGGGCCTGGACGGCCAGGTACTCGAGGATGCGCTCCTTGACCTTCTCCAGGCCATAGTGGTCGTCCTCGAGGATCTTCTCGGCCTTGACCAGGTCGATCGGCTTGGTCTTCGACTTGCCCCACGGGATCGAGAGCATCCAGTCGAGGTAGTTGCGCACGACCGTGCTCTCGGCCGACATCGGGCTCATGTTGCGCAGCTTCTTGAGCTCGCTCTCGGCCTTGACGCGGGCTTCCTTGGTGAACTTGGTCTTCTTGATGCGCTTCTCGAGCTCCATCAGCTCGTCGCGCGCATCGTCCTGCTCGCCCAGCTCGCGCTGGATCGCCTTCATCTGTTCGTTCAGGTAGTACTCGCGCTGGGTCTTCTCCATCTGGAGCTTGACCCGGCTGCGGATCTTCTTCTCGACGCGCAGCACGCTGATCTCGCCCTCCATCAGGGCGTAGACCCGCTCGAGCCGCTTGACGACGTCGGCGGTCTCCAGAAGCTCCTGGCGCTCGGTGATCTTGACCGACGAGGTGCGAGGCGATGCGGTCGGCGAGCTCGCCCGGATCGGTGATCTGCGGGATCGAGGCCAGCGCCTCCGGCTGAACCTTCTTGTTCAGCTTCACATAGGCTTCGAACTGCTCGACCACGGCGCGCGACAGCGCTTCGGCCTCGTGGGCGTCGCCGCCGGTCTCTTCGATCTGGCGACGACCTCGGCCTGGTAGAAGGCGGTCTCGTCTGTGTAGCGCAGCACTTTGGCGCGGGCGCGGCCCTCGACCAGCACCTTGACCGTGCCGTCGGGCAGCTTGAGCAGCTGCAGGACATTGGCGATGACGCCGGTCTCATAGATGGCGTCGGTCGTCGGATCGTCTTCGTGCTCGTTCTTCTGGGTGACCAGAAGGATCGACTTGTCGCCGTTCATCGCCTCTTCGAGCGCGCGAACGGTCTTGTCGCGGCCGACGAACAGCGGCGCGACCATGTGCGGATAGACCACGATGTTGCGAAGCGGCAGCGCCGGGATGATGCGGGCGCCCCCCCGGGGTCTTGCACGGCTGGACTCTCTGACATGATGCTTTGCTCCGGGCCGGCGTCTGGACTTGGACGAGCGGCCTTTCCGCGACGCGGTCACTCGACGATGCGCCGAGTCGGACGTCGCGGCCGCCCGACAGGGGCGGATTCTCCGGGGTTTTATGTGGATGTTTAGAGCCGACGTTTCAAGCGCCGCCAATTCGGCGCGCCGCAACGTCGCGCCGATCAGCCGACGCCGGCCTTGCGCGACAGGTCTCCGGCGCGCCGCAGCGGCCCCGCATAGTCCGCCTGGTTCGTGCGCCGCCGGTCGGGGCCGAAGTAGGTCTCCGAGATCATGAAGGGCCGCGGCTCCATGATCACCGCGTTCAGCCGGCCGAGGATCGCCTTGGCGGTCACCGGCTTGCAGAGGAACTCGGTCACGCCGGCGTCACGCGCCTCGTAGAGGTGCTTCAGGTCCGAGTGGCCGGTCAGCATGATGATCGGCATGAAGCGGGCCGAGGTGTCCATCGCCCGCACGGCGCGGATGAGCTGCATGCCGGTCAGGCCCGGCATCTCCTGGTCGACGTAGGCGACGTCGATCGAGTAGCTCGGCCATCACCTCCAGCGCCCGGCGTCCGTCCGAGGCGTAGTGGACATGGCCGACGCCGGCGGCGGCGAGCACCGTGCCGACGATGGTGCACATCTCGCGGCTGTCGTCGATGACGAGCACGCGCAAAGCGCGCAGCCCAGCGTCCGCCATTCACAATCCCCAGTTGGCCCCTCCGCGCAGCTTCAACGGCTACGCGCTTGATTCGACTAGAAGATTACAACGTTACGCTAGGGAAGGATACCGGGGTTCATGACAGTGGCTGCGTACGCGGTCAGGGCCCTACCTACCGCTCAACCCCGGGGAATGGGCGGCTGTGCAAGGCGCCAAGTCGTCGATATCTCGCGAGCACCGCTAAGGACTACGCCGCGCCGCCCTTTTCGCTGCGGCGCTCGGTGTAGATCATCAGCGGCTGGGCGCGGCCCTCGACCACTTCGGCGTTGACCACCACCTCTTCGACGCCCTCGTAGGTCGGCAGCTCGAACATGGTCTCGAGCAGGATGCTCTCCATGATCGAGCGCAGGCCACGGGCGCCGGTCTTGCGCGCGATGGCCTTGCGGGCGATCGCCTTCAGCGCGTCGTCGGTGAACGTCAGGCCGACGTTCTCCATGTCGAACAGCCGCTGGTACTGTTTGACGAAGGCGTTCTTCGGCTCGGTCAGGATGGTGACCAGGGCCTCTTCGTCGAGGTCTTCGAGCGTCGCCAGCACCGGCAGGCGGCCGATGAACTCCGGGATCAGGCCAAAGCGCTGCAGGTCGTCGGGCTCGACGCCGCGCAGGATCTCGCCCGTGCGCCGCTCTTCCGGATCCGACACTTCGGCGCCGAAGCCGATCGAGGTGCCCTTGCCGCGGCTCTGGATGATCTTCTCGAGTCCCGAAAAGGCGCCGCCGCAGATGAAGAGGATGTTGGTGGTGTCGACCTGCAGGAATTCCTGCTGCGGGTGCTTGCGCCCGCCCTGCGGGGGCACCGAGGCGATGGTGCCTTCCATGATCTTGAGCAGGGCCTGCTGCACGCCCTCGCCCGACACGTCGCGGGTGATCGAGGGGTTGTCGGACTTGCGGCTGATCTTGTCGACCTCGTCGATGTAGACGATGCCGCGCTGGGCGCGCTCGACATTGTAGTCGGCCGACTGCAGCAGCTTGAGGATGATGTTCTCGACGTCCTCGCCGACGTAGCCCGCTTCGGTGAGGGTCGTGGCGTCGGCCATCGTGAACGGCACGTCGATGATTCGCGCCAGCGTCTGCGCGAGGAGCGTCTTGCCGGTGCCCGTCGGGCCGATCAGCAGGATGTTCGATTTGGCCAGTTCGACGTCGTTGTTCTTCTGCGCGTGGTTCAGCCGCTTGTAGTGATTGTGCACGGCGACGGCCAAGACCTTCTTGGCGTGATCTTGGCCGATGACATAGTCGTCAAGAACTTCGCGGATCTCCTTAGGAGTCGGAACGCCGTCCTTGGATTTGACGAAGGCGATCTTGTGCTCTTCACGGATGATATCCATGCAGAGTTCGACGCACTCGTCGCAGATGAACACGGTTGGGCCAGCAATGAGCTTGCGCACCTCATGCTGGCTCTTGCCGCAAAAGGAGCAATACAACGTGCTCTTGGTGTCGCCGCTCGCGGCTTTGGTCATGGTCGCTCTCACTCCATGGCGGCGCCAGCCGGTGCCCTAGCCAACCGCCACCCCCGCGGGACGCTCCGGCCAGACCATGCAGGATACGGGCCGCGGGTTGTCTAATCCTTGACATTCCCCGATCCGTCGCTCGATCACAAGGCTCCGACGCGAATCCGGACACAAGAAGCCGTGGCCTGCGGCTTCAATCCAACACTTCACCTGCGGCCGGTCAGAGAGACGAGATGGGTGACGCGGTCGACTTTCGCCAGGACGATTCGATCTACCGCCCGATCGTGGCCTTCGATTTCGACGGAACGTTGACGGTCCGCGACACCTTCACGGCCTTCCTGGCCTGGCGCGCGGGACCGCTCCGATACCTGGTTGGACTGGCGGGGCTCGTCCCCGGACGTCCTCAAGTATCTGCGCGACCGCGACCGGGGGCGGCTAAAGGCCGCAGCCGTGCGCCGCTTCCTGGCGGGCGCAAGTCGCGCCGACATCGAGGATGCCGCGCGCCGGTTCGCCGAAGGACAGGCTCGGGCGCTGCTGCGTCCCGACGCCATCCGCGCCTGGCGGCGCTGGCAGGGCCAGGGCGCCCGGCTCGTCATCGTCACCGCCTGCCCGGAGGAGATCGCCGCGCCCTTCGCCCGCGGTCTCGGCGCCGACAGCCTGATCGGCACCCGGCTCGCCTACGACGGCGGCGACCGACTGACCGGCGGCGCTCGACGGCGAGAACTGCCGCGGCGCGGAGAAGGTCAAGCGTCTGAAGGACGCGTTCGGCGACGATGTCAGGCTCGAGGCGGCCTTCGGCGACACCGACGGCGACCGGGAGATGCTGGCCCTGGCCGAGCAGGCCGGCTACCGCGTCTTCGAGGACACGCCATGAGGCACGCCCGCGACGAGGACCTGGACCGTATCGACGACCTGCTCTTGCGTCTGCGCGAGCTGGGCGGGCTCAAGGAGCGCAAGCGCGGCTGCTTCTATTTCAAGTCGAAGGGCTTCGTGCACTTCCACGAGGACCCCAAGGGCATGTTCGCCGACCTTCGCCAGGTCGACACCCGCGACGACCGCCGGATGAAGGTCGACACGCCGGCGGAACAGGATGCGCTGGTGAAGCAGGCGAAGACGGTGCTGGCCGCGCTCTCGTCATCCTCCGCTGGAGCGAAGCGGAGCGCCGGGGCCGCATGAACACTCACGTTCGACGGTGATCATGGGTGGCCCGGACATGCCGGGCCATGACGGGGAGTTGGTGAGCTACTCGTCCTTGCCGTCGGAGCGGGCGGAGTCGACGCGGTCGACGATGCCCCACTCCTTGGCTTCCTCGGCGCTCATGAAGTGGTCGCGGTCGAGCGTGCGCTCGACCTCCTCGTAGGTGCGTGCCGCAGTGCTTGGCGTAGAGCTCGTTCAGGCGGCGCTTGGTGCGCACGATGTCCTCGGCGTGGCGCTCGATGTCGGACGCCTGGCCTTGGAAGCCGCCCGAGGGCTGGTGCAGCATGATCCGCGCGTTCGGCAGGGCGATGCGCGCGCCTGGCTCGCCGGCCATCAGCAGGAAGGAGCCCATCGACGCCGCCATGCCCATGCAGAGCGTCGAAACCGGGCTCTTGATGTATTGCATGGTGTCGTAGATCGCGAGGCCCGAGTGGACGTGGCCGCCGGGCGAGTTGATGTAGAGGTCGATCTGCTTCTTCGGGTTCTCGGCCTCGAGGAACAGCAGCTGGGCGCAGATCAGCGCCGAAACGCCGTCATCGATCGGGCCGTTCAGGAAGACGACCCGCTCGCGCAGCAGGCGCGAGAAGATGTCGAAGGCGCGCTCCCCCCGGCTCGACTGCTCGACCACCATGGGCACGAGGTTCATGGCCGGTTGGACGGGATCCCGCATCGCTGGTGTTCCTCAAAATGGGGGCGGCCCACGGACTCGCCCGCCGCCGCTGCAAGGGCCCGGATATCGCGTGGCGCGCGCCCGGTTGCAAGGCGGGGGCGTGTGCTGAGCCACCGCCCCCAACTCCGCTCAGCGGATGTTGGGAGCCTGTCCTGTCGCTAACTCTTGGCCTTTGCCTTCGCCGGCTTGGGCTTGGCGGGGGCAGGCTTCGCGGCGGCGGCTTTGGCGACCTTGGCAGGGGCAGGCTTTGCCTTGGGCGCCTTGGCTGTGTGTCAGCGGCCTTCGCCTTCTGGGCGGCCTTCTTCGGCGCGGCTTCGGCCGGCGCCGCCGGCTCGGCCTTGGCGGCGGGCGCCGCCTTGGCGCTCTTGCCCTTGGCCGCCTTGCCCTTGGCCGGCTTGGCGGCCTCCGACGCGCCGTAGCCCTCGGGAAGGTCGTCTTCGCGCAGGAGATCGTCGCGCGACACGTTCTTGTCGGTGATCTGGGCGAGCCCGAAGATCAGGTCGACCACCTTCTCCTCATAGACCGGCGCGCGCAGGCTCGCCTGGGCGTTCGGGCTTTGGCGCAGCTGGTCGAACACCTCCTGCTCGCGGCCGCGATAGCGCATGGCCTCGGTCCGCATCGCCTGGGCGAGCTCGTCGTCCGAGACCGTGACGTTGTGCTTGCGGCCGATCTCGGCCAGCACCAGGCCCAGCCGCACCCGCCGCTCGGCGATCTTGCGATATTCGCCCTTCAGCTCGTCCTCGCTCTTGCCCTCGTCCTCCGGAGGGATCGCCGCCCTCGGCCTGGTCGGCCTGGACCTGGCGCCAGATCACCTCGAACTCGGCCTCGACCATCCGCGGCGGCAGCCCGAAGTCGTGGCCGGTGTCGAGCGCGTCCAGCAGCGCGCGCTTGAGCCGATAGCGCGACGTCTGGGCGAATTCGGACTCGAGCTGTCCCTTCAGCGCCTCCTTCAGCGCCGGCCAGGTCGCTCATCCCCATCCGCTTGGCGAACTCGTCGTCCAGCGGCGCATCGACCGGAGCCTCGACCTCCTTGACCGCTGACGGTGAACTCGGCGTCCTTGCCGCGCAGGGTGGCGACCGGGTAGTCGGCCGGGAAGCTGGTCTTGACGATGACCTCGCCGCCCGGCTTCGCCCCGAGGAGCTGCTCCTCGAAGCCGGGGATGAACTGGCCGCTGCCAATCACCAGGCGCGCGTCGCTCGCCGTTCCGCCCTCGAACGGCTCGCCGTCGATGCGGCCGACGAAGTCGATGACGACCTGGTCGCCGGTCTTCGCCTGTACGCTCTTGCCCTTCCTGGGCTCGTAGGTGCGGCTCTGTTCGGCGATGTCGGCCAGCGCCTGGTCGACTTCCTTCGCCGTGGCCTCGTGCACCGGGCGCGAGAGCTTCAGCGTCGCCGGATCGACCGGTTCGAACTCCGGCATGACCTCGACGGCAAGTTCGTAAGCCAGGTCGGCCTGCCCTGAGAGCACCTGCTCCATGTCGGACTCGGGCGTCAGGTCCGGTTGCGAGGCGACGCGCAGCTGCTTGTCGTCGAGAACCTTCTGGCTGGTTTCGTTCAGCGTCTGCTCGACCACCTCACCCATCAGCGCGCGGCCGTAGATCCGCCGCACGTGGGCCGGCGGGACCTTGCCGGGGCGGAATCCGCGCAGATTCAGCTGCGGCGCGATCTCGGCGATCCGGGCCTCCAGACGCTGTCCCAGGTCTGTCCGCGGCACGCGCACGCCATAGACGCGGCTCAAGCCTTCGCCCGATTTTTCAGTAATCTGCATCGACATGTTGAAGTTCCGAGCGCCTGGCGCGCCACCCGCTGTGCAAAACCAATCCGCCGCCGGACGGAGCGGCGGCGGAAAAAGCGAGCGCCCTTATGTCACGCCCCTGCCCGGCCCCTCAAGAGTCATGGTGCGGATGAGAGGACTCGAACCTCCACGGGTTACCCCGCTGGAACCTAAATCCAGTGCGTCTACCAGTTCCGCCACATCCGCGCCGGCCGCCTCATAGCGCACAATCCCCTGGACAGACCAACCCCGGGGCGGCCGGGCCCGCCCGGCGGAGCGCCGCCGCCACTGGCCACCAATCCTCGCCTCGCCTATAGCTGCCCCGTCCGAAGCCGCACTCGCGTCCGCCCCCACGCCGCGCCTCGTCATGCGACGACCGCGGTGATCGCGAAGCCGCGTCTCTCCGGAAGTCATGCTCACCCTCATCAGGGCCAACCGGCCCTTCTCCATCTTCCTGGCAACCCAGGGGCTGTCGAACCTCGGCGACTCCGTCCGCATGGTGGCCGTGCCGCTGCTCGTGCTGCAGCTCACCCACGCGCCGGTCCTCGTGGCCGCCGTCGCGCTGCTGGAAACCGCGCCCTACTTCGCCTTCCACCTTCCGATGGGCGCGCTGCTCGACCGGATCGACCGCCGTCGGGCGATGCTGGCGGCCGACCTCGGCCGCGGGGCGCTCGTTCTCATCATCCCGCTGACCGCCTGGATGCACGGGCCGATCGTCTTGGCGCTGTTTCTCGTCGCGGCGCCGCTAAGCCTGCTCTCATCGGTGTTCGACGCCGGCGGCGGCGCGATCATTCCGAATCTCGTGGAGCGTGAGAGCCTGGGCAAAGCCTATGCGCTGTTCGAGGGCGCAGAGTCCCTGGCCTGGGTCGCGGGACCAATGGTCGCCGGAGTGCTGGCGGCGCTCTACGGAACGGCGAGCGCCCTCGTGATCGACGGCGCCTCGTTCCTCGCATCGGCCGCCGGGCTTGCCCTGATCAGAATAGGCCGTGTCGAGCGCGGCCCGGCCGAGCCCATCTGGGCGCAGATCTGGGAAGGGCTTACGTTCGTGGCCCGTACGCCCACGCTTCGCCGGCTGCAACTCACCTGGAGCCTGTACGGCCTGATCGGCTACGGCGCGGTCACAGGCCTCGTCTTCATCGGATCGCGTGGCGGGCGCGCGGGGGCCATGCTGGCCTCGTTCGCGGTCTCCGCCTACGCGCTCGGGTCCCTCGGCGGGACGTTCCTCGCCGGCCGCTTCGAGATGAAGCGTGTCGCAAGGCTGGTGGCGGGCGGCCTGATGGTGTTCGCGGCCGGCGCGATGCTTGTCGCCACACGCTGGCCGGCCGGAATGCTCGCCGGCGCCCTCGGGATCGGGGCGGGAGAAGGCTTCTTCCTGGTGATCTGGCTCACCCGCCGCGCACAGGCGACGCCGGAGCGCCTTATGGCGCGGGTCGTCACGGTGAGTGGCATGCTCGCGCGTATCGCATCGGGCGCCTCGGTCACCTGGATGGCGTTGGCGCTCGGCTGGATGAACGGCTCGGGGGCCTTCCTCATCGCCGGAACCCTCGCCTTCGGCCTGGCCGCCTGGACGCTGCCGGCCGGACTACGAGGGCTGGAAGCGGACGAGGCCGAAGGGGGCTAGCGCTGACCCGCGTTCGCCTTGGCCACGGCGATGATCTCGGGGCGGTACTCGAAATGCATGGTGTCGAAGTCTGCCCAGCGGCCGCCCCAGATGAAGCCGTGGCGCTCGAAGACCTGCACGATCTGCATCGGTATACGGCTGCGGAATGCGCCGAGCCCGTGCGCGGCCGCATCGGCCCACAGCCAGTAGTCGCTATTCGCCACGTTGATGTCGATCGCCGCTCCATAACTGTGCATCGAGGCCAGCGACGTGCCGGCGATCGTGCGGCAGTTGTACGTCCCGCCCATGGGCGAGAGGTACTTGGTGTAGGCCGGACCGAGGGCCTTGAGCTCGGCGACGACCGCGGCAAGCGCCGTGGCGACGCCGTTCACGCGCGTGATGCGCACGCTCGTCCCGTCGACCCAGCGGACACTGACCAGATTCGCCGTCACCTGCCCGGCGTGACAGTCGCCGTACATCTTGCGGAAGAAGGCGGCCGGCCGGGCGCGGCCTGGGTCGGCGCTTGGCGACGTCGCCGGCTGGCTGGCCAGGGGATAGGGCCAGGCGAAGATGTCCTGGATGTCCGGCGAGGCCACGACCTCGACCGGCGTTTTCGCGGGCCGGCCGTCCGACGTCGACATCCGTGTTCCGTCGCGCCAGATCAGCATGTCGCCCTGGCGGCCCGCGAGGAAGTCCGGATAGACGGCGACCAGCCGGTCCAGGTCGGCGTCGCGTTGGGCCGCGGACAACGCCGCTGGGGCGGGCGCATGGCCAAGGTGCGTCCCCACCGCCTCTTGGCTCTGCGCCGTCGTCGCAATGGCCCCCGCTGTCAGGGCGGCCAAGCATGCGGTCATCCTCATGGCGCCACCCGCGTGGCTGCCGGGGGCAGGACCTTGACCAGCGTCGCCACCCGCGCCTCGGCGTCCGCTTCCTCATCGGCGTAGAAGAGGTTGAAGCCGGGCTCCTTCAGGCGGTCGAGCCAGCCGCCCTGCTCCCTCAGCGACGGCGAGCGCGGCGCCGAGACGTGCAGGATTCCATCGACGCATTGGGCGGACACCTGGCGCGCGAGAAACGCGGGTCGGACGCCCCACTCGAGGTCGGCGGCCGCGACGGCGCCGCGGTTCAGCTTCGTCGGCGCTTCGGCGTCGTTCAGGCCGCCAAGCAGTGGGTTGGTGCATAGGATTGGTCGGCCCCGCACCTGGTCGAGCTCCTCGCTCGGACTCCAGACCAGCGAGCGCTCGAACACCGCCCGGATGTCGGCCTGGTCGAAAGCGAACGCCTGGTTCCAGGCCATCAGGCAGTGCGGTTGGCCGGGCTTGATGCAGGCGGGCAACTGTGAGCCCGGCCCGTGGTCGACTGCGAGCACGGTGGAGTCGATCACGTAGACGGCGGCGAGGCGACGCATGAGGTCGGGGTGGACCGCCAGCTCCTCGTCCATCAGCCGGTCCACAAGGGTGCCGCCTTGCTCGACGCCGACGACCACCATCGGCCGGTTCTGGCTGAAGTGCGCCAGGAAGTAGTCGAACGCCCGTCGCACGTCGCCATAGGCGAAGGCGCGCGCCTCCAGCGCGTCGTCGCGCAGCGTCAGCTCGGTGTAGACGGATGCCTGGCGGTAACGGGGCGCAAACATCCGCCCCACCTCGGCGAACGGGCCGGCATAGTTGGGCAGGATGACGCGGGTCAGGAAACGCGCCGATCGCGCGTCGCCGATCGGGCCGTTCCAGTTGCGGCCGCCGTCGTAGGTGGTCGCGTGCACGAAGAAGACATCGGCGGGCGGATCGTCGGCCGACGGTGCGTCCGGGTGCTGGGGCAGGAGCGCCCAGGCGGCGGGCAAGGCATAGTCCGGCGCCTCGGGCGGCCGGTAGGTCTGGAACGGGGTCTTGGGGTCCAGCGTCGTTTGCAGGATGTCCGTTCGCCAGCGAAACGCCGCGATGACGACGAGCGCCAGGATGAGCAGCCCGCTGAGGCGGAGCCAGTCCCTGACGCTCAGATGGGGCGCGGTCATGGCCGCTCACGCTACACCGGCCGCGGCGCCGTCGCGAGGGGATCAGCCGGCGTGGATGTCCGGCGTCTGCACCCGCTCCATCCGGAACCCCATCCCGATGATGCGCGCCGGGATGCGGCGGAGAACGGGGAAGAGGTTGAAGAGCCGAGCCGGCCAGGGCGCGCGGAAGGGTCTGGTGCTGTTGAGCGCGTTCGTGAGCACGAAGCGGTGGATGAAGACCTGCAACCGCTGCATCGCTCTCACCGGACCAAGGCGGCGGCGCTGCACGCGGGCGAGCAGATCCTCGGTCGGTCGCCCGGCTCTCAGGGGCTCGGCGAGAATATTGGCGGCGCAGATGGCGTCCTGGATCGCGATATTGATGCCGACGCCGCCTACCGGCGACATCGCATGCGCGGCGTCGCCGATGAGCAGGAGCCCCGGCTTCGACCACTGCTCGAGCCGGTCGACTGTTACGGTGAGCAGCTTGACGTCGTCCCAGGTTTCGATCGCCTGGACTCGGTCGGCCAGGTTGGGGTCGACGCGCGCCAGACGCGCCCTGAAGGCGTCCAGCCCCTCGGCCCTGATGGCCTCGAAGCCGCCCTTCCGAACCACGAACGCCGACTGGTAGTAGTCGCCGCGATCGAGCAGCACGAGCACGTAGCCGGCCCCGATACGGCCGAGCACGGCGTTCTGGTCGTCGGGGCGCCGCGGCAGGCGCAACCACAGAACATCGATCGGCGCGCCGATGTCTTCGACCTTCAGCCCCGCTCGGTCGCGCAGCCGAGAGTCGCGGCCGTCGGCGGCGATGACGAGATCGGCCGCGACCTCGAACGGGCCCTGCTCGGACTGTACGACGACGCCGGTGACGACGCCGTCCTCCCGAACGAAATCGATCGCCTCGCTCGACATCCTCACGGCGAATTCGGGGAAGCGCGCCCCCTCCTCGGCCAGGAAGTCGAGGAAATCCCACTGCGGCATCATGGCGACGAACTTCGCCACTGTCGGCAGGTGGGTCAGATCGGCGAGCTGGATGGTTTCATCGCCGACCCTGCCTTCGACATGGCTGATCTCGGTGTGCGGTCGCTCGAGGAACCGCTCGAGCAGCCCAAGGTCGTGCATCGCCTGCAACGTCGAGGGGTGCACCGTGTCGCCACGGAAGTCGCGCAGGAAGTCGGCGTGCTTCTCAAGCACCACAACCTTCACCCCGGCGCGGGCCAGCAGGTATCCCGCCATCATCCCCGCCGGACCGCCGCCGGCGATGCAGCACTGGACCCTTAGCCGCTCAGCGATAGGGGTCGTCGCTGGCGAGGTAGGTTCTGACATAGTCGGTGACGCCATCCTCCAGACTTGTCATCGGGGCGGTGTATCCGGCCGCCCTCAGCCGCGCCATATCGGCCTCGGTGAAGTACTGATAGTGCCGCGCGATCGCCGCCGGCGGTTCGAAATAGTCGATGCTGGCGGGGCGGCCAGCGGCGTGAAACGCCGCGAGCGCCAGGTCCTTGAACGAGCGGGCCGCGCCGGAGCCCAGATTGTACACGCCGTTTACGGCCGGGTTGGCGGTCAGCCACGCCACGATCTCGGCGGCGTCTCGCACATAGACAAAGTCGCGCTTCTGCTCGCCATCGGCGACGTCGTCGCGCCCCGACTTGAACAGCCGCACCGCATCGCCCGCTTCAACCTTCGGCCAGATCTGCGCCACGACCGAACGCATCGGGCCTTTGTGCGCCTCGTTCGGGCCGTAGACGTTGAAGAACTTCAGCCCGACCCACTGCGGCGGCGCATAGTCGCGCGCGGCCTGACGCGCGGCGAAGACGTCGAACAGCGCCTTCGACCAGCCGTAGGCGTTCAGCGGGCGAAGCGCGATCAATGAGTCCAGGTCGTTGCGGTCGGCGTACCCTTGCTCGCCCGCCCCGTACGTCGCGGCCGACGAGGCGTAGATGAAGCGCCTTTGGCGGTCGGCGCACCAGCGGAAGAGGTCGCGGGAGAGGCCGAAGTTCGTGGTGACCAGCTTGTCGGCGTCCGGCTCGGTGGTGGAGGAGATGGCGCCCATGTGGATCACCGCCTCGATGTCGCGCCAACGCTTCTCCAGCCACTCGAACATCGCCTCGGGCGGCACGAAGTCGCCGATGGGATGCTTGGCGATGTTGCGCCACTTGCCGAGCTCCACCTCGCGCAGCCGATCGCACACCACGACGTCGAGAGACCGGTCCTCGGCCAGCCTGGCCACGATATTGGAGCCGATGAATCCGGCCCCGCCGGTGACGAACATGATGCGGCGGGTCATGCTCCTTTGCTCCTGAGGATCATGCGCGCCGGGTGAGCTTCGCGATCGCCGCGGTCGTCGAGTAGCCCTCGACGATGGGAGCGAGTTTCACCTCGCCGCCCCAGCCCTCGACGAGCTCATGCCCCACCACCTCGGACTTGGCGTAGTCGGCGCCCTTGATCAGCACGTCGGGCCGCGCCTGCTCGATCAGCGCCAGCGGCGTGTCCTCGTCGAACGGCACGACCAGGTCGACCGACCCCAGGCCGCCCAGCACGAGCGCGCGCGACTCCAGGTCGTTCACCGGTCTCCCCTCGCCTTTCAGCGCGTGCACCGAGCGGTCGCTGTTCAGCCCAACGATCAGCCGGTCGCACCAGGCCTTGGCCTGCGCCAGGTAGGCGACGTGGCCGCGGTGGATGATGTCGAAACAGCCGTTGGTGAAGCCGATTTTCAGCCCCAGCCGCCTCCAGGCGGCGATCTCGCGCGCCATGCGCTCGGGCGTCGCGATCTTGGCCTCGGCCGGCGCCTGATGCTCTGCCACCTCGGCTTCGACGAGTTCGTCGGGCGAAACCGTCGCCGTGCCCGACTTCTGCACCACGACGTGGGCGGCCAGCAGCGCGAACGCCACCGCGTCATCGGCGACCTCGCCGGCGGCGAAGGCGACGCCCAGCGCGGCCAGGGCCGTGTCGCCCGCGCCGGCCGTATCGAACACCTGCGGCGCGGGCCTGCGCATGTGCACCACCCCGCGGTCGCGCGCCCCAAGCGACATGCCGTCGGCGGCCCGGGTCACCAGCACCGCTTTGCAGGGCGAGAGCTCGAGCGCACGGGCGATCGCGAGCTCGATCTCGGTGTCGCTGCCGGTGGGCAGGTCGGTCGCGTGGGCCAGCTCTGCGGCGTTCGGTTTGACCAGATCGGCGGGACCGTAGCGCTCGAACGAGCGTGCCTTGGAGTCCACGACCAGCACCGCCCCTTCGCGCGCCGCGGCGGCGTGGCAAGCGTCGATCACCGCCTGCGTGACAACGCCCTTGCCGTAGTCCGAGAGGAGGATCGCGCCCACCCCTTGCGCCGCATCGGCGATCGCTCGAACGAGGTTGGCCTCGGTCTCGCCGGCGATGGCGACCTTGGTCTCCTGGTCGACGCGCAACAGTTGCTGGCCGCCCGAGACGAACCTGGTCTTGACCGTGGTCGGCCGGCTGGCGTCAACGACCAGGAAGCCCTCGACGTCGGGCTCATCGCTCAACAAGCGCAGCGCCTCGCGGCCAGCGTCGTCGTCGCCCACCACGCCGACCAGGCGGGTCCCAGCCCCCATGGCGGCGGTGTTGCGGGCCACGTTGCCGGCCGCGCCCAGCATGACGCTCTCTTGCGCGCGGCTCATGACCGGGATCGGCGCCTCGGGCGAGATGCGGCTGACCTCGCCGTAGATGAAACGGTCGACCATCAGGTCGCCGACGCAGGCGACCTTCGCCCCGCGCGCGGCCGCCAACAGGGACTGGAGGCTGATCAGGTCCATGGCGGGCGGGTGTCGGCCCTGCCGCCTTGGCCGTCAAGCCGTGCGCGGCCCCGGCCCCGCTAGTCCGAGCATTTCTCGTCCCAGCCGGGGCCGCCTCCCGATGGGAAGGTCGCCTGGTCGACCAGCACGGTTCCGGAGGAATCGACGTTTCGCCAAACCCGGATCCGGCCGTCGCGCTTGTCGAGCAGCGTGTCCTGTTCGAGGTTGTCGCCAAAGAACACGCCAATCATGCGGATCCGGTCCGGCGCGACGATCTCAGCCTCATCCCACCGGTAGCGATTGGGCTCCAGCCCAGGCCCGCTGTCGTAGGCCATGCTGACCGAGCCGTCGGGCTCGATCCGGTAGTGGGTGTATTCATCCCTCTCCGACGGCGGCTGGCTGCAGTCGCTCGCCCAGGTCCCGATCAGCCCGAACGCCGTCATCGCTTCCTGCACGGGCGTCGCCTGCGCCGCTCCAGCGGCCATCAGAGCGCCGAGGCCGAGCGCCAGGGCAAGTCTTCGCACTGGCCACCCCCTCATGACGAGCACTTGCTGACCCAGGCCGGGCCGCCGGGCCCGCCCGTGAAGGCGCCGTTCTGCACCAGGATCTTTCCCGATCCGTCGACGTTGCCGTAGACGCGCATCTGGCCGCTGTCGTTCTTCTGCAGCACCGTGTGCTGGGCGAGATTGTCGCCATAGAAGATGCCATCCATCTGCAGCGTGTTCTGATCGATCAGCACCGCTTGGGTCCAGCTGTAGCGGTTCGGCTGGACGTCAGGCCCGTCGTCGTAGACCAGGCTCACCGTGCCGTCGCTCTCGAGGGCGTAGACGTCGTGCTCGTCGTCGGTCGACGGCGGCTGGTTGCAGTCGGCCGCCCAGGTCCCGATCAGGCCGAACGCTTGCGCCGCCTGCTGGACGGTCATCGGCTGCGCGGCCTGGGCCGAAGGGGCCGCCGATTGCGCCGGCTGTGATGACGGCTGCACCGTGTTGTTGCCGGCGTGCGGCGTGCAGGCGAACAGCAGCGGAAGCGCCGTCCACGCGGCAAGATAACGCTTGATCATCATCCCCACCCGGCGAGCTCCTATCGGATCGAACATGCCCCAAACGCGGCGAACGGCCAAGGTGTGGCCGACCTCGCCGCTCAGTAGCATTTCACGTACCAGCCCGCCGCCACGCCGTTCTGAAGATCGCCACTTTGGACATACACGCGGCCGTTTCCGTCCGTATTCTCGACGAAACGCAGCCGGCGGTTGGAGCCGCTCTGCAACACCATGTGGTGCGATAGCGCGCCGGCGCTCCAAGGCCCATCAGACGCCGCGGGCGGCCGACTGGATCGCTTTCAGCCTGGCGAGGAGAGCGCCTGCCGACGACAGCGGCAGACAACTCGGCCCGTCGCACAGCGCCCGCTCCGGATTGGGGTGAAACTCCAGGAAGACCCCGTCAGCGCCTGCCGCCACCGCCGCGGCGGCGATCACCGGCACCCCTTCGCGACGGCCGCCCGCCGAGGCGCCGTTCGTTTGCGCGTTTGCCCCCGGCAGCTGGACGGCGTGGGTGGCGTCGATGGTCACTGGGGCGCCCAGCTCCTGCATCTCGGGGATGCCGAGCATGTCGACGACGAGGTTGTGATAGCCGAAGGCGACGCCACGCTCGCAAAGGATGGTCAGGTCGGCCTCGACGCTCTCCTTGATCTTGTCGAGGATGTTGCGGCAGTCGGATGGCGCCAGAAACTGCCCTTTTTTCACGTGCAGCCATCCGTTGCGTCGGTTGGCGGCGCGGGCGCCGGCGATCACGAGATCGGTCTGGCGGCAGAGGAAGGCGGGAATCTGCAGCACGTCGGCCACGTCAGCCACCGCTTCCGCCTGGTCGATCTCGTGAAAGTCGGTCGCGATCGGCACGCCGATGCGTGATTTGACCTCGGCGAGGATCCTCAGTCCGGCCTCGAGGCCCGGGCCGCGATAGCTCTGCAGTGACGAGCGGTTCGCTTTGTCGAAGCTGGCCTTGAAGATGTAGGGCAGGCCCAGCGCGGCCGTCTTGGCCTTGAGCTCCGCCGCCGTCTCAAGCGCCAGGTCGAGATCCTCGAGCACGTTCAGGCCGGCGATGACGACCAGCGGCTGCCCATCGCCGATCGCCAGATCCCAACCCTTCAGCACAAGCTTGGCCATTCCAAACTCCGACGCCCGCTTCCGATCGGCCTGATCCGACCCCGGCCGCGGCCCGTACAACTGGCGCGGCCGCAAGGGTCGCACAAGTGCCCAAGGAACACGGAACGATGCGGATCGCGGTCGTCGGCTCAGGCGTGGCAGGTCTCGGCGCAGCCTATGCACTCAACGATGCGGCCGACGTCGTGCTCTACGAGAAGGACGCCCGGCTGGGCGGCCATGCCCGCACGGTGACCATCACCCATGACGGCCGCGAACTCGACGTCGACACGGGCTTCATCGTCTACAACACGCGCAACTACCCGAACCTGGTCGGGCTGTTCGACGCGCTCGGCGTCGAAAGCATCGAGACGGACATGAGCTTCGCCTTCGCCAGCGGTGGGCTCGAGTGGTCCTCGAACTTCCCGCGCGGGGTGTTCGCGCAACCCCAAAACCTCGCCAACCCCCGCTTCCTGCACATGCTTGCCGAGATCGCCCGCTTCAACCGCGTCGCCGCGGACGACCTTGCCGGCGGTAGGTTGGAAAATCTTACGATCGCCGGCTATCTGCAGCGGCGTCGGTTCGGTGCGAGCTTCCGCGACCGCTACCTCCTGCCCATGGGAGCGGCCATCTGGTCGACCAGTGAGAGCCGCATCTGCGAGACGCCGGCCGCCTGCTTCATCACCTTCTTCGCCAACCACAACCTCCTGCAGTTCGTCCAACCGCTCTGGCGGACGGTGAAAGGCGGCAGCCGCAACTACGTCGAGCCGATCGCGGCGCAGCTTGGAGATAGGGTCCGTCTCAACGCTGGGGCGGCGAGGGTCAGACGGCTGGCGAACGGCGTCGAAGTCACGGACGTGCGCGGCCATGCGGACCGCTTCGATCACGTCGTCCTGGCCTGCCATTCGAACCAGGCTCTCGGCCTGCTCGGCGACCCGGACCTCGAGGAGCGAGCCCTGCTCGGGGCGGTGCGCTACGCGCCCAACCGCGGCTACCTGCACCGTGACGCCCGCCTCATGCCCAGGCGCCGTGCGGCGTGGGGCAGCTGGAACGTGATCGCCGACGCCCCCGAAGGTGGCGCGGTGACCTACTGGATGAACAACCTGCAGAGCCTGGACACCAAAACCCCGCTTTTCGTCAGCCTGAACCCCGCCGAACCTCCGGCGGCGGAGCTCACCTACGAGGCCTTCGATTGCGACCACCCGCAGTTCGACGCGCCGGCGCTGGCCGCCCAGCGCCAGATCGGCCGCATCCAGGGCCGCGGCGGCGTCTGGTACGCCGGCGCCTGGCTCGGCCACGGTTTCCACGAAGACGGCCTGACCGCGGGACTGCGCGTGGCGCTGAACCTCGGCGGGGCCACGCCATGGGACTTCGTCGACCACCGTATCCCCGGCGGCGCCCTCCCGCCGGCCAATGTGATCGACCTCGCGAGCCGCAGGGCCGCGGCGTGAGCCGGGCCGCCAGCCTCTACGTCGGCCGCACCACCCACGCTCGGGTCGGCGCCGCGGCCGCATGCGTTCGCCTACGGCGTCTTCCAGATCCTGCTCGACGTCGATCGCCTGGGCGAGGCGGCGGGCCAGACGAGGCTTTTCCGCCGTGGGCGCTTCGGCCTCTTCTCCTTCTCGGAGTTTGATCATGGAGATCGCGATGGAGCGCCGCTGCGTGGCTGGGTCGAAGCGAAACTCGCGGGCGCCGGGATCCAGGCCAGCGCGGATCACATCAGGCTGCTCTGCTTTCCCCGCATGCTGGGCTTTGTGTTCAACCCGCTCTCGCTGTTCTTTGTCGAAGATGCCAGGGGGCGGCTCGAGGCGGTGATCTATGAGGTGAACAACACCTTCGGCCAGACCCATGCCTATGTGGTCCCGGCCCTAGGACGCGCTTGCGAGCGCCAGGAGGCGGACAAGCGGCTCTATGTGTCTCCGTTCTATCGCGTCGAGGGCGCATACCGGTTCCGGCTTATGCCGCCTGGGGAGCGCTTCGGCCTCGTCATCACCAAGGTCGTGGACGGCGCGGTCGACTTCACCGCAACGCTGCAAGCCAAAAGGCGCCCGCTGACGGACGCCGCTCTAGTCAAGCTCCTGTTCTCCATGCCGTTCATGACTTTAGGCGTGCTTCTTGCCATCCACTGGCAGGCTCTGCTGCTCTGGTTCAAACGGGCGCCGTTCGGCGCGCGACCGCCAGGGCCGAAGGCCGGCACGAGCGTAGGTCGTGCATCGCCGACAACTTCGTGACATGTTGAGAACGGGGTTATGTCTTTAGGGGAAGGCGTCATGAGCGAAATCGCCCGCTCGCGCGCCGCCGGAGGCGCGTTCGCCGACTGGCCGGACCTGAGGTCCGCGCCCGCGGTGTTCCGGTCCGCCGTCAGGATCGCCGCCCGCAACTGGCTTTGGGGCTCGATCACCTTCGTCCTGCCGTCAGGGCGCGAGGTTCCGGTTCGCGGCAGCCAGCCCGGCCCGGACGCCCGGGTCGTGATCCGCGACTTCCGCTGCATGCGCCGGATCATGGCCGCGGGTGATATCGGCTTCGCCGAAGGCTATATGGCCGGCGAGTGGGAGACGCCTGACCTGACCACGGTGCTTGAGTGCGTCGGCCTGAACTTCGATCGGCTCCACGACATCGTCAGCGGCAACGTCGTCGTGCGCACGATCAACCGCCTCACCCATCTCCTGCGGCCGAACACGCGCAGCGGCGCGAAGAAGAACATCCACGCCCACTACGACCTCGGGAACGCATTCTACGAGCGGTGGCTCGACGCCAGCATGACCTATTCGTCAGCCTTGTTCGAACGCGAGGGGCAGGCGCTCGAGGACGCCCAACGGCGCAAGTATGCGGCGCTGGCCGAGAGCGTCGGGCTCGAGCCGTCGCACCACGTGCTGGAGATCGGCTGCGGCTGGGGCGGCTTCGCCGAGTTCGCGGCCCGGGAGGTCGGCGCTCGGGTCACCGGGATCACCATCTCGCGCGAGCAGTACGAGTTCGCCAGAAAACGTCTGTTCGACAAAGGCTTGGCGGAGAAAGCCGACATTCGGCTCGTCGACTATCGCGACGTCGCGGGCTCGTTCGACCGCGTCGCTTCGATCGAGATGTTCGAGGCGGTCGGCGAACGTTACTGGCCTGCCTATTTCGGCAAGATCAGGAACGCACTGACGCCGGGCGGACGCGCTGGCCTGCAGATCATCACCATCCGCGACGAGTTCTTCGAGGACTATCGGGCGAGCGCCGACTTCATCCAGAAGTACATCTTCCCAGGGGGCATGCTGCCGAGCGAGGCCCGGCTGCGGTTGGTCACCGAGAAGGCGGGGCTCGCCTGGGCAAGCGTCAATCGCTTCGGCCAGGACTATGCCGAGACGCTCAAACGTTGGGGCGAGCGGTTCGAGACGGCCTGGGACGAAATCAGGCCGCTCGGCTTCGACGAGCGCTTCCACAGGCTCTGGCGCTTCTACCTGAGCTATTGCGAAGCCGGCTTCCGCACCGGCCGCACAGACGTCGTGCAGCTCAGCCTGGCCAAGGTTTGAGCGTCCCCCGGTTGAACGCGCTCATACTCGAGGTCGCGGACCTGGACCGGTCGGCGGCCCTTTACCGTGACGGCTTCGGCATTGACCTCCATCAGGACGAAGAGGGTCACGTCGCCGGCGACCGCTGGATCGGTGGACGACACGCGGCGACATCCTGGACCGACGGCGCGTTCCTGCACTTCGCGCTCTACGAGGCCAAGGGCGATGTCCCATCGCGCGCCGCCCAGGTCGGCTTCGCTGTGCACGACATCGAGGCGGCGCACACGCGCGCCATCGCGGCCGGCGCCATCCTTGTTCATCCGCCACGCGAAGAGCCGTGGGGCGCGACCGCGCGCTATTTCGACTTCGATGGCAATGTCGTCAGCCTGACCGCTCGCGGCTGACGCGCGTTATACTCGCAGGCGAAGTGCGGAGGAGGAGCCTCTGATGGACGGCCTGCAGCTGATCTACTTCGCCGACCCGATGTGCTCATGGTGCTACGGCTTCTCGCCGGTCGTGCAGACCATGCGCCGCCGCTATGCCGAGGTCCTGCCCATCCGGCTGATCATGGGCGGCCTGCGCCCTGGGACGACGAGCCCGATGCCCGAGCAGGCGCGCCGCAGCCTGGTGCATCACTGGGACGAGATCGGAGCCATGACCGGGGTGCCCTTCTCGCCCGCGCTCGCCGAGCGCGAGGGCTTCGTCTACGACACCGACCCAGCGGCGCAGGCGGTTGTGCTTGCCCGTCGCACGAGCGAGGACGATGCCCTCGACATGCTGATCCGACTGCACAACGCCTTCTACGCCGAAGGTCGCGACGTGACGGCCCGGACCGTCTTGGCCGACGTCGCCGCCGAGCAGGGATTCGAGCGCGACTCCTTCCTGGCGGGCCTAGGCCAGGCCTCGCTCAAGGACGAGACCTGGCGCGACTACGCCATCTCGCAGCGCGCCGGCGTCACCGGCTTCCCGACGCTGATCATCGGGCCGAACGCCGACGGGACCTACGCGCCGGTCACTCGCGGCTACAACGACCCGGACGTGACCCTGGCCGGCATCGAGATGTGGCTCTCGGGCGTCCGACCCGCGGCGGAGTGACCATCCGGGGCTTGCGCGCGGCGATTTCCGCCGCGATGAAGCGTCCATGACCGCCCGAAGCGTCCTCGAGCTGATCGGAAACACGCCTCTGGTCCGCCTGAGGAGGGCAAGCGAGGCGACGGGCTGCGAGATCCTCGGCAAAGCCGAGTTCCTCAACCCGGGCCAGTCGGTCAAGGACCGCGCCGGCCTCTTCATCATCCGCGACGCCGAACGGCGGGGACTTCTCAAGCCAGGCGGCCGGATCGTGGAGGGCACGGCCGGCAACACCGGCATCGGCCTCGCCATGGTCGCCAGCGCGCTGGGCTACAAGTCCACCATCGTCATCCCGCGCACCCAAAGCCAGGAGAAGAAGGACGCCATCACCCTGATGGGCGCCGAGCTGGTCGAGGTGGACGCCGTCCCGTACGCCAACCCGAACAATTACGTTCGCTATTCCGGCCGTTTGGCCGATGAACTTAATGCAAAAGAGCCGGCCGGGGCGATTTGGGCCAACCAGTTCGACAACGTCGCCAACCGGCAGGCCCACGTTGAAGGCACTGGCCCGGAGATCTGGCGCCAGACCGAGGGCCGCATCGACGGCTTCATTTGCGCGGTCGGCACCGGCGGGACGCTGGCGGGCGTGGCGATCGCGCTCCGTGAGCAGAAGCCTGACATCGCGATCGGCCTCGCCGACCCCGGCGGCGCATCCCTATACGAGTACTACGCCCACGGAGCGTTGAAGGCCGAAGGGACCTCGATCAGCGAAGGCATCGGCCAGAGCCGCATCACCGCCAACCTCGAGGGCCTCAAGGTCGACTACCCCTACCGTATCGACGACGCGGCAATGATGCTGGCCATCTTCGACCTGGCCGAGCACGAGGGGATGGTCATGGGCGGCTCGACCGGCATCAACATCGCCGGCGCGGTGGCGATGGCGCGCGACCTCGGACCGGGCCACACCATCGTGACCATCCTGGCCGACTACGGCTCGCGCTATCAGAGCAAGCTGTTCAACCCGGCCTTCCTGGAGGAGCGGGGGCTGCCCACCCCGCCCTGGCTGTGAGCGGGCCGGGCGAGGATCCGATGGTGACGACGGCGGCCCTCGCCGAGCGGCTGGGCGCGCCGGACCTGATCATCATCGACGCGACCTGGTTTTTGCCCGGCGCCCAGCGCGACGCCCGCACCGAGCACGCCGAACGGCGCATACCCGGCGCGGTCTTCTTCGACATCGACGAGATCAGCGACGATGAGAGCCCGTTGCCGCACATGCTGCCGGCGCCTGCCGCGTTCACCGCCCGCGCGCGGCGACTGGGCGTGAATCCCAATTCCGAGATCGTCATCTACGATGCCCAGGGTCTCTTCTCCGCGGCGCGTGTTTGGTGGACCTTCCGCGCCATGGGGCATGCGAACGTGCGGGTCTTGGACGGCGGCCTGCCGGTCTGGCTCGCCGAGGGCCGCCCGACTGAGACGGGCGAGCGGACGCCCGAGCAAGGGCGGTTCGAGGCGAGGCCAGACCCGGGCCTGGTGCGCGACCTGGCGCGCGTGCGCGCCGCCCTGGCCGGCGGCGGCGAACAGCTGCTCGATGCGCGCAGCGCCGCGCGGTTCCGCGGCGAGGCGCCCGAGCCGCGGCCCGGCCTGCGCTCCGGCCACATGCCTGGCGCGCTCAACCTGCCCTTCGACGAGGTGCTCGCCGAGGGCCGTTTGCTCCCGGCTGACGCGCTCGAGCGGCGGTTCCGGGCGGCTGGCGTCGACCTGGCCAGTCCGATCGTCACGACCTGCGGCTCCGGCGTCACCGCCTCGGTTCTGGCGCTGGCCCTCGCCCGGCTGGGCGCCTGGCGGACGGCGGTCTATGACGGGTCATGGAGCGAGTGGGGCGCGCCGGGCGACACTCCGGTCGTGACCGGTCCATGAGCCGGATCGTGGTCAGGCCCGCAAGCGCAACCGACTTGCCGTGTCTCCCGACGATCGAGTCGTCGGCGGTCGAAGCCTACGCGCGCCACGGCCAGCCGCTGGTCGACTACGAGCCGGCCGAAGCCGAGGACTGGGCGACACACCTGAGCGCCGGCCTGCTTTGGATCGCCGAAGATGCGGCCACCGGACCGGTGGGCTTCCTGGCCGCCGAGCGAGCCGACGGCGGGCTCTATGTCGCCGAGGTGGACGTCGCCATCACCCATCAGCGCCAGGGCATCGGACGGCGGATCATGCAGGCGGCGATCGATCGCGCGCGTGGCGAGGGCCTCGCCAACCTCACGCTGACCACGTCGCTCGAGACCCCATGGAACGTGCCCTTCTATCGGTCCTTGGGGTTCGTGGTGCTTGAAGAGGCCGCGATGCCACCGCACCTCGCCGCCACGCACGCCAACGAGAAAGCGGCCGGCCTCCAGAACCGTTGCGGCATGCGGCTCTGCCTGTGAGCAAAGGTGGCGACACCTCAGGCAAGCGCGACGCGACGCGGCTCGTGCGCGCGGGGAATGGCGCACGCACGCTGGCCAAGACCGTCGGGCCTCCGATCCAGCGCGGATCGACCGTCCTGCTGCCCGACGCCGCTTCGCTCTACGACCATTCGAACATCACCTACGGTCGCGCCGGCCTTGGCGTGCATGAAGCGCTGGCGGACGCGCTGTGCGAGCTCGAGGGCGCGAGCCACGTCCGCCTGTTCCCCTCGGGGCTTGCCGCTGTCACCGCCGCTGCGACGGCGGTGCTCCGGGCCGGCGACGGGGTCCTCGTCGTGGACAGTGTCTATGCGCCCACGCGTCGCTACTTCGACCAGGTCATGCGCCGCTTCGGCGTCGAGGTGGCCTACTACCCTGCGCGGGCGACGCCCGAGGCGGTGCTCGCGGCCGGCGGTCCGAACCTTCGTCTGGTCGTGCTGGAGTTGCCGGGGTCGCTGACCTTCGAGGTGCAGGATACGCCAGCCATCGCCGCGCTCGCACGCGCCCGTGGGGTCAAGACGCTGATCGACAACACCTGGGCGGCCGGGCTGCTGCACAAACCCCTCGCGCTTGGCGTCGATCTCAGCGTCCAGGCGCTGACCAAATACGTCTGCGGCCACTCCGACGTCTTCCTGGGCTCAGCAGCGACCAATGATCCGGCCGTCGCCCGGGCTCTCGACGAAGCCGTGTGGAACTTCGGCTGGTCGGTCTCGCCTGACGACGCCTACCAGGGCCTTCGCGGGCTCCGCACGCTCGCCGCTCGGCTCGCGCGCCACGCCGAGAGTGCGATGACGATCGCCAACTGGCTGCTAGCCCAGCCTGAAGTTGCGGACGTGCTCTATCCGCCCCTGCCCGGGTCACCCGATCACGCGCTCTGGCGGCGCGACTTCACCGGCGGCAACGGTCTGTTGAGCGCTGTGCTCAAGCCGGTGCCCGACGCGGCGGTCGACGCCCTCCTCGACCGCCTGGAGCTCTTCGGCCTCGGCTTCTCGTGGGGCGGGTTCGAGAGTCCTGGCGATCTCCTCGGGCGATCAACTGCCCAAGCGCCGGCTTAAGTCCGATCTCAAGGGCCCTCTCGTGCGCCTCCACATTGGGCTGGAGGACCCTGGCGACCTCATCGCCGACCTGCGCAACGGCCTCGACGCGCTGGCGGCGGCGGCCTAGGCTGAGACGGTAACGGGGGACCTCAAGACATGGCTTTGAAGATCGTGGGCTCCGGCCTTGGCCGCACCGGCACCAAGTCGATGCAGACGGCGCTCAACATGCTGGGCTTTGGGCCCTGTCACCACATGGTCGAGGTGTTCCAGCATCCCGAGAGCATGGCGCTGTGGGTGGAAGCCTCGAAGGGCAAGGACGTCTGGGACGAGATCTTCAAAGACTATCAGTCGGCGGTCGACTATCCGGTCGCCGCCTACTGGCGCGAGGTCGCCGCCAAGTACCCCGACGCCAAGGTGCTGCACACCACCCGCGATGCGGACAAGTGGTACGAGTCCGCCAGCTCGACCATCCTCTCGCCCAACAGTCCGGCCACGCAGATGCGGACCGAGGGCGTTCAGGCCGAGTTCTTCGCGAGCGTGGCCGGCAATTTGCGCGCGCACGTTGCTGACCGCGCCTGGATGACCGATTACTTCCGCCGCCACGACGCGGAGGTGAAGGCGGCGTTCCCGCCAGAGCGTCTGCTGGTCTACGAGGTGGGCTCCGGCTGGGAGCCGCTGTGCAAGTTCCTCGGCGTGCCCGTGCCGAGCGAGCCCTACCCGTCGGAGAACTCGCGCGCCGAGTTCATCTCCCGCATCCAGGCCGCGCAGGGCGACACCGCCCGTCTCGCCGCCGACATCAAGGCCGGCGAAGCCAAGCACTGAAGCCGCCGGCCCGCCGCTGGCGACCCCGGCTGGATTCGAACCAGCAACCGTCCGCTTAGAAGGCGGATGCTCTATCCGGTTGAGCTACGGGGTCTCGTCGGCCGTTCCCTAGTGGGTCCAGGGCTCTTTGCGCGTGGAAGCGAAGTTGTCGGCGTAGGCCTTGATCACGCGCTTCACCGGCTTGGGCTCCAGCACCTGGAAGGGGATAGCGTGCGCTTTGGCGTAGGCGATCGCCTCGTCCGGCGTCTCGAAGGTCAGGCGGATCTGCCCGTCCATGTCTCTCGACTGCGCCCAGCCCATCAACCGGTCCGGCAGCTTGGCCAATTCCGGCTCGAACTCCAGCACCCAGTCCTTGGTCTTCGCCTTCCCCGACTGCATGGCGGTCTTGGCCGGGCGATAGATGCGCGCGAGCATTCGGGAATCCCCACAAATCGAGCGGAATCGAGGGTTGCCTAGCACAAAGGCGGGCCGCTCGCCGCATTGGCGACACTCGATGGTCGGGGCGGCGTGATTCGAACACGCGACCCTCTGCTCCCAAAGCAGATGCGCTACCAGGCTGCGCTACGCCCCGTGACCATCGAAGGGGCGCCGTCTTGCCACGCTCTGGGCGGCGCCGCAACGACGCCCTGGCGCGCCAGCGGTCTTACTCACCCCGCCGCCGGGCTATTGCCCCTCGACATAGGCGACGAGCGTCTCGCCGAGCGCCTGCAGCACGTCGGGGCTGCATTTGTCGATCGTGTCGGCCGTGGTGTTGAAGTACGGGGCATACTCAAACCCGATCACCAGGAAGCTCGGCACGCCGACCGACTGGAACGCGTTCTGGTCGTCAGAAATGGGGTAACGGGTCGGCTCGTCGCCGAATATCCCACGCGCGCGGGTCTTGCCGATGCTCCAGAAACGTTGAACCAGGCGCGGTGCGCTCTGCACCGAGCTCAGTTCCGGGGCGAGCTTGACCGCCCGGTAGCAGACCATGTCGAAGATGACGGCCTGCTCGGGCAGTCGCTTGGGATAGAACGCCGCGATCGACCTGACGAAGTGCGGCGAGCCCAGCGCGCGCCAGTCCGGATCGCCTGCCCCAAGCGAACGCGGCCCCTCCTCCCCGTCGAAGAAGATGAAGTCGACGCCAACGGCGGGCCGCGCGCGATGTAGGACGCGCGCGGTCTCCAAGAGCAGCGCGACACCGGACGCCGAGTTGTTGGCGCCGGGCATGGGAGCCTGCGGGTCGCGCGGATCGGCATACGCCCGCACAATGCTGTCGAAGTGGGTGCCCAGGACGAGCCGCCGTGGGTTGCTCGGGTCGAACCGAGCAATGACGTTCGTCATCGCTTTCGGCCCTGTCGGCGTCTGCTCGGTCCAGGTCTGCAACGTCGTTGGGACGCCCATCTTCGCGAACGCCGCGCGGATCATCCCGATTGTCTTCTCGTGACCCGGCCAGCCCATCGCGCGCCGCCCAAACGACAGCTGCTCACGAATGTCCTGCATCGCGGCGCGGCCGCTCCAGACGACGCGAGGGCCGTGTGTGCCGTCTTGCTGGGCGAGCGCGGCCGCCGGCCAGGCGACAGCGGCCACGCAGACCGCCGCGAGCATGCAGATCGCCGCCATCACCCGGCGCGTCGGCGCCAGGCCATCCCTCACCGCCGCGGCGCGGATGGATCCAGCCGGCTCGCTACTGCCGCTTTGCATTGTTGCGCTTGATGGTGGTCAACATTTCGACTGGCGCAAAGTCGTCCGTCAGCACCTTGCCCTTGCCCGTGATGGCCGGATTGCTGTCGCGCTCGCTGACCATGGCGCCGAGGTTGTACTTGAACCTGAACTGCGCCTGGCGGGCCTGCGCGCGCCGCGCGAGGTCGGCGTTGGAGAGACGCGGTCCGTTGTAACCGATCAGAACTACGTTGCCCTCGGCCTGGTAGACGTCGACGTTCGCAAAGACGGACCGCATCGTCGCGAGCGTGCTGTCGTAGAACAGTGTGGTGGGATCGATGTTCTGAACCACCACCCCTCCCGTCGTGAGCTTGCGCTGGACGAGCTGGTAGAACTCCTTCGTCGTCAGATGAAACGGGACGAACGGCCCACGGTAGGCGTCGAGCATGATGATGTCGTAGTGGGTCGGCGTGTTTCTGATGAAAATGCGGCCGTCCGCATTGTAGATATGGACCGGGCCGCCGGTTCTGATGCCAAAGTACTTGCCCGCGAGCTCGATCACTTTCGGATCGAGTTCCGCCACATCGACGTGAACGCCGGGCATGGACTTCACGAGGTAGGCGATCGTTCGACCGCCCCCCAGTCCGACCAGCGCGATGTTGTGGGTGACGTTGGGCGGATAGGCGATGGCCGCCGTCATGGCGCGGGTGTAGGCGACGATGAGGTCGTCGGGATGCTGAAGGTCCATCGCCAATTCTTCGTACCGCAGATTGCGGAATCCGAAGTCGAGCGCCAGCTGACTTCCGTCCTTCTCGATCAGGATCGTATTGTACTGGGAATCCACCTGCTCGATGGTCACCTCGGCCGCGCGCGCCGGCGCGACGAACATCAAGGCGGTGATGCAGAGTCCCGCCACGATCAACGAGGCGGCGCTGCGCCCAAACCGCAGCCCGGCCTGCGCCAGCGACAATCCGATCATCGCAAGGGCGCTTAGCCCCACCATGAGCCCGACGCCGGCGTAGATCGATCGGACGCCCATCGTCGGGATGAGAAAGAAACTGGTCACCAACGCGCCTGCAATGCTGCCCAAGGTCACGACGGCCGAAAGGCGGCCCGACACCTTGCCGGCGTTCGTCGTCGTGTCCAGCAGCAGGCGCATGCAAAACGGCGAGACGCCCGCCATCATCGCGGCCGGCAGGAACGCGAGCGCAAGCGCGGCCGCGAGCGCGCCCAGGCGCACGTCGTCGGTGCGGTCGAGGATCGCGTTGAGGATGGGGTCGCTCAGCATCGAGGGCACGGCCATGTACAGCGCGGTGACCAGGAAGAGGCCGGCGATCACCGCTGGATGCGGCCGCCGGTCGGCCACCCGGCCCGCCGCGGCGTATCCGATGCTCATTCCGGCGAGGAAGACGGAGATCAGGGCGCCCCAGGTGTAGATTGTGCCTCCGAAGTAGGGGGTCAGCGTCCGGCCGATGAGCATCTCCAACGCCATTGTCGCCGCGCCTGAGACCAAGGCGCTCGCGTAGACGAACAGATGCCTGATGCGACTGCGTTCGACGACCGTGTCGGTCATAGGAGCATCCTCCGGCGCCGATGCCCCGACATGGGCGGTTGGCGCCTAGCTACCACTCCAAACCGCCGCGTCAAATCGGGGGCGCCGTCACCGCGGTTGGACGCGCCTGCCGGCCCTCGCCGGCTATGGCGCTGGCCCAAACGCCGGTCGCAGCGCGAACATGCCGAACTGCGCGACCCAGTGACTGACGGTGTCGTAGGGTCCATCCCACATCGCCTTATCGGCGTAGGCGGTCTCAAAATTGTCGAGATAGGCTTGCCGATAGGCCGGATCGCCCGTCGCGGCATAGATCGCCCACAGCCCCCAAGCCCGGCTGAAGTCGAGACCATTCTCATGATCGGACTTGGGCTGGGTGATGGCGGGCTGAAGGGCGCTCACGGGCAGAAAGGCGGCAAGCCACTTGGCGAACGTTGCGCGGTCCAGCACCTCGGATACGGCCCAGGCGACGTTCGTGCAGATCGCCATGAATTGAGGGCGTTCGAGGTTCTGATTGCAGCGGTGAAGGCCGGCGTTGGCAAAGTCGCGCAGGACGACGCCCTTGACGACCGCAAGCTTGGTCGCATCCCCGCGGTATCGATAGTAGTCCATAAGGTTGATGAGCGCCCAGGAGTCGCTGTCGTATGCGCCGCTGAGGGGCTGGGCGTGCTGACGCTGATAGCGATCATAGAGTGATTGTGCGACGGTATCTCCCATTTGAATCAATAGCTTATCGTGTGAGAGCTTTCCCTGTTCGATCGCCAGGCGCAGGAACCAGGAACGCCCATACGGCATCTCGAATTGCGGGTTTGCGCGGATGAACCTCTCCTCCGACGCGATGTTGTTGGGAGTCAGCAACGACCGCAGGAGCGGCGCGTAGCGCTGATCGTGAGTTAGCGCTGTATAGGCGACCAGCGCCCAGGTTCCGTGCACCGCTGAGTGCCAGTCGACGCAACCGTGAAATGCGGCGTTGCCAGTATCGCGGCGGGCCGCGCAAGACGCGATCGGCTGCGAGAGGTTGAGGGCGATCTGGTTCCGCTGGGCTTGGAGAGTGGCGATGCCGCCCTGAGCGGCGGCGCGAGCTCGCGGCTCACCTGGGGCGCCGAGCCACAGCAAGAGCGCCATGGCCGCGCCGCACAACCGAACCAGGGTCGTCATAGTGTCTGCCTCACTCGGTTGGCGCGACGAGCGCCGACCCGCCTTGGACGCGTCAAACGCGCGTGATCACCTAACCTAAGCGATCGGCAACACGTTCGTATCCCACCGCGCGCAGTCGACCGGAAGCTGCGCACACCGCCCGCGCCCCTCACGGCGAGAGCGTCATCTTGAAGCCCCCGGTCGTCGGTGACGGCGGCGGCGCCGCCGACTGCGGCGGCCCGGCGGACTGCGCGGCCTGGATCGCGGCCGATGCGGGCGGAATAATCCAGGTCCCGCTGATTGTGTTGGTCAAACGGTCGATAGTTCCGGTGTAGTCAACAAAGTGGGTCTGTCCGCCCGTGCCGTCGTAGGTCTTCCGGAAGGTGATCGTATCGCCATTGATCTGGCCGATGATCGTGGCGTGTAGGAAGGCGACGCCGGCCGTGCCGAACGTGTTCGGTTCGGTCACGTCGCCAGTGACTTGCGAGCCGCTCACTTGCAGCGTCAGGGTGAAGTCGTTCGACGCCTGCGCCGCGGCGGTCGGCGACGGGTTGTAGCTGTAGCTGCCGCGCCACGAGCCGTTGAACGCGTTATTTCCCGCTGACGGCGGAGGGGGAGGAAGCGGCGCTTGAGCCGCCGCGATCGCCGCGCGGACGGGCGGCGGCGGCGGCGGGACGGCCGCAATCGGAAGCTGGAGTGTAAGCCCATTGGTCCCGACACGCAGGACGCCCGCGCGACCGTCGGCCAGGACAACCCCAAAGACGGATGCATCCCCAGGGGTGGGAACGAGGGCGGTAACGGGCGAGAGTGCGCGCGCGCCGGGCGCAGAGGTCACCACGTTGCCGCCGCGGCTGAGCGCGAAAGCGCCGTCATATGTTCCGACCAGCACGGCGAAGGCGCCGTCGGCTGCGTGGATGAGGCTGATCGCAGTAACCGGGGCGGAGGCGGTGAACTGTGCGCTGACCGCGTATGGCGGTGTGGCGCTGCGGACGCTCACCAGCCGGTCTGACGTTGCGAATGCGATAAGCGCGCCGTCGGCGGACCTGGCGATCAGCGCAGGTTCGCCGCTCGCGGCGGCTGTCTGCAGGATGCGGTCGTTCCCCCAGATCCAGGCTGTTGCTAAGAGCGCGGGCGTAAGGGTGATCAGAACCAGACCAATCCTGGCGAGGGCGATGGTCCGATCCCGCTCCGGCGAGCCGGCGACGGCGCGAGGCAACGTCACCGGCCAGCGCCCCGACGCCCAGCCCGCGGCGAAGAGAGACAACGCGACGGCGCCCACGGCGCCAATCCAAGCTTCCGGCGCCTGCTCGCCGGCGCCGATCTTGGTCACAATGAGCGCAACGGCTGCAATTCCGGCGCCCTCGAGGCCAAGGCCAGCGAAGGCTCGCCATCCGTTTCCGTTGCGGATTGTCGGCGCGCCGGCCAGGCTGGCCAGCCAGACGGCGGGAGGTACGAGCAGCAGGCCGGCGAGCGCCGAAGCCAGCACAAATTGACCCGGTCCTCCGGTCGCCCACCCAAGCAGTGGCGTTAGCCCCGGGATCAAAACCGCGAACGCGATGGCCGCGCCGATCAGGGTGAGCGGCGCCTCCCGAACGGCAGCGCGTTGCAGGAGAACCAACGTCTGGCGCGGCCAAGCCATCAGGATCGCCAAGAGCGCGCCGAGATAGACCAGCAACAACGGCGTCCACGCACCGGCGTAGCTCCAACCGCCGGCCAGGCTGGGGGCTAGCCAGAAGGACGCCGCCGCGTAGATGGCGGCGCCCCCTGCGATCGTCGCGTCCTCCGGGTCGATGCCGCGCCGGAACGTCGGCGGCACAAGCCGCTCAAGCGCTCCTGGCGACGGGGCAGCGAAGTCCTCGAGGCGTCCGTGGGCAAGGAAGTCGACGAACACCTCATCTTCGAACAGCTTGTCTGGCGGCGGGCTTGAGAGCGCAAGCTCACGCGCAAGTTCCAGCCGCTCCGGCGCCGCGCCTGACTCTCGGGCAGCCTCGAGAAGGCGCAGCAGGCATGCGCGTGCGGCGGCCGCCTGCCCCTCGCCCAACAAGGCGATCAGCGGCCGGCGCAGCCAGTCGGGCATGACCCCGCTGCGCAGCCACGGAAGCTGGGTCAGAGCGGCGAGGCGCTGTTCGGTGTAGAGCGTGCCGCCGCCGGCGCCGGTCAGTTGCAGGCCGAGGAACAGCGTCAGCTCCCATTGCACGGCCGGATAGATCGCCAGGGCGCACAGCCACTCGAATCCGGAAGGGCCGAGGTAGCGGCGAAGCGCGCGAATGAGCTCTTCGAGCGGCTCGTCGTCCGGCGGCCTGGAGTTCAGGTAGCGGAACGGCTCGTGCCGCAACCGCTCGACCAGCGGCCGGGCTCCGCCGTCGCCGGCGCCGTCGAGAAGGTGGGCGTTGAAGTTGGTATCCAGGCCCATCATGCCTGCGAGCGCCATCATGCCTTCACTGGTCGCGCGTCCGATCGGCATGCCGAGCCCGCCGGCCAGCGCGAACTCCTCGCGCGCCCACTCGGCGACCGGAAGCGGCGTGAGCAGCGCCCGCTGCGGCCAGTAGGTCAGGCGAAGCGCCCCATCGACCGGAACCAGCGAGTAGGGATCGAGGAAGCCCGCGCCGGATCCGAGCACGAGCAGGCGGTGGTTGGGGTGGGAGGCGATCAGCTGTTCGATCGCCCGGAACTGCGCCCCGTCCTCGGTTTCGACGTAGCTCGGATCGCTCTGGTAAAAGAAGACGTCGACCGCGAACAGTTCTCGCAACCCCTTGGCCAGCTCGTACATCCGCTGGGCGTCTTGGTCTCGCGGTCCCTGCCGCTCGATCAAAACCAGATATTCGGGGGAAGCGCGCGTCTCCTCGAAGCAAGGTTGGACCATCCGCCCGCCGCCGCGCTCCAGCGTCGCGCGCACGGTCCCCTCGATATCGACCCGCTCGCTGGGCTTGGGCGTCCGTCGCTGCAGCGAGCGCAACATAGCCCGGTGCGCGAGATCATTCCGCGGCGGCTGGCTGGCGGTCAGCGCCAGGCTGGTGCGCAATGGCGGCGACGACGGCGGGCGGCGCCGGAGGAACGCCTTGCGCCGTTCGAAGGTGCGCAAGAGCCAGGCGACCAGCCAGGCGAGCGGCGCGGCGGCGGCGAGCAGAGGTATCCGCAGACCCCGCTCCGGAGCAGGCAAGCTGTCTCCGCGCCGCCACGGCGCTGCGGGACTCTCGACGTCGGAGATCAATGCTTCCGCACGCTGCAGCGTATCGGGGTCAGGCTTGCCGCTGGCCTTGCCGCCGGCATCCGCAATTTGGATCGCGAGCAGGGGCGCCGGGCCGACCGAGCGGCGGCCATTCGAATCGATCGTCGTGGATGACCACACGACGATCCCCTGGCTCTTGGCCAGCGCTACGGCGTCCCCGGATGGCGTCAATGCGGCCGCCTGCGCCTCGAGCGAGGCCAAAGCGGGCGGAAGCCGGCCCGGTTGCTCGATCGTGGCGATCGCCTGCGCCAATCGGGCGTCGAGAGTCGGGTCGCGCAGAAGCTCGGCGAACGGGCGTGGATCGGCGCCGCTGGTCAGGGCTGCCGGCAGGTCGGCGCGTACGATGCCGATTGGCAAGGGTTGCCGGCGCGGCAGCCCGGTCATCGCGTGAAGGGCCTGCGCGTACGCGGCCGGGTCGACCTGTATCGGCGCTGTACGCGAAAGTTCACTTGCCAGCTCATCGAGGGTCGGCGCACCGGCGAAGGGGACGCTGGCTGCGTCCAGGCGGGCGAACGGATTGAGCTCGGTGGTCGGCGCTGGTGTCGGGGTCGGAGCGAGCCTGCTGGAAGTCGGGACCGGCCCGAGCGGCGCCGGCGGCGGCTTCGGCGGTAGGGTGATGAACCTCAGCGCCGCGGCGCCGACGAGCATCGTGACGAGGAGAGGAGCGATCCACCAGAAGCGGCCAAGGCTGTAACGCGGCGGCGTCGGGCCGCCTCCCTCCGCTTCGCGGCGGGGTCGTTCATCCAGGACAGGTGGCGGCCTGGGCCCCGGCGCAATGGCGTCAAAGGCGCGGTCGAAGGTCTCGCGGGCGGTCGAGGACTTTACCAGCAACGGCGCAAGCTGAGCGCGGAAGCTGTGCAGACTGAGCGACGGTTCGATGAACTCCGGCTCGGACAGCAGGCGCGCGACCAACCGGTTGGCGGCGACATACTCCCGCGGCCCTATCGGGACTCCGGCGTCCCTGAGCCGCTCCAACAGCGTCTCGAGGTCGGCGCCGAGCGTTCCCTCTAGTGCCGGTGGCTCGAGCGGCAAGGCGTCCTCGTCAGACCCCGGCGGCCAGCCAGGTTTTCACGAAGTTCTCGGCGTCCGCGCGGTCCTGTGTGGTCTTCAGGAGCGTGCAGATGGTCTGCAACACGAGATCAGGTTGGGTCCTCAGGGAGGTCTCGGGCTTGGCGCCGCGGCGGACCAACACCTGCAGCCAGTTCAGGAGCTCGGCCGTGGAGGGGTCCTTGCGCAACCGCACGGCGCCGCCGGTGCGGCGAAGGTTGTAAAAGAGGCCAAGCGCGTCCTCCACAAGCGGCGTTTTGCCCTCGAGGTCGAGGTGCGCCTTGACGATCTCCGCCATCCGCTCGGGAGTCGGAAACGGGATGTTGAAGAACACGCAGCGGCGCAGGAAGGCGTCCGGCAGGCCGCGCTCTTCGTTCGAGGTCATGATGACGATCGGCCGGTACTTCGCCTCGACGCCCTGCTCGGGCGTTCCGATGTTCATCAGCTCCGGCACTCGGAAGTAGAGCCGGTCAATCTCGTTCAGGAGATCGTTGGGGAAGTCACGGGGCGCCTTGTCGATCTCGTCGATCAGCACGATCGAACGTCGCGGGCCCTCATGAGCGTAGTCAGACGGGCCAACCGGCAGCAGCGGCGCCATCCAAGGCGCGTCTATCGCATAGGCGTCGAGGATCGCAGCGCCGAGCGCCTGATAGTGGATAAAGGCGCGCGCATCGGTTTCGTGCGGCCGCTTGAATGCGCCCAGGCTGTCGTAAGTGTAGAACAGATCACGCGCTTGGCTGGTCGACTTCGTCTCGAAGCTGCGCACCTCGCAATTGAGCGCCCCACCGACCGCGTGGGCCAGCTGGGTCTTGCCGGTGCCCGGTTCGCCGGTGAGGAGGAGCGGCATGCCGAGCACAAGCGCCACGTTCACCGCGTGAGTCAGGTTGACGTCAGGAATGTAGTCGCCGGCCGCATCGCGGCGGGGAACGGTGTCGATCTCCGACGCGGGAGTCGACTCTCCAGCGTCCGGCAATCCGAGTGTGAAATATGGGTAGCCCTTCGCCATTCGGTTCCCTTCAGGGCGTGTTCGCCAGCACCGGCGCCAGGTGGTCGGAAAAAACCTTCTGGTTCACGCCGACGGTGCGCGCGCGGCCGGCCGCGTACAGCGCCTGCACCGCCCTCCGCGCCGTTTCGTAGTCGACCTCGACGCCGCGTTCGCCGAGGTCGCGAAGCCACTTGTCGCCGGCGCCGTTGAGGACGGGCGGCAGCACAGGCAGCACGTTCAGCGCTGGCGCGCCGTTGGCAGGTTGCCCGGTCAGCGCCATCACTTCGCTCAGGATTTGCCGGTTCTTCACTTCGCGGCGAAAGTCGAACAGGGGGTCGGGCGGGCAACAGAACGAGCCGTATGCGAAGTGTATCTCTCGCTCCTGCCACCCCGGTTGCGCCTCGGGCATGACAAGCTCGATGATCGGCAACACCCTCACCCCCGGCTGGCGCAACGCGATATCACGCCAGAACTCGAGCCAGACCGTCAGCCTTTCACCGCCGCGCCGGCCCCATTCCTCGGCCTCGATCCGGTGGAAGATGGGCGACGGCTGCGGGCGATGCGCGAGGCGCTTGGCGATGGCCTCTGGATCGGCGCGGACACCGAGCTTGAATGCCAGCGCAGCGCTGTAGTCGGCGGCGAACTCGTCAGGCGTGGACTTGTACGGCCAGTACACGTCCACCATCTGCCAGTCGCGGCCTAGCACTTCGCGCGCCTGCCAGCGGAGGTGGTCCCAGAACCCGCCCGGCTGCTCGTTGTCCGGCCCCGCGAACACCAGAGGACGGATACCCGCCTGTTCGCTGGCGTCCCGCAAGAGCGCTATGAACTTGTTTTGCTGGGGGTCGCGTCCGGCGCCGTAGGTCAGCAGGCGCGGATTGCGCATCCGTCTCGCGTCGAGTTCGGACACGCTGGTCGCCCGGCCGAGGGTGTTGGCGATCTTCAGCCGCACGTCCTCGACCAAGTGGCGCATGTGCGCTTCGCGCCTGGCGGCCGGCAGTCCGGGCGAGAGGTCGATCGCCTGGCTCAGGCCAAAGGTTGTGTTGATCAGCGTGAAGTCGAACGGCTCGACCATGCAGGGGACGAGGGTGTTGTTCAACGTGGCGACCGCGATCTCCTGGCCCCATACCGCGCCTTTGCCCAAGAGCCGTATCTCGGTCGCTTGCCCGGACAGACAAACGAGCACGCAAGCCGCTTGCCGCACGCACTCGATAATCTGGCCATGCCATGACTCACCGGCGTGCAAACGCCGCAGCTCGTTGCCGGTGAAGCCCATGTCGGCCGGACGGTCGACCCAGACCTCGAGGTCGGCCGCAAGCAAGGCCTCGACGATCGGCCGCACCCTCGGATTGTCGTCCGACGAATGGCTGACGAAAACGTACTCTTCAGCGGTCGCCATCGCCCCTCCCCGAAGCGACTAGGATAGCGGCGATTGGCGAAACTGGAAGCGCGTCAGCCTGACGGGACAAGCGGGACGCCCGGGCTAGGCTATTGACGCGACGCAGGACGCCCGGTCCGATGCCGTCGGGCGTCAGTTCGGACCGGGTCACCGCCATGCGGTTCTTACACTTTCTGTTCTTCAGGTTCGATGGCCGCATCGCGCGCCGGCAGTTCTGGCTTGGCTACGCCGCGAACATCATGGCTGGCGCGGTCCTCGGCGGAATCGCCGGCGTGATCTTCGAGGTCTCGGCGGTGGCGAGCGGGGTGCGCGACTCCGCCATGCTGGTTCCGCGCTTGGCGGGTGCGGCCGTCGGGCTGGCGTTGGTCTGGCCGACGCTCGCCGTCTTTGCGAAGCGCTTTCATGACCGGAATAAGAGCGGGTGGTTCGCCGCCCCGATCGCTCTGCTGTCATTGGCGGCTGTTCCGGCCCAATTTATCCCCATGCCTGCGGGCGCCGTCGCGCTGCTCGCGATAGGCGTCCTCCAAGTCCCCCTCGTCCTTTGGTTGGTGGTTGAACTCGGCTGCTTGCGCGGGACACGCGGTCGCAACCGCTTTGGCCCGGAGCCGATTGGCCTTTGGGCGACGCCGGAGACCACTGTCGGCGCGCTAGAGGGCGCCGCGACGGCCGGCCGAAGCGTCCTACTGGTCGCTTCCCGGTTAGTCAGACGCCCTATCGCGGCCCTCCGCCGGGTCACGGCGGCGCAGTGGCGGCGGGCTGGCGCTACGACCGCCGTGGTGCTTGCCGCGCTCGTCGCCGCCGATGCTCTGCTGACGGTGGCGGCGCTGAACGACCCTTCACGCGCCGCTCCACTGGCCAACGGGGTCATCGCGACCGACACCGCCAGTCAGACCAGCCTGCGCGTCTATGCGGACGGCGCGGTCCGTCTGACGGGGGCGAGTGGGAGCGCGGTGTTGGTTGCTGGACCGCCGGTCAGGGCCGCCAGTGCGCTGTTGCTCGGCGGCGCAGGGCGCGCGGTGATCTCGGACGCACGAGGCGAGGTGCGGGTCGTCGCCGCACCGCCACCAAGCCTGGCCAGCACTGTGGCGTCCATCGCCTTCCGTGACGTCTGGCGGCCCGTTGGCGCGCCGGTCGCCGCAGGCGCTCTGTGGCTCACCGCGCAACTCATGCCCGTCGAGCTGCCTGCCGCGCTCGCTGGAAACGCCGGCGCGAGCGTGCGCAGCTGCGCGAGCGACTGCCCCGCGATGGTGGAGCTCGGGCCCGGCGCCACGTTCTTAGGCCGGCCAATCGTCACACCGGGCCCGAACCCCGAGGGGGCGATGCACCTGGCGGTGAGCGCCCAACCGTTCGCTATCAGCAGGACCCCCATCACGGTCGGCGAATGGCAGGCCTGTTCGAGCGCTGCTTTCAACCCCTGCGCCCTGCGTGCGCAGCCTCGCGGCGCTACGGCCGCCTCGCCGGTCGTCAACGTCTCTCCGCGCGATGTCGATAGCTATCTCGCGTGGCTGAGCGCACGGACCGGCGCGACCTATCGTCTGCCCACGCTGCTCGAGTGGACCTACGCCATGCGCGCGGACAGCGCGGCGCACGGCGGGACCGCCCCCGGGTCCAATCGCTTCGGCCTCGCCCGCGTGGATGGCGCGATCAGCGAGATGACCCGCGACTGCACCACCAACGCCAACAACCAGACAACGTGCCTTGACCGCGCCGCCGCCGCGAGTCGATGGGGGCCTTGGGGTCAACCGGCCGCGCTGATTTCGGCCGGTGCAGCGTCGTCGGGGCGGACCGATGTCGGCTTCCGCGTCGCGCTGTCGACCGGTTGGAACGTCGCCGCGCGTCTCGCTGGGGACTGGGGCGCCGGGACCGGCGCCTGCAACAAGCGCCTCAGGGTGGCGGTGCAGGGCAACCACTTGATCGTAACGGGACCCTTGGGTGCGAGCCCGACCGAAGTGATTGTCCCGAGCAAGGATCCGGGCAAGATCCTCACCGAGGAGGGCAGCGACACAGTGACCTACTCGCTCGACAGCGCGGCTGACACGATGACGGTCGAGGCCGCAGGCGCCACGACGACGTTCACGCGCTGCACGAACTGACGCGGGCCTAGCCCAGGTCTGCAGTGATTTCGGCGACGACCAGGCCCTTGGGGCCTTCGGCGAAGCGCACCATCACGCCGTCGCCTGGCTGCAGGTCCTCGAGCCCGCTGCGCCGCAGGGTCTCGATGTGGACGAAGATGTCGCCGGGCTCGCCCTCGCGGACGACGAAGCCGTAACCCTTCGCGCGGTTGAACCACTTGACCTTGGCGCGCTCGGGCGGGCCGGCCGGTTGCGGCGCGCGGCGCGGGGGACGATCGCGGAAGCCTCCGCCGCCGCCGCCGCGCGGACCGTCGAAGTCGCGGCGTCCGCCGCCCTCGCGATCGAACGAGCGATGCGGACGCTCCGGCGGGTGGGCGGTGCTCTCGTCCAGTTCAACGATTTCGGACACCTGCCAGCCCTTGGGCCGCCTGACGGCGTCGCAGGTGATCAGGGACCCTTCCAGCGCGTTCTCGCGGCCGGATTGGCGCAAGCTCGTCACGTGCAGGAGAACGTCCTTCAGGCCGGTCAGGCTCGGATCGTCCGGGACGATGAAGCCGTAACCCTTTCCCACGTCGAACCATTTCACACGTCCGGAGATCCGAACGGATTCTTCGCGGGCCTCGTTCTCCTCCTCAACCCCGAAACTAGACATGCCGCCCCTCTGCCCGTCCCAAATTCCGCTGCGGACAAGCACGCGATGATAACAGTGTTCTCGCTATGTCTCAGCGTCAATCATTGTTTCGCGGGCAACCTGCGAAGCCTTGCGCTATTGCGTTGCGTCGGTTGCTGCATCGCCTTGAATCTTAAGGCGCGGACAGCGTCGATCGCGTCTATGCTTTTCTTCTGCCCGCGAGGCGGAGTTCGACACTTCCGCCGCCATTTCAGGAGAAGAAACCGAATGGACCCGGTCGCCAACTTTTCCCGGTCTGTCAGCGGTAAGGTCGTACTGGTGACAGGCGCGGCCAGCGGCATGGGCCGGGCGACCGCGCATGTGTTCGCCCGCGAGGGCGCGAAGGTGGCGGCGACCGACGTGCGGGCCGACGATGTCGAGGCCGTCGCGGACGCCATCCGCGGCGAGGGCGGCGAGGCGCAGGCCTGGGCGCTGGACGTCGCCGACCCAGCCGCGATCGCGCGCGTGATCCCGGAGATCGCCGAGCGCTTCGGCGGGCTGGATATCGTGGTCAACAACGCCGGCGTCGGCGGCTTCTCGCCGATCGACAGCGCGAACTACGAGGCGCTCTGGTCGCGCTCGTTCGCGATCCTGCTCGACGCCCACCCGCGCATCATCCGCGCCGCCCTGCCCTACCTGCGCAAGTCGGACAGCCCGCGCATCGTCAACATCGCCTCGACCGAGGCGCTGGGCGCGACGGCGCGGGACTCCATCTACGCCGCCGCCAAGGCCGGGGTCGCCGGCCTCACCCGCGCCCTCGCGGTCGAGCTCGGCAAGGAAGGGATCACGGTCAACTGCATCTGTCCGGGCCCGATCAACACCGGCATGACCGCGGGCATCGCCGAGGCCGACAAGCAGACCTTCGCCAACCGCCGCACCGCGCTGCGCCGCTACGGCGACCCGGCCGAGGTGGCGCACATCACGCTCAGCCTCTGCCTGCCGGCCGCGTCCTACATCACCGGCGCCACCATCCCCGTGGACGGCGGGCTGATGGCCAGGAACGCCTGAGCCGGCGCGCCGGCTCAGAGGGCGGGCTTGCGGCCCTTGGGCGGCCGGCGCGTGACCGCGAAGTCCGGCAGGCGGGTGGAATAGCCCGGCGGCGTCACGACATCGTTCGCGCCGGCCGCTCGACGCCAGAGCACCAGAGCGCCAATGCGCGCGGGTTGGGCGAAGCCGGCCGGCGGTCGGGCGCCGGCTTTGGCGAGCCAGTAGTCTGCATAGAGACCAGGCGCGCGCGCGGCCCGCCGGAACTGCGGTCGCCGGGATGTCGGGCCGGTAAATGGGCGCGGCCTGGTTGAAGTCGTAGTAGCCGCCGGTCTCGCCCCAGTTGGTTCCGCTGGCGTCGATGAGGCCGGTGACGTCGTTCACGACGTGACAGCACAAGATAGGCCGCTCGCACGTCGCTGCGCGCCGCCAACGGCGACGGGTAGACCCGCCGCTCGAGCGGCAGGAGGCGAGGAAGGCCGAGCGCGGAGACGATCGCGATCACGGCCATCCAGGCGCCCGCCGTCCGCCATCCGTCGGGCTTGCGGACCAGAGCGCCAAGACCGAGCAGCCAGAGCGGGCGCCATGAAGACGATGAAGCGCGGCTCCTTGTGGCTGATCGCCGAGAACGCCGCGAACTGGACGAGGAGCGGCAGGCTGACGGGCCAGGTGCGCCGAACGCTGGCGACGACGCCGACCGCTCCCAGCACGGCGAGGCCGCACGACGCCTCCGCCAGATCGATCAGATACTGGTACGGCGGGGCCACCCCGAAGGTCCTGGCCATGCCGTCCACGATGTTGAAGCGGACGTTCTCGATCACCGAGCCGAACCATTCGCCGAGCGTGACCGCATCGAGCGCGCCGGACAGGACCACGACGACGGCGAAGGCCGCCAACGCGCGGACAACCCACTCGCGCCTCAGGATCGCCGCGAGCGCCAGCATGACCGCGGCGGCCGGGATGAACTGGAACCGCAGCGCCAGCGCCAGGCCACAGAGCGCGCCGAAGGCCACGCCAGCATGCCGGCGAGGCGGCGCGACCAGCACCGCCAGCGCGCCGACCAGCGCGTAGGTCCCGAGCGCGTCGGGGAACGGCCGCGCGGCCATGTTGACCAGCTCGTACCAGATCGAGGCTCCCCACCAGCGCAACGCGCGCGCCGGCTTCGCCGAGCGTCGCCTGGCCAATGCGATACATGCTGAGCGGGAGCGTTATGCTGACCGCGCAGAGCACGAGCTTGACCGCCGGCTGGTAGATGTCCGGGCCGCCCGAGGCCGAGCAGCGCGCACGCCTTCAGGATCGGCGCGATGGCGCCGGCGATGAGCCACGAGCGGGCGCCGTGCTGGAACTCCCAGGGGATGAAGCCCCATCCGAAGACCAGACGATGCGCCTGCTCGACGTACTGGTAGACCTCGTCCGGCTGCACGATGGCGTCGTTGAACAGCGCGATGGCGGCGCGCAGGACGAAGGCCAGGACCAGGACGCAGGGCAGAAGCCGCCAGTCCGCCGGCGCCGGCGCGGCCTCGCTCTCCAGCGTCATGGCGCGCGATGTCCGGCGCCGCGCACCGCTCAGGCCGCGCGCCGGGCGCAAGCGCGGGATCGCGACCGCGACGAGCAGCGGCCGAGCATGACCAGCGCCGGGTAGAGGAAGCCGTCGAGGCCGGGCGCGTTGCGGTCGCAGGCGATCATCAGCGACGGCCAGGAGGACCGCCCAGACCGCCTGGCTGGTCGCGCTCGCGGCGCCGGCGATGCAGGCCAGGAGCGGGATCGCGGCGATGCAAATGTCGTAGGGCATCAGCCGCGGGTTCAGGAAGACGGCCGCCGAGCGTCAGCCCGGCGATCCGCTGCGTCCGCTCGCGCGGCAGCGCGAGCGAAGCCGCGAGCAGCGCCGCCGAGAACGCAAGCTGCGCCTCGTAGGGCGCCAGGCCGATGGCCCTGCGCCGACGTCTGGTGGAAGACCGCCGCGAAGAGGTTGGTCCCGAGCAGGCCATCGACCAGCGTCTGCTTCGAGAGCGCCTGCAGCCACTCGTGGAACAGGGCGGGCGCGGCAAGCAGCGGCGCGAGGTAGGACAGCGCCGCCGCGGCCATGCCGACGGCGGCGCCCATCAGATGTCGCGTGAAGGTCGCCGCTGGACAGCAAGGGCAGAAGCCAGAATGCCGCGTAGAACGGCTTGAACGCGGTCGCGAGCGCGACGGCGGCGTGAAAGAAGATCCAGCGGTCTCGTCCGACGGCCGGCGCGAGCGCCGCGACGATCAAGGCGTAGAGCGGGGTCCCGTTGTTCGTCGCCATCGCGGCGAAGAAACCGGCGCCGGCGAACGCGGTGAAGAAGAAGGCCCAGCCAAGGGCGATCCGCTCGGCGCGGCGGCCCAGGAACAGCCAGCTTTGCATCAACGGAATGAGCGCCGAGGATATGAAACCGGCGGCGATGAGCGTGGGAGCCGACGAAGCGTCGAAGCTGGCTTTCCGCAAGCCAGCGGTAGAGCGCCCAGACGAACGGCGGGCCGGTGAAGAAGAGGCCGCGAGCGCGCGGAACCAGCGCGGCGCGATAGGGGTCCGACCCGGCGGCGAACGTCTTCAGCGCGTCCACATAGACAGGCAGGTCGCGCAGCCAGTAGGCGGCCCGCTCGTGCGGGGTGAGCAGCACCGCGGCGCCAACAACGAAGAGGGCGATCGCGATCGCCCAGACAGCGACGACGCCTGCCGACGACGGCGGGCGGCCCCGCCTCGCCTCCCCCGGAGGCCGTGCCCAAAACCTGTCCGCGACCGCTCAGAGGAATGTGCCGATGTCAGCCCAGGGCATTCCAAGCATGACCCGCACACGGCGGCAATCGGGAGACGCGGGTGGCAGTCCCTAGGGGAGTCGAACCCCTCTTCCCAGATTGAAAATCTGGTGTCCTAACCGATAGACGAAGGGACCTTGGGCCATCGGGAGCCGCGGATATATCCGCGTCGTCCCCCCTCCGCAAGGCGAGGGCCGGTCACGCCGCCTGCCTGGGATCGGCCGCGTCTTCGATCTCGAGCTGGACGCCGGTTCGGCCGTTGTAGTCGTCGGGTTTCAGCCGGCCGGCCACGTGCAGCTGGCCGCCTGCGGCGAGGCGTTTGCCGAGCTCGGTCGCGCCGCACCGCCAGGCCACGGCGCGCAGCCGCGCGCCCGTGGCGTCGACCAGCTGGCAGCGAATATGGTCGCCGCGCATAGGGGTGGGCTCGTCGACGCGCACGTCGGCGAGCGCGAACAGAGGCTCCGGGTTGCCAGGGCCAAAGGGCTGCAGCCGCTCGAAGTCCTGCCAGAGCGGTCGGGTGGCCGAGCGGGCGGTGAGAACCGCGTCGATCTCGACCGCCTCGGCGGCGTCCGCCTCGATGCGCTCTTCGGCGAGCGCCGCGCAGAGGAACTCGCGCAGCTCGGGGACAGCGTCGCCGCGCACGGTCAGGCCGGCGGCCATGGCGTGGCCGCCGCCGCTCATCAAGAGGCCCGCATCGAACGCCGCCTGCACGGCGCGGCCGAGGTTGACGCCGGGCTGGGAGCGGCCGGAGCCCTTGCCGATGCCGGTGACCGGATCGAGGCCGACCACGACCGTCGGCTTGCGGTAGCGTTCGCGCAGGCGGCTGGCGACGATGCCGATCACGCCCGGGTGCCAGCCCTCGGCGGCGACAAGCAGCACCGGGGCGGCGGGATCGAGATTGGTCTGCCGCTCGATCAGCGAGATCGCCTCGTCGAGGATGGCGCGCTCGACATCCTTGCGCGCGCCGTTCAGCGCGTCGAGCTCGAGCGCGAGCGCCCGCGCCTCCTCGGCGTCGTCGGTCGAGAGCAGCCGCGCGCCCAGGTCCGAGCGGCCGATGCGCCCGCCGGCGTTGATGCGCGGGCCGAGGATGAAGCCGGCGTGGAAGACGCTTGCAGGACCCTTCGCGCCAGCGACGTCGAGCAGCGCCTTCAGGCCCGGGTTGCGCCAGGCCGACATCACCTTCAGCCCCTGGCCCACCAGCGCGCGGTTGAAGCCGGTGAAGGCGGTGACGTCGCAGACCGCGCCGAGCGCCGCGAGGTCGAGCCATTGGCGCAGGTCCGGCTCGGCCGCGCGCGTCGAACAGCCCGCGCCGCCTCGCTTCGCGGTTCAAGCGCCGCGAGCAGCACAAAGGTAACGCCCGCCGCGGCCAGCACGCCCTGGCCCGAGGGACAGCCCGGACGGTTCGGGTTGACCACCGCCGTCGCCGGCGGCGGGTTCTCGCGCATCAGGTGGTGGTCGATGACAACGACCTCGAGCCCGATCTCGGCGGCCGCGGCGATGGCGTCGTAGGCCGCCGCGCCGCAATCGACGGTGACGACGAGCTCCGCGCCCTGGGCGCGGATGTGCTGGAAGGCGGCGCGGGCTTGGGCCATAGCCCTCGGTCATGCGGTCGGGCACGTAGATGGGCAGCTCGCGCCCCATGGCGCGGAACCAGCGGACCAGCTGTGCGGCGCTGGTGGCGCCGTCGACATCGTAGTCGGCGAACACAACGCACGGACGGTCGCGCACAACCGCGTCGACCAGCACCTCGGCCGCTCGATCCATGTCGAGGAAACTCGAAGGATCGGGAAAGAGCGCCTTCAGCGTCGGCGCCAGGTAGTCTTGCGCGCCCTCGGCCGAGACGCCTCGCGCAGCGAGCGCGCGCGCCAGGGGCTCGCTCAGCGCCAGCGCCTGGGCGTGCCGCCGCGCCAGCGCCGCGTCGGCCGCCCGTTCGCGCCACGGCCGACCGGTCAGCGAGCGCGCGACCCCGAGGAAGGCGGGACGGGCCGAATCATCCATTCCAGGGTTGTCACCCCTCGCGCGCGGCGTGGGAAGCTGGCTTCGCCGCCACGGGCTCGGCCATGCTGCCAGGTCACGGCAGCAACCGAAGACGGGGCGTGGATGAATCGCGACAGGCTCACGGCGTTCACGGACGGCGTACTGGCGGTGATCATCACCGTCATGGTGCTCGAGATGCGACCGCCGCATAGCGCGAGTTTCGCCGATCTGGCCAAGGTTTATCCCGTCTTCCTCAGCTACGTTCTGAGCTTCGTCTACATCGCGATCTACTGGAACAACCACCACCACTTCTTCCACCTGGTGCGCAGGGTCGACGGGGCGATCCTCTGGGCCAACATGCACCTGCTGTTCTGGCTGTCGGTGGTGCCGTTCGCGACCGCCTGGATGGGCGAGAACGACTTCGCCGCCGCGCCCACGGCGCTCTATGGCCTGGCGCTGCTCGCCCCCGCGATCGCGTGGTACGTCATGCAGAGCGTCATCATCCGCCGCCAGGGTCCGGACTCACCGCTCGGCAGGGCGCTCGGCCGCGACCTCAAGGGCAAGCTCTCGCCCCTGCTCTATCTGGCCGGCGTCGCGTTGTCGTTCGTCAGCCCATTGACGGCCGAGGGTGTGTACTGGCTCGTCGCGCTGATGTGGTTGATCCCAGACCGCCGGGTTGAAGCTGCGCTGTTGCAAACGAGCAACGCCGCACGGGAAGAGTGAGGCGCCGCCACGATCCTGACGCTTTATGCATGATCCTGGTCAGCGGTCTTGTGGCTAGGTTCGGCCCGATAAATCAATGCGGTGGGGTCAGGAACATCAGGCGCGGAGCGCATCTGCGGCTCGTCGTGGTTCGACGGGGCGCTCGCGCGCGTTCGCAGTCACGTTCGCCAGCATCGTTGGACACCTGGTGGTCGGGCTCGCGCTGTTCACCGCCTGGGCGAAACCGGAACCGCCGGTTTATGACCCGCAACCGATGACGGTGGCGCTGGTAACGCTGCCTCCGCCAATCGCCGACCCAAGCCCGCCGACGCCCGCGAAGAGCGCGCCCGCCGCGGCGCATGCACGCCAGAGCGCCGTTCATGAGACGCCCAAGCCGGCGCCGACAGCTTCGCTGGTCGCCGCCGTCGACAGGGGCGTCAGCGCCGATCCGGTCCCTGGTCTCAGCGATGCGGCTCTGTCGGGCGCCTCGACGGCCGAGTCCGGCGGCGGCGACGGCGGCTGCAACATGGCGCGCCGGCTGCAGGAAGACCTTGGCCGCGACCGGCTGGTGCAGAACGCAGTCGCCGGATTCGGCGGCAAGGCGATCATGGTCTGGAACGGCGACTGGGTCTGGATCGACGGCGAGGACGGCAAGGGCCTGACGGCCGTGCGCCAGGCGATGATGTGGGACATCGCGTTTTCACCGAAGGCCTGCCGCGCCCAGCCGATGCACGGCCTCGTGGTCATCGCCGCCAACGGCACGCGGCTCGTGGTCGGCTCCGGCGAGTGGCGCTGGTCCGACCTGCTGATACCCCACCCCGGAGCTGGCTCTCCTTAGCAGCTCGGGGCGGCGGCAGCCGCCCTATTTGACCGCCAAGAACGCCAAGGACGCCAAGATCGAAGCTTGGGCGCCGCGGATTCGCTTGCCCCTTCGCGATCTTGGCGACCTTTGCGGTCGGATAGGAAGGCCCCGCTTGCGCGGGGCCGGAGAACTAGTCCAGCACAACCACGATGACGCGGCGGTTTTGCGCGCGGCCGGCGCGGGTGTTGTTCGCCGCCACCGGGTGGTCCTCGCCATACGAGATCGTGGACATCCGGTTCAGCGCCACGCCCTGTTCGTTCAGGAAGCGACGAACGGCTTCCGCCCGATCCTGGCCGAGGCGCAGGTTGCCGGCCGGCGATCCGGTCGAGTCCGTGTAACCCTGGATCTCGAGGTAGACGTTCTTGTTGTCGCTCTTCAGCCGGTTGACGAAGTCGGTCAGCCGCGCCGTCTCGTCGGCCGAAAGGGTCGCGCCGTTGATCGGGAAGTGGGCGCTGTCGTCAGACATGACCATCGAATAGACGAACTTGCCCTCGGCGAGCTTGCCAGCCGCGTCGGCGCGGCTGAGCGCCTCCTGCGTGGTCTGGTCGAGCTGGCCGATGTGGGTGTCTTGGTCCTTCTGGTGACCCTCGAGGTTGGTCACTTGACCCTGCACCACGTCCACGTGCTTGTTGACGTAGTCTTCCGTCGCGCAGCCTGTGACCGCCAGTCCGGCGAGCATCACGAGGCCTACTGCCGTCGTCTTCCACATCTCGTCCACCCCTGAATTTCTGTGAGATTGCCTATGCGGCACGACACTACCGCCGAGAGCCGTTGAGCCCGCGTAGGGGCTAATCTTGGCGAAAACACGGCAATAAAGACAAACGTGCCGAGCTCAGCAGAAACATCACCTGCTCGACCCCCGCAGGTTTGTCGCCGGCTGATTGAACCCGGGCGCTCGTCTTCGCCTGATGGGCGAATTTCTGCGCTCATGCTGGCGCAACCTCTGCAGATATTCGACCGTTGCAGTCGATGATGCCGGCCGTCCAGATCCGCAGGTCCGGTGCGGCTTGTGGCCGCATCGGTGCGGTTCGCCGTTGAAATTCTGAGCCGCGGCAAGCACTTCCCGCCTCGCCGAAAGCGGCCGCAAACCGGGGGGCCGGAGCGATGCAGTTTGATGACAGTTGGAAGACGAGCGTTCCTTGCCCTTGCCGCCAGCGCAGGCGCGACCAGCATTTGCAGCCCGGCGGCGGCGATCGCCGTCTTCGATAGGAGCGTCCTCGTTCGGCCGCCCATCTCGGCGAGCCTGCCATCGACCGACGTCCGCCGCGCCTTCATCCACAACCTGCATACCGGCGACACGCTCGACGCCGTCTACTGGGAGGCCGGCCGCTACGTCCCCGGCGCCCTTACCGAGGCCAAGCGGGTGATGCGCGATTGGCGCAACGGCCAGGAGCACGTCATGGACCCGCACCTCTTCGACGTGCTGCACGCGATCCAGCTCAGGGTGGAGACAAACCGTCCGGTGCAGCTGGTCAGCGGCTATCGGTCGCCGGCCACGAACGCGATGCTGCACGCCGAGAGCGGTCAGGTCGCCGCGCACAGCCAGCACCTGCACGGCAAGGCGTCGGACATCCGCATCGAAGGCGTCGACCTTCGAAATCTCCACCGCGCCGCGTTAAGCGTGAAGGCCGGCGGCGTCGGCTTCTATCCGCAATCCGACTTCGTCCACGTCGACGTGGGACCCGTCCGCCAGTGGTCGGGGACGTAATCCGACCCTAGGTCGGCCGCTGCATGCGGACCTGGCGCACGGTGCGGCTCGCCGAGTTCATCACCAGCGAGTGGGTGTGGACGAAGCCGTCCTCGTTGCGCACCCCGTCCAGCAGCGCGCCCGTTGTGACGCCTGTGGCGGCGAAGATGGCGTCGGCGCGCACGATCTCGTGCAGGGAATAGACGCGGTCGAAGTCGGTGATGCCGATGCGCTCGGCGCGTCCCCGCTCGTCGGCGTTGCGGAACACCAGCCGGCCCTGGAACTGGCCGCCGACGCACTTCAGCGCCGCGCAGGCCAGCACTCCCTCCGGCGCGCCGCCCTGGCCGATGTAGAGGTCGATGCCGGTCCTCGGATCGGAGGTGTTGATCACGCCGGCGACGTCGCCGTCGGTGATCAGCCGAACGCGCGCGCCGACGTCGCGCAGCCCAGAGATGATCTCTGCGTGCCTCGGCCGGTCGAGCACGCAGACGGTGATTTCGTTCGGCTTGACGCCCTTGGCCTTGGCCAGCGTCCTGACGTTGTCGGCCGGCCGGGGCCCCGAGGTCGATCACGCCGTCCTTGTAGCCCGGTCCACAGGCGATCTTGTCCATGTAGGTGTCGGGCGCGTTCAGCAGCGTGCCCTTGGGCGCCCAGGCCATGACGGCCAGCGCGTCGGCCATCGCCTTGGCCGTCAGCGTCGTGCCCTCGAGCGGATCGAGCGCGATGTCGATCTTGGCGCCCTTCCCGCGCCCCACCTTCTCGCCGATGTAGAGCATGGGCGCCTCGTCGCGCTCGCCCTCGCCGATCACGATCTCGCCGTCGATCTCGAGCGTGTTCAGCGCCGTGCGCATGGCGTCGACCGCCGCCTGGTCCGCCGCCTTCTCGTCGCCGCGGCCGGCCAGCTTCCAGGCGGCGATCGCCGCCGCCTCGGTCACCCGCACCGCCTCCAGGACCAGGCTGCGGTCGAGATCCGTCGCGCTCATGAAAGGCCCCTCCAGCCGCCCGTCAGACGCGGGCGATCCTCAGCATGCGCGGCGCCTGCAGGACGGCCGGAAGCGCGCCAATGCGCCGGACGGCCTCCACAAGCGCCGACTTCGGCGTCGCGTGGGTGGTTAGCACGATCGGCACGCCGCCTGCATCATGAACAGGCTTCTGCAGGAAGCTGTCGATCGAGACGTTCGCCTCCGCGAGGGTCTCCGACACGGCGGCGATCACGCCTGGCTCGTCCTTGACCAACAGCCGCAGGTAGGCGCGGCCCACCGCGTGGGTGGCGTCGACGGCGGCGAAGGGCGCGAGCGCCGCGGCGGGAGCCTGGAACACCGGCCGCCGCGCGCCGGTCATGATGTCGGCGATGTCGGCGGCGACGGCCGCGGCCGTCGGGCCCGCGCCGGCGCCAGGCCCCTGGATGAAGATCCGGCCGATGGTGCGACCCTCGATGAAGAGCGCGTTCAGCGCCCCCTTGGTTTCGGCCAGGGGATGGCCGAGCGGGGCCAGCGCCGGGTGGACGCGGACGGCGACGCCGGCGTCGGAGCGCTCGGCCTGGGCGACCAGGCGAATGCGGTAGCCGAGGTCATGGGCGAGATTGATGTCGAGCAGCTCGACCTGGTCGATGCCCTCGATCTCGGCGGCGGCGAAGTTGGGCGCGCAGCCAAACGCCAGCGCGGCCAGGATCGCGATCTTGTGGCCAGCATCGAACCCGCCGATGTCGGTCGTGGGATCGGCCTCGGCGTAGCCCAGGCCGCTGGGCCTCGGCGAGCACCTCGCCGAAGGCGCGGCCCGTCTCCTCCATCTGGGTGAGGATGTAGTTGCAGGTGCCGTTCAGGATGCCAGCGACCGCCTCGACCTGGTCGCCGACCATGGCCTCGCGCAGCATCTTCACCGCCGGCGTGCCGCCCATCACCGCCGCCTCGAACAGGAGCGGGCGTGTTGTTGGCTTCGGCGAGCGCGGCCAGCTCGGCGCCATGAACGGCGATCAGCGCCTTGTTGGCGGTGACCACCGGCTTGCCGCGCGCGAAGCGCCGTCTCGACCGCAGCCTTCGCGACGCCCTCCGATCCGCCGATCAGCTCGACGAAGACATCGTTGTCCGGCGAGGCGGCCAGCGCCACTGCGTCGTCCCACCAGGGCAGGTTGGAGATGTCCGTCGCGCGGGCGCGGGCGCGCTCGCGGGCGGAGACGCCGGTGACCGCGACGGTCGCTCCGGCCGGCGCGAAGTCAGGCCGCTCGGCGAGCAGGTTGAGCAGGCCGCCGCCGACGGTGCCTAGCCCCGCAATCCCAATGCGCAGAACGGTTTTCGCCATCTTTGACCTACTGCGCCGGCGCCGGCGCGTCCTCGCGGGCGCGGCTCAGGATCTGGCCCGACTGTTGTAAGAATTTCTTGACGTTGCGGGCGGCCTGACGGATCCGATGCTCGTTTTCGACCAGGCCGATGCGCACATAGCCTTCGCCGTATTCGCCGAATCCGACGCCGGGCGAGACGGCGACGGCGGCCTCCTCGATCAGCAGCTTGGAGAACAGCATCGAGCCGGACTCGCGGAAGGCCTCGGGCAACGGCGCCCAGGCGAACATCGACGCCGGCGGCGACGGGATGTCCCAGCCCGCCCGGGCCATGGACTTCGACCAGGACGTCGCGCCTTCGCTTGTAGGTCTGGCGGATCTCCTCGACGCAATCCTGCGGCCCGTTCAGCGCCGCGGCCGCCGCGACCTGGATCGGCGTGAAGGCGCCGTAGTCCAGGTAGGACTTCACCCGCGCCAGCGCGGCGCAGAGGCGAGCGTTGCCGACCACCATCCCGACGCGCCAGCCGGCCATGGCGTAGGTCTTCGACAGCGAATTGACTTCGACGCCGATGTCGCGCGCGCCCTCGACTTGAAGAAGTGACGGCGGTGGATTGTTTTCAAAGTAGATTTCGGAATACGCGACGTCGGACAGGATCAGCATGTCGTGCTTCTTCGCCAGCGCGACGGCGTCCTTGTAGAAGTCGAGGTCGACCCATTGGGCGGTCGGATTTGATGGGTAGCTGACGATCAGCACGCTCGGCGGCGGCGAGGAGTTGTGCACCGCCCGGCTGACGCCCGAGAGGTACTGCTCCGGCGTCAGCGCCGGGACGTGGCGGATCACGCCCTCGGCCATGATGAAGCCATAGGCATGGATCGGATAGGCCGGGTTCGGGCAGATGATGACGTCGCCCGGCGCGGTCAGCGCCTGGGCGAGGTTGGCGAACCCCTCCTTCGAGCCCATCGTGGCGACGACCTCGGTCTCCGGATCGAGCTTCACCCCGAAACGCCGATCGTAGTAGCCGGCCATGGCGCGGCGCAGGCCCGGAATGCCCTTCGACGCCGAATAGCGGTGGGTCTTGGGCTTCCTCACCGTCTCGATCAGCTTGTCGACGATGTGCTGGGGCGTCGGCATGTCGGGGTTGCCCATGCCGAAATCGATGATGTCGACGCCCTGGGCGCGCAGGCGCGCCTTCAGGCGGTTCACTTCCTCGAAGATGTACGGCGGCAGGCGCCGGATGCGGTGGAAGTCGGGGGTCATTGCTCAAAGGCCCTCCTCGAGGGGGCCGGGAATCGTGTCGGAGTGGAACGATGAATAGACGCGCGCGTGCGGCTATTCCAGGCGAAGGGTCTTTGTTGGTTCGGCCCCCGCCCGCGCCTACCGGTGCGGCGGGGGCGTCTTAGCTCGCGATGGGCGGCGCCGCCGGAGGCTGGCGGCAAAGGCCTCGGCCTCGGCGGTCGCATCCGTCGGCGGGATCGCCTCCTCGGGCGGAATCTTCGCGCGCGCCGCGTCGGCGAAGTCTTCCGTGCCCTCGAGCGTGAACGGATGCTCGCGGATTTCCGTGTCGGTCGCGACCTTTTGTGCGGTCACGTCGCCGACCGTCGCCCGCCAGGCCGCAAGCGGACGCACGTCGGTCGGCTGCGGCCGGAATCTCGGCGAACTGTGGGAGCGGCCCCTGCTCGTGCTCGGCCGCGCCCACCTGCGCGGCGACCGCCGAGCGCTGATCGATCCCGCCCGGCAGGAAGTAGTTGTTCTTCGCCAGCGTATCGCAGCCGCCAAGGCCCGCCGCGGCGCAAGCGGCGGCAGTCAGCGGCAGAACCGCCCGAATCGTCTCGGCCAGGCGTTTGGCGTACACTTCTCTAAGGTCCGAAGGCTTGCTCGCGAGCGTCTTATGCGATCATGCCTTTCGGCGAAAGGTCGCGCGCTCGCCGCCGACCGAAGACCACGGAGCGCCGCGATGGCTGAAAAGGGGGCCAAGAGCAAGCCGAGGACCGCACGCGCGGCGGCCAAGCCCTCGCCGAAGGCCCAGGCGAAGGCCGAGCCGAAGCCAGCGCCCGCCGCCGCCGCACACGGCCGCGAGCAGCACGGCCGGCGTCAGCGCCGAGGCGGCCTTCCGCATGCTGACCGGACCCCAGCGCGAGGCGCTCGAGACGCTGTCCGTCAATCTGGCGCGCGCGGCCCTGACCGCCCAGGGCGCGATCGCCGAGGCGGCGCTGAAGCAGGCCGATCGCCCGCGGCGCTCAGTCCCGACCCGTTCCACGTCGCGCCGGCGCTGACGGACGTGCATCGGCCAGCTGACGGCGCGGCCCGAGCGGCTGATGCGCGCCCAGGCCGACCTCTTCAGCCGCTACATGGACCTCTGGCGATCCACCAGCCGGCGGCTGCAGGGCGAGACGCCGGCGGCCGTGGTCGAGCCGGCGCAAGGGCGACAAGCGGTTCGCCGACCCCGACTGGAGCGACAATCCGATGTTCGACGTGATGAAGCAGTCCTATCTGCTCACGTCCAACTGGCTGAACGATCTGGTCGCGGGCGTCGAGGACGTCGATCCGATGGCCAAGCGGCGGGTCGAGTTCTTCATGAAGGCGCTGACCGACGCCTTCTCTCCGTCGAACTTCCTGATCTCCAATCCGGCGGCGATGCGCGAGGTGATCGCCACCAACGGCGAGAGCCTGGTCAAGGGCATGGAGAACTTCGCCGCCGACCTCGAGCGCGGCGGCGGCCAACTGTCGATCAGCCAGACCGACTTCACGCCGTTCAAGGTGGGCGAGAACATCGCGACCGCGCCGGGCAAGGTCGTGTTCCGCAACGAGCTGATCGAGCTCCTGCAATTCACGCCGACCACCGAAGCAGGTCTACGAGATCCCGCTGCTGATCTTCCCGCCCTGGATCAACAAGTACTACATCCTCGATCTTCGCCCGGAGAACTCGATGATCCGCTGGCTGACCAGCCAGGGCTTCACCGTCTTCGTGGCCTCCTGGGTGAACCCGGATCAGCGGCTGGCCGCCAAGACCTTCGCCGAATACATGCTCGAAGGCATCTACGCCGGCACGCAAGCGGTGATGACCCAGTGCCATGTTCCGCGGGTGAACGCGGTCGGCTATTGCATCGGCGGCACCCTGCTCTCCTGCGCGCTCGCGCACATGGCCGCCAAGGGCGTCGAGCCGATCGCCTCGGCGACCTTCTTCGCCGCTCAACAGGATTTCAGCGAGGCCGGCGACCTGCTGCTCTTCACCGACGATGCGTGGATCGACGACGTCGAGAAGAAGATGGACGAGGGCGGCGGCGTGCTGTCCGGCCAATCCATGGCCGACACCTTCAATGCGTTGCGCGCCAACGACCTGATCTGGTCGTTCTTCGTGAACAACTATCTGATGGGCAAGGAGCCGCGCCCCTTCGATCTCTTGTTCTGGAACGCCGACCAGACGCGCATGCCGAAGACGCTGCACCTCTTCTACCTGCGCCAGTTCTACCGCGACAACAAACTGGCCAAGGGCGAGCTCGATCTGGGCGGGGTCCGGCTGGACCTGAAGAAGGTCAAGATCCCGATCTTCGTCCAGTCGAGCAAGGAGGACCACATCGCCCCGTACCGCTCGGTCTACAAAGGCGCGCGCCTGTTCGGCGGGCCGGTGCGGTTCACGATGGCGGGCTCCGGCCACATCGCCGGCGTGATCAACGCGCCCGCGGCCAAGAAATACCAGCACTGGACCAACCCGGCGCTCCCGCCCACGGTCGAGGAGTGGATCGCCGGCGCGGTCGAGGAGCCGGGCTCCTGGTGGCCGGACTGGGCGGCGTGGCTGGCCGAGCGCGCGGGCCGCAAGATCCCGGCGCGCGATCCGAGCCAAGGGGCCGCTGCCGCCGCTCGAGGACGCGCCCGGAAGCTATCTGAAGGTGAAGTCCTAGGAGCTCCGCGAAGGGGGGATCGTTGGCGTACCTCGAAAGCCTGCTGCAGTCCGGCGAGACCATCCTCGCCCGCTCGCGCCCGCACTGGATCATCCTGCTCGCCCCGATCGCCGAGCTCATTGCGGCGGTCGATCGTCGCGATCGCGACCTTCGTCGCCTGCCGCACACCCAGCTGTCGTTGATCGGCTACGGGATCGCCGCGATCCTGGGCATAGGCGGCTTGCTGCACCTGATCGCCCGCGCGCTGACCCGCTCCACGACCGAGTACGGCGTCACCAACATGCGCGTCGTGCAAAAGCGCGGCATCCTCTCGCTGCACACGATCGAGATGAACCTCGACAAGGTCGAGAGCGTCGATGTCGACCAGAGCCTGCTCGGGCGCGATGTTCGGCTTCGGCACGGTCGCCATCCATGGCGTCGGCTCCCGCTGGGACCCGATCGTCGGCATCGAGGACCCACTCGGCTTCCGCAGCGCCATCACCACCCACATCGGCGGCGAGCAAGTAACCGTAACCCTTTGAACACTGTTGGATTGATCATCGATGGCGACTGATCGCGCCCTACGGAACCTGGGCCTCGCCCGTCTCGGCCGAGAGCCTGGCGAGGGGCGCAATCGGCGTGTCTTCGCCGCGGGCGGTCGATGGCCGGCTCTACTGGCTGGAGAACCGGCCCGAGCAACGCGGACGGCTGGTCGCCGATCACCGGCGACGCGCAAGGTTTCCGCGAGCTGACGCCCGAGGGCTTCAACGTCCGCACCCGCGTGCACGAGTACGGCGGCGCGCCCTACACCGTGATCGGCCAGACGCTCTACTTCGCCAACTTCGCCGACCAGCGGCTCTACGCGCAGACCGGCGACGAGCGCGCCGATCGCGCTGACGCCCGAGGGCTATCGCTATGCCGACCTCGTCGGGCGACCGGGCGGCGGGCTGATCGGCGTGCGCGAGGACCACACCGACCCCGCGGACGTGAAGAACGCCATCGTCGCCCTCTCGGGCGAGGCCGGCGACGCCGGGCGCGTGCTGTTCGGCGACAGCGACTTCGTGGCCTATCCGAGGCTGAGCCCAGACGGCCGGCGGTTGGCGTGGATGGCCTGGGACCATCCCAACATGCCCTGGGACGACACCACCCTCTACGTCGCCGATCTCGACGGGGACCGGCTCTCGAACATCCAGGCGATCGCCGGCGGCGTCGGCGAGTCGGCCATGGAGCCGGTCTGGGCGCCCGACGGGACGCTCCATTTCATCTCCGACCGGTCGGGATTCTGGAACCTCTACGCTCTGCGCGGCGGCAAGGCCGAGCCGGTGCTGGCCAAGGAAGCCGAGTTCGCCGGCCCGCTCTGGGGCCTTGGCCAGTCCAACTACCTCTTCCTGGGCGACGGCCGCATCGTCGCAAGCTACGGCGACGACCGAAGGCGACCACCTGCTGGTCATCGACCGCGGCCGAGGCGCGCGAGGTCCCGACCGCCCTTTTCCGCGCTCGCAAGCCTGCAACGCCTCGACGATCGCACCGTCGCGGTGCTCGGCCGGCTCGGCGCTCGAGTCTGGCGTGCTGGTCACGATCGACATCGACAGCGGCGAGGTGAGCGTCGTCCGCCAGCCCTCGCCGACCGCGCTGCCGCCGGCCTACGTCTCGCGTCGCCGAGCCGATCACGTTCGAAAGCGCCGGCGGCCTGCCCGTGCACGCGCTCTACTATCCGCCGACCAATCCGGACTTCATCGCGCCCGCGGGCGAGAAGCCGCCGCTGATCGTGCAGGCGCACGGCGGCCCGACCGGCCAGGCGTCTTCGTCTTCAGCCTCTCGAACCAGTTCTGGACCTCGCGCGGCTTCGCCATCGTCGACGTCGACTACGGCGGCTCGTCCGGCTACGGGCGCGCCTACCGCCAGCGGCTGAACGACCGCTGGGGCATCGTCGACGTCGAGGACGTGATCGCGGCGGTCAAGCACCTCGCCGCGCGAGGGCCTGATCGACCCCAACCGCACCGCCATCCACGGCGGCAGCGCCGGCGGTTTCACCGTGCTGGCCGCGCTCAGCCAGAGCGACGTCTTCAAGGCGGGCGCGAGCTTCTACGGCGTCGCCGACCTGGGCGCGCTGGCCCGCGACACCCACAAGTTCGAGAGCCGCTATCTCGACAACCTGGTCGGCCCCTGGCCAGACGCGAAGGCGATCTACGACGCAGCGCTCGCCGCTGAACCACCTCGACGGCTTCAAGACGCCGCTGATCATCTTCCAGGGCTCGGAGGACCCCATCGTGCCGCCGAACCAGGCGCACATGATCCTGGACGCGCTCGCAAACGCCAACAGCCGGTGGCCTACATGGAGTTCGCCGGCGAGAGCCACGGCTTCCGCCGCGCCGAAACGCTGATCGCCTCAAAAGAGGCCGAGCTCTACTTCTACGGCCGCGTCTTCGGCTTCAAACCCGCCGACGACCTGCCTGAAGTGCGCATCGAGAACCTGCCGACCTAGGGCCTCCGCGTTAGCCCGCCAAGCGCTGATGTGCGGAGACTCCCGATTGGACCGCCAAGATCGCCAAGGACGCCAAGGGTCAGCGGGAGAGGATCAGCCGGCGCACTCCGTCTCTCAGCCTCTCGACATTGAAGTTGATCAGGAACGCGAGGCCCAGGCCCGAAAGCTTCAGATAGGTCAGAACTTGCGCCTCATGGAGGCGCAACAGTTGATCGGCGGCCTTCACCTCGACAAGGAGGCTGTCTTCCACGACCAAGTCGAGCCGATACCCGGCGTCCAATGTCACGCCGTCGTAGACGACCGGCAGCGCAACTTGGCGACGCGCGGCGAGGCCGCGCGTCGAAAGTTCATAGGCCAAGCACTGCTCCTACACGGACTCGAGCAGTCCGGGACCAAGGACCCGATGCACCTTCAGGGCCAGTCCAGCACGCTCCTGGCGAGGGCGTCGACACTCGCGCTGGGCTCTTGGCGAACTTGGCGTCCTTGGCGGTCCAAATCGGCGCCTGACACCCGCTACAGCCCTGCCAAGCTATGCCGGGATGAATTTCAGGGCGACGCCGTTGTCGCAGTAGCGCAGGCCCGTGGGGCGGGGGCCGTCGTCGAAGACGTGGCCCTGGTGGCCGAGGCAGCGGGCGCAATGATACTCCGTACGCGGAATGCCAATCGCGAAGTCGGCCTTCTTGCCGAGCGCGCCGGGCATCTCGGTCCAGAAGCTCGGCCAGCCGGTGTGGGAGTCGAACTTCCAGTCCGATTTGAAGAGCGGCAGCCCGCAGCCGAGACAGGCGAACACGCCATTGCCGGTGCTCGTTCAGGAGCGGGCTGGTGAAGGGCTGCTCCGTCGCCTCGTGGCGGAGCACCTGGTAGGCCTCGGCGGGCAGGCGCTTTTGCCAGTCGGAGTCGCTCAGCTTGCGCCAGGGAGAGCTGGCGAAGGCCTGCTCGTTGTTGGCCGCGCGGGCGAAGGGCGCGGCCGCGATGAGGCCAACGGCGGCGCCGGCGAAAAGGGCGGTTCGGCGGGTCAGGGAAAAGGCGGATCGGTTTCATGGCCTCGACTTAGTGGCTGGCGGGCTTTGCGTCCACATCTGGAGCGCGAACTTACCGCAATACGACCGACGGGCGCGCTCGGATCAGGTGCGAAGGCGCCGCTTAGGCGGTGAGGCCGGTCTCCTCGGGCAGACCCAGCATGATGTTGAGGTTCTGCACCGCCGCGCCGGCCGCGCCCTTGCCCAGGTTGTCGAGCAGGGCGGCAAGCCGGACCTGGCCCCCGTCGCGCCGAGGCGAAGACGAACAGGCGCATGCGGTTGGTTCCGTTCAGCCCCTCGGGGTCGAGCGTCCTCGACCGCCCTCGCCTCGGCCAGGCTGGCGACCTCGACGAACCGCTCGCCCCGTAGGCGGCCTGCCAGCGCCGCATGGACGTCGGCCGGCTTCGGCGCGCCAGGCAGCGCCCAGAGCTGCAAGGGGACCTCGACGATCATGCCCTGGGCGTAGCGGCCGACCGCCGGCGCAAACAGCGGGCGGTGCGTGAGCCCGATGTTCGCCTGCATCTCCGGCACGTGCTTGTGGGCGAGGTCGGTGGCGTAGATGCGATAGGGAACGCGGGTGAAGTTCGCCGCCTGCTCGTTCTCGAACTCGGCGATCATCGACTTTCCGCCGCCGCTGTATCCGGAGACGGCGTTGATCGTCACCGGCCAGTCGGCCGGCACGAGGCCCCGTATCGACCAGCGGCTTGAGCAGCGCGGTCGACGCCGGTGGGGTAGCAGCCAGGGTTGGCGACGCGGTTCGCGGCCGCGATCGCCGCGCGCTGGCCCTTGGCCATCTCCGGAAAGCCGTAGACCCAGCCCGGCGCGATCCGGTGCGCCGTCGAGGCGTCGATGACCTTCACCAGCGGGTTGGCGATCAGCGAGACCGCTTCGCGCGCGGCGTCGTCCGGCAGGCAGAGGATGACGAGGTCGGCGCCGTTCAGAAGCTCGGCGCGCGCGCCGGCGTCCTTCCGCCGCGCCGGATCGATCGAGAGCAGCGTCAAGGTCCGGCGCGCGCGGCAAGGCGCTCGCGGATCTGCAGGCCCGTCGTCCCGGCCTCGCCATCGATGAAAACCTTGAAGGCCATCGCCCGCCTCCACAATCAGCCAAAACGAAAGAAGCGCTCCGGTCTCCCGAAGCGCTTCGAAAGCACGCGGATGCGTCCGCGCGCTAGCGCTTCGAGAACTGGAAGCTTCGGCGGGCCTTGGCCTTGCCGTACTTCTTGCGTTCGACCACGCGGCTGTCGCGGGTCAAGAAGCCATGCGGCTTCAGGAGCGCCCGCAGCGCCGGCTCGTAGTAGGTGAGCGCCTTGGAGATGCCGTGGCGCACCGCGCCCGCCTGACCGGAGAGGCCCGAGCCCTTCACGGTGGCGGTGACATCGAACTGGCCGAGCCGGTCGGCGATCTGCAGCGGCTGGGCGATCATCATGCGCAGCACCGGCCGGGCGAAGTAGGTTTCCTGGTCGCGGCCGTTGATGGTGATCCGCCCGCGACCGGGCTTGATCCAGACGCGCGCGATGGCGTTCTTGCGCTTGCCGGTCGCATAGGCGCGGCCTTGCGCGTCGATCATCGGCTCCCGCTCGGCGGCATCGGCCGCCGCTTGCGGGGCCAAGGCTTGCAGGGCTTCCAAACCTTCGGCCATCGTTACTGACTCCGCGCGTTCTTGGCGTTCAGGCCCTTGAAGTCGATGACCTCGGGGTTCTGCGCTGCATGGGGGTGGTCGGCGCCGGCGTAGACGCGCAGGTGGGTCAGCTGCGCCCGGGCGAGCGGGCTCTCCTTGGGCAGCATGCGCTCGACCGCCTTCATCAGAATGCGCTCGGGGAAGCGGCCGCCGAGGATGGAGCCGGCCTTCCGCTCCTTGATCCCGCCGGGATAGCCGGTGTGCCAGTAGTAGGTCTTCTGGTCGAGCTTGCGGCCGGTGAAGCGCACCTGGGCGGCGTTCACGACGACGACGTTGTCGCCGCAGTCGACGTTCGGGGTGTAGTCCGGCCGGTGCTTGCCGCGCAGCCGAAGCGCGATGAAGCTCGCCAGGCGGCCGACGACGGCATCCTGGGCGTCGATCACCACCCACTTCTTCTCCACGTCCGCCGGCTTCAGCGCGACGGTGGTCCTGGTGTTCATGACGGTCTTTCGAGGGACAGCGCGAAGGCGGGGCAACTACCGGCGCCCGCCCGGCATGTCAACCCAATTCACGCACGCTGCAACGTCGCAACGCCTTATCGGGAAAGGTTTTCCGCGTAACGGTAATATGATACCTGGGTCAGGCCCTTCGCGCGCGCCAGGCCTGGGCGACCGCGGCGGCGAGCACGATGGTCGCGACGGCCTGGTGCAGCTGGCTGAGCGGCTCGGGCGCATAGGTGACGAGGGTCACGATGCCGAGCAGCACCTGCGCCACCACAAGGCCTCCGGTGAGGAAGGCGAGCAGGCGCTCGGGCAGGCTGAGGATGCGGTTGCGCATGGCGTCGACCAGCAAGCGCGACACCGAGGACGAAGATGAGATAGGCCACCAGGCGGTGGTTGAACTGCACGGCGGCCTGGCCGTGCAGCAGGGTCCGCCAGAGGCCGCCGGCCCAATAGTCGCTCGGAACAAGGCGGCCGTTCATCAGCGGCCAGTCGTTGTCGACCAGTCCAGCCTTGTTGCCGGCGACGAGCGCGCCCAGCAGGCACTGGACATAGACGAGCCCGGCCAGCACCTCCGCCGCCGGCAGCCATTCGGTGCGCTGGGGCCGCCGGCCGACGCCGAACCAGGCCTCGAGGCCGGTCCAGATCAGGGCGGCGAACAACAGAAGCGCCAGGCCCAAGTGCACCGCAAGGCGCTCCGGCGCGACCGCGATGCGGCCCTCGAGCCCGCTCACCACCATCCACCAGCCGACCAACCCCTGCAGCGCGCCCAGTCCGAGCAGCACGACGACCGGGACGATGAGGCGCTGGGGGATCATGCGGAGCGCGAGGAAGGCGATCAGCGGCCCGGCGAACACGACGCCCACCAGCCGCCCCAGCAGCCGGTGCGTCCATTCCCACCAGTAGATGGACTGGAAGGCGGCCAGCGACATGCCGCGGTTCACGTCTTGGTATTGGGTCGTCTGCTGGTACTTCGCGAAAGCGCCCTGCCAGGCCGCGTCGCTCAAGGGCGGGATCACGCCCATGATCGGATTCCACTCGGTGATCGAAAGGCCCGACCCGGTGAGACGCGTCGCACCGCCGACGACCACGAGCGCGAACACGACAAGCGCCGTCGCGAACAGCCAGATGGCGACCGGTCTCGACCGGTCGGGTGTGACAGAGCGCGCCACGGGAGCAGCCAGCCTCATTCAGCGCCGCCTTGCTGCGGCGCCGAGCGAGCCTTATTCCGCTAGCGCCCATGAAGGCGAGAGCACGCAAGGCGGTCGGCGGCGTGGCGATGCTGGTCTTCCTCGCCGTTTACGTCTGGATCGCGTCCTCGATCGGCATGCGCCTGCCCAACCAGTGGGCCATCCGCCTCGCCTACTACGCCCTCGCCGGCCTCGCCTGGTGCCTGCCCATGCTCCCGCTGATCAGCTGGATGAGCCGGGGGGACTAGGGCCTGATTGCCGCCGCGCGCGGGCCTCCCTATAACGGCGCTCCCTCGGCGGACGGAGCGTGGCGCAGCCTGGTAGCGCACTTGACTGGGGGTCAAGGGGTCGTGGGTTCGAATCCCGCCGCTCCGACCATCCGCCTCTTCCGGCCCTCCAGGGAGCCGCCGCATTGTCAGACGCCGTCGATGATGAACGGATCGGCCCCGCACTGCGCCGCGTCGTGCTCGTCGTCGCCCTGCTCAATCTGGCCTACTTCGGCGTTGAATTCAGCGTCGCGCTGCGGATCGGGTCGGTGTCGCTGTTCGCGGACTCGATCGACTTCCTCGAGGACACCTCGGTCAATCTCCTGATCCTCGCCGCTCTGGCCTGGTCGGCGCGGGCGCGGGCGCGGGTGGGCATGCCGTTGGCGCTGATCCTGCTGGCCCCGGGGGCGGCCACGCTCTGGATGGCGTGGATGAAGCTCACCCACCCGGTCGCGCCGCAAGCGGGGCTGCTCTCGCTGACGGGCCTCGGCGCGCTCGCGATCAACCTGAGCTGCGCCTTCCTGCTTGCACGCTACCGCCGCCACGCTGGCAGCCTCACGAGGGCGACCTTCCTCTCGGCGCGCAACGACGCGATGGCCAACGTCGCCATCATTGCAGCCGGCGCGGTCACCGCCTTCCTCTGGCGTTCGGCCTGGCCGGACCTGATCGTTGGCCTTGGCATCGCCGTGATGAACGCCGACGCCGCCCGCGAGGTCTGGACCGCCGCTCGCGAGGAACACCGCGCGGCGGCTTAAACCCGCGTCGGCGAAGAGCCGCCGTGCCGCTAAGCGGTGTCCTTAGCGCTCACTGGGCGTGGTCTAATCACTCTCGAGTTCCGCGCGCGTTCGATTGACCAGAGTACCCTGTTCGGCGGGCAACTGCGCTCGTCAAAAAGCAGTCCACCACCACCACCACCACCACTCCGAACGGGGATCTTCTCAATCGGACGCCGCGGCGCTTCGCCGTTCGGCGGCGCTTTTGCGCGCTCACACCCCGTCCGACGCGTCAGCGATCAGCCCGTCCGATTGGTGTCAGCGGCGCAGGAGGACGCGGTCGAGTTCGGCCTTCGCCGATTCAAGCATGCCGAGGGTGTCGAGCAAGGCCTCGCGGTGGGCGGGGTTCGGCGGGCCTTCGGCGACGGCTGCGGGCGGTTCGGCAGGCTCGGGAACGGCTGGGACGGCCACGGGCGGCGCCTCGGCGGCGCCGATCACGCGGCGGATGCCCTCCTCGCGGTGCAGGCGCTGGACGCCCTTGATGGTGTAGCCCTCGTCGTGCAGCAGGCGCATCACCCCGCGCAGCACGATAATGTCCTGCGGTCGGTAAAAGCGGCGGCCGCCTGCCCGCTTCATCGGGCGGATGAACGAGAACCGGCTCTCCCAGAAGCGCAGCACATGTTGGGGCACGCCGAGCTCGTCGGCGGCTTCGGAGATGGTGCGGAATGCCTCCGGACCCTTGGCCAACCCGCGCCCTCGCTCTCGGGCTCGCTAGCCGTCCAGGCCGCGGTCGACGCGGGCCTTCATCACCTGCGAGGCGCGGAAACCGATGACCCGACGCGGCTGGATCGGCGCCGGCTCGCCCGTCTTCGGATTGCGCCCCATGCGCGCCCGTTTGGCGCGGACCTGGAAGACGCCGAAGCCGGAAAGCTTCACGGTCTCGCCGACGCTGAGCGCCTCGGCGATCAGGTCCAGCGTACGCTCGACCAGACCAGCACAGTCCTGGCGGGTCAGGCCCACCTCCTCGTGCACAGCCTCGCAGAGCTCCGCGCGAGTGACCGTTTCGCCCTTCATCGGATGCCCCCGCCCTGGTTTCAGCCGTCCGCCTTCATTGCATGCCGCGAAGGGGACGCAGAGTCAAAGACTTCAAGCGGTTGCTTGCTAGAGCCTGATGACGCAGGCGCCCCAGGTCAGGCCGCCGCCCATCGCCTCGACCAGCAGCAGCTGCCCCGGCTTGATCCGCCCGTCCTCGATGCCCTGCGCCCAGGCGAGCGGGATGGAAGCAGCGGAAGTGTTTGCATGTTCCGCCACCGTGGAGATGACCCGCTTCTCGTCGATGCCGAGCCGATGTGCGACGCCGGCCAGGATGCGCTGATTGGCCTGGTGGGGGATGAACCAGTCGACATCGTGCATCTCGACTCCGGCATCGGCTGCTGCCGCCAGCACCGCTTCGGAGATGTTGATCACCGCGTGGCGGAAGACCTGGTTTCCCAACATGCGCAGATGCCCGACGGTGCCCGTGGTCGACGGGCCGCCGTCGACATAGAGCAGATCCTGCTTGGTTCCGTCGCAGCGCAGGGCAAACCCGAGCAGCCCGCGATCGCTTGAATCGCCCTTGCCTTCGACCGGCTCGAGCACGACCGCGCCCGCCCCGTCGCCGAACAGCACGCAGGTGCCGCGGTCGGTCCAGTCCATCAGCCGCGTCATTTCCTCCGAGCCGATGACGAGCGCGCAGCGGCTAAGGCCCCGGGCGACGAAGCCGTCGGCGACGCTTAGCGCGTAAACGAAGCCGGAGCAGACCGCCTGCACGTCGAATGCGATCCCGACCGGCGCCCCCAGCTTGCGCTGCACCAGCGCGGCCGTCGCCGGAAAGGTCAGGTCGGGCGTGGTGGTGGCCACGATGATGAGATCGACGTCGGCGGCGTCGCGGCCGGCGGCGGCCAGCGCCTTCTTGGCGGCTTCCACCGCGAGATCGGACGCGCCTTGGTCGGGCGCCGCGCGGCGGCGCTGGCGGATGCCGGTGCGCTCGACGATCCAGGCGTCGCTGGTGTCGACGACCTTGGCCAGGTCGTCGTTGGTGACGATTTCGTCGGGCAGGTACCCCCCCACCCCGGTGACCACGCTGCGCAAAACTGAACTCACCCCAGCTTCTCCGCGGGTTCGGGCTTGTTCTCGCCCGCGAGCGCCGCGGTCAGATGTTGCAGGTTGCGGCCGATCTCCGCCGCGTAGTCGCTTTGCGCCAGAGCGGCCGCCACCCGAACGGCGCTGGCGAAGCCCTTGGCGTCCGCGCCGCCATGCGCTTTGACCACGATTCCGTTCAGCCCCAAGAGCGGCACGCCGCGGTCGGGCTCGACGCGCGCGCGCATGCGGCGGAAGGCCGATTGGGCGATGAAGCCCCCGATCCGGCCGAGGATCGACTCCGCCAGCGCCGTGCGCAGCGAGGTGCGGATGAAATGCTCGGTCCCCTCCGCGGTCTTCAGCGCCACGTTGCCGGTGAAGCCGTCGGTGACGATCACGTCCACCGCGCCGGAATAGATATCGTTGCCCTCGACGAAGCCGCGGTAGTCCTCGACGAAGCCGCCTTCGCGCAGCAGCCGATGGGCCTCGCGCACCTCTTCGTGGCCCTTCTGGTCCTCTTCGCCGACGTTGAGCAGCCCCACGCTGGGGCGCTCGACGCCGGTCACCGCGCGGTGGAAGGCCACGCCCATGATGGCGAACTCGACCAGCCGCTCGGCGTCGCAGTCGATGTTGGCGCCGACGTCCAGCACCGTGGTGTTGCCGTGCAGCGAGGGCCAGGGCGCCACGAAGGCCGGCCGGTCAAGGTCGGCGGCCATGCGCAGGATGAGCTTGGAAATGGCCATCAGCGCGCCGCTGTTGCCGGCGGAGACGGCCGCGTTCGCGGCGCCGTCGCGGATGGCCTCGACCGCGTTCCAGAGGCTCGAACCCTTGCCGCGTCGCACGGCCTGCGCCGGCTTCTCGTCGCCGGCCACGATCTGCGCGGTGTGACGGACTTCCGAAAGGGCGCGAACGTCTGGGTGACGTGCGAGCTCCGCCCCGATGCGGGCCTGATCGCCGTGCAGCAGGAAGCGAAGGTTCCTCGCCCGCCAGGCCTCGGCTTCGATCGCCAGACCGGCCACGATCACGGGCGGCCCGAAGTCGCCGCCCATGGCGTCGATCGATATCACCGTCGGGTCAGGCACGGCGGGTTAAGGAAGCCCCCTGGATGTGGATGGCGCCGGCGAAGGCGGGCGGACGATACAGCGCCGCCTTGGGCGATGCAAAGCGCCGGCTATTTCTGCTTGAAGCGGGCGAGCACATCGAACGGCGACGGCGCCGCGGGCTCCGTCGGCGCTTCGAACTCGACGCCCGGCTTGCGTGGGAAAGGGTCGAGCTCGAGCGCCAGGTGCTCGACCACGTAGCCGCCGAGGTCGATGGTTTCGCCCGCGAGCTCATCCGGCGGATCCTCCGCGTCCGGATCGATGACGACCTCCTGTTCGACGGCGGGCGCGTTCGGACTGCCCGGCGGCACGACGCGCACCAGGAAGCTCTCTGCAAGCAGCGTCGTGAACGGGTCGAGACTGACGCTGCAGATCTGCACGATCTCGGCCTGCCAGCGGCCCTCGATCACCGCACCGTCGAGCCAGGGCGATAGGGTGATGTCGGCCTCGAGCGCATCGAGGCTCTCGAGGTCCAGAGCGTCGGCGATGGCCTTGCGCGCCCGCGCGTCGGCGACGAGACGGCGCGTCCCGCCTCGGCGCGCCTCGGCCAGCTCGACCGTCACCGGCCATGGCGGGCGCTCGTCGCTCACGCCGCCGGTTCCGGCCAGGCGACCTCGCCGCCAAGGATCGCGGCAAGCGGCTGGACCGCAAGGCTGGCGGCGCCGCCTCGCACGTAGGCGGCCATGGCCGCGGCGCGCCCCTCCGCGCCCTCCCCGGCGAAAACGGTGCGGCCGATCACCGCTTCCAGCGCCTCGCCCTCGCCGGCGAGCGCGGCCTCATAGGCCTTGGCGCGGCCATAGAAGGCTTCGCCCAACCGGCGCATGCGGCGCGGCACCGATAGGTCCCCGACGCCCGTCTCGCGCAACGCATTGTCGAGCGCGCTGACGTAGGTGTCGAACAGCGCCTGAGCCGTCTCGGCGGCGTCCGCGCCCTCCCCGCGCAGGCGGCGCAGCAGAAGGATGACGTGCAGGCTGTAGAGCTCGAAGCGGCCCTCGATGGTGTCGGGGGCGCCAAGCTCGGTGTAGAAGGCCGGCGCGCGCGCCTGGGCGACCACCGCGGCGTAGAGTTTGGACGCAACCGCCTTCGACCGGCGCGGGCGGAACAGGCTTTGCAGCAATGGGGTCGCCTCACTTTCGCCGTGGGCCGCGGCTAGGCGGCCATTGAACTAGGTGTTCGGGGGCGATAGGTCAAAGCCATCGCTTCTTCGCGTCAAAGGCCCAAGCATGCTCCGCCGCGTTCCATCGTTCCTGCTCGGGCTTGCCGCCTCCGCCGCGCTGGTCAGCGCCTGCACGCCGTCGACCAGCTTCCAGGGCTTCCAGGCGATCGACGCCAAGCCCCAGGACGTCCAGGTCGGCGTCGACACTCGCGACAGCGTACGGGCCAAGCTGGGCACGCCGTCCGTGGTTTCGACCTTCGATCCGGACGTCTGGTACTACATCTCGCAGGTCACCGAGAACCAGAGCTTCTACCGCCAGAGGCTGCTTCGCCGCGACGTGGTCGCCATCTCGTTCAACAAGGGCGGCGAGACGGTGGCCAAGGTCGATGACCTGACGCTGAAGGACGGCCGCGTGATCGCCTTCGACGGCCACATCACACCGACGCGCGGGCGCGAGCTGACCATCATCGAGCAGCTGATCGGCTCGATCGGCAACGGCCAGCTCAACAACCCCGGCCAGCAACAGAACCCCGGCTCCCGCCCAGGCCAGCCCTAGCTTTCCTGTCGGCGCGGCGCCGCCGCTTTCGCGGCGGCCGATGCGCTAGTGGAACTTCCGCGCCAGGACCGCCAGCAGCAGCAGCGCCACGATGTTGGTGATCTTGATCATCGGGTTCACCGCGGGACCGGCCGTGTCCTTGTAGGGGTCGCCGACCGTGTCGCCCGTAACGGCGGCTTTGTGCGCTTCACTGCCTTTGCCGCCGTAGTTGCCCTCCTCGATCAGCTTCTTGGCGTTGTCCCACGCGCCGCCGCCGGCGGTCATGGAGATGGCCACGAAAAGGCCGGTGACGATCACGCCCACCAGCATCGCGCCCAGCGCCGAGAACCCGTTGGACTTGCCGCCGATCCAGTCGATCACGAAGAAGAAGACGATCGGCGAGGCGACCGGCAGCAGCGACGGGACGATCATCTCGCGGATGGCCGCCTTGGTCAGGATGTCGACGGCGCGTCCGTACTCGGGGCGGACCTCGCCGGTCATGATGCCAGGGTTCTCCCGGAACTGACGGCGCACCTCCTCGACCACGGACCCCGCGGCGCGGCCGACGGCGGTCATCGAAAGCCCGCCGAACAGGAAGGGCAGCAGCCCGCCGAACAGCAGCCCCACCACGACGTAGGGGTTGGACAGGTCGAAGGCGACGACGGCCGGGTGCATGTCGGCGAAGAACGGGAACGTCGCGGCGTTCGCGGGCGAGGAGAAGAAGTGCAGGTCCTGGGTGTAGGCCGCGAACAGGACGAGCGCGCCCAGGCCCGCCGAGCCGATCGCATAGCCCTTGGTCACCGCCTTCGTCGTGTTGCCGACCGCGTCGAGCGCATCGGTCGAGATGCGAACCTCGTGCGGGAGGCCGGCCATCTCGGCGATGCCGCCGGCGTTGTCGGTGACGGGCCCGAAGGCGTCCAGCGCCACGATGAAGCCGGCCAGCGACAGCATCGTCGTGGTCGCGATCGCGATGCCAAAGAGACCGGCCAGATTGAAGGTGATGAGGATGCCGGCGATGATCACCAGCGCCGGAAGCGCGGTCGACTCCAGCGAGACGGCCAGGCCCTGGATCACGTTGGTGCCGTGTCCGGAGACCGAGGCCGCGGCGATCGACTTCACCGGACGGAAGCCCGTGCCGGTGTAGTATTCGGTGATCACGACGATCGCGGCCGTGACGGCCAGACCGACCAGCCCGCAGCCGAACAGCGCGTTCGGCCCGACCGTGAGGGCGCCGATCTGCACCGGCGCGGGCACGAGCGTATGGATCACCCACCAGACCGCGCCGATCGAGAGGACGCCGGTCACGATCAGGCCCTGGTAGAGGGCGCCCATGATGTTGTTGGAGCGGCCCAGGCGCACGAAGAAGGCGCCGATGATCGAGGTGACGATGCAGACCGCGCAGACGGCCAGCGGCAGGACCATCATCGAGGCTTCAACCGCCGTTCCGCGGAAGAAGATCGCCGCCAGCACCATGGTGGCGACGGTGGTCACCGCGTAGGTCTCGAACAGGTCGGCGGCCATGCCGGCGCAGTCGCCGACGTTGTCACCCACGTTGTCGGCGATCGTCGCGGCGTTGCGGGGATCGTCTTCGGGAATACCGGCTTCGACCTTGCCGACCATGTCGCCGCCGACGTCGGCGCCCTTGGTGAAGATGCCGCCGCCGAGACGGGCGAAGATGGAGATCAGGCTGGCGCCGAAGCCCAGCGCCACCAGCGAATCGACCACGTCGCGGCTGGATTCAGCGAGACCCAGGCCCACCGTCAGGAACGCGAAGTAGCCGGCGACGCCGAGCAGCGCGAAGCCCGCCACCAGCATGCCGGTGATGGCGCCGGAGGTGAAGGCGAGCGAGAGGCCCTTGGCCAGGCTCTCGCTGGCGGCCTGCGCCGTGCGCACGTTGGCGCGCACCGAAATCAGCATGCCGGCGAAGCCGGCCGCGCCGGAGAGCGTCGCGCCGATGAAGAAGCCGAGCGCCGCGGTCCAGCCGAGCAGGAAGAAGGCGGCGATCAGGATCACCAGGCCGACCAGGGCGATCGCGGTGTATTGGCGGCGAAGGTAGGCCTGCGCCCCCTCCTGGATGGCCGCGGCGATCTCCTGCATCCGCTCGTTGCCGGCGGGCATCCGGATCAGTCGCGCCGACTGGATGGCGCCGTAAGCCACCGCCAGCGCGCCGGCGGCGATCACCAGCCAAAGAATGGAACTCATGGTCTAAGCGCCCCTTCGTGTTTCTCTTATGCATGAGACATGCGGCCAAGAGGCGCGCTTCAAGTTCGCGCCGGCCTGACCGCCGTCCCGGGATTGGCGAATAGCGCGCGAAATCACGCGCTCAAAAAAGCGCGCGGAAAGTGCCAAATGTGGGCTGGCTGCGCAACCGCCCAAGAAAGCGCAGGAAAATCAGTCTACGGGGCGGCGTGCGGGGCGCGAACGAAGTGCTGGGCGGTCTGGCTGACGATCGCGACGCCGCTGATATTGCCTTGGCCGGCGATCGCGACCGCGTCGCGGTACAGGGCCGCTTTGAGCTTGCCCTCGTCGATCCGGTTGTAGTCCGTGGCGACGACGAACGGCGTCCGGTAGGCGTCGCGCACCAAAGCGTCGCGGAAGAAGGGCTCCTTGTCGCGGAGCGCGAATTCGTCCGCGCGCGGGCTCAGCATGACTTTGGCGGTGACGAAGACGTAGTTGACCACCAGCCCGCCGGCGACGATGGGCAGAGCCACGGGCGACAGCGTCACCGCGTGATCATCGGGCGGATTCTGTGGGTCGCCCGCGGCCAGCGCCGAGCCCGTCAGGGCGAAGAAGGCAATGACGGCGAGAACGAGGCTCCGCATGCGGTGGACGTTAGCGCGCAAGGGTTAATGGGCGGTCGCCAAGGCTAGGCCGCCGGTGCGCCGAGCCGAAACGACTCGACCAGCCGCCAGCCTGGGACCGCGCCTTCCGTCCGCCAGAGCTCGAGCCGATCCACCGTGAACGTCAGTCCTGCGATCCCCGCGCGATCTGCGGTGTCCTTCAGGCGGGCGAACGCTTCGGCGTCAACGTCGGCATAGGCGAGGCTGAGATGCGGCTCGTAGACGTCGCCGTCCTCGACGGCGAAGGAGGCGCGAGAGGCGGTGTTGGCGGCCAGGACCGGCGGCGACGGCACGACCGCGCTGAAGAGACGCCTGTAGCGGTTGGGATCCGCCGGCCGCGCCACCACCGCGCCCAGCGCGACGTCGAAGGGGGCGAGGCTCGCGGCAATGGCGCGCGTGCGCCCGACGAGGCCGGCCGGCTCGCCCGCCAGCGAGCCGATCAGCGTCACGTGCGGATCGAAGACGTCGCCCGCGCTTTGCTCCGCCAGCGCCTCGATCACCCGCCTCAACCGCGCGAACGTCGCTCCGGCGCGATCCGGGAGGAGCCAGATGGAGTGGGTGGAAATTAGGCGACGCTCTTCAGCCGCTCGAGCGCGGCTTGCAGCTTCGCAATGGCGGCCTCCGCTCCAGCCAGCCGCTCGCGGTTCTCCTCGACCACCTCCTCGGGCGCGCGGGCGACGAAGTCGGCGTTCGCGAGCTTCTTCGCCGTCTTCTCGGCGTCGGCGGCAAGGGTCGCGATCTCCTTCGCCAGCCGGGTTCGCTCGCCAGCGATGTCGATGAGCCCTGCCAGCGGCAGGGCGCCTGTCGCCTCCCCGGCGACGAATTGCACGCTGCCGGACGGAGGGGCGTCGGCCAGATCGATCGACGACAGCCGCGCCAGCCGTTCGATCAAGGCGCGGTGGCGCTCGAGGCGCACGCGGGTGAGCGGCCCGGCGCCGACCAGCACCAATGGCGCCCGAGCGCCCGCCGGCACGTTTGTGTCGGCGCGGATGGAGCGGACAGCGTCGACCAGGTCGATGAGCCACTCGAGCTCGGCTGCGGCCTCGGCATCGATCCACTCGGCCTTCGCTTCGGGCCAGGCGGCGCTGATCAGGAGCCCCTCGGCCGGCGCGCTGAAGTCGCCCCACAGCGTCTCGGTCATGAACGGGCTGATCGGATGCAGGAGCTTGAGACAGACGCGAAGCGTCCAGGCCGCCATCGCGCGCGTCTCGGCCTTCGCCGCCTCGTCGTCGCCCGCCAGGATCGGCTTGGCCAGCTCCACATACCAGTCGCAGAAGACATTCCAGATGAAGCGGTAGAGCGCGCCCGCCGCCTCTGCGAAAGCGCAGGCGTCCAGGGCATCGGTGACGGCGGCGATCGTCTTCGTCGCCTCGCCGCGGATCCACCGGTTCAACGTCGACTGAACCGCGCCAGGATCAAACCCCTCGACCTGGGCGCAGCCGTTCATCTGGCAGAACCGCGCCGCGTTCCAGAGCTTGGTTCCGAAATTCCGATACCCTTCAAAACGCTCTCGAGACAATCTTATGTCGCGTGATTGCCCCGAAAGCGCGGTCAGGGTCAGGCGGACGGGGTCGCAGCCGTACTCGTCGATCAGCTCCAGCGGATCGAGCCCGTTGCCCTTGGTCTTCGACATCTTCAGCCCCTCCGCATCGCGGACGAGGGCGTTGAAGACGACGCGGCGGAACGGGACCTCGCCCATGAACCTGATGCCCAGCATCATCATCCGCGCGACCCAATAGAAGATGATGTCAAAGCCGGTGACGAGGGTGTGGGTCGGATAGAAGCGGCGCAGGTCCTCGGTGTCCTCCGGCCAGCCCAGGGTCGAGAATGGCCAGAGGCCCGAGGAAAACCAGGTGTCGAGCACATCCTCGTCCTGGCGCAGCGGCTCGGCGCGACCGTAGTGCTCGAGCGCGGCCGCCGCGCGCCGCCTCTTCGGTCTCCTCGACGAAGATCGCGCCGTCAGGCCCGAACCAGGCCGGAATGCGGTGACCCCACCAGAGCTGGCGGGAGATGCACCAGGGCTCGATGTTGCGCATCCACTCGTAGAAAGTCTTCTCCCAACCCTTTGGTTCGAGGACAGTTTTCCCCTCCTCGACCGCCTGGATCGCCGGCTGCGCCAAGACCTTGGCGTCGACGTACCACTGGTCGGTCAGGTAGGGTTCGACGACCGCGCCCGAACGCTCGCCGTGCGGCACGCTGTGCCGGGTCGGCTCGACGCCGCGCAGGAAGCCAAGCGCCTCCATCTCCTCGACCACCTTCTTGCGCGCGGTGAACCGGTCGAGGCCGCGGTAGGCGGGCGGAACCTCGCTGTTCAGCCGCGCCTGAGGGTCGAAGATGTTGATCATCGGCAGCCGGTGGCGCTGGCCGACGCGGAAGTCGTTGAAGTCGTGCGCCGGGGTGATCTTGACCGCGCCCGAGCCCTTCTCCGGGTCGGCGTAGTCGTCGGCGATGATCGGCAGCGGCCGCCCGACGATCGGCAGTCGCACGCACTTGCCGATCAGCGCCTTGTAGCGCTCGTCGGACGGGTTCACGGCGACGGCGGTGTCGCCGAGCATGGTCTCGGGCCGGGTGGTGGCGACGACGATCTCGCCCGAGCCGTCCTCGAGCGGATAGGCGAAGTGCCAGAAGTGGCCGTCGACCTCCCGCTGCTCGACCTCGAGGTCGGAGATGGCGGTCTGCATCTCCGGGTCCCAGTTCACCAGCCGCTTGTCACGGTAGATGAGCTTTTGCTTGTGAAGACTCACAAAAACCTTGCGAACCGCCCGCGAGAGACCCTCGTCCAGCGTGAACCGTTCGCGGCTCCAGTCGCACGAGGCGCCCAGCCGGCGCAGCTGCTTGACGATCGAGCCGCCGGAGACCGCCTTCCACTCCCACACCTTCTCGACGAAGGCGTCGCGGCCCATGTCGCGACGGCCCATGTTGCCGCTGGCGGCGAGCTGGCGCTCGACCATCATCTGGGTGGCGATGCCGGCGTGGTCGCGTGCCCGGGAGCCAGAGCGCCGCCTTGCCGCGCATCCGCTCGAAGCGGATCAGGACGTCCTGCAGCGTGTTGTTCAGCGCGTGGCCCATGTGCAGCGCGCCGGTGACGTTCGGCGGCGGGATGACGATCGAGAAGGGCTCGGCGTCGGGGTTCCGGGCCAGCACCCGTCCGGCGAGAACGCGCCCGACGCCTCCCAGCGATCGTAGAGGTCGGTTTCGACGGCTTTGAAATCGAAGGTCTTGTCGAGCATGGGGTACGGCGAGCGAGGCGGGCTTTGCGCGGTTTGCCCCCTCTCGAAAACGAATTTCAGAGCTTTCGGCAAGGCGGCCGTTCGCTCGAGCGGCATGGGAGCCGATTCGAGCCTGGAAGTAAGAAAGTCTAACGTACTCGCCGGCGGGCGATGCGCTCGACTTCTTCCTCGACCTTGGCCTGGACGATCGTCGGCAAATGCTCGTCCAACCAGGCCTTCAGCAAGGGATTGAGCATCTCGCGGACGACGTCCTCGAGCGTGCGCCCGGCGCGCGGCATCCCGATCGTGCGGGTGAGTTGGCCGAAGGCCGACGCGGTCTCGTCGGCGGTGGGCTCGCTGACCAGCGGCTCGTCGTCCAGGGGCGCAGCGAACGCAACAGGTTCCGGCTCGCGGCTCCGGCTCCGGCGCGGCGCGCGCCTCGATGTCGCCGTGGGTCTCGACCACCGGCTCCGGCTCCGGTTCAGGCGCCGGCAGCGGATTGGTGAGCTCGAGCACCTCCTCGGCCTCGGCCTCGGCGACGACCTCCGGCTCGGGCGGCGGCGGCAGCCTCGGCGGCCGGCGCGGACTCGCCCTGCGGCTCATCCTCCGAGATGATCCGTCGGATGGAGGCCAGGATCTCCTCCATGGTCGGTTCCTGGACGTTCGGTTCAGACATGGTCTCGCCGCATGGAAATGGAGGGCGTCGATTCGGCAGGGTAGGCGGAGTGCGACGATCCTGCAAACGCCGCTTCGACGCCCGGCGCTACGCCAGAGAACGCCTAGAAGACGAAGCCGACCTTTGCCTCGAAACCAGGCAGGATCGGCGGGTGCGGCGTCGAAGACGGCGCGCGAGCCTATGCCGTCCTCGGCCCGCTGGTAGAGCCGGAGCTGGCCCACTCGCCCATCGCGCACCACCACCGCCAGCCGCCCGTCCAGGGCGAGCGCCTGGGCCCAGCTGTCCGGCGGCGCCGCCGCAGACTGCGCCCTCGCAGACGATGACGTCGTACTGCCCCTCGATCGGGGCGGCCAGGTCGCCATCAGCTCGGCGCGCGACCTCAAGGCCCATGGCCTCCAGCACCATGGCAGCATAGGGCGCGGCGATCGCGAGCGCCCGCTCGCCGGCCTTCGGTCGCACGGCCTGCAGCATCTTGGCGACCTCCCGCGGCCGCATCAGGAAGAGGCCAGGCGCGTATTCGACCTCGGCGTCGGCGTAGGCCAGATAGGCCTTGCCCGGCGGGCAGAGCGTCTCGCGCGGCGACGGCGCGCATCGCGACCTGGATCGCCAGCATGGTGACATCGTTCGGACGCACCTGGCTGTCGACCATGGTCTGGCGCTGGGCGGCGAAGTCGGGCTGCGGCATCGGGTCGGGCGCGGACCTGGGAACGACGGGAATCGCGCCGCTTATAGGGCGGCTCTTAACGCCAAAGCAATCGAGCCCCGGCCATGCATTGTTCGCGCGGGCGCGTTCTGTTAGCCATCGCGCCCTGCCAAGGCGGCCTGGTGGCGGAGTGGTGACGCAGCGGACTGCAAATCCGCGTACCCGAGTTCAATTCTCGGCCAGGCCTCCAGTTCAGCCCGGACCGGCCGACGCGGCGGCATTTGCGACGCCGACGCCGCTGTCGATGGCCATATCGCAAGCGAAATCAACAGCTATTTCCGCCTCCGCCGCACACTGGTGCGAAGCCGGGCGCGGGCCGAGCCGCTTGGCGCTCGCGCCGACGACGCCGGGCCTTTCCGCGCGAAGCTCGCCGTGTCGCGAACGCCGCTCTGGTCGGAGAGCGAGCCGGGCGAACAGGCGCTGCAGTTCGGCAAGGTCCACAACCTGCGCCGCGCGGCGATGAGTCTGGACGGGATGGTCATCCCGCCGGCGCAGTGTTCAGCTTCTGGCGCCAGCTCGGCCGCGCGACGCGAGCGCGCGGCTATGTCGACGGCCGGATGCTGCGCGAGGGGTGCATGATCCCGGCCATCGGCGGCGGACTTTGCCAGCTGTCGAACGCCCTCTACGACGTCGCACTGGCGGCCGGCTGCGAGATCGTCGAGCGTCACGCCCATTCGCGGACCGTGCCCGGCTCGGCCGCCGCGGCGGGCCGTGACGCGACCGTTGCCTGGAACTACGTCGATCTGAGGTTCTCAAGCCCGCGCGAACTGCGCCTCGGCGTGAGGCTCGACAGCGACGATCTCGTCGTCGAGCTGTCGGCCCGCATCGGAAGCGGCAGCAACGCGCAACCCCGCGGCGCTTCCATCGAGCACGGCCCTCATTGCCGCGCGCAGCTGCGCCACCTGCGGCGAGACCAACTGCTTCTTGCATGAACAGCATGTCGCCGCCCGCGCAGCGGCGCTGGCGGTGCGCGCTTTCCTGGTCGACGAGGACTGGCCGGAGCTCCGCGCCTACGTCGCCGCATCGGCGCAGCCGGGCGACGTCATCGGGTTGCCGCTGGACGGAGCACGCTGGGGCCTGAAGCGCTATCGGTGGGACACGCACGGCTTCGCCACCGTCATCCAGGCGCCGCTGGCCGCGCTCGACCGGTCGCTGACCTGGCGGCGCACGCCGGCAGGAGGGGCCGCTGCGCCGCGCCGCTGAAGCGCGCACCTCGGCCGCGATCGCCCGCGCGCTGGCCCGCCAGCCTTGGCCCCGAGGTCGTCGAGCTGGTTGTCGCGCAGTCGCTGCTGCCCTGCGCTCTGGCGCGAAGGCTGGCTGGGCGGGCGGCGGTTCAGCGTCGCTGATGACGCGCCCGCCCATCGCGATGCTGCAGGGCCGCCTGGACGCTGGCCTGGCCGCGCACCCCGAGCGCGCCAGCCTCGGCGACTACCGTGCGCCCGCGGCGCTGGCCGACGCCGAGGCGGCGGCGCTGGAGGCGGCCGAGCATGTCGATCACGCCACACGCCGACATCGCCGCGCTATTCGCCGGGCGGGCGGTCAGGCTGGACTGGCGAAGGCCGGCGGCGGCGCCGCCGCTCGCGGCCGGCGCGGCCTCGTCGCCTTCCCAGGCCCGACCATCGCGCGCAAGGGCGCCTACGAACTCCGCGATGCGGCGCGGGCGCTGGACCTCGTCGTTCGGCCGCTGGGCTCGATGCTGGAGGGCCCAGCGTTTCTGGGATGGCGTTCGGCTGGACCCGACCCCCGCCGACGGTCACTGGCTGGACGGTGTTTCGCTGGTCGTCCACCCGGCGCTGACCCAGGATGCGCCGCGCCGCCTGCTCGAGGCGCTCGCCGCTGGCGTTCCCGTGATCGCGACGCCCGCCTGCGGGCTGGATCCCGAGCCGCTGCTGACCTTGGTAGCGCCCAACGACCCGGAGGGTCTGAAGACCGCGATCGCTCGCGCACTGCCCGTCAGCGCCTGAATGCGCCGCCACCCTGCCCTTCCTTGGCGCCGACTGCGACGCCCTGACCGACCGAGTCCTCGCCAAGCTGGGATTTGGCTGAGCGGCCGCAAGCCTGTTCGCCGCTACGGTTTTCGCTATCGGTCGTCCGCGAAAGCAAGGGAGCGGAACGATGAAGGCGGCGGTCTATCACGAGAATGGCGCACCGGACGTGCTCAGGTACGAGGATGTTCCGGATCCGCAGCTCCACCCCAAGGGCGTGATCGTGCGGGTGGAAGCGGTGTCGATCGAGGGCGGCGACACGCTGAACCGCCTGCGCGGGCCGCTGGTCACCCATCCGCACGTCGTGGGCTACCAGGCCGCGGGCGAGATCGTCGCGGTCGGCGAGCAGGTCGCCAACCTGAAGGTGGGCCAGAAGGTCGCCACCTCCGGCGCCTTCGGGTCGCACGCCGAGCTGCGGGCTGTGCCCGCCCGCTCCTGCTGGGTCGTGCCCGACGGGTTCGACGTCAAGCTCGCCGCGCCGATCCCGGTGACGTTCGGCACCGCCGACGACTGCCTGTTCGAGTTCGGCCGTCTGAAGGCCGGCGAGACGGTGCTGGTGCAGGCCGGCGCGAGCGGCGTTGGCGTGGCGGCGATCCAGCTCGCCAAGCGCGCGGGCGCGACGGTGCTCGCGACCGCCTCCTCGGATGCTCGGCTCGAGGCGCTGAAGCCCCTCGGGCTCGATCACGGCATCAACTACCGGACCGACGACGTGGTGAAGTCGGTGATGCAACTCACCGACAACAAGGGCGTGAACCTGGTCGTCAATTCGGTCGGCGGCTCGACCCTGCAGGGCAGCATCAACGCGCTCGCCTACCGCGGGCGCGTGTCCATGGTCGGCGCGGCCGGGCGCGAGCCGATGGTCGTCGACGTCGGCGGCATGATGGGCGGCAACCGCTCGCTGACCGGCGTCTTCCTGGGCGCCGAGATCGGCACCGACCGCGTCTACAACATGATCCAGCAACGGATCGACGAGGCGGCGCGCGGCGAGCTCAAGGTCGTCATCGACCGCACCTTCCCGCTCTCGGAAGCCGCCGCCGCGCACGCCTACATCGAGAGCCGCCAGGCGGTCGGCCGCGTCCTGCTGATCCCGTGAGCTCGCGCCGTTAACGGTTGATTAACCATACCGCCCAGCCTTCACGCTTGTCTTCCTGAAGACACCCCACCATTACCGACTACGAGCCCGGCTTCGGCCGGGCTCTTTTTCGTCCCGCCCGGCCAACTTGATCGCGCTGGCGCGCACGCGTATAGCCGCCATCCTTCGGCGCATTCCCCGGTAGCTCAGCTGGTAGAGCAGTCGGCTGTTAACCGACTTGTCGCAGGTTCGAAGTCCTGCCCGGGGAGCCAGCCGGCCCGCGTCGGGCGGCTGTCGACGTCCGCTTAGGGCAAGGCTGAGGGTGCGGCGGCAATGACGCGTCCGCACGGCAAAGCCGCAGCCTCGCCCGAGCCGCGACCTGCTCGGCCTTGGCGATCTCATCAGGTTGGCCCCGCTCGAGCGCGGCGGCGAGATAGGCCTCGACCGCCGCCTCGTCGGTCAGATAGGCGGCTGGATCGAACTCATAGACCTGCAGCATCGGCGCGCCTTCTTCGCTGGGTCAGAGCGCGGCGACCTGGGTGCGGTAGAGCTCGCGCGCGGCCTTGAACAGCTCGAACGGGAACTTCGTCGGGACGCCCGCCAAGGCGGCGACGAGCATCTCGAGATGCGCCGCCCACCCGGCGCAGGCGCGGCCAACGTCCTCGTCGGCCGGGACCGTGACGGTCAGCGTCAGATCGACCGCTGGGCCGACGGGCTCGAGTTCGAAGCGGATGGGCCGGTCGGGCTCGCCCGGACCGCTCCAGGAGAACTCGAGCAGGCTCAAGGGCTGGAACGCGGTGACCTTGCTGTCGATCACGATGCCGCTGTCCTCGAACTGCAGCTTGGCGGCGCCGCCCGGCCGAAGCTCGATCGTCCCCGGCGCCAGCCACTGCACCCGCACCTCGGGGTTGGTCAGCGCGGCCCAGACCTCCTCGATGTGGTTGTCCAGCATCACGTTGAAGCGGCCCTGGGTGACCTTCCCGTTGCGGGTGAAGGTCGCGAGTGGAAACGGCGGCTCGGACATCGTGGCTTGCTCAGACATCGGCGGCTCTCGCTCTCGCTGCCGGGGCCGGGGGTCTCAGTAGGCCGCCCAGACGAAGACCCGGAAGGTGTTGTTGTCCTTGGCGTTGGCGCCCGCGCCGTCGAAGTTGCTGCTGGCGCCGTTGAAGGTGATGTAGTCGGTGTACTGGGCCCCGACGCGGAGGTTGAAGCGCGGTCCGAGCGGCGAGGAGCCCCGCCCCCACGGCGTCCCGTCGACCTGCAGCAGCACCCCCGAGCTGTCGGGCCGCATGGTCCGGTTGCCGGCGTAGAGCAACGCGTCGGTGCTGCCCCAGGTGTCGAAGGCCGCCGACCGTGAAGCCGACCTGGTCATGCCAGTAGTAGGAGCCGTCGATGCGGAAGTCCTGCAGCGTGTTGCGGCCGTTCATGACGCTGCCCAGCGCCTGCGAGGCGGCGAGGTCCTCGGTCTCGTGAGTGTAGCGGGCGTTGACGGTCCACACGTCGTGCTTGGCGGCGAAGCGCTGGTACGACGCATCGAGGCCCCAGTCGTCGTAGTGGTCGGTCAGGCCGGTGGTCCGATCGAGGCCCGGGAAGATGTTGGCGTGCATGTAGAAGCCGCCGACCTCGACGTTCTGGTCACCCCAGTTCTTGTCGTAGGCGACCCGGACGTAGGGCGCGACGCCATCGATCGAGCCGGGCGACGTCGGGTCGGCGCCGGCGTGGGTCAGGAAGCTGGCGCTCGGCGAGCCGTAGCCGCCCGCTTCGAGGTAGAGGGCGTCGTCGATCCAGGCGTAGCCGGTGACGCCGATCGTCGTCTGCGCGAGGCCGCCGATGATCGGGCCGTGCGCTCGGCGACGGGCGCGAGCGCCGAGGTCGTGTAGGGGTAGCCCCAGGCCGGCAGGGTGTTGAAGGCGTCCTGAACGGTCGGATTGTTGTTCGCGCTCAGGCCAAGAAGGACGCTGACCTTCTTGATCGTCACGGTGGTCACCGCGCGCAGGTCGGTGTTGTCCCAGGAGAAGCTCTTGCCGATGCCGTCGTAGGTCGACTGGACGAAGGCGCCGAAGTGCTGGCCGAGGCCGCCGGCGAGGAACAGGCTGATCTGGTCGATCGCCACGTTGTTGTTTGGGCTGAAGCTGGGCGCCGGCGGCGGGTTCTGGTTCTTCTGCGTGTTGACGTAGGAGGCGACGACCATCGCCGACAGCGGGACATTGAAGCTGACCGTGCGTGTCGTGTAGCCGTGCAGCTTGAACTCACGCCCGTAAGGCGTGAGCTGCGGGCCGAAGCCGCCGACGTGACAGCCGACGCACGGCTGACCGGTCTGTTCCGCGAACGCCGGCACAGCCGAGGCCTGCGTCGCCGTAACGCCGATCGCGGCCAGCGCGAGAAGAGCGCCAGCCGCCACCCGTTGAACCAACGCTATCGATCGACCGATCCCCTCAATTGAGTTCTTAGCCTGCTACCGCTTACCACTTCGGTGCGTAGAGAGCTGCACCAGCCCGTCGGGCTGACCGGGCCGTTCACGACCTTGCAGTCCGTGGGCTGCAGCCACTGGCTGCAGGTGTTGCAGCGTTGGCTGCCGCGCGGGATCGGCTGATAGTTGGCCGCCGATTGGGTGAGCTTCGAGGCTGCCGTTGCGGGCCGACTCAGGCCGACCGCGAGCACCACGCCGGCGCCCGTGGCCAGCGCCGCGCCGCGCAAGAGCGAGCGACGTGAAAGGTCAAGCGTGTGGAAGGTCGTCATAACTACGCTCCTGAATCGAGCCGCTTTGTTCGATTGAAGGGTTAGAACCACCGGCGGTTTCGCGCCATTCGGGGCAGTTCCCTAAGGGCTGCTACGGAGGCGCCGCTTACCCGACGCCGCTGAGCCCGAGCAGTGCGGCGCGATCGTGCAGGAGGATGCGGCGGGCGCTTGGAATCGAGATCGCGCGGTCGCGTTCGAGCTGGGTGAACGTGCGCGACACCGTCTCGATGGTCAGCCCGAGGTAGTCGGCGATGTCGCAGCGGGACATTGGAAGGTCGACCGAGTCCGTCCCGCCGGCGGCGCGGCAGAGACGCACAAGGAATGAGGCGAGCCGCTCGACGGCGTTCTTGCGCCCGAGCAACAGGAGCTGGTCCTGCAGCCGCTCCAGGCTGCGCGCGGTGATCTGCCAGAGGCTGCGGCCGGCTGCGGGGTCGGCCTCGACCGCGCGCTCGAGCGCCGACCGGCGCACCAGCGCGACCTGGCAGTCGACGACCGCTTCCGCCGAACAGAGGTGGTGAGACCCGCACTCGATCCCGAAGACGTCGCCCGGAAGATGAAAGGCGCCGATGTGGCGGCGTCCATCGCTTAGGAGCCGCACCTCGCGCACGGCGCCGGAGATCACCTGATAGACGAAGTCGGCGTCCTCCTCCTCGGCGAAGATCTCTTCGTTGTGTTCGAAGCGCATGACGAAGCCCGGGACAGCCAGGCTCGGCGCGAGGGCGATGCTCTTTCCAATCGGGCCGCCGAGCGAATGGGGCGCCGATCCGACCTGTGCCTGCAGCGTGCGCATGAACCGCCCTCCGATGACGGTGCATGGCGTAGCGGCCGCGCGAGCGGCCGCAAACTCGGGGTCACCCCCTAAGGGATTCTACGGAGGCCTCGCTAACGCGGGCTCCGGTTCGACCACCAGGCGCCCCACCCCAGCACGATCATGAAGGCCAGGAACGCCGAAACGACCGGGGCGATGACGGCAAGTTGCTCAAAAGCCATAACGAAACTCCTCCAGCGCCGCCAACCTTAGGGCGGCCGCGCTCGCGGTCCTTGACCTAGGTCAAAGTCGAAGCCCGCTGCCGCACACTGTCAGCAGCCCGCCCGCCCTCCCCTCCCCAACGCGCGTGTGGCGGCCTATCAGGAGGGGTGGCGCCCATCATCTCCATCTCAGGACTGACCAAGACCTACGCCGGCGGGTTTCAGGCGTTGAAGGGGATCGACCTCGCCATCGAGCGTGGCGAGATCTTCGCCCTGCTTGGCCCGAACGGGGCGGGCAAGACGACGTTGATCAGCATCGTCTGCGGCCTGGTCAACGCGACGGCCGGACAGGTCACCGTCGGCGGCCATGACATCCGACGCGACTTCCGCGCCACGCGCTCGCTGATCGGGCTGGTGCCGCAGGAGCTGGCGACCGACTCCTTCGAGACGGTCTGGGCGACGGTGAGCTTCAGCCGCGGCCTGTTCGGCAAGGCGCCGGACAACGCCCACCTCGAGCGGGTGCTCAACGACCTCTCCCTCTGGGACAAGCGCAACGACAAGATCATGACGCTGTCGGGCGGCATGAAGCGGCGGCTCATGATCGCCAAGGCGCTCAGCCACGAGCCGGAAATCCTCTTCCTCGACGAGCCGACGGCCGGCGTGGACGTCGAGCTGCGCCGCGACATGTGGGCGATGGTCCGAGGCCTGCGCGAAAAGGGCGTCACCATCATCCTGACCACCCACTACATCGAGGAGGCCGAGGAGATGGCCGACCGCGTCGGGGTGATGAACCACGGCTCGCTGATCCTGGTCGAGGACAAGGCCGTGGTGATGCACCGGATGGGCAAGCGCGAGCTCACGCTGCGGCTACAGCATCCGCTGACGGCCCTGCCGCGGGTCGACGGCTACGACCTCTCACTCTCCGACGACGGCGAGGAGCTGACCTACGCCTTCGACAGCCAGGCCGACGACACCGGCGTCGCCGACCTGCTTCGCCGCCTCTCCGACGCCGGAATCGATTTCAAGGACTTGCACACCTCCGAGAGCTCGCTCGAGGAGATCTTCGTCAGCCTGGTGAGGCGAGGCCCATGAACCTCTACGGCATCCGCGCCATCTACATGTTCGAGATGGACCGCATGCGGCGCACGCTGGTGCAGAGCATTCTCGCGCCCGTGCTCTCCACCTCGCTCTATTTCGTCGTGTTCGGGGCGGCGATCGGCTCGCGCATGACCCACATCGGCGGCGTCAGCTACGGCGCCTTCATCGTGCCGGGGCTGATCATGCTCAGCCTCCTCACCGAGAGCATCTCCAACGCCAGCTTCGGCATCTACATGCCGAAGTTCGCCGGCACGATCTACGAGGTGCTGTCGGCGCCCATCTCGGCGCTGGAGATCGTCGCAGGCTACGTCGGCGCGGCGGCGACCAAGTCGGTGTTGCTCGGTCTGATCATCCTCGCCACCGCCAGGCTGTTCGTCCCGTTCGGGATCGCGCACGCGGCGGTGATGGCTCTCTTCCTGGTGCTGACCTCGACCACCTTCAGCCTGTTCGGCTTTGTCCTCGGCGTCTGGGCGGACGGCTGGGAGAAGCTCTCCATCGTGCCGATCCTGGTGATCACGCCGCTGACCTTCCTGGGCGGCAGCTTCTACTCGATCAGCATGCTGCCCGCGCCCTGGCGGACGATCACCCTGTTCAACCCCGTGGTCTACCTGATCTCGGGGTTCCGATGGAGCTTCTACGGCCAGTCCGACGTGGGAGTCGGCTTCAGCCTGGCGATGACGTTGGGCTTCATGGCGGCCTGCCTCATCGCCATCAGCCTCATCTTCCGCACCGGCTGGCGGTTAAAGGCTTGAGCGCTTCGCCCGCATTGTGACCAGGGTCACAGCAGGCGGACCGGCCAGCCGCTAGGCATCCGAACACCGAAGGGGCTTGCGTCGCCGGCTGGGACGGGGCGCTAGTGTCAGTTGAAGGAGCTGTTGGATCTGACCGTGGCCGAGGACCTGACAGGATGGCTGCAGCAAGTCGGGCTCGGCGCCCACGCCGCGGCCCTGGCTGCGCAAGGCGTCGACTGGGACATCCTTGCCGAGCTCTCCGACGACGATCTGAAGGAGCTCGGGCTGCCGCTTGGGCGACCGGCGGCGGCTGCAGAAGGCGCTCGCCGCGCTGGGCGGCGCGGGTCGCGGGGTCCCGGCCAACGCACCGTCGAGTGACGCCGGCCGCGCCGGTCTCCGCGCCCGCCGAGGCGGCGGACGCCGAGCGACGGCAGCTGAGCGTGATGTTCATCGACCTGATCAACTCCTCGGCGCTTGGCCGAGCGGTTCGATCCGGAGGAGATGCGGCAGGTTCTGAGGCTCTTCCACGAGGCCTGCGAGAAGGCGATCGGCGCGCACGAAGGCCACATCGCGCAGTACCAGGGCGACGGCCTGCTGGTCTATTTCGGCTATCCGCAGGCGCACGAGGACGACGCCGTGCGCGCGACGCTGGCCGGGCTCGACCTGATCGCCAATCTCCGGGCGGCGAACGAGCGGCTCGAAGCCGAGAACCACGTGCGCCTGCAGGTGCGCGTCGCTATCGAAACCGGGCTGGTGGTGGCCGGTGAAGTCGGCGCCGGGACCTCCCTTGATCGGCGCGCGATCGTCGGTGAAGCGCCGATCGTGGCCGCGCGGCTGCAGACGCTGGCCCCGCCGGACTCCGTGGTCGTCGGCCCTGCAACCGAACGCCTCATCCAAGGCTCGTTCGAGCTGGAGGACCTGGGCTCACACGCCCTCAAAGGAATTTCCGAGACCATCACCGTTTGGCGCGTGCTGTCACGGACCGACGCGGGCAGCTTCGACATTCGCGCCGGCCGCGGGCTGACGCCGCTGATCGGGCGAAGCGCCGAGCTCGAGATGCTCCGCCAGCGCTGGAACCAAAGCTGCGATGGCGAGATGCGCTGCGTCCTCCTGGTCGGCGAGCCGGGGATCGGCAAGTCGCGGACGCTGAGGGCCTTCCGCGACAACATCGACGATGCGGATCACCAGGCGGTCTCCTTCCACTGCTCGTCCTACTACCGCGACAGCGCCTTCTGGCCGGTCCTGCAGGTCTTGCAGCGATCCTTCGGCCTGGACCCGACGACAGATGCCGCCGCCGGACAGCTCGAGAGCGCCCTCGCCGCTTTCACAGTCGACGTCGAAGAGACAGCCCTGGTGCTCTCGAACCTGCTGGAGATGCCGGCGAGCGAGCGCTATCCGAAGATCGATACGTCTCAGATGTCGTTCAACCGGCGGTGTCTGAACGTGCTCATCGACCTCGTCGCGGACATGGCGCGTCGCCAGCCAGTCCTGCTGGTGGTGGAAGACGCCCACTGGATCGATCCATCGACGCTCGCGATGGTGCGCTCAGTGCTCGATCGGTTGACAGCCAGTCGGATCCTGCTCGTGATCACGGCCCGGCCGGAGTTCAGGCCGGACTGGCACTACCCACACCTCGTGCAACTGAACCTCGACCGCCTCTCCCGGCGCGACCGCTTCGAGATGATCGAGCGGCTGACCGGCGGCAAGCCTCTTCCCGACGTGGTGCGCGACCAGATCGTGGCCAAGACCGACGGGGTGCCCCTGTTCGTCGAGGAGCTGACCAAGACAATCCTGCAAGGCGACCTGCTGCGCGACGCCGGCGCCCGCTATGAACTTAGGGGCCCGCTGCCGGCAATCGCGATACCGGACACGTTGCAGGGCTCGCTGTTGTCCCGTCTCGACCGCCTCGAGCCAGGGGTCAAGGAGGTGGCGCAAGTCGCCTCGACGATCGGGCGCGAGTTTGAGCGCGGCCTCTTGGCGTTGCTCTCGTCCAAACCGGAAAGCGACCTCGATCGAACGCTGGCCAGCCTGGTGGCGGCGGATATCATTCTGCCGGCGCCCGGGTCGGCGCCAGAGCGCGGCGCATACCAGTTCCGCCACGCCCTCATCCAGGACATCGCCTACCAGTCGATGCTCGTTACCCGACGGCGCCTTTTCCACGGCCGGATCGCCGCTGCGCTGGAGACTCACTATCCGGAAGTCGTCGAAAGACAGCCCGAGCTCGTCGCGCAAAACCTCGAGGCCAGCGACCACCCAGATCGCGCTGTCGACTACTGGCGGCAGGCCAGCGAGCGAGCGGTGGCGCGCGCTGCGTTTCGTGAGGCCGTCGCGCACGCCGAAGCGGGGCTGGCCGTCGCCGAGAGCCTCAAGCTTGGCGAGGCCGAGCGGGCTGTGCTGACCATTCCGCTGCTGATCAGCCGCGGCGCCGCGGAATTCAAACTGGGCGATCGCCGGTCCATGGCCACCTACCGGCGCGCTGCGCAGCTGGCGCGCGCCAGCAAGCTGCCGTCGCTCCATGCTGAGGCCGCGCTAGGGTTCGATGATGCAGCCCAGTACATCAGCGGTTCGGGCGTGGCCGCGATCGATATCATGCAGGAGGCGTTGGCCGCGGTCGGCGCTAAGGACAGCCTTGACCGCTGCCGCCTTCTGAGCCGACTGGCGAACTCCCTTCACATGACTGGCTCTCCCGAGCGGGCTGGGGAGATCGCGGCCGAGGCGCTTGCTCTGGCCCGGAGCCTCGATGACCGGGGGAGCCTCCTCTACGCGCTGATGTGCGAACTCATGCATGTCGGCGCCAATCCCATTGCTCGCGAGCAGTTCGGCGAGCGGCGGAAGCGTCTGCAAGAAATCGAACAGCTCGCTGAGCAGGTTGGGTTGGCGGGCCGTGCGGAAGTCGCAAGAGCGAGGCTTCAGGCGGCCTACCTGGAGATTGGCGACTTCGACGGATTCCAGGTCATGAAGGAGCGTGGTCACCAGGACGTCCAAGCCTCGCAAGAGTTGGTCCATATCTGGGTCGCGCTCTGCGGCGATGCGATGCGCGCCATTCTGATCGGTGACTTCGCGGACGCCGAAGCGAAAGCGGACGAGTCGATGCTCCTGTCGGAAGGCGTCGATGCCGAGCTGCCGACCGGCGTCTACGGCATGCAGATGTTCACGATCCGCCGCGAGCAGGGTCGCCTGGCGGAAGTCGCGCCGGTGATCAAGCGACTGGTCGACGACAACCCGGACGGCTCCGCATGGCGCCCAGGGCTAATGCTTATCGCCAGCGACTTGGGGTTCGATGGCGCGGCCCTGGCCAACCTCGAGCGTCTCGCGGAAACAGGTTTCGCGCTTCCGAGGGACGCCAAGCGCCTGGCGACCTTGACCTATGTCGCAGAGGTCGCGGCTCGCTTGAACAAAAGCCCATACACCGAGCAGGTCTACGGGCAGCTGCTTCCCTTCCGCGACCAGGCGGTGACCGTTCCGGCTGCCACATTGTGCCTCGGATCAACGGCCCGTTACTGCGGCCTGCTGGCGACCGCGCTTGGCGACTGGACAGCGGCCGTTGGGCACTTCGAGTACGCTCTCGATATGAACGAGCGCCTGCACGCCTGGCCGTGGCTGGCGCACACGCGCCACGAATACGCGCTGATGCTGCTCGCCCGCGGCCGCAAGAGCGATCGAAAGCATGCCGCGGATCTGCTCGCAAGCGCGACGGCGACTGCGAGGCAGCTGAACATGTTCGCCCTACTCGAGCGCGCGGGAGGCGTGACAGCCAAGTCCGCCTCCGCCGCGACAGGCCGGCCTCAGAGGTCTTAAGTCACAGACACAACGTACGACAACCAAAGGAGAACTTCAGTGACGCGCTTCATCATAGAACGGAATTTCGCCGAACAACTCGAGGTCACCAAGGAAGGCGCGGCTGGCCTTAAGCAGATCAACGACGAGGAGGGCGTCAAGTGGCTGCTTTCCTTCCTCAGCGCCGACAAGAAGAAGACTTACTGCCTCTATGAGGCGGAGAGCGCTGAGGCGATCCGCGCGGCCGCGGTCCGGGCCAACTTGCCCGCCGACTCCATCATTGAGGTCAGCGATCTGCGGCCAGAGATGTTCGCCTGATCGCTGCGGCGCGCCCACTGCCCGGCCGGCCCTCCGGTCGCGGCATTGGGCCGCCCCTACCGCCTGCGCGCGGCGCGCACGATCTCGTCGATGCGCTCGGGCTGAACAAGGCGGACCCCGATCGGCAGCAGCTCGACCCAGCCGGCCTTCGCCCACGCGTGCAGCTTGCGGTTCGCCTTCTCGCGTGAGGCGCCAAGCCGCCTGGCCATCTCGGTCTGGGTCAGGGCCACCACCCCGCGGGCGTTGCGTTCCTCCAGCAGAAGGCGCGCGAGCCGCCCGCCAAGGTCGAGCAATCGGTTCGCCTCGAGCGCATCGTTGGCCCCCCGAAGCCGGCGGCTCAGTTCGGCGACGAGGGCCACGGCGGCCTTCGGTTCATTTTCAAGGGCCTCGAGCAGCGCCGCCCGGCCGATCCGCCATAGGCGGGTCCGCCGGATCGCCGCGACCTCTGCCGATCTCGGGCCGCCGTCGAGCACCGCCATTTCGCCGACGATCGCGCCGGCGCCGAGGGCGACGAAGCGCACGTCGCGTCCGCCAGAGGAGGTGGCCCGGACCTCGACCTCCCCTTCCAACACGATAAACATCGCTTCGCCCGGGTCGCCGGCATGGCAGAGCACCTCGCCCGGTTCGAGAGCGTAGGCGCCCCCAGCCCCCGCCAGCCGCTCGCGCGCGCGATCCGACAGCAAGCCGAACACCGTGCTCGCGGCCAGCGCCACGGCGACCGGATGAACATGATCGCCCTTGCTATGCCCGCCGTTCGTTTCGTCCAACCTCACAGAACGCCTTTGTCGCTCAACCTTGGCGTGACCAACGTCACGGCCAATTGCTCTGTGTCGGGCCATTGTCCAGACTGCAAGCGGTGATGCGAGCGGAGTGACACCGATGCCTTCCACGATTGAAAAGCTTGGCCAGATCGAGCGCGACGTGCTGCACGAGCGTTTCGCCTATTTCGAACGGGGCGTCCTGCAGGACAACATCATCCTCTGCGACGCCAAGTCCGGCGTCCTGCTTGCCTTCACCGGCGCCATGATCGTGTTCTGCCTCGACACGTTCGTCAGCCTGCAGCGCGCCGCGCCGGCAGCGGACCCGTGGCGCCAGTTCGCGCACGCGCTTTTCCTGCTGGCGGCTCTCGGTTTCCTCGTCTCCTGTTACTTTTCGCTGGCGACAGTCGTGCCGCGTCTTCGCCGCGGCAAGGCGGACCACGTCTTCTGGGAAGCGCCGGTCTTCCGTCTCAGCGAAGACGCCTATGTCGCGGAGATGGAGAAACTCGATACCAAAATCGAACGGAACGACATGCTTCGGCACCTGTACCTGCTGGCGGGGGTCTGCCGGACCAAGTTCAACCACTTCCAGGTCGCGATCCGGTTTGGTCAGATCGGCTTCCTGACCCTGGTGCTGGCCGAATTCGGCCGCATCATCAGCTGACCGCGCGGACGACCCAAGCCCCAGGAGCCGATCTCCCGCAGGATTGCAGGACCGCCGCCTTCCCTCCGTGGTAAGTGGGGCGATGCTCCCGGCCCGTCCCGCCGTGCTCGGTCTCGACCTGGACCCCCAGACCCGCTGCGCGCATTGGCGCTCGCCCCTCGACATCGTGGCGATCAAGATGCGCTGTTGCGGCCTCTATTACGCCTGCAGGGACTGCCACGATGCGCTCGCGACACACCCGGCCGCGGTCTGGCCCAAGGCGACGTGGGACGAACTGGCCGTTCTCTGCGGCGCCTGCGGCGCGGAGCTCAGCATCAATGCCTACATGAGGAGCGGCGACTACTGCCCGGCGTGCTCGGCGCCGTTCAACCCAGGTTGCCGGACGCACCACCGCTTCTATTTCGAGGAGAGCCCCGCATGATCCACGCCAAGCTCGGCAAGGACCCCTACCGTGTCGACATCAAAGCGAGCGACCACCTCCTGGTCAGCGATGAGTCGACGGAGCACGGCGGCAAGAACGTCGGCCCCGCACCGTTCGACCTCGTATTGGCCGGCCTCGCCTCATGCACGCTGATCACGCTTCGGATGTACGCCGAGCGCAAGGGCTGGGCGGGCGTCGCGATCGCCGGCGAGTTCTTCCACCGGGTCGATGAGGGTCGCCATCTGATCGATCGCCGCGTGCAGGTGAGCGGCGTCCCCGACGAGGGCCTGGAGCGGATGCGCGACATCGTCGAGCGCACGCCGGTGACGCTGGCGCTGAAGAACGGCTTTTCCATCACCACCACCGTCCACGCCGTCGCGGAGGTCCGCTAGCCATGGCCAAGGTCACCTACGAGATCGTCGAGCATGACGGCGGATGGGCCTATCGCGTCGACGGGGTCTATTCCGAGACCTTCCGCAGCCATGACGCCGCGTTCGCCGCGGCCAGACGGGCGGCGGGCGAGCAGCGTATCTCCGGCGAGGAAGCGGCCATCAGTTGGGAGGACGAGCGCGGGGTCTGGCACGAGGAGCTGGACGAAGGCGACGACCGCCCGGAGACCGAGGTGAGGGGCTAGCCGGCGGTGACGGACGTCTTCATCGCGCCCGGCGTCAGGACGCCCTTCGTGAAGGGCGGCGGAGTCTTTGCCGGCTACGACGGGCTGGCGCTCTCGACGCCGGTCGCCAAGGCCATGGCCGCCCATGCCCGGCCCGACTTCGTCATCTGGGGCGAGGTGATTCCCGACCCAACGATCTCCAACATCGCCCGCGAGCTGACCTTCGCCGCCGAACTGGAGCCGACCATCCCGGCGTTCTCGACCGTGCTCGCCTGCTCGACCAGCTTCATGGGTGTGATCGAAGCGGCGGGCATGGTGGGTCGCGGCGGGACGCACCTGGCGCTGGTCGGCGGCGTCGAGACCATGAGCCACGTGCCGATCGCGCTCACAACGGAGGTCGCAGACCGGCTGGTCGCCACCTTCGCCCGCGACCCGGCCGGCGCCGCGGCCATGCTGACCCACCTGACGGCGGCGGACTTCAACCTGCCGCTCAAGGCCTGGGCGAACCGCGTCAGCGGCAAAAGCCAGGGCGAGCACACCGAGGACACCGCGCGGCGGTTCGCGATCACCCGCGATGCGCAGGATCGCTGGGCGCTGCGGAGCCACCAGAGCGCCATCGCGGCGCAGGACGCCGGCTTCTTCGACGACCTCGTGATCCCCTTCGCCGGCGTCGAGTACGACGCCCTGCCCCGCCGGGACACCTCGCTCGAGCGGCTGGCGACGCTTCGGCCTGCATTCGAGGCGAACGGGACGATCACGGCCGGCAATGCCTCGGCCGTCACAGACGGGGCCGCCTCGATCTGGGTTGGCGACGCCGGGGCCGCGGCGCGCCTGGGCTCGACCGCCGCGGTGAAGCTGGTCGACTGGGAGATCGCCGCCATCGACTTCCGGCTCGATGAGGGGATGTTGATGGCGCCGGGCCGCGCCATCCCGAGGCTGCTCGCGCGCCACGGCCTCGCCTTCGGCGACATCGCCCTCTACGAGATCCACGAGGCTTTCGCCGCCCAGGTGCTGGCCAACATCAAGGCAGCGAGCGACCCGGCGTACCGCCGCGAGCGGGCGCAGGTGGACGCCAACCTCGGCGACTTCCCCTGGGACCGCGTCAACCCGAACGGCGGCACCCTCGCGCTCGGCCACCCCTTCGCCGCCACCGGCGCCCGCATCCTCAGCCAGGCCGCGAAGGAGCTGGTTGCGATGCCGGCCGGGTCGCGGGCGATCGTCTCCGTGTGCGCCGACGGCGGCCAGGGGACGGTGGCGCTGTTGGAGAGGGTGTAGCGACGTGGCCGGCACAGCGACCTGGCCCGAGCTGCCGGCGGGGCCGGTGCTGCGCGCCACCACCGACACGCTGCAGCTCTGGACCCAGATCGTGGGCAAGGTGCGGCTGGCCCGGACGCCCTGGATCAACCACTCCTGGCACGTGACCTTTCGGGTCTCGGCGCGTGGGCTGATCACACCGTTGATCCCGAACGGCGCCGCGGGGTTTTCGATGGAGTTCGACTTCCCTGCCCAGGCGCTCGTCATCCGCGCCACCGACGGCGGCGAGCAAAGGGTCGCGTTGCAAGCCGAAAGCATCGCCTCTTTCTATGCCGCTGTGATGAAGGCGCTGGACGCGATCGGCGCGCCCACCCACATCCTCGCGCTGCCGAGCGAACTGCCCGACCCGATCGCGCCCTTCCCCGACGACGTCGCGCCGCGCGCCTACGACCCGGCCGTCGCCCGCACCTACTGGCGCGCGCTCGTGCAATGCGAGCGAAGTCTTCACACGCTTCCGCTCCTGCTTCCTTGGCAAGGTGAGCCCGATCCACCTGTTCTGGGGCGGCTTCGACCTGGCGGTGACCCGTTTCTCCGGCCGCCGCGCGCCGCTGCACCCCGGCGGCTTCCCCCACCTGCCCGATACGGTGACCCGCGAGGCCTATTCGCACGAGGTCTCATCCGCCGGCTTCTGGCCCGGCGCCGAGGGCGTGGAGCCCTCCTTCTATTCCTACGCCTACCCAACCCCAGACGGGTTCGGCGCCGCGCCCGTCGCGCCGTCCGCCGCCCGCTTCGACACGACGCTGGGCGAGTTTCTTCTGCCTTACGACGCCGTCCGCAACGCCGCCGATCCGGACTCAGCCCTCATGGCCTTCCTGCAGTCCACCTACGGCGCAGCCGCAGACCTGGCGCATTGGGATCGCGCGGCGTTGGAGTGCGGCGAAGGGCAGGTCGGCCAGCCGCGGCCAGTGGGGTAAGCCCCCTACCAGCTTCCCACGTTCGGCATGCTCGTCCAGGGCTCGGTCGGGTCTTTGCGGCCGCCCTTCTGCAGGAGCTCGATCGAGATGTTGTCGGGCGACCGGACGAATGCCATGTGGCCGTCGCGGGGCGGGCGGTTGATGGTCACGCCGCCGTCCATCAGCCGCTGGCAGGTCGCGTAGATGTCGTCGACCTCGTAGGCGAGATGGCCGAAGTTGCGGCCGCCGTCATAGTCCTCGGTATCCCAGTTGTAGGTGAGCTCGACCAGCGGAGCACGGTTCTCCCGCGCGTGTGGGAGGTCCTCGGGCGCGCCGAGGAAAACCAGGGTGAATCGGCCGGCCTTGTTCTCGACCCGGTAGGCCTCGGCAAGGCCGAGCTTGTTCACGTAGAAGTCGATCGCGGCGTCGAGGTCTTTCACGCGCACCATCGTGTGCAGGTACTTCATTTCAAAAGGTCTCCGGGTCTTCAATGTCGGGCGGATCGTCGTCGCCTAAAGCTAGCACAGGTTGAAGCGGTCGGGCGCCGCGGTCGGCGACTGGCCTCGGCTCCTCGCGGGTTTGCCGGCGCCAGAGGGCGGCGTACTCGCCGCCGTGGGCGATCAGCTCGGCGTGGTCGCCGCGCTCGACGATGCGGCCCCGGCGGATGACGAGGATCTGGTCGGCGTCGGCGATGGTCGAAAGGCGGTGGGCGATGACCAGGGTGGTGCGCCCCTGCCGCACCTTGCGCAGCGTGGCCTGGATGGCCGCCTCGGTGCGGCTGTCAAGCGCGCTGGTCGCCTCGTCGAGCACGAGCAGGCGCGGATTGGCGAGCAAGGCGCGCGCCAGGCCAACGCGCTGGCGTTCGCCGCCGGAGAGCTTCAGCCCCCGCTCGCCGACCCGAGTTTCCATCTTGTAGGGCAGGCCTTCGATGAAGCGGGCGAGCTCGGCGGCTTCGGCGGCGGCCCAGACCTCGCCCTCGTCGGCGTCAGGGCGGGCGAAGGCGATGTTGGCGTAGAGGGTGTCGTTGAACAGGGCGACGTCCTGCGGCACCAGCGCAACGGCCCGGCGAAGGGACTCGATCTTGGCGTCGCGCAGGTCGAGGCCGTCCAGCAGCACCCGCCCGCTCTGCGGATCGAGCAGCCGCAGCGCGAGCCGCGCGACGGTGGTCTTGCCGGCGCCGGAGGGGCCGACCAGCGCGGTCGTCGTCCCCGGCTCGGTGCGGAAGTCGACGTCGCGCAGACCGACCGAGCGGGCGGTGTGCTGGAAGCCGACATGGTCGAAGACGAGCTCGGCCCCCTTGGCGCTGGCGGGCGGCAGATCGCGCGCACCGGGCGCGTCGGTGATCTCCGGCGCGACCGCGCGCAGGTTGATCATCTGCTCCATGTCGATGAACGCCTGGCGGATCTCGCGGTAGTTCGAGCCCAGCATGTTCAGCGGGGCGTACACGGTCTGCAGGATGAGGATGCAGGCGGTGATCCCGCCAGGCGACATGCGCCCCTGGATGACTTCGAGCCCCGCTAGCACGGTGACGAACCCGAGGCCCAGACTGAGCACCACCGACTGCAGCGCGTTCAGCAGCTGGAGCGAGGTGTTGGCCTTGACCGCCGCTTGGGCGTAGTCGGCCCGCGCCTGCGGCGTACCGCTCGACCGTCCGGTCCTCCGACCCGAAGGTCTTGATCGTCTCGAAGTTCATCAACGCGTCGACCGTGAGGCCCGCGGCGGCGGAGTCCGCCTCGTTCAGCGCCCGGCGGAACTGGATGCGCCAGTTCGAGATCGAGAAGGTGATGACGACGTAGATCGAGAATCGTCGCGATCGGTCGCGCCCGACAGCAGCCAGTTGTAGTGGCTGGTCATCACGAAGGCCGCCATCGCGAGCTCGAAGACGGTGGGGCCGAGGTTGAACACCACGCTGCGCAACAGGGTGTCTGTCGAGTTGGCGCCGCGGTCGATGATGCGGGCGAGGCCTCCGGTCGCCTTGCCCTGGTGGAAGTTGAGCGACAGCGACAGCGAGTGGGCGAAGGTCTCGACCGCCGAGCGCGCCAGCGCCTGCTGCGAGACCGGGCGTGAAGATGGCGTCGCGGATCAGCGGCGTGACGTTGGATATGAAGCGCAAGAGCACCCAAGCGGCGGCGAGGCCGGCGAAGACGGCGAAAACAGTCTGTCCCGACGCTCTTGCCGTGGCTGAGAGCGTCGATGGCGCGGCCGATCCAGATCGGCGCGTTGACGCCGGTCCATTTACCGACCAGCACGAGCGTCAGCGCCGCGAAGAGGCGCGTTTTCAGCCCCTTGGCGCGCGAGCGCACCACCAGGCGGACGAGGTCGCCCATCGAGGTCCAGAAGCTGAACTTGACCCCCGTCGGAACGACCGCGCCGAGCATGGCGCCGCCCCGCCGGCCTCGTCCGTGCCCCGCCACGCCGCTAACGCCCCCTCAATCGATCACCAGGGTGGTCTGCTCGCCGCCGGCGGGAGTCAGCCAGTCGATGCGCCAGCCGTTGGATTGCCTTGCGGCCCGGAACGGCAGACCGCTGATCGGCCCGGCCGGGCTGACGCGGAAGCGCGCCTCGGCCTGGCCGAGCGGCGACTGTACGACGAGGTCATGCTGGCCCGCCTTCAGCGCCGTCGTCAGGGTGAGCGTGTAGCGCCCCTGGGTGTTGGCGCGCGCCTCGGCGCCGCCCGCGCCGTCGACCGTGACTTTGAGCACCGAACCCGGCTTGGCCAGACCCGACACGACGGTGAGCCCGCTCACGTCGAAGTCGACGGCGGTGATCTTGGGCGCGCCCGAGGGCGCGGCCAGCGCCTCGGCGCCAGTGCCCGCGCGCAGCACGACGGCCGCCTGGCCCGGCGAGGGAACGACGGCCAGGTAGCCGACTCCGCGCACCTGTCGTCCGGCGATGTCCTCGGCCAGGCCGAAGAGCCTCACCGCCTGCGGCCGCGGCATGTCGACGCTGAATGCGCCGCGGCTGTCGGTGAGCGCCGCCAGGCTCGATCCGTCCGGCGACGTCAGGCGCACCTGGGCGTTGCGGTGCGCGCGGCCCACGACCTCGACATCGCCATCGCCCAGCCGGGCCGCTGCCGTGAAGTGGGGCGGCGGCGCGTAGCTTGCCTCAGCCGCCGCGGCGCTCTGGCTCGAGGCGGACGGCGTTCGCCAATCGCCGCCGCGACCGCAGGCGGCGGCGAGCGTCGCCAGCGAAATGATCAGCGCCGCACGCCCCCGGCCGCTTGCTTTCGGCGGGCGGCCGGGAATGATCGTCGGAGTCGAGGTTCCTCCTCGCCGTTCCTTCGCGAGATCCCGTCAATGCCAGCGCCCCCGCCGATCAAGTCGGTCTGCGTCTACTGCGGTTCGTCCGACGCCGTCGATCCCGCGCTGCTCGACGCCGCGGCCGAAGTCGGGCGCACGCTGGCGCGCGAGGGGTTGCGGCTGGTTTATGGCGGCGGGCGCGTTGGCCTGATGGGGGCGTGCGCCAAGGCCGCCCATGCCGCCGGCGGTCGCATTCTCGGGGTGATGCCGGAGTTCCTGCGCCAGCATGAGATCCTATACGACGTCGTCGAGGTCAAAGTCGTGCGCTCGATGCACGAGCGCAAGATGGCGATGTTCGAGGCGGCCGACGCCTTCGTCGTGCTGCCGGGCGGTATCGGGACGCTGGAAGAGGTGATCGAACTGATGTCCTGGCGCAGGCTCGACCTGCACCGCAAGCCGATCGTCTTCTTCAACCCGGACGGATTCTGGAACCATCTGTTCGCCTTCTTCCGCCAGACGGTCGAAATGAAGCTCGCGCCCGAGGCGCTGGCCAGCACCTGGGCCGAGGTCGACGCCGTCGACGAGCTCCTGCCCGCCATCCACGGGATGGCGGCCATCGAAATCGAGCCCATCCCCAGATTGATGCCGCCAGTCACCTAGTGGCGCGCGGCCTCCCTCAGCCCTTACGAAACCCGCCGATGCGGTCGCGGAAGGCGTTGACGAGCGGGTAGCGGCGGTCGCGGCCGAAGGCCTTGCCGCCGATCTTCACCCCCGGCGGGGCCTGGCGGCGCTTGTACTCGGAGGCGTAGAGCAGCTGCTGGATGCGCGCGACGGTCTCCGGCGCGTGGCCGCGGGCGACGATCTCGTCGAGCGTCGCCTCCTCTTCGACCAGGCCGTGCAGGATGGCGTCGAGCTCGGCATACGGCGGCAGCAAGTCCTGGTCGGTCTGGTTCGGCCGCAGTTCGGCGCTCGGCGGCTTGGTCAGGATGCGCTCCGGGATCGGGATCGGGCGACGGCGCCGGCGGAACGGGCGGTTGGCGTTGCGCCAGCGCGCGACGGCGAAGACATCGGTTTTGTAGATGTCTTTCAAGACGTTGTAGCCGCCGCTCATGTCGCCGTAGAGGGTCGCGTAGCCGACCGCCATCTCCGACTTGTTGCCGGTGGTGAGCAAGAGGGCGCCGGTCTTGTTGGAGAGCGCCATCAGCGTCACGCCGCGTGCGCGCGCCTGGATATTCTCCTCGGTCGCATCGGCGCCTCGCCCGGCGAAGGCGTCGGCCAGCATGGCCTCGAACGCCTGCTACCGCCGGCTCGATCGCGATGATGCGATAGGCCGCGCCCAACGCCTTGGCGCACGCCTCGGCGTCCTCGAGGCTCTCGCGCGAGGTGTAGCGCGATGGCAGCATCACCAGCGACACTCGCTCAGGGCCGAGCGCATCGGCGGCCACGACCGCTGTCAGCGCCGAGTCCAGGCCACCGGAAATACCAATAATAACAGATGGAAATCCGGACTTATTCACGTAGTCGCGAAGTCCGAGCATCATCGCCCGATAGATCGCCTCCGGCGCCTCGAGCCGCGCCGAGACGGGCGCGTCGACGCAGCGCCAGACGCCGTCCACCCGCTCCCAGCGCGAGAGGCCGAGCGCCTCCTCGAACATCGGCAAGCCGCATGCAGGGCGTTCCATCCGCCTGCAGGGCAAACGAGCCGCCGTCGAACACCAGCTCGTCCTGGCCGCCCACCTGGTTGACGTAGATCAGCGGCAGGCCGGCCTCGGCGGTGCGCTGGCGCGCGATCGCCATCCGCTCGTCCTCTGCCGTGCGCCGGTAGGGCGAGCCGTTGGGGACCAGCAGGATCTCGGCGCCCTGATCCTTCAGCGCCTGGCAAGGGATCGGGTCCCCAGACGTCCTCGCACACGGGAACACCGATGCGGAACCCCTTGAAATCGAACGTTTTCGCGCCGGGCCCCGGCGTGAACACACGCTTCTCGTCGAACACGCCATAGTTCGGCAGGTCGACCTTGAAGGTGACGTCCTTGATCTCGCCGTCGGCGACGAGCGCACAGGCGTTCATCGGGCCCGCGCCCTCGCCGCTTGGCCAGGGCAGGCCGATCAGAGCCGCCGAACGGCCCTTGGTCAGCGGCGCAAGCCGCTCGAGCGCCGCCCGGCAGGCGGCGACCGCGGCCGGCTTCAGGGCCAGGTCCTCGGGCGGGTAGCCGATCAGGAAGAGCTCGGGGAAAAGCGCCAGGTCCGCGCCCGCGGCCGTCGCCTCGTCGAGCCGGCGCGCGGCCAGCGCGGCGTTGGCGTCGATGGCGCCGACGGTCGGATTGGCCTGCACGGCCGCGATGTTCAGGCGATCGGTCATCGCGCCCTAGATAGGGCGCGCCGCCGGGCGAGGCTATTCGTCGCGGTGCACGCGCTCGCGCCGCTCGTGGCGTTCCTGCGCTTCGAGGCTGAGCGTGGCGATCGGTCGCGCGTCGAGCCGGGCTAGCCCGATCGGCTCGCCGGTCTCCTCGCAATAGCCGTAAACCCCTTCTTCGATACGCCTCAGCGCATCGTCGATCTTGGCGATCAGCTTGCGTTGGCGGTCACGGGTGCGCAGCTCAAGCGCCCGGTCAGTCTCCGACGAAGCCCGGTCGGCCAGGTCAGGATGATTTTCAGTCTCGCTCTGCAGGTGGGAGAGGTTTCCCGCGATTCGCGCAGGATATCCTCTTTCCAGTTGAGAAGTTTCTGCCGGAAATACTCGACCTGACGCTCGTTCATGAACTCTTCGTCCTCGGACGGACGATATTCTTGATTTTCAACCAAAAGCGCGGTCGCCTTCACTGACGTAGCCACGTTTCCACCCTGCGCCCTTTCGTCCGAGCGAGCCGCTTATACCCAAATCGCAGGCGCTGTAAAACAAAGCCTTTGCGGCTCAGCGACGCTGCGTCAGGCGGCGTGCTGGCTCGAGTTTGGCCAAGCTCGACGGCGGCCCGGGTCTCGATCTCGTCGAGCACCCCCTCGAGCCTCGGGTCGCCGGTGCGCGCGCGCTCCTGGCGGACCGCCTCGATGAGCCGGCCGAGCGTGTGCGGCTGGATCGCGCCCTCGAGCACGCCGATCTTCAGCTCGTCGAGCACGTCGAGGATGACGTTGGCGCGCCGAACCGCCTTCTTGCGCCGCTCGATCGGCCCGCCGACCTCCTGCAACGCCAGCAGGGCGTCGATCGAGGAGACGCCGAGCACCGTGCCGACGCGCGTGGCGGCCGCCGTGTCGCCGGCCGCATCGGCGCCCGTGACGCTGAAACCGGACGCAGCGCCTCGCCGGTTCCGCGCGGCGCGGTCGGCTGAGCCGTCGCGAGACCGCCCGTGGCGCCGACCTTCATCTGGGGACTCGATCTGTCATGGCGGGACGGCGCGCAGTCTTTGCCTCGCCCCTTGCCGGATCGTTAAGACTGGGCAGTTTTTGCCTGCGCAAATTCGCCCTTCCTGCGGCGCGAAAAGCGCACTGATTTCAATGGGAAATTCCGGCGCGCGGGCTGGCACGATCATCGCATTGCCCGCTCGGGGTCTGTGAAACGTGAGTAGGCAGCCAGGGGCAGGCATGCGTCTTCAAGTTTGGCTTTGGATCGCCGCACTGTTCGCCAGCTTCTGCCTGGCCTCGCCGAGCGTCGCGGCCTCGCGCATCAAGGACATCGTCCAGTTCGAGGGCGTGCGCGGCAACAAGCTGATCGGCTACGGCCTGGTGGTCGGCCTGAACGGCACGGGCGACAGCCTGCTGAACGCGCCGATGACCCTGCAGAGCGTTGGAATCCATGCTCGAGCGGCTGGGGATCAACACCCGCGCCGCCGCCGCGGCCTCGCAGTTCAACACCAAGAACGTCGCCGCCGTGATGGTCACCGCCGACCTGCCGGCGTTCAGCGCCACCGGCTCGCAGATCGACGTGACCGTCTCGGCCATGGGCGACGCCAAGAGCCTGCAGGGCGGCACGCTCCTGGTCACGCCGCTGCTCGGGCGCCGACGGCGAGGCCTATGCGGTCGCGCAGGGCAAGATCGAGACCGGCTCGGTCTCCGCATCCGGGGCGTCCGGCTCGTCGGTCACGCGCGGCGTGCCCACCTCCGGCCGGATCGCGGCCGGCGCCAGCGTCGAGCGCGAGGTCGGCTTCCAGCTCGACAGCATGCAGACGCTGCGCCTTTCGCTGCGCAACCCCGACTTCACGACCGCCCAGCGCATCGCCGACGTGGTCAACGCCCACTATCCGAACACGGCCTCGGCCGAGAACCCGACCATCGTCGCCGTCCACGCGCCGGCCGGCGAGAACATGATGAGGTTCATCACCGAGATCGAGGACTTCGAGGTCGAGCCCGAGGCGCCGGCCAAGGTGGTGATCGACGAGGATGCCGGCGTGATCGTGATGGGCGACGACGTGCGCGTCTCCACGGTCGCCATCGCCCAGGGCAACCTGACCATCTCCGTGCAGGAAACCCCCAGCGTCAGCCAGCCCCTGCCCTTCAGCCAGGGCCAGACCGCGGTCGTGCCCAAGTCCGACCTCAAGGTCGACGAGGACAAGGGCAAGAGGCTCCTGGTGATCAAGGAGGGCGCGTCGCTGTCGTCCCTGGTCGCCGGCCTGAATGCGCTGGGCGTCACGCCGCGCGACATGATCTCCATCCTGCAGGCGATCAAGACAGCCGGCGCGCTGCAGGCCGACATCGAGGTGATGTGATGGCCGACCTCGCGAATCCAGACCGCGCCGATCAATCTGCTGCAGCCGCCGCCCGGCGCGCCGAGCGTCGCCCACGGCGCGTCGAAGGCGCAGATCGCCGCGACGGCAAAGTCCTTCGAGGCGCAATTCATCGCCCAGATGCTGCAGCCGATGTTCGAAGGGATTTCCAGCGCCCCGCCGTTTGGCGGCGGGTCGAGTGAACAGGCCTTCCGCTCCTTCCTCATGGACGCGATCGGCGAGCAGGTCTCGAAGTCGGGCGGCATCGGCGTCGCCCAGTCCGTCCAGCGTGAAATGTTGAAGATGCAAGGGATGACGACATGACCATGGCGCCGCAACAGGGCATGGCAGCGGCCGGCCGCATCGAGGAGTTGATCGTGCTCACCGAGCGGCTGACGGCGCTGATCGCCGAGCAGGCGCAGGCGTTCGAGGCCGGCCGGCCGCAGGACGCCGCGAAGCACCTCGACGAGATCACGCTGCTGGCCAACATCTATCGCAAGGAGGCGCAGGCGGTGCGCGAGCAGCCGGAACCGATCGCCGCCGCGCCGCGCAAGGAGCGCCACCGTCTGGTCCGCGCCACCGAGGCCTTCGACGCGGTGATCGCGCGCCAGGGCCGCGCGCTGAACGCGGCTAAGACGGTCACCGAGGGCCTCGTCCACGCCATCGCCGAAGAGATCGCCAGCCAGCGCACCTCGAACGCCGCCTACGGCCCGGCAGGCTCCAAGCCCCGCAAATCCGACGCGGCGACAGCGGTCACGCTGAACAAGCGGGCATAGATCTCGGCCGGGCGCTCCGCTCGTCCGCGGCGCAGGCCGGGACTCAGGTGTCTTGCCGGAGCGCCCCGCTGGCTGGCAGGCCCAAACTCGACCACCAAGCACACCAAGCACACCAAGAGGCGGAGATTGGCCGCTTTGGCCCCGCTGCGCGGGGATGCGCCATTAGAACGAGCGTAGCAGGCGAGCGCGGTTATCCCAGCCTGATCTCGCGGTCCACTTCGATCGCCTCCAGGAAATCGCGGTCGTGGCTCACCACCAGCAGCGCGCCGTCGTAGGCGGCGAGCGCCGCTTCGATGGCGGCGATGGAGTCGAGATCGAGGTGATTGGTCGGCTCGTCGAGCACGATCAGCTGCGGCGGGTGCGAGCGCAGGAGCACGCAGGCCAGGCCGGCGCGCAGCCGCTCGCCGCCGCTCAGGTCCGCCGCCCGCTTGCCGGCCTGCACGTTGCGGAAGAGGAAGCGGGCGAGCGCGGCGTGGGCGTCATTGTCGTTCGCGCCGGGGTTCAGGCGGCGGAAGTTCTCGAGCAGCGTCTCGTCGTCGTCGAGCAGACTGACGCGCTGGTCGAGCAGCACCGCCTCGACGCCGCGCCGGATGCTCCCGTGCTCCGGCTCGAGCGCGCCGGTGGCCAGCCGGATCAGCGTCGTCTTGCCGGCGCCGTTCGGCCCGGTCACCGCCACCCGCTGAGGGCCAACCATGCGGAACGAGAGCAAGTCGATCACCCGCCGGCCACCCGGCCAGCCGAAGCCGACGTCCTCGAACGCCAGCACCTGGCGCCCGGCGGCGAACTCCGACGGCGGCAACTCGAACGCCAGCCGGCGCACGCGTTCGATCCGCGCCTCGGCGTCGGCGAGGTCGCGCTCGGCCTCGCCGCGCAGGCGCTCAGCCAGACGCGTGAGCTTGCCGCCGGAGTCCTCGGCGCGGCCCTTCATGGCGTTCAGCACGATGCGTGGCTGGCCGCCCTTGGCCTTCAGGCGGCGGCCGCGCGCATCGCTGCGCCACTTGCGCTCGCGCTGTGTCTGGATGTCGCCCTTGACCCGATCGAGCGTCTGCTCCGCCGCGTCCAGCGCCCGGACGGCCGCCGCCGCCTCCGCCGCCTTGCGTTCGGCGTAGACGTCGTAGTTCCCGCCATAGACGCTCGCCCCAAGGCCGGTCAGCTCGACGATGCGGTCCATCTGCCTGAGCAGCGCGCGGTCGTGGCTGACCACGATCGCCCCGCCCTTCCAGCCGGCGAGCAGCTCGGCGACGGCCGCACGGGCGTCCCCGTCGAGGTTGTTGGTCGGCTCGTCCATCAGGAGCACGTCGGGCTCGGCGATGAGCAGCGCCGCGAGCGCCGCGCGCGTCGCCTCGCCGCCACTGAGCGAAGCGGCCGGCCGCTCGAGGGCGAAGCCGTCAAGGCCGACGTCGGCCAAGGCGGACTCGATCCGTTGCTGCAGGGTCCAGTCCGCGCGCTCGAGGTCGCCGCACGACGCCCGCGCCGGCCTCCAGACGGGCCAGCCGCTCCAACCCCTCGCGGGCGCCGAGGATGTCGGCCAGGCTGTCGTCGCCCGACGGCGGCCCGAGCACCTGCCGGAGCAGCGCAAGCCGGCCCCCGACCGCGATGGCGCCGAACGTGGGCTCAAGCTCGCCAAGGATGAGGCGGATGAGCGTGGTCTTGCCGACGCCGTTGCGTCCGACAAGGCCGGTGCGCTCGCGCCCGAAGGCGAGCGTCAGGTTCTCGATGAGGGCGCGCCCGTCAGGAACGCGATAGGTGACGGAGTCGAGGGTGATGTGAGCGGACATGGAGGACCATCGCGATGGAAGGGACGAGGACGAGGCGTGTCTTCGTTGCGCGTTCCATCAGGGCCTCCGTTTGCGAAGGGGCAGACTTAGGGGCGTTCGCGGCCATTCACAAGGCCGACGGCGCGTCCCTACCCCGGCATGAGCATGTAGCCGGCGCGGGGGAAGTGGTTGTGCACGCGGCCGAGCGTGGGGTCGTCGCGGGCGATCACCACGCGGTGTGGATTGGCGGCGACCAGGGCGCCGGCGATGGGCTCGCGGCCATAGTCGTCGGCGACGATCTTGACCGCATCGCCGGGTTGCACGCCAAGCGGATCCTTGGGGTCATGATCCGTATACGGAGCTGGTTCGGCCGCAGCCGCGACGCGGAGCGCGTCGGCCGGCTTCATCTCCTTGCGCTGGCCATGGCCGATCGCCGCCACCCGCGCGCGCCAGGCGATCGTCGCGCTCGAGGCCGGCGAGCAGCGCGTCGGTGACCTGCGGGACGGCCCCGCCCATGAACCAGATGTTCATGTAGGCGGCGAAATCGGCGATCGCCGGCTTGTCGCCGGCCAGGAACGGCTGGTCGCCCAGCGCGCCCTCGATCCAGGCGGCGTGCGCGCGCCACTGGGCCTGCATCGGCGGCCCCGCGGCCTTCATCGCGGCGGTGTCGAACGGCCGGCCGGAGAGCTTCTCCCGATCGTCCTTGAAGGCCTTGGGCACGTTGTCGCCGATCTCGCCGAAGATGACCGCGACCGCCGGTTGGAAGAACAGCCGGTCGGCCCAGAAGTTCACGGCGAAACCGCCGCCCTTCTCCAGATCGCGGTCGCCGGTGCGACGCACCAGCTCGGCCATGATCACCTGGGTGTCGCAGAAGACGTCTGCGCCGATCTGCATGACCGGGATACGGCGATAGCCGCCGGTCAGCGGAACGAGGTCCGGCTTGGGCATGATCGTGGGCTGGATCACCGAGCGCCACGCAAGCCCCTTGGCGCCGAACAGGAGGCGGACTTTCTCGGAGAAGGGCGAGGTGTCGTAGTGGTGGAGGATCAGTTCGTCTGCCATCCGGCGACGCTAGATCACGACGCGGCGAATGTGAAACGGCTTTGCTGACCGGGCGGAAGCCGGGCTATCGTTTCCGCCACCGATACGCGGCTTCAGGGAAACGCCATGACCGACCACCTCTTGGAGAGCTTCGCCGACGGGGTCGCGACGCTGACCATGAACCGGCCGGAGGCGCGCAACGCGCTCTCGGGCGAGATGAACCTGGCGCTGGCGGCGGCGATCCGCCGCTGCGCCAACGATCCGGCGGTGCGCTGCCTGGTGCTGACCGGCGCTGGCGGCGCGTTCTGCGCCGGCGGCGACGTGAAGGGCTTTGCGGCCGACACGGGCCGTGGCGCCGGCGTCGGCGGGGGCCAAGGACCGACCATGGAGCAGCGGGTCTCCGGCCTGCGCGCCGGCATGGAGACGGTGAAGATCCTGCACGAGATGCCGAAGCCGACGCTGGCGGTGATCCCTGGCGCGGCGGCCGGCGCCGGGCTCTCCATCGCACTCGCCTGCGACCTGCGTATCGCGGCGGAGGGCGCCAAGCTCACCACCGCCTTCTCGAAGGTTGGCCTCGCCGGCGACTATGGCGGCTCGTACTTCCTCTCCCATCTCGTCGGCCAGGCGAAGGCGCGCGAGCTCTATTTCACCGCCGACGTGATCACCGGCGCCGAGGCGGCGGCGCTGGGCATCGTCAACAAGGCGGTGCCGGCGGACCAGCTTGCCGACGTCGCGGACAAGCAGGCGCGATATCTGGCCGGCCTGCCGACGATCGCCGTCGGCTACATGAAGCGCAACCTGAACGCCGCCGAGCACGCGACCCTGTCCGAGGTCCTCGACCTGGAGGCCCTGCACATGGTGCGCACCATGATGACCGCCGACCACGCCGCGGCGGCCAAGGCGTTCGTTGAGAAGCGCGCGCCGGTGTTCGAGGGGCGCTAGCCCTTCCGACAAACGAGCGTTGCCGGTATGACGGCCGGCCTCACTGGCTGATAGCGGCCGCCCCTACTCAGCGCGGCCGAGGGAGAGACGCCGATGACCCGCCCAACTCGCCACCCCGAGACCATCGTCCTGCACGCCGGATGGCGCGCGGACCCCGCGACCGGCGCGGTGGCCCCGCCGATCTATCAGACCACGTCGTACCAGTTCCAAAGCACCGAGCACGCCTCGAAGCTGTTCGCGCTGCAGGAGCTGGGCAACATCTACACGCGCATCGGCAACCCGACGACGGCGATCCTGGAAGAACGGATGGCGACCCTGGAGGGCGGCGTCGCGGCGCTGGCGCTGTCATCGGGCCAGGCGGCGACCGCATTTTCGGTGCAGAACCTGGCCGCGGCCGGCGACAACATCGTCAGCTCCACCGATCTCTACGGCGGCACCTGGGCGCTGTTCGCCAACACCTTGAAGAACCTCGGGATCGAGGTCCGCTTCGCCGATCCCGCCGATCCGCAATCGTTCGCGCGCGCCACCGACGAGCGCACCCGCGCCTACTACGCCGAGACCCTGCCCAATCCGAAGTTGGCGGTGTTCCCCATCGCCGAGGTCGCCGCCATCGGCCGACCGCTCGGCATTCCCCTGATCATGGACAACACCGCCTGCCCGGTGCTCTGCCGGCCGCTGGAGCACGGCGCGGCGGTGGTCGTCTACTCCACCACCAAATACGTCGGCGGCCACGGCACCTCGATCGGCGGCATGATCATCGACGGCGGGACCGTCGACTGGGAGGCCCACCCGAAACGCCAGCCGCTGATGAATACGCCCGACCCCGGCTACCACGGCGCGGTCTGGAGCCAGGCGGTGAAGCCGCTCGGGCCGATCGCCTACGCGATCCGGGCGCGCGTGGTGCTGCTCCGCGACCTGGGCTCGGCCATGTCGCCGTTCAACGCCTTCCAGTTCCTGCAAGGGATGGAGACCCTGCCGCTGCGCATGGCGCGCCACTGCGAGAACACCGAAGCCGTCGTCGAACACCTGAAGACGCGCAAGGAGGTGGTCAAGGTCATCCACCCCTCGGTGCAGACCGGCGAAACGCGGGCGCGGGCCGACAAGTACCTGTCCGGCGGCTATGGCGGACTGCTCGGCTTCGAACTCGCCGGCGGGCGTGAGGCAGGGCGCAAGTTCATCGACGCGCTGCAGCTCTTCTACCACGTGGCCAACATCGGGGACGCCCGCAGCCTGGCGATCCATCCGGCCAGCACCACCCACTCCCAGCTTACGCCGGAAGAGCAGCTGGCGACGGGCGTCAGCGAAGGCTACGTGCGCCTCTCCGTCGGCCTGGAGCACATCGACGACATCCTCGCCGACCTGGACGAGGCGTTGGACGCCGCGAAGAGCTGAACGCGCCGCTCCTGACACCGCTTGGCAGGAAGTCGCAGATGTTCTTACAATGTTCTTGCTGTGTCCGCGACTCTGCGTACTACATTAGGGGGCTTGGCCCGCGAGCAGGCGCGGGTCTCTGCGAGCGAGCCTGAATGTCCGATCCCCACCGCTTCATCCGCGTGCGCGGCGCGCGTGAGCACAATCTGAAGGACATCAGCGTCGACATCCCGCGCGAGGCGCTGGTCGTGCTGACCGGCCTTTCCGGCTCGGGAAAGTCCAGCCTGGCGTTCGACACCATCTACGCCGAGGGCCAGCGGCGCTACGTCGAGAGCCTGTCGGCCTACGCGCGCCAGTTCCTCGAGCTGATGGGCAAGCCGGACGTGGACCTGATCGAGGGCCTGTCGCCGGCCATCTCGATCGAACAGAAGACCACCAGCCGAAACCCGCGCTCGACCGTCGGCACGGTGACCGAGATCCACGACTACATGCGTCTTCTGTGGGCGCGCGTCGGTATCCCCTACTCGCCCGCCACCGGCCTTCCGATCGAGAGCCAGACCGTCTCGATGATGGTCGACAAGATCATGGCGTTGCCCGAGGGCGCGCGGCTGATGCTGCTCGCGCCGGTCGTGCGACGGCGCAAGGGCGAGTACCGGCGCGAGATCGCCGAGTGGCAGCGCGCTGGCTACCAGCGGCTCAAGGTCGACGGCGAATTCTACGCCATCGAGGACGCGCCGACGCTGGAGAAGACGTTCAACCACGACATCGACATCGTGGTGGACCGGATCGTGCGCCGCGACGGCATGGAGCAGCGGCTGGCGGACTCGCTGGAGACGGCGCTGAAGCTCGCCGACGGGATCGCGGTCGCCGAATGGGCCGACGTCGAGCCGGGCGAGACCGAGCCCAGGCGCCTGTTGTTCTCCGAGAAGTTCGCCTGCCCGGTCTCGGGCTTCACCATCTCCGAGATCGAGCCCAGGCTCTTCTCGTTCAACAACCCGTTCGGCGCCTGCCCGGTCTGCGACGGCCTCGGCCACAAGCTCGCCTTCGACGCCGAGATGATCGTGCCGGACAAGGACAAGAGCCTGCACAAGGGCGCGGTGGGGCCATGGGCCAAAGGCCCCTCGCCGCTCTACACCCAGACCCTGCAGGCGCTGGCCCGCCACTACGGCTTCTCGATGGACGATCCGTGGTGGAAGCTGCCGGAAGAGGCCAAGCAGGTCGTTCTGCACGGCTCCGGCAGCGACAAGATCCAGTTCGTCTATGACGACAATGCGCGGAAGTACGAGGTCAACAAGACCTTCGAGGGGGTGATCCCCAACCTCGAGCGGCGCTGGCGCGAGACCGACTCCAGCTGGGTGCGCGAGGAGCTCGGCCGCTACCAGGCCGAGACGCCGTGCGAGGCCTGCGGGGGCCTGCGCCTGAAACCCGAGGCGCTGGCGGTGAAGATCGCCGGCAAGAACATCGCCGAGATCTCGACCATGGCGATCCGGCCGGCGCGGGACTGGTTCGAGGGCCTCGAGAGAGACCTTACCTCCAAGCAGATGGAGATCGCACGGCGGATCCTGAAGGAAATCAACGACCGCCTGCGCTTCCTGGTCGACGTCGGGCCTCGAGTATCTGAATCTCTCGCGCGGGTCGGGCACGCTGTCCGGCGGCGAGAGCCAGCGCATCCGGCTGGCCAGCCAGATCGGCTCGGGCCTGACCGGCGTGCTCTACGTGCTCGACGAGCCCTCGATCGGGCTGCACCAGCGCGACAATCAGCGCCTGCTGGCCTCGCTCAGGGGCCTGCGCGACCTCGGCAACTCGGTGCTGGTGGTCGAGCACGACGAGGAGGCGATCCTGACCGCCGACCACGTCATCGACATGGGCCCGCTGGCCGGCGTGCATGGCGGCGAGATCATCGCCGAGGGAACGCCCGCAGACATCATGGCCGCGCCGCGCAGCCTGACCGGCCAGTACCTGACCGGGGCTCGCGAGATTCCTGTGCCGGAGGAGCGCCGGCGCGTTCCGGACACCAAGCGCCTGCAGGGTCATCGGCGCACGCGGCAACAACCTGAAGGGCGTCACCGGCGACATTCCGGTCGGCGTGTTCACCTGCATCACCGGCGTCTCCGGCGGCGGCAAGTCGACCTTCACCGTCGAGACCCTCTACAAGGCGGCCGCCCGGCGGCTGAACAACGCCTCGGACGCGCCTGCCCCGCACGACCGGATCGAGGGCCTGGAGTTCTTCGACAAGGTCATCGACATCGACCAGTCGCCGATCGGGCGCACGCCGCGCTCGAACCCCGCGACCTACACCGGCGCCTTCCAGCCGATCCGCGACTGGTTCGCCGGCCTGCCGGAATCGAAAGCGCGCGGCTACGGGCCAGGAAGGTTCTCGTTCAACGTCAAAGGCGGGCGCTGCGAGGCCTGCCAGGGCGACGGGCTGATCAAGATCGAGATGCACTTCCTGCCCGACGTCTTCGTCACCTGCGACGTCTGCAAGGGCAAGCGCTACAACCGCGAGACCCAGGAGATCCTGTTCAAGGGCAAGTCGATCTCCGACGTGCTCGACATGACCGTCGACGAGGCGGCCGACTTCTTCAAGGCCGTGCCGGTGCTGCGCGAGAAGATGGAGACGCTCAAGCGCGTCGGCCTTGGCTACATCCAGGTCGGACAGCCGTCGACGACGATCTCCGGCGGCGAGGCGCAGCGGGTGAAGCTCTCGAAGGAGCTGTCACGGCGGGCGACCGGGCGAACGCTCTACATCCTCGACGAGCCGACGACGGGGCTGCACTTCGAGGACACGCGCAAGCTTCTGGAGGTGCTGCACGAGCTGGTCGACCACGGGAACACCGTCGTGGTGATCGAGCACAACCTCGACGTCGTAAAGACCGCCGACTGGATCGTCGACTTCGGGCCTGAGGGCGGCGACGGTGGCGGCCGCATCCTGATCCAGGGCTCGCCGGAAGACGTCGCCGCCGATCCCGAGAGCTGGACCGGCCGCTACCTGAAGCAAATCCTCGACCGCCACGCCAAGCGCCACGCAGGAGCGGCGCCGAAACCGGTGCGGGCGAAGGCGATGGCGGCGAGCTGAGACCGCTCGTCAAGATCGTCATCGCCCGCTGGAGCGGCGCAGACGCGGAGTGCGGGGGACCCATGAACACCCACGTTCCACGGTGATCATGGGAGGCCCGGACAAGCCGGGCCATGGCGGGGTATATGTTGCGCATCCGCCGAGCGAGGAACTCGCATGAAGCTCTATGGCGCGCCGATGCCGGCGCCGAATCCGCGCCGCGTGCGCATCTACCTGGCCGAGAAGGGCATCGAGCTGCCCGAAACGCCCGTCGACCTCATGAAGCGCGAGCACAAGAGCCCGGAACACCTGGCGCGGAACTCGCTCGGCCAGGTGCCGACGCTGGAGCTCGATGACGGGACGATGATCTCGGAGACGGTGGCCATCTGCCGCTATTTCGACGAGGCCAATCCCGACGGGCCTAGCCTGTTCGGCAGGACGCCGGCCGAGAAGGCCAACGTCGACATGTGGATCCGGCGGATCGAGTTTCGCCTGATGACGCCGGTCGGCAACTTCTGGCGCCACGCGCACCCCCGCACCGCGGCGCTGCTGACCCAGTACAAGGACTTCGGCGAGTCCAACCGCGAGGCCTATGCGGCCGCGCAGGCCTGGCTGGATGACGAGCTCGACGACCGGGCGTTCATCGCCGGCGACGCCTACTCGATGGCGGACATCTGCGCACTGTCGACGGTCGACTTCGCCGCCTGGATTGGCCTACCGCTCGATCCTTCGCTCGAGGCCCTGGGCGCCTGGCACGCGCGCGTGACCGCGCGGCCCAGCGCGGCGGCCTAGGTCAGATCAGTTCGGATAGCGGACGCCGGTGATGTCCTTGTAGGCCTGGGCGGGCGCGGCCTTCCAGACGACCATGAAGCAGATGAAGATCACCGCGGTCGCCGCTTGCGACACGAATGCGGCCGCCACAATGGCCGGGTTGGCCGACCCTTCGCTCAGCGCGGTCATGGGAACCCCGCTGACCTCGAGGGCGGCCGAGGCGATCGCGCTGATAACGAGCAGCATGAGCAGCAGCACGACGAAGCCGAGCAGGAAGGCCAGGAGGTAGGCCCAGAATAGCCGCCAGAAGCTGCCTCGCGTCAGCCGCCAGGAACTCGAAGATGCGCAGGCGCCGCTCGGCGAAGGTCATGGGGCCTGCCAGCGACAGGCGGACGAGGACCGTCACCCCCAGGCTGATCATCAGGACGGTGGTCACGTCGCCGATGAGGACCATGCCGGAAGGGGCGGTTGTGCTGGCGGTCTCCGCCGCCAGGGCCGTGACCATGAGCACCCCGAAGATCACGGCGCCCCAGAGCAGGCTGAGGATGAGGTTGAGCGCGAACATGCGCGCCTCGTCCCAGCCCAGGCGCAGGTAGCCGGCGCGCGCGTCCTGGGGCCGCAACACCGCCCGATAGACGGCGCAGGTGAAGACCGCCTGGAACGCGAAGTAGAGCGGCAGGCCGCCGAAGACGAAGGGGGTCAGCTTCTGCGACGCCGCCTCGACCGCCGCCGGATCGTTGGCGACCGCCCGGAAGTTGGCGATCAGCGTCTGCCATTGCGGCCCCAGCGTCAGCTCGGCGACCAGAGCAAGGCCGAAGGTGAAGACGAGGTAGCACAGCGCCCATGCGATCACGGCGCGCGGGCGCTCGCGGGTCAGCCGAAACCCTTCGAAGGCCACGTCGGTCGGAGAAAAGCTGGCCATGCATCCTCGTTCGCGGAGTGAGGCCGCAACTCCTGGACGCAAATCCCAGGCCCCGGGTGGTTTGTAAAGCTTGCTCCGCCCCGATCAGGTGAACGCGGCCGCCGGGTCATCCCCGGCCAGCCGGCGGTAGATGTGCGCAAAGGGCGCGCGGAAGATGGCGGTCGACGCCGCGCCCATGATCACCAGCAGCAGCGACCACAGCACGAGCGCCGGGCCGAGCGCGGCGATCACCGCCCGCGGGTTCGCCAAGAACGCTTGCGGGTTCGTCCGGGCGGCCGCAACCGCGCCGCCAGCCAAGGCAAGGCCACCGCCCACACCGATGCAAAAGGCGACGATCTCGATCGCTACGAGGATCAGCACCGCCAGCACGCTGAACGTCAGCAACTGCACGGTGTGGCCGCGCGTCAGAGCCCACGACTCGAACAGCTGGAACTTGCGCAGCGAAAAGGTCATCGGCAGCGCCATCGAAAGGCGGAGCCAGAGCCAGATGGTGATCCCATAGCGGATCAGCGCGAAGACCGCAGCGGCGGTGAGCTGCGCCCCCATCCCACTGTTCATCACCGAGATGTTGACGATGCCCTGCGGGATGGCGAGCGCGAGCCCCACACCGAAGAACACCAGGCCCATGACGAAGTTCACCGCCATCAGCCAGAGTTCCTGGCTCCCGAAGCGCAGGTAGCCGAAGGCCGACTGCTCAGGTTCCAGCACCGCGCGGTAAGCCGCCGCCGTGACCACGGCGCCTGAGCACCCAAAGAAGCATGAGCGCCAGAAACAGGAAGAGCAGCAGTCCGCCGATCTCCGGCAGGATGGAGGCGGCGATCGCCGACTGGTCGGCGCCGGCCCTCGACGCCGCGGCAATGATGGCGATGAGCGTGCCGCCGAAGAGAAGAAGCAACGGCACGACCACGATCACCGGCGCCAGGCCCCAGGCCAGCACGGCGAGCGGCTTGCGGGCGATCAAGCCGGTCCCGACGCCCAACGCTTCGGTGATCGAGAACTCGGCCATGACGCCTCCTCTGGCGGCTCAGGCGAAGGTTGCGCTGACGTCGGTGGGTCTCAGCTCGCGATAGACGCGCGCCCATGGCGTCAACAGGATCGCATTCATGCCGCCGGCGACCGGAATCCAGATCAACGCGGCGACGACCAGGAGCGGGCTGAGCCGCGCGAACACCGCGCCGGGCGGCTGCTGGAAGAAGGTCGGCAGGTTGCTGCCGAGCCCACCCGCGAGCACCGCAAGGCCGCCGACCCCGAGCGCGACGAACACGATACCGAGCACGATCTCGGCCGCGATCACGACCAGCAACAGGACCAGAGCCACCATGAGCAGCTGCAGCACGTGGCCGCGGGTCAGCGCCCAGGCGTCCTCGAAGTGGAACTTGCCGTCCTCGACGATCATCGGTCCGATCAGCGAGAAGCGCAGCGCGAGATAGACGGCTGCGACGATCACCGCGATCGCGGCGGCGACGCCGAGGACGATGGCCACGGCGACCAGGTGCATCACCGCGAAGATGCCGACGACGATGCCGACGACCAGCGCGATGACCAAAAGGCCGATGAAGAAGGCCAAGTATCCGCCGATCAGCAGCGCGCCGACATACAGTTCCGACATGCCGACCCTAAGGTAGCCGAACTGGCTCTGATCGGGATGCAGGACGGCGCGGTAGGCCGCGCAGTACATCACCGAGGCGACGCCGACTTCGAACAGGTCGAGGAGGTAGCTCAGCCCCTGGGTCTGCATGACGGCCGGGTTCATGCTCTGCAGAGCTTCCGGCCCGCCGCCGGCGGCGCCGGCGCGGAACGCCTCGAACATGGCGATGTAGACGGGCGAGAGAAGCGTGAAAACGACCGCGGCGAGCCCAACCTGGGCGAGCCCCCAGATCAGCACCGTCGCGGGCGATCTGCGGATCAGCGCAAAGCCCTCGCCCACCGCGGCGCCGACCGAAAACTCCGCCATCCTTGCCTCCCAAGCCGTTCCCCGGGGCAGGAAAGCACGGCTCGCCGCGCCGCGCCACTTCCGAGCGGGTCGCTGCCGGACTAAGGGTGGCGGCCATGACGCTTGCGCCCATTCAGGTCATCGGCGGCGGGCTCGCCGGCTCCGAGGCCGCCTGGCAGATCGCCAGCGCCGGCGTTCCGGTCGTGCTGCACGAGATGCGGCCAACCGTCGGCACGCCGGCGCACCAGGGCGGCGACCTGGCCGAACTGGTCTGTTCGAACTCGTTTCGCGCCGACGATTGGGAGGCGAACGCGGTCGGCCTGCTGCATGCCGAGATGCGGCGGGCGGGATCGCTGATCATGGCCGCGGGCGACGCGAACCAGACGCCCGCCGGCGGCGCGCTCGCGGTCGACCGCGAAGGCTTCGCCAAGGCCGTCACCGCCGCGCTGGCCGCCCACCCGCTGGTCGCTATCGCTCGCGACGAGGTCACGGCGTTCCCGCGCGATTGGGACAGCGTGATCGTGGCGACCGGTCCGCTGACGTCGCCGGCGCTGACAGCGGCGATCCTCGCCCTCACTGGCGAGGACCAACTGTCCTTCTTCGACGCGATCGCGCCGATCGTCCATGCCGAGACCATCGATATGGGCGTCGCCTGGCGTCAGTCGCGCTACGACAAACCCGGCCCGGGCGGCGACGCAGCCGCCTACATCAACTGCCCCATGACCCGCGAGCAGTACGACGCCTTCGTCGACGCCCTCTTGGCAGGGCCGAAGAGCGAGTTCCGCGAATGGGAGAACGTGCCCTACTTCGACGGCTGCCTGCCGATCGAGGTGATGGCCGAGCGCGGGCGCGAGACATTGCGGCACGGGCCGATGAAGCCGGTCGGCCTGACCAACGCCCACCGACCCGACGACAAGCCCTGGGCCGTCGTCCAGCTGAGGCAGGACAACGCGCTCGGTACGCTGTGGAACATGGTCGGCTTCCAGACCAAGCTGAAGCACGCGGCGCAGACCGAGGTCTTCCGCACCATCCCGGGCCTGGAACGGGCGGTGTTCGCGCGGCTTGGCGGCCTCCACCGCAACACGTTCATCAACAGCCCACGCCTGCTCGACGGCGCACTTCGGCTCAAGGCAGATCCGACGCCTGCGGTTCGCCGGTCAGATCACCGGCGTCGAGGGCTATGTGGAGAGCGCCGCCATCGGATTGCTTGCTGGGCGGCTGGCGGCCGCCGAGCGGTTGGGGGCCACCCTGGACCCGCCGCCCGAGACAACGGCGCTGGGCGCGCTCGCGCGGCACATCACCGGCGGACACCTGGCCGGGGCGGCGTTCCAGCCGATGAACATCAACTATGGTCTCCTGCCGCCGCTCGAAGCACCCGTGACCGGCAGGGGGCGCGGCGAAAAGGGCCGAGCGCGCAAGCGCGCCATGGGCGTCCGGGCCTTGTCCGACCTCGATCGGTGGCTTGCGCCTGCGCTTCGGAGCGCGGCCGAGTAGAGCGACCCTCCCCGAGGACCCCCGTGCCGCCTCAGAGTCGGCCGGTCACCACGGCGCCCAGCAGGCGGAACTGCTTCTCCAGCAACGACGGCGCGCGGCCGGGGCGGTAGGCGCGGGCGAGCGTCGCGTAGGCGATCGCCGGGAACGCCGCGGCCGGCAGCGTGCGCGCCGCCCCCCGCGCCTCCTCGAGGTTCGACCGGGCCGCCTCGCCCTGCCCCGCGTGCGCCAGCGCCCAGGCCCGGGCCGCCGGTTCAATCGCCGGCGAGTCCGCAGCTTCCGGCGCGAGGACAGCGACGGCCAGCCGCATGACCGCTCCGGCCGTGCGATCGATGCGGGCAAGGGCTGCGGCCTCATCGGCCGGCGGGCCATCGAGGGCCTCGTAGCGGGCCTCGATCATCCCCGCGAGCAGCGCCATTGGCAGGTCTCGGCGCCGAGCGGAGGCAGTCGAGCGCTTCCGCTACGGGATGCCGTCTGACGGCGCCGCCCGCCGCGATCTCATCCAGCGCTTCGCGCCACCAGGTTAGGCGGATCTCCTGCGCCAGCGGCTCGCGCGCAACTGCGGCCACCCGCGCCAGCTCGTGGTCGAACGCATAGAGCGCGATGAGATCACCGCGCGCGCCGGCGTCGCCGACGAAACGGCTGGCGAGCCACCGATCGGGATCGGCGCGCCGAACCGCCTCGTCGAGATCGTCCGAAACGCCCGCTCCCTACCCGATCAGCGTCTGCTGCATGGTCATGGCCACCAGCATCGGGATCGAGAGCAGCGTGTTGATCCGTGAGGCCTGGCCCGCGATCCGCCCGGCGGCCGCTTTCGCGGCATCGTCGGCTTCGACGATGCCCAGCACCTTCTTCTGGTTTGGCCAGATGAAGACCCAGACGTTGAAGGCCATGATCGTACCAAGCCACATGCCGACGCCGATAAGGATGTGGCCTTTGTTGGCGAAGCCCTCCGTTGCGCCGAGCGTGTAGGCCTGAAGCAGGAACCCGCGGCTCCCGGCGAGGATGATGCCCATCAGCAGCGTGAAGGCGGCCGCCCACCGGAACCAGAACAGCGCTTCCGGCGCGATGAACTTCGTGATCGCCGGCCTCAGCTCGGCCGGAATTTGCGGCATCATCCGCGTCTGCACGAAGTTGAAGTACCAGAGCAGTCCGATCCACATGATCCCGAAGAGCACGTGCAGCCAGCGGAACACCGCCTGCCAGAAGATCTGATCGACGTGCCCGCCGTAGACGCTGAAATATGCCGCCACGAAAATGAGCGCGAGAATGAAACTCACGATCACCACGTTGCGAAGGTTGCCCAGAAAAGCCGCCATCACCTATGCCCCTTGGTTTCCTCCCGAGCGCGTGGTTAGCGCCCGCTCCGAGGGACAGTCGTAACGCCGTCGTTACCCGCCCCGCAAGCGAGACACTGAAGGAATCAGGGCCGGGCGCCCATGGGGTTGATGGGCTGCGCCTCCTCCTCGCTGCGGTTGACGCCCCAGAGCAGGATCACCGGCAGCGCGACGTAGATCGAAGAGTAGGTGCCGACGACGATGCCGAACACCATGGCGAACACGACCGGGAAGATGGTCGGCCCGCCGAGGAAGAGCATGCCGGAGAGCGCCAAGCAGCGCGGTCGAGCCGGTGATCAGCGTCCGAGACAACCGCTCGTTCTCAGACAGGTTGATGATGTCGGCGAGCGGCATCGTGCGGTGCTTCTTCAGGTTCTCGCGCAACCGGTCGAACGAGATGACCTTCTCGTTCATCGAATAGCCGATCACCGTCAGCAACGCGGCGATCGAGGGCATGGAGAACTCGATGTGCAGGACCGACAGCGCGCCCATGGTCAGGACGATGTCGTGGGCCAGCGCGATCACGGCGCCCAGGCCGAACTGCAGCTGGAAGCGGAACCAGATGTAGAGCAGCATCAGCGCGATGGCGCTGCCGAGCGCGAGCAGGCCGCCCTGGAACAGTTCACCCGACACCTTGGCGCCGAACACCTCTTCGTCGGTGACCTTGGTTCCCGGGAACGACTTCTGGATCTGCGCCTCGACGGTGGCGACGGCGTTGGCGGGGTTCACGCCCGGCGCGGGCTCGAAGCGGAGCACCGCCGCATTCGGGCCACCGAAGCTCGACACCTGCGGGTCCTTCGCGCCCATCTGGGCAAGCGCCACGCGCAACTGGCCGAGCGGCGCCGGGCCCGGCGTCTGGATCGCGATCTGGGTCCCACCGCGGAAGTCGGTGCCAAAATTCAACCCGATCACCGCGAAGGAGACGATCGACGCGAGAACGCAAAGGGCCGAAAGCACCGCCGCGTAGGGCGCAAAGCTGACGAACCGGAAATGGGTCTCTTTGGGCAGGTTGCGGATCAGCGGCCAATGCATCGGCGGTTCGGCTCCTAGATCGGCAGCTGCTTCGTCCGGCTGGATCGATACCAGAGCACGACCAGCAGACGGGTGATGAAGAGCGCGGTGAAGACCGAGGTCACGACCCCGATCGACAGCGTCCAGGCGAAGCCGCGCACCGGACCCGCCCCAAAGCGGAACAGGATCAGCGCCGCGATCAACGTCGTGATATTGGCGTCGAGAATGGAGACGCGTGCGCGGCTGAAGCCGGTGTCGATGGCGAGCGCCGGTTTTCGGGCCGCCCGCTCCTCGTCGCGTATTCGCTCGTAGATCAGGACGTTGGCGTCCACCGCCATGGCGATGGTCAGGATCAGACCGGCGATCCCCGGCAGCGTCAGCGCCGCCCCGCCCGTGGTCATGGCGGCCAGCACCATCAGCATGTTGATGATCAGCCCGACGACCGCGATGCCGCCGAAAACGCCTCCGTACGCGAGCGCCATGAAGGCGCCGACCAGGCAGAGCGCGATGACGCCGGCAAGCTCGCCGGCGCGCACGGAGTCGGCGCCCAGCTCGGCCCCCACGGTGCGCTGTTCGATCGGGATCAGCGGCGCGGCCAGCGCCCCGGAGCGCAGCAGCAGCGCGATGTTGCTCGCCTCCTCGACCGTGAAGGCTCCGGTGATCTCACCCTGGCTCGACATGGCGCCCTGGATGACCGGCGCGGAGATGACCTTGTTGTCGAGCACGATGGCGAAGCGGTTGCCGATGTTCTGGGCGGTGAACTCGCCCACGCGCTGTCCGCCCTGGTTGTTGAAGCGCAGCGTGATGTCCGGCCGGCCATTCTGGTCGTAGCCCTGGCTGGCGTTGGTCAGCATCTGGCCGGTGGCGAACGACAGCCGCTTGACGACAAGCGGCTGCGGCGGCCGGCCTGGGATGCTCGTGTCCATGATCACTTCGTCGTCCGGCGGAACCTGGCCCGAGACGACCTCATTCATGGGCACGCTGGTGTCGACCGCCTGGAAGGTCAGCTGGGCGGTCTTGCCGATCACGGACTTCAGCTTCTCCGGGTCGCTCTCGCCTGGCGCCTCGACCACGATCCGGTCGGTTCCCTGCCGCTCGATGACCGGCTCCTTGGTGCCCAGCTGGTCGATGCGGCGGCGGACGATCTCGATGTCCTGGTCGATCGCGTGCGCGGTCTCGGCGGTCATCGCCTGGTCGGTGATGCCGACCTGGATGACCTGGTTGCCGCCGAGATTGAACGTGAGCTCGCGGATCGCCGAGCCCGGGACGGGCTGGTTGATCTTCTGCAGCGCCTGCATGGCGTTCTGCACCTGGGCGGGATCGGTGACGCGGGCCGTCACCACGCCGCCCGTGACGCCGAGGTCGGTGAACTCGATATTCTGGTCGCGCAGCGCGCGGCGGACGTCATCGACCAGGTTGTTCAGCCGCAGGGCCTTCAGAGCGCCCTGGTCGATCTCGAGCTGCAGGTAGGACCCGCCTTGCAGGTCGAGGCCGAGGTTGACGCGCTGGCTCGGCATCCAGGACGGAAACCTGGCCAAGACGTCGTTCGGCAGGAAGTTCGGAAGACTGTAGACGAGGCCGAAGATGGCCGCGGCCAGGCAGAGGAGGGTCCGCCAGCGGGGAAGCTCGAGCATCGCGGTCTTAGGACTTCGACCGTGACCGGGGCGAGTCGTTGGCCGGCGCAGGTTCGCCGCGCGTGCGCACCTGGGAGATCATGTCCTTGACGACCTTGACGGTGACCCCCTGGGCGATCTCGACGCCGACCTCCGCCTCCTCGACGCGCACGATCTTGCCGATCATGCCGCTCGACAGCACCACCGTATCGCCGCGCTTCACCGCCGAGATCGTGTTGCGGTGCTCGCGGGCGCGCTGTTGCTGTGGCCGGATCAGCAGGAAGTAGCCGAGCACCAGGATGAGCAGCAGTGGCGAGTAGCTGACGAGCGCGCCCATGATGCCGCCGTCGTTGGCGGCCGCCGCAGTGGCCGTCTGCGCGTAGGCTGGGGTCGCGAACATCTGATCTCCAAAGCTTGCGCGGCGCTGCAGAACGCGCCCGCGGAAAAGTCGGCGGAAGCTAGTGGCTGGGCCGGTCTTTTGCAATGCGGCGGCTGGGCCGATAGGAAGCCGGCATGGCTGAGGAAACCGATCCGTTGCTGGCCCGCATCGCCCGCGCGCTCGAGCGCCTGGCGCCGGCCGATCGGACCCCGCCCGACTTCGCCGACGCGCGCCTGTTCCGCTACGACTCGCGCGAGCGCACCTTCATCGCGGCGCCCGACTACGCCCTGCCGGTGGACCTTCTTATCGGCGTCGACCGGCAAAAGGCGCGGTTTTCCGAGAACCTGTCGCGCTTCGCCCGCGGCCTGCCATCGAACCATGTGCTGCTCTGGGGCTCGCGTGGGGCTGGCAAGAGCTCGCTGGCCAAGGCCGCCTTTATGGCCGCGGGCGCCGAGCACGCCAGCCTGCGCATGGTCGAGCTCGATCGTGACGAGGTCGAGGCGCTGCCTGAACTGTTCGAGCGCCTTCGCGGCTTTGGCGAGCGGTTTGTGGTGCTGTGCGACGACCTCTCGTTCGAGGAGGGGGCGGCCGCGGCCAAGTCGCTGAAGTCGGCGCTGGAGGGCGGCGTCGCCGGACCGCCCGAGAATGCGCTTTTCGTCGCGACCTCGAACCGCCGGCACCTGATGCCCCGCGACCACGTCGAGAGCCGCGGCCTGGTGGCCGCGACAGAGGACGCCGAGGAGGAGGTCTCCGTCTCAGACCGCTTCGGGCTCTGGATCGGGTTTCCGCCCATGGACCAGGGCGCCTACTTCGCCGCGGTGCGCGCCTATGCCGAGCGGTTCGACCTCTGCGTCGACGACCTGGAGGCCCGTGCGCTTGTCTGGTCCCAGCTCCGCGGCGCGCGCTCGGGCCGTGTCGCCTGGCAGTTCATCCGCGACCTCGCCGGCGAACTCGGCAAGCCCCTCCCCCTCTGAAAGCGGCGAAGCCGCAAGATGGACCGCCAAGGCCGCCAAGTTCGCCAAGGGGTCTGAGAGGACGCGCGGCGCGGCGGCCAGTCACGGCTTCTTGGCGTCCTTGGCGACCTTGGCGGTCAAATACGAAAGAGCCGCCGGGCGCGGGGCCCGACGGCTCGAAGTCGTGCGGCGCTGAGGCTGGTCGCTATTCGATGATCTTCGCCACGACGCCGGCGCCGACGGTGCGGCCGCCTTCACGGATGGTGAAGCGAAGCCCCGGGTCCATGGCGATCGGGGTGATCAGCTCGACGTCCAGCTCGGCGTTGTCGCCCGGCATGATCATCTCGACGCCGTCTCTCAGCTTGATGATCCCGGTCACGTCGGTCGTGCGGAAGTAGAACTGCGGACGATAGTTGGTGAAGAACGGCGTGTGCCGCCCGCCCTCCTCCTTGGTCAGAATGTAGGCCTCGGCCGCGAACTTGGTGTGCGGCGTGATCGAGCCCGGCTTGCAAAGAACCTGCCCCCGCTCGACCTCCTCGCGCTTGGTCCCGCGCAGCAGAACCCCGACGTTGTCGCCCGCCTGCCCCTGGTCCAGGAGCTTGCGGAACATCTCAACGCCCGTGCACACCGTCTTCTGCGTCGGACGAAGGCCCACGATCTCCACTTCCTCGCCGACCTTGATCACCCCCTGGTCGATCCGGCCCGTCACCACCGTCCCACGGCCCGAGATCGAGAACACGTCCTCGATCCCCATCATGAACGGACGGTCGATCGCCCGCTCCGGCTGCGGGATGTAGGCGTCGACCTGCGTCATCAGCTCGTTGATCGAGTCCTCGCCCATCGGCGCGTCCCGGCCCTCCAGCGCCGCAAGCGCAGAGCCCTTCACGATCGGGATATCGTCACCCGGATAGTTGTAGCTCGACAGAAGCTCGCGGACTTCCATCTCGACCAGCTCGACCAGCTCCGGGTCGTCCACCATGTCGATCTTGTTCAGATAGACCACAAGCGCCGGAACGCCCGACTGCCGCGCCAGAAGAATGTGCTCGCGCGTCTGCGGCATCGGACCGTCCGCCGCCGAGACCACCAGGATCGCCCCGTCCATCTGCGCCGCGCCCGTGATCATGTTCTTCACGTAGTCGGCGTGCCCTGGGCAGTCCACGTGCGCGTAGTGACGGTTCTTCGTCTCGTACTCCACGTGCGCCGTGTTGATCGTGATCCCGCGCGCCTTCTCCTCCGGCGCCGCGTCAATGTCCGCATACGCCTTCGCCGTCGCGCCCCCGGCCTTCGCCAACACCAGCGTGATCGCCGCCGTCAGCGTCGTCTTCCCATGGTCAACGTGACCAATCGTTCCAATGTTGCAGTGCGGCTTCGTCCGAGCGAACTTTTCCTTGGCCATGTCTAGCGGGCTCTCTTGTGTCTTGGTGAGTTGTCGTTGTGAGGGTTGAGTGGCGTCTTCGAGGCGTCCTAAGCGTACTTCTTGACCACTTCGTCGGCCACCGCCTGCGGCACGGCTTCGTAGTGGTCGTACTCCATGTGGAATTGGGCTCGGCCCTGGCTCATGCCGCGCAACGTCGAGACGTAGCCAAACATGTTGGCCAGCGGCACGAAGGCGTTGATGACCTGCGCGTTGCCACGTTGATCGGTGCCCTGGATCTGGCCGCGACGGGCGTTGAGGTCGCCGATGACGTCGCCGACGTAGTCCTCCGGCGTCACCACCTCGACCTTCATGATCGGCTCGAGCAGCTTCGGGTGAGCCCGCTCGCGCAGCTCGCGGAAGGCCGAGCGCGCGGCGATCTCGAAGGCAAGCACGCTCGAGTCGACGTCGTGCGAGGCGCCGTCGATCAGAGTGGCCTTGAAGTCGATCACGGGGAAGCCGGCGAGCAGGCCGTTTTCCTTTGCTTGCGCAATGCCCTTCTCGACGCCGGGCACGTATTCCTTCGGCACGTTGCCGCCGATGACCTTGGAGTTCGAACGTGTAGCCTTCGCCGGACGGGACCGGTTCGAAGAGGATCTTCACCCGCGCGAACTGGCCGGAGCCGCCGGTCTGCTTCTTGTGCGTGTAGTCGATCTCGGTCGCGCGCCCGAGCGTCTCGCGATAGGCGACCTGGGGCGCGCCGATGTTGGCGTCGACCTTGTAGGTGCGGCGCAGGATGTCGACCTTGATGTCCAGGTGCAACTCGCCCATGCCGCGCATGATCGTCTGGCCGCTTTCCTGGTCGGTTGACACGCGGAAAGACGGGTCCTCAGCCTGCAGCTTGGCCAGCGCCACGCCCAGTTTTTCCTGGTCCGCCTTGGTCTTCGGCTCGACGGAGACCTCGATGACCGGATCAGGGAAGTCCATCTTCTCCAGGATCACAGGTGAGCGCGTGGGATCGCACAGGGTGTCGCCCGTGCGCGTTTCCTTCAGGCCTGCAAGCGCGACGATGTCGCCGGCGAACGCTTCCTTGATGTCCTCGCGGTTGTTCGAGTGCATGAGCAGCATGCGGCCCACCCGCTCGCGCCGGTCGCGCGTCGAGTTGACCAGGCCCATGCCGCTCTCGAGCTTGCCCGAGTAGATGCGGCAGAACGTGAGCGAGCCCACGAAGGGGTCGTCCATGATCTTGAAGGCGAGTACGGCCAGCGGCTCGTCGTCGGACGGCTTGCGCTCGACCTCCTCGCCGGTGCGATAGTCGATGCCCTTGGTCGGCGGAATGTCGATCGGCGACGGCAGATAGTCGACGACCGCGTCCAGCAGCGGCTGGACGCCCTTGTTCTTGAAGGCGGAGCCGCAAAGGATTGGATAGAACGCGCCGGTCAGCACCGCCTTGCGCAGGCAGGCCTTCAGCGTCGCTTCCGACACGTCCTCGCCGTTCAGATAGGCTTCCATCGCCGTATCATCGAGCTCGACGGCGTTCTCGAGCATGTAGTGGCGCGCGGCCTCGGCCGCCTCGACCATGTCGGCGGGGATGTCCTCGTCGTGGAACTTCGCGCCAAGGCCCTCGTCTTCCCAGACGATCGCCTTCATGCGCACCAGATCGACCAGGCCCTTGAAGCTGCCTTCAGAGCCGACGGGCAGCTGAATCGGCACGGCTTTCACGCCCAGCCGCTCGCGGATGGTGTCCACGCACATGTCGAAGTTGGCGCCGACCTTGTCCATCTTGTTGACGAACACGATGCGCGGAACGTTGTACCGGTCCGCTTGGCGCCAGACCGTCTCGGTCTGCGGCTCGACGCCCTGGTTGCCGTCCAGCACGGCGACCGCGCTGTCGAGCACGCGCAGAGACCGCTCGACTTCGATGGTGAAGTCGACGTGGCCGGGCGTGTCGATGATGTTGAGGCGCTTGCCGTTCCAGAAGGCGGTGGTGGCGGCGGAGGTGATGGTGATCCCCCGCTCCTGCTCCTGCTCCATCCAGTCCATCGTCGCGGCGCCGTCGTGCACCTCGCCGATCTTATGGCTCTTGCCGGTGTAGTAGAGGATCCGCTCCGTCGTCGTCGTCTTCCCGGCATCGATGTGGGCCATGATGCCGAAGTTTCGATAGTCCTCGATCTTGTGAATGCGGGGCATGGGTGGACGACTCTGGGGGCGGACGGATGGGTTGCGCCGCGGCGCGGGCGGTTTAGCTCAAACCGCCCGACCACGGAAGGCGTGGGGTTGTCGGGAGACGCTTAGATAGGCGGCTACCAGCGGTAATGCGAGAAGGCGCGGTTGGCTTCGGCCATCTTGTGGGTGTCTTCGCGCTTCTTGACCGCGGTCCCGCGGTTGTTTGACGCGTCGAGCAGCTCGCCAGCCAGCTTCTCGGTCATGTTGTTCTCGCCGCGCTTGCGGGCGGCGGCGACCAGCCAACGGATGGCGAGCGCCCGCCTGCGCTCGACGCGCACTTCGACGGGCACCTGGTATGTGGCGCCGCCGACCCGGCGTGAGCGCACCTCGACCGCCGGCGCGACATTGTCGAGCGCCGAATGGAAGGTCTCAAGCGGTCCCTGGTCGCGGCGGCGCGTCTCCAGAAGGTCGAACGCGCCATAGACGATCGACTCGGCGACGGCCTTCTTCCCCTCGTGCATCACGTAGTTCATGAACTTGGTGACGACGAGGTCGTTGAACTTCGGATCGGGCAGGACCTGGCGGACTTCGGCGCGGCGGCGGCGGGACATCTTGCTTCTTCTTCCTTACTTCGGACGTTTGGCGCCGTAGAGCGAGCGCCGCTGCCTGCGGTCCTTGACCCCTTGGGTGTCGAGCACGCCGCGCAGGATGTGGTAGCGGACGCCAGGAAGGTCCTTCACGCGCCCGCCGCGGATCAGCACCACCGAGTGCTCCTGCAGGTTATGCCCCTCGCCGGGGATGTAACACACCGCTTCCATGCCCGTGGTCAGGCGCACCTTGGCGACCTTGCGGAGCGCCGAGTTCGGCTTCTTCGGGGTGATCGTATAGACCCGGGTGCAGACGCCGCGGCGCTGCGGCGAGCCCTTCAGGGCCGGCACCTTGTTGCGCGAAGGCTTCGGCCGGCGCGGCTTGCGGATCAGCTGGTTGATCGTCGGCATTCAGGTCTTTCGTTTACTTCCAAATGGCGTTCGGGCTCTCTCGAGAGCGGCGTCCGATAAACACGAAACGGCGCCGGGCGCATCATCTGCGATCCGGCGCGTCTCAAGTCCTCGCAAACGGGGACTTCCGGTCCATCGGAACAGGGGACGAGTCCCCGGCCCTCGAAAGAGCGCGGAACCTAGTGAAAACAAGCCGAAAGGTCAAAGGGAAATGGCGGGAGGGGCGCCGCCCAGCGCTGACCGTGTCCGCCGTCTCGACGCAGCCCAGCGGGGCGCCGCGCCCGTGGCCCGAAGTTCACGCCACGTTTACGCCGGCCGCCGATGATTGAGGTTCGCAGGCTCCCCTTGGTTGGACGGCCGGGAGGTCATGATGGCGTGGCTGATCTATCCGCTGTTCGCGGCCATCGTGCTCTACGGCGCGGTCGGCCTGGTCTGCATCTCGAGCCTGGTCGGCTTTGGCGGCCGCCGCCACTGGGGGCCGCGCGGCTCGCCGCGCCCATAAGGCGACCATGCCGGGGGCCGCGACGCCCGAACGCGCCGGTGGGAATAGCCGGATTGCGCTGCTCGACGGGTTGCGCGGGCTTTGCGCGCTGCTCATCGTCTTCTTCCATTTCCACATGGTGGGCGACGGGCTCCACAGCCACGCTTACCTGGCGGTCGACGTCTACTTCCTGCTTTCGGGCTTCGTGGTCGCGAGCGCTTACGAGGCGCGGCTGAAGAGCGGCGCCGGAGTCGGATGGTTCTTCGGCGTGCGGATGGCGCGGCTCTATCCGCTGTATGTGTTCGGCCTCGTCCTCGGCGCGCTGGTGGCGCTGCCGTTCCAACCGGCGCAGGCCGTCGGCGCCGCCTTCGCGCGCGGCCTGTTTTTCCTGCCCGGGCAGCTGCCGGGCAGCTGGGCGCTCTACGCGTTGAACCCGGTCTTCTGGTCGCTCGGGGCGGAGCTGGTGATCAACCTGGCTTATGGCGCCGGCGGGTTCCGCCTGCCGTCACGGGCGCTCGCCGCGATCTGCGTTCCTTGTGCGCTCGGCCTTTTTGTCGTCGCGGCGGTGCAGGGCGGCTGCAACTTCGGCGCCGGCGCGAGCGTGCTCGATCTGGCGACCGCGGGCCTGCGGGCCGGATTCGCCTTCCCGTTCGGCGTTCTCGTCTATCGGTCGGCGGGCGAGATCAAGCTGAGGGTCGAGGCGATCTCCCCGGCCATCCTCATCTCAGCGGTCATCATCTTGCTGACCTCGCCGTTGCGGGCGCCGGCCTATGACCCGACGGTGATCACGCTCGCGCTCCCCCTCCTCTTCGTCGCCATCGTAGCCGCGCCCGCCGTGCCGGCCACTGCGGAGCGCGCGTGCGACCTGCTCGGCCGGCTCTCCTACCCCCTCTACGTCTGTCATTATCCGCTGAACGACGCCTACTTCCAGCACGAAGCGGGGCGCGCCGCGCTCTACCTCGGCGCGGCGGCGCACCCGCTCGCCATCGTGGCGATCTCGGCCTTGGCGCTCGCGCTCGCCTGGTTCGCGCATAAGACGGTCGAGCCCGGAGGCAAGCTGCTGATCGGTCGCGTTCTGCCGCGGCTCGCGGCGCTGTGTCCGTAAGGCGTTGCGCGCACCAACCGCCCGCAAGTCGCCGCCCAGAACGAACCTGATCGTGCAAGGCTCCTGAAATGGCTTGTTTAGTAGCCCCCGCCAAACCCCGCTATAAGGCCCGTGACGGCCGAGCGGCGCCCTTTGCCGCCGGCGAGAGGCGTGGAGCGCGGGGTTTGGCGGGCCAGGAGAAGCGCAAGGACGAGGCGACGTTCCGCGGCGGAGCGAGCCTGACGCTCGCGGCCGTCGAGCCTCAGCGGCCGGCGACCGGCCCCGTGCGCGGTCCGGCGCTTTCCATCGTCGCCCCCTGCTACAACGAGGCCGCCACGCTCCCCGCCTTCTGCCAGCGCATGTTGGCCGCGGCCAAGGCCCAGTGCGGCGACGACTTCGAGCTCATCCTCGTCAACGACGGCTCGCGTGACGCAACCTGGGCGCTGATTGACGCGACGGCGCGTGCGAGCGCCGGTGTGGTCGGCGTCAACCTGGCGCGCAACCATGGCCACCAACTCGCGGTTACGGCCGGTCTCGGCCTGGCGCGCGGCGAGCGGGTGATGATCATCGATGCGGACCTGCAGGACCCGCCCGAGCTCCTCGGCGAGATGATGCGGCGGATGGATGCCGGCTACGATGTCGTCTATGGGCGGCGGCGGTCGCGGCCGAAGGAGAGCCGCTTCAAGCTCGCCACCGCCGGCCTGTTCTACCGGACGCTCAGCGCCATCGCCGATGTCGACATCCCCCGCGACACCGGCGACTTCCGGCTGATGTCGCGGCGGATCGTCGAGCGATTGAACGCCATGCCCGAGCAAGACCGCTTCCTGCGCGGCATGGTCGCCTGGCTCGGGGGCCGGCAGAGCGAGCTGCTTTACGACCGCGACGCGCGCCACGCCGGCGCGACGGGCTACACGCTGGCCAAGATGATGCGGCTGGCGGTCGACGGCCTGACCAGCTTCTCGACCGCCCCGCTGCGGCTGGCGGGGTTCATGAGCGCGCTTGGCGTTGCGGTGGCCTTTGCGCTCGCCACCTATGCCGTCGTCGGCTTCTTCCTTGGCCGCGCTGCGCCCGGTTGGACGAGCCTGGCGCTGATCGTGGTCTTCTTCTCCACAGCCCAGCTTATCTGCCTCACCATCTTCGGCGAGTACCTTGGGCGGGTCTACATGCAGGGCAAGCATCGGCCGCTCTATCTGGTGGACGAGATCGTCACCCATGACGCCGACCCCGAAGCGAGGGCCTGAGGAAGATGGATGTCGCTGAATTCGATCGCTTCGCCGACGAGTACCTGACGATCCACGCCAAGAACCTCGTGATCACCGGCGAGGGGCCCGACTACTTCGCCCGCTACAAGGTCGACGAGGTCAAAAGGGTCTGGCGCGCTCGCGGCTTGCCGGATCCGGGCGCCATTCTCGACTTCGGCTCCGGGATCGGGGGCGCGCTGCCGCATCTCCGCACGGCGTTCCCAGCCGCTGAGATCATCGCGACGGACGTCTCCACCCGCAGCCTCGAGATTGCTGAGCACCGGCATCCGGGCGTCGCACGCTTCGTTCGCTACGAAGGGTCCGGCCCGCCGGCGCCGGACGCGAGCGTCGACCTCGCCTATTCGGCCTGCGTCTTCCACCACATCGACGAGCGCGAACACCTCGACCTGTTCCGCAGTCTGCGCCGGACGCTGAAGCCAGGGGGGGCGCTGGTCGTCTACGAGCACAACCCGATCAACCCGGTCACCCGCTACATCGTTGCGACCTGCCCCTTTGACGAGAACGCGGTCCTGATCCCGGCCGGGAGGCTCCGCCGGCGCCTGCTGGATGCCGGATTCAGCAAGATCGAGATCGCTTACCTGGGCTTCTTCCCCGCCGCCCTTTCCGCCCTTCGCCCGCTCGATCCCCTGTTGAGGCGCGTGCCGATCGGCGCCCAGTACTATGCGCTGGCGCATGCGTGATGCTGCGTTGTTAGTCGGCCGCTTCGGCCTTGCCGGCGCGGTCAACACTGCGATCGGGTTCGCCGTCATCGTCATTCTTGACGTCGGGCTGCATGCGCCGCCGGCGCTGGCGAACGTTGCCGGCTATGCCGCGGGCGTCGGCGTGGGCTTCCTGCTCAACCGCGGTTTTGTGTTCCGCAGCCAAACCGGCCTGGCCGCCTCCGGTGCGCGCTTTGCGATCGCGGCGCTCGGCGCCTTTGTCCTGAATCAGGCCGTGCTGCGCGGCGCCGGGCTCGCCCTCGGCGGCGGCGCGCCGGCCCATGTCGCGGCCCAGCTGATGGCCATGGCCGCCTACACCGCCGCGCTCTTTGCGCTGTGCCGGCTCTGGGTGTTCCGGCCCTTGGCGGCCGCTTGAGAACTCGCCGGCGCTATCGGCCCAGAACCGCTGAACAACCCGGGATCGCAACCACCGGAGGGCCGAGCGCCGCGACCGCCGCGCTCCAGTTGGGGTCGCAGGTGACCAGCACCTTGCCGGGGACCGGCGCCGCCTCGCCGTTTGGATCCTCCTCGCCGATCCGCAGGCCCCGTGCGCCCCACGCCAGGGTGTAGAAGCGCAGCTGCGGCCTGTAGTCGACGAGGTGGTCGTCGTTGTAGACGCCGGAATCGAGGGTCATGACGTTGCGAGCGCCGCGTGCGGCGAGCGCCGCGAAGACTTCGCCATAGCGGCCCTGGGCGTTGTCCTCGACAGGAGGCAGGATGACGAACCTGGTATATAGCGCGCTGACAGCCAGGTAGCCGGCCGCAAGACCCACGGCGACATAGGCCGCCGGCAAGGGCAGGCGCACCCAGCGGACCGCAAGCCCGATGACTCGATTCAGCGCAATCGCATACGCGATCGACAACAACGGATAGACCGGAACGATGTACCAGAAGATCTTGGTTCGGCTGAACGAGAAGACGACGAGCGTCGCCAAGATCACGACAAGCGCATAGGTCAGGAACGCGGCCGACTTGTTGCGCCTGAACATCAGGAACGGAGCGACAGCGACGGCCACATAGGCCCAGCCGAGCCCAAATCCGACGCCAAGCATTTTCAGGTAGTAGTCGGCCGGCCACTGGTGACCGTTCATGCCGCGGATGTAGCGAGCGCCAAGTTCGTTCGCCCTGACGGCCGCCAGGTAGCCGGGCCCGAGCCGCTCACGGGCCAGGTAATAGCCGCCGACCAGCGCCACGAAGACCAGGCCGGCCACGAGATACCACGGAGTCTGGAAGAGCCGCGGCCAGCGCCATCGCCCCACGAGGTAGGCGGCGACGCCCGCGCCCGGCACGAGGCCAGCCACCCCCTTGGTCAGGCAGGCGCCGGCGATAAGAAGACCACACGCCACGACCGCCAACGGTTGGGGTCGCCTGCGGTGGAGCACTTGGAAGAGGACGAGGACGTAGGCGGTGGTGAACAGACACAGCAGCGTTTCGTAGTCCCCGGTTTGGGCCGCGTGCTCGCCGAAGTACCCAGGGCTGAGGGCGAGCAGTACGCTCGCGGCCCCCGCCACGAACGCCGAGCCGCTGATGCGCCAGCTGAAGCGCATGACGAGCGCAACCGTCGCGATCGCGGCCAGCAGCGAAGGCAGCCTTACGGCCCACTCGTTCGCCCCGAACAGATCGATCGACGCCGCCTCGAGCCAGATCAGGAGCGGCGGCTTGGTGTTCCAGAGATCTGGTCGGAAGCCATAGGTGGTGACGAGGCTGAAGCCACGCTGGCTCATCTCGAGGGCGTTCACCGCCAGACGGGACTCGTCCCACAGCACGATCGGATGGCTCGCGATGTCGGAGGCGAGAAAGAGGCCGAGCACGGCCATGAGCACGCCCGCCCACAGCCATCGCCGCGGGGGGTCTCTGTGCTCGGCGCCGGTGCGCGCGGGTGAGTCTGACATCCTGCCGTCGTTGAGCTTCCGCCGATCGCTAAGGCAACCCGCAGATTCTGCCAAACACGGGACCGCGGCCTTGTTTGCGCCGCCGGCAAGCGTCACCGTCTGCGGCCACGGTCGAGCCGGGAGCTCTCATTGCGCCAGCGCGCAGCAAGCACGGCGAGACGCAATGGCGGCGCGGGCCTGGCGGCGTCGGCCGCCTTTCACCTCCTGGTCTTCGTTCTGCTCGGGCTTGCGCTGCGCTACACGCCGATCTTCCCGGTCGCGCCCACGCTCGAAGTACGTTTGGTGACGCTCTCGCGGGGGCATGTGGAGGCGAAACCCCCGCCGCCGCGCCCGGCCGCCGCGCCGTCAGCGCCCAGCCCCGCGCAGCCGCTGGCGCCGCATATCGTTCCCACGATCGCGCCAGGCGTCCCGACGATCGCGGCGCCGGCGCCGGCCGCCCCGCCCGCGCTCCCAGGTGTCGAGGCGCTGCGGCGGGGCCTGCGCCTTACCGCCGGCTGCGCGCACCCCGACGATTTCAACCTCAGCCCCGCCGAGCGCGAGACCTGCCGGCAGATGACGGCGCGCACGCATGAAGCCGCGCCGACCTACGGCGCCCTGTCGCCGCACATGCGAGAGCGGGTCGCGCGGGACAACGCCGAGCAGGACTACCGCGGCTCGACGAGCATGAACGACTATCCGGGCGCCCACTGCCTGGGCAAGGAGAGCTGCACGCCAGACCAGCCGACCCCGCCCGCAGACCCCGGGCGCGAAGACTGCCCCTGGCCCTGGTGCCACATGGTCGGCCGGTAGAGGCCCCCACCAGCCCCCTCCCCGCCTGGCGGCGGAGAGAGGGGGGAAGGCGTTACTCGGCTGGCGCCTGTTCGGCTTCGGCGGCTTCCGCGATCTCCGTCGGCAACGCCTCTTCGATCACTTCCACCGCCCGGGCGGCGGCGAGCGCAT